>JAYZTT010000011.1:0-26829 GCA_036125855.1 Planctomycetota bacterium
GCAATTGCCCGGAATCTTGCGGAAGTGATTCAAATTTGTCGAAGATTTGCCGGGCAGCCCCGCGGTCGATCCCCGGCAGCGATTGAAGCGACAGCAGCAACTGACAGCAGTGGCGATCCAGGCTGCTGTCACTGCTCATCCCCGACCCATCGGCTGGATCTTCCAGTAGGTGAGGCTGCGCCACAGCCATTCGAGCGGGCCGAAGCGGTAGCGCGCCAGCCACATCGGTGACAGCCACAGTTGCAGCAACCAGATGGCGACCACCAGCGCAAGCTGTTGCCAGCGCTCAAAACTGCCGAAGGCACCGAGCACCCGGAATATCGTCACACCGATCAAGGTGTGCAGGATGTAGTTGGTGAAGGCCATCTGGCCGACCGCAGCAAGACGACGTTGCAACCCCGCCCACAGGTTGCCGCGGCTCCAACCGACGATCAGACCTATGTACGCAAAGGCCAACGCAACACTGCCCCAGTAGTTCCACAAGGTTCCGAGGTAGAAGCTGTAATCGATGGAGTAATCGTGGGCGAAGTTCTGCTGGACACCAACCCCGACCAGAATCAGACCGACCACGCCTCCCACCAGCAGCAGACGTTTGTAGCAAGAATCAGACTTTTCTCCACTGAGGATGCCGCAGCGGAAAAACGCCATCCCCAGAAGCATCATTCCCATCACCCGCCACAGGATATTGATGACAAAGAAGAACGTCTCGACGAAAAAAGCACCCTTACTGTTACTGGCAATTCCGGAAGCAAATCCATCGGAGTAGGTCGCAATCTCCTTGTCGAGTGTCGCCTGATCAGGTTGCCAGAACTCAACAAGACCGCTCTGTTGTTCCGGTTCCCACTGGTCATAAGTAAGCCCAAACATCAATGACAACCCGGTTCCAAACATCAGAAATAGCAAACCCCAGATCAACAGAGTCCGGGCGGAACGCCGTCGAAATGGGTAGACGAAAAAGGCACACATCGCATAGCTGAATAAAATATCGCCACTCCAGAGCAGGTGCGCATGCAGGATTCCGAACATCAGCAACCAGAAGCTGCGGCGATAGTGCAACCAGCCGGGTTTGGCTCCCCGAGCCTCGACACGATCAGCAAACAGCAGCACGCCGGCTCCAAACAACATCGAGAACAGCGCCATGAATTTCATGTCGAAGAAAACATGCCCGAATCCCCACACCCAGCGGTTGATCCCCTCCTGTTCGCCAAAAGAGGTCGGGTTCAGGTAGGCACAGAACGGCATGGCGAAGGCCTGGATGTTCATCACCAGGATACCCAGCAGCGCAAAACCACGTAGTACATCGAGACTGGCGATTCGCTCCTGACTAGCGGTCGGCAGCGTCACCGGACGATCCATATCATTCATCGTCTCCTCCTAGCAGTTCCTCAAGTTACCGGGCCCAACGGATTCGACCATCGACCCCGAATCCCTGTTCAGATTCCGTGCGTACAAGCTTGCAGCAGTGCCGGGTCGAACCGATGATGCACAGGTGCACAGCTTCAGGACAGGAAATAATAATGCGAGAACGATTCTGGGCGAGGACACAGCTAGCAGCTGCTCTCGGGTTGCTCTGTGGAATCTTGCTCCCTGGCGGTTGTGCCGCACCCCGCCCGTCGATGATCGAGACCGACTGCGAGGCGATGGTCGTGGTCCAATCGGCGCCACTTCCCGACAGCACCCCCTTCTACGCTCATTTTGCCCATCATTCATGGATCGATCTCAAGCCACAGGGATGGGATCGTTGGATCAGGCTCGAAGTTGACCGGTATACCGGGGTCGAGGTCGAAACGATTCCAGCCAAGAAGTTCTACAGCGACGACAGATTCGGTGGCAAGACTTCGGTTCTCGCAATCTATCGAGGTGGTACTGCAGAGGTATTGATGTCACAGATCCTCGCCGAAACCCATCGACAATCCATCTTCGAGAATCAGCTCGTCTTCGACCCGAAAGACTTGCAAGGTTTCCTTGACGGCTATGACCGGGGCTTCTTCTCTTACCAGCCCTGGACCCGAGAGTACGATACGATTCCCGGTCCCAACTCCAATACCTTCATCGCCTCATTGATCGATGAGATCTCCGGGTTAGAGGCGGAACTCCATCACAATGCGGTCGGTAAGGACTACCCCGATCGGTTCCGGATCGGCACCACCTCGGCCGGCTACGGCCTGGAGGTGGACAGTCCCTATCTCGGCATCGGTTTCGGACTGAAGCAGGGGATCGAGGTGCACCTGATCGGACTGACGGCGGGGATCAGTATCTGGCCACCGGCCATCAAGATTCCGATCCTTCCTCGTCTCGGCATCTCACCGGGTTGGCTGTCGGCTGGTGAGAGATCAGCGAAGCCCGCCGACATCGACTCTCCGCAGAGGTGAGGGCACCGCTACCGCTCGGTTTTCAGCGGGGCTCTACCGTTCGACGGCGGCGATGACGCTCACGATACGATCGATCTGCTGCCGTTCCTGTTCGGGAAAGAAACTGATCAGGATCGGCCTCAGCAGTTGCAGATCCATCCGGGTGGTCGGTTGGTGTTCGAGACAACGACCACCGCACGCTTCGGTGAGCATGCGCCAGAACTCCGCTGTCGGGCCGACACCGGTGGCATGACCGAAACAGACCGCATGTACCCTGAGGTGAGGCCACTTTCGGAACAACCTGGAGGTTGCTCGCCCGAGAGCCCTTGAATGGACCTGAAGTGGCGCGGCATCGGCAAAGAAGATGACGGCACCTACCCGGTCACGACTCCAGCCCATCCGCGAAGAAAAGGCTGCCGCCAGCGCCAGATCAACTCGCTCATTGGGTGCCTGACCACCTTTGGCCTGCAACATCTCGAGGCTGTATTTGAGTCGATTCCAGTTGTTTGAAAGGGGGGATACACCTTCGACCCGATCACGATACACGACACATCCCCAGCGGACCTCTCCGAGTAACGGTGCCAGGATTTGTTGCAGCTTGGTCACCGATTCGATGCAATTCGGCAGGTACGGATGCATGCTGCCGGTGGCATCGATGGCACACACCAGATCGATTCCCTTGCCGAGCTTCTCGATGGCCAGTGCGGCAGCCGTATCCCCTCCCCTGCCCTTGTTGCCGGTCACCACACTGGTTTTTCCCGACGATGCGAGATCTGACGGCAACCGAAGCGACGGCGGGAACCCTGAATCGGGAGCCCCGGCGGCCGCCAGTTGCTTCTCGATACGGGTACGGATCGAGTAAGCCCGCTGCACGATGGCCCGGTGCGGGTCATTCTTGAACTGAAGCAGACGACGATGCAGTCTCTCCCCCCCGAACTGGATCAGATCAGCGGCGCTCCGTCGATCCAGGGCCCTCAAGATCTTCAGCGCCAACCAGCGATGGACATCTTTCTTGAGCAAATCCGTCAGGGTCACGATGGCCCAGGGAGATTCGAGGAACTCTATTTCATCGAGATCGACCAGCGAGAGAAAAACTGATTGCTGGTCGATCAGAACCGCGAGTGATCGTAGCTTTTCGCCGTCACTCCGGCTCAGTTGAGGGACAACCTTTGGAGCCTTCAGGTAAGGGGGAATCGCATCATCTCCCAGGCCGGGGAACTGCAGTGAAACGAAGATCATCGAGATGGTGACAAGAACTGTAGACATTTCCCCCCCTGCTTTTCATCGAAGCGCAGTGGAGAGGGGCTCTTTGGAACTGAGGAAAATCAGGATTCTGGGGCCCTCTCACCGTCGCAACGGATCCGATCCCTGTTGGGTTCCTGGTGATTTTCGTTGTTTGGGCCACGGATGTGCCGCATCGAGACCGGCCAGAGCAAGAGTTCTGTTGAAACGAATCAGGACCTGTGTACAGAATGCCGAAGCGAGCCGAACCGCCTTCACCACCGTCGATTCAGCCTCGCTGAAAAGAGCACTCTGTTGATGATCGAATCCTCCGAAGGTGATGCACTGAATCGCGCCGGCGAACGCTGGGTGACCTTCTTTGCGCTGCTGATTCCTGCGGTGATCGCCTTTCATCCGCTCGCCAACAATGATCTTCCGCTGCATCTGGCGATCGGTGACTGGATCATCGAACAGGGAGTCGTTCCCACCACCGATCCATTCTCGGCCAATGGTCATGGCGGCCCCTGGATCGCTCACGAATGGCTGTCGGCACTGCTCTTTGCGGTCACCTACAAGCTCGCCGGAGCCCCCGGCCTGGTGTGGCTGGCAACCGCACTGGCAGCAACCATCGGGGCGTTGCAGGACCGGATCGCCAGGATACTGGGAGTGCCTGCGGTGGCACGCCTGTTGTTGCTGGTGCCGTTGTGGCTGGTAGCGGGTCGACGATTGATGCTACGCCCCCACCTGCTGGGACTCTGTAGCGTCCTGGGCCTGTGGTGGATCTGCCTTGTCGGAAGAGCACGGCCGCAGCTGTTATGGCTGGCGGTCGTGGTGATGGCGCTGTGGGCAAACTTTCATTCCTCCTTCATCCTGGGAATCGCCTTTCTGCTGTTCGATCTGTTGATCTGGCCCGACGGACATCAGGCTAGCTTGCGCCAGCGCCTGGTGGTCTTCGCCAGTTGTGTCGGCTCCACCTTCTTGCAACCACACGGATTCGATCTCTATCTGTTCCCCTTCCAGCTCGGCCTCGACCCGGTCTTCACCAGCCAGGTGATGGAATGGGTCAGCCCCTTCTCCGGTGAAATGGGAGCAGTCCTGTTCCGTCAGACCCTGACCTTCTGGATCGGAGTGCCGTTGCTGATGCTGGGGCTGGTCGCTGTCTGCCGACTCGGCCTTCAGTTCAGATCAGGCGAGGTCCCTCGCGCCGCACGACTGGCCAGCGTGGTCGCCATCACCATGGCCTTGCTGCAACAACGCCACTTCGCACTGGCGATGCTACTGGCCAGTCCTCCGCTGGGAATCTGGCTGACGTACTGGTGTCAAAAGTGGCCCCACACGATGCACAAGGTGAGGCGCCGGGCAGCGATCCTGATCACCGCCGTCGTCTTGATGCTGATCGTCAAAGGCTATCCCGCTCGCTTCGATGACGACCGCTTCCAGTGGAGAAAAACGGGCACCGGCTGGTCGCAGACGATGCCACGATCACCGATCACGATCCTGACCGACCAGTGGCAGGTGACGGGGGTCGTTTTCTGTGAGTACGAGTTTGGCAGCACCGTCATTCACGCGTCCCACCGGCGGCTCAGACCGACCATCGACTCGAGGAATACCGTCTATGGAGCCGATGCATTCCGATCCCACCTGAGCGCCATGAAGGAACCGAACCAGGAGCAGGATCGATTACTGGCGCTGTCCAACGCAGTCCTTCTCCGGCCGGCGGAACGGGACCGACTGGCTCTGACCAGACGGCTGGCAACCGACCCGGCCTGGCTGCTCCTTCACGTCGGTCCGTACTGTCAGATGTGGGCTCGACGAGACGCGATTCCCGAGCAGCTCAGAACCACTCTGCCTCGTTAGCGGTCACTTTCGCGTCCATCCGATGCCGGATCGTCATCGTTGAAGTCACCCCAGCGTCGTTCTGGCAACTCCCGCAGCGGCTCGGTCTTTCCCGCCTCGGCAACGCGTTCGGTATCGCGACCGGCGGTCTTCGCCGCTCGAAGCGCAGAGCTGGCTGACTCCAGCAGTTCCTGAACGGTCTGGCCATGATCGGGATAGCTGGCGATGCCGATGGAAATCGTCGCATTGCAGTGATCGCCGTTGTGAAACACCAGCGGTCGCTGGCGAATGTCGTGTCGTAATCTGCCGGTCAAGATCCGGGCATCGTCGGCACTGGTCTGGGGCAAGATCAGGAGCAGCTCATCCCCACCCCAGCGGCCGAGGATATCGGTCTCGCGGGAAACCGCCTGGATCCTCCTCGAAACATCGACCAGCGCTTCATCCCCTGCGACGTGGCCATGTTCGTCATTGATCTTCTTGAAGTGATCGAGATCGATCAACAAGACCGTGAACAAGCCGCCATAGCGGCGAGTTCTCTGCATCTCCAGACGTAAGGTCTGGTCGATGAAGCGCCGATTCAGCAGCCCGGTTAGCGGGTCGAGACTGACCTGAGAGACCAGCTGATCCATCTCGGAGCGCGGTACGATGCGTGGCGACTGCAGGGTGGGTCTTCGATTGGTCAGGTAATCAGCCGCGGCAACCCGGACACCCACCGATCTTTCGAGGCGATTCTCCAGCTTCTTCTTGTGGCGGATGATCCCCCGCCACAGGTCCTGAGCCTGTTCCGGTTCGAAGCGACGGTGAGTCAGTAGTTCCATCAGATCGCTGTGATACTCGGGACCCAGCGGACCCAGGTTTTCGAGAATCCCCTGCAGTTGCTCGTCATCGAGGGCACGATCCCCGGCCAGTAAAGCCAGAATATCGATGCCCTGGGCTTCGAGTTCCCGAAACCGCTGTAGATGAGACATGACAACCTCCGCAGCGCGAGATGCGCCGGAGGTTCATCGTACCACTGTGAGAAGGAGGACGCAGCGTGGTCAGACTGCCGCTTCTGGATCCGGCTCGGGATTCCAGTTATTGACGGTCTCGATCAATTGTTCCCCATCGATATCGACATGGATGACCTCGAGACCCTGACGAGAACGGAGGCTGCGCCGTAATCCGGTATTCTCTCCGCCGATGACGACCAGCGGCACCGACAGTCCTCGATCAAGCTGGAAATCAACCAGATCAAACTCATCGCCCTGACAGATCCTGGCATCGATGAGAAGCAAGTTGTAGGAACGCTCCACGAGCACATCCCGAACCACGTCGAGCTCGATACAGACATCGATATCGTGGCGTTCAAATTCAAAGAGATTTCGGATGGCATAGGCGGCATCCCGGTCCTGCCCCATCACGAGGATTCTATTTCGCTTCATGCGATTCCTGTCCGTTCTGACCATCACTTCTTCAGTGACCGATATCGGCCTGAAAAACCGAGCTATGGCATATGGATCGACAGGAACCGGTCAGGACTTGAGAACCAAATCGTCGAGGGTCGTCGATTCAGGCTTCCTGGCAGAAATAAGCCAGAATGCGGATCAAGGTCCCACGCATCTCCTGGCGATCGACGATCAGATCGAGGAAACCATGTTCGAGGTTGAATTCGGAGGACTGGAATCCGGATGGGAGGTCAGCATTGATCGTTTGCTTGATCACGTTCGGTCCGGCAAAACCGATCAAGGCCTTGGGTTCAGCGATGACCACATCTCCGAGAGCGGCGAAACTTGCCATCGCCCCACCCATCGTCGGATTGGTCAATATGCTGACGAACAACCCCCCCGCCTCATGCAATCTCTGAATCGCAGCAGATGTCTTCGCCATCTGCATCAGGGAGAACATCCCTTCATCCATCCTGGCTCCACCGCCGGAACCACTGACAAAGATGAAGGGGCGATTCTCTTCACGAGCCAGTTCGATACTCCGTGCAATCTTCTCTCCGACGACCGACCCCATCGAGCCCATCAGGAAGTTTGAATCACTGACCCCGACGACCACCGGAACTTCACCGATCTCGGCGCGCCCGACCACACAAGCATCTTTCAATCCGGTCTTCTTCTGGGTTGTCTCGAGACGCTCTCGATAGGATCTCTTGGCGACAAACTCCAGCGGGTCAGCAGGTGCAAGTTCCCGCATTTCCTCGACAAAAGTCTCCGGATCGCAGATCAGCTGGATGCGCTCCTGGCAGGAGATGGGAAAATGAAAGCTACATTCGGGGCAGACATTTCCCCGTTCGACCATCAGGTTCTTGTAGATCATCTTGGAGCAACCTGGACATCGTAACCACAGTCCGCTCGGCACGTCTCGTCGCCGTTGAGCACGAGGTTCTCGCGACTCTTCGTTCATGCGGTGGTCCTCCCTCCGGTCATCGCCTCCCGTAGCGCAGCGATATTCGCAGGTACATCATCACCACCAAATACAGCACTTCCAGCAACAAATACGTTAGCACCCGCATCCAGAGCCCGTGGCAAGGTAGAGGCGGTAATCCCGCCATCGACCTGCACTTCCAGATTGCTGGATCCAGCGCTGCGTATCTCGGAAATCTTCTGGAGTGGCTCCTCCATGAAGGACTGGCCACCGAAACCGGGCTCCACCGTCATCACCAGAATCATGTCGCAATGGGCGACAAAGGGCAGGATTGCCTCCACAGCAGTTGCCGGACGTATCGCAATACCCCCCTTGCGACCGGCATCATGCAACTTATCCAGCAGTGGCAGCGGATCCGATTCCGCTTCGATGTGAAAGGTGACCATATCGCTGCCGGCAGCGATGAAATCATCGAGGTACCTGGCTGGATCGGAGATCATCAGATGAACATCGAGGAAGGCATCGGTCGCTGTTCGTAACGATTTGACCACCGGGGCTCCGATGGTGAGATTCGGAACGAAGTGCCCGTCCATGACATCGACATGGATCCAGTCAGCACCCGCCTCCATGACGGATGAGACATCCCGAGCCAGATGACTGAAGTCGCTGGACAGGATGCTGGGGGCCAATCGCCTGGGGAGGGGACTGGCAGAAGCAGAATCCGCTCGGTTCATCAACTCTCAAGCCCTTCCAGCCCTCCTTCGACGAGGGCTATCTGGGCATGGTAGGTGTCCCGAACGACGAGTCAACGGCGCCTGATCACTGAATGGGACTGCTCCCGGGTCCTGCTGACTCCCCCTCGGATTGGCGGATCACGCCGGTTTCATCGACGTAGAAGTAACGAGAATCAGGGGTCGACTCCGGATCGGCGTTGCAAGAATACCCACCCTGGAACGACTGTAGCTGGTACAGGTAGCCGTTACGCTCACCGCTCGCCAGCTCTGAATCGATCAAACTGGGGTTCTCCACTGCCAGTTCCTCCAGGTCCTCGGGATACTCTCCGAGCCGGATTCGGTACTGATCAACTGCGGTGGAGATGGTCCGCATCGATCCGATCGCTGCGGCTTCCCTGCTTCCGATCAAGCTCGAGCGCAGGTTGGGAATCGCGATCGCCGCAATCACGGCAATCACAGCAACAACGATCAGCAACTCGAGCAAGGTAAAACCAGATTGTTTGTTATTCATGACACCCTCAGGCGAAAAATGAAAGTTGAACAATGTATCTCTACATCGAGAGTAAGGGAGGGACTGCGAAGCAGTCCCTCCCTAAACTCCGAGACAGGTTCGTTACTGGATCGGGACCCAAGCGGCGTCGCCGACAGCAGGAGCCGTAGCGGCATCACTGCGGTAGATCACACCAGCAGGGCTGATGAAGTAGTGGAAACCACCGTCAGAATCAAAGGTTCCCGGAGAAGCAACACAGTTCCAGGTGCTTCCATCACCGCTGAATGTGTACCAGTAACCACTCTTCAGGGTCGTGTTGTCAGTGGCAGTCGCCAGAGAGGTATCGACGTAGTTACCGGCGGAGAGTTCCGCCAGGGTCACCGGATAGTCACCATCGAGGTCACGATTACGGAACTGTTCGCACACGGTGCTGAGGGTACGCAGACTGGAGACTGCGGAAGCCTCGTTACCCGCCATCTTGGCATTGAGCAAATTCGGAATCGCGATGGCTGCGATGATGGCAATGATCGCCACGACGATCATCAGTTCGATGAGAGTGAATCCTTCATTTTTACGACGCTGTTGCATGCTGAGTCCTTCCAAAGACTGTCCCGGAGCGATCCGTACTTGATGTTGGTTTGAGTGAAGGACCAGATGGTCCTGCGCCGAAGAGAAGACTATCGCTCCAAAGTCTGTTCCTCATTGCCCAGGGACCATGGCAATCGCTGGGCCCGCTCCGGACCAAACCAGAACTTTGTTCATAAATTCCAGCTTGATAAGAAGTTAGGACTGAGAGGAGTATTTTCTTTGAGACCGTGGCTAGCGCCATGTGACAAACTTTGTCACTGCCATCGTGGCGATTGGGACAAAGTGACGAAATCTGTCACTACTCGGTGGTCAGCCGATCGACGATTTGCAACTGGGCATTGCGCCCCCGGAAATGATTCACGGTGAGGTGTCCGATGAGGGTGATTTCGCCCCCCTCTGTCAGTTCACGCGCCCGGGTAGCCCCACGAAACCAGATCGAGGAGAGGCGCGCACCGTCAGCGCCGCGGAAACTGGCCTGGACATGTTCCTCGGCGGCCCCCACCAGACGCGGTGTGCCGTCGAGTCGGAGCCCTCGAATGCAGATGAGAGGTTGACGATTGCCCTCGCCAAATGGCGCCAACTGTTCGAGCGCATCGGCCAGTTCCAGGGTAATTTGCGCTGCGCCGAGCTCCAGGTCAAACCGACGCGCGGGAATTTCCTCCGACTCCCCGGCTACCTGCTGCTGATCATCGAGTGCCTTCCGTAACTGCTCGATCCGGTCGGTCTGGATGGTCAGCCCACCGGCTGCCGCGTGCCCCCCGACCTTATCGACGACCGGCTCCATCACCGGATACAGGTCGGAGAGGGGTAACTCCTGAATACTCCTGCCAGATCCACGGGTAATCTCTCCACTGCAGCAAAGCACCCAGACCGGGCGATGAATCCGATCGACGATTCGATTGGCCACGATGCCAGCCACTCCTGGATGCCAGCCTTCCCGGGCAAAGACCACCGGACCCTGCTCCGGATGGAGGCCCTCTTCCAGTTCCTCGAGGCACTCCTGGGTCATCTGCTGCTCGATCTCGCGGCGCTGCTGGTTCAGTTCTGACAGCTTCAGGGCCAGTTCCTTGCCTCGAACCGGGTCATCGGTCAACAGCAGTTCCAGCGCGTCACTGGCATCACCGACACGACCTGCAGCATTGAGGTGAGGAGCAACCCGGAATCCGATGTCGGTCGCCGACAGAATGTTGCGATCGATGCGGCATTTTTCCAGGAGAGCGTCGAGGCCGGGACGTCGAGTCGCTGCGATCGATCGAAGACCATGGCGAACGATGATTCGGTTTTCGCCGACCAGAGGCACGACATCCGCGACCGTGCCCAGTGAGGTGAATCCCAGTAACTCGACGAGCAGGTCACGGGTTTTCTCGTCGACCTTGCCACCACCGGCAACTTCACGGGCCAGCGCCCAGACCAGCTTGTAGGCGACCCCTGCTCCACACAATCCACGCGATGGTGAGGGTCGATCGGACCGGTCGGGATGGACCAGGGGAATCCCCTCGTAGATCTTTTTAATCTGGTGGTGGTCGGTCACGATCACCTCCAGCCCCAGTTCCTGGGATCGACGCAGAGCATCGGAATCGTTGGAGCCTCCATCGACCGTGATGATGAGATCAACATCCTGTTCGGCAAATTCATCCACTGCCTGGGGATGTAATCCGTAGCCTTCCTTGACCCGATCTGGCAACCGGAACACGGTCTGGATGCCCAGGTGCCGGAACATCTCCAGCAGGATCGCCGTACCACTGATGCCATCGACATCGTAATCGCCATAGACCGCAATCAGTCCCTCGCAATCACGAACGGTGAGAATCATCTCGACGGCCTGATCGATATCAGGAATCACATCCGGTTCGAGAAGGTCGAGCAGCTTCGGCGAGAGAAATGCGTTTGCCTGCTCTGGAGTTGTGATTCCACGCTGAACCAGAAGCCGGGCGATCAGCGGGTTGATCGCAGATTCCTCGGCCAATCGAGCCACCGGTGAATCATCGAACTCGAAGGGAAGCCAGGGACGCTGAATCGTGCTGGAGCCGCTACTCACCGAACTCCACCCTCTCCGACCAGGTCACCGTGGCGGCTACGCAGATAATCGATGGCACCCTGGAAGATCTCGAGTCCCAGTGGAACGGGGAGATCCTTCTCGTCAGGGATCGATCCATCGCCACGGAATCGCATCCAGAATGGGTGGTGTTCCGGGCGAACAAATCGTTCCGGATGCGGCATCATTCCCAGCACATTTCCATCCTCTGACAGGATGCCCGCAATCGCCTGATGCGATCCGTTGGGGTCGTCGGGATACTGTGGATCTCCTCCATCGGCGTCACGGTAGCGGAATGCGATCTGGCTCGAAGGAAAACTCTCCTCGCTGGCGTCGGGAAACCACTCGAAGCGCCCCTCGGCGTGGGCGACTGGAATGAAGTACTTCTGGCCCGGAGTGAACCAGGGGCAATCGACTCGAGAAGCTTCGAGATGAACCCAGCGATCCTCGAAGCGTCCCGAACGATTCCACAGCAGCGCGCCGTTGCCCACCACTCCCGGAAGCAATCCGAGACGCACCAGTACCTGGAAGCCATTACAGATGCCGATCACCAATCCGCCACCATCGACAAACTCCTGCAGCATCGGACGTAAACGCTTTTCGATGATATGAGCCAGCACGGCGCCGCTGGCCACATCGTCGCCGAAGGTGAAGCCACCGGGGAAAGCCACCAATCCAGCTTCCTTCAGGATCTCAGGATTCTCGCTCAGTGCGTTGACATGGATCAGCTCGACACGAGCTCCGGCCAGTTCCAGAGCGTGCACCGTTTCCTTGTCGCAATTGGTTCCTGCGGAACGAAGAACCAGCGCCAGTGGGCGATCTTCCTTCATCGCGTCCTTCATCGAGTCGGCCATGTTGCCTCCAGGCTTCGCTTCCAGATGCTTTTCAGGGAATCGACACGACTCTCGATGCAACGGTTACCACCATGTCGGATGCGAAGGGAACCATCATCCGTACTGATTCCAGCTCGGAGTGCCGGAATCCCCTGGTCCTGCGCATCGGCGAGCAACGCATCGATCTGCTCGGCGGAAACTTCCACCAGGAATCGGTGTGGGCCTTCCCCGAACAGAGCCCGATGGCTGTCCTGGTCGAGGTCACCGAGATCCAGATCCATTCCCAGGCCGCCCCCTCCAAATGCCATCTCTGCTGCGGCCACTGCCAGACCGCCGTCGGAGAGGTCGTGGATGGAACGAAGTCTTCCGGCGACGATCCACCGGCGCAAACTGGCGAGCATCGTTGGACCCAGATCTTCATCGAAGAGCGCCGGAGTACCGCCGTCTCCCCGATACTTCATCTGAAAGAGACTTCCCGGGATCGCCGCCGCCGGGCCCAGCAGCACCATCACGGAATCAGCGGCCTTGAGATCAGAACCGGGAACAAACAGCGGACCTTCCGCCACCGAGATGGCAGAGACCAGTAACACCGGCGGAATCGAACGGGAGACGCCCCCCGCACGATAGGTGTTATGGAGTGAATCTTTTCCTGAGATGAAGGGAGTGCCGTAGGCTTTCGCAGCAGCGGCAGCTCCCCTCGAGCACTCGACGATCTGTCCCAGAATTTCCGGATCACGAACATCTCCCCAGGCGTAGTTGTCGATGAGGGCAGCTCTTTCAAGGGTGCCGCCAGAGGCGATGCAATTGCGTAGCGCCTCGTCAACGGAGTGGCAGGCCATCTGGTATGGATCGACAGCCCCCATTCCCAGAGCCAGACCACACGAGACCACTACCTGGTGGCGACCATCGCGTAATGGATCGAGAGCGCAACCATCCATCGGAGCATCGCGATCAGCGCCGGCAAACGGTCGCAGCGTCATGCGCCCCTGCACTTCATGGTCATACTGCCGAACTACCGGCTCCTTGCTCGCAACATTTCCATCGGCCAGTAACTCCTCGAGAATTTGCTGCTGAGAAAGCGATCCAGGATCCGGATCGGTGGCGGCACGAATCACCGGCGGTGTGGAGACCAGTTCCGTCTCCGGTCGACCGTTATGGAGAAACTCAACATCCAGCTCGCCCATCACTTCTTCCTTGTGAATCAGGCGTAACTGGCCGTCTTCCCTGAATTGACCGAGGACCGCGCATTCCACCTCTTCCTCGGCAAAGATCTGCTCGACCCGATCCAGGTTCACTGGATCGACAGCCAGCACCATCCGTTCCTGCGCTTCACTGATCCAAACCTCCGTGGGTCCGAGGCCAGGGTACTTCAGGGGCGCACGATCGAGATACACATCGGCACCGGTGTGCTCACCCATCTCTCCGACTGCACTGGAAAACCCACCGGCTCCACAATCGGTCACCGCCCGGCACAGGTTTTCATCTCGGACTCTCATCAATCCGTCGAGGACCTTCTTCTCCTCGAGCGGATTGCCGATCTGAACCGCTCCCGATGAAACCTGTTCCGAATCCTCCGTCAGCTCCCGCGAAGAGAAGGTCGCACCGTGAATTCCATCTCGGCCGGTGCGGCCACCGACCGCCACGATGAGGTCTCCCGGTTCGACGGTCTTGTCGACGTGTTCGCGACGCAGCAATCCGACAGAGCCACAGAAGACCAGCGGATTACCGACGAATCCGGGGTGGAAGTGAATGGCGCCATTGGCAGTCGGGATTCCCATGCGGTTGCCATAATCGCGAACCCCGGAGACCACTCCTCGCATCAAGCGTCTCGGGTGCAGGGTTCCCGCCGGCAGATCCTGCTGGGCAGTATCGACAGGAGCAAAGCAGAACACATCGGTGTTGAGAATCGGTTCCGCACCGAGGCCGGTTCCGAGAGTATCGCGGATCACCCCACCCACACCGGTTCCGGCGCCACCATAGGGTTCCAGAGCACTGGGATGGTTATGAGTCTCGACCTTGAAGGAGACCCCCCATTCATCGTCGATACCGATCACCCCGGCATTGTCACGAAATACCGACCAGCACCACGGCAGATCGAGATCCCGAGTCACCTGAAAGATCGTTTCTTTCAGCAAATTTTCAAAGCGCAGATCGCCGTGGCGAACCGTACCGGTCAGAGTTTTGTGGCAGCAGTGCTCCGACCAGGTCTGGGCGATGGTTTCCAGTTCGATCTCGCTCGGTTCACGTCCCAGCGAAACATAATGCGAACGGATGGTTTGCATCTCGGAGAGATCGAGACTGAGGCCTCCCTCTTCACTGATACGAACTAGCTCCTGATCAGAAACTTCGATGACAGGAACTTCAACCCGGCCCTGTGCATCGGCCGGGAACTGGCGGAATGGATCGGGAACCTTTTCTGCCTCTCCCTCGCTGAAGGTGCACCACTCATCGACGATGCCATTGCCGAGATGGTCGGCGATTTTTTCGAGCAGATCATCACCGGGTTGAATGCCGCCGATTCGGTAGCGCAAGGCGGTGCGCACCTGACACGACTGCTGGTCAAATCCTGATTCCGTCATGGCATGGAGAACACTCTGAGAAACAGGGTCCATCACTCCCGGTCTTCGTTGCACGACGATGGCCGCCTCGGCACCATCACGATCGGGAAACTCGACTCCATCCTTGACCACGGCCCGGCATGCCGGAGATCCTGCCAGAAATTGCGTCGCCAGCGAATCGACCCTGACGGCATCCGCTTCCGGCAATCGCAGGTAAAAGATCTGATCGGAAGCCAGCAGTTGCTCCTCTTCGGCGGGACAACCGACCGTCGAGAGGGCATCCTGCAACTCATGGTTGGGACTCGGATTCGGGTCCTGATCATGAATTACGGTGACAGTAAATGTTCGGGACATCGATGCTCCTGAGCCGTGGCAGCCCGGGACTCGGGCCACCTAGAGGTGATTGTGCAGTCGGCCGGGGGGTCGAGCAAGCGCACCGGAGATCTAGCCTCGTGTCAATTACACCCGTAGGATGCCACCTTCCTGAATCGGAGAGGCACTGATGGAGAACGAATCCAGCGCACACGGACTCGACTTTGAGGCTCCCATCGTGGAGCTAGAGAACCGAATCTCGGAGCTTCGCTCCTTTTCGGAGAGCTCGGAAATCGATCTCTCGGGCCAGCTCGAAGAGCTGGAAAAGAAGTGTGAAGAGAAGAAGCGAGCCATCTACTCACACCTGAACCCATGGCAACGGGTCCAGATCAGCCGACATCCGCTGCGTCCTGACACCATCGATTACATCAAAGGCTTTGTCACTGACTTCCTCGAACTCCACGGGGATGGCGCATTTCGTGACGATCCAGCCATCGTCACCGGTCTCGGCCGGATCCGTGGACGCAAGGTGATGATCGTCGGTCACCGCAAGGGAAAGACTAACCAGGAAAAGGTCGCTTGCTGCTTCGGCATGCCGCATCCGGAAGGATATCGAAAAGCGATCAAGAAGATGAAGCTGGCTGAAAAATTCAACATTCCCATCATCACCTTCATCAATACCGCCGGTGCTTTTCCCGGTATCGAAGCAGAAGAGCGCGGCCAGGCCTTCGTCATCGCCAAGAATTTGCAGGAGATGGCTTCCCTGCGAGTACCGGTGATCGCCATCGTGATCGGCGAAGGAGGCAGTGGTGGAGCGATAGGAATCGGCGTCGCCGACCGGATTCTGATGCTCGAGAACTCTTACTATTCCGTCATCTCTCCCGAAGGTTGTGCAGCGATCCTCTGGCGAGACGCATCCCATGCGTCGCGCGCTGCAGAGATCCTCAAATTGACCAGTTCCGATCTGCAACGATTCAACATCGTCGATGAAGTGGTCAAGGAACCCACTGGAGGCGCCCATCGAGAACCGATGATCACAATCCGCGAGGTCGAGGATGCCATCCTGCGCCACCTCGATCAGATCAGCGATCTCGATCCCGAAGTGCGAAAGAAACAACGATTCGACAAGTACATGGCGATCGGACGTTACGCCGATCAGCAGCATCAATCGGTTGAGGATCACCGATGATCGAGCTGTTCTGGGTCGGCGGACCCTTTTTCATGCTTCCCTTGCTGCTCGGCTCGGTGCTGGTGGTCACCATCGCCATCGAACGGGCCCGACGATTTCGTCGGGTCGAGATCAACTACGACGGTTTTCTCTCGGAGATGCGAGAAACGGTGCGTGACGACGGCATCTCGGCCGGAATCGAGCTCGCCGAGGAAACTCCTGGTCCCATCGCCGCGGCCTGGACTGCAGGATTGCAGCACCACCGGGTGCCGTTGCCGATCCTGCGAGAAAAGATGGATTCGGTCTCCATCGCCGAGATCCAGCGCCTCGAACGATTCCTGCCCCTGGTCAGTGTCATCGCCCAGGTCGCCCCATTGATCGGGATCCTCGGAACGGTCTGGGGAATGATCGGGTCCTTCGAGGGTGTCGCCGGTGGCCTCGCTCGCGGCAGTGGCGTCGATGGCGAACTACTCGCCAGTGGCATAGGGCAGGCGCTGGTCACCACCGCCCTGGGACTGGCGGTGGCCATCCCGGCAACCTTGCTGCATCACTGGTTCTCGCATCGGGTCGATCGGTTCATCGATGATCTCGAACGATCGCGCTCCGATCTGATTGAACTGCTGACGACCGTCGTCGGGCGCAAGAAGGCCAGGCCGGTGGCAGCGGTTCCCGAAAAGCAAATAGGATGACCGCATCACGGAATCGATCACGTCTGAGGAGAAGACGACTGCAGCCGCGCTGGGGCGATTCGCTGGCGCCGTTACTGGATGTAATTTTTTTGCTGGTCATCTTCCTGCTCGTCTCTGCTCGATTCGATCGCACCCAGACGATGACGGTTGATCTGCCCGAAGCTCAGGGTGAAACGAAATCCGCCTCGGTGGTCAAATCCCTGGTGGTGACGCTACTGGAAGATGGAACGGTACTCTGGCGTGAACAGGCGGTATCACCCGATCAACTGACCGAATTGCTGTCGCAGCTGCCACCGGAAGAACGTCTCAGGCCTCTGACGATTCGCGCAGACGGCGGCGTCGCGCTCGAATCAGGGATCCAGCTCCTGGAGATGCTGGGTGTTCTCGGCTGGAACGAGGTCGAATTCGAGGTTTCTGCCCCGAACAAGGCCGCCACTCACCTTGAGGATTCCCCTTCTGACCGATAGGATCGTTTCAGGAGCGGACTTTCACGGTCTGCTCCGGAAAACCCGTACTTTTCCGGGAGGAGTCGCGATGTCCCTCGCTACCCAGGAGTCCATCATGGAATCACGTACCTACCCCAGATCGCTAGCCCTGATCCTGGCCATTTCCCTCAGTCTGCTGACGGCAGGCTGTGGCGGTGGTGATGAAGAAAGCAACGGATCGGCAACCAGCAGCGGATCACCCGAATATGCCAGCGAGGTCGAGGCGGCGTTCAATGCTGCTTCCGCTCTGGCAGAAGAAGCGAAACAGGCCCAGGCAGAAAAATACAAATCTGCAGATTTCGAATCCGCGAGCAAGGGTCTGAACAAGGCCAAGGATTACATGGACGAAGGGGAATACAAGAAGGCCAAACGCCAGATCACCAGCGCCAAGCGGAAGCTGGAATCGATAATTCGAGACATCGGCAAGGTCTCCGAGGAACTCAAGGGGATCGAGGAAAAGATCAACACCTACAACCAGAAGCTCGCCGAGGCAAAAGCCGCCGGTGCGGACAAGTACGCAGCTTCGGAGATGGAAGGTGCTGCACGCTCCTATGAAAAAGCACAGAATTACATCAATGATGGCAAGGCAAAAACCGCCGGGAAATATCTCGGATACGCCATCGGCGATTTGAACCGTGCCATCGAACAGGTAGGTCGCAAGAACCAGTTCAAGAAAAACGCCGATGAGGAGAAGGCTCTTCTCGCTGAAAAACGCCAGCAAGCTCTCGATGCCGGCGCAGAAGAAAAGGCTCTTCGGGACATCGAGTACGCCCGCGATCGTGAGCGACTCGGCGACCAGGCATACGAACGCGGCGAGTTCGAAATGGCCTCGCGTAACTACCGCGATGCAAAGAGTGGATATATCGGTGCCATAGAAACCGCAAACCGGGTCACCAATTCGTCGGCGACTGCAGGCAACAACAATCCTGGTTTCCCCGATAACAATGGCGGAAGCAATGACCAGGTTCCGGGCATCGACGACATCAACATTCCCGACATCGGGGCCAACGATGATCCGGAGGTCGCCACCGACCTGCCGGGAATGTTCACCGGTGTCGCGGAATACGACGCCACCAAGGGTTCGCTCCGACTCAACTGGTCCGATGGTACGGAACTTCAACGGGACATGCGCAGGCTCCTCGGCAATCCTTCCCACGCTCACTTCGAAGGAGATGAAGGGGTCGGGCAGGGTCAGGACGGTTCCTATGTGATGGCCGGGAACACCGCTGGATACTGGATCGTCAATTCTTCCTTCGAGGACGGTGTGCGAATCCGCGCCAAGGTTCTCTTCCAGTTGCTGATCGACAAGCCAGATTTCGAGATGGTCCTGATGTCGAATGGTGCACAGGATTTCTATTCCGTTTCTTACGGCTCCACGGTCCGCGTCTATGACGACGGCCTGGTGGTCGGAAATGTGAGAAGCCCAATCCCTGCCTACAAGAAAAATCCAAAAGACTGGGTCCAGAAGCGGGAGCCCTACGAATTCGAGTTCATCTACTACAAGAAAGATGATGAAAAAGGGGTCCTGGAAGCGAAGATCAACGGTGAAACCACGGTCAAGCTGAAGACAGACAAATTCCGCAAGGGATTCCCTGGCTTCCGCTGGAACGACACCAAGTTCATCGTCCAGGAACTCGAAGTTTCCGGACTTGTTGACGAGGAGTGGGCAGAGCTGGAGCTCAAGAAAGCGGCAAGCGGTCAGCTCGATGAGGGGGACGGCGACGACATCGACTTCTGATCGCCACCCGTTCCCTGAAGGGAAGCCCGCCTTGAAAAATACTGTCCTGAACGCCGCTCACCAGCGCCACGGTGCTCGACTCGTCGAGTTCGGTGGTTTCGAGATGCCGGTCTGGTATTCGACGCTCACCCAGGAGCATCATGCGGTTCGACAGCGCGCTGGTGCCTTTGATCTGTGCCACATGGGACGCTTCGAAATTGTGGGAGCCGATCCGGTCAAATCTCTCAACCAGGTGGTGACCCGAGACATCTCGAAGATGAAAAAGGGCCAGGTCTATTACTCGCTGGTGTGTCAACCCGACGGTGGAGTTCTGGATGACATCCTGATCTATCGGTTACCGGATCGCTGGTGGCTGGTCGTCAACGCCGGGAATCGCGACAAGTTGCTCGACTGGTTTGGACAGAATCTGGCGGCTGCCGAAGTGGTCGACCGCAGCGAAGAGATCGCCATGGTCGCACTGCAAGGCCCACTGGCTGCGTCCTTGCTGTCACCACACATCGAACGAACCAACGGCCGCTTGCTCGAAGACCTGGGATATTACCGAATTTCTCGCAGTGTCGTGAAGCTGTGTGAAGAACCGATCGACGGCTGGGTTTCCCGTACCGGCTACACCGGAGAGGACGGATTCGAGCTCTACCTCCCCTCGGCAACTGCCGAGCCGGTGTTCGAGGCGCTACTCCAGCTTTCCGATGAGGTGAGCCCGTGTGGGCTCGGTTGTCGTGACACCTTGCGGCTGGAAGCGGGCATGCCCCTCTACGGTCATGAACTTTCCGAACAGCTCGACCCGATCAGTGCCGGCCTCGGTTTCGGGGTCAGCCTCGCCAAGGAGGGTGGATTCATCGGACAGGAGGCCCTCAACCAGATCTCCACCACAGGGCCCCGCCAGCAACTGCGCGGCTTTGTGGTCGAGGGTCGGCGTCCTGCCCGCCAGGGCGCCGCGATTCTTCACGAGGGTCAACAGGTCGGTGAAATCACCAGTGGCTCCCCCTCCCCAACCCTTGGAGTTGCCATTGCTTGCGGCTATGTCGACAGTTCCATCGCCGAGCAGGCCGCTCTCGAGGTCGACATCCGGGGGACGACCATCCCGCTGAAATCTCACCCTCTGCCCTTTTACCGCCGAGCCGCCCAGAATGCCTGAGGCGGTTGCTGGATCGGTTCCCGTCGGATATCTCCTTGCAATACCGCTAGCGCTGGCCGATATTTCGCCACGTGGCACGTCACGGAGATCGACGCTCCAGTGCACGGAATTGCCGCTCAACCGTGACAGCATCAACGGAAGGAGTCACGAGGTATGACACAAGTCCCTGAGGATCGGAAGTACCTCTCTTCACACGAATGGGCCCTGAGTAGCGATGGAATTGTGATCGTGGGAATCTCCGAATTCGCAGCTCAGGAACTGGGAGAACTGGTCTACATCGACCTACCGGAAGAAGGCGCATCGGTGAACTTCGACAGCCAGTTCGGCGAGATCGAATCGGTCAAGGCGGTCAGTGAACTGAACTCGCCCGTTTCCGGCAAGGTCATCGAGGTAAACCACGCTCTCGACGACAGTCAGGAAGCGATCACCGACTCTCCCTACGAGAATGGCTGGTTGATCAAGGTCGAACCGGATGAGGATTCCGGTCTCGATAACCTGCTCGACTCCGGAACTTATGAATCTCAACTGAGCAAGTCTTGAGCAATCGTTTCGCCATGCCGGTGTCCCCTTCCCTTGCACTGGCGAGATGTCTGGCACCGGGTCCGCTACCGGCAGCCGACAACATGGCTCTCGATGACGTCCTGCTCGATGAACCGGGCTGGTTTGTTCGACTGACTCGCTGGCAAGAACCGGCGGTCACCCTCGGTCGATTCCAGTGCTGGCCTCGCGGCGCCGATGCAGTACCGGGTGACCTCCCTCCCCTTCACCCCTGTGGTGACGATGTTTCACCCCCTGGCAGCCTGGCAGCGGTCCGTCGAGTTACCGGCGGAGGAGCCATCGTTCACGGTGACGATCTGACCATCGCAGTGGCCGGGGATTGCCCATCGAAGATCTTTCCCCGACGCAAGCCCGCTGAAATCGCCACCTCTTTTGCGACGATCCTCTCGCGCCTGTTTGAAGCTCCATCTGCTCATCGAGGCGGTGCTGATCGAGAAGCCTCGATGAAGAACATCGATGATTGCTTCGCCAGGCAATCACCCAGTGACGTGGTGGTGGAGACTCCCGATGGCCTGGTCAAGGCCGGGGGGATCGCCCTGGCGTTTCGAGGGGACCGGGTGTTGATCGAGGCGAGCCTGCGCAGAGATCTGCTGGCAGCCGCCGTCGAGGACGATCTGGATCGGCTGGTGCGACTCGCCATCGCTCTCGGTCTGAAACCGGGACAGTGGGAGCAGCAGGCTCAACTAGTCGAGGGGCCCTGGGCCGCTGAAATCGCTCGCCGTGTTGACCACAAGTTTGGACACCCCGACTGGAACCGGGGCTGAGCGATACCGCTAGCGGTTGCGCTCGGATCGGTGCGAGTTCCACCAGTCGCGTAGCGCCTCGACATCACGGACGATTTGCCTTTTCAGGGCATTGACCGATTCGAAGCGCCGTTCCCCTCGAAGACGTCGGAATAACTCCACCTCGATGACCGATCGATAAAGATCCCCGGCAAAGCCATCGAGATGTGCCTCGAGTCGATCCAGTTGCGGATCGAACGGGGTCCCTTCCGGAGCTTCGGGAGTTCCGAAGGTCGGTCTCCGACCGAGATTGATGGCAGCAGGCCAGCAATGACCAGAAGGATCATCCTGGATGAGGACGCTCCCCAGATAGACACCGACCGGAGGAACCAGCACCGGTCCCGGATCGAGGTTTGCCGTCGGAAATCCGATGGTCTGTCCGCGGTGATCGCCGTGAATCACAACGCCACGGATCGAATAGGATCGACCGAGCAAGCGGCGGGCTCGAGTCAGGTCCCCGACCTCCACGCAACGACGGACCACCGATGAGCTGACCGCTTCTCCCTCGACCAGGAGCGGCGGCGATGAGCGCATCTCCAGCGCCAGGTTCTCGATGGAAGAGATGTACTCGGCTGTCCCCCTGGCTCCGGCCCCGAATGCGGAATCGAATCCCATCAGGAGATGCGAGCAGCCGATCGCCTCGATCAGGACATCGTCGATGAATCGCTCCGGGCTCCAGCTGGCGAGTTGCTGATCAAAGGGCAGGATCACGGTGTTGGTGACGCCCGCCTGCTCGAGCAGCTCCAGTCTTCGATCGAGAGGAGTCAGGACCGCCGGAGTCAATCCCTCGATCACCTGTTTCGGGTGGGTAGAAAATGTGATGACGGTCGAGGTCCCGCCGATCTCATCGCTCCAGCGCAACAGATCGACCAGCAGCGATGCGTGTCCTCGGTGAAAACCATCGAAAAACCCGATGGTACAGACCGGCTTCGAGATGGAAGTTTCCTGCAACTGGGCCAGGCCGTGAATCGTCTTCAAGATCGAGTCTCTCCCTGTTGCCACTTCTGCTCCAGCTCGAGCAGCTGTTCCTTGATGGAAATCCGTTGCCCGGTGGAGACTCGCGATGGGATCAGAATCCCGTCGAGATGATCATTCTCATGCTGGATGCACCGGGCCAGAAGTCCATCGGTCTGCAATTCGAAGGGCTCTCCATCGAGACCGGTCGCCCGCACCGAGATGGCAGCGGGCCGTTCCACCTCGAGACGAATTCCCGGCAGGCTGAGGCACCCCTCCTCCCCTTCTTCCAGGGATCCCCGCAACTGGTCCGGGATGTCGATCTGGGGATCGATGAAGACCCATTCCTGATCCGATTCGCCGGAACTGGCAGCGATATTGATGACAAAAACCCGGGCATTCCACCCCACCTGAGGAGCGGCCAGACCGATGCCCTGATGTTCGTACATCAGTTCGAACATCCGCTCGATACAGGCGCGAGCCCTGTCATCGGGGCTGCCCAGTGGCTGGCAGCTGCGGTGCAGGATCGGATCGGGATAGAACCGGAGGTTCAGCTGCTCGGGTCCGGGAACATCGGCGGACGAGGGCAATTCTGGGGTGTTCGGCAACTGTGACGACAAGGATCCTCCCGGCCACGGATCGGGTGGAGCGCCGTGCCCACCCGTGCGGATCCTAGCAGTCGGGCCCGAATTCGGCCAGAGCTCCAAGTGTAAATCCAGCCCGGAGATGTTGACCATCTGGCGGCTCGCGGGTACCCTCCGGGGTTTGTGGGACTGGCCCTCGATCCAGCCAGCTGGATCGGCCAGAATTCGAACCATCCCCCAGGAAAGATGGCAAATGGCAGCAGCCGACAACTTCTTCTCGAAGGCCGACATGGCGCTCAAGAAGCGCAATTACGATTACGCGATCGAATTGTATCAGCAGGGTCTACAGATCGACCCTGATCGATTCGAGGAACGTAAGCGCTTGAGACAAGCTCAGATCCGCAAAATTCAAGATAAGGGTGGCAGTACTCAAGGGGGAGCCGGAGTCAAACTGAAGAATGGTTTCCTGCTGGCCAGCATCCGCAAACTCGGCATGCAGAAGAAGTACGAGGAACAGATCATAGAGATCGAGAAGTTCCTGTGTGTCGCCCCGCAAAGTGCGACAGAGCTATTTCTGCTGGCGGAGGCATTCCTTGCCACCGACCGAAAATCGAGTGCCAAACAGGCCTACACCGAAGTGACCGATTCCGATAGCGGCAATGTCGAGGCATGGAAAGCTCTCGGGCGCATCTACGAGGAGGACAAGGAACTCGATGATGCGATCGAGTGCTGGGAACGGGTTCGTCAAATTGCGCCGCAGGATGGGGAAGCGGGCAAGGCGATCCGAAATCTCTCTGCAGCCCAGATGATGGCCCAGACCGAGAAGAGAAAACAGGAAGGCGATGGATCCTTCCGTGACCTGCTCAAGAGTGAGGACGAGTCGAAGAAACTGGAGCAAGCCGCTTCCATCATCCGCAGTGCCGATGACGCGCGGAGCGCAGTCGATATCGCTCGCGAGAAGGCGGAAGCGGAGCCGGAAAATTCACGCCTTTGGCGCGATCTTGGCGACATCCAGGCCAAGGCACGAGATTACGACGGGGCCCGGGCTTCCTATGAAAAAGCACAGGAAGTGAACCCCCAGGATCTGTACGCCGCCGACAAACTCGGCGGGCTTGAGGAATCGATCCTGGTTGATCGCATCGAGGCCCTGCGCAAGAAGGTGGAGGGCGGGGATGGCGCTGCCGAGGCGGAGTTACAGCAGGTGCAAGCGCAGCAGAAGGAGTTCATGCTGACCGAGACCGAGCGGCGCGTGAACGATCATCCGACCGACTTCGGGCTCAAGTTCAAGTTCGGAGAGTTGCTGACGGAGGCGGGTCGCTGGGACGAGGCGATCGCCCAGTTCCAGAACGCCCGGAAAGATCCGAAATTCGTCACCGGTTCGACGTACCAGATCGGAAAATCATTCTTCCACAAGCAGCTTTTCGACCTGGCGATCAAGGAATATGGAGCTGCGCTGGAGCAGATTACAGAAGTCGACAGCGATCTGGCCAAGTCCGTAAGGTATGATCTGGCGCTGGCGCACGAGCAGAAGGGTGAGAGTGACAAAGCACTCGAGTTCCTGGAAGAGATCATGTCAGTGGACATCAGCTTCCGCGATGTCTCCCAGAAAGTGACGGAGATCCGCAGCAGCCTTTGATGGGGCCTGCGGGATGAAAGAGGAAAATGCCGAATAATAAATCATCAGCCAAGCGACTGCGTCAGGATGACAAACGCAACCTGCGCAATCGCGCCAGAAAGTCCGAGATTCGCACGTTGACCAAGAAGGTTCTTGCGGCGGTCGAATCTGGTGACCAGAGCAAAGCCGAAGAACTGGCAAGGGTAGTCCAGGGAAAACTGGATCGCGCCGCCAAGGGCGGTACCCTTCACGCCAACACGGTGAGTCGTCGAAAGTCTTCACTGGCACGACAACTCAAGGGGGAATAATCACCCGCTCAGTTTCCTACCCGAAACAGGAATCGGGGCCAGGTAGCTCAGTTGGTAGAGCACTGCACTGAAAATGCAGGTGTCGGCGGTTCAATTCCGCCCCTGGCCACATTCAGAAATGATGCCCCACCCGGTCTTATGACCGGGTGGGGTTTTCAATTAGAGTGGAAGAAACCACTCGAGCTGTCATGCCGTTCCTCGCCGGGAACTGATGGCACAGGCTATTCGTTGAAGGACATCGGGGGATCTACGAAGGATAGGTGTTCATGCACGCCCACCGGAAGAAAACACTGGGAATGCTGGTGGTGCTCTGCTTGATCACGGCCACCACAGTCGCTCAGGAATTCAATCCATTCGGCGACACTCAATTACACGATGCCGCCAGGACTCACGATTTAGCCCGTGTCCAGCATTTGATCGATCAGGGTGCGGTGATCGATGCGAGGAACAAGAACGGTTTGACGCCGCTCTGGTGTGCCGCTCACCGCTCTTCGAATCCGAAGATTGCAGAGTACCTGCTCGACAAGGGTGCCCAGATCGATGCCAGAAGCCCGAGGGGAGGGACCCCGCTGATGGTTGCCGCAGCACGATCCTATATTCCTGAGATGGTTCAGTTACTGCTCGACAGAGGAGCCAAGATCGACAACAGAAACTATAGTGGCAGTACCGCGTTCATGGCCGCCGTCTCACATTCCAGGCAGCTGGAAATCGTTCAGATGCTGCTCGATCACGGTGCCCAGGTCGTGGACCGAGACAAGGGCGGCATGACGCCGTTGATGTACGCGGTACAACATTCCTACAAGCCAGAAATCGTTCAGATGCTCCTCGACAGGGGCGCCGACGTCCAGGCCAGCAGTAATATTGATATGACCCCGCTCCATTTTGCCGCGGCGCGTACCTCAGAACCGGAAATCGTTCAGATGCTCCTCGACCGGGGTGCCCGGGTCGAGGTCAAGAACAACACGGGGATGACCCCGCTGACGTACACCGCGGCCCATTCATCAAGACCAGAGATCCTTCAGATGCTCCTCAAGGCGGGTGCCCAGCTGGAAACCAGATCCAAAGCCGGCTCTACCCCACTGATGTTTGCGGCATCATTTTCCAAATCGCCAGAGATGCTTCAGGCACTCCTCGACAACGGCGCCGATCCCCTCGCCCGGAGCAAAGACGGCAAGAAGGCCATCGACTACGCCAAGAAGAACAAGAATTTGGTGGGCACAAAGGCTTATCAACGGCTTCTCGAAAAGTCGAAAGAGTAAACCCGAGACCCTATCGACTCCTCGTTGTTATTGAGAAGCACTCCGATAGAGTGGATTCCAGCCCTTCTGCCAGGGAACTCGACGAAAGGATCTCTCGATGAAAAGTACACTGCTGAAGATGTCATTGTTGATCCTGGTCAGCGTGAGCCTCGGGTGCCAGGCCTTGAAGATGGACTATGGGCAGCCGGCGGCGCAGTTTCTGGAAAAGGATGTGGCGACAGCAGGGAAGAAGTATCTGGGCAAA
>JAYZTT010000012.1:0-66333 GCA_036125855.1 Planctomycetota bacterium
TGTCCTATTATCCGATGTGGCAGTAGTTACTCAGTTTCGTTTTCGACATAAAATGCAGACGAACTTTGTCCCTTAGTGACGCCCGGCTGTTTGACCAGTGCGGCAGCAGCATCCAAGGACGGAGCGATCCAAAATTCCACCAAGCCCCCGGCGACCTCTTCCAGCTGCTGATCATCGAGTTTCTTGCGGTCCTTGTCTTCGTGCTTGTTATTGTTGGTCATGTTGACCCCCCTTCATGTCCTGTATCCGGTTCGGCGGTAGTTACGGACAGAAGAAATATCGTAATGAGCCGCCCCGCCCATCACAGCATCCGGCACCATCAGAAACACGGCTGGTACCGCTGACCCGTGAGTCAGAGATCCAAGCCGTGTTGCGAGAAGCGTTTCATCAGTTACGAGATCACTTCGCCCGTGCGGACGAGTAGGGATGGCCTTAGTACCAAACGCCGTCCGTGGGCCATTTCACCCAGTCAGAAATCCCCAACGAAGGCGTGAACGTAGCAACATCGGCCGGTCCCAAACCCGTCATTGAACCGCTATGGCTGACCCCAGCAGAGGGGCAAATGTTCTGAGCCAATCCGTGGTCGATGTCAAAGAACCCACCCACAACATCTTCCATCTCCTCGTCGGAAACCTTCTTGCGATCCTGGTCGTCGTTCTTGTTATTGTTGGTCATGTTGACCCCCCCTTCATGTCCTGTATCCGGTTCGGCGGTAGTTACGGACAGGAGAAAAATCTACAGGGCCAGAGGTATCCATGGTGGTGAGGCCCCCGTTCCCCCTCCCCCTATGGTCGAGCCAGCCCAGCACCCCTAACCCTTCCACACAGAAGGCATTAGATGCCCACCTATCTTGGCCCAGTGGCCGTGCCAGCCGGTGCGCAGGAAGGTGACGTTGTATAAGTAGTAATCGGTACGCACACCAGCAAACAACCCCATCCGGTCTTGAGGCCGAGTGGCGCTACAGTCCCGACCTGACCCTTCCACATAGAAGGCGATAGATCCCCTGGCCTTACTCAAACGACTTGTCGCGCAGCTTCTTGTACGCCTTCGTCCCCTTCAACTTGACGTTCTCCTTGGCGTGATCGATGGCCTTCTTGCCAGCCTTGTCCTTCGCCAGGGCGTCGGCGCCCGCATCCAAGAGCAGCGTGACGATCTCCGGGGTCTTGGAGAAGCCGGCGGCGGACATCAGCGGGGTCCAGCCGTCGTTATCCTTGGCCTCGATCTCGGCACCCTTTTCCAGCAGCAGCGAGACGATCTCGGGGGTCGAGGAGAAGGAGCTGGCGGCGATCATCAGCGGGGTCCAGCCGGAGTTATCCATGGCCTCAACCTCTCCCAGTTGCTGCTCCCTATAGATTCCGCTCCATACACATACTGCCTGCCCATGACGCCCGATGACAGCCTTTGCCATCGCCGCCACACTCCGCGCGCCGTCCCCACTCTAGCGCCCGGAGGGGCACCCCGGCCGGAATGAACTGCTCTCGATCATCGTCGAGTAGCCCGTGACGGTGATTTCACAATTGGACCGGCGTTTTGCTCGCTGCATAATCGTTGGGCAAGGAGGCTCATGAATATCGAACAACGATTTGCCCATCTCGAACGGTCCAACCGTCGGCTGCGGAGCGGACTGATCTCACTGACCATCGCCATCGCCACGGTCCTGATCGTTGGCCAGGCGAAGCCGGAGACGGTGCCCGATGTGATCGAGGCGAAGGCATTTCAGGTGGTGAACGACAAGGGACAGATGCTGGTGCGGATGGATGCATCGAAGGGTCTGCTCGGTCGCATCGGCATCTTCAACGTCGAGAATCGTATGCTGGTCGGGTTGAGTGCCACCGACGGTGGCTTCGGCGGGGTCAGTACCTTCAACGGCAAGGGGCAGAAGCTGGTCGGGCTGGGGGCCTCGGGGGATGGCAAGGGTGTGATCACCACCTTCAGTGACAAGCAGCAGAAACTGGTGAGACTGGGATCGAGTCCCGATGGCGAGGGTGCGCTCGTCACCTTCGATGAGCGGGGCCAGATGCTCCTGGTGCTCGGTGGAATCGAGAAGGGTGCCGGGGGAGTCATCACCTTCGATGCCGAGGGCCAGGTCACCGGAACCCTCGGTACCGAGTAAAACCCCTCCGGTTGCTGTTCCCTACCGATCTTGCCGGGTCATGACGCCCGATGACAGGGACCGGTTTCGACTCACGACACCAGCATTTTCAGGGCTGTGCTGGAGCGGTAGATTCCGCTGCCTGTCAGATCCTTCACTGGATCCCAAAAAGAAAACCCCTCCTGATCCGGGCAGGATCAGGAGGGGTGAATCGTTTCGATTGCTGTCGCTTGGCGACTAGGCGCGCAGTTCGACTCCGGCGAGGCGGACGACTCGTGCGGCCAGCTCTTCTGGCTCGAACGGCTTCTGCAGGACGTCGTCAGCTCCGAGCAGACGGGCTCGATCGAGCTCCATGTTCTCGAGGGCGGAGACGACCAGGATCTTGGTACGGCTCAGATCGGGAGCAAGACGCACGTATTCGATCACGTCGAAGCCACCGAGGCCGGGCATGCGCAGATCGAGCGTCATGACACAGGGCAGGTGCTCACGAAGCAGGGACCCGGCGGAGAAACCGTCCTGGGCGGTGAAGACATCGAAGTTGTGCTTGCGCAGCACCTGTTCAATCGCCTGGGCTACCGCTGGATCATCTTCGACCACGAGGACGCGACGAGCCAGATGCAGAAAATCACGTGGAATCGGGATGTTGTTCTCACGCAAGAAGGTTATGAAGTTGTGAACCTCGACGCGGTTGTCACCACGGCCAGGCAGTTGGTAGGCACGGAGTTGGCCTCGTTGGATCCAACGGATCACGGTGCGGAAGTTGACTCCGCAGTAATTGGCAATCTCGCCCGTGGTCAGCGTTCTCTTATCATTCATCCCACACGCTCCTCGCTGTGCTTCCTCTTGAGGCCTCCGAGGGCCCTTCAGAGAGCGTTTCGAAGAAAAAATCTAAACTTGATTGTCAGAGCCAGTTATCTGTTCAGATGTCAGGTTTAGAGGCATTGACGCGGTCTAACCCTCACTTCTCAATCCAATGTTAATCCTATTGTAATGTTGTTAGTTAGTTTGTCAACTGTCTGGACTGCCTTGGGGGAATATCCCAATTCGCCTACTTAGGTGCCCTGATAGGGATCTCATGAGTCTACAAGCAGGAAGAGACGTCGAGATCTAGCGAAACTTCCGACAATTGGTGTCTCTGGAGCGCTTCAGGATGCTTCTCTTCAAGGACAGCCGGGAGAGCCGGGGCAGTCGAGAAAGTCACCTCCGGCAGCCGGATCTTCTCCGCACACCAGGCCCGGGGCAGGAGGAGCCGGTCCAGTGCCAAACAGGTAGAACAGCAGCGTCAGGGGGTCACTGATATCGAGAGCTCCATCGTCATTGGCATCCTGCGCATCGGGGCAGGGAGAGGTGACGAGGCCGAAGATCGCATCGAGACTGAACTGGATGTCGGCCAGATTCAGACCGCCATCGGCATTCGAGTCGCCACGAACGAAGAATTCGAGCGGCGGAACGCACAGAGCCTGACAGCTGACGGCCGTTAGCTGCTGACCGCACAGGGTGGTGGCCACCAGCTGGATGGTTGTCGGTGTATTGGGGTAGAGGAAGACCAGAGCCGAGCTTTGATCCCCGGGCAGCTGTTCGAAGACGCCGTTGGCTTCGAGCTGGATGGAACTGTATTGGTCGCCATTGGACCAGGTCACCACCGTCGCACAGTTGGCATCGTTGACGCTACAGGCGATGGCGCTGATCGGTGCGGGAACCGGGGTGGTCTCGACGGTCACCTGGCAGCAGATCGGTCCCGTCTCCGGGGTCATTCCATTTTCGATGGGTTCGACGCAAATCGTCTGGTTACCGGCGATCGACAAGATCGTCGACCAGCTGGTGGCAGTCCCGGGAAGGGAAGCGACCGGAATGGCGTTCTGCTGACTGGTTCCGATCGAGATGACGATGGCATCCGCGGGTTCCGCCTGGTTCCAGCTTGTCGTGTAGGTGTTGTCACAGGAGTCGGTCAGCTCACACACCAGATCCGTGATGGGGGAAGGGCGCTGATCGTGCCAGATGGCACCGATGTCGGGCAGGGTTCCATCGGGATCAGGAATGGCGCTGGCAGAACCGGAGTCGACGCACGGCGAAGTTTCTCGCAGCGAGTAATTTCCTGAGTCCGGATCATTGAAAAGGGGATCAGCATCGAGATTGGCGAAACCGGTGTATCCCCCCTCTACATTGCAATATTCGGTATCGGCGAGGGTCGGCAGAACCAGCTCCTGGCCGCCGGGATTCCACAGGATGGAGTGACTGGCGATCAGGGTCGAGGCACCCAGTCCGGGAGCCGGTTGCGGAAAGAATATACCGGAACTGCCCTGTAATGCCTGGTTATTGGCGATCGTCACATGATGAAGATTGAGGGTGGTGGCATTGAGGGTGGAAGCGATACCACCACCATGGGATGTGGCGAAGTTATCGACGATCAGACAGTACGAGAGAGAGACGGTTCCCCCATCGATTCCGATGGCGGCGCCATGACCGGAGATATTCTCCTTCAACGTGGTCGCTACCATGTTGACCTCGCTCTGGTAGTAGGCGATGGCTCCACCGATCAAGGTGGCTTCATTAGCCCTGAACGAGACATCGGTGATCTGGACCGACGATTGCTTCGAATCGAGTGCACCACCGATCAGAGCTCCGTTATTTTCGAACAGACTGGAACTGATTTCCGCCATGCTACAGAGATCCAGGGTCAAGGCTCCGCCGGCGGTCTGAGCGCTGTTGAGAACGAAGGAGCATTGATTCAGGATGGTGGTGTCGATGTTGTGGAGATAGGCTCCCGCACCTTCGAGTCCGTCATTACTGCGAAATGTCAGGTTATGGAGGTTCAACGCCAGGCTGTTGGATGCGTGCAGGCCGGCACCCATCTGCGCCTGGTTATTCTTGATGACGCAATTGAGGATCGAGGGAGAGGAGCCTGAGATGAGGATTCCTCCACCTCGGGAAAATGTCCCGGTGCTGTCGGTGATCGTTTTGCCCGAGCCGCCCCGGATGGTGAATCCCTCGAGGATGGCCAGCGGAGACTCGCCGCTGGTGAAGACGATCGAGGATCCTTCCTCCGGTCCGCGGGTCATTGCCGAGCCATCGATGACGGTGAACTCCGGGCCATCGATGGAGGTCAGGGAGATACTTTTTCCCAGGAAGTTGAGATTTTCCGTGTAGGTTCCGGCGGCCACGACGATCTGGTCGAGCGGATTCGCCGCCTCAATCGCTGACTGGATGGTCGCAAATTGAGAGGGAACCTGCAGTTCCTGTGCGTGAACCGGATTCAGCCAGAAAATGGCGAGAACCAGTAGAATCAGACCAATTGCCCGCAAATTCATCGTGAACATAGAATCACTCCTCCGGATGTGAATATCTGTTCCTTGGCTTGAGCTAGCTCGTGTCCCGGGGCCATATGAGTTCAGATCTGACCCTGGTTACTCCATTGTACTGTTTATCAAACTGGAGAAAAGCCGAGCGTGGCCATAGTGGATGTATTAACAAAAAGTCCAATATCGGCAATGTTTGGTCATTTGTCACGCATTGTGGGGCTGTGCTAGATATTGTTAATATAGACAAATCGCCTCCTCTAGTTACAATCGAGTTCACCTTTTCCTGAATAGAGTGCACCCCATCTGTGATTGAACTGAATTTGAACATTCCCCCGGAAATGCCCGGGAATGCAAGGAAGAGGGGCATATGCCCCGCGGAGGACCGATGCTGAGCGACGCCAGAATCATCGGAAAGGTCCTGATCTTGACCCTGCTGACCGCCTCGATGGCGGGCTGTTTCGGCAGAAGTACCAAGATCCAGGCACCGACAGCGGTCAGCTACCCAACAGCGGAATGGGTGTTGATCGTCGGAGAACCGGTCGTGATCGCTGCTCCCCTGATCGAAGGGGATGCCGCCGATCACTGGAGTGTTGAGCCTGCTTTACCTGCAGGACTCTCTCTCGATAGCAGGACAGGGGTCATCTCGGGAACACCGACTGAAGTTTGCCCATCAAACTTCTTCACGGTGACCGCGACCAATTTTGGTGGGGGTGCCTCGGTATCCCTGGAGATCCGGGTCAATCACCCGGCGCCCTGTAATCTGGCCTACTCCCCGGATGAGGTGCTGGGCCTGATCGCCTTCACCGATTTCCCGGTTCTGGAGCCAGCTCTCGAGTGTGGTCCCTCCAATGACTACAGTGTCGATCCGGCGCTGCCCGAAGGGGTTCAGCTCGATCCTTACACCGGAATCATCAGTGGAGTTCCGGTCGTCAGTCAGCAATGGACCCTCCATCAAATCACTGCGGCAAACGAGACGGGAAGCACCAGTTTTACGATCGCGATCGAGATTCTTCCTGCTGGTCCCTGTGATCTCGAATATGTCGAAGACGATGAGGTGATCCCACCGTTTACTGCGATGGATCCCATCCTGCCCGGCGTGGGCTGTGGAGAACCGGATATCTGGGAGATCGATCCTCCTCTGCCCGGTGGCCTCGAGTTCGATACCGCAACCGGTTCCATCTCGGGAACCCCCGTGGTGGAAACCGACCGCATCGTCTACACCATCACCGCTCTCAATGAACACGGTAGTGATCAGGTGCAGATTGCCCTGAGAATTTCGCCGGTCTTCAGTTACCAGCTGCAGCAAATCGGCGGCGAGTACGATCCGGCCACAGGCGAGGGTGGAGCAGAGATTCGCGTTGTGTTGACCGAAGGTGGCGACAATGTGACGTTTCCGACCCAGATCATGATGATCTCCCTGGCACTTGGCCATGATACCGAGCGGATGGATCTGGTTTCTGTCGAGCCGGGTCAGGATCTCACCGACCTCAACGGTGGCAATGGTCCCGAGTTCTTCGCGCCTTTTGAAACTCCGACCGGATTTACCCTCGGAGTTGTTTTCTCCTTCTCAGCAGAGGGAGGTGGGATCAGTGCGGAATTGCCACGCGAGGTGGCAGTCCTGAACTACGAGACCAACCCCGATGCTTTCGAAGGTGATCAGGAGGGACAGAGTCTGGATCTGGAATGGGGCAACCCATCCGCAGGCGATCCTGGAGTTCCGTCGGTAGGGAACACGGTCGTTCTCGATGGCGTGACCGGTATTTTACCGGTGACCGAGAATCTCCGAATTGACCTGATTCCGAACTAGCGATGCCTCCGTCCTCGAAGGGAGGGATCCCATGTCGAGAATCGTCCTCATCATCCTTCTCGCCTCGACATTGCTGAGTGGCTGTGGGGGATCTGATACCACGGTGTTGGTAGAGGACTATCCGCCCATCTCCATCAGCTATCCGGTCATCGGTCCCTTCATGATCGGTAATCCCATCCATCCGATAGTCCCCCAGATCGAAGGGGGAGCTCCCACCGACTGGGCTGTATCACCGGATCTTCCGGCGGGAATCGTGCTCGATCCCGAGACGGGAGTCATCTCCGGTACACCTCTGGAGATCCAGTCGCCGACTCCGTGTACCATCCTGGCACAGAATGCCAGCGGCCAGGTCAGTGTCATCGTGCTGCTCTATGTCCTTCCGGCACCACCCTGTGATATCCAGTACCCGGTGGATTCGGTCCAGTACCTGCTGGGATCGGAATCCGATCCCTTGCTCGCTGAACACGGTTGTGGAGCTGCGGAACTGTGGACCATCTCGCCGCAACTACCGGCGGGTCTGACCATCAATCCTGCCACCGGAACCATCTCCGGGACTCCGGTGCAAGTGAGTCCCGTCACGGAATACGTCATCACGGCGGCCAATAACGTCGGAGAAAATTCCGTACTGCTGGTGATCGAAGTGCGCGCTACTCCTCCTTGCGATCTTCTCTATCAACCCGCCGAGATCACGCTGCTGGTGGGAGAAGAGCTGGGAACGCTGGAACCGGATGTCGGCTGTGGAACGGTCGATGGCTACAGCGTCGATCCTTCGTTACCTGCCGGTCTGAGTCTCGATGCTGCTACCGGAGTGATCTCCGGAATTGCCGAACAGCAGACTGCGCTGGCCGGTTACCAGATCACAGCCACCAACAGTTCAGGAAGTGCCGTCTTTTCACTGCAAATCGCCATCAATCCCCAGGCTCCCTGCGATCTGAGTTACCCCACCGTGGTGCTCGTGACGGAACTGGGAGAATCCCTGTCGGGGATGGTGCCTTCGGTGAACTGTGGGCCGCCCGCCAGCTTTGCGGTGGAGCCAGAACTTCCCGAGGGACTGGTCCTGGATCCAGCAACCGGGGAGATTTCTGGTGCTGCCGAAACGGTTTACCCGCCGACCATCCACACCATTACGGCCAGTAACGTGACCGGCGAGGTCGATTTTTCGATGCTGATCGAGGTGGTGGCTGCTCCTTGTCAGCTCACCTACTCCGAAACGGAACTGGTTCTTTCGGTCGGCATCGCGATGCCGGAGCTGACCCCATCGACCGGATGTGGGTCGGTGGAAAGCTATCAAATCTCGCCCGATCTGCCGCCAGGAATGGGGCTGGATCCGCTGAGCGGAGTGCTCTCGGGAACCCCTCTTGAAGCTTCCGAGGCGACCCTGTACCAGATCACCGGCTCCAATTCCCAGGGACAGAGTGCGACCCTGCTGTTGATCACGGTGTTTCCGGAGGCTCCCTGTGATCTGCAGTATGCTGCTTTCGAAATCAATCTCACGGTCGGCGACGAACTCGCTCCACTGAGTCCCACTTTCGGTTGTGGCGCTCCGGTTTCTTTCAGTACATCCACTCCCTTACCGGGTGGATTGGTGATCGATCCCTTCACCGGGGTGATCTCCGGCATCGCCAGTGAGGCTTTTGCCGAGGGTGTCATCGTGGTGATCGCGACCAATGGCACCGGAAGCACGACCTTTCCCCTGATCGTTCGCGTAGACCATCAGGCTCCCTGCGATTTGAGCTATCCGAGCGCGTCGGTCACTCTTGAGCTGGATGAAGCTCTGCAGCCGCTGATCCCGTCGGTAGGCTGTGGCGCCGTTGATAATTTTTCCATCGCTCCGCCCTTGCCGGACGGTTTTGCGATCGATCCCGTCTCCGGAGAGATCTCGGGGAGTGCTGTCGAGACCTACCCACAAACCTCGCACGTCGTCACGGCGAGTAATGGATCGGGAGCGGTTGATTTTTCGCTGCTGCTGGAGGTGATCCCTCCGGCTCCCTGCAATCTCAGTTATTCGGTGACAGAACTGGTACTGGCGGAGGGCACTCCGATGGCAGAACTGGTTCCGACCGTCGATTGCGGACCGGTCGAGAGTTACCAGGTATCTCCCGATCTCCCGCCGGGAATCATCCTCGATCCACTGACGGGAATCCTCTCGGGGACGCCCATCGGGTCCGATCCCGGCACCCTCTTTCAGATTCAGGCCGCCAATTCTCAGGGTTCCAGTGAAACCTTGCTGCTGATCACGGTGGCACCGGATGCACCCTGTGATCTGCAATATGCCCCCGGCGAGATTGCGCTTTCCGTCGGAGAGGTGTTGATTCCACTGAATCCGAGTTCCGGTTGTGGTCAGGTTGGCCAGTACACGGTTTCGCCGGCACTGCCTTCCGGTTTGCAACTCGATGCTTCATCCGGTGTCATCCTGGGTGTTGCCTCCGAGGTGGCTGCCACCGCTGTTTACGTGGTGACGGCTGCCAATCCTGCCGGGAGTTCTTCCTTCCCGCTGTTGATTCGAATCGATCCAGCGGCTCCCTGTGAACTGAGTTATCCGGTCTCCCTGTTGATCACCGAGGTCGAAGAAATCCTCGAACCTCAAGTACCTACAGTGGGGTGTGGAGCCGCCGACAGCTTTTCGATCGATCCTCCGTTGCCACCCGGGCTGCTGTTGAATGCCTCGACCGGTGAAATTTCGGGTGTTGGCCTGGAAGTTTATCCGGCGACGATTCACATCGTGGAGGCCAGTAACGTGACGGGCCAGACGACATCATCGATATTGATCGAAATTGCCCCGCCTCCGGCTCCCTGTGAACTCAGTTATCCCGAGGCTGAGCTGATTCTCACCGTTGGAACCCCGATGCCCGAGCTGCAGCCGGCGGTCGGTTGTGGAACTGCGGACTTCTTCCAGGTCACTCCGTCGTTACCGGCTGGAATCGTCCTGGATATGACGACCGGGATCCTCTCGGGAACCCCGAATCAGGCTTCCGGTGCAACCCTGTACCAGTTTCAGGCTTCGAATCCGCAGGGCTCGACCAGCACCTTGATACTGATCACAGTGATTCCCGAAGCACCTTGCGATTTACAGTATCCCACCAGCGAGATCATCCTGACCGTGGCGCAACCGCTGTCGGGGATGATTCCGGCAGTGGGTTGTGGAGCGGTCGATCAGTTCACGGTCTCTCCCGAGTTTCCGGCCGGATTGCAGCTCGATGCACTGACCGGTGAGATTTCCGGGGTTGCGACCGGGATTTCCGACCAGCAGATCCATACCGTCGTTGCGACCAACGCAACGGGATCCACCAGCTTCTCCCTGAGTCTACGGGTCGATCCGCAGGCGCCGTGTCAGCTGGAATATCCGGTCACGTCGTTGAGCATTGCGTTGGGTGAAGTGCTGCAACCCCTGATGCCCTCTCTGGCCTGTGGCGCAGCGGATGATTTCTCCATCAATCCGCCGTTGCCAGATGGGTTGGCGCTGGATTCCAGTACCGGAGCAATCTCGGGGCTGGCCCTGCAGATCCACGGGCCCGTGACTCATCTGATCAGCGCCAGCAATGTGACCGGCGAGAGCCAGTTCTCTCTGACACTGACGGTCACTCCGGTAGCTCCCTGCAATCTCAGTTATCCCGCGACCGAACTGATCCTGATGGTCGGAGATGAGCTGTCGGACCAGATTCCGACGGTGGGCTGTGGCCAGGCCGATCTGTTCCAGATAACCCCGGAATTAGCACCAGGCCTGGCGTTGAATCCGCTCACCGGAGTCATCAGCGGCAATCCCAACGAGATCTCCGATGAAACTCTCCATCAGGTTCAAGCCTCGAACGATCAGGGCCACAGCTCGGCCCTGTTGTTGATCGCGGTCCTCCCTCAGCCACCATGCGACCTGCAGTATCCCCAGCACCAGGTGGTGCTGACCCAGGGAGACTCGCTGCTGCCGCTGATTCCGGATTCTGGCTGTGGAGACGCGACGCACTACTCGGTCGATCCACCCCTTCCGCCGGGACTGACCCTGGATGGGACCTCCGGCGAGATTTCCGGTGTCGCCGATGGTCTCCAGGGACCCTTGGCCCACGTCGTCAGTGCCAGCAATGTGTCGGGACAGAGCAATTTCACCATCACCATCGAGGTGGTCTTGCCGATCCCTCCCTGCTTTCTCAGTTATCCTGAAACCGAGATTGTGCTGGTGGTGGGCACTCCGATGGCCCAGTTGGTTCCTTCTGTCGGCTGTGGAGAGGCAGACAATTTCCACAGTTCTCCAGCATTGCCGCCGGGATTGTTGCTGGACCCGGTCACCGGAGTACTGTCCGGAACCGCTATCGTAGCGAGTTTGCCGACCCTCTATTCGATCGAGGCAACAAACTCCCAGGGCGGTAGCTCGACCCTGATCATGATCACGGTGGATCCCGATGCACCGTGCGACTTGCTGTATCCTCTCGACGACCTGACCCTGACCGTGGGCGAACCGATGGCTGCGTTGATTCCGAGCGTCGGTTGTGGCCCTGCCGAAAACTTCACCGTTTCACCACCGCTGCCTGCCGGCATCGAGGTCGACAGCTCCAGTGGAATCATCAGCGGAACTCCTCAGCTAGAGGCTGCGACGGCGGACCATCTGGTCACGGTCAGCAATCTCAGCGGGGAAAGCTCATTCCCGATGACCCTCACGGTATTGCCACAGGCACCGTGTGATCTGTCCTATCCGCTCGATACCCTGGTCGTGGAAGCCGGAGTCGATGTCGGTACCTTGCAGCCGACCCTCTCCTGTGGACCCGTAGATACCTGGCAAGTCACCCCGCCATTGCCCCTGGGGATGGTCTTCGATGCCAGCACCGGCATCATTTCCGGAGTGCCGCTCGTGACTCACGATCTGCAGACCCACTTCATCACGGCCAGCAATATCAGTGGTAGCACCGACTTTTCTCTCGACATCTGGATCCAGGAAGTTGCTCCCTGCGATCTGGTGTACGCGGAATCTGAACTGACCCTGTTGCTGGGTGATCCGATGTCGATTCCAGCGCCTGTTGTTGGTTGTGGAGTAGCGGACCTGTTCGAGATCACTCCCGCATTGCCGGCGGGTCTCAATTTCGATGCGCTGAGCGGTGCCATCGCCGGGATACCCGAGGACGTAGTTGCCCTGTCGGTTTATGAGGTGGAAGTCTCCAATCAGACCGGTAGTGCCGTTGCTAGCCTGTCGATCGAGGTGCTGGGCCAGGGACCCTGCCAGGTGAATTACCCGCAGATGATCATCGGTCAACCAGCAGGAGTCCCTCTCGATCCACAGATCCCCACGGTTCAGTGTGGGCCACCCGATGTCTGGGTGGTCACTCCGGCTCTTCCGCCGGGATTGGTGTTTGATCCCGATAGCGGCGCCATCTCAGGAACCGCTGCTGCGGAAGGAGAGAGTTCTCACGTGATCCGTGCTGAAAACTCCTTCGGTAGTAGCGAAGTCACCCTGCAAATCGTCATTCGATCGATCTTTCGATTCAGAGGTGGACCGCTGGAGATTCCCTATTCTCCGGTGACAGGAGAGGGCAGTGGCAGCCTTTCGATACGCTGTCTCGAGGGCGATCAGAATCCTGGATTCCCGACACCGATCAGCGGAGTATCGATGGCACTTCAGCATGATCCGGAACTGTTTACCTACACCGAAGCGGTGGAAGGAAGCGACATCGCACTGCTCAATGGCGGTAGCGGAGCTGATTTCTTCGGAGTGAATTCCATCGATGGGACGATTCTCATCGGAGTCGTGGTTTCCTTCTCGATGAATGATTTCCTGATTTGTTTTCCCGAGATCGAAATTGCCGTGATTGATTTCAATGCACATCCACCCGCTCTGCAGGGCAACAGTGTGGGTGTTACAGGGACGATTTCCTGGGGCAATCTGTCTGGATCCCCACCCCTGGACAACCTGGTCGCCATCGATGGCTCAACCAGTGTTGATCCGATCCTGGAGGCCATTCTCTACCAATTGATCCCCCAATAATAATCTCAATAGTCAGATATGGGTGGTGGCTTTGGCCTTCGAGCTAAGGTACCATCGCTCTTTGTATCCGGGCCTCCTGAGGTCATAAAACGTGTTTATTATTGGGTTCAATAGTCCCCTAACTGCTTGTATGAAGAGCTTTAGCTCCTCTGACGGGTAGTGAATTTGGGAGAGGTGATGAAATGCCGATTTGGCGTATTTTCTGTGTGGTTCTGTGTCTGTTTGGTCTGGCTCCCCAGGCTCTTTTTTCTCAGAATCATACCCTGACCGCCAGCACAGGTTCCGGCCTTCCTGGCTCCGTGGTTACTGCTTCCGTCACTCTGGATAATGATGAAGGAGCTCGCGGATTCAGCATGGGAATGGCGCATTCCGGTACTTTCCTCACCCTGCAGAGCATCACGCCTGGAACCGCCACTGCCAACTCTAATAGTGGAGCCGGTCCTGAATTCCAGTTCACAGATGTTGTGCCGGCCAATGGGCCCGGAGGAACCTATGGAGTGATCCTGAGTTTATCCGCGCCACTGGATGAGATTCCTGTCGGAACTGGCAATGAGATTGCTCTGTTCAATTACAGCTGTTCCGCGGCAGCAAATCCGGGTTCTTCCGAAATCCTCAGTTTTTCGGACGTACTCGGAACTCCTTCCGTCTCCACCGTCATCAGTGTGGTTGTCGGAGCGACTTCCGTGAGCCGCATTCCAAACGTGGTGTCGGGTTCGATCAGTGTCGAAAATCCTGCCCCCACCAATCTGAGCTGTTCGATGACATCCCCTTGTGGAGGCAATGGAGTTCCTCCTCATGGTGAGGGAACTCTGACCTGGACCAACGGTGGAACTTACGACGCGGTTGAGGTGTTCGCAAACGGAGCACTGGTTCAGAACCTGGCGGGAACCGCGACCTCTACCACTTTCAGCCCTGCCGGCACGGGTACGGGTCAGTTTTTCGTTCGCGGAGTTCGTAACGCTACCACCAGTGCCGATAGCAATACCTGTTCATTGAACTTCCAGCCGGTCGATCCTCCCCAGGCTCCGACAGGTGTGAGTTGTTCCGTCAATCAGGCTACCGGAGAAACCACCGTCTCCTGGTCCAACAGCGGCACCGTTACCGCCGTCAATGTGACCCTGGACGGGGTTCTGGTTGATACACTGGGTGCCGGAGCTACATCTACCACCGTCACAATCGGTGGCCCCGGATCCTACGGCATCTGTGTTTCCGGTGCGAATCAGTGTGGTGAGTTCGGTGCGGAAGCATGCTGCACTGCTGTCCGGGATAATTTCTTCGTCCGTAACGATATGAACCAGGACGGCAATTCCAACATCGCAGATCCGGTGGCTTTGCTGAACTTCCTGTTCGGCTCGGGAACTCTTCTCTGCATGAAGTCTGGTGATGTCAACGATGATGGCACGGTCAACATTGCTGATGTGGTGTACAGCCTCAATGTCATCTTCGGGATCCCCGCCAGCGGCGGATCGGTACCGACCGTGCCGGCTCCCGATGGAACATGCGGACCGGATCCCACTCCCGATTCTCTGACCTGCGATAGTTTCGCCTGTTAGTGATCGGCGAGATCAGTTAGAACTCAGATGCTCCGTATCCCTGACAGGGGTACGGAGCCTTTTTTTGTCGCTTCGAGCTGTTCGATCAGGCGCCATCGGCTGGATCGCTGCGACGTCTCGACGCTTCTGTCGCCGGTAGTGATTCTCCCAGCTTTTTTTGCAGCCAGAGGCTGGAATCGATGAGACGGTTCAAGTCGATGCCGGTGTCAAATCCCTGTGATGTGAACAGCGACACCAGATCTTCGGTGGCGACGTTACCACGAGATCCGGGAGCAAATGGGCAGCCACCGAGACCTCCCGCAGAAGAATCGAAGGAACGAATTCCTGCTGCCAGGCCGGCTCTGGCGCACTCCACTGCGGATCCATGGGTGTCATGGAGATGCAGGGTGATCCTGGAGATGTCGATCTCCGAGGAAACAGCCTCGATGATGCTGGAGATGGCCGGGGGATCTGCGCTGCCGATGGTATCCGAGATGACGATCTCGTCAGCTCCTGCGCCATCGAGTTGTCGGGCACGCAGGAGAACCTGGGAAACTTCCACCTCCTGTTCGTAGGGGCAGCCGAACGAGCAGCTGAGATAGGCTCGAAGAGGAGATCCCTGACACGCCTGACGGATCTCGCCAAATTGAGCCAGCGATTCTCCGATGCTGCATCCTGCGTTCTTGCTGGAAAAAGACTCGCTGGCGGCGGTGAAGAAGGCAAAGGCAGTTGCTCCCGAGGAACTGGCGCGCTGATAACCTTTCAGGTTGGGAATCAGCGCCCACAGGGTTTCGACATCGAAGTGGTCAGCACTGCGAAACACCTCATCGCTGCTGGCCATGGCGGGGACAAGATCGGGTCTGACGAAGGAGCCCGCTTCGATTTCACAAAGGCCCGCCGCTGACAGCTGGCGGATCCACTCGATTCGATGATCGACCGAGAGGATGGTTCCTCGACTCTGCAGCCCATCGCGAGGGCCAACCTCCACGATCCTGACGGTCTCGTCACTCATCGGTGGCTCTCCTGTTCCAGAATCACCCCTCGGTGCGCCGGATCCCCGGCTTCAGTCGAGCCAGGGTGGGGTTTCACGATCGAGGAATGCTCGCAGTCCTGCCTGTCCTTCCTGGCTGGTTCTACGGGCAGCGATGCGATCAGCGGTGAACTCTGCCAGCGATTCAGGTGTTGGCAAACCGGACACCTCCCGGATCAGGCGTTTGGCTTCCTGCACCGCCTCTGGTCCACTGCTCAGGATTCCTTCGACGATCTGATCGACTCGTTCATCGAGCTGTTGCTCGCCACACATTTCATGGATCAGGCCGATTCGCAGCGCGACATCTGCGGTGAATCTTTCACCGGTGAGGAACCAGCGCCTCGCTTGATGGGCGCCGATGCGTGCCACTGCGTGAGGAGAGATGACGGCGGGAATGATTCCCAGCCGCACCTCGCTGAAGGAGAAGAGACAGGTGTCGGCGGCGACCGCGATATCGCCGGCACAGACCAGACCCGCACCTCCCCCCAGAGCCGCCCCGTGGGCCCGGACGATCACCGGACAGCGGGCAGTGGAGATCGAGGAGAAGAGACGCGACATCCTGAGCGCGTCCTGCTGGTTTTCTTCCTGAGAGAGATCGATGGAGGATCTCATCCATTTCACATCGGCACCTGCAGAAAACACCTTTCCCTCACCAGAAAGAACGATCACGCGTACGCTGGTATCGAGGGTGAGGCTCTGGAATGTCTCGGAGAGATGGGAAATCAGCTGGTCGTCGAAAGCATTACGTACCTCCGGACGAGACAGGATCACATCAGCTCTCGCTCCGTTTCTTTTCACCTGAAGAGTACTGGCTTGTTCCGTCATGGTGGACTCCTCTACATCCGGTAGATTCCGATGCGACGCTCCTCCAGTGGGGCGCAGGAAGCGGCCTCGATACCGAGTCCCAGGACATCTCGGGTCGAGGCCGGATCGATGATCCCATCATCCCACAATCGAGCGGTCGAGTACCAGGGACTACCTTCGTGTTTGTATCGATCAAGAATCGGTTCGGTGATCGCCCTCTTCTGTTCCTCTGTCAAATCCTGGCCCGACTCCGCCAGCTGGTCGCACTTGATCTGAAGCATCACCTGGGCAGCCTGTTCACCACCCATGACGGAGATCCTCGCGTTGGGCCACATCCAGAGCTGCCGGGGCTGGTAGGCGCGGCCGCACATGCCATAGTTTCCCGCTCCATGAGAGCCGCCGATGATCACGGTGAAGCGTGGAGAAGGGGAGTTGGCGACCGCATGAACCAGCTTGGCGCCGTCCTTGATCAACTCCCTGTAGTTTTTTCCGACCATGAACCCGGCGATGTTCTGCAGGAAGACGATGGGAAATCCTCGAGTCGAACACAGTTCGACAAAATGGACGCCCTTGAGAGCAGATTCCGAGAACAGGATGCCGTTATTCGCGATGATGCCAACCCGGTTGCCATGAATACGGGCATACCCGCAAACCAGGGTCGTACCGTAGAGAGCCTTGAACTCATCGAACTCGCTGTCATCGACGATTCTGGCGATGACCTCGCGCACATCGAATTGTTTGCGCGGATCGTCGGGAATGATGGCGGAAATTTCATCGGGACTGAAGAGAGGCGAGCTGCTCTCGGCAACGGAGAACTGCTGGCGTTGCTGCATGGGTAGTGATCGAAAAATGGCACGGGCCCGTTGCAGGGCATCCTCATCGTTTTCTGCCAGGTGATCGGTGACACCACTGATCCGGCAGTGAACATCACCGCCTCCCAGCTCCTCTGCCGAGACTTCTTCGCCAGTTGCTGCCTTCACCAGGGGCGGGCCACCGAGGAAGATGGTGCCCTGGTTCTTGACGATCACTGACTCGTCACTCATCGCGGGAACATAGGCTCCACCGGCAGTGCACGAACCCATCACCACCGAGATCTGGGGGATTCCCTGCGCAGACATTCTCGCCTGATTGTAGAAGATCCGGCCGAAGTGGTCCTTGTCGGGAAAAACTTGATCCTGGAGTGGCAGGAAAGCTCCTCCCGAATCGACCAGGTAGATGCACGGCAGACGATTCTCGCAAGCGATCTCCTGGGCGCGGAGATGTTTCTTCACGGTGAGCGGGTGGTAACTTCCTCCCTTGACCGTGGCATCGTTGGCGATGACCACTGCAAGTCGGTTCTCGATCTGTCCGATTCCGGTGACGATGCCAGCGGAAGGAAGCGGCGAATCATAGACCTCGTGGGCGCAGAGGGCCCCAATTTCGAGGAAGGGAGACCCTTCATCGAGGAGCAACTGGATGCGATCCCTGACGAACAGCTTGCCGCGATCTCGGTGCCGCTGGAGAGAGTCGGGAGCACCACCCTGGCGAGTTCGATCCAGATCGGATTTCAGCTGTTCGATCAGGGAGTTCATCGACTCCCTGTATCGAGCTGTCAGAGGATCTTCAGAACCGATGGGAGTGCCGATTTGAACCGTCATCCGGGCCTCTTCTCTGTCTGCGAAGAATAGGCAGGGCAGCTGTGTCTGGCAAGGGGTACGCCGTTGGCGTGACGTGACGGCCACGAGAAGATATCCTGGGACCCGATAGGAAAGGGAGCCGATGAGTCGTCAGTGCCTCAACTGCGATAGCTACAACGATTCCGACGCTTTGCACTGCGACCAGTGTGGAGCCTCGCTCGGTGCCGGAGGCGCGATTCATGGCAAGTTACGCAATCGATCGCTTCCGTGGCTGATCCTGACAACGCTGCTGGTGACCTTGATCGGATTGCAATGGAGTTCACGGTCGGTGGATCCCAGCTCCGAGGATCCAGATGTCGACCCGGCAACGCTGAAAAGGAATCCACTAGCTGGTGACGAAATTCCGGTGACCAGCGATCTTGTTGATATCGGAAACTTGCCTCCAGGAAGTGGCAATGGAGGAACCGGTGATTCACCGCCCTTGTTATGGGGTTGGATCGACATCGAGGATCCTCTGGGTCTGAGCCTGGCGCGAGTACCCGCAGTGATGAGTGCCCAGGGGTGGCTCGTTGTGCCTCGAGTTTCGCTACTCGGTGCCCATCAAGCGTGGTTTCGACGAGGTCTGGAGGGTGAAGGACAGCTGGTGGAAGGGGCCTTTCGTACGGGGGACGATCTTTCCCTGTGGCGAATCGAACCGCTTCCTCCCATCGATTCGGCCCCGCTGGTGCCGTGGCAATCGGACCAGGCGGTGTGGCGTATCTTTCCCACCGGGGGCCGCCAGCAGTGGGATCCCGAGGGACCGATGATCCGGATCGGGTCCTTTCTCCGGGGAAAGGTCGAAGGAGGTTCGCCAGCGATTCTGGTCCAGGAAGGATCGATCGTCGGCTGGATCCCGGGAGAGCAACTTGCGGGAGCCTGGCTCTGGGCAGGGCCCGATGAGGATCGGTTACAGGGAGCATCTTTGAAGGAATTCCAGCGTGCCGAGTTCGAAGGGGGGCAGATTGCCGAGGCCCGAAAGGTACTCGACAGAAACCTGTCTGATCTCGCTGCGTTGCAGGGTGTGGCTCGAGCCCGGGGACGGCCCCAGATCCTGTCTGAATCAGAAATTCCACCGCCCTATCAGAGGACCAGGCTAGCTCTGGCGACGCTGGATCGTCTGAAAAGTGGCCTCTCCTCGGCAGATCCGGGTGCCTATTTCGATCAGTTAGAGCTTGCCGATTTTTTGTGGTTGGAGGCACCACAACTGTGCTCCCTGTGGCTGTCGCTAGCTCTGAGGGCAGGTGACGAAGCTCGACTCTCCAGGGCTGTTCAGGTTGGCGATATCATCCTCGGTTACCATCAGCAGAGTGATGATTGGCAGCAATCCATCGATTTGCTTCCCGATCTGTGGAGTGCCGGAGCGGAATCGCACCGGTCAACGGATAACATCGGGCTGGCGGTCCAATGGATCGTCGAGGGTCGCCGGAGGTTTCCCGCTGACGATACCTTGCGTTTGCTCGATGCCGAACGTCTGCTCGACGATGGCCAGCTCGATTCGAGTGCGGATTTGCTGGAGCAGCCGGTGGTACGATCCGATCTCAAGGTGTTGCGTCAGGGACTCATCGAGCGCCTGGAACTGGAGAGAAGAGTTGCCGGACGCATCCTGATTCGATTCACGCCAGGGGCTACGGTGATCCGGGCGACGGCACTTGTTGGGGGAGTTCCCATCGATTTTGTCGTCGATACAGGAGCTTCTGCCACATCGATCCCGCCGGGAGCTCTGGCTCCACTGGGAATCGAGATCGATTCAGACACACCGAGGAGACGAGTCAGGACTGCCAGTGACGAGTTCGATGCTCCTGCCGTGGCGCTACCCCGGGTTGATCTGGGTGGTGCCGTCGTCGATGGAATGATGGCAACGGTTCTCGATCTGCCGGGTCAGTTCAACACCGGATTGCTGGGAATGGATTTCCTTGGACGGTTTCGGATCGATCTCGATGTGGAGCGGGGCTGGTTGCTTCTGGAACCGCGCTAGAGCCGCCTATTTGGGCTGCTCTACCCGTTGCACCGTTCCTGCGGGGAATGGACCGTGCTGACTGGTGGTGCCGTCAGGCCAGCGTACGGCGATCTTGTCGATCTGCCGCGCCGATCCCAAACCAATGTGTACTTTCGGGTCATTCGAGACACAGTAGGAGTAGTAGCGTGTGGCCCTGCGATGCAGCAGGCGATCACCCAGGTGAATTTTCAGGTCGGCTCCCTCGGCGAAGATCCCATCGACATCGACCAGCATCAGGGTGACCGAATCCCCCTTCTTCTCGACCTCATTGATCAGCATGAAGGCCGGTCCATTACTGTTGATGACGATCAGGTCACGATCTCCGTCGTCATCGAGATCGCCGAAGGCAACTCCCCGCCCGGTGTAATTGCTGGAGGTGTGAACTCCTCCACGGGGCTTGACCTCTCTGAAACGAGAATTCCCGAGGCCGACAAACAGGTGATCTGGTTCTGCGTAGGGATCAGATCCGTCCGTTGAGTCCTGGGTTCGGAGTACTTTTCCGTTGGTGACATACAGGTCGAGGATCCCGTCCTGGTCGAAATCCTCGAAACCGACCCCGAAGCCGGTGGAATCTCTGCTGATAACAGCGGTGCCCGTGAGCAAGGTTGCGTCGGTGAAAAAACCACCGTCGTTGCGATACCAGGTATTGGTTTCGTTACGGATGTGGGTCATGAACAGATCGAGGTCGCCGTCCTGGTCGAGGTCGGTCGCCTGGAGGCCCATTCCCGCTTCGCTGATTCCATTCATGTTCACGGCGCAGCCAGCGCTGACCGCTTTCTCTTCAAAGCGGAGATTACCGCTATTTCGCCACCACTGGTTGGGTGAGCCGTCGTTGGCAACATAGAGGTCCGGTTTGCCGTCCTGATCGAGATCTGCGGTGATGACTCCGAGCCCATTGCCGTATCGGGCACGAATCCCTGACGGTTCCGAGAAATCCGTGAAACTACCATCTGCCTGATTGCGGTACAGAAGGTCGGGTGCCGGCGCCCTGTAATTGTTGGGAGAACAGTAATCCTGTCCGATGCCACTGCCACATTTCAGTTCCTTCTCAGGACTCCACAACACGTACTGGGTGACATAAAGCTCCGGAAATCGGTCGCCATCGAGATCGGTGAAAGCCGCAGAAGCAGCGAGGCCTGGATTGCCCAGATTGGCTTTGGCCGTGTAGTCTTCAAAAGTGCCATCGCCTCGATTGCGGTACAGGATATCAGGACCGACGTTACTGACGAACAGATCGATGTCTCCATCTCTGTCATAATCACAGCTGATGGCCCCCATGCCATAACCACGATCTCCGACTCCTGCCTGCTCGGTCACGTCACTGAATTGAAGATTGCCATCATTGCGAAAGAGCTGATTCCCGGCCGTTTGATCACGGGACCCAGCGATATTTCCGGCGGATTGCACGCAGTAGATATCGAGATCGCCATCTCCGTCGTAATCGAGAAGGGTCACTCCGCCAGAAACAATCTCCGGAATCCAGTAGTTGCGTTCATCGCCGAGGGAGTGCTGGAATCGGAAACCGGAATCGGGTTCGAGGATTCGAAACCACGGCGTCGTCTCGGATGGTTGCTGTGGAGATGGTTTCGAGCTGGCCGATTTCTCGGTGCAGCCGCCAGTCAGTGTCAGCACACAATAGAGCAGCACGACAGCTCTCAACGGTTACCTCCAGCTGCTGAACGTGCCCTGGCGAGTGCATTGTAGGCCTTGATGACTTCAGGGTGGTCACCGAGTCGGCCCAGTAGATCCTGAAGGCGACGATCTGCTTCATCCAGCTGGCCCTGTCGGATCATCAGATGGACCAGATTGACCTGGGCCGGAAGAAAGGTGGGTCTTATTTTCGAGGCTTCACTCAGGTGGACCGTTGCCGCTTGCAAGTCTCCACTCGCCAGTGCCGCCTCACTTGCGGCCGCGTGACAGTCAAAATCGCCCGGTTGCAGCCGCAGGCTGTTCTCCAACGACTCGAGAGCTGCCGGGAAATTTCTGTTGCGGATCAAACTCATCCCGAGCAAGCGATGGGAGAGCGCATTTTCCGGGTCGATTTGCACTGCTTTCTGGGCATGGGGAATCGCATCCTTGGCACGATTGAGCGTCAGAAGAATATCCGTGAGGTTGATCAGGGTCGGGAAGTAATCAGGGTCAGTCTTGAGCGCATGCTGTAACTGTGTGAGGGCCTCCTCGGAACGTGACAGCGCCTTCAGTGCCAGCGCAAGGTTATTGAGTGCATCCTTGTTGCCTGGTTTCGCAATCAAGACCCTGTGCAACAGATCTTCCGCTCGACCAGCAAATCCGGCTTCGATGAGGCTGGCGGAATGATTGATGATCATCTGTGGGGCTGCGTAGTAACCGGAAAGCCTTCTTTTGCCCTCGTCAGGGAACGAGATCGGTGTCGCATTGATCCCTGCCTGAAGATCGCTGGTCGCCTGATCCATCTGCCCCAGTGCTCTCAAAGCGAGACCCCGAGCATTGAGCACTGCCGGATGACCAGGCGCCTTGATGAGAGCCTGCTTGGCCAGTTGTAACGCCTGCTGCGAATTCCCCGTGAGATTCATCAATTCGGAGAGGGCCACCAGAGTGGCCGGTTCACCTGGGGCCAGTCGCAGGCAACTTTCGAGCGCTTGCTGGGCTCCAGAGATGTCGCCATTTTCCAGCCTCTCCCTGGAGAGGCTGAAGAGGAATGGAGCATCGGCCTGAAACCGGCTGTACAGCGCCTCCAGTCTCTGGAGTTCTCCCGTTGATTCTCCGATCGATTTTCGAGCCTCGTAGAGGTGTACCGTCCAGATCGGGTTACCCGGATCGATCTCCACGGCATTGGCAAAAGAAAGGGTAGCCGGAGCCCACATCTGATTGGCCTCGTACATCAGGCCCAGGGTGCCATGCTCCTCTGCATCCCCTGGAGCCCTTTTGATCCGCTCGATCTGGGGATTGATCAGATCCAGGACCATCGGTTCGGTGGCAGGTGCCGGCAGCACTGGTGGGTGGGTCACCTTTTCGCCGCAGCCGCTAGGAATCAGCAGGATCAGGGCCAGGATCAAGGAAAGTCCTGCCGACCGGAAATACCGTCGACATCGAGGAGTCTTCAGGGCCAATATGGTCGTCCTCACTTTCGCTGGCAAAGCCGCATCTCTGGTCATCAGCTACCAGGGCTGGTGCTGTGACTATAGAGGATGGTCGTGGTCATGGGGAGGTCTGGCAGCGTAGGAGTTGCTGTGCCATCGATCCATAGGTGCCAAAAAAAATGCCCGGGAGAGCTTTTGCTCTCCCGGGCACCCAGGGTTCCATCATTGCGCTCTTACGAACGCTTCGAAGAAATTCCCTAGTCGCACAACGGACTGGCCGGAATGATCGGTGCATCTGACCCTGGTACAAACAGGAAGTACAGAGCGTAGACCGCATCCGCCAGGTTCGAAACATCGTCACCGTTGAGATCACCAGCCTGGTAGCAATCCATCGGTGGACCACCGGCGAACAACCATGTGAGCAGATATGCCATGTCAGCAATATTTGCATCCAGGTCGTTATTGGTATCGCCAATCGGGATCACTCGGATGGTATCACCAGTTACGGTATCAGTACCCACAATGTTTGTGATGGTGACCGACGGTGTTGCTTCGAAACCGGTCGGCAGAGTCGTGCCATCCCCGAGGTCGACCGCGTACAGGTGGATGAAGGAATCACCAGCTGCACCCGAATCGCTCGGAGTGCCGTCACCCCAGTCGATTGTGACGGTTGCGGTTGCATCGCCACCATCGTTGGAGGTGTCATTGAGCGTGACATTTTGGAAGTTCATGCTCAACGGAAGCGAACCGCTCACAGTGAAGGAAGCGACTGGCGGATCAGCATCCGGCTCACACTCGATATGCATCTCGACGGTGCCAAACGCCGCGTCGTTCCAGCCACCAACTCGGATCAAGTAAGTACTACCGGTGGTAGTAGCGATCTCGATGCCCGAGTAGAAGCTCTGGCAAGGCCCTGGCAGTGCAGAGCTATCACCACTACAGGCAATCGGCTGATCGACAGACGCACAATCCACATCGTAAAGGGCCAGATCAGTGTCGAAGCCAGCCTCGTCACAAGTATCGATGCGCAGGGTTCCATCGCAGGTTGCGGTGTAGCTGTACCACATGTCCTGGTTGAACTGCCCGAGGAAAGTACCCGTACAGAGGCTTTCGGCATCAGCACCACTTGGAACGGTGCTGTCAGAAGCGTTGTTGTTATCAACGATGGTGGTTCCGTCGAACGCCTCGACCGCATCACAAGGCTCGTCGCCAGCAGGCGCAAAGCCGATGGTCATAGTACCGACACCCTGATCAGCAGCACTCCAGCCGCCGATTCGGACGTAGTAGGTCTCACCACCAGTGACTGCAAGGCCAGTGATCTCGGAGTACCAGGCCTGACAGGCTCCACCGTTACCGGTTCCGTCACCAGCGTCACCACTACAGGCGATCTGGGTCAGGGCACCACAAGCACCTGTGTTGATACTGAGGTCAGTATCCCAGCTACCTGGGTCACAGGTGCTGAAGCTCGCGGTTCCATCTTCAGGAGCGGTGAAGGAGTACCAGATATCTGCAAGCATATCACCGCCAGTACATGGAGCTGGATCCCAGGGATCAGCACTATCGGTGGCGTTGATGTTGTAGATGTCGGTGACACCCACGCTGGCAACAAACGCGTCGGCACACTCGTCGTTGGCCGGCGGTGCCAGGCAACTGTTCGAGGCACCCGGTGTGTCCGAACCGAGGGTGTGGTCAAACTCAGCAATCTTCCAGTCACCATTACCGTCAGGACAACGCTCGATGTGGCCCGGTACGAAGGTGCCATCAGGACCGACCGTAGTGGCGCTATAGATATGCTCACCACTGGCCGGGATATCGAAGTTTTCAACCAATGCAACGGAATCGACGACCGCTGACCACGGCTCGGAATCAAAGATCCCGTCGTCGTCAGTGTCGAGATCGTCACCAGATACACCAGTGAAATCACTGACAAGCATATGGGTGACGTTGTCACTATTTTCGAAGCCCAGAGTGGCTGTCATATCCGGGGTACCCAGTGTGGCAGAAGCCTCACCGGCCCACCAGAATCCACCGGCGCCCAGCGCTTGGCCACTGAGATCCGTGACGCTTTCGATAGTTCCGCTACCACCAGCACCGTCACCGATGACGATGTAACTGAGCCCGGTCAGATCCTGAGGAAGACCTGCGAGTTCGAAGTACTCGTCTGTGTCAGTACCCGGGTTATCGATCCGGACCTCGTTGATGGTCGGCAGAGGTGGAATGTTGGTAATGTTGAGACTACCGATCCCTGCACCGGGGCTGTAAGCACCGACGCGGATTCGGATCGAATCTCCAGCAGCCATGACGCCGACGTTCATCGACGAGTACCAGGTCTGACAGGCACCACCGGCACCACTTCCGGCATCCGGGGCATCGCCGTTACAGGTAATCAGAGTACCACCGCTATCGGGGCAGTCCGTGTAGGCGGCGATGTCTGTATCGTAGCTACCGACGTAGCAGGTATCGACGGTGACTTCACCGGCGGTTGCTGCGGTGTAGGTGAACCACATGTCGTTATTGAAACCACCGAGTCCGCCGCCGACACAATCACCAGCTGCCGGTACAGCATCGGCACCGTTGGTTGCAGCATTTGCATCAAACAGATTGGCACCTTCGGAGACTGACAGTGCAGAAGCGCACTCGTCGCCGCCCATGCCTGCACCCTGATCATCGGTGATGAGGGTCAGCACGATGTGGTGGTCACCAAATCCAATGTTCGAAAGAGGTCCCCATGCCAGACCGCAAAGCGGTGCGTCCAGGTAAGTCGGGGCACTTTCGCCTGCATCGTTACGGCCAGGTCGACCGAAGTTACCGGTTCCGCCTTCATCACCAACGGTGACACCAGCGACCAGTGTGGCTCCGCCGTACAGGGCTGCCGGAGTGGCGAGAGTGACTTCTTTGACCGTGTTCGAATCGGCCTCAAAGATGGTCACGTCTTCACTCGAGATCAGTTCCATGCCGGCATCAGGAATGCCACCATTACCGTCTAACCAGACGGAGACGGTCCAGGTTTGACCGACCGTATCATCGGCATTGGTGATTGCGCCGACGCCAAACCTGATTCCGGTAACACGAATGCCATCGGGGCAGTCGTAGATACTGGTATCCCAGGAGCGCGCGTAAGCGTTACCAGCGGATGCGCCGTCTGAGTAGGCGCAAGCGACCAAGGCCGCCGTGACGTTATCGGGATCGACATTCTGGGAGAGGCTGGTCGGGCAACCGGCACAAGCTGCGTCGGCTGCACAATCGGCGTCAGCACAGTCAACATCTCCATCGAGGTCGTTGTCAACGAAGTCATCGCAATTGCCAGCTTCCTGACACTGAGGTTCAGCAGCACATGCCGGGTCGGCACAATCCGCCAGTCCGTTTCCATCCTCGTCACCGGCAACCAGACAGTCTTCCGGTGCCAGAGGGGTGAAGGTGATGTTTACGGTTCCCGGACCTTCATTTCCAGCACCCCAGCCACCGACGTTGATCAGGTAGGTCTCGCCACCATTGACAACGAGTCCGGCCAGCTCGGAGCTGAAGTTCTGACAACCACCAGCAGCACCAGCGCCGCCGTCACCGTCACAAGCGATCAGTACAGGCGCCGAACAGTCACCGCTGTAGAAGGCGAGATCTGTGTCGAAACTTGAACCATCGCAGGTGTCGATATCGACGATTCCACCGGCAGCTGGCGTGTAGCTGTACCAACCGTCGGCAGCATTATTACCGTAAGAGTTGGTGCAACCCGCTGGCGCCGTACCGGTGCCAGGGAATCCGGTGGTGTCGAACGCATTGGCGCCGACGTCCATCGGGATCGCGTTGCAGGCCGAATCTGGTGGGGTCAGGGAGATATCCAGATCACCAGTTCCGCCGGGGCCATTCCAGCCACCGAGCTGGACGTAGTACTGGCCACCTGCTGAGACGGCGATGGAGACTACCGACATCCAGCTAGAGGCTCCACAGGCATCGTCGCTACTGGCAAGACCAGTATCGCCGGTAGTGGGACAGCCAGCGCTGGCGTCGTAGACGCACAATACACTGTCATTGTTGCTGCCGCTCTGAGAGCAGGTACCGATGGTTGCGGTACCGGCTGCAGAAGCCGTGTACAGGAACCAGGTATCGTTACTCATGTTGGTATCACAGTCGGTCGGACCACTGGTGGTTCCACCACTGGTGTCGTAGGCGTGAGTGCCTTCACCGACCTCGGCTGCACCGCTACAGAAATCAGGGGTGCATTCCGGCTGCGCGTCGCAATCGGAATCGTCGCAGTCGACCAATCCATCGCAGTCGTTGTCGAGACCATCGAGGCAATCCTCGACCAGTGGAGCACCCATGGTGATGTCAAGATCGCCGGTTCCACCGGGACCATTCCAGCCACCGAGCTGAATGTAGTAGGTCGATCCAGCGCAGGCGTCGAAGTCTGCCGTGGACATCCAGGTAGAGGCGCCACAGCCATCGTCGTTACTGACGATGCAAGCATCTCCGGCAGTGGGACAGCCGCCCGCTGCGTCATAGACGATCAGCACGCTGTCATTGTTGGTGCCGCTCTGAGAGCAGGTACCGACAGTGACGGTTCCACTGCTGCTTGCAGTGTAGAGGAACCACATGTCATTGCTCATGTTGCTGTCGCAGTCATTGGGTCCATCAGAGGCGGTGTTTGTGGTGTCGTAGGCGTGGGTGCCTTCCCCGACCGCAACCGCATTCGCACAAGCGTCTCCAGGAGGCGCCGAGGCGAGATCGATTTGAAGATCTCCGGTACCACCAGGACCATTCCAGCCACCAAGCTGGATGTAGTAGGAACTACCTCCGGAAACAGCCATGGTGACCTCAGACATGTAGCCAGAGGCTCCACAGGCATCGTCGCTACTGGCAAGACCAGTATCGCCGGCGGTCGGACAGCCAGCGCTGGCGTCGTAGACGCACAATACGCTATCACCGTCTGTTCCAGTCTGAGCGCAGGTACCGATGGTCGCGTTGCCATCGGCGGAAGCCGTGTACAGGAACCAGGTGTCGTTGCTCATGTTGGTATCGCAGTCGGTCGGACCACTGGTGGTGCCACCACTGGTGTCGTAGGCGTGGGTGCCTTCACCAACTGCTGCTGCACCGCTACAGAAATCAGGGGTGCATTCCGGCTGCGCGTCGCAATCGGAATCGTCGCAGTCGGCCAATCCATCGCAGTCGTCGTCGGTGCCATTGAGGCAATCCTCGACCAGTGGAGCACCCATGGTGATGTCAAGATCACCGGTTCCACCGGGGCCATTCCAGCCACCGATCTGGATGTAGTAGCTCGATCCAGCGCAGGCGTCGAAGTCTGCCGTGGACATCCAGGTAGAGGCGCCACAGCCATCGTCGTTACTGACGAGGCAAGCATCTCCGGCAGTGGGACAGCCGCCCGCTGCGTCATAGACGATCATCACGCTGTCATTGTTGGTGCCGCTCTGAGAGCAGGTACCGACAGTGACGGTACCACTGCTGCTTGCGGTGTAGAGGAACCAGGTGTCATTACTCATGTTGCTGTCGCAGTCATTGGGTCCATCAGAGACGGTGTCCGTGGTGTCATAGGCGTGAGTGCCTTCACCAACGGCAATCGCGTCTGCACAGGCGTCGCCGGGTGTCGGCGCGTCGAGATCGATTTGAAGATCTCCGGTACCACCAGGACCATTCCAGCCACCGAGCTGGATGTAGTAGGTGCTGGCAGCCGAAACAGCGATGCTAGTTTCAGACATGTAGCCAGAGGCTCCGCAGGCATCGTCGCTACTGGCAAGGCCAGTATCGCCGGCGGTCGGACAGCCAGCGCTGGCGTCGTAAACGCACAATACGCTATCACCGTCTGTTCCAGTCTGAGCACAGGTACCAAAGGTCGCGACGCCATCTGCAGAAGGCGTGTACAGGAACCAGGTGTCATTGCTCATGTTGGAGTCGCAGTCGGTCGGACCATCTGTGGATCCACCACTGGTGTCGTAGGCGTGAGTGCCTTCACCGACAGCCGTTGCACAGATGCAGGAGTTGGAGCAATCGGAATCCATGCAGTCGGCCATGCCATCGCAGTCGTCGTCGATACCGTTGGTGCAATCTTCGACCAGCGGAGCACCCATGGTGATGTCAAGATCACCGGTTCCACCGGGACCATTCCAGCCACCGATCTGAATGTAGTAGCTCGCTCCAGCGCAGGCGTTGAAGTCTGCCGTGGACATCCAGGTAGAGGCGCCACAGCCATCGTCGTTACTGACGAGGCAAGCAGCTCCGGTAGTGGGACAGCCGCCCGCTGCGTCATAGACGATCATCACGCTGTCATTGTTGGTGCCGCTCTGAGAGCAGGTACCGACAGTGACGGTACCACTGCTGCTTGCGGTGTAGAGGAACCAGGTGTCATTACTCATGTTGGAGTCGCAGTCGGTCGGGCCGTCGGACACGGTGCTGGTGGTGTCATAGGCATGGGTGCCTTCACCAACCGCAATCGCGTCTGCACAGGCGTCGCCGGGTGTCGCGGCGGCGAGATCGATTTGAAGATCTCCGGTACCACCAGGACCATTCCAGCCACCAAGCTGGATGTAGTAGGAACTACCTCCCGTAACAGCGAAGCTGGTTTGGGACATGTAGCCAGAGGCTCCGCAGGCATCGTCGCTACTGGCAAGACCAGTATCGCCGGCGGTCGGACAGCCAGCGCTGGCGTCGTAGACGCACAGGACGCTATCGCCGTCAGATCCACTCTGAGCACATGTGCCTGCGGTCGCCACGCCATTGGCGGAAGCGGTATACAGGAACCAGGTGTCATTGCTCATGTTGGTGTCGCAGTCGGTCGGACCACTGGTGGTGCCACCACTGGTGTCGTAGGCATGTGTGCCTTCACCAACTGCTGCAGCCGTTGCGCAATCATCTTGCGCGTACATGACAGGACTTGTGATGACGAGCGCCAGAATTGCGGCGATGGTCAAACAGAAACGAGAAACACTCATGGGAAGGCCTTTCCTTCTATTGTCGGAACGACACGGAAAACGACATCCTCCTCGATGCCATCAACCACGAATTTTTGTGAACAAACTAAAATGTCGGAGGAGACCGCAAGAGAATCCCAGCAACCCTTCAGACTGGTCGCATCTGATTTTCTCTAGAAGAACACCTCGCTCAGCCCAAGCGGTTCGAGGATAGATTCCACCGAACCGTAACTACAACTTTATTGGACTATACCGATGTGCGCAACCGGGTCCCTTGTGGGAAGTATGGGGAGAATTTCAGGAAAGTCGGCATAGTGCCAGCGGCCAGCAGTCGGCAAATCTTTCTGGTTTAAGTGCTTTTGAAACCATAACTAAGGTGAGTGTGCTCTGGAGGGACATGGGAGCGAATCCGGTCCGGGTGGCGGTGGTTGCCAGCCAGGGCCGTGTGGAATAGAGCTGGGTCCAGCAGGGCAATGGCGGGGGTGTATAAGTCACGATTGACAGCTACCGAGATTCACCGCGCTCGGCACCAGGCAGGACAATTTCAAGTGTGAGCCCCTCACTGGCAGTCAGGACTGTTGGGGATTTCCGGAGCAGGTCCGTCGGCGAAGATGTAGTTGAGGCCGTATATGGCATCCGCGATGTCGATGGCGGCGTCACCATTGAAGTCACCTGCCAACAAGCAATCGTTAGTTACCGGGTCCTGGAATAGGTAGTTGAGTATCGAGATGACGTCGGCAATGTCGATGCTTCCATCCAGGTTGAAGTCGCCGCTCAGCACCAGTGTCATCGGTTCACCTGCAAACTGATCGCTTCCGAGTTGGTTTTCTACAGTCAAGACCGGCGTGAAGGTGGTCCTGATGGGGAACTCCGGATCGAGCTGGTACAGATGGGAAATGATGGATCCGACTGGCATGCCGCTATCGACGGTTCCATCACCCCAGTCGACCTGGATGGTCGCATCGGGATCTCCACCTGCATCGGAACCGTCTTCGAGGTTGACATTCCGGAACATCACACTGAGAGGTGCGGCTCCAGCGAGAGAGAAGTTTGCTGTTGGCTCGACGATGGGGCCCGTCGAGCTGCAGAAGATGTTCAACTGACAGGAACCCGTCACTCCTTGCTGGCTGCCGACTCGGATCAGATAGGTAGTTCCAGCGGTGGCATCGATATTGACTTCTGAATAGGAGTCCTGGCAATTGGCAAGGCCAGTGGAATCGCCGTTGCAGCCCAGCTGGTCGGTTCCGTTCAATGAGATGCAATTGCCACTGTAGACCACCAGGTCGGTATCAAATCCATCGGCATCGCAGGTATTGATCGACAAGGCGCAATCTGCCGATGGAGTGTAGGAGCACCACACATCCGGGCCGGTCACCCTCAAGCCAGTTCCGGTGCAAATCGCTGGATCTACTTCGATAAAACTGTGTCCGTAAAGAGTGTTGTCAATCAGAGTGCTACCGCTACTGACGGTGATCGGATCACAGGGAGAGTCTCCCATTAACGATTGCGATAGCGTCAAGGTAGCGATGCCTTCATCTCCCGGTTCCCAGCCGCCGACTCGGATCAGGTAGGTTTCTCCTGCCGCTACCGGTAGATCCTCGAGCAATGAATAGAAGAACTGGCAGGTTCCCTGTGAGCCGTGGAAGGAGCCTGGAGCATCGCCGCTACAAGCGAGTTGTTCGAGAGCTGAACAGTTCCCCCCGTAGAAGGCCAGGTCTGTGTCCCAGCCCTGTTCCAGATCGCAAGTACTGATAGTGAGATGGCCATGACTCTGAGCGGTGTAGGAAAACCAGACGTCGGCACCCATGTCTCCGCCGACCGTGTCAACGCAACTGTTGTGGTCCCATACGGGGAGGCTATAGGTGGCGGCCTCGGTATCGAGCAGGTGAACACCGGTGCCGATGGCTATCGCATTGACGCATTCATCATTGGCCGGGGAACCCAGGCAGTTGTTGAGCTGTCCCGGCGTGTCAAATCCGACCAGAGGGTCAAAAGCACCGATGGTGAAAGGACCGACTGCGTCAGGGCACCGCTCAACATGACCGGGGGCGGTGAGCTGGTCGGGCCCAACGGTGTCGGTGGAGTAGATTCGATTACCCTGTTGTGGTTGACCTGTGGCTTGATCGAGAGGGGAGGCGAGTACCGCAATGGAGTCAATCACCTGGCTCCAGGGGAGGAGGTCCAGAACCCCATCATCATCGGTATCGAGATCATCGCCGATGGATCCGGTGAAGTTGTCTACCACCAACAGTGTGATGTTATCTTCATTTTCCAGATTCAGTCCGTCAGCTCCCGCACTCCAGTTGGCCTGCCCCAGGGTGAAGCTGTCCTCGGCGATCAGGAAGTGCGGATTAGCTCCGATACTGGCTCCGGTCAGATCGAGAGCGGTTTCCACCACGCCGCTATCGTCCTGGTCGTCATCACCGATGGAAACGATCCACAATCCATCGAGTGATTGTGGCAATCCCCTCAACTCGACAAACTCATCGGCATCGTCACCGGGCTGGTCGATTCGTATTTCATTCAGATGCGGTGGCGGTGGAATGACTTCGATGAGTAATGTACCAGAGCCGGAGGGGGTTCCCGGCAGGCCGCCGATGCGAATCCGGTAAATCTGGTCCTTCTCGATCGAAAAATCACTGGTGGTACTGCTACCGGTGGAGCAGGAGGTCGTATCACAGGAGCTGGCGAGTGAAATCAGGCCATTGCAGTTCCCGGAGTAGACCTCGACCGCAGTGTTGAAATCGACGCGATCACAGGTACTGACGCGCATCGTCCCGGAATAGGGTGCGGTGAACCGGAACCAGATGTCCTGACTGATCGCCGGTCCGCTGCAGTCGCCGGTCCACGACTGTGCACTGTCTGTCATCGGGCTGGTATCGAAGGCAGTTTCGCCCATCGATGCAGGAATTGCAGAGAGGCAATCGTCTCCAGCGAGTCCCGGCCCCTGATTGTCGATGCCGAGAGTGAGGACCATCTGTTCTTCGAGGCCGATGGTCTCCAGGGTTGTGTAGGAAATGTCACAGGCACTGGCGACCAGCCAGGTTGGCCTGGTCTGTCCAGCGGTATTGCCGCCGGGACGTAACACGTTTCCGGAACCCTGTCCGCCACTGTCTGGCATCCAGAAGCCCACCACCAGGTGAGCTCCATAGGGAAGGGGAACTGGAGTCGAGAGCGGGATCGTCTGGATCGTGCCTACCATGCTCTCGGTTACGGTGAAGAATTGTTCCCACAGCAGCAGCATCTGATCATCCGGTTCTCCGCCGTTCAGATCGTGATAGAGGCGGATCGCCGTGACCTGGTCCGATCCATTACTGGTGCTGGCGCTGCCGATCCCGACGTTTACCTCCAGCACCCGAATCCCCTGGGGGCAGTTGTAGAAACTGGTATCAAAGCTGCGGAGAAACTCGTTTTCAGTGTGCTCCGGTTGATAGGCGCAGGACTCGATGATCGTGGTGATTGCGCCAGGCTCAAGGTTCTGGCTGAGTAACGGCGGACAGATCAGGCAATCGGGGTCAGAGTCGCATTCGGGATCAGCACAGTCTGTGAGTCCATCGCTATCGTTGTCGACACCGTCAGAGCAGTTGTTAGGTTCCAGGCATATTGCTGCCTGGGTACAGTCATCGTCGGCGCAGTCAGCCAGTCCGTCGCCATCCTCGTCTCCGGTAACCGTGCAGTCCTCCGGGATGAAACCGTCATAGGAGATGGTGAGGTCTCCACTGCCGGTGGTTCCCAGATTACTGCCCAGGCGGATGAGGTAGGTGGTTCCTGCGTTGAGTATCAGGTTTCCAATTTCAGATGAGGTCTGGCAACCACCGGAGTCTCCATTACATGCGATCTGAATCAGGGAATCGCAATCCCCGACATAGACCACCAGGTCACTATCAAAGCTTGAACCATCGCAGGTCGACAGGGTGGCAACTCCAACGGAAGTCGGGGTGAAAGCGAACCAGATGTCTTTTTGTGCAGAACCCAATCCCGACCCAGGACACTGCAGGCCCTCGGGAAGCGGGATGGGACCGGAGCTATCGGACATAGCGGTGGTGTCAAAAGGATTGGAGCCCAGGGTGGCCACCAGGGGGACAGAGCAGTGGTCGCCAGCCAGAGCGAAGTCAACTTCCAGCGTTCCCGTACCTCGTGCGCCATTGAAGCCGCCGATGCGAATCAGGTACTGTTGACCACCGAAGACCGACAAGTGGTCGATCCTGGATCCCCGCTCATCCGGTGCACTTCCACAGCCGTCCCCGTCGCAGGCGATCTGGTTCATGTCCCCACAGATTCCCGTGTACAGGAACAGATCGGTGTCGAGATCGGAAACTCCTGCAGGGCAAGTGCTGAAGTGAGCGATGCCATCGGCAGGGGGGGTGTAGGAATACCATAGATCCGCGTATGCGCCGCTCGCATCGCAACTCCCGTTCAGTGCAAAGTCTGAACTGGTACTGGCAAGAGAATTATCAAAGCTGATCAGACCGGCAGACACGACCAATGCACCGTTGCATTCGTCGTTGGCACAATTCGGATCAGAACTGCAATCGGGATCGGCGCAATCGGGCAATCCGTCCAGGTCTTCATCTCCAACCGTGCTGCAATCTTCAGGATCTACTCCCGGAACAAATGAAACTTCCAGTTGTGCCGCCCCGGTAGCCCCGTTGAATCCACCAATCCGAATCAGGTACTCGACCCCGGTATCGACATCGAGATCGGCGACGGTCGAACCGAATCCGAAGCAAGCATCTCCATTACAGGCGACCTGAATCAGGTTGGAGCAGTCTCCTGTATAGATGACGATATCGGTGTCGAAACCGATCGGCGGATTTACCGGGCAGGTAGAGAAATTGGCGAAGCCATTTTCGGTGGGGGTGTAGGAGAACCACAGGTCCATCTGAACGTCACTGAGGAAACTGCCAAGGCACTGGGTTCCATCAGAGGTTGCCGAGCTACTGGTTGCGGTGCTGTTGTCGAAGGAGGTCACTCCCACCTCGACCGGGATCGCGCCGGTGCAGTCGTCGTTGGCCGGCTGGGCAGACAACGGCATGACGCACAGCAGCAGCGGGACCAGAAGTGCGAATGCACCTTTCGCCTGTATCATCGTTTCTTCTTCCCCTGAACCGATCGAGCACTGCAGGGGAGAACAGATCATCCCCAACAGGCCATCTTGTATGGATTAACAAACCCTCGCCAAGATTGGCTGTTCTCTAAATTTTGCGGTGGATGGGGCCGAGATCTCCCGAATTCTTCTTCTCTTGCACTCTACCCACCTACATACATTCCAGCGATTCTGGATTAACTATCTATATATTGTATTGTTCACCGAACTGACGGCAACGGTCAGAATCGACTGCCAGCAGCGGCGACGGAACCGGGTAGAACCGTGGCTGCTCACCTAAAGTTACTGAATTTATAGAGTTACGAGCTGTTGAGGGGAGCGGTGGAGTGCTCGGGGATCACGGCTTCGAACGCTCATTTTCGCGTCCGATGAAGTCGATGCGATGCTTCTCGATCTGATTTCGACGCCAGATCTCGCCGGTACTCCACGCCGGATCGACCAGGCCTTGTTCCCAGAGTGACAACCGGGCCAGTAGTTGCTCGACCACCTGGGGTTGTTGCGCCGAGAGATCGATGCGTTCACCTGGATCTTGCTGCAGGTGAAAGAGCTGGGGTGAAAGTCCCTCGACGCGAATCAACTTCCAGGGGCCAGAACGGACTGCAGCTGCCACCGATCTTCTCCAGAACAGAAATTCGTGAGGTGGATCCGATCGAGTTCCTGTGAGCTGATCGAGGATATCGACACCATCGAGATCTGACGGATCAGGCGTTGGGACCTTTGCTGCCGCCATGATGGTGGTTGCGATATCGAGTGTGCTGACCGGTTCCTCGAATCGAGTTCCGGCAGGAATTTTTGCAGGCCATCGAGTTGCCCAGGGCACGCGGATTCCGCCTTCAAACTTTGAGCCCTTCATGCCGCGGTGGGGACCATTGTCACTGGCGTTACTGGTAGCCCCTCCGTTGTCATTGATGAAGAAAACGATGGTGTTGTCGCTGATCCCGCAATCATCGATGGTGTTCAAGATTTTTCCAACTGCGCGATCCAGTGCCTTCGTCATCGCCAGGTTTTTCCGCCGCTTTCCTTTCACCCCGGTAGGAATTGCATCGAGATCGGATTTGAGTGCTTGCATCGGAGTGTGCACCGCGTTGAAGGAAACAAATAGAAAGAACGGAACTTCGCGGTGGTCATTCACGAAGCGGGATGCTTCGTCGCCGATGGCATCGGTCACGTAAGGAGTGGAGAGATCGGCGTTTTCTTCGCCATCGAGCCAGCGAGTTCTTCTCGATAGATTCTTCCGATCCAGGTAGGTCCGAGCTCCTCCGAGGAATCCTCGAAACTCATCGAATCCCCGTTGCAGGGGTCGGTAGGGTGGTTCTTCTCCCAGATGCCACTTGCCGATGATTCCGGTTCGATAGCCATTCTGTTGCAGATGATCGGCGACGGTTTGTTGTGACAGAGGGAGGCCCAGCTGCGACCCGGCAGGCAAATTCATCTCGTGACCAAATCGTTGCGGATACTTGCCGGTCAGAAGCCCGGCCCGGGAAGGGCTGCAGACCGAAGCGCAGACGTAACCCTGGCTGCAAACCACTCCCTCTGCGGCGATTCGGTCGATGTTGGGTGTTGTGATTTCCATCAAGCCGGTGAAACCGAAGTCCACATACCCGGCATCGTCAGCGAGCAGGATGACGATGGAAGGAGTTCGAGCCGATGAGATCCTGCCCAGGGATCCTGGACCCTGGCAACCGACCAGGATGATCAACCCGATGATCCACAGCACTGACGGTATTCGATACCGGATCAACGCGAGCTGCTGCCAGCAGCGAGGGTCACCACAGCGCGTATCCATCCGGTGGGGCATGACCTACTGCCGTTCGAGAGCAAAGGCCTGGACTCTCTCCTTGATGGAATCGGAGTCGAGGCCGCAATGGCGATACACCTCATCGGATGGTCCGCTCGGTGCGTAGTTCTCGACGCCGAGACGTAACTGCGGAATGGTGATTCCGATGTCAAAAAGAGCCTCGGCGATGCAATTCCCCAGTCCGGTACGAACCGAGTGATCCTCTACCGTCACGATGAAGGGTTGGCCGGCGATCTGCTCCAGGCTGGAGGGATCCAGCTCACCAGGGGTAGCCACGTGCGCGAGGCTGACATCCAGCCCTTCGTTGCGCAGGGCATCGACCGCTTCGAGGGCGCGTCCGGTAGGAGTTCCCATGGCAATCACGATCCCAGCTGTTCCTGATCGAATGAAATCGATCTTGCCGGGGACGAACTGGTAATCACCGCCAAAATAGGGAGTGCCGTTTTCATCGGTGATGGTGTTGAGCTTGGAGCGACCCATTCCGATGAATGCCATTCCGGGGCTGGTTAATGCGTGACGGACGATGCGGTCGGTCTGGTTCGGGTCTGCGGGTACGAAGATCTGCATCCCGAAGATGTTTCTGAGCAAACCGACGTAGTCGATGCACTGATGGGTTTTACCATCCTCTCCCACATCGAGACCAAGGTGAGTGCAGGCGATCTTCAGGTGAGCATGATTGATGTCACTGAGGCGATGCTGGTTGTAGGTCTCGCATACGCCGAACACTCCGAAGTCAGCAAACACCGTGGTCACGCCACAGGTCGACAGTGCCCCCGCGCATGTGGCAGTGTGATGCTCCTGAATCCCCGCCTGAAAGAAACGATCAGGGAAGGAGTCGTGGAAGTCTCCCAGTTTCACCGATCCCTCGAGGTCACAGTCGAATGCGGCGATCGGCGGCGACTTGCTGTCGGTCGCCAGGGCGACCTCGTGGATCGCCTTGCCGAAGGCACTGCGGCAATCGGTCTTTTCATCGGTTGCGTAGGTGAATGGATTGCCAGGCTTCAGCAGCGGGATCTGATCAGGCAGTGCCGGGATGGTGCTGTCGGGGCGTCGATTGCGACGCTCGACGTGCGGAGTCATATCCCAGAGATCGGCATCTTCTCCCAGTTCCTCGATGGCGGCGGAGAGTTCTTCCGGTTTCAGCGCACGGCCGTGGAAATCGGATAGATTTTCCATGAACGAGATTCCCTTGCCCATCACCGTATGGGCGACGATACACCAGGGTCTCTGGTCATCCTTGCCTGCCTGTTTCAGGGCGGAATAGATCTGTTGCGGATCATGCCCATCGATTTCGACCACTCGCCAGCCGTCGGCTTCCCAGCCCTCGACGATTTGCTGTGGCATGATCTCCTCGGTGTCGCCACCGATCTGTAGTCGATTGCGATCGACAATTGCGGTGATTTCATTGAGGCCAAATTTGACGGCAAAGCGACGTGCTTCGGCGATCTGTCCCTTTTGTTGCTCGCCATCTCCCATCGGAACGAAGATCTGGTTTCGTCGACCATGGATTCGTTCCCCCAGAGCCATGCCACAGGCTGCGGATAAACCCTGCCCCAGATTTCCGGTGGTCCATTCGACGCCAGGTACCTCGCGTTCGATGTGGCCTTCGAACAGATTTTGTGTGCTGCGGAAGGAAGCGATCACCTCTTGTTGATCGACGAAACCCAGTTCAGCGAGTACCGAGTAGACACCGGGAGAAGTATGTCCGTGACTGACAACGATGCGATCTCTTCCGACCATCCAGGGGTTCTCTGCTTCGACGCGAGCACAGGACCAGAGCACCAGATACAGATCGAGAGATGACAACGATCCTCCGGGATGTCCGGATGCGGCGAGGCTCGTCATCTGGATGATCGCTCGACGGCAGCGAGTCACTGCCTCGTGGTGCCAGCGTACGTGTTCTTCACTGAGGGCGGGAGCATCGAAAGAACTGCGGACCATGACGGTTCCTTCCGCGAATAGGGATTGGACCTGTACGTCAATTACTGAGCCTGTGCCGGGTGGGGGACGAGAACAAAGGTACTGCAACTGAACCGATGAACAGCCACACCCGCGAGGGGCATCCGCGCCGAACTTCAGGTTCTGCTGCTTCCCCTCCCCAACGTCGCGTACCATAGGCACGCAAGAGGAGGCCATCAAGGATCCCTCTTCGCTGAGCAGTGAGATCGGTTCGAGAAAGGAGTCACCGTTGAACCCCGAGGAGCGTCCCCAGCGAATCGCTCGATTGGCCACCCAGGCGGCGCAGATGGTGGCAGATCAGCTGGAAAATACCCCGCTGGTGCAGATCCCTGCCGATCTGCTCCCTGACGGTCCGGCAGCACTGTATCTGAAACTGGAGTGCTGCCAGCGATCCGGTTCCTTCAAGGCGCGGGGAGCGACCCATTTCATCGAGCGTCTGGTCAGCGATCAGATGCCTGCGGGGGTGTTGACCTATTCGAGCGGTAATCATGGTCGAGCGGTGGCGGAAGCGGCGGCGCAGCGCGGCATCCCGGCCCTGGTGGTCGCTCCCGATACCATCGACGCGGTGAAGGCGCAGGCGGTGACCGATGCGGGAGCGGAACTGGTCCGGGTCGGGCCCACCACCGACGAGAGGAAAGCCCGCGCTGAACAGATCGTCGCCGAACGGGGCTGGACGATGGTGCCCCCCTTTGATCACGACTGGATCATGGCAGGACAGGGAACGCTGCTGCTGGAGGTCATCGCCGAAATCGGCGATTTTGATCACCTGTGGGTACCGGTCGGGGGTGGTGGATTGTCCGGAGGTTGCGCGGCGGTGGCGGCGGCACGAATTCCCGATTGCCAGGTGCATACCGTCGAGCCGATCGGATCGGCTTCCCTGGCCGCTTCGCTGGCGGCGGGTCGCCATCTACGGCTCGATCAAACCAGTTCCGAAGCGGACGGCTTGCTCCCGATGACGGTGGGCGATCGAAACTGGCAGGTATTGAGTTCCGTTGCCGTGACCCCGGAGGTGATCTCTGAAGCTCAATTGATCGAGAGCTTGAAAATTCTTCATCGAGTCGAGATCGCTGCCGAACCGAGCGGAGCGTGTGCTGCGGCGCCGATTCTGGCCGCCGATTCGCAGGCGACCTTGCCGGAGGGAATTCACGTGGCAGTGGTCAGCGGCGGAAATGTATCGGCCCAGCGACTGGCCAAGCTACTGGCCTAGTGCCATGAAAATCACCCCGGTTGCTGAAGAGCAGCCAGTCCTCCCTTGTATCGAGCGGTTGGATTGCCTAGGGTCCGACTGCGGCGGGGATATCTCCCGACGGTTTTACGGCTAAGGGGAAGGATCACCAACTTGGATTTGATGATGGATTTCGTGAAACAGATCGGTTTGTGGATCTGGAGTACTCCGACCTTTGTCGGTCTGCTCGGTGCCGGGGTGTTGTTTACCTTGTGGACACGCTTCACCCAGTACCGCGTGATGACGCACGGCATCGATGTGGTTCGGGGGATCTACGACGATCCAGACGATCCGGGAGCGATCAATCACTTCCAGGCGTTGTCGGCGGCCTTGTCGGCGACCGTTGGCCTCGGCAACATCGGTGGCGTGGCTGTCGCAATGTCGGTCGGTGGTCCGGGAGCACTGTTCTGGATGTGGATCGTTGGCATCTTTGGTATGGCCATCAAGACCATCGAAATCACTCTGGCGATGATCTATCGCGATACTTCCGACCCTGACAATCCCAGTGGTGGAGCGATGCATGTCGTGCAGCAGGTTCTCGGCAAGAAGGGGGGCCACTGGGCAACCCTTGGATTCATCATCGGATCCTTCTTCTGTGTCACTCTCATCATCTCGACCATCACCGGTGGCAACATGTTCCAGGCGTGGAACGTGGCGGGACTGACCGAGGGGTACTTTGGCATTCCGAAGGTGGCGACCGGGATCATCCTGGCGCTGATGGTCGGAATGGTCATCATCGGTGGCATCAAACGCATCGGTACGGTGGCGGGCAAACTGGTTCCTCTGATGTGTCTGTTGTACCTGATCAGCGGTTTTGCCGTGCTGGTGGTGAATGCCGGTCAAATTCCTGACATGCTGATGCTGGTCTTGCGCAGTGCGTTCAGCACCGCCGAGGCGGAAGGGGCGTTCCTTGGTGGCACCCTTGGTTACGCCTTCATCGTCGGAATGCAACGAGCTCTCTTCTCCAACGAAGCGGGGCAGGGGTCGGCACCGATCGCCCATGCTGCCGCCAAGACTGGCGAGCCGGCGCGCGAAGGCATCGTCGGAGGGCTCGGACCCTTCATCGACACCATCTGCATCTGCACCCTGACCGCGATGGTGATCCTGTCGACCGGAACCTGGAATCGGGAAGCGATCGGTCCATTAGGTGCTGAGATCAAACTGGTCGCCGTCGGCGAGGATGACCGATACCGCGTATCAAGTAGTGCTCAAGTGTCCGATCTTCCCGAGCAGCGGCTCGATGAATGGTCTCGCGGCGACAAGATTTTCGTTCTGGCAGAGGTTGAAGGAATGACCAACGACTCGACCGACTCAAATCGGTTTCGAATCGACGGTGTCATAATCGAGCCGACCGATGAAGAGCATCCCGATGCTGCGGTGCCGCTGGTGATCTCCTGGAATGATGTCAAGTTGGCGGCTGGCTGGAAGGGGATTCCCGGTGAGATTCGAATCCTCACGACCGATGATGCGGGAGCCGGGATCTATCGCGAATTCGAAGGGGCTCAATTGACTGCGTTTGCCTTCGATCGTGTATTCCCGGGACTGGGGAAATGGCTGGTGACCCTGGCCGCGTGGTTGTTTGCCCTGTCGACGATGATCTCGTGGTCCTACTACGGCGAAAAGGGAGTGACTTTCCTGGTCGGTTCGGTGGGGATTTTACCGTACAAGCTTCTGTTCCTGGTGGCGGTCGTCTGTGGTGCGGTGCTGATCGAGGACACCGGCCAGATGATGATTCTTGCCGATCTCGGTACCGGATCGATGCTGGTGGTCAATCTGCCGATCATATTGGCTCTCGGCGGCATCGCCGTGGCCTCCTTGAGGGAGTATGACCGTAAGCTGAAAGCCGGTGAGTTCCCTCGTCACGACGACAAGTAAGCGGCAACTCGACCTGACCCTCATGCAAAACCGGCCAGATCCGCACGGATCTGGCCGATTTTGCTCAGTACTGGATCGAATTGGCTGCTGGATCGCGTCAAAAACCAGCCAGGCGAAGCTTAAATCCTTTTACAGTAAAAGGTTATGATGTTTCGGATTGGCTATCGGCACAAAAAAAGGCACCGCTCAGAAGCGATGCCATACATCAGATACCCTCTGTACAAGGTTTTACGGTCAGAGTTTTTGAAATTTATTGCAACGATCGGGGAGTGAAGGTCGTTTGTGCCCCAAGTTTTCCCCATAACCTCTTTGATTAAAATAGGTTACGAAAAAGGCACGGTTCCTCTCGGAAACGTGCCCAACAATTAATGCCCTCTGTACAAGGGGATCCGCCTGAAAAAGTCGAAAAATCGCTGCCGATCTATGATTTATCGGTGGATTCACTCGGTTTCGGGGCCGGAATGACCGGTTTTTGCGGCTTCGGGGCCGGTTTCACCGGCCTGGGCGCCTTCTGCCCCGGAATTTTCAGAACCGGTTGTGTCTTTTTCTCGGGAGACCCGAGTTTCGGTTTCGCCGGTACTTTTGAGGATCGACTGGGAACCGGGGTAGGGCGCCGGGTGGGGGTTGGCACGCCGAACTGAGCATACAGACGGGCGGTGACCTCGGGCATCTCCGGATGATCGGTCTGAACCCTCAAGGTCCCAACCACCGACCGTTCCGGTCGAGTCTCGGTTACCTGAACCGTGATCACGTAGCGTTCGCCAGGGCGGATCGCTCGCTGGCTCAACTGGAACAGCCCCTCGGGAGCTCCTTCGACGGTCATGCCGGTGATGTTGAACTGGGTGCCCGGCGCGGTGGAGTAGATCTGTAGATCCCGTTTGACCGGCGCGGTTCCGGCGACTTTCAGTCGATCTGTATCCTTGCGCTGGAACACAACATTGCCACGCGGAATGACGCTGATCGGGGCCTGGTGATCGATGGTGACCGGCACCGCAGTGCTACGAAGTTCCCCGTCACCACAGGCGACCTCGATGTTGAGAATGTCGCGGAGCATCCCGGGAACCAGAGCTTGCGGCGCAGTCAGGTGTACCTCGTACTGTTCGCCGGGTGTGACCTCGACGATTTCTCTCAGAACCACCTGGTTCTTCCCTGAAGTGGCACCTACCACCGTGATATCGATGTCGGTTCCCTTGGTCAGGGTCAGCATTCCTGCCAGATCGGTTCCGACCGACCCCCTCAGCATCGCACTGGATGGGGCGACCTTGACGACGTGACGCAATTTTCCGCCGATATTGAGCCGCATCTGGGGCTGACGAGGATCGTTGCTGCTGACGGTGGCATACTTGCGGACCGAATCGGTACGAAGCTTTGAAGTGTCGACGCTCAGTGTGACTTCGCCCTCCCCTCCGGGGAGAACTTCGCGGGTGAAAGCCCCGCGCGCGCAGCCTCAGCCAGGTTTGACCTGGGTGATCCTCAGTACCGAGTCACCGACATTGCGGAAATGGTACGTGTGCTCGACCTTGGCTCCCTGGAGCACTTCACCCCAGTCGAAACTGTTCTGATCAAATCGAATTTTGGGACCCTGAGTGATCGGGGGAGGGGGAGGTCCGAGGTCATCATCTCCACCCAGAGATGGGGAGTTCGGGACCAGCAGTAATGGGAGAGCCAGTATCAGACCGAGAAAAAGGACTCGGTACGGGCGAATACAGTCTCGCCGATTACAGTCTTGCCGATTACAGTCTTGCAAGGTGAGCTTCCTCTCACACGGGTCAGTAGGCGGTTTCACTGGTGGATCAAGTGGGCCGATCTGAGCAACCCTTCCATCCAACTGGTAAATCCGCCATTAAAGCCTATCCCTAAGATATCGTTTTGTGCGATGAGGTCAAGCCAACGAGGTGGCCGGATCAGGGCTAATCAGTGGTTCTGAGCCGAAATTGAGCGATGACACCTTTTTCGCGGATATTGTCTTCTCCCGGTCCGAGGATCATTCGTAATGTCGCCTGAACCTGAGATGTCGGGTGAGTTTTCAGCACTTCAATCTGCACCTTGTAATGATGTCCGGGAATCACTTCCGAGACGGTCACGGCGAACAGTCCCTCCGGTGCATCGATGATTTCGGCCGAAAAATCGACGATCGGTAGGTCATCTCGGACCGATCGAATCTGCACCTCTCTTTGCACCACTCGTTTCACCGGTCCATCGAGAGGGGCCGTGTGGCGGCGATAAAACACCACGTTGCCATTGGGGACCGTCAGGATTTTATCCTTGTGTTCCACCACCACCGGTATCGGTACCAGTATCGGTTCTCCTCCTGCCACCGATAGCTTCAACTGGAGATCGTCTCGGAGGCTCTGTACCTGGTCGGATTCTTCCGCTGTCAAGGTCAGTTGCCAGCCGGATTCCAGTTGCTCGAGTCGTGCGACGAGGAACACTCCATTCTTCGACTTGGCTTCCAGAATCTCCAGCGGAAGATCGACTGCCGGCAAGATGGTCGTTTGTAGTTGTTTGGTTTCCAGGGCCAGCCCCGACAGTTTGAAGACGGGGCTTTCCAGCTGCAGCAGCGGATCGATCAGCCCCACCATCCAGAGCTGGACTTCGGAAGAGGATGGATCGTTGGTCTTGACCAGCGCATTTTTACGCGATCTTCCGCCGGAAAATTCGGAGGTATCGACCTGGAGTTCGATGATGCCGCTCGATCCCGGTTCGATCACCTCATCAAATCGGGTGGAGGTACAGCCGCAGGTGGAGCTGACCTTGAGAATCTTGAGAGCAGCCTGTCCTCGATTTTCGACGGTGAAAACGTGTTTGACGCGAGTGCCCTGGAGGACTTTTCCCCAATCATACTCGGTCTGCTCCAGGTGAATGATCGGCACCGGCCCGATCGGCAACGGCGAATCTCCGATCTGTCCGAAAAGGTCGCCATTCGACCCGATAAGAGTGACGAGGAGGGCGATGAGATGCCAATTACGAGGGAGATTCGGGATCGGCCAGTGGAACGGAAATCGAATCATCAGAACGCGTACTCCTACCAGAAGGGCGGCTCAAAGGTTACAGGACGATGCTAGAAGCGCCCCCGGCCGACTGCAACCCCTGTTGAGTTCTGGAGTTTCGGCGGAACTGTACCGTGGATTGAGGCGTTTTCATGACATTGCGGACTGAACCGGTTCGCGCTAATTTGGCAGCAGGCAGTTTCACGGTCGATGCAGAGGCTCTATCTCTGCTCTAGCGGTCGCAAAACCTTGAGAACTGAGGACTACGTCGGGTGGTTTCCCCTCGAGTGGTCCGAAGGGAGATTTTGATGATGAGTATTGGTCAAACTCGCAAGGCGCTGGCGTTCTTCGCCATCTGCTTGCTGGCGAGTTTACCGGTCCAGGCAGGTTCTGAAGTGGGGGATGTCGCCCCAGCGATGAAACCTGGCGGCTGGATCAACATGGATGGGACCACCACCTGGGAGTCCCTCAGTGGCAAACTGATTTTGATTGAGAAGTGGGCCACCTGGTGAGGACCTTGCAAGGGTCAGATTCCGCACCTGAACAAACTTCATAAGGAGTTCGGGGAGCGTGGTCTGGTCGTCATCGGGGTCACCGATGAGTCAGAGAGCAAGGCCAAGCCCTACATCGAACGCAACAAGATGATCTATCCCGTTGCTTATGGCGGCGGAGCCTCGGAATATAAAACGCGAGGGATTCCCCATTCCTGGTTGATCGGGCCCAATGGCAAGATCGTCTGGAAGGGCCATCCTGCCGGGTTGAACGACTCCATCATCAAGAAACACATCACTGGCGCTCGAGTCGGACCGAAGATTTCTCTTCCAGCTGAGTTCGCCAAGGCCACCAAGTACCTCAAGGCAAGCCAGTTTGGTAAAGCCCATGGGGAACTGGAAAAGAAGCTCAAGCGGGCCAAGGAAGCCTCCGAAAAGGATGCCGCCAGGGAGGCGATGGAAGAGATTGAAAAGTACTCCGAAGCTCAACTGGCAGCGATCAGCAAGTTCAAGGAGAAGCGCCAGTACGAGGCGGGACTTCAAGCGTTGCAGCGTGGGGCCCGTGACTTCAAGGGGATGGATATCGCCAAGAAGTTCGAGAAGGAACTGAAGGCGTGGAAGCGCGACAAGGTCATCCAGGCGGAGCTTTCCGGAGCCCAGATGCTGGCGGAAGCTCGCGATCTAGTGAAGCGCGGCAAGTACGAAGAAGCGGCGAAATTGTACGCCGTGGTGGCCAAGGCCAAAAAGTACGAAGGTACCGAAGCCAAGAGGGAGGCGGAGATCCGTCTCGGTGAGATTCAGAAGTACCTTTAGTTTCGGTGTTGATTGCAGAAAAACGGGTCCGAGGGGCAGAACCCCTCGGACCCGTTCTGTTATCGGTCAGCGACTGGATCAACCACGCACTTTGTCGATCAGATCCACCACTCGACTCGAGTATCCCCATTCGTTGTCGTACCAGGAAAGAACCTTGGCACCATGGGTGCCGATCGTCATCGTGAGCCGGGAATCGAAGATCGATGAATGCGGATTGCCGATGATGTCGGAGGAGACGACCGGGTCGGTGCAGTACTCGAGGATTCCCTTCATCGGGCCATCCGCTGCAGCTTTCATCGCTTCGTTGATCGAATCGCTGTTTACCGGTTTTTTAAAAGTGGCGACCAGATCGACCACTGATCCATCGATGACAGGAACTCGCATCGCCATTCCGTCGAGTTTTCCCTCCAGCTGAGGGAGAACCTTGCCAACCGCACGAGCGGCACCGGTTGTGGTGGGTATCGTGTTTTCTCCGGCGGCCCGACTGCGACGTAAGTCCTGGTGGTACCAGTCGGCGAGGCTCTGATCGTTGGTGTAAGCGTGTACCGTGGTCATCACACCACGAACCAGGCCGAAAGAATCGTCGAGGACTTTTGCAATCGGTGCCAGACAGTTGGTGGTACAGGAAGCATTCGAGATGATCTGGTGATGCGGTTCGAGAATCTCATCGTTGACTCCGAGTACCAGCAACGCATCGACTTGATCCTTGGCAGGAACGGTCAGTATGACCTTTCCTGCTCCCGCCTCGATATGTTGCTGGCATTCGGCACGGGTGCGGAATCGGCCGGTGGATTCGATGACGACATCGACAGCCAGGTCTTTCCATGGCAATTCTTTTGGTACCGGTTTTGCCAGCATCTGACAGCGCTGGCGTCCGGCGGTGAGTGTGCCCGAATCGAGAGTCACTTCCTCGGGAAAGGACCCCATCACCGAATCGTAACGCAGCAGATAGGCCAGCGATTTTGGATCAGAGACGTCGTTGATGGCGACGATGTCGATGTCTTCACGTTTCGCGATGATGCGGAATACGCTCCTACCGATGCGTCCAAATCCATTGATGGCAACCTTCATCGGTGTCTCCTCTCTCCATCGGTGGTGACCTTCGGCCCCAGCTGGGCGACCAGGTCGACAATCCGGTGCGAGATGCCTCCACCCTGTTCATACCAGCCGATCACCTTCAGCAGAATGCCGTCGGTGACCAGGGTTGCGAGGCTATCGAAGATGCAAGAAGCGGAGTTGCCCGCGATATCACTACTGACGATGGGCTGGTCGGTGTAGTCGAGAATCCCCCTGTGGATACTCCCGGCAGCACTCCGGAAGATTTCATTGACCTCCTCGGCAGTGACCGACTTTTGCAGCTGGACCGTCAGGTCGCTGCAGGAGACAGCGGGAACCGGGACGTTCAACTTGATCCCCCGGAACCAGCCCTTCAGGTGTGGGAACAACTGTTCGATGGCCTGGTCGGTCCAGGTGGTCTGGGGAACGATGTTCTGCATCGCGGCCCGGGATCTGCGTAGATCTCCGGATGCCGGGACATCGGTAAGGCTCTGGTCCGCAGTGTATGCGTGCACCGAGGTGAAGGAGCCCTCTTCCACTCCGAAGGTGTCGTCGAGAACCTTCACCAGCAGTGCGGTGGCATTGGCGGTCGAGGATCCGCAGGAGATGATCCGGTTGGAGCGGTTGACCTGATCGGGAGTCACTCCCTGGATGTGCAAGTGGTCGATGTCGTCGGTGGGAGGCGTGGTGAGGATGACGCGATCAGCTCCCTGATCGAGATGTTTCTGGAGATCGTTTCGGGCCCGGTATTTTCCGGTCGCCTCGACCACAACGTCAACACCGTGTTCATACCAGGGGATTTCCCCCGGCTCCCTGTGATGAAGTACAGGGATCTGTCGTCCCTTGGCGTAGATGGAATCTCGAAGTACTCGAATCGGTTCCTTGAACCGACCTCGAAGTGAATCGAATCGCAGAAGATATTCCATCGATTGAATGTCGGCGAGTTCGTTGATGGCGACGATCTCGATATCATCTCGCTCGTAGATGGCGCGGAAAACGTTTCGGCCGATCCGACCGAATCCCATCAACCCGACGCGAACGCTCATCTCGATTCTCCCGTCCAGGATCTCCAGAGCCTCTTGTGGGCCCAAAATCTCTCCGAGAGTGACTGGTGGTACCCAGTAGCGGCTGCCTCTCGTCCCCGACAGAATACCTGGAACACGCCAAAGAGGGCGTGAGAACCCGGATCTTCAGCAAAAATCGTGCAAGAAGAGGTGACCTTGGATCGGATAGAAGCGACCTATCGAGTGCTTTGCGCCGATGAGGAGTGTCTTGCGGTGGCACGGGCCATCGCCGTGGAATTGACGGTAGAAGTTCCAGAAAGACTGATCGAGCGCTATCCGACCATCGAAACCGATCTGGTGGCGAAGGTGGACCAGTGTCATCAGATCTCGCCCGGGGTTCAACAGATCCAGCTCTCTTTTGCCGGAGAGATGGCCGGTTCCGATCTGACTCGTTGGCTCAATCTGTTGCTTGGAAATTGTTCGATGATACCGGGGGTTCGTCTCATCGATTTGAATCTCCCCGATGATGTTCTCCAGCAATTTGCAGGTCCCCACCATGGGATCTCTGGAGTGCGCCAGATGACGGGAGTGTCGGATCGGCCCCTGGTGGCAACAGCTCTCAAGCCGAGGGGAGCTCCCGTCTCCGATCTGGTCGAGGTGTGCCGTGACTTTGTTACCGGTGGCGGAGATCTCATCAAAGATGATCATAATCTCATCGACGACGATCTGTCGGCGTTTCGTGATCGGGTTGAACGATGTACCGCTGCGATTCGAGAGGCACAGACCGATCGTCATGTTCCCTATCTGGTGAACTTGATGGCCCCGGCGGAACAACTCGATCAGCGGCTGGAAATCGCTCTGGAGGTCGGGGCCGATGGAGCCTTGATGGCGCCCTGGATCCTCGGGCTCGATCAGGTACGCCAGTTGACCTCTCGCTGGCCAGGACTTCATCTGGGGCACCCATCGATGAGTGGCGTTTTGACCTCCCAGGGTGCCGGTGGCATCGCATTGCCGATCGTTCATGGAACCCTGGCGCGGTTGGCGGGGCTCGATGGGTCGGTGTTCGTCAATGCTGGTGGTCGGTTTGCCACCAGTCGGCGGGAGGGGCGTCAGATCGCCGAGCAACTCCGAGCACCCCTCGGACCGATTGCGCCCGGTTGGGCGATCCCTGCCGGTGGCATGAGTCCGACCCGCATCCCGGAGATGGTGGAGGACTTCGGTACCGATACAATGATCCTCATCGGCGGAGCTTTGCTCGCCGATGAACGGGGGGTCGAAATCTCGACCGCCGAGATACTCGACTGTATCCGGGAACAATTTGCCCGCCTGGAAGAGAGTTGAAGAAGTGCAGAAATCAGCAGGAGCCTTGATCATGGTAGTGGGTCTGTTGTTGCTGGGGTTGGGGTGGAAGGCGAACTCTGAATTCACGCAGATGGCCAGTTCGGCGACCAGTCCGAATCTGGAAGATCTGTCGGTTCCGACCAAGATCGTCCTCAACTTTGTGCCGGCGACAGAGGTCGCCCCTGGCCAGGCTGCTTCGCCGGCGGATTTTGCGTCGATGATCAACACGGTGATGATCGTATTCATTGGTGGGGGCTGTGTCCTGATCCTCGCCGGTGCTTATTTCTTTGTGACGGGAATCAGTCAACGAAGCGAAAATTCGGAGACTTGATGGATTCGAGACCGGTCTCCTGTGGTATCGATCAGCTGCGCGATGATGGATTTTCTGCCATCCGAGGAGGCCGGGTGGGGCTGTGCTGCAACCCGACCGCGGTCGATCAACGACTCCGTCACCTGACCTCTTTGCTGTCGGATGCCGGGATCGAGGTGGCGCGATTCTTCGCGCCGGAGCATGGCATCGATGGAACGCTTCAGGATATGGAAACGGTAGTTTCCACTCGCGCCGATGTTGTGAGCCTTTACGGCGATGACGAGGCTTCGCTTCGTCCTGCTCCGTCACAACTGGCTGATCTGGATGGGGTCATCTTCGATATCCAGGATATCGGTACCCGCTATTACACCTACGCCGCCACCTTGCGTTACCTGCTCGAGGTGGCAGCCACAACAGGCACTCGTGTCATCGTGCTCGATCGTCCCTGTCCCATCGGTGGTGTCAGCGTCGAGGGGGGAACGGTTCATGATGGCTTCGAGAGCTTTGTCGGGGCGTTACCGGTGTCGGTACGTCACGGTATGACGATGGGGGAACTCGCCCGTTTCCTGGTCGAGGTGGTGGGAATTGACGCTGACTTGCAGGTGGTCCCGTGTCGTGGCTGGCAACGCGAGATGCTATTTGTCGAGACGGGAGTGCCGTGGGTGGCTCCATCTCCCAACATGCCGACTCCGGAGACCGCCCTCATCTATCCGGGAATGTGTCTGCTGGAAGGAACCAATCTCTCCGAGGGTCGGGGCACGACGCGACCGTTCCATCAATTCGGAGCGCCATGGCTCGATGGTGAGGCACTGGCCACTTGTGCCGATCGCTGTGCCGTGCAGGAGGGGTTGCAAGGAGTGCATTTTCGTCCCGTTCATTTCACACCGACGTTTCACAAGTTCGAGGGGCAGCTCTGTGGTGGTGTCGAGGTGCATGTTTCCGATCCTCGACGACTCGATGCACTGCACCTGGGGGTGTTGTTGCTCCAGCAGCTACAGCTCATCGGTGGTGATCATTTTGAATGGCGCACCGAACCCTACGAGTTCGTTCGTGAGCCGATCGCCATCGATCTCTTGTGGGGGGGCAGTGATCTGCGCGAAGGTATTTCCGCCGGGGCCTCGGCGAGAGATATCATCGAGGCAAGGAACTCCGAAAGAGAGCACTTCCTCGCTCTTCGGTCCGACATTCTCCTCTATTGATCACCCGGTGGCAGTGATTTCGTTGACCAGGGGTTTTACCCGTCTGGCGATCACGGTAAACGCTCCCATCTGTTCCTCGACTCTCCCTTCGACCAGTAGCGGTCCGGAGTGGTCGAGAAGTAGCTGGCGAACTTTCGGCCAGATGTTCGAGAAACAGGTCACCTCGCAGGTTCCCTGTTCATCTTCCAGGGTGATGAAACCCATCGGTCCCCGTTCTGTCGGATGATGACGTGAGGCGATGCGCAGGCCAGTGACCCGGATCTGTCGACCGGCATGATTCGATACCTCGACCAGCGGTCGACAACCGAGTCGCTGTCGAAGGTCGCGATGAAAGCTCATCGGATGACCCGTGATCCCGGCGCCGAGCAGCCGGATCTCCTCTTCGATGATCTTTCGTGGTGATAGCTGATCGAGGAGAGGGCCTTCATCGACGATACCAGATAGATCAGAAGGGACATTTTGTCGCTGATCACCGGGTGGGTCGGCTGCGTCGTTTTCCTGGCGGTGCCGGGTGCGTATTCGCCACAGTAACCGTGGTCTTGGTATCGAGAAGATGTCGAGTGCTCCGGCCAGGATCCACTCTTCCAGTTCTGATCGCGAAATCCGGGTTCGTCGCATCAGATCTTCCGGAGAATCGAAGGGCCGTGTGGCGAATACCGAATCGATGCTGGTCTGTTTCGATCCACAGATGGCAGACAGCGGAATTCGAATGGAACCGTCTTCTTCCAGGACAAAAGCAGAGGCGGATCGATGGACGCAAGGAAGGCGCAGGGAAATACCGAGTCTCCTGGCCTCGGTGACAAAGGCTGCGAACGGATACATTCCGGCGTGATGACGAAACAGTGCACAGAAAAACTCAGCAGGATAGTGGCTTTTGAGCCAGGCACTACGCCAGGCGAGAAGGCCATAGGAAGCCGAATGAGATTTGTTGAAGGAGTAACGACCAAATCGTTGCAGGTATTGCCACAGTTCCCTGGCATCGGTAGCTCCGAAGCCGTTACCGATACCCTCGGCGATGAACTCATCGCCGAGCTTTCGTAGTTGCTCGTCATCTCCTGATCGGATCGCTTTCAGCAGGGATCTTCGCAGCAGATCGGACCTGGCGAGACTTTTACCGGTGACGAGGGAGATCGCTTCCATCACATTTTCTTCGTAAAGAAGAAGCCCCTGCTGATCGATCAGAAGTTCATGAAGTGCCGGATGAGGAGCCTTCGGCGGTTCCTGACCTCGAGCTCGACGACAGAAGGCATCCTTCAAGCCTCCAGAAGCCGGTCCCGGCCGGATGAGGGCAACCGCCTGGATGGTGTTCGGCGCATCACGGGCCTGCATCTGCCTCAGCAGCGATCGCATCGCCGGGCTTTCGAGCTGAAAGCAGCCGAGGGTCTCGCCTCGACACAGCAATTCGGCGGTCTTTTCACAATGTTCCGGGATGGTGTCGAAGTTCGGACGTTTCCCGGTCCTTTCCTCGATCAAATCCCGGACCGTGCCGATTTCCGAAACGCATCGATTGCCGAGTAGATCGATCTTGATCAGTCCGGTTTTTTCGATGGAGTACATGTCGAGCTGGGTGATGACGATTCCCTTGGATGCTCGTTCGACCGAGGCGATACGCTGAATCGGTTGATTACAGATGCAGATGCCGCCGGGATGGATCGAACGATGGTGCGGACGTCCACGCAACCATTCGGCATCTTGTAGCAATCGTTTTCGTGAAGTAGCCGACAATCCTACCGATGCGAGAGCAGGATCTTTTGCCAGCAGTTGTGGGATCGTTTGTTCTGCTCGATGGGGAAGACGACCTGAAATTCGATCAACATCGATGGGTGCCAGGCCATAGGCTCTGGCCGTTTCTCGCAGGGCGGAACGTACTTGGAGTGAGGTTCGTGTGCAGATCATGGCGGTCCGGTCGGTTCCATATCGCCGATAGACATGATCGATGACATCGTCGCGACCTTGCCAGCACAGATCGATGTCGATGTCGGGCAAATCTTTTCGTTCCGGATGAAGGAATCGCTCAAAGCGTAGCCTGTGCGCCAGTGGATCGACCTGGGTGATTCCGAGCAGGTAGGAGACGATGGAGGCAGCCCCTGAGCCACGTCCAGCGCATTCGATGCCGAGACGACGCGCTTCGGCAACGATGTCACCGACCACCAGGAAGTAGGGGACAAACCCCATCGTGTCGATGACGTGCAACTCGCGGGCGAGTCGTTCGACTGCGGCGCGAGGAACGCTGCCATAGCGACGTAGCAATCCGCGGTGGCACTGCTCATAGAGCAATCCGAATGGAGTCTGGCCGCTCGGTACCGAAAAGTGGGGGAAGATGGTTTTCCTGGCGGAGAAGTCGATCTTTAACGCGTCTCTGCCGATGCGCGTTGCATTCTCCAGAGCCCCGGGTAGATCGCGGTATAGCTGCCGCCAGCGAGCTGGCGCTGGAATCGGGGTCAGGATCGGGGAGATCTCGCAGTCGCTGTTTTGCTGACGATCTTGTGCGATGCGTTCGACGGTTGAAACACGACGCACTGACTCGAGTAAGTTCAGGTGGTGATCAGAGATCGGTTGCAGCATGCCGACCCGGGTCGAGGCGACGATCTGGAGTCCGAGCTGCTCGGCAGCTTGCCGGCCACGGTGTTCCCGTGCGATCGAGTCTCGTAGTCGATCAATCTCGATGAAGATTCTTTGACGAGCGCCAGAACCGCGGCGTTCAAGCAGTTGTTGAGCGAGCTCGGGACTTCGAACCAGGAGCGATAGCGATCGGTATTCATCGGTCAATGTTTCGACCAGATCAAAACTTTTCGGAGCCTGGTGCTGGGTCGCAGCGCTTCCACCGGATTCGGCGAGCCGACGTCTGCTGACCAGTTGATGCAACTGTTCCAGTCCGGTTCGATCACGGGCGATGGCGATGATCGATCTTCCGAGATGGTCGTCGATCTCGGCTGCACCGATGAGTTTGATACCGGTCCTGGCGGCAGTATCTGCGGCTTCGACAAGGGTTCCGAGATCGGCGAACTCCGCGATCGCAGCACAATGCCAGCCGTGCCTGGTGGCCCCCTCGATCAGATCGGAAATCGATTCGAGCCCTCTCAGCAGTGAACCCGAGGAACGCAGCGAAAGGAGGGTAGGTGCTGGAAAAGTGGCTGTTATCGACACGGAGAACCTCTGGACCGGGGTTGGCGAACCGGGACAGGATAGCGAACATCTGTTCGCCATCAAGAGGGGGGTGATCATCAGGGAGTTCCGGCACAGCGGCAAAAGAACCGGGGCCAGGAAGGGATACCTTCCTGGCCCCGGTCAATCGGTCGCGAACCTACCCTTCAGGATCTAGGGGCAGGCATCATACTCGGCACAATCGAGCGCATCCGCGGTCGGATCGGAACCACAGTTGGGACCGGAAGGTGCCGGCATTTCAGGCCCACCGGAGAACAGGTTCGCGAGTTCGTAGACCGCGTCGGCGATATTGACACCGCCGTCATCGTTGCAGTCTGCTGAATCGGCGCAGAGGATGCTGCCACCGGTGAAGAGCCCTGCCAGTAACGACACCGCATCGGCGATGTTGATGGCTCCGTCGGAGTTGACATCTCCTCGGACAAAGCCACCGGTCGAGGGTTCAAGGGTGATAGTACCGTTGTCGAATGCCGCAGGCTGGGCCTGGCCATTGACGACCAGGATGTTCACCACCGGCGGAATTCCCAGAGCATTGCTCCAGTTGAGCCCTGTGGTGGCGCCCGTATCGTTACCGATCAAGCCGCCGGGAACCGTATCGTATGAGATGGTACCGAGGGCCGAGGTCGAGGCGAACTCGATGATCTCCGTGCTTGCGTTCGAGAAACTGTAGACGCAGCCCACGGTGATTCCGTCACTGAAGGTGTTGATATCGAGAAAGTCGGGTCCCTGATTGCTGTTGAGAGCCGTCAGGATGGCACTCTCGGTGAAAGTACCCGCTGCCAGCAGACTGGCGCTGTGGCTGAGACCAAAGGAGAAACCCTGGGTGTCATTGGGGTATCCTGCTGCGCTTGCATCCTCGTTGACGCTGACCGTGGCATTGAAGTTACCCACACCGGTATCGGGCGAGTAGTTGGCGGTCTCGTCGGAGGCGATGAAGGTGAAGCCACTCGGAGGAGCCTGACAGTTTGGATCGGCAGCACAATCAGGATCGTTGCAATCGGCGAGACCGTCACCGTCGTCGTCACTGCCATTGCTGCAGTTTTCAGGTGGGGTCACGCAATTGGGATCGAGATCGCAGTCCGGATCCTCGCAGTCGATCTGACCGTCACCATCATCGTCGGTACCATTGCTGCAGTTCTCAGGATTGGGAGAACCCGCCAGAGTGATCTCCAGGGATCCGGTACCCTGTTCTCCTGTAGCCCAGCCACCGAGGCGAATCATGTAGGTGGTACCGGCAGAGACGACGACCTCCATCGTCGAGGTGAAGCCGGTGCAAGCCGGGTCGTCGCCATTACAGGCGACCTGGGTCAACGATCCACAGGTACCGGTGTAGGCAACCAGATCACTATCGAAGGTGATGGTGTTACAGGTTGCGATGATTGCAGTACCACTGGTCGGTGCGGTGAACTGATACCACGCATCGCCGGTCATCACGCCGAGGGCGGTAGCGGTACAGGTGAGATCGTCGTACGGATCGGCACTGTCGGTCATCGCCGTGGTATCGACAGGATTGGAACCGACGATCGCCGGTAACGGATCGATGCATTCATCACCCTGGCCACCACCTCCGCCACAGGCCGGGTCACTGGCACAGTCTGGATCGGCACAGTCGGCGAGACCGTCGCCGTCGTCATCGGTGCCGTTGGTGCAATTTTCAGCACTGGGTCCGCCACCTCCGGGAGTGATGACGAGGGTGCCCGGTCCGGCATTTCCACCTGACCAACCACCGACACGCATCAACACTTCGACTCCTGCGGTCACCGGGACACCGAGTACTTCCGATTGGAGTCCGCAGATGTCACCGCTACAGGCGATCTGGTCGAGGGATATACAGCTACCGACGTACAGCGCCAGATCGCTATCAAAAGCACTTCCGCAAAGGGATACATCGATGGAGCCGGTGGCTGCCGGTGTGTAGGAGAACCACATATCCTGGACGAAATCGCCGAGGAAGGTGCCGGCACACTGGCCAGGATCCGAGATCGCGCCGCTATCGGTCATCAACGAGGTGTCGAACGGATTCGGCCCGTCATTGGCAACGACCGCATCGGTGCATTCGTCGCCTGCTCCACCACCTGGACCGCCACCACCGACGGTGATGGTCAAGGTTCCGGTGCCCACTCCCGTGGCAAGATCCCAGCCTCCGACCCGGATCAGGTACTCGGTTCCCGCAGTCACGGCAACACCGGTGACGAGGGAACTGAAGCCGGCGCAACCAGCGCCGTCGCCGTTGCAGGAGATCTGGGTGAGGGCACCACAGCCGCCGGAGTAGATGGCGACATCCGTATCAAAATTGACGCTGTTACAGGTGCTGACTTCCATGGCGCCAGAGGAGGTCGCGGTATAGCTATACCAGACGTCATTCTGGAACTCACCGAGGAAGGTACCGACGCACTGTGCATCGGAGATCGGATCGGTGCCGGTAGTCGCTGTTGTATTGTCAAGATTGTTGGCTCCGTCGACGGCGATGATGGCATCGCTACAGATATCACCGGCTCCGCCACCGCCACCACCACAGGCGGGATTGCTGGCGCAGTCTGGATCGTCACAGTCGGCGAGCCCGTCGCCGTCGTCATCGGTTCCATTGGTGCAATTTTCGGAGGCGGGTCCGCCACCATTGACCGAGATGGTCATGGTGCCGGTGCCGATTCCGGAGCCACTGTCCCAGCCACCGACCCGGATCAGGTAGGTGTCTCCGGCGGTTACCGAAACGCCACTCACCAGCGAGGTGAATGTGCCACAGCCGGTGCCGTCGCCGTTACAGGCGATCTGGTTGAGAGCACCACAGCTGTCGGTGTATACGGCGATATCGGAGTCGAAACTGATGGTGTCGCAGGTGCTCACTTCCATCGTTCCGGTAGCGCTGGCGGTGTAGCTGTACCAGGCGTCGTTGACGAATTCGCCGAGGAAGGTACCGGTGCACTGGGCATCGGAGATGGGGTCGATGCCGGTGGTCATCGCGGTGTTGTCGACGGCGTTGGCACCGTCAAATGCTGCGATCGGATCACTACACTCGTCGCCGGGAGGTGCCGGCAAGCAAGCGGGACTGTTGGCACAATCGGGATCGTCACAGTCAGCGAGTCCGTCGCCGTCATCATCGACTCCGTTGGAACACAACTCGACGTTGCCACCGCCGCCAGCTGGCAGGGTGTCGACGATCAGTTGGCCGGTGCTGGCAGAATCAAGCCAGGGGCTGAGGCCAAGGTTCCAGGAGGAAGAGAAGCGACCGTAGTCGTCGGAGAAGTTGTTGCCACAGGCTGCTGAGCCACAGCAAAGCTGGCCGATGACGCGATGGTCCTGGTCAAACAGCGGAGAACCGGACGATCCCGGCTCCGTGGTTCCCAGATCCCAGTCGTTCACGGTGATGTAATTGCCAGCAAAGCTGGGGGCCTGGTTTTCAAAGGAGATCCGCTTTTCCTCGGTGTTGGGATGGTGAATACCCACGGCACTGGTCGGCTGTGCGGTACTGGCGTTCCAGCCGCAGAAGGAGACGCCAAACGCGGGGTTCGGCGGGCTCGTGAGTTCGACCAGGGTGAAGTCGGAGGTGCCAGAGCCAGCACGGTAGATCGATCCGGTGCTGAACTGGTTCAACGTGCCATTGCCCGGGCCGCCGCTGGCAGCAGAGCCGGGAGTACGGCAGGTCGTATTCTCGTAATTCCAGAACACCACCAACGATCCAGCATTGCCACCGGTCACACCGCAGTGATCTGCGGTCATGAAGAAGGGCGTGCCGTCCTGGGCGGTGTTGTTGACCATGAAGCCGCTGCAGAACAGGAATCCACCGGTCGAGATCACACCGACGCAGTCGATTTCATTTTCCCAGCCCGCGGACTGGGGACAGACGACGTCGACGTTACAAGAACCGGAGAAAGCAGGTCCGGTGTTGGTGGCGGTCTGACCGAAGTTCTCGTGAAAACCACGGTAGCCCGGATTGACGCTGCTCAGTTCGATTTCCTGTTCGATCAACCAGCGCGCCTCGATGGGACAGCTGATTTCAATCAGAACGTCGTTGCCGGCCACCGGAGGGGTCCACAGTTCGCCGGTTGGCTGGATATCGTTGACATCAAAGGGTCGAATTCGGTGGGTACGCTCCATGTTTGAAATACGCATCTCGCCGTCGATGGGAACGAGCCAGCGGCTGAATCCGAAGTTCATGCTGATGGCGTTCTTGCAGGAGAAGCGTAGTCTCCAGATCGCAGTTTTCTTGTCGATCTTGGTCCAGCGCCCATGAGTTTGAGGAGTGATGGTGACAGGATTCGGAACGGCATAACGTGGTGCCATTCCCAGTGCATCTCTTTCCTCATCTTCGATGGCCAGGGTGTCAATATCGAGTCCTGGTAGGTGAATGACGGGGACTTCTTTTAAACTGACATCCGCATGTGCCGTGGCACTACAAAATGAGAGGCCGAATGACAACGCACACAAAACGAGAACAACGGGTCGAGAGAACATGAGGTTCCTTCCACTCGCGAAAAAAACTCCAGCACTCCCATCACTGTGAACGGAGCGCTACGTGGAGCGATTAGGCGGACTGTGTCCGATTTCTATGAAAAAGTATCAGAGCCGCTTCCATTGTCGCCCTTGAAACAAGATGCGCAAGAGATGTTCACTCACGACTTGACCGGGAACTATTACCGAGGAACGCCCAGAGATCGCGAACCTGTCCTTCATCTAACCCGTCGAGTAATCCCGGCGGCATCGGCGAGATGGGGGAAGCCTCGATGGAGGAGACCTCCCCGTCGATGCGGAAGGGTTGATAGCCGAAGGGGTCGGTATTGAGAATCAGCCCGTCTCGGCCTTTCCTGAGGATGCGGCCGACGGCGACATCGTCCTGGGTGGTGACAATATTCCACTGGTACTGGTCAGAGATGTCGCGCGACGGTTCGAGCAGGGAGCGCACCAGATCGAGATCCGAGAATCGCGATCGCACGCCGGTCAGGTCCGGTCCCGAGCCTCCTCCGAGATCGCCAAATCGATGGCATCGAGCACACAGGGCCTTTTCATAGGCGGTCTTGCCCCGCTCCCGATCTCCTGACCCCGTGCTGACGGCAGCCAGCAATGACTTCTCGTTCCAGCGTGTTACCGGCTCCGGCATCACCGGAGGGTCGCTGACCGGTGCGATCAACAGCCCGGAACCGTCGTCGAGCTCGCGGGCGATCTGGTCGACAAATCCGCGGAGGCTATGGCCTCCCTGACGTTCCCTGAGGATTTTCAGAGCTTCCGCGACCTGCTGGTTCTGGCGGTCGTCTCGACTGCTGAAACGGAGTAATCGGAGTGCCGCCAGCCCCTCTGGCTGGGCCGCTTCTGCCAGCAACCAGGGCACGATCCTTTCGGTCATGAGCGGCGCAGACAATCGAGCGAGCAGATCACCGCACAGTCGATTGATGGCGAGATCAGCAACCGGGAATTGATGATCAAATCGAGCCAGCAACCGTTGCCGGGTGGCTCCCGCGGGATCGCCGCGGCGCGCGATGGCGACCGTGGTAATCCTCAGCTCCTCCAGCAGATGCCGGCGATTCGCCGCCAGCGGCAGATCACAGAGCTTCTCCAGCAGTGGATCCCGATCCACCGCTTCGCCGACCCGGGCCAGGGCCAGCAAGCCGATGCGGGAGTTGTTGCCGGTTTCGCCCAGAACCAGATCACGCCACTGAGCCACGGGGATTTGCTCGAGGGCGACTCGTGCGGCGTAGGAGATCGCCGGATCGGGATGACCGAGGTGGCGCCAGAACAGCCCGAGTTGCTGTGGCTGTGGCGACAGATGACCGCTTTCCAGTTGCCGTTTGAGGGCTCGTACCTTCTGCCCCAGGGATGTGGTCGGGGCGGCCAGCTCGGGTCGCGAGTCGGCATCGGCGCGGATGCGAAACAGGGTGCTGCGGGTACCGCGACCGCCGGTCACTCCGTACAGCGCACCGTCGGCACCAAAAACCATGTCGGCGACATTGAAGGCGGCAGCGGAAACGAACGACTCCGACCAGCCACGCCAGCCGGCGCCGTATTCCCGGGGAAAATAGGCGAGGATGCGACCATAGGCCCAGTCGGCGATGTAGATGGCGTGGCGCCAGCGTCCCGGGAAGGTGCCCTCCAGACCGGACGACACTCCGGTCGGAGAGGAGAGATCGGTTTCCACCGAGGGCATCACGGCGTCAGGGATCCCGTCGGGCCACTTGCCATCGCCGCCGCGCCAACCGGCTTCGCCACCGGAGACCACTTCGATGACCCGGGGAGATCGGTACCAGGGGGTGCCGATGTCCCATTCCATGTCCGCATCGTAGGTGAAGAGGGATCCATCGTGATGGAAGGCGAGGTCGTAGGAGTTGCGCAATCCACCGGCGACCCGTTCCCATTCCAGCGTCTTCGGATCGATGCGCAGGATCTGTCCTGCCGGGGCCATGTATCCGACCGCATGACCGTTGGGATCCCACAGTCGCGGCACGATCAGATCCTCTTGCCAGTCGCGGTAGCGGTCACGGGTAAGGATTTCCTGGGGGACGGTGATGTGATTTCCGACCACCGTCCAGACATGGCCATCGGGGCCCCGCACCAGGGCGTGGACGCCGTGTTCACCACCGGGGCCCATAGCTGACAGTCGTTTTTCCTGATCGAAGAAGCCATCCCCATCGGGATCGGACAGGATCCACAGGCCGCCGCGATCCTTGCGATGACCGGCGACGTGGACCCACAGATCGCCATCGACCAGCAGCAATCCCTGCGCATCCCCGAAGTTGGCACAGTCACTGACGGTCACGCCATCGTCTCCGATCACCACTCGTTTCAGGACTCCCCGCTGCGGCGAGGTGATGAATCGTCCCGGAGCCTCGAGCGCGATGCAGACCCAGGAGCCGTCCTCTGGATCGACCTGATGGAGGATCTCCGCCTCGAATCCGGCCGGTAGGTTCCACCGGGTGACGGAGCCGCCGGGGGTCAGACCGATATCACCCCAGGGAGCGGTCGAGGCAGCAACCGGCCCCTTGACCATGACCGGCTGTTCCGTCGAATCTGCGAGCAGGCGCCAGCGCTCATCGGTGACGATGGTCACCGCTTCGCCGCTGGCGTCTTGCCAGGCGAGGATTCCCGCCAGTCCCGCCGGACCCGCATCGTTGCGACAGAGCACCCTTAATCGGTGACGGCCCGACAGTTTCTTGATGATGGTGCGCGATGGTTTTTCCCAGGAATCACCGCGCAGGATCTCCTGATCGTCGAGGTAGGCGACGAAGTGGTTGTCGCCGCTCATCGTCAGTGACGCTTCGACCGCTGGTTGTTGTGGATCGACGGTGAAGGTGCGGATCAGTTCGACCTGCTGGTCGGCGGGAGTCGGTCCGGGAGCCCAGATCCAGTGCGGTTGATTTTCCGGCGGTCGCCCGGTGACTCGTGCGCAATCCTCTAGCGGATCGCCGTCGAGCGGTTGCCAGTTACGGATGCGAATCGATTTCCACTCGATGCGCATCGGGCCTCCGGCATGAATCTGGAGGCCGATCTTGCCCTCACGAACCGCATCGGGAGCTCCATCGATGAAGGAGCAGACCGGCACCGAATCGATCTCGTGGCGCACCGATGTGCCGTGGGCGACGATTCTCATCTGGTGCCACTGGCCGTCACCGAGTCGTTGCACCGTCTTCTCGGCATCGGGCAGGAAGCCGATTCCCTGGCGCGATCCATCCTTCGCCAGGGCCGCCATCTCGCCGCGCGGCACCGCGATGCCTCGTCCCCGAGATTCGTACAACATGCCGGTGTAGCGGTTCTCGGCATCGAGATCGCACTGGTAGCCGACCGCTTCCCCATCATCGGCGCGCCGGCTGCGGTACTGCAGACCGCTATTGCCGCCCTCGATTCGAAACTGTGCTTCCAGCACGAAGTTACCCCAGGTCGATGCGTGCCACAGGTAATCGTTGCGGGGGATCGGTCCGGCTTCCGGCCCTTCGCCGATGATCACGCCATCCTCGACACGCCAGAGATCGAAATTCCCCTGCCAGCCGGTGAGGCTCTTTCCATCGAACAGGGCAACCCAGCCGAGGTCGGGTTGTGGCGGCTGAGCAACACCGAACGAGCTGACGAGGATCACCAGGAGGGTACAGAGGGGCAGGCTGAAATGAACTTTCATCGATTCTCCTGTTTCGTCTCGATGCCGAGCACCGATCGATCTGGGGCAATGCGTGCCACGAAATCCGCTCGCGAAGGAAGGGTCTCGATGGTCCAGCGAGTGAGCCGTTCATAATGGTCGAGAAATCGACGGAGGGCCGCATCGTCCATCGAGTGTGATGCATCATCGCCTCGATCGAGACGCAGTTTCTGCTCCTGTTGACCACGCCACAGCGAGACCGTTTCCCACGATGGCACCAGCAAGATCGCCAGATGGTCAAAGAGGGAAAACAGTTGCTGATAGGGGCCTGCCAGCTGCTGGCGGATTCGGTTTCGCCAGGTCATCTGGGCATCTTCTTGCTCTTCCAGGGGATTGATGGCGGTTTGCCAGTCGAGATCGGCACAGGAGCCGAGTCCGACGCACCACCCCTCGAAGATCACCACATCATAGGGACCCTGCAGTTGCTGCTCGGTGTCGAGGCGATCATCGGTCCCCTTGTCGAAGACCGGCACACGGACCGTTTTTTCGTCCCCCCGGGCCAATCGCTGCAGGATATCGCAGGCGAGCGGGCTCTCGTGGGTGCCGGGAACTCCGCGCGTGATCCACAGCGGATGTTCACTCCGGGCCAGTTGCTGCCGCTCGCTGCGACCGAGGTAAACGTCGTCGAGAGCGACGACGGCGATCCGCAGTCCAAACAGCTGGTGGGCCAGATCGGGTACCAGATCGCACAGGGTGCTCTTGCCGGCACCCTGACATCCCTGGAGTCCGACGACGATGGTCGAACCTCTCGCCTGATGCCAGCGCTGGAGGGCCTCGACAAAGGGAAGGTGCAGATGTTCTAGCAGTGAATCGGCACTCTCGGGAAGGCCGAGTCGCTCGCGGCCGCGTTGCCACTGCTGTGTAATTTCGGGGGTGATGGCGCTCATCCAGCTTCCTTCCCGACCAGAGGATACCTCACGAAAGGTACCAGAGCACCGGCCTGTGCCGGTTGTCCTGAGGGTGGGCTATTGCGGCCTGTGCCACGGCGAGGCACGATTCCTATCTGAAGATTGGACCCGAACCGATCACTGCTGATGAGGAACTGTCCGTCGCCAGAAAATCAGCAACGAGAGGAGGTCCAGTGTGCAACAGACTTCTACCGATCGATCAGTGGGGAGCAAAGATGTTGGCCAGGAAAACTCGGCTCGCTACCGACCTGAGATTCGTGCTGCTTGGCGTGAGTCTGTTGCTGGTTGCCGGTTGCGCTGTATTGCCGGTCTCCGATGGAGAGCAAGCGGGGGTCTTTCAGGTTTTTGAGCCACACGGAGATCTGACCGAAATGGGAGTGGGTTTCGGTGGTTACTGGTTCCGGGATCAGCAACCGGGCGCATTCATCCAGCTCCAGGCCTCCTATAGCGGTTCCGTCACCGGAGTGCATTACCCGGCCCTGCCGTCCGAGGGAGTGGGTGATCCGATCACCGCACGGGAGCGCAACGGGGCGCTGTTTGCGATCGGCCCGACCTGGCGAGTCAACGATCGGATGGCGGTCTACGGCGGTCTCGGCATCGGATCCTCTTCCGAGTGGATCGAGCGTATCGATGGCGACCTGGAGTTGAGCCCAACCGGTTATTATCACTACGAGGGAGACAGGGAGTACGGGCTCCACGGCTCGATCGGGTCGTTGCTGCAACTCGGCGGAGGTTGGATTCTGGACGTCGGATATGGTAGTTACAGCGACGCGGTTCATTTCGGTATCGGATACAGCTACTAGTCCTGTTCGCAGGGGAGTGCATGACCACAGAGAAGCAGCCGGGTCTGATACTGGTAAACCTCGGATCCCCCGATTCGACGGCGGTTTCCGATGTGCGTCGTTACCTCGATGAGTTCCTGATGGATGAACGGGTCATCGACAGCCATGTGCTGATTCGAAACCTTGTAGTCCGCGGCATCATCCTCAATACCCGTCCCAAGAAATCCGCCGAGGCCTACCGTGAGGTGTGGACCGACGAGGGGTCGCCGTTGATCGTCACCTCGCAAAAACTGGCGGAAGAAGTTCGGTCGCTGTGGGATGGTCCGGTGGCACTGGGAATGCGCTATGGCAATCCTTCCATCGCCAGCGCTCTCGAACAGATTCGTCAGGCGGGAGCCGATCAGGCCATCGTCGTGCCGCTCTATCCTCACTACTCGATGAGTTCTTACGAAACGGTGGTGGCCAAGGTGCTCGACGATCTGGCCCGGATGAACGATCCGATCCAGGTTCACTTCCTGCCACCCTTCTATGATCATCCGGTCTATCGAAAGGTACTGGCCGATGTGACCGCGCCCCATCTGGAGGGGGAGTGGGATCACCTGCTCTTCTCCTTCCACGGTGTGCCGGTGCGTCACATCGAGAAGCGCGATCCGAGCGGTTGCTACTGTCTCAAGACGGAAGACTGCTGCTTCACCGATCACCCGGCGATCCCGATGTGTTATCGCGCTCAGTGCCGTCGCAGTGCTCGCTATCTCGCCGAGGATCTGAACCTTGCAGATGACCAGTGGTCGGTCGCCTTCCAGTCACGCCTCGGCAACGATCCGTGGCTCGAGCCATCGACGGAGCCGACCACCGCACGTCTCGCTCAGCAGGGCATCAAAAACCTCAAGATCATCTGCCCTGCCTTTGTTGCCGATTGCCTCGAGACCATCGAGGAGATCGACATGGGGGTGCGAGAAACCTTCATCGAGGCCGGTGGCAAGCAGTTCGAGATGATCCCCTGTCTCAACGCCGACCCACGCTGGGCCGAGGCCATCGCCCAGATGGCACCGGAAGCGCTGCAAAGAAAAGCCCCGGCAGGCTCCGATGGAGTGATTCCCCAGTAGCGTTGGAGGGGCAGGCTGGAGTTTGTTGGGACAGTTCAACAGGTTGTACCCGTCCCGGATACTCGGACCGTCATCATCTTGCGGAAGGATACTATGACAAAAGAAAGCGTTACGATCATCGGGTTGGGATTGATGGGATCAGCCCTCGCTCGTGTTCTGTCTGCAGCCCAGTTGCAGGTCACGGTCTGGAATCGAAATCCCGAAAAGGCGAAGTTGTTTGAACCGGGGACAGTCCAGGTCGCCGACACCCTTGTCGAGGCGGTTTCCGCCAGTGATATCGTTGTTGTCTGCATACGTGATTACGAGGCGACCGCTGAACTTTTTCAGGTTGCTGCCGTTGAGAATCAGCTTGCCGGGAAGATCTTTGCTCAACTCTCGACGGGGACGCCTGCCAAGGCTCGTGTCGCCGCAGAATGGGCCAAGTCCATCGGCGCCACTTATCTCGATGGCGAGATCATGTGCTTTCCCGATGCGGTTGGGACCGACAGTTGCGCAATCCTATACTCGGGTGACCGCGACGGTTTTGAAACCTGTGACGCAATGGTTCGCGCCTTTGGTGGTACAGCACAAATGCTGGGAACCGACCCGGGAATGGCGGCTGCCCTCGGTAATGCCGTCTTGCCGATCTACTTCAGCTACACCTTTGGTGTTCTCAACGGTGCTGCCATCTGCGATGCGGAGAATGTGCCGCTGCCGCTCTTCCAGCAGTTGGCCGAATCGCTGATGCCAGTATTTGGCGGTGTCCTGGCACGAGCGGTCCAGATGATTTCAGCCGACGACTATGCCTCAGAGCACAGCACCCTCGAGACCAGTGCCGGGGCGCTGGCACAGGTCGTTGCGGTTGGAAAAGATGCGGGTCTCGATGGCCGTTTCGTGGAGTGCATGCAGACCTATGCTGCAGAGGGTCTCGAGGCGGGCTTCGGTTCGGTCGGCAA
>JAYZTT010000013.1:0-8774 GCA_036125855.1 Planctomycetota bacterium
TAACTGGAGATCGAACCGGTCGACGCATCGGTGAAGTTGACCGTCACCGGCGCCTCACCACTGGTCGGCGTCGCATTGAAATCAGCTACCGGAGCCGCCGGCGGAGTCGAACCGGCAAAACAATTCAGGATCGCAGCCACCATGCCTGCTTTGGTGGAAGCCCCATCAGCAAGCCCGCCGATCTCGAAGGAGGTACCAAAGGTGCGATAGCTACTCGCATCGTTGAACACCCCAACATCATAAGACGGACTCGGATTGGACAGGGTAACGACGGCACCGCCTGTCGCTCCGAGGTGATCGATCCAGTTGTTTTCGCCGGTGTAACTCCAGCTGCTGCCGGAAAGATCACAACCCGTTCCTGCGGCACCATTCACCGTTGAAAGGTCACTGGTTCCATCGGCGAGGCCGCTGATCCCGAAACGGGCATGAACTGCCGTCGCCGAGTCATAGGCCCAGGTATCGCCACCCTCCATGTAAAGGAAGGAGCCACCGACACCATTGGTGAGGTAATCATCGAGGGTGCTTCCCTCGGTTGAACTGAGCACATGATTGGAGGGATAGATGCCCAGATTGACCCACACCGTTTCAAATGCATCGAGGCTTGCTACCGAGTCGAGGGTTGTGACCACCAGCGGAGTACGCCCGTTGGCCGTCAATGCGCTCGAAAGTGCGGTCCCACCAGCGACAGTTCCCGCTGCAGCAGAAGGAGCCCAGACCAGGTCGGTCGCGCCTCCGGTCAGGAAGACGGAGCAACTGGCAGCAGGACTCTGATCAGAGCCTTGAAATCCGCGAACGGAGTACGAGATGTTCCCGACACCAGCAGATGTATCGGTGTAGGAGGTCGCTGAGCCGGAGAGCGTTGCAATGAGACTGCCATCACGGCTGACTTGAATTTGCGAGTAACTATCCCCATTGGTCCAGGATAGTACTACATCGGCCCCAGAAGCGTTGCAGGTCAAGTTCGAGGGCCCGGTGATGGAACTGGCAACCGCCAGCAACAACGCTTCACAGTTGATACGGCCATATCCCATGTAGATATCGAATCCAGCAGTATCCTCCGACGGAGGTCCAACCTGATCATCCGCGGTTTGTCGCATCAGGGTCCTCACTTCAGAGTGAGTGAGACCCGGAGCTACTGCCAGCAACAATGCACCGGCTCCTGCGGCATGAGGAGTGGCCGAAGATGTACCGTTGAAAGAAGATGTGTAATCGGTACTCGAATAACCACCACTACCGGCAATATCTACCGTGGTGGTCAGGGGGCCTGGGGCAACGAAGTCGAGCGAGGAACCGTAGTTGCTTCCCCACCACGTTTCGCCATCACAAGAGGAAGGACTTTTTCTCTCATCACAGGGGCTCGAAGCACCCACGGCGATGGATTCCGGATAGAGCGCCGGATAAGAAACCCCACTGTTTTCATTGCCGGAAGCGAAGAATACAGGGCAGCCCAACCCACCGCGACCGTTGGTGGTTCCGTAGATGACGGCATTCTGGATGGCACTACTGGCGGAGCCTCCACCCCAGCTGTTGGAGAGTATGTCTGCACCATTATCCACCGGCCAGGTCAGACCATCGATGATCCAGTCCGTCTGGGTCCAGTAGTTACCAAAACCGATACGAATCGGCATGATCTTGCTGTTCCAGGTCACACCGGAAACACCGATCCCGTTATTTCCCACCGCAGCGACGATTCCCGCACAGCAGGTACCGTGACCATCGGTCGAATTGGCATTTCCCGGAACCCCTTCCGGGGTCGGATCTGCCGTCACCGCGTCATGCCCGGCAACCATGTTGGCGGCAAGATCTGGATGGTCGACATCGACTCCCTCGTCGATGATGGCGACCACGATGGATGACGATCCCGTCGAAATGTCCCACGCCGCGGCAGCCTTCATGTCAGCACCGATGGTGCCTCCAGTCTGACCTGTATTGAGCATGTCCCACTGATCCGAGAAGAGCGGATCGTTCGGCGTCGCCATCTCTGGCAGGTCATGGATGAAGTTTGGTTCGGCAACCGCAACTTCTTCCAGTCTGGTCAACTGGTCTGCAATCTCGAAACCACGAGAAGTAGGTCCGGTAAAACCAACCATCACCGTGGGGTCGATGGCGGGGAATTCCTTGATGAAACGTAATCCCGATTGACGGATCACCATTCGAATATCTTCATCCGACACCGAGCCGTCAAAGGTGATGATGACTTCCGGCCTTGGAATCATCACCGCTTCACGGTAGCCCAGTACTGGACCGGCAAACTCGACGATGGATGCCGCAGCGAGTCGATCCAGAGCCTGCTGGCGTACGTCAGGTCGGATTCCCCTTTCCAGCGGCACATACCATAGCCCTGGATATTCCTGGCGATTCCTCTCGTCAATTTTCTGAACACCACGAATCGACCGTAGCTCCGCCAGCAATGAACCCTGTTCATCTTCAAGGTCATCGATCAGTTTCACTGCCAGCAAACTATTATCTGCTACGAGGGAAACGCGGCCTTCGCCATATGGATAGGACCAACGCTCTGATGAATCCTGAGCTGCCAAGATAACGGGAGCAAACAAGATCAGGACAAAGAGTAGATGCAATCGAGACATGCAACCTCCGGATCGGAAAAACCGACGACCCACCCGACATTGTCGGGACAAAAAGATGTAAACGGGCATAGAGTAAAATTCTCGTAGGCGGATACGAGAACGGGATGTCAGAACGAGCGCGTGACAAAACCTTCCACACGTTCCTCACTCCAAGATGTAATAGTGATTGGCAAATCGCATCCGATCAACCCCATCCCCTCGAGACAAGATGATGGGCGGCATCCGATGATCACTCGATCGAACTTGCTGGCTGAGGAAAAGCAAAAGGAAATAGTCATGCGATGGAACGGAACAATTCGTGCTTCTTTTTGTAGCACTTTTTTCGAACCGTCTCTCAAACGGTAGTTTGTCGCCTTATTCAGGGGGGTGGATTGCGCGAAACCGCGCTGGATTCGCTCGCCTCGAAATTGGCACCACGGCTGGCACCGCTGACCCGTGAGCCAGAGATTCAAGCCGTGTTACGTGAAGCGTTTCATCAGTTACGAGATCACTTCGCCCGTGCGGACGAGTAGGCTACCCGTGGTTGCTCCGTGAGGAGTTGTGATCCACGGCTCCCGAGTCGCCCTTCTTCTTGGCGTCCGGACCCTCGATTGCTTGCATCGTAGATCCTAGATATCGACCCGTGCCCCCCGCCACATCTTCCAGCTCCTCGTCGGAAACCTTCTTGCGGTCCTTGTCTTCGTGCTTCTTGTCGTCGGTCATGTTGACCTCCCTTCTTGAGTTACGTTCTTGCCGTTACCAGATCACTTCGCCCGTGAGGACGAGTAGGCTACCTCGGTAACTCAGATTTACTTGTTCCAAGGATCCGTAGTTACGGCATCCATGCTTGATCCAGGCTTCTTCTTGGCACTTCTTGGTGGCACTTTGCATTCAATCCCGGGCAAATCCTTGGCAGCCTTGCCGATCTGGCCCTCGATTTTCTGTCCCCCCGCCACATCTTCCAGTTCCTCGTCGGAAACCTTCTTGCGGTCCTTGTCTTCGTGCTTCTTGTCGTCGGTCATGATGACCTCCCTTCTTGACCTATTATCCGGATCGGCGGGGACATCGGCCAGCAGATTTATCGCAATGACACCGTATGCGTCGGTCGGCACGCGACGGACTCCCGAACCGATCCCAATCCGGTCCATATCCATGGGAATGACCCCGAACGGGTCTCCCATCAACCCTGTCCCTTACGGTCCAAATAGCGGTTATCCTCCTTTTCACTGTTCTTACAGACTCGAAAGATCGAACAAAATCCCGAGGAGGAAAAGATGAGGATTTCTCTACTGGCGACCACGCTCATTCTGTTGCTGACTGCCAACCTGTCGGCTGATGAAAACTGGATCTCTCTCGCCGGAGATAAGGGACCGGGCGCAGGAAAGCACATCGTCTTCATCACTGGAGATGAGGAGTACCGATCAGAAGAAGGTATGCCGCAAATTGCCAAGATCCTGGCCAGACATCATGGCTTTCGTTGCACGGTGCTGTTTTCCATCGACCCGGAAAGTGGCTGCATCGATCCTCAGGTCAATGACAACATTCCGGGACTCGAAGCACTCGAAGATGCGGATCTGATGGTTCTCTTCACCCGTTTCCGGAACCTCCCCGACGAACAGATGAAACACATCGTCGATTACGTCGAATCGGGGAAACCCGTCATCGGGCTTCGAACCGCCACCCACGCCTTCGATATTCCTGGCGACCGTGAATACCACCGCTGGTCGTGGCGAAATGGTCAGTGGAAAGGGGGATTCGGACTACAGGTGATGGGAGAGACCTGGGTCGCCCATCACGGCGGTCATGGCTGGCAAAGCAGCAGCGGGATCATCGCTCCCGATGCCAGGAATCACCCGATCCTCGCCGGAATCAAGGATGGAGATGTATGGGACCCGTCAGACGTCTACACCGTCAACTTACCGCTGCCGAAAGGCTGTACTCCGCTGCTGATGGGACGTGTCCTGTCAGGAATGAATCCGGATGACGGACCCTGCGAAGCCGAAAAACGAGATGACGGTTCCACTTTCGATAAAAACAATCCGATGATGCCAGTGGCGTGGACCAACTTCCGCAAAGCCAAGAACGGGAAAAAGCAGAAGATCTTTTCCACTACTTTCGGAGCATCCCGTAGCTTCACCAGAGAAGGATCTCGGCGCTTGATGGTCAACGCTTGCTACTGGTGCCTGGATCTCGAGGATCAGATCGATGCCAAATCGAAGGTCGAACTCGTCGGTTCTTATGAACCAACGAAATTTGGCTTCGGAAAGCACGCAAAAGAAGTTCGTCCAGCTGATCTGGTGAAAAAAGCTCAGTGATCGTCGTTCTGATCCTGCTGTTGATATCGGTGGTGCCGGTCTCTGGCCAGACACCATCTGCTCCCTTCATCGGTGGATACGATTCTGATGATACAGATCGCTCCGTGCCTTCGGTCGAAGCGGGTTTGTTATTGATCGGAGAACTGGGATGCACTTCTTGCCACGCCAGTTCTACAGAGAAAAACCAGTGGCTACGACCGAGGCAAGCTCCTCGACTTGATTCTGTGGCCCAGCGAATTGATCCGTTCCATCTGGTCGATTTCATCAGCGATCCAGCCACCACCCATCCCGGCACCGTGATGCCGCAGATGCTATCCCATCTGCAAGAAGGGGATCGGCAGGTCGCAGCAAGACGTCTCGTCGCCTACCTGGTCGATCGATCGAAAGGGAGCTGGCAAAAAAGCGTCCCCGACCAGGTCGCCATCGATGAAGGAGATCGTCTCTATCATCAGGTGGGTTGCGTTGGCTGCCATGAACCACTCGGTGCCGACGCCACCAGCCCTGCCAATTCCAGCATTCTCAGCGGCAGGGTCGAACACTGGTCGCAGCCGCAACTGGCTCGCTTCTTGCGAGATCCACACAGCAGTCGCCCGTCAGGCAGGATGCCCTCACTGGGGCTCAGTCATCGAGAAGCCGATGCCATCGCTCATTTCCTCCTTCGAGAAACGAGGGTCGCAGCGCCACTTGATCTGGCACTCGAACGTGGCCATCGCAAAGGGCTCGATGATTCAACTCGCTCTCGACCCTGGAAGACCACCATCGCCGAGGGGTTCAACCTGCCGGAAAAACAACGTGGCAATGACATCACCTCTCACTTCTCCGGCTGGCTTCGAATTGAACAGGCGGGTGATTACCATTTCTTTCTCAAGGTCGACGACATCGGCAGGCTTCGTATCGATGAAAAAAACGTGATCGATCTGGGCGCCACCAGAAATTATCAGCGGCAGAAGGTGGTCGAGAGCGATGCTTCCATCGCGTTACAACCGGGCCTCCATCGCATCGAGGTATCTCATTTCCAGTGGGTCGAAGATGCGATCCTGGAACTGGAATGGCAGGGCCCGGGCTTCGACCGCGGCCCCATCGACTCCTCACTGTTGACCAACTTCAAGAACCCGCTGCCTCCCGAGCCCGTATGGGAACTGAAGGAAGACGATGTGAAGATCGGAGAGGAGCTCTATAGCAAATTTGGGTGCGTGCACTGTCATGAAGGGCCGGTCCCGGCAAATACACCGGCGCTGGAAAATCTGGCCGGATCCACTCCGTCACGGCCCCATGCCACTTACACCCTCTCCGATCGCCAATCACACCACCTGGAAGCCGCTCTGCAGTTCCTGAAGTCCGATCCTCCGCAGCCCGGTCCTCATCAGCGTGTCGATCTCACGATGCAGACATTTCGATGTACCGCCTGTCATACTCGTGGAGATCTCGGTGGGATTCCCGATGACCGGAGAGATTTCTTCACCGGAACCGACCCCACCCTCGGTGATGAGGGTCGCATCCCTCCTCCCCTTTCAGGAGTCGGTGACAAGTTACAGGGTTACTGGCTCGACCTTGTGATCAAACGTGGGCGATCTGTCCGGGACGCCATGAACACTCGCATGCCTCACTTCAATCACCCTCAGACCTTTGACCTCGGTTCCGACCTGATCGCCGTCGACCGTCTACAAACAGCGATCCCTCGTCCCCGCCACGATGAAGAAACGGCCAAATCCGCCGGACAGCAGCTAGCCAGTGTCGGTATGCTGCAGTGCGTCCTCTGTCACGATTTCAATCGGAAACAATCGGTCGGTATGCGCGCGATGGATCTGATCACCACAACGGATCGTCTCAACCGGGATTGGTTCCATCGCTACATGCTCGATCCAGAATCTTTACGACCGGGAACTCAGATGCTCGCCTTCTGGCCCGGCGGTCGCAGCATGCTGCCCGATCTGCTCGATGGAGATGCCGGTCAACAGGTGCAGGCACTGTGGACCTATCTTGAAGATGGCGACCAGGCGGTCTTCCCCGACGGCCTGAGCCGCCAGCAGAAGGAACTGATCGTCGGTGGTGAGGCGGTCCTCTACCGCGGCAAGCTGTGGGAGGCAGGCTTCCGCGGAATCGCCGTCGGTTTACCGGGAGGGCTCAACTACGCATTCGATGCTCAGGAACTGCGATTGGCGCTGATGTGGAAGGGGCGCTTCCTCGATGCGAGTGCCCACTGGTCCTCCCAGGGGATGGGCAGAATCCGTCCACTGGGTAAAGAAGTCCTGACCTTTCCCCGGGGGCCCGATGTGGTTTTCCTGACCGATCCCTTCTGCCCCTGGCCCGGAGAGAGGAAAGAAGGAATCAGAGCAGACGGTTACCGATTCAGGGGCTACAAGCTCGGCGAACGAAACATTCCGACCCTGATGTACTCGACCGAATATCTCGATGTCGAAGAGACCATCATCGCCGTCGAGAATGAAAACGATTCCTTTTTACAGAGGAACATCAATTTCAAGAGGAGCCGGTCGCCCAACCAACGTGGCCTGTTCCAACTGCGGATCCGAGATGAGCCACCGGAAGAAATTCGTGATGATGGCACCTGCATCTACCAGGACGGTCTCCAGGTAAAACTGTCCAATCCAGGGCCGCGCACTGTAATCCGACCGATGTACACGGTGCCGGAGAAGTGGGAGACATGGCTTCAACTGCCCATCTCTGAAGAGGAATCTTCCATCTCCATCGAATACCACTGGGGAAAGCAGAACCGATGAACCGATCTCTCCAGCTGCTCCTTCTGACCCTCTCCTTCTGTCTATCGATTCCCGTGATCGCACAGAACGAGCAGGAAAATCTGCCACCGATGGAAGATATCGACGAGGGCGACTGGTGGGTGATCGAGGATCTGGAGATCCCACCGGCAATTCATCTCGAGGCGGTCAGCATGCTGGAACTCGATGATGGCCAGGTCGCCATCGGCACCCGCCGTGGCGAGATCTGGTTGGTCGATGGCTTGCTCGATGATGATCTCGCCGCCGATTACCACCTGTTCGCCCAGGGACTGCACGAAGTGTTTGGACTGGCGCGCAGGGACGGTGCTCTGTACGCCACCCAGCAAGCGGAGGTGACCCGCATCACCGACAGTGATGGGGACGGCACCGCCGATTTGTATGAAACCGTCAGCGATGACTGGGGCTTTGGCTCGGAACACGAGTTCACCTTCGGCTCGCGCTTCGATTCAGAGGGCAACATCTGGATCACGCTTTGTCTCTCTGGCTCCTACACATCCGATTTTCCGTTCCGCGGCTGGTGCCTGCGGGTCAATGCCGATGGCACGACCACGCCGACTTGTAGCGGATTGCGGAGTCCTGGCGGTGTCGGATTCAACGCTCAGGGCGTGGCGTTCTACACCGAGAATCAGGGGCCCTGGAACGGAGCCTGTGGTCTCAAGGTGTTGCTCCCGGGCGGATTTGTCGGGCACCCCATCAGTTTCCCCTGGTACAAGCTCGCTCCCAACATGGGACCGCAACCTGCACAACCCACCGACGGAGAAGATGGTCGCCTTCACATCGATGCGGAGCGAATCCCCAAGTTGATCCCGACCAGCGTCGTGCTTCCCTACAAGAAAATGGGGCAATCAGCGACCGCGATCCTGCTCGATGAATCAAACGGTGCCTTCGGCCCATTCGGCGATCAGCTGTTTGTGCTCGATTACACACTCAGTGTCGTCATGCGCGTGACGACGGAGCAGGTAGCCGGGGTGTGGCAGGGAGCGTGCTATCCGTTTCGTGAGGGGTTCAGCACCGGTCTGCTCGGTGGACTGCTGTCATCCAATGGCCAGTTGATCGTCGGTGGATGTTGTCGTGGCTGGCCGACTCGCAGTCGTGAGCCCTATGCACTGCAACGACTTCGCTGGAGTGGCAAAACG
>JAYZTT010000014.1:0-50663 GCA_036125855.1 Planctomycetota bacterium
CCTCAATTGGGCGCAGATGGAATTCCTCGGACGGCCGTCAGTTGAACTGGTCGCCGGTCACTTCTACTTCGACGTGGAGATCCCGTCCAATCGTAGCGGCCATCACGTGCTGTGGGTCGCGTGGCAGCGGGATGATCCGGTGGGCGAAGTGTTCATCTCCACGTCAGACTTGTGGATTGAGTCCAGCGTTGCGCCGACCGAGTTCGAGCGCGGCGATTGCAACGCCGACCAAACAGTCGACATCGCTGACGCCGTCGGCTCGCTCGGCATCCTCTTTAGCGGTGGCACCATGATTTGCGCCGACGCCTGCGATAGCAACGACGACGGCAATCATGACATCTCGGATGCAATCCACATGCTCGTGCAGCTATTCACCGGCGGTTCTGGATTCCCAGACCCCACCGGCGGCTGCGGTGTCGACCCGACCATCGACACCCTCGAATGCGCGAGCTATGGATCGTGTCCATAGGGTCACTCTTTCAGTCGAAATAGAGTCCTGCTGTTGGATGTGGTCGCCGCCAGCACCGTCTTGCGATCGGTGCCGTGCACCCGTGCCAGCTCGTCGGCGGTGTGGAGCGAGTGCACCGGTTCGTTGCGTTTTCCTCGCTTCGGTTGCGGCGCCAGAAATGGGCTGTCCGTTTCCAGCAGCAACCGATCGAGAGGAACGATCGCCGCCGCATCGCGCAGATCTTGCGCCTTCGGGTAGGTCAGGTTGCCGGCGAAGGAGAGATACCAGCCGAGTCCCAGAGCTCGCTGCGCTTGCTCGACGGTGCCGCTGAAACAATGAAAGACACCGGTCACTCCATCGCCATGCTGTTCGATGACATCGAGAGTGTCTTGCCACGCCTCGCGACAGTGAATCACCACCGGCAAGTTGCGCCGGCGAGCGATTTCGAGCTGGGCGATGAAGGCGCGCTCCTGATCTTCAGGGCTGACATCCTTCCAGTAATAATCGAGGCCGATCTCGCCGATGCCGACCACCTGTTTCGAATGCTCATCGCACAGCTTTTCGATGGCAGCGAGTGTCGTCTTCAGATCGTCGGCGGACATTCCGGAATGAGTGGGGTGGACCCCGATCACAGCATGACAGAAACCCGGGTTCTGCTGTGCGAGCTCGATCACCTGTGAACTGGTCTGTTCATCGACGGCGATGTTGATGATGGCAACAAAACCCGCATCTTTGGCGCGCTCGATGACTTCGTGTCGATCATCATCGAAACGATCAAAGTAGAGGTGGGCATGGCTGTCTATCGCTTCTGCTGGCAACGGCAACTCCTAGCTGGCATTGATTTGACCCCATCTTGACCCCGAAGGGGGTTTTGTGACAATGCCAAATGATGATCTACCTGGGGGTAGTGATCAGGCGGGTGTAGCTCAGTGGTAGAGCGTTAGCTTCCCAAGCTGAATGTCGTGGGTTCGATCCCCATCACCCGCTCCATGGACCCCGTCGGGTCGGCCGACGGGGTCCACCTTTTCTGTCGATTGCTTTGATCTGAGGAGTGGATCATGAATTTGTGGTCGAAAACCGGCAGTTCCAATCCCTGCTTGATCATGCTGGGGTTGTTGATCCTGTTCGCTGTTGCCGCTGGCTGTAACGTGCCGCCAGCTCGATCGGCTGACCCGCCGGTCGCCACTCCAGCCGATGAAACGTTGCGGGTGCTGGTCTGGAACGTTCTGCGTGGCGGAAACCGCGTGGTCGACGGTGCCGAGAAGGCGCTGGCGGTGATCCGTGCCTCGGATGCGGATCTCGTGTTGATGCAGGAGAGCTACGACATCGACGGGGATCGGCCGCTACTCGGGGCGTGGATTGCCGAGCAACTGGGCTGGAACCAGTGGCAGGCCAACAGTCCGCATCTGTGCATCCTGTCTCGCTTCGATATCACCGAACGATTCACCCACGAGCCATGGCATGCGGTCGGTGCCCGGCTGGTTGACGACCAGGGTCGTGACTTCGTCGCCTGGAGCATCTGGATCGACTACCGCGACTACATCACGGGAACACTGCGGGACACACCCGACATCTCCGATGGTGATCTTCTCGAGTCGGAGTTTGTGCGATCCAGTCGGCTTCCCGAGGCGCAGCGCATCATCGCCCGACTGAAAGAGCTCGGCCATCTCGACCTCTCGGTGCCGTTACTGGTCGGTGGCGACTGGAACACCCCGTCGCATCTCGACTGGACCGTCGATACATCCCGCGTCTACAAACGACGCCGTCCGATCGATCTGCCGGTCAGCCTCGCGATGGCGGAAGCGGGCTTCACTGACACCTTCCGGACGGTCCATCCCAATCCGGTCCAGCGCCCCGGCATCACCTGGTCGCCGATGTATCGCACCAGCGGCGCCAAGGATCAGGGATTCGAGCGGATTGACCGGCTCTACATTCACGAGCCCGACCCGGGCAACGATGATGAAGATGGCGGCAAGGCCCGCTGGAGACTCGAGCCAGTGGCGGGGCAGGTCTATCCGCTGGTCTGGGAAGACGAGGCGATTCCGGTCGCCGAACGCCAGTTCCCCTCGGACCATGGAGCGGTGTTGATGGAGTTGCGATTCGTCGAGCAAGCTGTCGAGCCACCGGTCGCTTCCGTATCCGTCGATGACTGGCGAGTCGAGGCAACTGGCCAGCGCGTCGGCTCCGACCAGGTTCAGATTGCCATCACCATCCACAAAGCCGATGAGATGGTTTCCGCTCCAAAGATTCTGCTTCGCAGCGGCGAAGCGGGCACCGTCTCCGTTGGCGATGAAACGACCCGTTTCACCAGCGAGATCGCTACCCAATCGGCTCCGGAAGGGGTGATGGTCGAGGTCGTGTCCACCATCCAGCAATCCGGAAGTGCCGCGATGAAGCCGCGGTTGAGATTCCTCATCGAGTGAGGCTCTCTGGTTTGACCGAAGAACAGGGAGGAGTAGGTGCCCAGGAACGGCAAGAAATTGTTGATCGTCGGCATCGCCAGGAAAATTAGCCGTAAGGCCTGACCCGGACGGGAAACCCAGAATCATGTTAAAGCTGGTATGGATAATTTTTTGCAGCATCGCCGGGGGGGTGATCGGTGCGATTTTGCTGGGGAGATTTACCTCGGTCTCGCTTTCGATTCTTGGCGGAATTGTAGGACTCATCGTTGGCGGCCTGATGGGCAAGTACATCGAGTGGTATCACTGGTTCGACTGAGATGTACCTGCCGCTTTATTGCCCAGGCTGCGGTCGTGAGCTCGATCCCCGGCCGCTGCTCATGAAGCCAGCCGGTGGCCTTGCGGTGGTCAGTTTCGAGCGTGCCACGAACGGACCAGTCGCTGTACGCCGATTATTGTGTCCGATTCGGACTCCATCTCTGATCAGGAGATGAGGTATCGCTGATTTTCTGCACAACAGTGAAGAGGAATGGTATGGCCACAGGGCGAGGGATCTTGACCATTTTGATACTGCTGGTGGCAGTCTGTGGCGGGTTGCTGGGGTGTAGCCGCAGCCCATTCGCTCCTCAGATCAGCGGAGTCATGACCGGTCCGGGGATCGGACTCTCCGGCGCAGCTGGTGGTTATTTTTCCGTTACCGGAGTCATCACAGTAATTTTCCCGACCGATCGACCGACCGTTCTTTTTGGAGCGATCGAATCGGGAGCGACCGACCAGGCCATCGACAGCTGGTCGATTCCCTGGGTACTGCTCGATCGGACAGGAACCGCCAATCGATTCTCTTCGGGCAATGGATCGGCTGGTAACTCCCTCAAGGAGGGGGAGTCTCGGCTGGTGGAGGTCAGGCTAGATCTGGGTGATGAGAACTCGTCGGTCGAGGGGTATCAGGCAAAACCATTGCACTGGGCCGTCGATTGTTCGAGTGCACCAGCAACCGTTCGCTATTTCAAAATTGGTGATGAGTTGATCGATCTTGGCCAGGGTACTCTGCTGGTGCTCGACCGCGATGCAGAGGGGGAAATGGTGATCACGCAGCGAGTCTGGAAGGGTCAGTTCGAGAGCTCGCTGTCGGGCAAGGCCACCAGTTTGAACTATGTGCCGGTGGAAAAGCGAGCTCAGGGCATCGCCGATTCGATCCTGCAAGAACTCGGTTACTGAACAGTAGCCAGGAGAGGAGTCAGAATGGTCATGAGACACGGTCCGATGGTCATGACACTGATCATCCTGGTCGCCAGTGGTTGGATCGCAGGCTGTGACCGGACTCCTCTTGTCCCCCGCCTGAGTGGCAACCTGGTCGGCGGTACGACCGGGCAGACCGCGCAAGATGGCACCTATATCGCCGTGATCGGCAAGGTAGCAGTATTTTACGCAACTGATCGACCGACCGTTCTCTTCGGTGCGGTCGAATCAGGCGCGACCGATCAGACCATCGACACCTGGACCATCCCGTGGGTCATCCTTGACCGGACAGCGGACCTTGCTCACGAGGTCTTGCAGGGAGGGTCGTCGTCCAGCGATTACCTGGTGGAGGTCGAGTTCCAGTATGGAAGGACCGGCGACAAATCACAGGTAGTGTCGATTCAGTGGGCTGTCGATTGTTCCAGGGCTCCAGCGGTTGTTCGATCCTTTCGATTTGATTCTGAGGAGGTCGATCTGACCAGGGGTTCTCTGTTGATTCTTCAACGAAATGGCCAGGGGAATCTGGAGCTGGAGCAGCGGGTCTGGAAGGGCCAGTTTGCTCAGGAGCTCTCGGGCAGCAAGAGTAGCTCCTTCTACATACCCATCAAGGAGCGATCACAGGGCATCGCCGATTCGATCCTGCAAGAACTCGGTTACTAGATCAGCGCGACAGAGAGGCAAACATGAAATTCGAGTTTCCGGTCTGGAGAAACTACTGGCAGTTGTGGCTCCTGGCGATGACGGTCTTGATCTCCGGTTGCGTGCAGGGTGGCTTGCAACTTCCGATCAAGGACCTCGATAAGAGCTTGGGCTATTTGATGCTCAGTGAGGAGGGGGATCGCATCGAGCTCAGTGGTTTGCACTCCATTTCTTATGACGACAAGAATAAACCCGCGGTCCGGTTTCATACCTTGAGTCAGTTACCAGATGGGAAGGTGACCGATAGCTGGTCGATTCCCTGGGTGATTCTCGATTATCTGGAGCGCCAGCAACATCGGGTAAAGATAACCGATGTGGAACAACAACGTGCGGTGCAGGGTTCCGCCCAGCCGTACCATTTCGTGCTGGAACTCGATTACGTCGATGCCTTGACCGCAGAATCCCGCAAGCGCTTGCTCGAGTGGGGGGCAGATTTCAGTTCGTTGCCTGCGAAAATTCTATATCTTCGCTTTGATGGTCAGGAGGTGGACCTCTCCGGTGGCAATCTCTTGATCCTGAGATATGACGAGCAGGGAGGGGTGGAAATCGAGCAGCGCAGCTGGCAGGGGCCCTTCGAGAAGGAAAAACTGTCCGGCCGTGGTGAAGCGCCAGAGTTCGGCGTTGGAACTCAATCGGTGGCGTGGTCGATTCTGGATGAACTCGGTTACTGACATCAAGATTGCAGAGGCTGTACCGATGACGAATTCGTTGAAGAATAACGATAGACGCCACGCCATTTCGATGCAGCGGTGGGGGCTGGTCATCATGGCTCTACTGCTTGTCTGCGGATGCGGTCGAGTAGGGACTCCTGGTCGATTTGTTACCGGGGCAGGTCAGAAGTTCGGAGGGGTCAATGACAACGGTCACTTCTTCGGTGTCACCCTGTCAAACGATTGCCTGTCTGTCGATGGTCGCCGGCCGGGTGTGAACTTCGGTTTGTTTCGTTCTCGACCGGAGGGACAGGCAGAAACGAAGTGGTCGGTGCCGTGGGTGATCATCAACGAGGTCACCCAGGATAGTGACTCCTCTGGCGGGCCATCGACATCCGGCGCATCTAAGACAGAACCGTATCGGTTCGAATTGACCCGGACCTTCGAATACGATCAGGGAAGTATTGATTTCTCGTGGGCTGCGGACTGTTCCGGAACCACGCCTCAGATCGCTTCCCTGACGTGGAACAACAATCCGGTCGATCTGGCTCAGGGTTCGCTCTTCATCCTGACCCTCGATGAAAATCGCCAGGTGGTGGTTACCCAGAAGAAGTGGCAGGGCGAGTTCCCGAACAAGAGCCTGGCTGGAAGTGGCGAGATCGCTCCTCCTATCGGCCGGATCGGAGATTCGATCATGGTCGAGCTGGGATATTGATGGAGTGGCTCAGATCGGTCGCGCCATGATCTTGTAACTGTCTTGAAAAATGGAGTTTGTGGAGTTCACGGGTAGGAGTGCAGATGCGAACTGGCCGTCATGCTGTGGCCCTGATCACGTGCTTGTTGAGTGGGCTGATTGTGCTTTGCGGTTGTCAGAAATCGACCTCATTTGCCAATCCGACCAGGACCTATCCGGTCGGTTTCAGTGGCATGAATGGAGAGGTCGATAGCTTTCTGTTCCACAGCCTTGCCTTCAATATCCCGTTTCGTTCTCCCGCAGTGATCACAGCTAGCTGGAGTCGTGTTTTGACGACCACTTCAGCGCTTACTGGTGGTGCAGAAAAAGTGCAGTTGACCACCATACCTTTTGTCATCCTGTTGACCGATCCTGATCGGTGGCTCAAGGATGCTCAGGGACAACCTCTTTCTGCCGCGGACGCCTTCGGCAAATGGGTGACTGACTTCGATGGTCAGGTCATTCTTCAGCAGAGTACCGCGATTCCGCAGCTGGGTGACATCGAGTGGAGGACTGCAATTGATGGCAAGGCACCAGTTCTCAAGTCATTGAAGATTGGTACCAATGAAATAGATTTATCCCAGGGCACAATAATTCTGATCGACAGAGGGGTCGGGGCTGGCGCGACAACCGGTTTGATAATTCGACAACGCCAGTGGAAGAACAAATTTGATCTACAGAAGTTAACCGATTTGCCCGGCTTCAATCGGCAACATCAGGACCTGGTGCCAGAGATCTTGAAGGAGCTGGGTTACTGATTCTCCTGCATCGGTTCCGGTTGCAAGGCGCGGCCTCCGATCCAGCTCGCGATCACCTGACCTTCCAGTGCTTGCTGAAGTGGCGGGCCATCGGGATCGGGGATCGAAACTGCAACCAGATCGGCAGGATCTCCCTCCTTCAGGGTTCCGCTGCCGAGCAGTTGCGGGTGCCCCGCAGCTGCCAGCCACTGGCGCGGATTGACCGTGGCCATCTGCCAGATCACTTCCATCGGTAACTCCGGGGCAGTCGCTGCGGCGCAGCGTAGCTCTTCCAGCATCGAGAGAGTTCCTGCAGATACCTTGCCGTCGGTGCCCAGCAGCACTGGTACCCCGAATTCGACCGCAAGGGGTGCTGGGTGTGGAGCCCGACCGAAGAACTGATGGGAACGGGGACACCAGACCAGCGCGGCACCGCTCTTTGCGATGGTTGCCAGTTCATCTTCGCGACATTGATTGCCGTGGATGATGAGACCGTTCGGTGACAGATGCTGCGAATGAGAGAGGGAATCGATCATCGTTTCGCCACGCTGGAACTCTGCCGGGTCTGCTCCAAACCCTTCGAGAAATTCCGCACCCTCGCCGCTGCCATTCACGAGTAGTTCTCGTTCCCACGCCGGTTCCGCGACATGCATCGCCCACGGCACTCCCTGCTCTCGGCAAAACGGTAGCAACTGGCCTAGCACTTGAGGATGAACGGTATAAGGCGAATGAGGGGAGAGCCCTCGTAACTCGTGAGTGGTATCGGCGCTACCCTGCAGGAAATCGGTGATCGGTTGCAGATCGACCTGCGGTTGTGATTGCAGCGCGATCACCTCGCGCAGGATCAATCGCCTGATCGGACTGTCAGCGAGAGCGTCAATCGAGTGTCCAGCCGGATCGATATCAAAGATGGCCGTGGTGCCGGTGGCGAGAGCTTCCTCGGCTCCCCGGGTCGCGGCCAGGGTGATGCCGTCATCGCCGAGATGGTGGCGAGTTTTGACCACCGTTTTGAGCCAATCATCGAAACAGCCTTCCAGCTGATCGGTCTGGCGCGGCAGACTCAGGTCGAGATGAGCGTGGGCATTGACCCATCCGGCGCAAAGCAGGCAATCGCCGAGGTCGATCTGGGCTGGCCCCGGTGCCAGGATCTGCTCGATCCTGCCATCGGAGATGGCGAGACGTCCTGGCCGGGGTTCCCCGCTTCCGTTCCAGATGGCACCTGCCCCGATCAGCATTCCATCCTCCAGTCTGGGCCGCGACGATGTCACCTCGATACCGTCTCTGCTATGCTGCCGTGGTAGCGAACCGGTTGCGAGACCTGTTACGGTTTTCGATGGGAGAAGATGGTGCCTGCGAGTTCCCGCACAGATCGGATCTGGGTGACCCCGGTTCGTCTGACGGTTGCCATCTTGTGCGTTGCGCTGTGGTTACCGTGGGTAGCTGCCGGTTGTGGTTCGACCTCGCAGGGCACTTCCGCTGGTTCCTCGGCGAGAGTGATGCGAGCCGAGGGTGGGGTGCACCGGACCCGGTCGGTGGAAACCCTGCGGCGAATCGCCCGTGATCGGGGTTTCGACCTGATCATCCTGGAGACTCTCAACCCGCGGTGGCGGGGGATCGGGATTCCTCCTGGAGTTGAAATCCGGTTGCCGGTCGGAAAACCGAAAATCAGAAGGATCAGGCAAGGATCGGAAGGAACTTGATGAGTGAGGGATCAGCAGAAGTGACGGGGCAGGATTTTGATCCCACCTCCGATTTGACGATGACTCCGCAGCAACGAGAAGAACTGCTACTGGCGAGCTATGCGATGCCCAGTTCTGCCAGTCGTGGTCGTGTTCATCAGGAACCAGAAGACCAGTTTCGTACCATCTATCAGATCGATCGCGAGCGAGTGATCCACTGTGCTGCGTTCCGACGACTCGAATACAAGACACAGGTGTTCGCCAATCACCAGGGTGATCATTACCGAACTCGATTGACGCACACCCTCGAGGTGGCGCAAGTCTCTCGAGCGGTGGCACGCCGTCTCGGTCTCAACGAGGATCTGGTCGAGACCATCGCGCTCGGTCATGATCTGGGTCACCCACCCTTTGGCCATTCCGGTGAACAGGAACTCGACCAGTTGATGCAGTCGGCTGGAGGTTTCAATCACAATCGACATGCCTTGCGCGTGGTCGATCAGCTGGAACAGAGATATCCCGGCTTTCTGGGGTTGAACCTGTCGTGGGAAGTACGGGAATCGATCGTCAAGCATTACGGGCGCTTCGATGAGCCAGAACTGGCTCAATTCGATCCGGATACGCCTGCAACTCTGGAGGCGCAACTGGCCGACATCGGTGATTCTCTCGCTTACGACTGCCACGATCTCGATGATGGCCTTCGTTCGGGGGTGCTGAATCTCGATCAGCTTCGCGAGATCGACATCTTCGCCCGGGCGGAGCAGAGGGTACTGGAGCAACATGGAACCGAGCTACCAGAGCGAGTGCTTGTCGCCCGTACAGTCTCGGGAGTGATCGGTGACCAGATCAACGATCTGGTCGACACCAGTCTGCAACGGATCTCCGCACTGAACATCGACAGTATCGAGTCAGTGCGATCTGCCAGCGGTAACATCTTGCGCTTTTCTGACCAGATGGGCATCGAGAAAGCTCAGTTGCAGGCGTTTCTGCAGGAGTATCTCTATGGCGATCCGTACTGCGTTCGCGTTTCGCTCAAGGGTAGAAGGATGATCGCGGCTCTGTTTGAGGAGTTCGTGCGCGAGCCGGCGCAACTTCCTCGTGATCATTATCAACGCTGTTCCGAGCTCGGACTGCAGCGAGCGGTGTGTGATTACATCGCTGGCATGACTGATCGCTACTGTGTGCAGGAATATGAACGACTGTTCAGTCCGCACCGAAACGATCCGGGTCGCTTGTCGTGATCAGAGACTACTGGGCGGTGCTGGTCGCAGCGGGAGAAGGAACTCGCCTCGGGGGGGCCGTGCGCAAGGCGGCGATTCCGGTGGCTGGACGGCCGCTGGCCTGCTACTCGCTAGCGACGATGATGGCGCATCGATGTTGTCGTGGCGCGATCCTGGTGGTTCATCGCGACGATCTGGGGGAAGCGGCGGACTGGGTCCATCAAGCAGCAGTGGACCGTTCGCGGGTCGAAATCGTCGCCGGTGGGAAACAACGACGTCAAAGTGTCGTGGCGGGCCTCGCTGCGATCTCGGCGATCTCGACCGATCTGGTTGCCATCCATGATGTGGCTCGCCCGGCGCTGCACGGGGAAGATCTCGAGGCAGTGCTGCAACGAGCCTCCGATCAGGGCGCTGCGATCCTTGCCCAGCGGGTGACCGATACGCTGCATCGAGCCGATTCAGACGATTTGTGGCATTCCGGGGTTGATCGGACCTCTCTCTGGCAGGCCCAGACCCCGCAGGTATTTGACCTGGAGACACTTCGGGATGCTCTCCAGGGGGCGACCGGAATCGCCACCGACGAGGCGGAAGCGGTTGCCAGAAGTGGCCAGCCGGTGCGATTTGTTGCAGCGAACCACGCCAATCCGAAGTTGACCACCGCTGCCGATGTGCCCTGGATCGAGGCGTTATTGGGCCGTTAATCCGAGAATGTCCATAACTGGTTCGGCTGTTGATTCTCCTCTTTGGGACATTGCTTGGTGCGCTGCACTTGACCGGGGCTCAGACATTGCGCAGACTCCAGGAAATCAGCCAGGTTCTCCGGGGGAGAACTTGCCGTTGATGGAAAACCGGTGGGGGGGAATTCTTCATCGGGTACTTTGATGGCTCTTTCAAGAGAGTCACAACCAACCTGAGGGGAAGGGGAAATACCCCATGTTTAAAACTTGTAGGCTGCCGAGTCTTGTCCTGGCACTGTTCGTGCTTTTCATCGCAACCGATTTTGTGATCGCTCAGACTTCACTGGGTGGAGATGTCAAACCCGGTCGTGCTCTTCGTTTGACCATCACCGGTGACATGAGATTGAGTTTTGTCGATCGCAGCGGTTCTTTTGGTGACGCCGCGCTCGGTGACACCATTGGCGGGGCTGCGCCTGCGCTGGCGTCGGGGTGGGGAGATACAGCAGATGGGTTCTTCATCGATCCCATCGTCCAGCTTGAAATTGAAGCGTCGGTATCCGATGCAGTGAGCGCTCGAATTACACTCGAGACTCCCTTCGACGTTGCCGCCAATGGTCGGGATGGCAATGTGCCGTTCAGTCTCGGTGAAGCAGCGGTTTCGTGGGAGGGTGCGTTCAGCCCCGAATTCGATCTCGATTTCGGGATCGTCGATTACACCCTCGATTTCTCCGGTAACGGGAATCCGTTCCTGATCGATCTTGGCAACGCAGAATCGGCTTTTGGCAACGGAGTCGATGACACCGGTGCTCCCCAATCGAGTAGCGCCGGGCGAGTCCAGGCGTTGCAGCCAGCCGGTGCGGTGGGTCACTACGACCTCGGTGAGAACACGCTCGACATGTTCGTGTTCGATATCTCCCCGGTCGATAGCGAGACGCTGTTCGGAGTCATCTATGGTTTGCCACTCGATACCGGTGATTACCAGGGCAACATGGGTGTCACGCTCATCAATGCCAACAACGATTCCGGTGGTAGCCTCGTGACCGTCGGTGGCGGAGGCCATCTTGAGGGTAGCGACGGCATGAAGTTTTACGGAGAGATCTACTGGCAGTTCGGTGACTACGGCAACGACGCCGGCGGCAACAGCATCAATCAGGATGGCGCCTACGGTTTGGTCGCGGGAATTCACTATGATCTTCCGGAAGCCGATGAAAGCGAAGCGCCCTGGATTGATTTCTCGATCTGGGATATGTCCGGTGACGACGATGCCACCGACGGAAAAAATTCAAACTTCGTCTCCTACGAGTTCAATAACGACACCATCGTCCTGGAAGACGCCTACTACGGTCTCGATATCGATACCAACTACCGGGCGATCAAGGTCAAGGGCGGCATGAATTTGACACCTGAGTGGTCGGTCCAGGGGTTGTACGCCTATGCGACACTCAATAAGAACAATGGTGGTGCTGCATCGAATGGAAACAACAGCAGCAAGCTCGGCGATGAGTTCGATTTCCGGGCGGTTTATCGTGCCACCGACTACCTGACCTTCTACTTCAATGCGGGAACGCTCCAGAATGCCAAGGCACTGGGAGTCGGCTCCGGAATCGAAGTAATTTCGGTGACCTCGGAAGTACGCTTCTAGGAATCGTCAAAAAGAGGGAATCGGGGCCCCTGGCGGTGCTCGTCAGGGGCCCCGATTTTTTGTCGGTTTAGGTCGCTTCCAGCGGTTCCGGATCTCGATCCAGCCATGGCCTCAAGTTATTATTTGGACACGATTTCAGGAGGCAGATGGTTGATTCCCGCAGGAGTTCTGAAGAGCCGCTAGAGCCGGAGATTCGAGTTGGGGTCGGTACCGACCGTCACCGGCTGGAGCCGGGCCGAGCGCTGGTCCTGTGCGGAGTTGAGATTCCAGCTCCTCATGGGCCTGTGGCACACTCCGATGGAGACGTGGCATTGCATGCCATTTGCGATGCGATGCTCGGTGCCTGCGCCTGTCCAGATATCGGTACACTTTTTCCTGATACCGATCCCCAGTGGCAGGGGGTTGCTTCCTCTCGACTTCTTGCCAATGTTCTGGCGATGGTGTCGGAACGCGGCTGGAGGCCGCAAAATGTCGATGTTGTTGTTCATCTGGAACAACCCAGGTTGCAGCAGTATCGAGATCAGTTCTGCCAACGACTTGCAGAGCTGTTGAAGATTCCGGTCGGTGCTGTCGGCTGGAAAGCAAAGACGGGAGAGGGTGTCGGGCCAGTGGGGGAGTCTCTTGTGATTGATTCGGTTGCAATCGTGCAGTTGGTCAGCGAGGAATCAAAATGACCTTGCGTCTCTGGAATTCCCTCTACAAGAAACTGGTCGATCTGGAACCGGTGACTGCCGGTGAAATCCGCATGTATAACTGTGGGCCCACGGTCTATAGCGATCCCCACATCGGTAACTTCCGTTCCTTCTTGATGGCCGATTTGTTGCGCAGGGCTATCGACCAGAGAGGCTTCAAGACCACCCAGGTGATGAATATCACCGATGTCGGTCACCTGACCACAGATGATGTGGCCGATGCCACCGGTGAAGACAAGCTGGAGAAGAAAGCCAGGGAACAGGGGCTGGATCCTTACGAGATAGCTAGCCGCTACGAGGCTATTTTCCATGCCAATGCGCAGCAATTGAATCTGCTCAAGGCGCATCGGTACCCACGAGCGACCGACCACATCCCTGAGATGATCGAAATGATCGAGCAATTGATCGAGCGGGGTCATGCTTATGAGGTGGAAGGGGTCGGGGTCTATTACAGGGTCCACTCCTTCAAGGAATACGGTTGCCTGTCGGGAAATACTCTCGAGAACCTGGAGTCCGGTGCACGCATCGACGTCGATGAGCGCAAGGAGTCCCCGCACGATTTCGCACTCTGGAAAATCGACGAGATACATCTGATGCAATGGGACAGTCCCTGGGGGCGTGGTTTTCCTGGCTGGCACATCGAGTGCTCTGCGATGAGCCTGAAGTATCTCGGCGGAACTTTCGACATTCACACCGGCGGAGAGGATAACGTCTTTCCTCATCATGAGTGCGAGATCGCACAATCGGTGGGAGCCGGAGTGGGTGACTTCGCGCGAGTCTGGGTACATGCGCGTCACTTGCTCGTGGATGGACAGAAGATGTCAAAGAGCAAGGGTAACTTTTACACCATCAACGATCTTGTCGAGCGTGGATTCCAGGGACACGAAATTCGTTACAGCCTCATCGCCAATCATTATCGTCAACCGATGAACTTCACGATGGAAGGATTGGAAGGGGACTCCAAGGCACTCGGTCGACTTCGTTCTCTCCGTGAGAAGCTGGAGAGTTCTGCTGAAGCAGATGGTTCCGAGGATCCTGTGTTGAGTAAAGCGCTGGATGACTCGCGCCAGTCTTTCGACGATTGCATCGATGACGACCTCAATCTTTCCGGGGCGCTTGGAGTCCTTCACGAACGGGCTCGTTCCCTGGCGCGGGAACTCCCTCAAGGAGAGGCGGCGACCGCAGCCTTGCAGTTTTTGAATCATTGCGATGAAATTCTTGGAGTGTTGTTTGTCGAAGAAGATGCGACTGAGGATCGATTGACCCAGCAGCAACAGAGCTGGATCGATCAACGGCAGCAGGCCCGGCAAGACCGGGACTGGGATCTGGCGGATCAACTGAGAGATCAGCTCAAGGAGGACGGAATCCTGGTGGAAGATGGGCCCGAGGGGGCCACCTGGACCCGGATCCGCTGAAATTGAGCCGCTCAGGTGCAGAAATTCGCTTCCGTCCCGGTTGAGGGAGACTTGCAGCGTCAAGGCGAGATGGCTATCCTCCCCGCCTTGAATCCGGTCTGTGCTAGCGTAGCTCAGCGGTAGAGCTCCCGCCTTGTAAGCGGGTGGTCGTGGGTTCGATTCCCACCGCTAGCTTTTGTAAAATCATGCATGGCAAGAGGTTGCGAAAGCCCGGCAGCGGGAAAGATGGCAGATACGAACAGCAGTGGGGGTGTGCCCGAGTGGTTAAAGGGGCCTGGCTGTAAACCAGGTGCGTAAGCTACGTAGGTTCGAATCCTACCGCCCCCACTTTTCTTCCTTTCAAGGAAGACGTTCGATTTGCTTGAAAGGTGGCTTCTAAACCTGTCTCCTAGCGGACTGTCTGTCTTCGACCTCGCCTTCCCGGGAACTTTCCGGGAGTGTCCGGTCCGATGAGATGGAGCGGTCTCCGTGATGAGATCGAGCGATTTTTCAGGGATGAACACTCCCTGGATCGACGACGCGATCTTTTCTTTGCGGGAGCGTGGTTCGGAATTGAGCGGAACAATTTCCTGACGACTTGGATGTGTCAGTTAAGTTTGCGTTCCAGTTTGTTAGTGGTTGTGAGTCGGACCTGGAGACGGTTTTGAACTGGGTGGATCTTTGATTCGCCGGGATCGTCACGGTCGGATGAAGGATCACGCGGTGTGAACGAATTGCGGGTGTAGCTTAGTGGTAAAGCCCCAGCCTTCCAAGCTGGTCATGTGGGTTCGATTCCCATCACCCGCTCCAGGAATCGACGCGGCACAGGATGTGTCGTCGAAGAGAGAGACAGGGCTGCTGTAGCTCAGTCGGTAGAGCGCGTCCTTGGTAAGGACGAGGTCACGGGTTCAAATCCCGTCAGCAGCTCCAGACAATGGGACCCGTGCACTGGCATGGGGAAAATCGAAGGTACGCCGAAGTCGAGCGCAACAGTGCGATCGAAACGGCAGGTGAAGAGACCCGGTGAGGGCCGTACTGCGGTCCTGATGGGCGAGGAGATTTCCAAGATGGCGAAGGAAACCTTCGTACGAGACAAGCCGCACTGCAACGTGGGAACCATTGGTCACGTTGACCATGGCAAAACGACATTGACGGCTGCGATTACTAACGTTCTTGCACAGGTCGGGGGTGCCGAAGTAAAGGCCTTCGATCAGATCGACAATGCGCCGGAAGAACGGGAGCGTGGTATCACCATTGCGACCGCTCACGTCGAGTATCAGACGGAAACCCGTCACTATGCTCACGTCGATTGCCCAGGACACGCGGACTACGTCAAGAACATGATCACCGGTGCGGCCCAGATGGATGGAGCGATCCTTGTCGTTTCCGCCGCGGATGGCCCGATGCCCCAGACTCGTGAGCATATCCTGCTCGCCCGTCAGGTCGGCGTGCCGAAGATCGTGGTGTTCATGAACAAGTCCGACATGGTGGATGACGAGGAACTACTTGAACTGGTCGAGATGGAGATTCGGGAACTGCTCAGCGAGTACGATTTCCCGGGTGACGACATTCCGATCATCAAGGGTAGTGCCCTGAAAGCTGGCGAAGATCCGACCGGTGAAGCTGCCGGAGCCATCACTGAATTGATGGCCGCAGTCGATTCCTACATCGATCTTCCTGAGCGTGACACCGATAAAGACTTCCTGATGCCAGTCGAAGACGTGTTCTCAATCGATGGACGGGGCACCGTGGTGACCGGTCGTATCGAGTGTGGCATCGTCAGAACCGGCGACGGCGTTGAGATCGTCGGAATCAAGGAGACTGCTACGACCACCTGTACCGGTGTCGAGATGTTCCAGAAGACTCTCGATGAAGGACAAGCCGGCGACAATGTGGGTTGCCTGCTGCGTGGTACCAAGAAGGAAGAAGTGCACCGCGGGCAAGTGCTGGCCAAGCCTGGCAGCATCACTCCGCACACCGAGTTCGAGGCAGAGGTGTACATCCTCTCCAAGGACGAAGGTGGTCGTCACTCGCCCTTCTTCAATGGGTATCGTCCGCAGTTCTACTTCCGGACCACCGATGTGACTGGCAACACCGAGGTTCTCGGTGCTGACATGTGCATGCCGGGGGATAATGCGAAGATCAAGGTTACCCTGATTCAGCCGATCGCCATGAACGAGCAACTTCGTTTCGCCATCCGTGAGGGCGGCAAGACAGTTGGTGCGGGAGTGGTAAGTAAGATTCTGACTTAATCAGCCTGTAACAGAAGTGACTGGATGGCCAGGGACGCCGTACCGCCTAGAGGGCAGTACGGCGTCCCTTCTCCCGCAACCGGGCAACTCAGGTAACATTCCTGAGGTCTTTGTGGGGGTGACGGTGGCTGTTGGTGCTGTGAGACACGGTTTCGAGGGTTCGCGCGGTGAGGACAGGAGGGCAGTAGCTCCAATTGGTAGAGCAGCGGATTCCAAATCCGCGGGTTGGGGGTTCGAGTCCTCCCTGCCCTGCCAACTCTGAACCGTTCGATGGCGGCTGCCGGGAAAGTGACGTAGAGGATTTGTGGTCAGTAGCGTTGGTTTTCGCGTGGTTGGTTCTGTCGGGTCGATCCTGACATGAAATCAGTGGATTAACGGGAGGGGACGACGATGAGTTTTCGTCTCTACAAAGAAGGCCAGGGTAAATGGGCCCGAGGTGCCCTTTCCACCACCTTGTTCGTGGTCGGCCTTGTTGCCGCGGTGAACACTTACGACTGGCTAAGAGGAAATAACTGGGGCGAAGATCCTCTGTTCCAGCTTCCAGTGTTCAACCTGGGTGTGAAACTGCAGGACCTTTCGGCAGTGTTGATATTTGTCCCCTTCGTATTGGCGGGGATCTGGTACTACAACCAGCACCGGGTTACCGATTTCCTGATCGAGACCGAGAATGAGCTTGAGAACAAAGTGACATGGCCGACACGACCTGAAACGACAAAGAACTCGCTGGTCGTGGTTGTGACCTGTGTGGTCATCATGGGTTGGATCTGGCTTGCCGATAAATTCTTTGAGCAGGTGATGGGGCTTGTGTACGGATGATACAGCCGCTGAGTATTTACTCCTCTACCGACGGAACTGACGAGATTGAGGAGCCAGTAGCCACTGGCGATTCGCTCCCGGAAGGGGATCTTGTCGAACAAACCGAAGGTGAAGAAGTGACCGAGGAGTCCGCTGAGTCCTCCGAACCTCCTGTCGATCAGCAGGACGATCCAGAGGATGCGGTTGAAGAAGAAATTGAAGCTGCAACTGAGGAGCCTGCTGAGGAGACGCCGAAACCAAAGCCGTCTCGTCGGGTAAAGAAAGATGCTGCGGATGCGATTCCGTTCGAGTGGTATGTCATCAAGGTTGCAAATGGCCGCGAGGACACACTCTCCCGCAAGGTCGAAAAGACCCTCGCTCTGAGAGGACTTGACGGATACGTCCGAAACATCGTGGTGCCGAAACAGAAGGTCTCCGAGATCAAGGACGGCAAGAAGAGAGTTCGAGAGCACAAGCTGTATCAGGGATATTTCTTCATGGAATGCCAACTGGTCGAGGAGATCTGGTATCTGCTTCGTGATATCCAGGGAGTGGGGTCGTTCGTCGGAGGTGGTTTAGGTGATAAGCCGATGCCGATGACTCCCGATGAAGTAAGAAAATTGAGAGACATGATCGAACAGCGAGAGAGCGAAGCTCCGCCAGAGCTGAAGATCGATGTCAAGAAAAACGATACTGTGAAGGTGAAAGATGGTCCGTTCGAGAACTTCGAAGGGATCGTCGAGGAAGTTCATCCGAAAACCGGCAAGCTGCGTGTGATGGTTACCATCTTCGGCCGGGAAACACCGGTGGACCTGGAGTACTGGCAAGTGGAACCAACTTGATCTCGAATTGATCGGGATCCATGCGGGAGAAACGCTGAAGGCAGTGGTTTCGTGGACCGCAGGACAGGTGAGTTATGGCAAAACGTAAGACTGTTGAGACTTTGATCAAACTTCAGGTTACAGGAGGGCAGGCGACGCCGGCTCCTCCCGTTGGACCTGTCCTTGGTCAGCATGGGGTCAATATCGGTGAGTTCGTGCAACGCTTTAATGCTGAGACAAGCAATCAGCAAGGCGTTCTGATCCCGGTGGAGATCAGCGTTTATGCCGATCGCTCTTTTGATTTCATCCTGAAATCTCCTCCAGCTGCTGTTCTGATCAAGAAGGCGCTGGGGATGGACAAGGCCGCCAATAACCCGGGCCACGAGACGATCGGAAACATCACGCAGGATCAGGTGAAGGAAATCGTCGAGATCAAGGAGAAGGATCTCAATGCAGCGTCTCCCGATGCGGCGATGCGAATCATCGCAGGGACCGCCCGGAGCATGGGAGTGACCGTCGAGGGGATGGACGTGGTGCTGGATCTTGCTCCACTGGAAGAACCGAGTGACGAGTCTGAGGGCGGAGATGCTCCAGCCGAAGGTGGCGAGGCCGCGGCCGATGGTGAGGGTGCTGGGAAGGAGGACTCTGATGGCTAGGTTCAGCAAGAGGCATTCTGTCAACAGGTCCACTCATTCCAGTCAAGAACCGGTTGCTGTGCCCGAGGCAGTCAAAATCCTCAAGGGTTTCCAGGCGGCCAAGTTTGATGAAACGGTCGAGATTGCCGTTCGCCTGGGAATTGATCCGCGCCAGGGTAATCAAAATATCCGAGGTGCTTTCTCCTTGCCGCATGGCATCGGTAAAGAAGTGAAGGTGATCGCTTTTGTCGATGGTCCCGCAGCCGAGGAAGCCAAGGCCGCTGGAGCGATCGAGGTTGGTGGTGCCGAGCTCGCAGATAAGATCTCGGGCGGCTGGTTCGATTTTGATGTCGCCATCGCTCACCCCTCGATGATGCGTTTTGTCGGTAAGCTGGGAAAAGTACTTGGACCTCAGGGAAAGATGCCTACCCCCAAATCGGGAACTGTGACTACCGAGGTACCGAGTACTGTTGCTGACTTTGTCGCGGGAAAAATCGAGTTCAGAAATGACGCCGGTGGAATCGTTCATGCGCCGGTGGGTCGTCGAAGCTTCGATGAAGAGAAACTGTCCGAGAATATCGAGGCGTTCATCGGCCACCTGGCAAAGATGAAGCCGAATGCTACTAAAGGTGTTTACATGAAAAAGGTTCATATCAAGTCAACGATGTCGCCATCGGTTCCCATCGAAGTCGGCGCTTAAAGGCGAGTGAGCAGGAAAGGAGGGCCTCATGGCCCGTAGGCTAAAGGTCATGATGACGGAGCAGCTACTTCGACATCTCGACGATGCCGGTGATTTGCTCCTCGTCGATTTCTCGGGGTTGGATTCGGGTGAGGATTACGACGCTCGTAACGAACTCCGTTCCGAGGGCCTCTCGGTGAGCGTTGTGAAGAACTCGATCCTGCGCCGTGTGCTGGAACAGAAGGGAACGGAGTTCCCGGAGGAGACCTATCTGGGTCCTCTTGCCATCGTGCTTGGCGATACGGATGCCATCACAGCAAGTAAATCGATTGCTGCCTGGCGAAAGAAAAATAAAAAGAAGATGCCACTAAAGGGTGGCATGTTGGAAGGTGAGATTCTCGGACCGGTAGAAGCTGAGAACCTCACCAAGATGTTGAGTGTCCAGGAGACTCGTGCAGCGGTTGTTTCTGCGATTGCCGGACCGCTGACTGGCCTGGTCACCATTACCCAGAACCTGCTCACCGGAATACCCGGTGTGTTGCAGGCGATCGCGGATAAGCAGAAAGAAGAAGGAGAGTAGCAGCCATGTCGGATGAAGCTGCAACTGATACTGAGAAGGCCCCTCCAAGTGAAAAAGTGGGCGCCCTCATGGAAAGCATCAAAGGTCTCAGCGTCATGGAGCTTGTAGAGCTCAAGGACGTTCTTGAGGATGAGTTCGGAGTGACTGCGAGTGCTGGAATGCCGATGATGGGTATGCCCATGATGGGTGGCGCTGGTGGTGCCGAAGAAGCTGAAGAACAGACCGAATTCGATGTCATCCTTGCCGGAGTCGGGGACAAGAAGATCCCGGTGATCAAGGCGGTTCGTAGCATTACAGGTCTTGGCCTCAAAGAAGCCAAGGATCTGGTGGAAAGTGCTCCGAAGGCCATCAAGGAAGGTATCTCGAAAGAGGATGCAGAGAAGCTCAAGGGCGAACTCGAGGAAGCTGGAGCCACTGTCGAGCTCAAGTAGAGCTGGTCTAGTAGGTCGCCGAGAGTCCTGTTACCCAGGGGGTTCCCTCTGGGGCACGGGGCTGTTGTGCGATGTTATCTGTGCTTTTAGCGAAGCGAGTGTGGCCTGAATCATCGATTGCGGGGGAACGCCCATGCGGGGGGCGTGCCCCTGGGATTACGGGAATCAGTGGTACGACGGGGCTGGAGTCCACGTCTGGAAGATTCCCCTACCTGTCCCGGGCAGCCGTCAACGGGTTGCCGCAGCATTATACCTCGCGCGGAGTGAAAACTTCGTAACGTGGTTGCCGGTTTCGATCTGCCGATCAGCAGATGGATGACCAGGGACGGACGGACACAACCTACGGGTGTGTCGTGTTCAAAATTTAAGAGAGGGTTCAGCATGGAGTCTAGAGGCCGTGAAACCATGGTCTTCGGCGGGGGAATCCGTACGGTGCCGATTCCTAATCTGATGGAACTGCAAATGAATGCCTATGAGCAGTTCTTGCAGAGAGGTGTCCACTGGTCGGATCGCGACAACATCGGTCTTGAATCAATCTTGCGCGAAATTTTTCCCATCGAAAGTTATGACGGCAGTATTTCCCTGACCTATCTGGGTTACGACCTGGGTAGGCCTCGATACACCGTCGATGAGTGCCGTCAGTTAAAGCTGACCTATGGCACTCCCTTCAAGATTCGACTTCGGATGGAGAAGGAAGGGGAGTCCATCGAGGAGGAAGTCTTCCTCGGCGAGCTACCGATGATGATCGGCGGTGGAGAATTCATCGTCAATGGCTCCGAGCGAGTCATCGTGAGTCAGTTGCATCGCTCCCCCGGTGTCGATTTCAGCGAGGAATTGCACTCGGGCGACACCAAGCTCCATTCCTGCCGTATCATCCCTGAGCGTGGATCCTGGGTTGAATTCAACGTCACCAAAAAAGGAGCATTGACGGTACGCATCGATCAAAGTGGTAAATTCCCTGCAACGATGTTGATTCGTGCCATGAAGGAAGAATACGGAACTTCGACCGCCATTCTCGAGCTCTTCTACGGCGTCGAAACCGTCAAGGTTGGTAGCCTCAACAGCATCGAAAAACTCACGGGAGAAGAAATTGATGGTGTCAGGAATGGGCGCGTAAGCGCTGAAGACATCATCGATGTTGAGACTGGTGAGGTTCTCCTTCCGACAGGAGATGTCTTCACCGAAACCTTCTTGAAGTCCTACTTCTCTGAAGATTTGGCTGCCAAGCGGGGTGGGAAAAAGAGTTTCAAGGTCCTGCCCGTGCAGTTCGACGACCTGATCCTGAAAACCCTCAAGGAAGACACCTCGATCGACCATGAGGGTGCTTTGATCAAGATCTACCAGCGACTTCGCCCTGGTAATCCTCCGCAGGCTGCCAAGGCACGAGAGCTGTTTTTCGATAAGTTTTATAACCCGAACAAGTATCGACTCGGTCGAGTTGGACGTTTTCGTATCAATCGGAAATTCCAGCTCGCAATCTCGGAGTCGGAGCAAACGATTCAGCCGGAAGACATCCTTGAATCGATCGATTACATCTTCAAGTTGCGTCGGCGAGAAGGAAAACTGGATGACATCGATCATCTGGGTAACCGTCGTGTTCGTACCATCGAGGAACTCGCTGGCGAGGAGATGCGAAAAGGATTCCTCAAGCTGAAGAGGACCGTTCAGGAGCGGATGAGCATGATGGAGCCAGAGAACCTGACTCCTCGCTCGGTAATCAATTCGAAGACGATTTCCTCCTCGGTTGAGTTTTTCTTCGGAAGAGGTGAGCTTTCTCAGGTAGTAGACCAGACCAATCCGTTATCGCAGTTGACTCATGAGCGGCGCCTTAGCGCCCTTGGTCCCGGGGGACTGAACAGAAAGCGCGCCGGTTTTGAGGTGCGAGATGTTCACATCTCGCACTACGGCCGCATCTGTCCCATCGAAACTCCCGAAGGTACGAACATCGGTTTGATTTCCAGCCTCAGCGTTTTTGCAACGATTGACGAGTATGGTTTCCTCATCACTCCATACTTCGAGGTGAACAAGGGCAAGGCGAAGATCGAAGCAGGATCGATACGATTCTTGCGGGCCGATGAAGAGGAGAATCTTTACCTGACCCCTGCAGATACTCCGGTCGATGAAAAAGGCAACTTGCTCGGGGATCTGGTGCTGGCTCGTAACAATGGTGAATTCATCATGGTAGAGCCATCAAAAATTCAGCTGATGGACGTTTCCTCGAAGCAGTTGATAGGTGTTTCCGCTGCCTTGATTCCATTCCTCGAGCATGACGATGCGAACCGGGCTCTGATGGGATCAAACATGATGCGTCAGGCGGTTCCTCTGCTTCTGACCGAGCCACCATTGGTGGGTACCGGCATGGAGGAGCATGTATCGAAGTATTCAGGGATGGTCCTGAGAGCCCCGTTGTCGGGAAAAGTGACCTCTGTTGATTCCAGTCACGTCGAGATCGACGGCAAGCGGATCGATTTACAGAAGTACAGGGGCCTGAATGAGCGTACCTGTCAAAATCAACGTCCATGCGTCAGTCTGGACGACGTTGTTGCTGAAGGTGACGTGATTGCCGATGGTGCGGCTACCCAGGATGGCATCCTGTCGCTGGGTCGCAACATCCTGGTCGCCTTCATGTCCTGGGATGGCTACAACTTCGAGGATGCAATCATCGTGAGCGAGCAGCTAGTTCGTGAAGATGTCTATACTTCAGTTCATATCGACGAATTTGAAATCGAAGTTCGAGAGACGAAGCTGGGTCGGGAAGAGTTCACCCGGGACATTCCAAACGTTTCGGAACGGGTTCTTTCAAAACTCGATGACGAAGGAATCGTCAAGACCGGTACCCGTGTCAGTCAAGGTGACATCCTGGTTGGCAAGGTAGTTCCGAAATCAAAGAGTGAGCTTTCCCCTGAAGAAAAGTTGCTTCACGCGATTTTTGGTAGAGCTGGCGAAGATGTGAAGAATGAATCTCTTTCGGTATCCTCGGGTATTGAGGGAGTCGTCATCGGTTCGAAGAAATTCTCTCGTCGTACCGAGCATTCCCCGGAGGAGAGGAGAGCGATCAAGGCCAAGGTAGAGGAAATTGAGTCGAGGACTCATGCCGAAATCATGGTCGAGATCGATACCCTTCTGGAGGAACTGCGCCAAGCTCTGGGGTCGACTCCGAGAAATCCTGTGACCGGCCGGGTCTTCAAGGCAGAAGAGCTGTACGAGAGCAAGAGTGTTCACTCGATAAAGATTGCCATGAATCCTGAACTGTTCCTCGGCTCCTCGGAGAAGAAGAATAGCCAGGTCAAGGCGTCGCTGTTGAAGCACCTTCAGCGCATGGAAGAACTGGAAGACAAGAAGAACCGTGACGTGAACCGACTGACCCGGGGAGACGAACTATCGCCTGGAGTGATCGAGATGGTGAAGGTCTACGTCGCCACCAAGCGTAATCTTTCGGTGGGTGACAAGATGGCGGGACGCCACGGCAACAAGGGTGTGATCTCCAAGATTCTTCCGCTGGAAGATTTGCCATATCTCGAAGATGGAACTCCTGTCGAAGTGATCCTGAATCCGCTCGGGGTGCCATCTCGAATGAATCTGGGACAGATTCTGGAGACCCAACTGGGTTGGGCTGCCGACAAGCTCGGGTATCGCGCAGTGACTCCTGTTTTCGATGGAGCAAAGGAAGATGAGATCCAGGCCGAACTCGAGAAGGCCGGAATCGATCCCGATGGAAAATCAGTGCTTTTTGATGGCCGAACTGGCGAGCCGCTGGAGCAAAAAGTGACCGTTGGTCGGATGTACTTGCTCAAGTTGCATCACCTGGTCGATGACAAGATCCATGCCCGTGCCACGGGGCCCTACTCGTTGATCACCCAGCAACCTCTGGGCGGTAAGGCGAGATTCGGTGGCCAGCGATTCGGAGAGATGGAAGTCTGGGCACTCGAAGCCTACGGCGCTGCGCACATTCTCCAGGAGTTGCTAACTGCGAAGTCTGACGATGTCGATGGTCGGGCCAAGATCTACGAGTCGATGGTGAAAGGTGAGAACAGTCTTCAGGCTGGCACTCCAGTTTCCTTCGACGTTTTGACGAACGAGATCAAGGGCCTCGGACTGAACCTCGAACTAGAAAAGAAGTGATCAAATGATTGAGCCTGTCTACGACAAGGTGAATGACTACGGCGCTGTGAATATTCGCCTGGCCTCGCCCACGGACATCCTCTCCTGGTCACAAGGAGAGGTTCGTAAGCCTGAAACCATCAATTACCGGACTTACCGTCCGGAAAAGGATGGTCTCTTCTGCGAGCGGATCTTTGGTCCCGAGAGGGATTGGGAGTGTGCTTGCGGAAAGTACAAGGGCATCAAGCACAAAGGGATCATCTGTGACCGCTGTGGAGTCAAGGTTGCGCATTCACGCGTTCGTCGCGAGCGTATGGGGCATATCAACCTGGCGGCACCGATTGTCCACATCTGGTTTTTCAAGGCGATGCCTTCTCGTCTGGGCAACCTGCTCGACATGAAGACGACTCACCTGGAGCGAGTGATTTACTACCAGGATTATATTGTGATCGATCCGGGTGATACGCCGCTCAAGGAGAAGAGTCTGCTCAGTGAGGAGGAATACCGCTTCGCTCGGGAGAAGTATGGGGATGAGTTCGAGGCTGACATGGGTTCCGAGGCGATCCGAACCATGATCAATCGTCTTGAGCTGAACTCCTTGTTCGATGAACTCAAAGATGAGTACGAAAACACCCGTTCGAAACAAAAAAGAGCGAGTTTGATTCGACGTCTCAAGATCATTCGCACCGTCATCAATTCTGGTAACAAGCCCGAATGGATGATCCTGGAAGCGGTTCCCGTGATTCCGCCTGACCTGAGGCCGCTCGTTCTCCTGGAAAGTGGTAATTTTGCCACCAGTGATCTGAATGATCTGTACCGACGACTCATCAACAGGAACAACCGTCTCAAGAAGTTGCTCGATCTGAATGCTCCGGAAGTGATCATTCGTAACGAGAAGCGGATGTTGCAGCACTCGGTAGACGCTCTGTTCGATAACAACCGTTGTCGTAGACCTGTCCTGGGTTCGAACAATCGCCCGCTCAAATCACTCACCGACATGATCAAGGGCAAGCAAGGACGATTCCGTGAGAACTTGCTCGGTAAGCGGGTCGATTATTCGGCTCGTTCGGTGATCGCGGTCGGGCCAGAGCTTCACTTGCATCAGTGTGGGTTGCCGAAGAAAATTGCTCTGGAACTGTTCCAGCCCTTCATCATCCGGCGTCTGAAAGAGCTTGGATACGCCGATACCATCAAGAGTGCCAAGAAGATGCTCGAGCGTAAGGATGACGAGGTCTGGGACATCCTTGAGGAGGTGACTCAGGGGCATCCTGTTCTTCTGAATCGTGCGCCGACATTGCACCGTATGGGTATCCAGGCCTTCGAGCCGGTTCTCATCGAGGGTAATGCGATCCTGGTTCATCCGCTCGTCTGCGAGGGATTCAACGCGGACTTTGATGGTGACCAGATGGCGGTGCACCTACCACTGTCGATCGAAGCTCAACTAGAAGCTCAGAACTTGATGTTGTCGACCAATAACATCTTCTCGCCGGCTCATGGTAAGCCGATCATTGCGCCATCTCAGGACATCGTGATGGGTTGTTTCTATCTCACGATTGACAAGGAAGAGATGCCCGGTAGCGAGATCTGTTTCTCCAGCGTCGAGGAGGTGCACACTGCGCTTGGATCTGGCAAGGTCCATGGCCATGCCAAGATCAAGGTCAGGTTCCCGGAGGGCAAGGTTGTTTTCAGTCGTCCTGGCAAGGTTCAGGAGCCGGATGAAAAAGGTTTTTATGTGACCACCCCGGGGAGAATCATCTTCAATGATCTGCTCGATTTTGACGAAATGCCTTTCTACAACCATGCTCTGAGCAAGGGTGACTTGAGAGCGGTAATCGCTGATTGCTTCAGTCTTGTGGGGCGTCGAGCGACTCTGAAGTTTCTCGACGAAATGAAAAATCTTGGCTTCAAGGCTGCGACACGTTCCGGTCTTTCCTTCAGCGTTGATGATCTGCGGATTCCGGGAGCCAAGGAGAAGATCATCGCCGAGACACAGTCTCAGGTAGAGGAGATCCAGAAGCGTCATCAGAACGGTGTGATCACCAACGATGAACGTAGAAGTCAAATCATCGACCGCTGGACGCACACTACCAACCTGGTCGGTGACCAGCTGATGCAAGGTCTCAAGGAGGATTCCATCCCGGGAGACGAATATGTGAATCCGATTTTTGTCATGGTGGAATCAGGAGCACGCGGCAGCGTGACCCAGATCCGGCAGCTTGCCGGGATGCGCGGGCTGATGGCGAAACCTTCCGGAGAGATCATCGAGACCCCCATCAAAGCGTCCTTCCGGGAAGGATTGAGGGTTCTGGAGTACTTCTCTTCGACACACGGAGCCCGCAAGGGATTGGCCGATACCGCCCTGAAGACTGCGGATTCCGGCTACCTGACCCGCAAGCTTGCGGATGTGGCCCAGAACGTGGTGGTCAACGGGAACGAGTGTGGGACCAAGAACGGGATCGCCAAGAAGGCGATGAAGCGTGGTGACAAGGAAGCGATTCCGCTGGCTGCGCGAATTCTTGGCCGCACCTCGGTTGCCGAGATCAAGGACCCGGTTTCCGGCGATGTGGTGGTCGAGCCGAACGGACTCATAACCTCGGATATCGCCCACAGAATTCAGGATCTGGGATACGATAAAATCCTTGTACGTAGCCCTCTCTCCTGCGATAGCCCTCTCGGGTGCTGTGCTCTTTGTTATGGAATGGATCTATCAACTGGAAAGTTCGTCGAGCAGGGTGTTGCGGTTGGAATTGTTGCAGCCCAGTCGATTGGTGAGCCAGGAACTCAGTTGACGATGCGTACCTTCCATATCGGAGGGGTGGCTTCAAAATCGGTTCAGGAAGCGACGATCCGTGCTAGTCGTGCGGGAACGGTACAGCTTCAAGATGTGGTTCATGTCCAGAATCAGCAGAAGGAAGAGGTGGTCCTCAGTCGTCGAGGTACCTTGTCCGTCGTCAAGGATGGCAAGATCCTGGAGACTCACGAATTGCAAATCGGTGCTGTTCTGCTTCTTGAAGAGGGAGCCGCCGTACGCAAGGGCACAACTCTGTATGACTGGGACCCACACTCTCAGTCGATTCTTTCTGACGTGTCCGGAGTGGCCACTTATGAGGACATCGTTGAGGGAGCGACTCTCAAAATCGAGAAGGATCCGGTTTCCAATCAGGACCGCAGGATCATCCTCGAACACAAGGGCGAGTTGCATCCACAAATCATCATTCGAACCAAAAAGGGTGGCGATATCGTGGCTGCCTACCCGGTGCCCGAGCGGGCCTTCGTCCAGGTGGCGGACGGCCAGAAGGTATCTCCGGGTGATCTGCTCGCGAAATCACCGAGAGAGATCACCGGAACCCAGGACATCACCGGTGGTTTGCCCCGGGTTACTGAAATTTTTGAGGTGCGAAAGCCCAAGAATCCGGCAGTCATTGCCGAAGTGGATGGTTCCATCGAGATGGGCGAGAAGAAGCGTGGTAAGGCGATCATCAATGTCGTGACTGACGATGGTGAAGTCTACGAGCATGTGGTTCCGCCAGGGAAGCACTTCCGTGTCACCAAGGGTGATACAGTGATCCACGGTCAGCCTCTCACCGATGGAGATAAGGTACCCAAAGATATTCTCCGGGTAGAGGGTGTTGCCGAAGTGCAGCGGTATCTCATCGAAGAAGTCCAGGGGGTCTACCTTTCGCAGAATGTAGCCATCAATGACAAGCACATTGAAACCATCATCTCTCAGATGATGAGAAACGTTCGCGTCGTTGAGCCTGGCGATAGCAATCTGTTACCCGATACGATTATTGACCGACACCGGTTCCGTACCGTTTGCGACGGCCTGGTCGAGGAAGGAAAGATGCCAGCGACCGCTGAGCCGATGCTTCAAGGCATCACCAAGGCAGCGGTTCAATCCGACAGCTTCATCTCTGCTGCTAGTTTCCAGGAGACCACGAAGGTCCTGACGGAAGCTGCGCTGAGTGGCAAGAAAGATAGACTGGTAGGCTTGAAAGAAAACGTAATCATGGGGCACATGATTCCAGCCGGGACCGGATATCGTCGTTACTTCGATAAAGGAGTCCGGAAGCTGGCGGATCCTCCGACCACTTCTCGAGAGCCGAGAGAATCGGTTTTGATCGGAGAACAACCTCCGAAAGAAAAAGCTCCATCAGATCCGTTAAGAGATTTCTTGATGGGTAGAGCGGCCGATACCTCCGGTGCAGAGGAAACTCCGGGCGAGAGCGGACTGATCGGGGCGAGTCCTGAGGAGACCGATACCGAGCCGAAGTCCTTTGCCGAAGAATTTTCGTCCCTGGTTCCGGACCAGGCACCCGAAACAGAGGCACCGGTGGATGAGGATCCAGCCGCTGTGGCGGAAGAAGCTGTGGAGGAAAGCTCCCAAGAGCCCCAGGATGAGGCTTTGGGTACCTCCGGGTTACCAGAAGTTGCCCCCGAGGAGGAATCGCAGGATCCGCCAAAATCAGCAGATGAAGAGCAGGAATAACGCTACAATGCTCGGCCGTGCTCGGGGTAGCTCCGGGTGCAGCCTGGCTTGAAATCGCTTTGAGGACAGAACGGGAGAGAACGACAGCGCATGCCGACCATTAATCAACTGGTCCGTAAGGGCCGTAAGAACAAGGTAAAGAAGAGTAAATCCCCGGTGCTGGACTCGTGTCCGCAGCGCCGTGGGGTGTGCCTGCAAGTGAAGACGATGACTCCCAAGAAGCCGAATTCCGCTTTGCGGAAAGTGGCCCGCGTTCGTCTTTCCAATGGGAAAGAAATCACGGCTTACATCGGCGGAGAGGGACATAACCTTCAGGAGCACTCGATCGTGTTGGTTCGTGGCGGCAGGGTGCGAGATCTTCCGGGTGTTCGATACCACGTGGTGCGTGGCACACTCGACTGTTCAGGGGTGGATGATCGTAAACAAGGCCGTTCTAAATACGGCAAGAGGCAGAAGTAAATCGGGAGCGAAGCTTGGGTAAGCGCAAAAACAAGATTGTTAAACAAAAGTTCCGCTCGACGCAGCGGTTCCAAAAAGCTGATCCTCGTTACAACAGCATGGTTGTGACGAAGTTTATCAATCGATTGATGTGGGATGGCAAAAAGGCCATCGCTAGTGCCATCGTTTATGACGCGATGGATCTCCTCGCCAAGAAGGTGTCGGATACCGAACCTCTTGATATCTTCCTGGGGGCCATCCAGAACGTGATGCCTCAGGTTGAGGTGAGGTCTCGGCGGGTCGGCGGGGCTACCTATCAGGTTCCCGTTGAGGTGACTCGTAGACGTGCGCAGGCGCTTGCGATTCGTACCATCGTGGAGACCTGTCGCGGACGTGGCGGCAAGCCGATGGCAGAAAGGGTTGCCGATGAGCTCGCCCAGGCATTCCGCAAGGAAGGTGCCTCCATCACCTGGCGAGAGAATACCCACAAGATGGCGGAGGCCAATAAACTGTTCGCTCACTACGCCTGGTAGAGAATCGGGGGGGGACCTCGGTTTTTCTCAGCAGGACCGTATTTACCAGCAAGTGCCCCCTGGCCTTCGATCGAGGCCAGGGGGCACTTTGCATCGTGCCTGGCTTGAACCGCTTCCCTTGAGTGTGATCGCCGATTGGCCCAGAATCGCCCGAACTTGTCGTCCAACCTCGAGTACAGGGATGGGACCGCGCAGATGAATCGGATTCGCAACATTGGGATCATCGCACACATCGATGCGGGTAAGACGACCGTCTCCGAACGTTTTCTGTATTACTCCGGGAAAGAGTACCGTATGGGCGAAGTCCATGACGGCAGTGCTCACATGGATTGGCTGGTGGAGGAGCAGGAGCGGGGAATTACCATCACGAGTGCTGCCACTTCATTCGAGTGGTTCGATACCGTGGTGAATCTCATCGATACACCTGGCCATGTCGATTTCACTGCAGAAGTGGAGAGATCACTGCGAGTTCTGGACGGAGCTGTCGGTGTCTTTTGCGGTGTCGCGGGGGTCCAGGCCCAGTCGGAGACGGTCTGGCGACAGGCCAATCACTACCAGGTTCCCCGCATCGCCTTTATCAACAAACTGGATCGCACCGGGGCTGATTTTTTTCGGGTCGTTGACACCATTGCCGATGATCTGAGTTGTAAGACCCTCCCTCTCAATATTCCGGTGGGTATCGAATCTGACTTCCGCGGTGTCGTCGATCTCATCACGATGAAGCAACTGACTTTCGATGAGGAGAGTCTCGGGGCAAAGGTGAGCGAAAGTGACATCGATGAGGAATTGAAGGAAACCGCAGAGCTGTGGCGGGGAGATCTGATCGAGCGGGTTGCTGATTACGATGAAGCGGTTCTGGAGAAGGTTCTTGAGGGGGAAGCTGTTGCCGACGATCTGCTCAGAGATGCGATTCGTCGAGGAACCCTAGAGCAGTACTGGGTCCCGGTACTGGCTGGAAGCGCGCTCGGGAACAAGGGGATTCAGCCCCTTCTGGATGCTGTGATTCATTATCTACCCGGTCCCACCGACGTGGGCACCGTCACCGGTCGAGATCCAAAGACCGGGAATGCTGTCGAGGTGACCTGTAGCGAGGACTCCTCGTTCAGTGGCCTCATCTTCAAGATTCAAATCGATCCCCACGGTGAGTTGCTGTACCTGAGGGTCTATTCCGGATCGATAGAGAAGGGCAAGACCGCAATGAATCCGCGTACCGGCAAGCGGGAGCGCATCAACTCGATGTACCGGATGCACGCGAATTCGCGGGAGAATGTACCGGTGGCTGTCGCCGGTGACATCGTCGCCACAACGGGACCCCGCTTCAGCGGTACCGGGGATACACTCTGCGATGCAAAAAAACAGATCCTGCTCGAGGAGCCGGTATTTCCCGAGACGGTGATTTCGATGGCGGTAGAGCCGCGAACGAGTGCTGATCGTGACAAGCTGCAAGAGGTGTTGAATCGAATCGAGCGTGAGGATCCGACCTTTCGGATCGAGGTGAATCGAGAAACAGGCCAGTTCGTGATGTCGGGGATGGGGGAGTTGCATCTCGAAGTGATACGAAATCGTCTCGAGAGGGACTTCAAGGTCGATGCAAATATCGGAAAGCCCCGTGTCGCCTATCGCCAGATGGTGGTTCGAGAGGCGGATGCGCGGGTTCGCGTGGAGCGGCAGATGGGCGGCAAGGACCATTTCGGGGAGGTTCAGATCACCTTGAGTCCCAGCTCCTCCGAGCAGGAGGAGGGTTCCGCGCTGGAATGGCTGGGGGGGCCTCCACCGATCCCCCCGGAATGGCGCCAGGCGGTCGAGGATACGGTCCATTCCTGCCTGACCGGCGGTGGAGATCTCGGATTCCCCTTCATCCGGGTCCGGGCCCGGATTCAGATCCCGCCCGTCACTCCCGAGACCACCGAAATGGGCCTCACGGTGGCCGCCCGCGACGCGTTCCAGGAAGCTCACAAAGACGCTGGAGATCTCCTTTTGGAGCCTTTGATGGCGTTTCAGGTCACCACTCCGGAGGAGTATTTCGGGGCGGTCCATCAGGATCTGGTGCGGCGCAGAGCCCAGATCGAAAGGGTCGATCTGGTCCAGGATCTGCGAAAAATCGAGGGTCGGGTGCCGCTGGCGGAGGTTTTTGGCTATACCACCGCTCTGAGGTCTCTATCCCAGGGTAGGGCAGGGGTTTCGCTGGAGCCGATCGGTTTTGCCGAGGCCCCGGACGAGGTCGCGGAGCGGTTTCGATACTGATCTTGATGAATCTGTGCCAAATTGCCCTTGTCGGCGTTGACAGTTCGTCCCAACTTCTTACAATCACACGCTTTGGAAGACTTCGCACCGTTGCCAAATTGAGCACCGGAGAGAGTGCCCTCTGGGCGCTATTTTTTTCTGGTCGTCTCGGTAGCGGAATGCGGGAGTCGGGTGGACTGAGTGCCGGAGGGTGCTCTCCTCGAAGAACATTTTGAGGAGTGTGTCCCTGAGAGGCTCGCCCGGTTTGATATCGGGTTTGCTCTTTGGCTGATTGGGAACCGGTGCGTGAAATCGCGCGGCAAGCCGTTGCGACTCCGGGCAGTACGCCGCCCTGGATGTTCGTGGTGGTGGGTCACCGTGTGAATCTTCTCGCCGACGCTGTGTTCGGGAAGTTTCTCGAACAGAGTCGACTCAGTTCGTGTGTTGTGTAGTTGGTGACATGTTTGCGAACTGGCGTGGTGATGATCTACAGAAATGTAGTGACGTAAGCGTGGCGAGTTCATCTACGGATGAGAACAGTCAGGAAAGCGGGAGAAGAAGCACCCATGCAAAAGAACAAGATCCGGATACGCATGGAAGCCTATGATCACGAGGTTCTCGATGGTGCTTCTGCATCCATCGTCGAGACTGCCAAGCGGACTGGTGCCCGTGTTCATGGACCGATTCCCCTGCCTACACGCATTGAACGCTATACGGTTTTGCGCTCGCCCCATGTCAACAAGAAGTCTCGCGAGCAGTTCGAAATGCGGACTCACAAGAGGGTCATCGAAATCAGCGAGGCGAGTTCGAAAACGATGGATGCATTGACGAAGATCAACATGCCCGCGGGTGTCAACATCCGGATTAAGATCTAGGGGGTTCCGTGGCTCGCCGAGTAAGAAAGACGATCCTCGGGAAGAAGCTGGGCATGTCTCAGTTGTTCGATGATTCGGGTAACTGGATCCCGGTGACTTTGATTGAGGCCGGGCCCTGTACTGTCCTCCAGGTCAAGAATGTCGATACCGACGGATACGAGGCGCTGCAGGTTGGCTTCGATGGGACCGAGAAGGAACCAGGAAAGCCCCGTGCCGGGTTGTTTGAAAAGGTCGATACCGCGCCGAAGCGAGTAGTCCGGGAGATCCCCGTGTTCGAGGGAGAGGAACTGGAAGCTGGACAGGACTTCAATCTGTCCCTTTTCGAGGGCGTGGAAATGGTCGATGTGCAGGGTGTGAGTAAGGGTAAAGGTTTCGCCGGAACGGTGAAGCGCTGGAACCATCACATCGGTCCCAAAGGCCACGGCTCAAAGAGCAAGCGCTCCATCGGTTCGACCGGAATGATGCAAGACCCGGGTCGTGTGATCAAAGGGAAGAAGATGCCGGGGCAACTTGGCAATGCGAAAGTAAAAGTCAGGAATCTCAAAGTTGTGAGTACTGATGCCGAGCAAAACCTGCTCGTCGTGAAAGGTGCTGTGCCGGGAGCTACTGGCGCATACCTGACAGTTGAAGAGAGTCTTTAAGACGGGAGAAACTCGGGTCATCAGAGTGGTGACCAGAGACCAGGATGGAATGGGGCGAAAGCCGTGACTACCGGACTCGATAATCCGCGAGAGGTTCAAAAGCTGGACCCGGTCGATGTCCCCTTTCATGGGGCCGATGGCAAGGAGCAGGGGACAAAGTCCTTCACTCCAGGTGCGGTTACGAATTATCCCAACATCACTCTCCTGAAAGAGGCCATTCGACGCTACCAGGGTCGAATGCGACGGGGGACTGCCAAGACCAAGAACCGTAGCGAGATCCACGGGAGTCCGCGCAAGCCATGGAGACAGAAAGGTACGGGCCGGGCCCGTTCCGGTAGCAAGAAGTCTCCGATCTGGAAGGGCGGGGGTGTCGTTTTTGGACCTCGTCCTCGATCCTACGATTATGGCATGTCGCGCAAACAACGTCGTATCGCCACTCGCCATGCGCTGCTATCCAAGCTCATCGATGGCGAAGCTCGAATCATTGAAGAAATCTCCGCAGACAAACCCTCCACCGCTTCCTTCCGCAACATCGCAGATACTCTGGGGCTGAATCGATCATTTTTGATCGGTCTTCCCAGTGAGATGTCGGTCGAAGATCGTCGCAGCATCTGGATGTCGGCGAGAAATCTCGAGGGAGTCGAGGTTTTGCCCGTGTGTGACTTCAACGCGCTGTCGTTGTTGAAGTGCCAGAATTTGCTGCTGACCGGGGCTGCTTTCGAAGAGGTACAGCAGCGAGAGAGTGCGTTCTCTGACCAGGAAGGGGCATAATGAAGGATCCACATACGATCATCATCGAGCCCGTCATCACCGAGAAGAGTACCTTTCAGACTGAGCGTCAGAATGCGTATGTGTTCAAGGTGGCACCCGGTTCCAATCGGATCGAGGTCAAGGCCGCGATCGAAGAGATTTTTGATGTAAAAGTGAAGAAGGTGAACACGATCAAGCAGTCCGGTAAGCGCCGCAGGGTGGGACGTTCGATCGGTTTTACCAGCGGATTCAAGAAGGCGGTCGTGACCCTTCAACCGGGTTTCGAAATCGACCTGCTTTGATCGATACCTGTCACGGCAGCAGTTGCCGGTGACGGATGAACATGGTGGGGATCTTGAGCTCGCCGACTGGCGCGAGGCCTTGATCCTGGCCGAGAAACAACAATGCCGATGATTGAATCGGCGAAGGAGATGGGGACGGCATGGGCGTCCGCAAATACAAGCCAATCTCTCCTGGGCGGAGGAATGCTTCGGTCTCTGATTTTAAAGAGATCACGGCGAAGCGTCCGGAGAAGTCCTTGTGCGAACCATTGCACAAGACTGGCGGTCGAAATAACCAGGGACACATCACCTCGAAGAATCGAGGTGGTGGGCATAAGCGTCTCTATCGTCGTATCGATTTCCGTCGCAATAAGGACGGGGTTCCAGCTCGCGTCGCGACCATCGAGTACGATCCGAATCGGACCGCCAGGATTGCTCTGCTCCATTATGCTGATGGAGAGAAACGATACATCCTGGCTCCCAGAGGGCTGAGCGTGGGAGATCAGGTCAGCTCTGGACCTGGGGCCGAGCCGAAGCCGGGTAACGCCCTGATATTGGCCGATATCCCGGTGGGGTTGTCGGTGCACAATGTCGAGCTGGTGCCGGGTCAAGGTGCGAAACTGGTTCGATCCGCTGGCGGATCTGCACAGTTCCTGGCGCGCGAGGGCAAGGTCGCGACCCTGGTACTTCCCTCTGGTGAGATCCGGCAGGTGAATATTTCCTGTCGTGCAACGGTTGGAATAGTGGGTAACGAGGATCACAACCTCGTCAAGCTGGGTAAAGCGGGGCGGGCTCGCTGGCTCGGAAGACGTCCGAAGGTTCGTGGAACCGCCAAGAACCCTGTCGCTCACCCGATGGGCGGCGGCGAAGGTCGTACCGCTGGCGGGCGTCATCCTTGTTCTGCAACGGGAGTGCTTTCCAAGGGTGGGAAGACTCGTAGTCCTGGCAAGCCGAGTAACAAGAGCATCGTGAGACATCGGAAGAAGAAATAGATATGGGTAGATCCTTGAAAAAGGGTCCCTTTGTGGACCTGAGACTGTTGAAGAAGGTGCAAAAGAACATCGAGGCGGGTTCCACGGAGCCCATCAAGACGTGGTCGCGTGCATGCACGATCAGCCCCGAGTTTGTGGGGCAGACGTTTCTTGTCCATAACGGCAAGGATTTCAAATCGGTCCAGGTCTCTGAGAACATGGTGGGGCACAAACTGGGCGAGTTCAGTTTGACCCGCAAAATTGGTGGACACGGTAAGAACTAGGTAAGAGGTCGGGTTGGCGCACCATGAGGTGCCTGAACCCGGAGGTGAGGGATCGATGGTCATGGAATACAGAGCGAGTCACAGATATGCGCGAATCACTGCGCGTAAGGCTCGTTACGTGATCGATCAGGTGCGTAATAAGCCTGTGGAGGCGGCTCTGGATATGCTGAGATTCAGCGACCGGAGAGCGGCTCCGATGATCGCCAAGGTGGTCAAGTCAGCACTGCACAATGCCATCCAGGAGGGCGGAGCCAACTCCGAGAACCTGGTGATTTTACGTGCGACGGTGAACGAAGGACCGACGATGAAGCGTTGGCGACCGAGGGCGCGGGGTATGGCATATCCAATCCTGAAGCGGACTTCTCACATCAATATTGTTCTTGCTGATCGCGGTGAAGTCAGCGCAACCGCGAAGAAGGGTAACTAGCTCCATGGGACATAAGGTCAGACCCACGAGTCTACGCCTTGGAATCACGCGCAACTGGTCGTCGCGCTGGTACGCCAACAAGAAGGACTTCGGTCCCTTGCTGGTCCAGGACCACAGAATTCGGAACTACATCAAGCATGAGTTCTATTCGGCGGGGATTCCAGAAATCGAGATTGAGCGCAGTGGTCATCACGTGACGATTCATCTCCATGCGGCTCGCCCGGGTGTAGTCATCGGTAAGCGTGGTGCCAAGGTGGAGCAACTCCGCGAAGATTTGCAGATGATCGTTGGTAAAGAGGCGGATCTGAATCTCAACATCAAAGAGGTACAGAATCCCGATCTGAATGCCCAGTTGCTGGCAGAAAACGTGTCTGATCAGTTGCGTCGTCGCATGCCTTTCCGTCGGGTTCTCAAGCAGATGGTGCGAGTCACCATGGAGTCCGGTGCAAAGGGCGTGAAGATCATGCTTTCTGGTCGTCTCGGTGGTGCTGAAATTGCCCGGACCGAACAGAGTTCCGATGGAAGCATTCCGCTGTCGACGATGCGGGCCGATGTGGATTACGGATTTTCCGAAGCAAGAACCACCTACGGAATCATCGGGGTGAAAACCTGGGTTTACCGAGGTGAAGTGATGGAAGAGAAGAGCAAGAAGGGAAGCGTGCGTCATGGCAATGATGCCCAAGCGCGTCAAGCGTAGAAAAGTCCAGCGCGGACGAGTACGCGGCAACGCTACCCGAGGAAACTTTGTTCACATCGGTGAATACGGTCTCGCCGCTCTGGAGCCTGGGTGGATTACAGCCACCCAGATTGAAGCGGGTCGTGTCGCCGGTAACCGTGCTCTCGGAGATACAGGAAGGATTCACATCCGAATTTTTCCTGACAAACCGATCACGGCTACCCCTGCCGAAACTCGAATGGGTAAGGGTAAGGGAGAACCGGAATTCTGGTGTGCGGTAATTCGCCCGGGCCAGATTCTGTTCGAGATTCAGGGTGCGCCGATGGAAACGGCTCGCCTGGCCTGTAACCGAATCGCTCACAAGCTCGGTTTGGGGACACGGATGGTGGGCAGGAGACCGACAGTATGAAAGTTAGCGAAATACGCCAGCTGCCGGATGAAGATCTCAAAATTGAGATCAGGAAGAGGCGAGAAGGCCTGTTCAAGATCCGGCTCAAGGCCTCCAACGAAGAAACCCAGAGAGCCGGGGATCTTCGTGAAATGCGAAAAGATATTGCGCGGATGAATACAGTAATAAGAGAAAGAGCCAGTGAGCGCGCCAGCGCCGGGGATCAGGAGGCCTGAGGATGAACGAAGAAGCCAATATCGTTCAGGACGATGCTCCCGATAGTTCCTCGAAGACGGCGGAAAAAATCCGTCGGACCGTACGCGGGATGGTGATCAGTGATTCGATGTCAAAGACGTTAGTGGTCAAGACGGAGCGTCTGGTAAGGCATCGGAAATATCACAAATACATACGTAAATACACCAAGTACTACGCCCACGATGAGACGGAACAGGCTCATGTTGGAGATTTCGTCGAACTGGTGTTGTGTCGTCCCCTGTCAAAATTGAAACGCTGGGAACTGGTCAAGATCATCCGGATGGCTCCCAGAGATGACGCACCGAATCCGGAAGATACCGTAGTGGAAATCGAGGAGGGTGAAGCATGATTCAGATGCAAACCCAACTCGATGTAGCTGACAACAGTGGTGCCAAGAAGGTGATGTGCATCAAAGTGCTTGGCGGCAGTAAGCGTCAGTTTGCGCACGTTGGCGATGTGATCGTTTGCTCGGTCAAGAAAGCGATCCCTTCCAGTGAAATCAAAACTGGATCGGTGATCCGAGGGGTCATCGTTCGAACGAAAAAAAGGATCCGCCGTAAAGATGGATCCTATGTCCGGTTTGATCGCAACGCTGTGGTGATTGTCGATAACGATGGAAATCCAAAGGGCACCCGAATTTTTGGTGCCGTGGCGCGCGAATTGCGTCAGAAGAACTACATGAAAATTATTAGCCTTGCGCCAGAAGTGGTGTGAGGGCTAAAGAGAGGCGATGGAGATGTCCCGGCTGAAGAGTGGCGATCTCGTGGAGGTTGTCAGCGGTGCCGAGAAAGGGAAGCGTGGCAAGGTGTTACGCGTCGACCGGAGTTCGCGTCGGATCACGGTCCAGGGCGTGAACATGGTCTACAAGCACCTGCGGAAGAGTCAGAAGCATCCTCAGGGTGGTCGTATCCAGCTGGAAGCGGCGCTGGACGTCTCCAATGTGCTTCTGGTCGATCCCAAGAGTGGTAAGCCGACTCGCATTCGAATGAAAATCGATGGAGACGGCAAGAAGGTCCGGGTTTCCGTCAAGAGTGGAGAGCCGGTATAAACCGGCACGGGAAAAATAAGATGTCAAGATTGAAGACCATGTACGACGAGCAGATTCTTCCGAAGATTCGGGAGAAATATGGCATCGGGAATGCTCTGTGTAGCCCGAAGCTAGGGAAAATCGTCGTCAATCGCGGTGTCGGCAAGGCGCTCGAAAACAAGAAGCGTCTCGAGGCGGCTACTCAGGAACTGGCCCTGATCACGGGGCAGCGTCCGGTGGTGACCAAGGCTCGAAAGTCGATTGCAAACTTCCACCTGCGCGATGGGAACGCCATCGGTTGCAAGGTCACTTTGCGTGATAGCCACATGTATGAGTTCCTTGATCGTCTCATATCCGTGGTTTTACCGCGTGTACGAGACTTCCGCGGAGTCTCCTCGACCGCTTTTGATGGTCGCGGGAATTTCTCGATGGGTCTCACTGACCAGCTGGTGTTTCCTGAACTGCGTACGGACGATGTTGAGTTCCTGCAGGGGATGAACATCTGCATTACCATCACGAATTCGGATGACGAGAAATCGCATTTTCTGCTTTCAGAATTTGGATTCCCGTTCAAAAAGAAATAAGAGGATAGGCTTTGGCGAGAAAAGCCCTGATCAACAAACAGAAGCTGGAGCCTAAGTTTTCGACAAGGGCATATCACCGGTGTCACCTGTGTGGACGTCCGCGTGCTTACTACCGGAAGTTTGGAATCTGTCGGATCTGCTTCCGGAACATGGCATCCAAGGGAGAAATCCCAGGCGTTCGCAAGGCAAGTTGGTAGATAAGTAAGTTACTAGGTTCCATGGCTCACCAGCGTGCGCGTCACGCCAGGAGCGAAGGAGTTCGATAGAATGAGCATGACTGACCCGATTGCGGATTTGTTGACCCGGATCCGCAACGTAAATGTTCTGGGCCGTTCCTCGGTTCAAGCGCCGTATTCCCGCATCAAGGAGCAGATCCTGATGACCCTCAAGCGTGAGGGCTTCATTGCGGATTACCAGGTCGATGGGGAGATTCCCACCAAGTCACTCTCCGTCGAGTTGAAATTTGGTCCTGAGGGAGAACAGGTAATACGCAGAATCGATCGGATCTCCAAGCCCGGTTGCAGGGTTTACAGCTCTGTTGCCGATCTTCCCGTTGTCCGGGAGGGTCAGGGGATCATGGTGGTATCGACCTCCCAGGGTATTCTCAGCGATAGCGAGGCTCGCCAGCGAAATGTCGGTGGTGAAGTCCTCTGCCGCGTGTACTAGGAAGGGGAAAGCAATGTCAAGACTTGGAAGTCAACCTGTGGCGATCCCCTCCGGTGTTACCGTTGCTGTCAATGGTGATACGGTCAACGTGAAGGGCCCCAAGGGAGAGATCTCGTGGGACTGTCATTCTTCGATAGAAATTTCTGTCGAGGATAACTCTGTCCATGTCGGACGCCGTACACAGGAGCGAATCGCCCGGTCGATGCATGGCACGGCGAGGCAACTGGTGCGAAACATGGTCATTGGTGTGACGGAAGGTTATTCCCGTGCTCTTGAAATCGTTGGCGTTGGTTACAATGCCAAGTTGCAGGGGAAGAAGCTGGTGCTCGCGATCGGTTTTTGCCATCCAGTTGAGTTGCAGTTGCCCGAGGGTGTCGAGTGTGAATGTCCTGAGGCGACAAAGGTCATTGTGAAAGGCGTAGATAAGCAGAAGGTCGGCCAGTTTGCCGCTGAGATCCGTGCGATTCGGCCCCCTGAACCCTACAAGGGCAAGGGGATTCGATACAAGGACGAAGCCGTTAGACGTAAGCAGGCCAAGAACTTCGGCGCATAACCTACGGGAGAACTCGAAAATGCGTGCAGCAAATAAAAAGTTGGCTCGTCGTCAACGGAGACGACGCCACATAAGAAAGACACTCTCTGGGACTGCAAGTCGTCCACGGCTTACGGTTTTCAGGAGCGCGAAGCATATCTACTGTCAGGTGATTGACGATATGGAAGGGGTGACTCTCGCCAGTGCCTCTTCCCTGACGAAAGAAGGCGCCGAAGGGAATGCCAAGAATTCTGGCAACATCAAAGGCGCTACGGATGTAGGTGTATTGCTCGCGAGCCGCTTGAAGGAGAAGGGTATTTCCCTGCTTGCCTTTGATCGGAATGGATACAAGTACCACGGCCGGGTCCAGGCGGTTGCCGAGGCTCTGCGCAAGGAAGGCATCGAGGTCTAAGGTATGTCCGAAGAAGAAAAGAAGAGCGCAGAAACTGAAGCTGCTGCCGAGGCGACTCCGGAATCGAAGGAGTCTCCAGCTGCCCCGGCCGAAGGCGCAACCGATACAGCTAAATCTGCTGATACTCCTGCTCCTTTCCCTCAACAGGGAGGAGGACGTGGAGGTCGCGGTAGAGACGGTGGTCCTGGTGGTCGAGGCGGCCCTGGTGGTCGTGGTGGCGGCCGTGGTGGCCGTGGTGGCCGTGGTGGTCGAGGTGGCCGCGGCGGTCGAGGACGAGATGATGATGACGGTCCAAGGTACGAAGAGCGGGTTGTCAAAATCAATCGAGTCGCAGCAACCGTTAAAGGTGGGCGACGGATGTCCTTCAGTGCGCTGATCGTACTCGGAGATAAAAAGGGTAAGGTCGGGATCGGCTTTGGCAAGGCGAAGGAAGTACAGGGAGCGCTGGAGAAGGCATTCAAGGACGCTCGTGGCAAGATGAATGACATTCATCTCAAGGGAACAACACTTCCTCACGAGGTGTTAGGCGATTCGGGTACATCACGTGTCCGGATGTTGCCCGCCTCTCCGGGAACCGGTGTGATTGCCGGGGCCGCGGTTCGCGCCGTTCTTGAGTGTGCCGGGGTCCACGATGTGTTGACCAAGCAATATGGAAGCAACAATCCACTCAACGTTGTGAAGGCTACCCTCGAGGGGTTGATGAGGCTTCGCACCAATGAGCAGGTGGAGAAGCTGAGGGGAGTGACGTTGACATGAACCTCTACGAACTCAACCTGAGGGCCGATAAGTACAGGAGCCGTAAAAGAGTTGGACGTGGTCACGCTGCTGGCGGCGGAAAAACCGCCGGAAGGGGCCATAACGGTGCCCATTCCCGCTCCGGTTGGAGCAAGAAGCGTGGATTTGAAGGGGGCCAAACGCCTCTATTCCAGCGTCTCCCGAAGCGCGGCTTCAGCAACGTGCGTTTCAGAGTTTCCTACGACATCATTAATCTTGGCGATCTGAACCAGATCACCGAAGATGTACCGGTCGTCAATCTTGATTACCTGGCGACCCATGGGTTGGTAAGGAAGCGTCATTCGCGCCTTAAAATCCTTGGATCTGGTAAGTTAGAGCGGAAGCTGGTGGTCGAGGCTGCTCGATTCAGCAAGGCTGCTCGCGAACAGATTGAGGGTTTGGGTGGGGAAGCTAGGACGGTCTAGGGGAGCTTAATGTTTCAGGCGATTTCCAATATTCTGGCGATAGCAGATCTTCGGCGTCGGTTGTTCTTCACCATCATGGCGTTAGCGATCTACCGGATAGGTTTTCATATCTATCTGCCAGGAGTGCGTCTCGAGGTGCTCGATTCGGTGAAGGAGAACGCACAACAGAACTCCGATGGATTGCTCAACTTCATCGCGATGACCAGCATGCTGACCGGTGGTGCTTTGAGTCAGGCAGCGGTCTTCTCCCTGGGGATCATGCCCTACATCAGCGCCTCCATCATCTTCTCGCTGATGACGAAGGTATTCCCGAAACTGGAAGAACTTCAAAAAGAGGGAGAATCCGGGCGTAAAGTCATCAATCGTTGGACTCGATACTCAACGGTGCTGCTGTGCTTGATCCAGTCCTTGCTGGTGGTGCAGTGGGTTGCCAGTCCCGATTCTGGAGTCAATGGACAGTCGATCTCCGAGAGCGGATTCGCCATCGGTTTGTTGCAGGTGATGGTGCTGACAGCTGGAACTCTGTTCTTGATGTGGCTTGGTGAAAAGATTACCGAGAACGGCATCGGAAACGGAATCTCCTTGATGATCATGGCGGGAATCGTCTCATCCTTCCCGGCCAGTATCCTGTCGTTCGGCGCCCAGTGGGGACAACTGGAGCCGGAGGGTCGTCCCTTCTTCGTCCTGAAAATCCTGGCTCTGGTCGGATTCTTCCTGGCGGTGGTTGCAGCGGTGGTCTTTATCACCAAGGGGCAACGTAGGATTCCGATTCAAAATGCTCGTACGGTCAGAGGAGCTGGTGGACAGCGGCACTACATGCCGATTCGAGTCAATAGCGCCGGCGTGCTGCCGATCATCTTCGCCCAGTCGTTGCTGATGATTCCGGGGATGTTGCTGGGAGTGCTGGGGCTGAATACTCTGTCTCAACTGCTGGCCTTTGGCAGCTTCTGGTACATGACTCTCTACGTCATGATGATCTTGTTCTTCACCTACTTCTGGACCTCGCTGTATTACAACCCCGTCGAGATTGCCAGCAACATGAAGGAGCATGGTTCCTTCGTGCCAGGAATCCGTCCCGGCCATCGGACTGCGGAGTACCTTCAGCAGGTCTTTTCCAGGATTACCCTGGCGGGTGCCGTGTTCCTGTCCGTCATCGCTTTGATCCCGATGCTTGTCACCTCGGAACTGGGCGTGGACTCGTTTGCCGCGCAGATGCTTGGCGGAACCGGGATCCTGATCGTGGTCGGTGTTGCTCTCGATCTTGTCGATAAAATTGAGGCTCAATTGCTGGCGCGTCAGTACGAAGGCTTCGTTGCTCCTCGACGGAAGAAGTCGGGAGTGGGTATGAAAGGCCAATAGCCGGTGCGCCTGGTATTCCTCGGTCCCCCTGGTGTTGGAAAAGGTACCCAAGCCGCGGGACTCGCTACCGAGCTCTCGATTCCCCATATCTCGACGGGAGCTCTGCTGAGGGAGGCCCTGGAAAAGGGCACCGAGACTGGCCTCGAAGCGAAGACATTCATGGATGCCGGAGAACTGGTACCCGATTCAGTGGTGCTTCGATTGGTTCAGGATCGTATCTCTGAACCCGATGCGACCGGCGGTTGGCTTCTCGATGGATATCCCCGAAACCTCGATCAGGCAGCGGCTTTGGCTGCACTGCTCGGTGAACTGGAACTCGCCCTTGACCGGGTGGTGTACTTTGAGTGTTCAGAATCGGAAGTCGTTCGGCGCCTCGGGGGACGCAGGGTCTGTCGCCGTTGTGGAGATACCTATCATGTCGAGTTCGCCCCTGCTTCCGGGTCCTGCGGTGCCGGCTCTGGTGAAGAGTGTGACCTCTACCAGCGCAGTGACGATGCTGAGGAGGCGATCCTCAACCGCCTTGAGGTGTATCGCCGCGAGACCGATCCACTGGTCGAACACTATCGAGACCAGGATCTGTTGGCGGTCGTTGACGGTTCGGTGACCATCGAAGCGGTCAGTATTGCTCTGAGAGAGGCTCTGGGACAAACCCCGTGATTCACTACAAATCTGCCCGCGAAATTGAGCGGATGGCGGTGGCCGGTGAAATGGTCGCTCGTACCTTTCAAACGATTGCTCCCCTGATCAAAGCAGGCACCTCCACCCAGCAAATCGATGACGCGGTCCGAGATTCGGTTCTCGAGATGGGGGGGAAGCCACTGTTCCTGGGGTACAACGGCTTCCCGGCTCATAGCTGTATTTCGGTCAATGAAGAGGTGGTTCATGGCATCCCGGGTGAGCGATTCATCGCGGAGAATGACCTGGTCAGCGTCGATATCGGGATCGAGTTCGAGGGCTTCTGCGGTGATTCCGCCCGGACATTTCAGATCGGTGAAGGGGATGACACCTCCCGGCAAGTCCTGAGTGTCTGTCGTCGCGCCCTGGCGGCCGGAATTGCAGGAGCCTGTCCGGGCAACACTCTGGTCGGGCTGATCGGAGCCATCGAGGCGGTAATTCGCGAATCGAGGCTCGGGTTGGTCGAAAACTTCGTCGGTCATGGGATCGGCCGTCAGATGCACGAAGAGCCTCAGGTTCCCAACTTTGTTAGTCCTGTGTTACGTCGTAATGACCTTGAATTGCGCTCTGGATTGGTCCTGGCGATTGAACCGATGGTCAATGCGGGTACTGGTGTGGTCAGGACCCTGGAGGACGGGTGGACGGTTGTGACCGCAGATGGAGGAGTATCGGCCCATTGTGAACATACCGTCGCGGTGACCGATGACGGGCCGAGAGTACTCACCCTGGGCCCTGGGGAACGCTGGCCGCCCGTTTCCGGAACCCCCGGTCAGTAACGCCCAGGCGCGCCTTCCGGGCCCCACGAAAAAGTCGGAAATATCGTGGAAATAGCAAGATAGCGACTTGACGCTAGACCGGCCCTATCAGTATAGTCTTCGCTTCCCCCTGTCCGCACTGGGCGGGATCTGAGATTCCGGTCATGGGACCATGACCGTGGTTCCGGTTCTGCTGGATCGGTTCGGTGCCGTTCGTGTTCGGCGACCGTATCAGGTCTTGGTTCGTCAGGAGGGGAGTTTTGGGTCAGAGAGGATTGGCGTGGCTCCCTGGATCTGGTTCCCGGGTCAGTCATTTTTTTCTCTGTAGTGAAGAAGAGAGGTCGCGATGAAGGTGCGTGCTTCCGTGAAACGGATCTGCGAGAACTGCAAACTGATCCGTCGCAAGGGAGTTCTGCGTATCATCTGCGTGAACCCACGTCATAAGCAAAGACAGGGTAAATAGAACCATCTTTATATTCTGGTCGTGTTGATCACGTGCTGGAAGGTGAAGTAGTAGGGCCGGGTCGAACGGATGCCAAGGATTCAGGGTGTTGACATCCCACCGAATAAGCGCACGCACATAGCGCTGACCTACATCTTTGGGATTGGGAACTGTTCTTCGATGCAGATTTGCCAGGGGGCAGGCATCGATCCGGCAGTGAAAGCGCGAGACCTCAGTGAAGACGAAGTGAGTCGGATCACCACTGTGATCCAGAACTCCTATGTTGTTGAGGGCCAGTTGAGACGTCAGGTCCAGGACAACATCACTCGATTGAAAGAGATTGCTAGCTACCGGGGTATTCGTCATCGGAGAGGACTCCCGGTTCGTGGGCAGAACACTCGTACGAATGCCCGGACCCGAAAGGGTCCAGCTCGTGCTGTGGCGAAGAAGAAGAAGTAATCACCTCTGAATCGGAGACATTGAATTGGCGAAGGCAGCGAAGAAGGTCCGCAGAAATATCTCGCGTGGGGTCGTTCACATCAAATCGACCTTTAACAACACGATTATTTCCCTGACCGATGCAGAGGGTAATGCCCTCATGAGTCAAAGTGGTGGAACCGTTGGCTACAAGGGGAGTCGTAAATCGACGCCCTTTGCCGCTCAGAGGGCTGCAGAGAACTGTGCAGCAATGGCCAAGAAGATGGGGGTGACCCAGGTGGATTTGCGGGTAAAAGGTCCAGGACCTGGGCGTGAATCAGCGATACGGGCCATCCAGTCCAGCGGGTTGGAAATTTTGGCGATCGAAGACGTCACTCCGCTTCCTCACAATGGTTGTCGTCCCCGTAAGCGTCGTCGGGTTTGAGGAGGAGATAGTAGATGGCACGTACCCTCGGACCCAAATGCAGGCTCTGTCGCCGGGACGGAGATCGTCTTTTCCTGAAAGGCGCTCGCTGTCACACGGCGAAGTGCGCCATCGCCAAGCGCGGTTATCCGCCAGGAATGCACGGATTCCGTCGCGGTCGTCCTTCAGAGTATGGCGTTCGGTTGCGTGAAAAGCAGAAGGCCAAGCGGATATACGGGGTTCTGGAGAGACAGTTCAGGAAATATTTTGCTGAGGCAGATCGTCTTCGTGGAAACACGGGGTCGAATTTGTTGATCCTTCTCGAGCGGAGATTGGACAACGTAGTTTTCCAGCTCGGGTTTGCTGAAAGTCGTAGTCAGGCGCGCCAGTTTGTTGCTCATGGTCATGTAACCGTTAATGGCCGTAAGCTCGATGTTTCTTCCCATCTGGTCAAAGTCGGGGATGTCATTGCGCCAAAAACTCGTAAAAAGAGCGAGTCCTTGGCGAGGGAGAGGCTTGAGGGGCAACAGGGGCGATCAGTTCCTGAGTGGCTTACTTTAGATGCCAAAGAGTTAAAGGGTACGGTAGCGCGGTTTCCTGCACGCGAGGATGTCGCAATACCGATCCAAGAAGCGTACATCGTCGAATTTAGTTCCCGCTAGGGAGCTGAATTCTCGAGCTAATAATCCTTGCCGTGTCGAGTGCCTGAAAGGCCCTGGCACCGCGAGAAGGGAGCCCATTCCATGTCGATGCGAGTTCGCTGGCGTGAGTTCGAATTGCCGAATCGGGTTGAATGTGACAACGAAACAAGCACCGGTAATTACGGGAAATTCACGATTGAGCCCTTTGAGAGAGGCTTTGGCCACACTGTAGGCAATAGCCTTCGTAGAGTCTTGCTTTCGTCCATCGAGGGATCTGCTCTGGTAGAGGCCCGTATCGATGGTGTTGATCATGAGTTTGCGACCAAGGATGGTGTCCTGGAAGACATCTCCCATGTGGTGCTCAATCTCAAGCAAGTCCTGGTTGAACTTCGTGGTGTGGAAGAGGCAGAACTCTCCATCAGGAAGTCCGGGGTAGGTCCCATTACAGCGGGAGACATCGAGCACGGCGAAGAAGTTGTGATTCACAACCCGAGTCAGGTAATTGCCACCTTGACTCAGAATGTGGAGTTCTCGGCAGTTCTCGTGGCCCGTGTTGGCCGTGGATATGTGACGGCCAGTGAAAATGCGGGAGATCGCAAGGAAATTGGCAGGATCTGGCTCGATTCGACCTTTTCACCGGTCACCCGGGTTCGTTACAGCGTTGAATCGACGCGCGTTGGCCAGTTGACCAATTATGACAAGCTGCTGCTTGAGATCTGGACCACCGGAATCGCCGAACCCGACAGTGTCCTGGTGGAAGCAGGAAAGATTTTGCGTAAGCATCTGACCCCTGTTGTGAAATACTTCGAACTCGGTTCTGAGGTGCTACAGCCGCGGATTCCCGAGATCGCCCTTCCCGACGACGAGGACGAAGAACTTCGTTTGATTCTCGACATGCCGATCTCTCAGCTGGAGCTTTCCGTGAGAGCATCGAACTGTCTCGAATCGATGAACATCTCCTCATTGCGTGAATTGGTACGCCTTCGTGAGGATGATCTATTGCGAATCCGAAACTTTGGGCAGACTTCATTGGAAGAGCTGAAGGCGAAACTGGTGGTTCTCAACCTTGAGCTGGGACAGGTCCACGGATAAGCCGGGACAGAATAGCGGAGAGATTCGATGCGTCACCGTGTTGCGGGAAAGAAACTGAATCGGACGAGTAGCCACCGGAAGGCTCTCGCCAAGAACCTCATGCGCTCTCTCATCATAGAGTGGCAGGGTAAAGGTCACATCGTGACCACCCGGAGCAAGGCGAAATTTATCCAACCCAGGGTCGAGAAATTGATCTCCCTGTCGAGAACCAAGTGTGTGCACAACATTCGCCGAGCGATGAGCCTTATTGGTGATCGCAAGCTGGTTCAACTACTGTTCGATGAGATCGGTCCCTACTACAAGGAGCGGCCCGGGGGATACACCCGTCTGTTACGGCTGGTCAAACCGCGTCTTGGTGATGCTTCAGTTCGAGCCTATCTTGGCTATGTCCGTGAAGATGACGAATATCCAGAGGGTGATCGTCGCCATCAGGGTGCTGCGGTAGCCGCTGCAACGGACCCATCAATCGTGGCAGACTCGGTGGAAGAATCGCAAGAACCTGAAGCCTCTGACACCGAGGTCAGCGCCGATGATGAGGCGCAGGCAGTGGCCGACGAGAATGACCAGGAGCCTTCTGAAGCGCCGCAATCGAGCGAAGAAGAGGCCCAGGCAGCAGCGCCCGAATCTGCTGCTGACGAGGAGCAGACTGCAGAGGAGACTGATCCGGTACCAGAAGCGGAGAGTGGCGATCTGGTGGTGATCGAGAATCTCGATACAGAGCAGGAAGATGGCTCTGATCCAGCTGCTGAAGAAGCCAGCGAGGAGTCGGAATCTGCGGAGAAGTCCACTGAAGATCCGGAACCTGCGGATGGTTCGGTGAAAGAAACAGATAAATAGTCTGACTAGCGAGTCGGCGAACTCCCCGGATTATCAACGACCAGTTGTCTCCCGTCCTTTTCCTGTCTAATTTGCCGCACTCCCTCCAGACGGGGCGCCTGCGGAGCGAATCGTTCCCCTTGAGGGGCCACCGGGTGATTCACGACAAGATAGTGCGGGGGGTTGCCACACGATGGGAACCTGGAGCTCCCGTTTGCATCCGGTAACAACAGGATTTCTTGACTTACAGAACTTCCTAATACCTCTTTTAGTATATACACATCATGACTTAACTAATAGAAGACAATTGCGACATTAGTCGCTTGACATTCTCGCCGGTCCACGATTTGATAGCCAAGGTAAGAACATAAAGCAGAGGACCGATAGGTCCAATTATTCACCTGCTTTGGTCCTACGTGGTGTTTATTTAAATGTTAGCCGGTGTCCCCTTGGGGGTTAATCGTCGGCAAGGAATGGTTTTTGGTTATTTACTTCGACATCAGTCCCCTGTTCTATGTCAAGGGAGGAGATCATGGATCTCACAGTAACAAACGCTAAATTGTGGTCAGTTCAAATTGCCGTAATTTCGCTCTTATGTACTTCGATGGCTTCAGCTCAGCAGTCTTTCAGCATGAGTGACGCCGAAACTCAGGGATTGGCCCCCGCCAGTATGACCCTGTCACTCGATTCAACCGAACCCACGGAGGGCTATGTCGCTGCAGTGGCTTACGATGATTCGAAAGTCCTGATCACCGACGTGTCCACCGCAGGTACGGCAACGGATGACAATAATGCGGAGTTCGTCGTTTCGGAAATCCTACCTGGCGGCTTCACCATCGGCGTCGTCCTGGATTCGGAGCCCGAGTTTGATGGCCACACGATTCCAGCAGGATCTGGCCAGAGTCTCGCCGTGATCACCGTAACTCCCACAGAAATTGTGGATACGGGTGCCGGTTCAGAAACAGTGGCTTTTGATTTCAGTGATGGAACTCTGAATAGTCCTCCGCTGGACAACATCATCGTGCAAGGTGGACTCTCGATAGGTGCTTCGGACGGTCTTGGATTGAACGGTGGAACGTTGACGCTCCTCGAGCCACCTCCGGCGACGATGAAGGCTGAAGATTCTTCCGCACCTGCAGATGGGTTTGACACCACGGGCGATGCCAGAATCTTGCTCGATAACAGCCTTGGCGGCGTTCAGGGATATGTTACTGCCATGACGCACGATCCTACTGTCATCACGCTACTGGCCATTGCAAAGGGAGCAGCTGCAGACGCTGCTGGTGCTGAGTTTGAGATTTCTAACATCTATGAAAATGGCGGCACTCTGGGAGTCGTACTCGATTTCTCGCCACCCTTTGATGGTCAAACCATTCCTCAGGGAAATGATGTCCATCTCGCCTCCTACACATATGTCCCCAATAACTCGAACATCTATACCGAGGGAGATCCGGAGCCAGCTGCAGAGACCAGTGATCTGACACTGGTAAACGGGGCGCTGGGATCTCCGGCACTCGATAACGTGATCGTGGTTGGTGGACTTTCGATAACTCCGGGCAGAGAGGACGGCACCTTCACCTGTACTCCTGTCGCAGTACCGGCTGAAGACACCACCCTGTGGATGGAAACTCACTTCGATGAGGATGCTGGAAACTACGCCTATCACGGTCAAACCGGTGATCTCTGCTTCTTCTACAAAGATGACGATGACTACATCCAGGGTTTCACCTTCACCATCTGCTACGACTGCAACTTGACGATCCACGAGGACTCCTGGGAGTTCAACGGATCGATTCTTGATCAGGTTGGGGTCGAATATCTCGCAGTCCAGGTCGATGACGACCCGGATGATGGCGATGGATGTGAATTGATCGTCGCGTTGCTGATGGAT
>JAYZTT010000015.1:0-104735 GCA_036125855.1 Planctomycetota bacterium
GGCATCGCAGCAACGACCCAACGTGGATCGACGGTACGGACGATCAACCAGTTGAGGGCAAATCCCCAGCACAACACCGCTCCCAGGATGAAGTTGTATTGCTGGTCACTGAGGATGGCACCTTTGATCTCTGATCGGTCAAAAACACTTGCCGTGTCCATGGTCATTATGCTCTCGAATCCGGTGCATAGGCATACAGCCTGGTGCTTCTCTGGGATCTTCCACACATTGCATCGCCATCAACAATTTACGCAGCTCTAGCAACAGTAGAATTCTACATCGACTCCAGTTCGTGCGGCAGGTAGTCCATCGGTGAGCGGAAGTAGTGATTGGGTGGATAGAACATCAGGTTGGTGGCACGGCTGGTATAGGTGCAGGCGAAGTCTTCGAGCTGACGACCGTAATAGGTCAACTCGCTACCGGCGCGGAACAGGCTGCCCCACTGGCTATTGGTCGCGGTACTCAATCGAGAACGAAGACTCTCCCTCTGACGGATAAAATCCTTGAGCGTATCGGTGGCCTGTTTTCTGGCGATGGCGCACTCGGTGCGTAACTTCTTGAGCTCCCTCCGCTCCTCGGAGACGTCGGTCTTGATCTCCTTGAGCGCGTGCTCCATCGCCTTCCAGTGCATCACTTCTCGTTCCATCGAGATTCGGCGCTCATCCACTTCCTTCAGCTGTCGGACAATGCCGGGCAACGTCTCCTGGATCGATAGTTCTTCCTGTAGTTCTGGTACCACCAGCATCGTTCGCCAGTACACATTCTTCTTCGACGAGATCAGATCGGAGTAGATGTGATCGCCCACGTACAGCACTTCCGGACCACTGACGCCGATCGCCTGCTCCATCTCGGCCAGGTTGCCACCGCGCAGAACACCGGATTTTGGACCGGGCTCAGCCGCCATCTTGTTGGAAGCGGAGAAGTAGCTGGGCTTGTTGGCCTCGACAACTACCAGATCGAACAGCTGCAGCCAGCTGTCATCGGCTTCATCGCCGCGACCCAACACCGTACCCATCATGCTGGCGGTGTATTCCCATTCACTGTTGGTCAGCAAAAACACCTTCTTGCCGATGTCGCGAAGGTGCGTCAGTAATGCCTCGGTTCTCGGGTCAGGCACGATGAAATCGGATGGATTCGCGGTGATGACATCCTTGAGCGAACCATCGCGATGGATGGTATCGGTATGATGGCGAATTCGTTCCCACAATCGACGGCGCTCGCCCGCTTCGGTGTGCCCGACCAGCCCGGTCCAGAGTAATATCTCCGGGCGGCTGAAGGCGTGATCGACCTGAATGAATCGATCGTCCCCGGGGCTGTGTGGAATCACGTCGCGGTCACCGTACAGCTTGCGCTTCTCGCCAACCGTCAATTTTTTGCGACCGTGAAATGCACGCAGCACATGACCATAGCGATCGGTTTTGAGGATCACTCCTTCATCCAGATCGAGGATCAATCCCTTGCGTGCAAAGGATGGGTCAGGCACCTCCTCGAACCACTGTTCGGGAATCCCCTCCTCCTCGACCAGTTTCCTGGCCACCATCTGTTCGGCGAGGTCATCGAGAGCCTTGGAGTTGTAGACTGCCAGGGTGTGATCGAAGTCAAATCCAACCGCCTGGATGTAATCGAAACGCAGAGTTCGATTGGTGAAGACCGATCGCTGGTGATCGAGGCTCGGATTGCGGATCGCCGTCGAGATGACTTCGAACCATTTGGAGTCGCTCAACTCGATTCCCCCGCTCGATGAGACGAGTCAGTTCCCTGCCCCTCCGCTTCCCTGAGAAAACGAATCGACTGCTCGACCAGTTCCGGCGCCCTGTGGGCATCCCGCGACAGTTCGACCAGGGCCACACCACCGTATCCGGTTTCGAGTAAAATCTGCAAGAGTGGTTCGAAATCGATCTCTCCTGCTCCCAGAGGCAGATGCTCATGGACCCGATTCTTGCAGTCATCGATATGGACATTGATCACCTGATCGATCACCGATGACAGGGCAGCCGCTGGTGATTGCCGCTCGGTTACCGCCAGATGCCCGAGATCGATGGTCAATCGAAGCGCAGCATGCGAGATCTCGCCAGATAACCAGCGCCAATCATCGAGGCTCTCGATCAGCATCCCCGGTTCCGGTTCAAATCCGATTTGAACCGAACTGTTCGCAGCAGCCTCGACAACCGTGACCAGAGAATCGAGAAGATGCTGACGCGCTGTATCTCTGTCAAAGCCTTCGCCGGGAGCCCCGCTCCACAGGCTCACCGTCCTGGCCCCGATGCTGCTCGCGATTTCGATGGCACGCAGGTAATAGTCGATACGACGCTGGCGATCAGAAAGTTCAGCACTGACCATCGAAGGCCAATGCTTGCGCTGCGGATCCAGAGCGTACCGTGCTCCCGTTTCGATGACCGGTTCCAGCCCCGCAGACTCCAACCGATCCCGAATTTTCGTCAACTGTTCGTCGCTGACCTGAAACGGATCGAGATGTTGATGATCAAGCGTGATTCCTATTCCTCGATATCCGTGCCTCGCCAGTAACTCGATCGCCTGGTCGAGGCTGTGATCGGTGAGCCCATTGGTGATGTACCCGTACCGCAACACTTCACTGCTGCCCTTCGAGGCGCGCCTTCACCCAGGCGATGGCACTCTCGCGATCGGTCACTTCACTCTCGCGATGGGCATCATCCAGTTCTTCGAGGATCGTTCCCATCTCGGGGCCTGGCTTGACGCCGAGCTCGATCAGATCTCGCCCGTGGAGTAGCGGTTCGCGCGGTGGATCGAGCGCTTTCCATTCGGTCCACAGTTGATGGCACTGGTCGTAAAGCGACATGTCGGCATGACTACCGAGACAATCAGCCCGACACAGCGCCAGCAGTTCCTCGAATCCCTCCTCCTCGAACAGGCGATAACGCTTGGCCAGACGCATCTTGGGTAGATTCATGAACACCAGATGGCGCCTGACCAGGTAGACGATGCGCTCCTGCTGGCGCCGTGACAGTCTGAACCGCTCACAGATCTTCTTCGTCATCTCGGCGCCCAGTTCGTCATGGCCGTGAAAGCGGATGCGATCAGTAGCTTCCTCGTAGGTTCCTGGCTTCCCGACATCATGGAGCAACGCCCCCATCGCCAGTTCAAAGGATGGATCTTCCAGATGCGAAAGAACCAATCCGGTATGAATGAACACATCGCCTTCGGGATGATGTTGCGGCGGTTGAGCGACATCTCGCATCTGTTCGATCTCGGGCAGGATGCATTTCATCAAACCGCTATCGGAGAGTAACTGATAACCGCGATGCCGATGGGGAGAGATGAGGATATGCTCCAGCTCATCGCGGATCCGCTCGGCACTGACATCGTCAATCGCCTCGGCCTCCGCCACCACCGCTTCCCAGGTCGCAGACTCGATGGGGAAATCGAGTACCGTGGAAAAACGAACCGCCCGCATCATGCGCAGTCGATCCTCGCGGAATCGCTGGCGCGGATCGCCGATGGCGCGAATCATCCTGGCCTCGACATCGGCACAACCACCGACGTGATCGACGACCTGTTCGGTATCGAGATCCCAGAACAGACCGTTGATGGTGAAATCGCGACGCAAGGCATCTTCTCGCTCGTCGGTGAAACGAACCGATTCTGGATGCCGACCATCGGCGCTGCCGATGTCGGCGCGGAAGGTCGCGACCTCGACCTCCCCCTCATCGACCACGACCCGGACCACCCCGAACTGTGCCCCGACCAGCACCGTCTTTTCGAACAGGGCATCGACCTGCTCCGGCAATGCGGAGGTGGCCAGATCAAAATCCTTGGCGGTCCGACCCAGCAGGTGATCACGGACCGCTCCGCCAGCCAGGAGCGAGCGGTATCCCGCCTCGACCAGCCGCCGATGGACCCTCACCACGTGATCAGGGATCACCAGAGGGCTCGAGCTCTCACCGTTAGGGGTTGATCCGGACATCTTCGTGCGTTCTCCTCCTGCAGACCCGCCCCGATGGGCGGGTACCAGAGGATAACCGAACAGGACCGGTCCGGGTGCCGAAAGGTAGTACCGAATCGAACCGGACAGCCACAGGAGTTCGATGAGTAGCGAGAAGGACGATCTCCGGCGGATCCGGGCACTCAGCGCTCAGCTCCATCAGCACAACTTCCGCTATTACATCCTCGATGATCCGCAGATCTCCGATGCCGAATATGACCGCCTGCTGCGAGAACTGCAGGCTCTCGAACAACGCCATCCGGAGGCTGTCCGTGACGATTCTCCGACCCAGAAGGTCGGGTCCAGCTGGAGCCCCGAGGATTTCGTCGCCGATCGTCTCCCTCCCGTCGAACACGTGGTCCCGATGCTGTCGCTGGAAAACGCGATGGAACCGCAAGAACTGACAGAGTGGTTGACCCGGGTTCGCAAGGGACTCGAGCTCGACGACGATGCCCCCGACCCGCCCCTGACCGTCGAATACAAATTCGATGGAGTCGCCGTATCGATCCTCTACGAGGACGGCGTGCTGGTTCGAGCCGCGACTCGCGGCGATGGGGTGACCGGCGAGGAGGTGACCGGCACCGTCAGAACCATCCGGTCGGTCCCGGCGATGCTCCAGGGAGATTCGCCCCCGGCTACCGTCGAGCTACGGGGTGAAGCGATCCTCAGGACCGCCGACTTCGAGGCGCTCAATGCATCCCGTGGCGATGATGAACGGCTGTTTGCCAATCCTCGAAACGCCGCGGCCGGCACCCTGCGACAACTCGATCCGCGGATCGCCGCCCAGCGCCCGCTCGATGTCATCATCTATGGCATCGGAGAACAGCAGGGGATCGATCTCAGCTCCCAGCGGGATCTCTTCGATGTGCTGCCGCGCTGGGGATTCGATGCCACACCATTTTTCCGGCAGGTTTCCAGCGAGGACCAATTGCTGGGGATCTATGACGAGGTACTGAAGTCGCGAGATGATCTTCCCTTCGAAATCGATGGACTGGTCATCAAGGTCGAAGGCGCAGCGCTGCGCGAAAAACTGGGGATGCGAGCCCGGTCACCGCGCTGGGCGGTCGCCTTGAAGTTCCCCCCACGGCAGGAAACCACCCGCTTGCTCGACATCCAGGTCCAGGTCGGCCGCACCGGCGCCCTCACTCCCGTCGCCCATCTCGAACCGGTCGAGGTGGGAGGCGTGACCGTTGCCAGGGCGAGCCTGCACAATCCGAAAGAGATCGAACAGAAGGGGCTACTGGTCGGTGATACCGTCGTCATCCAGCGTGCCGGTGATGTGATTCCCCAGGTGGTCAAGCCGGTCGAATCGCTGCGCGATGGATCCGAGCAGCCCTACCAATTTCCTGAGAACTGCCCCGCCTGTGCGCAACCGGTCTGGTGCCCCGAGGGAGAAGTGATCCCCCACTGCCAGAACTTGCAGTGCCCCGATCAGATCCGCGGACGGATCGAGCATTTCGCCTCGCGCCGGGCTCTCGATATCGACGGACTCGGCGAAAAGCTGATCGATCAGCTGGTCACCGAGGGGCTCGTGAAAACTCCGTCCGACCTCTACCAGCTGGAAGTCGAAGCCGTTGCCGCGCTGGAACGGATGGCCCAGAAATCAGCAGAAAATCTGATTGCAGCACTGGAGCAAACCAAACAGCGGTCCTTTGCCCGCCTGCTTCATGCCCTCGGAATTCGCCATGTCGGAGAGCGGGTCGCCGAGTTGATCGTCGATTCACAAGGTGACATCGACACCCTGATGACCGCCAGCAGCGAAACGCTGGAACAGATCGACGAGGTGGGCCCCGCCATCGCCGCCTCGGTTGCAGATTTCTTCTCGCGAGATTCGGTTCGCCAGGAGATCGAATCGCTTCGTGGCTTCGGCCTGAAGATGAAAAGCGAGGGAACGGTCGGCAAGAGTGGCGACGGACCGCTGTCGGGACTGACCGTGGTCATCACCGGAACCTTGCCGAATCTGAGCCGCGACGAGGCGAAGGATCTCGTCATCTCCGCCGGTGGCAAGGTCACCGGATCGGTGTCAAAGAGTACCGATCTACTGCTGGCGGGAGAAAAAGCCGGATCCAAGCTGGATAAGGCCCAGAAACTCGATATCGAGGTGATCGACGAGGCGGAATTCCAGCGCCGAATCGATGGCGCGCCAGGATCCTGACCGAAGCGCTGGGTTGTTGTAGGATTCCGGCCACCGGATACAACAGAAGCGAGGGAGGGCTACAGATGAACGATGAACTCAACACCACTTCGGATCGAGGTCACTGGAAAAGTCGCTGGGGCTTCATTCTCGCATCCGCTGGTTGCGCCATCGGTCTTGGAAACATCTGGAAGTTTCCCTACATCACTGGCGAAAACGGCGGCGGACTGTTCGTCATCATCTACCTGGCATGCATCGCCCTGATCGGCCTTCCCATCATGCTCGCCGAGGTACTTCTGGGACGTGCCACCCAGAAGAGTCCGGTCGGTGCTTACCGTGACTTCTCGGCAAAGGGAAGCCCATGGGTGATCCCCGGCTGGATCGGAGTACTGGCAGGTTTCGTGATCCTCTCCTACTACTCGGTGGTGGCCGGCTGGGCTCTCCACTACACCTGGTTATCGCTCAAGGGTGGGTTTGCCGGCATGGATGCCGAAACCATCAGCAACACCTTTGGATCGGTCTTTGCTGACGGCAACCTCAATCTCGGCTGGCATGCTGCGTTCATGCTCGTCACCATCGCGGTCGTGGTCGGTGGTGTGCGTCGCGGGGTCGAACGCGTTGCACGCATCCTGATGCCGCTACTGTTTGTGATGTTGCTGGTACTGCTGGGGCTGGCGATGCAATCGGACGGCTTCTCGGCAGCCTTCTCCTTCGTGTTCTCCCCGGATGCCTCCAAGCTGACCCGGGCGGGCGTTCTCGAGGCACTCGGACACTCCTTCTTCACCCTTTCGCTGGGTATGGGCTGCATGCTGACCTACGGCTCCTATCTGAAGAAGGAAGAAGACATCGTCTCGGCGTCGGTCGTCATCTCGATCCTCGACACCGTCATCGCACTGGTCGCCTGCCTGGTACTGTTCCCGATCATCTTCTCCTATGGCATGGAACCGAGCAAAGGACCGGGACTGGTGTTTATCAGCCTGCCGATCGCCTTCTCACAGATGGCCGGGGGGGCCATCTGGGCCACGGTATTCTTCGCCTTGCTGGTGTTCGCGGCATTGACCAGCGCCATCTCGATGCTGGAGGTGGTGGTGTCGACCGTCATCGACGAAACCCGCATCAAACGCACCGCCGCGACTCTGATGAGCGGAGCCGCCATCTTCCTGTTTGGAATTCCATCGGCACTCTCGGGAACCGATGGGTTCGCCGGCAAGGGCTTCCAGGAGATCACCGAGGGAGTCTTCGGCGAGGGCAAGGGGAAGAACTGGTTCGATTCCTTTGACTACCTGGCCTCGAACTGGCTGCTACCACTGGGTGGGCTGCTGATTGCTCTTTTTGTCGCCTGGCGAGCCGGAAATGCCGCACGGGAAAGAGGCTTCCGCGAAGGAACGCGCTTCCAGAACCTGTACGTTGCGTGGCTGATGCTACTTCGCTACCTCGTTCCCATCGGTGTGACGGCGGTACTGCTGCACGCCCTCGATATCATCTAGGAAGACGCCCTTGGATACGATCCAGGCACAGGTCTGCGGACTGGCGATTCGCCCCGGCACTCGGGCCGAACTGGAACCACGTCAGCAACTGCATCTGACTCGAGCCTCCGGGGTCGTCGATGACCACGGCACCGGTTCACGGCGACAACTGACGATCCTCTCCGAGCAGCAGTGGCAGACGGTATGTCAGCAACTGGGACGCGATCTACCCTGGACCATCCGCCGCGCCAACATGCTGGTCTCGGGCATCGAATTCGATGCGGGCTGGGGCGGAAAAACGCTGGCGGTCGGAGCAGTGAAACTCCAGGTCCATGGCGAATTGACCCCCTGCTACCGGATGGATGAGCAGGTCAGCGGCCTGCAAGATCAGCTGGTCCCCGACTGGCGCGGTGGAATCTACTGCGAGGTGCTCGAGGAGGGGGAAATCAAGATCGGCGACTCGCTGGAGCAGCTCGAAAGTGACTAGCGGTCGAGAACCCGGATGAAGCCGGCGATGACTCGCGGATCGAGCGCTCCATGGTCGTTGACGATGAAATCTCTCAGTGCATCGAAAGCGGGCTGACGACAGCGATCATCGGCGCCGGTAGTTTTTTCGTCAAACGCCACCGCCACACAGGCGATCCGCACCGGCAAGGTCAATTGATCCGCTGCCCAGCCGCGCGGCCCGTGGCCATCGATGCGCTCACGGCACCCTTCGATGATGGAAGTGGCGGTGATTCCCGCTTCTATCTGCTCGTCATCGATCGGTCCTGCACCGACTTCATGGAGCAGTAAGCCGATGGCGATCTCCCGAACCTGCATCAGATCGGTGAGCCCGGCACTCTCCGCCAGACGCACACCATAAAAAGCGGTGCGCCAGGCGCGTTCGATCTGCTGAGGCGTCGACCGGTTCAGTCGCGAAATCCACGGCTGTAACCAGGTGAGTGGCTGATCGCTACGATCATCGTCTGGCAGCCGTTCGAGCAGTAGATCGATCACCAGTTGTTGCAGGTGCGACAGGTATTCGTAGCGCGTTGTGGCGGGTGTCCACAATCGGTCCTTGCCGACCTCCAGCAGGTGACGTCGCAGCATCGCATCGAGCAATTCTCCACGCTGACGACACAGCACCATGTCCTCATCGAGGCGTAAATAGAGCGAGACCGGCACCGGAAACTGGGGCCGAAAGGTCGCCAGGGGCACCGGCTCCAGCATCACTCCGGCGACTGCCGGAAGCTGGAGCTCGATTGCTGAATGGGGTCGAATCGATGACTTTTCAGCCACCGGTGGCCACTGCTCCACGGCTCCTCCTCCGATGCGGTACGGGAACCGGGCGGGCCCCCGGGAAGGATACCATCGGAGTGGAATTAGCGGGTGGAGCTGACTCCCTGTAGCGCCATACGGGTCTCCCGGGCCGCCTCTTCGACCATCTCCTGCCACGGCCGCTGGAGATCCTTTTCGAACGCCTGAACGATTCCACGGCTGGAGTTGACCACCGCACCGAGACCGTTTTCGTCGAACGCCGGAGCCAGCGCCTCGATACTGCCCCCCTGGGTGCCGACCCCGGGGATCAACAAGATCGATCCGGGAGCTGCCTGACGGACCCGCGAGATCTCATCGGGATAGGTGGCTCCGACCACCAGGCCGACACCATGGAAACCGCACTCTCCCCGCGAATCGACGCCCCATGACTCGGCACTGCGGGCGACCTGCTCGAAGATCGGAACCGTATCCTGCTCTCGACACTGGATCTCACCACCACTCGGATTGGAGGTGCGCGCCAGCACGAACACACCCTTGCCACGGTCACGGACCTGGGCCAGAAATGGCTCGACCGAATCGGTACCGAGATAGGGATTGATGGTCACCGCATCGACAAATGGCCCGGGGGTTCCATCCTCATCGCCGAGCAACGCCTCGGCATAGGCGACCGCAGTGGAACCGATGTCTCCGCGCTTGGCATCGAGGATCACCGGGATGCGGTGCTGAGCAGCACAACGACAGACCGCCTCGAGAGCGCGCCAACCGCGCCAGCCGTAGCGTTCGAAAAACGCAACCTGGGGCTTGACGGCAGCGGCATGCCCGGCGACCGCTTCGATCACTCCCTGACCGAGGGAAGCGAGCGCGCGCTCCGGATCCTCGGCACTGATCTCGGCGGGCAGACGATCGAGTCGGGGATCGATACCCACGACCAGTCGGCTTTCCACCTCCCGAATTCGAAGTGCCAGGCGATCAGCGAAGTGGGTCTGGCTCATGCTTCATCTCCCCCTCCCGCGGTCGAGAAATCCTTCGACTCCTGAGCGCGTGCGATGGCCGCCAGAAATTCAGCCTGGGCCGCCTCGATATCAGCCACTCCCTCGGGGCGGAGCGAGAGGTTTTCCAGTCCCTCGGAATAAGCCTCGTAAGCGTAGCTGGCGAAGCCCGAGGAGAGGAAGGAATCGCCGACAATTCGATAGCCGGCCCACGCCTGGTCCGGGCCGTACATCAGACGGTAGAAGTGGCACAGGCCATCCTCATAGGATGTTTTGACGAACCGTTCGCGGTGCAGGAACAGACTCCGGATCAGCACCGGATCTTCCTGCCAGCGGTGAAGCAAGGCTTCCAGCGCCGAGGTCCCGACATCGAACAGGTGTGCGATTCGGTGTACCTTCTGCGGGAACATGTCGTGCACCTCATCGAGCACCGCTTTCTGTTCCAGCTGAAGATCGCGGCCCGGATCGCTACTGCCCCCGACATCGTCGGCACCGTAGGTCAGGACGTTGTAGTGCTCCTCCTTCAGAATACTGAGCTCGTGAAAGATGTCGTTGACCAGTCGATCAACGAAGTCGGTGCTGTCCTCGGTACGAAACAGACGATGGCTCGCCTGCTTGAGAGGCCACAGATATTGATCTCGTAGCTTCTCGAGATCCTGGGTCGAGAGCAACTCGACCAGTTCTCGCGGTGCCAGCCGGATCAACTCTCGCGGCTGCCCGAACTTCTCGACGTAACCCTGGACGATCTCCTCGTATCGGTCATGGACCGAGGAGAAAACCTGACGAGCGCGATAAAAACGCTCCACCACTCGCCATGCCAGAGATCCGCCGGTATCAGAAAGCACCGCTGTCCATCCTCTCGAAGTTCCGTGTTCTGTCATCTTTCTCACAGCAAACACCAGAGACGAAGGATGACAGCATGAGGTCCCCATCGGGCGTGAGGAAGGACTCGGGATGGAATTGCAGCCCCCAAGTCGGCTCCCCGGGCACCCCAACAGCCATCACCATGCCGTTGTGATTGATCGCGAGCAACTGGAGCGACGGGGGAAGACTCTCCCGGCGCACCGCCAGGGAGTGATAACGAGCCGCCATGAATGGATCAGGAACCCCGGCAAAGAGGCCGGTTCCACAGTGATAAACCGCTTCTGACTTGCCATGAGTGGGCGTTCCGGTGGCCACCACCTCGGCACCGAGACTCTCGGCGATCACCTGATGGCCGAGACAGACCCCGAGGATCGGGATTTGACCGCGGTAGCGTTCGAGAGCCTGGCGGGCCAGCCGCGCCTGCCGGGGGGAACCGGGTCCCGGCGACAGCAGCAGCCGGTCGGGGGCCAGCCGCTCCAGCTGCTCGAGCGAGATCGTCTCGGCGACCCGCACCGAGATCCGGGCACCGGTCGCTGCCAGGGCTTGCACCAGGTTGTAGGTGAAGGAATCTCGATGATCGAGGACCACGATGTGGAGCGGATTTTGAGCCCCTCCGCCACCGCTTGCGGCTCCGGAAACACTCCATTCACCCGGCAGATCCAGCTCGTGATCTCGCGCATCGTTGACAGAATCGTCCAGATCGATGACAGACAGTCCCTTCCTGGCACCCCCGAAGGAGCCTGGGGAGTCCAACAGCCCCCTACCACAAAATCGCTAAGACGATAACATGCTGGGGCTTAGAGGGGCTACGTAAGATCTGGCGGAATCCAGGCCCGGAGCTTGCCGCAGTCAGGACGGATTGGATTGGAGATCAAGATCATGCGGAAATTTATGCTCACCCTGATCGCAGTGGGCCTCGCCGGCTGCGCCCCCATCCTGACCGAGGTGACCTCTGTTTCGCCTGGGCCAGGATCGCTCATACCCCTCAACACTCTCCAGAGCTTTGTGATCGAGGTCACCTTTGATCACAAGATGGATCTCTCCTCCATCTCTGCCGATAGCTTTCTGGTTACCGGAAGTGCCACCACTAGCATCGACGGTACCTTTGAACTGTCGCGCGGGGACCGGACGGTCATCTTCACGAGCCTGGCACCCTTGATTCAAGACGAGACCATCTCGGTGGAACTGACCGAATCGATCCGTTCCCAGTCGGGCAAGTCGCTCAAGAGCTATAGCTGGTCCTTCGAGGTCGAGACCAACCTTCCCGGTCCGCCCAACACCACCTTCGTGGTCGCCTCGATGAGTCCCTCCATCGAAAGTGTCAATGCATCGAGAGAGAGCCTCCTGCAACCGACCTTCACCAGTCCCTACGATCCGTTTGCTGCCACCGGCGCGACGGTCGTGGTGGAAGGATCTCGTTCCGGAGCCCGGACTACCACTCTCCAGGATATCTTGACCGGAATCGACACCCTCAGGATCTCCTCCGATCGACCGTTCCTCGCCGGGGAACGGGTCAGCCTCGCTCTGCTCGCTGGCCTGATCGGCTTCAATGGAATTCCCCTCGATCCGACCCTGCTGGCGATGACAGTGGCAAACCTCGGATCGGAATGGCCCGGAACGGTTCTCGACTCCGGCAGCGCACTGGGCGCCGGCACCATCGTGTTCCTCGATTACGATGCCGATGGCATCGACGAATGGGCCATCGTCGGCGGTAATGGCATCGTCGAACTACAGGATTCAACACCCACGGGCCTCGGCAATTCGACCAACTGGTCCCTCGGCGAGCCTCTCGCCGGTGCGACGGTGGGAGATTTCAACGGCGATGGCCGCGTCGACCTGTTGTGCCTCGGAGCCACTGCCGAACGGATCTACCTGTTGAATGGATCCTTCAGCATCGCAGTGCCGCTGGAAGATCCGATCCAGATCACACTCTCTACTCCATCGACCCGCATCGATGCCGCCCATGTCGACGAAGATGGGGTCATCGATTTACTGGCCTGTGGATCGGGAGGACTGACCGTCCTGTGGGGAGCTTCCCGCGACCCCCTGACCCAGCAGACACTGCTCGATCCTGCTCCGGTGCTGGGTACTGCGGTCGCAACCGATCTCGACGGAGATGACATCATCGATGTGGCTGCTGTCCAGAACAACGGCTCCATCCTGATCCTCAGCGGCACCGGCAACGGAAGTTTCGTCTCCGCCGGAACCGTCACCGGATACGCAGCATCGATCGACATCGTCGCCGGCAATCTCGATGGAGATGGCCTGCGCGATTTGCTACTGATCCCGGGACCCAACGATACCGCCTCAGCACTGCTTCCCGATGGAGATCTGAACTTCTCGCTGCGAGTGCTGTTCAATCAAGCAGCAACAGCGGGAGCCCGGCTGGTCGACTGGAATGGCGATGGAATCCTCGACACCCTGACACCCGATCCCGATGGAACCGGCCTCCATTTCTCACAGGGGCTGGGAGACGGCAACTTCGAACCACCGGTAGATTTCGACCACATCGCAGAGATCCGGGCCTTCAGCCTCGGGGACGCGGATGGTGACGGAGCCCTCGACATTGCCCTGGAACAGAGCAGTGGCAGCTGGGAGATCAATCGGGGAGATCCGATCAACGATCCTCCTCTACCGCCTGGCGACCATGTCCACGTCGATGATCTCTCTGCCAGCGCAGGAGATTCAGGGATCACCGTCCCCATCTACATCGACAATCTCGATCCGCTCGCCGGCTGGACGCTGCTCATACAGTACGACCCCCAGGTGATGCAGTTCTCGCAGATCAATCCGGGCCCCGGAGTTCCCTCGGTTCCCGACTTCCACATCGTGGACATCGACAACAACAATGGTGTCGCGAGTATCGGTACCATAATTTCCTTCTCCGTGAGCGTCTCACTTCCGAGTGGCGTCAATCATGAGGTCGAGCAAGCGGTGGTCGCGATTCCGGGTTCCGCCCCCTCGGGAAGTTACAGTTTTGGACCGGCAAACGGTCAGGTGCCGGCGAACAGCAATCTGGATTCGGTCAATTCTTTCTCCAGCAGCAGTGGAACCACGATCCAACCGGATCCGATCCAGGGCACCGTGACCATCGGAAGTGGTAGTTCACCCAGTACCGATCCCGGTGCCGGTGATGATCAGTCCCCTGGCAGCGGTGATAACACCACCAGCTCCGATGATGACCCACCGGCAAATGAAGTCACTTTCCTGCGTGGAGATGTGAATGGAGATGGCAGCCTCGATGTCTCCGACGGAAGTCTGCTACAGCTGTGGTTGACCGGTGGAGGAACCACCCCACCGTGCCTCGATGCCGCCGACGTCAACGATGACGGAATGGTAAATCTTTCCGACCCGATTGACCTGTTCGAGTTTCTTTACCAAGGATCCAATCCCCCTCCGGCTCCCTATCCAAATGCAGGTTCTGATCCAACCGCAGATGGACTGGACTGCAACGGCTAATCCAACGCCCTTTCAGTGCAGCGGAGCTAACACCCAAACCCGGCCGGGACCCATGCCTCCCCCGCAGAAGAGGTCTCCCCCAATCCCCCCTGGATCCTGGCCGGGTCCCTTTTCAAAAAATCGCCCACTTCCGTCCGGCCCCGGCCTCGTGCTGCCGCCCATTTCTCCCCAATTTTCCCACAGCGGGGTCTGTGGAATGCCGTTCTGAGGCAACTCCGAATGATCTTCGAGATGACCACAGGTTGGGCATTGATGACCGGCCCACCCCTAGATATGGTGCGGCCCACACTGCCGGAAAGGGGCCGCGCCGCCCCCCGGAGGGTGGCCTCGAAGGGCTGCGCTGTGATTGCTGAACACCGAGCTGTTCCGGAATCCCGCCAGAATTTCTTCGTCGTTTCTTTCATTCGGTTTCATCGAATGGATCCTTCGCCGATGATCGGCGTTGGCATGGGAAAGAGTCTCGCGGAAATGATCCGTGAGAACCAGGGGAGTGACACCACTTCACGAACAGAAGATAAGGGGAAGTGGTCAGTAGTGGGAGCATGCTTCGTGCATGTGGGATCGTCAGATTCGTTGTTTTTTAACGCGGCGTTTTGGGATGCAGTGTTACTGAACAGATTTCCATCTGACGGAGTGTTGTTTGACGTCGAGTGTGTGGTTGTGGTTGAGGTAAGCGGCTTCGACCGCCCGAGTAGGAAGTACCCTTTCTCGAGCGAACGGAGCTGGCGAGAGTGGATTCGAACTTCCCTGTGTCAGGCACAAGCCTGTCACAGTCGAACCTCGGAGAACGACTCCCTCGCCGTGCGTCCTCTTCGGTCGAGACCTTCGATCTTGAAGTCAGGATTTGCAACGACGAGCGAGATAGCGGAGACATTTCTCACTGCACGGTCGGTGGGATGCGTAGCCGCAAAATTCTTGGTTCTGAGCAGAACGAATCGGGGACTTCTCATCCCTCTTCCTTTTCGTCCATCGAGACGGAAAGTGATGGGAGATGAGAAGAGCCGGATCGTTGCCTGTTCATCGGAAGATGCTATCCCATCTCCTACCTTTCCATCGCATCCGCCCAACTTGAACAGCAACACTGCTCCATGCAGTAGCAGGCCCCGGTGGGTACGGCAGCGAGTGATCGAGAGATCGAATCACTATCTGCCAGGTCAAGTCAGGGAACGTGCAAGTCGCACAACAGTCGAGCACTGGTGCGGTAATGGGATTCGCCAACTTGCGCGAGGGAAAATGCGAGAGGACCCGAGTTGAAGATTGAGCGCCGTTTTACCACCAAAGGGGATAGTCCTTATTCCAGTTTTCAGATGGCTCATCGCGAGTCTGAAATCCGAAACCCGGATGGCACCGTTGTTTTCCATCAGGATGACATCATGGTTCCAGAGAACTGGAGTCAGGTAGCTACCGACGTTCTTGCCCAGAAATATTTCCGCAAAGCCGGCGTCCCGCAGGTAGACGATGATGGCAAGCCACTCGTCGACGATGATGGGAACGCCATCCTCGGCGGAGAAACTGACTGCCGACAAACTTTTGGCCGACTCGCTGGCTGCTGGACTCACTGGGGATTCGAGAATGGTTATTTTGATACTTCAGATGATGCTCGCGCATTTCATGACGAGTTGTGCTTCATGCTCGCCGACCAGATGTGTGCTCCCAATTCTCCGCAATGGTTCAACACCGGCTTGAACTGGGCTTATGGCATCGAAGGTCCACCGCAAGGACACCACTACGTCGACCCGATGACCGGTGAGCTCAAGCGCTCCACCAGTGCCTATCAACGACCTCAACCACACGCATGCTTCATCCAGAGCGTGAAGGACGACCTGGTTGGAGAAGGCGGGATCATGGATCTGTGGACCAGAGAGGCACGCCTCTTCAAGTATGGTTCCGGAACCGGTTCCAACTTTTCATCTCTACGAGGTGCCGGCGAACCACTCTCGGGAGGGGGTCGTTCATCCGGATTGATGTCATTCCTGAAGATCGGCGATGCCGCCGCAGGAGCCATCAAATCGGGCGGGACCACCCGTCGAGCGGCAAAGATGGTTTGCCTCGATCTCGATCATCCCGACATCGAAGACTTCGTCACCTGGAAGATGCGTGAAGAACAGAAGGTCGCCGCGCTTGTCGCTGGATCCAAGGTCTGCGCTCAGAATCTCCAGGCGATCCTCGGTGCCTGTCACAACGGTGACCAATCGGCCTCGGCGACCAATACCGATCCCAAGAACAATCCAACCCTGGCCAGGGCGATTCTCGCGGCGCGCAACGCCTCGGTACCGGAACCGTCGATCCAGCGGATTCTTCAACTGGCGGATCAGGGTGTCCTCTCCATCGAGTTCGATGAGTTCGATATCGGCTGGGAAAGTGCCGCCTACCAGACTGTCAGCGGACAGAACGCCAACAACAGTGTTCGAATTCCCAACTCCTTCTTCGATGCGCTCAATAATGGCGATGACTGGAAACTGCTGGGGCGTACCGATGGGGAAGTTGTCGGAACCATCCCGGCCAAAGAGCTCTGGGATAAGATCTCTGAATCGGCGTGGTCCTGTGCCGATCCCGGCATCCAGTTCGACACCACCATCAACGAATGGCACACCTGTCCGCAGGATGGACGCATCAACGCATCCAACCCCTGCTCGGAATACATGTTCCTCGACGATACGGCTTGTAATCTCGCTTCGCTGAATCTGGTCAAGTTCCTCGATGAGGACGGCCAGTTCGATGTGGAGGGTTTCCGTCACGCCACCAGAATCTGGACAGTTGTTCTCGAAATCAGCGTCTTGATGGCCTCCTACCCGAGTGAGGAGATTGCCCGTCGCTCCTACGAATACCGAACTCTCGGGCTCGGTTACGCCAACCTGGGCACGGTGCTGATCCGTCTCGGAATTCCATATGACAGCGACGAAGGTCGAAACATCTGTAGCGCCATCACAGCGATCATGACGGGCCAGTCCTACGCAACCAGTGCCGAAATGGCGAAGGAGAAATCTGCCTTCCCCAATTACCAGAACAATCGGGATGGCATGCTGCGGGTGATTCGCAATCACAAGAATGCCGCCTTCGATGTCGCCCCCGACCAGTACGAGGGGCTGTCGGTGCTTCCGACTCCTCTCAATGCGGAACACTGCCCCGATTATCTGGCGCAGTCGGCGCAGGATTGCTGGAACGAGGCGTATGAAATGGGCCAGGAGCATGGCTTCCGCAACGCCCAGGTCACGGTCATCGCCCCGACAGGAACCATCGGTCTTGTCATGGATTGTGACACCACCGGAATCGAGCCTGATTTTTCACTCGTCAAGTTCAAGAAGCTCGCCGGCGGTGGTTATTTCAAGATCATCAACCAGAGTCTTCCTCCCGCGTTGCAAAAGCTGGGCTACTCCCAACAACAGATCGAGGAGATTTCGAAGTACGCCGTGGGCCATGGGACCCTGCGAGGCGCGCCAATCATCGATCACGATGCGCTGCGCAAGCTAAAGTTCGACGATGCGTCCATCGCCAAGATTGAATCGGCCCTGGAGAGTGCCTTCGATCTGCAGTACGCCTTCAATGATTACTTACTGGGCGAGGATTTTGCCCGGAACACACTGGGGCTCTCCGGCGACTCCCTGTCGCGCTGGGCCTCGCATCCACTGGAAGCACTGGGATTCACCACCGACCAGATCCAGCAAACCAATCAGTACGTGTGCGGCACGATGACGATTGAAGGTGCACCCCATCTCAAGGATGAACACCTTCCCATCTTCGATTGCGCCAACCGCTGCGGTCGGCTCGGGACACGATTCATCCGATCTGAAGCACACATATTGATGATGGCTGCGGCTCAACCGTTCATCTCGGGGGCCATCTCCAAAACCATCAACATGCCCGCCGAAACCACCATCGATCAGGTCCGGCAATCCTACAACCTCGGCTGGAAATCGATGCTGAAAGCGGTCGCACTGTATCGCGATGGCAGCAAGCTATCGCAACCACTGTCTTCCTGGGGCGAAGAGATCGATCAGTCCGATCTACCCGAGGCGACTACAAACATGCCGCAACAGGTCGAGAAGGTGATCTATCGGTATTTGGCGCGTCGCCGCAAGCTTCCCCATCGTCGCGGTGGCTACACACAGAAGGCGATCGTCGGAGGCCACAAGGTCTACCTGCGAACAGGTGAGTACGAAGATGGCTCCATCGGAGAAATCTTCCTCGACATGCACAAGGAAGGTGCCGCCTTCCGCAGCCTGATGAACAATTTCGCCATCTGCGTCTCTCTGGGACTCCAGCACGGAGTTCCACTGGAAGAATTCGTGGAGGCCTTCACCTTCACCCGTTTCGAACCCAACGGAGTCGTCACCGGTAACCGGACCATCAAGATGGCAACCAGTGTGATCGATTACATCTTCCGTGAACTCGCTATCAACTACCTGGGCAGACACGATCTCGCCCAGGTGCAACATGAAGACCTTCGCTCCAGCGCCATCGGAACCTCATCTGCTCCTCCAGAGTTCACCGACGAGGAGGAGATCTCTGTCTCCAGTGACGACACGAGCGACTCGTTCCTCTCGCAGGGACTCGCAGAGTTCTCGCGCAGACTCCCTTCCGTAGATATCCCGGCAGGAACCGCCACTCTTTCAGAGCGTGAAGTTTCACAGGCCAAGGGATTCACCGGAGACCCGTGTCAAGAATGTGGTGCCTTGACGATGATTCGTAATGGCACCTGCCTGCGCTGCAACACTTGCGGCGCCACAACCGGCTGTTCCTGATGGGGAATCGCATGCAGATCGGCAATTAGCCGTATCGACTTTTGACAAAAACGGTTCGTTTATGGAGGTGTCCGTTGGCAGTAAAAGCAGATCGCTGGATTCGAAGAATGGCCGTTGAACACGGGATGATCGAGCCCTTCTCGCCGGAGCAGGTGCGGGAAGGTACCGATGAATCTGGCCAGGCATACAGGGTCATCTCCTACGGGATCTCCTCCTACGGTTACGATCTTCGGGTCGCGGATGAATTCAAAGTCTTTACCAATGTTCACGGATCGGTAGTGGATCCAAAGTCCTTTGATGAACGATCCTTCGTCGACATCCAGACCGACTGCTGCATCATTCCACCAAACTCCTTCGCCCTCGCTCGCAGCATCGAATACTTCCGTATCCCCAGAAATGTGATCACGGTGTGCCTTGGGAAATCGACCTATGCGCGTTGCGGCATTATCGTCAACGTCACTCCCTTTGAACCCGAGTGGGAAGGGCACGTGACCCTGGAGATCTCTAATACCACACCATTGCCGGCACGGGTCTACGCCAATGAGGGTCTCGCCCAGGTGCTGTTTTTCGAGAGCGATGAGGACTGCGAAACTTCATACCTCGACCGAGGTGGGAAATACCAGGGCCAGCAGGGAATCAACCCACCCAGGATGTGATCGGGACCGGTAGCGCTCCGTCCTGCCTGACCTTACGATTTCCTCGTCGTGGAAGCTCGATTCACCTGCACGCAAGAGCCATGGTTGGAGGGTTACCTGTGACGGCACAGCCAGGTCAGGATCCTAATTCCGGGATGAACCCGTCCGGTCATGAACAGACCCGCGGACCGATTTCCCCTTCCTGCGACTCGGCAGCAGGCTGCGAGGCCATCCTTCAATCGGCGCTCGCCGGAAACCGGATCTCGTCAGCGGACGCCCTGGCCCTCGCTGTTCATGCCGATGCCGAATCGTTGTTCTCAGCAGCCGATCAGATCCGCAAGAAGTTCCACCCCGATTCCATCGTCAGCTACGTCGTCGATCGCAACATCAACTACAGTAATATCTGTACCTCGGTCTGTTCGTTCTGTGCCTTCTATCGGAAACCGGGGGATCCAGAAGGATATCTTCTTTCCCTCGAGGAGATCCACACAAAGGTCGAAGAAACGATTGCCCTGGGAGGCAGTGGAACCCTGATGCAAGGGGGACTCCATCCAGACCTACCCCTTTCGTGGTACACCGATATGCTGCGCAGCATCAAAGACAGGCACCCCGACTTTTACCTGCATTGTTTCTCTCCGACAGAGATTCACGCTCTGACAACCGTGACCAGTCTGGATGCCGAGCAGATCCTGATGGCCTTGAAAGAAGCTGGTCTCGATTCGATACCGGGAGGCGGTGGCGAAATCCTCGTCGATGCCATCCGCAAGAGGAGACGTTCCTCCTGCAGCACCGATCAGTGGTTAGAAGTTTCGGCCACCGCCCACAGACTGGGCCTTCCCACCACCGCCACGATGATGATCGGGCTGGGTGAGGAAACATGGATGCGCGCCGAACATCTTGAGAGAGTTCGTGAAGTTCAGGATCAAACCGGTGGTTTCATCTCGTTCATCCCGTGGACCTTCCAGCCTGACAATACTCCACTGGGAAAGAAGATCAGTGAACGGGTCAGTGGGCCCGAATATTCGCGCTGGCTCGCGGTTTCACGGATTTTCCTCGATAACATCGAGAATCTTCAGGTTTCCTGGCTGACCGTTGGCCTGGAGGAAGGTCGCCTCGGGCTCCATCGAGGAGCCAACGATTTTGGCTCCGTGATGATCGAGGAGAACGTCATCTCGGTAGCGGGAGCCAACCACAAGGCCACCGAGGAACTGCTACGAGAGAATATCGAGAAAGCCGGTTTCACACCCGGCCTGCGTAACGCGGGGTACAAACGGCTACCGGAAAGACCGGTCCCTGTGCCGATCAGGGAGGATATCGCGTGACAGGACCCGCCACCGATCCAACCAAGAGCCGCGATGAACTGACAACCGCGACCGAATCTCTGGTTGCTGGCTGGGCGATCCCCGAGAACATTCCTCATGGTGTTTGTACCGCCATCGTTCCTGGCACGGAGTGCATCGATGGAGCTCGCTTACTGGCACGTACCCTCCATACACTGGTTCTTCGTTCTCGCCCCAGAACCCTGGTACTGGTCACCGGCACCTCCTGTAATAACACCAGGCTTCGAGCGATAGGCACCCTTTCTACTTCCCTCGGAGAAATCGCCATCGATGAGAGACTGGCAGCTCGAATCGCTTCCCTCTGGCCCGGAGACCTCGATATCATCCAGGAAGATTCTGACGAGGAGTCTCTCCCCTCGCTGCATCGCATCGCGCCTCTGATGGCCCAGGTGTTGATCCCCGGATGCCGAGTGGTTCCGATGGAAATCCCGACCCGACCAGGTCCCGACTTTGATCCGATCCGTCTCGGACAGGAACTCGGCAGCCAATTGAAATCGGAAGTCGGCTCCTGTTTGATCGCTGCAGGGACCTTATCTCCGCGAAAAGAAGGCCAGGTGGGTGGCGATGTCCAGGAAGACGCTTCAATTTTGAAATACATGCTAGATCCGGAAGCAGTCGATCTGGCGGGTCTCGCCTCGGTATCCGGTCTGTCAGACTGGTGTTCCCTGGTGATGGCCACAGCCCACGCCGTCGAGCGAGGTCGACGAAGAGGTCACCTGCTGGAGCATGGAATGGTCGACTCCGGACAACAGAAGTATGGTGCTGCGGCAGTAGTCCTCTAGGAGGCAAACCAAATGGGTTCGATTTCAACCGGAGGCGGCGATACCGGTGACACGGGGGTCCTGGGCTCCGGCCGGTTCGATAAGTGCCACCCGCGCATCGAAGCGTATGGAGCCGTCGATGAGCTGAACTCAGAGATCGGGGTTTGCCTCTCGACACAAGGCCCCGAATCAACTGCCGGAGCCTCCACAACAATTCAAAGCCAGCTCGAAGAAATCCAGTCGATACTCTTCTCCCTCGGCGCGGACCTGGCGCAACCAGGCTGCGGAATCGAAGAGGGGACAACCTTACGCGTCGCTGCTCCCCAGATAGACAGGATCACCGCCTGGATTCATCGATGGGAACAGGAACTACCCCCATTGAAGGAGTTCATCATCCCTGGCGGCCATATCACCGCAGCGCAACTCCACCGGGCACGTACAATTTGCCGGAGGGCGGAACGGAGAACAGTAGAGTTCTCAAGATCTTCGGGAGAGGGACAACAGGCCATCGTATTTCTCAACCGGATCTCTGATCTGCTATTCTTGCAAGCAAGAGCAGCCAACCAGGCTGCTGCGATCGCCGATGTCCCCTGGAAACCCACAGATTCGGAGTGACCGGGGATGACGGACCTGATCTGTGAGCTCGAGGGGATTCTTCGCTGGCCCAAAAAACGCTCCGACAAGGAAGCCGTGGTCAAATGGCTGGCGACGAAGTTTACGCCTCACAGGAAGTACAGCGAGAAGGAAGTGAACCAGATCATCGATCAGAATCACGCCTTTCAAGACATCGCTCTTCTGCGACGTGAGCTGATTTCCAGAAAACATTTAATGCGCAAAAAGGATGGTTCTCAGTACTGGAAACCAGATCAGTGATCATTCCTCTTCCGAGTTGACTCCAAATTCTTGAAGCCAGTAATCGACCTGTTTCTTGCTCCTGGGAGGCGTTGGTTTTCCTGAATCCTGTCCTCGGTTCGGCTTCTGACCACTCCCACCCTTCAGAACTTGCTGTCGAAACTCAGCGCAGGAAACCCATTCGACCCCGGATCCCGACAGGCGCGATCCGATATCTGAACGATCATCGGTGACCACGCGAACCTGTCCCCTGCCACCTCTTTTCCTGGCCAGTGCGAGAACGCGATCATCAGCAGTCTTCCCGCTCCTGGCGATGGAACTCTCAACTCCTGATCTGGCAGGGAGAGAATTCCCTCCGTCGTAAACAATCTCGAAGGTTTCCTGAGAGTTGCGAAGACGGGATAGCTCATGCTCCAGTAGCGCGCGCGCCGCCTCAAATCCATTTTCCTTCATTCGCTGGCGGAACTGCGGATCAGAATGGATCAGGTTATTGCCATCGACGATCCAGTGGATCAAGGCTCCTCTAATCGAAATCAAAAATGGAAGGAGGTTTCTTGTCAGGGTCTTCCTCAGCTTTTTTGAGGCCCTTGTCAAACAGATCGTCGAGACGCTCCTCTTTACCGTCCTCGGCGGCAATTCCTTCCTCGAACATCTTTTCAGCCTTCTGGGGCCCGCTTGTGGCATCCTTCACTGCATCTTCAAAAGACCTGGTATTCCCATCTTCGTCCTTCGATACGCTGTGGAAGATCCTTCTGGTTCGGGGATCGATGGTGAGCATCGTCTTGCAGTCGGGGCACTCCACCTCGAAAAGCCGATCGGGTCGGTTCGACATCGATTAGGCCTTCCCGTAGATCAGATTGAGGACCTCGTTCCTGGTGGCCAGATTTTCTCGCATCACCCCACGCATCGCTGAGGTCGTCATGATACTGCCAGATTTCTTCACACCCCTCATCGTCATGCAGGTGTGTGTCGCTTCGAGTACCACCGCCACACCTTTGGGTTCCAGTGTCTGACTGATGAGGTCAGCAATCTGAGCGGTCAATCGCTCCTGGACCTGAGGTCTCCTGGCAAAATGCTCCACCGCCCGTGCCAGTTTTGAAAGTCCGACAATTTTCCCGTCGGGGAGATAGGCTACATGTGCCTTACCAGTGAAGGGCATCAGGTGATGTTCACACATCGAGAAGAATGGGATCTCCTTCAGCAACACGATCTCATCGTAATCCTCATGGAAAACTGCACTGAGAACTTCTGAACTGGGTTCACGCATGCCGCCAAAGATCTCACGGTACATACGCACTACTCGATCGGGAGTGGTCAACAATCCTTCACGATGTGGATCTTCCCCCACGCCTTCGAGGATCGCCCTCACTCCATCCCGAATCTTGTCTTCGTCAAAATTTTCGGGAACGTCCAAGGCATCACTCCCAACCGGGCTGGAGGTCTATCCGACCAGAGAGAGAATAGAACGCGATGGGGTTATCCCAGACGATTTTACGAATCACATCCTCTGAAAAACCTTCTCTGCGCATCCTCCACACTGTCCTGGGGACACTCAGAGGATCGGATGGTCCCCAGTCGCAAGAAGAATTGACCATCATGCGTTCAGGCCCGTGCTTTTCGAAGATGGCAGCAGCACGTTCCGGGCTCAGTTTTGTCACTGGATAGACGGTGTGGCCACACCAGAAGCCATTTTCCAGGCTTGCGTCGATGGTCTCCTCGGTATTGTGATCCATCAAGATACGCGTTGGATCGAGATCCATATCTTGAATCACCTTGATGGTTCGCATGGTGCCTTCCAGCTTGTTGCGATGAGGAGTATGGATCATCACTGGCAATCCAGCATTGAAAGCCATTTCCAGTTGCTTGCGCAGAATCTCTTCTTCCTCATCGGTGATGAGATCAAATCCCAGTTCACCAACAGCAACTACCGAAGGGTGCTCGAACCACTCCTCCATCCTGGTCAGAACCTCATTGGCCAGATCCAGGTTGTTCGCTTCACGGGGATTCACTCCGATGGTACAGAAATGCTGGATGCCATATTCGGCGGCTCTTTGACGTTCAAACTCGGTGATGTGATCAAAGTAGTCGTAGAAAGTTCCTGCATATTTGCGAGGCTCACCGAGCCAGAAAGATGGTTCGGTAATCGCCACGACACCGGCCACGGCCATACGCTCGTAGTCATCAGTGACTCGAGAAATCATATGGCTATGTGGGTCAAAGATCCTCATTACGGATGCCTTTCTTCCGGGAGGGTTCCTGCATCCCGGGAATCACCTGCATGGTACTGCATGAGTTCAGTACTTGGGAAGCGATCCACTGCCCCAGGAAACCGAGAATTCACCGTGCTCCTGCCGGTCTCAGCAGGATTCCTCACCACCTTCTCATGAGTGCTGGTGTTCAATCCAGCGTTCTGCGTCGATCGCCGCCATGCAGCCGCTGCCGGCAGCAGTGATCGCCTGGCGATAGGTGAAATCCTGAACATCACCGCATGCGAACACTCCCTCGACGGTGGTCTTCACACCATCATGGGTCTTTATGTATCCATTGTCATGGAGATCCAGTTGCCCCTCAAATAGCTGGGTGTTGGGTGTATGCCCGATGGCCACGAACAGGCCTGTCAACTCCAGAACGCTCTTCTCGGTGGATTTGAGGTTCTCCACCTCAACTCCACAGACCTTTCCGTCCTGTTCCAGAACTTCAGTGATGGCAGAGTCCCACATGAATTCGATCTTTGGATTATCAAAAGCCTTCTGCTGCATGATCTTGGAAGCCCGAAGACTATCTCTTCGATGAATAACCGTGACCTTGTCGGCAAACCGGGTCAGGAAAGTTGCTTCCTCCATTGCCGAATCCCCTCCTCCAACGATGGCGATCTCCTGACCGCGGAAGAAGAAACCATCACAGGTCGCACAGGTGCTAACTCCGTGACCCATCAAACGACTCTCCGCTTCCAAACCCAGTAGCTTGGCGCTGGCACCCGTCGAAATAATGACGGTCTTCGCCTCGACCTCTTGTGAGGAACTTTTCACCTTGTAGGGTTGGCTGGACAAATCAACTTCGACAACATCTTCATAGACAACCTCGGCACCGAATCTTTCCGCCTGCTTTCTGAAGTTTTCCATCAGATCGGGACCCATCACCCCCTCGGGGAAGCCCGGATAGTTCTCAACATCGGTGGTGAGCATCAGCTGTCCACCGCTCAGAGAGCCGGCAAAAACTAAAGGGTCGAGCTGGGCTCTTCCCGTATAAACAGCAGCCGTGTATCCCGCAGGGCCTGACCCGATGATCACAACTTCCCGAACCATTCGTGTTCCTCATTTCGATCTTGCTATCAGCGGGACCTACCCCGACTAATTACGCCCTATTCCGTCCCCGAGGATCAACTCGGGACCGCGGCGATTATCGCCTGAATCGGGCACGAATTCTTCGATTCCGGCGACAATTTTGGTCCGCAAATTGAGAATCCAGCCTCCGCTTTCGGGGTTGGAGAGATGGTGTCCTGGATTCTCGGCAGCAGGTCGAGAGCATCTGCTCCAGTTCCACGTCAGACGTCGAGATAGAGGGAGATGGCCCGATGACCACGGTTTACGAAAGCCTTCGTAGGATCTCTCGGGCCAGGAGCTGTCGTTACGTGAATTCTGCTGGAGACATTCGTTCCCGAGACTGTATCCTCAGTGCGCAGGCTCTGGTTCCGCGAGGAAACCTATCGTTTGCCCAAGGAGAAACCGATGAAAGATAAATTGATGCTCCGATTTCTGATCGCAATCACCACGTTACTGGCCATCGGATTCACGGCGCCGGCACTGTCACAGGTCGAGGAAACCGACGCGAAACAGGAAGACTCGACAAAATCGAAAATCCCACCGATCCCCACCGTCTCTCTCGGTGACGAGGCGCTCGACACTGATTACAGCAGATTCCTGGAACTCATCGAAGAAAAGGACTACTCCCGAGCTTTCTCGGTCATCAAGAGACTCAAGGGCAAGGTCCGAAAGCCAGCGGCAAACATCGCAGAAGCATTTGACCGATGCATGAAGGAAGCCGAAGGCGGTGTCCTCCTTGAAAAAGCCCGTAAGTACTCCGACAAGAACAAGATGAAACAAGCGCTATCGATCATCGAAAAAGCAGATCCACAAGGTGATTCCTTCGAAGGTAGCTTCACGGGGGAAGAACTCTCTCAACTCCGCCAGGAGGCATTTGATGCCGTGTATCTGGTTATCGCTGACTACGAGAAACAAAACAGCCAGGTCAAACCTGATGAGGATCAAGAGGAGGACGGTGAAGGCGAGAGACCGGGCAGAGGTCGCGAAGGTGGTCGTGAAGGTGGCGGAGGAGGAAACTCCAAGGTCATTGGTGGAACTCCTGAGGACGGGGATGTCCGGACCGGTCAGTACGCAATGCACTGGCAAACCGGGGAAGAACTGAGCTGGCTCGACCTGGGTAACATTTCTGCAGAAACCGATTTGACCGAATTTCGGTACCTGCGGATCTCACTGCGCTGTGAAGATCCTCGCTCAAAACCTCAGGTGCTGGTGCTGTTCGATGCCGATGGAGGACAGCCTCGCATGGGACGTGGCTTTGGCAGACGTGGAGCGATGCGAGCTTTCCAGCGGGATGGCTACCAGACCTCCGTCCCCGTGGCGGGCCGCTGGCAGGACCTGAGAATCGATCTCAGGAAGCTAACCCGAAAGGGCGAAGTGGAGTGGGACATGATCGAGGCTCTGCGCCTGATTCACCCCCATCGACAGGACGCACTCATTATGATCGATGATGTGCGGCTGGAGAGACCCTAGATTCCACTTGTTCAATTCCGAGAGTTGATGATGATCTTATCTCAGGGGGAGGTGAGATTGTCTTCGGCAAGTGTCAATCTCGATCAGCACTCGGGTAAGCGCCTGAAACCAGGCTCACCCCTACAATCACTCTCCATCTTTCTTTCCGTATTTCTGGCCCAGTTCATCGGGTTTTCCGGGCTGATCCTGGCGCAAGTCGAACCGGATCATCCAGAAGGGGACCCCTTCGGACTTCCCTTTACCGATTCGACAATCGACGAAGATCCTATCTACATAGCTCCCAGTTCCATTTCCATCTCCAGGACGGGAAAGATCAAGATAATTGGACCTGATCAGGTGCCCAATCTTCAAGTCATCGGCACCCTCAGAATTGGAATCGATGACGCGACCGGGCAGGACGATCGGTCAAGCAAGGTTCATTTCAGAAAAAGCGATATCCGTATTGAAGGCAGCGCACTGGAAAGCAATCACTTCAGATTTCGCGCGAATCTCGATGGAGTTCGCTCTCCGGGTGTCTTCTCCGAGGCGTGGATCGATCGAGAGGTACGAAACGGCATACACCTGACCGGTGGACGGATACCAAACTCTCTTGGACTACAGGGAGGGCTTCCACCAGAGGACCGTATCACCATCTCCCACGGCTTGCTGGACTGGATCGATGAAGGTTCCAGTTGGGCCCTCCGGGCAGGGGGGCGCTGGCTCGACGACTCTGTAACCGTCGATCTCCAGACTCGTCTTGGCGGAGCTGCAGATCTTCGAGGTGATTATTTCGGAGGCCAGGGGGTTTCGGGAAGACTGTCATTGAAACCCTTTGCCCCGTTGCTGTTCGGTGGTCCGACTGCAGATGACTCACCGGATAAACATTTCTCGGTTTTCCTGTCTGGCCGCTGGGATCACGATGTGGATGGGCAATTCCAGATGGAGTCAGGGGGAGAGTCCCTGATTTTCCAATCGAAAAACCTGCAGATGGATAGCACAAGATGGGTCAGAGCCGGCTGGCGCTGGCCGATACTCGACTGGCTCCATCTGGAGAACGAATGGAGTCGCACCGGATTTTTCGGAGTCGAATCCACGGGTACGAAGTTCGATTCCCCCGGGGAGATCGATGGCTGGCAGCTCGGGGTACGTTTATTACCATTTTCCAGTCACTCCCTGGCGACACGCAGCGGACCCGACCTACCTCCAAGCTTCTTTGATGAGCTGTCGCCATTTGATCATAGTGACATCGAGATGCTGATTCGTTACGAAAAGGTGGATCTTGGTGATCAACTGGCTCGGCAGGATCTGCTGAATCTCGGAGCCGATGCGGGAACCGTCCAGGTTCTTCGTTTCGGAATCTCCTCGCGCCCCACAGCCTGGTGTCGCTGGCTGCTGGAGGGTACTCGTACCGTCACGGAGGGGTCCATCTCCGCGTTTGACGGCGACGAGGCCAACAGCATCCGAATTCTCATAGAGATCGGTGGATAGTCTCATCCGGCATCTGTTTCCGGAATTTAGTCCCATTTGCTAGCCCCTTATGAATCGAGAAAAGTGCCTGGTTTGCGCCTGAGGGCGCTCCCGTCGTAATCTTCTCTGGGCCTCTAGCAGAAATTTTACGCTGCTGTTGATCACGAGGTATCCCGTCGAAGGAGAAGGTCTGTCATGAACCGGAGAACCAATCCTCGCAACAAAGAGGAGGGTTTCACTCTTCTGGAGGTGATGATCGCCATCGCCGTTCTGGGTGTGGTGAGTCTCGGATCTTCCATGTTGTTACTTCCTGTCCTCGAGGAGCAGAACAACTCCCGAGAAGTCACCAGCGCCACTGGATACGCTCGTGCGGTTCTGGAAGAGCTTTACTCTCGCACTCTGGAAGATCTCACCAACGATTCGACAGGGTATTTGCTCGAGGGGAATTGGCCCAAAAAAGGGGGACAAATCTTCGGCGACCAACTCACCCTCGAACAACTGGCGGATCCCTCCATTCCAACCGTCGACGTGGAGATCGCTGATCTCGATTCTGATCCCCTGGAAATTCTTGTCACCGTTTCATGGATGGGTCGGGATTCAAGTGACCTGGCCGAACATCAATTCTGGGTAGTGCGAACCCGCTAGGAGTCTTCATGAAAACGGTTCTCGCCCGCAAGGATGAGGGATCGACCCTGCTCGAGGTTTTGATCGCGACGATGGTCTTTGTCGTGGTCCTCGCCCTGAGTCTTACTCTGGCTTCCTTCTTCTCCCGCTTCGAGGGCGAAGCGGATGCGGACTCGTCTGCACAGCTAGATGCACACAGGGCATTCTCCCGGATCGAATCGGTACTGAGACAGGGGTGGTCGGTGCCGGTGATTATCGACGACGGAGATGCTATCGAGGTGGATGTGCTGGGATACTCGTGGAATCAGCAAAGTAGCCAGTGGAATCGAATCGATCCTGCAACCTGGAAGCGGGAATACGACCTGTCTATCGGCGAGTACTATTTCGTCGATGGCTCCGGATTCGAGATACCGGTAGCCACCTGTACCGTGGGCTGGGAACGGCTCTCCACAGATCCGCAGAGTGAAAATTATCACTTCGGAAACGTCAGCTGTTCCATCTCCGATGAATTCGGCAACTCCACATCCTGGTTACTGGCAACGGGGATCGGTACTCACCAGGTGGATGAGTCCAGTTCCGAGAGACTGCCTGGACTCTCCTTCGACAATCAAGGTCAAGCGATCATTGTCGAACTACATCTTCAAAAAGAGCCGGAAACAATCCCCTACACCATCAGAAGTCGCATCAAACGTAGAAACTTCATCGAAGATGCGCAGTGAAGTGATTTTCAAAACCATGTACTCAGTAAACAAAAAACTACCTCTACATGCTCATGGAGGAGCTACCCCGATGAACTCTCACAACCCGCTTGAAACCCAGCACCATTTGAATCGTCAGAGAGGGACCGCTCTTTTCGTTACGGTCTTGATGACCCTGGTTCTGGGTCTACTCTCTGCAGCTACCGTGGCCACCACCATGACCCGGAGTAAAGACTCGAGATTTCAACTCGATCGTCTTCAGGCCAGAACACTTGCTGAAGCGATCCTCGATGCCGCGCAGAAACAGATTCTCGTCAGAACCGCCAACTTCGATGATCCTTTCTTCAGTTCCACCACAGCTACAGGAACCGTCGTAATCGGGGGAACCACCTACTCATGGAACGCAGAGGATCTGACACCTTCTGTCTACCCTGGCAACCTGGATGAGAATGGCTGGAGATCGATAGAAGTACTCTACGACTCCACCGATACCGGAGGGCCAACTCAGACCATCTATACCCGAGTGGTTCAGCTCTATCCCGGCCTTACTCCGGAGTCGGGTGTAGAAATCGGGATTGCAAACAGTCATCTGAAACGAACCATAGAAGTACAAAGAAACCCGTTGTTCGATTTCGCAATCTTTTACGATGACGATCTCGAACTTCTTCCTGGTCCCAGCATGACCTTTGCCGGAAAAGTACACGCGAACGGAGATATTTACGTCGGAGTCGGAGGTTCAAAAACCCTGACGATCGATTCCGACTACTTCCGATGCACCGGCGAGATCTTCCGGGAACGGAAGAACAACGGTTCCACCACTGGTGGTAACGTCAAGATCAAGAGTGCTGACGGAGTGTTCAGGACGATGTCCAGCGACCAGGATTTCGAATCGTTCAACGACCCGCAGGACTGGGTCGAATTTGCCGATGATCGCTGGCAAGGAACCGTCCAGAGCGGTAGCCATGGTGTCCTGACCCAGAACGCTCCCGACATCGGCTCCATTGCAAACAATGGCCACTACCGAAACACAGCAGACCTGGTTTTTCACAATGATCGGGTCTATCACGTTGTGGATGGGGTCGAAGTCGACATCACCAGTCAGGTACCAGGAGTTATCAGTGAGAGCTCTAATGATATGTACGACTCTCGTGAAGAAACGTATGTACCGCTGACAGAAATCAATCTCTCTGACAGTAACTTCCATAGCTACGTCACCAGTGCGAATACCGACAACAATCCCAGTAACGACATTCATCAGATTTACGCCTACCGCTCACCTGATCCGGAACCGGGAAACTGGGATCCTGGAGTGGCAAATAACTGGCTCGAGGGGATTCGTCTCGCCAATGGAAGCCACCTCCCCGATGACATGTTGTTTGTCAGCGAGGATCCGATTTACGTTCACGGTGACTTCAACACTACCGACAAGAAAACAGCTGCCGTGATCAGCGATGCTGTAAATCTTCTCTCCAACAACTGGGACGACGAGCGTGAACCAGGCGATGATTACGACGACATCGATTCCGCTTCTGAAACTACCTACAACATGGCCATCATCACGGGTAATGTCCGTACTCCAGATGGAGGAGGAAACTACTCGGGTGGTCTCGAGAACTTGCCGCGCTTCCACGAACGATGGGGTAGTTCCACAGCTGCCAACATCAATGGTGCCTTCATCAACTTGTTCCAGAGTCGTGTCTCAACCGAACGCTGGGGAAAATCAGGTGTCTACAAGCCCCCCAAGAGGAACTGGCTCTTTGATGACGACTTACTCAACTCCAGTGCTCTGAGGGATCTCTTCCCCCAGGCAGTAGGTATCGACCGTCTCGTATGGGAAGAGGGCGAATCTCTACTCCCAGGAGTTCAGTAGGTTCTCAGCCCGAAGACCGGTATCCTTCCGGAGTGCCAGCAGGACACTGGCACCTCGGAGGGATTGCTTCGGATGACGGAAAATGATCAGGATTCTCCTCAATCGACTCACAAATCCTCAGTCCGGCTCCCGGTCCGCAGAACCAGGCCCGGTCGTTCACCGAGAGGTCTTGATGAGATTGCCGTCGAAGAGCCGCTCGAGATCCGTCTGCGCTGGGAAGACGAATCGGGATCTCATGAAGAACTGGTCGCCACCACGATGCGTACTCCCGGTGACGATTTCGATCTTGCCGTCGGCTTCTTGATCGCGGAAGGGCTTCTGAACGCTGGCGAGATGCCCGCAGGGATTTCACACTGTACCGATGACACAGCAGAAGAACCCCTCAATGTCGTCACTGCCACACTGCGAAGTGGAGCCAGGCCAAACGTCTCAGCGGTAAAACGAGTGGGATTCGGTACCAGTGCATGCGGAATCTGCGGACGAACCCAGATCGAAGATGTCATCGCCCGAATCCCACAGGTCTCGGATAAACAAGACCTCGACCCGGCCTGGTTAGCAACTCTCCCTGATCAGTTACGCGCCGCCCAGGGTTTGTTCGAAAGCACCGGAGGAGTTCATGCTGCAGGAGCATGGCCGATCAACAAGTCCGTCATCACCGTTCGCGAAGATGTCGGTCGACATAACGCTCTCGACAAACTGGTAGGATCCCTCGCTTCAAGAGAAAGAATCCCGGCGGAGGGCCTTGTTTGTGCTGTCAGTGGGAGAGCCAGTTTTGAACTGATCCAGAAGGCTGCAGTCGCAGGATTTGAAGCTCTTGTCGCTGTAGGTGCTCCATCGAACCTGGCGGTAGAAACAGCAAAAAAAGCAAACATGATTCTGTGTGGATTCGCAGGAGAGACTGGACTCAACTGCTACAGCGGCTCGTCCCGACTGGGACTCTGATTCCTCGATCGTCACTCTTCATTCCATCAGTGGACCGATTTTTCCATTCTTCTGCTCAACCCTGGCGGTTGCGAATTCCGGGTCATGCTCGAGAACCAGCAACGCTTCCTCATCCAGCGCAGCTCCCAGAATCCTGAACTTTTCCTCGACCGCCGTGATGGAACTGATGTCATACCCCATCGTCCAGGCTGGCCTCAGATGATGTCTTGTTGGGGCCAGATCAGCGAGATACCGCAATACCTGCCCTCCCCCTTCTACCCTTACCGTTTGCATACCCAGGGTATGCCCATCGACCCTCTCGACACGAATCCCGGGAAGGATTTCGCCATCCCCATCGATCAATTGCAGAGGAGTTCCCTCCAGAGGTTCGATGTTCTGGAGCAGGTAGGAGGCTTTCTCTCTTGGATTAGGAGCCAGTGCTGTGTCCCAGTTCCCTTGCTGTACCCAGTGAGTCGCTGCAGGGAATACGGCGCAGGAGTGTCCTGTCTCATCCAGTCTGGTCGCTCCGCCAGCATGATCAAAATGTAAGTGGGTGATGATCACATCGGTCACTCGATCAGGGTCAACTCCTGAGTTCCGGATCGATCTGCGGAGCGGAGGTTCGTCAGAGCCTTCCGGTAGCCATACGGCGAAACGCTCGCGGAAAGATGCCTCTTCCTTGTCCCCCACTCCGGCATCAACAACTACCACTCGATCGGATTCTGTGTCCTCAAGCAGCAGTAATCTGGTCGCTAGTGGAATTCGATGTTCAAGATCCGGTTCGATGCATCGCTGCCAGACAACTCGAGGAACCGATCCGAACATCGCCCCCCCGTCCAGATGCAAACCACCACAATCGATGGTTCTTGTCAGCCAGCGCCCAAAGGCTTGCGCCTCTCTCATCTGATCTCCCATCTTGCAAGTAGATTTTGCCCCTTTTTTGCAAGCAGCTTATCACATCATGAACGCGAAAAGTCTTCTCTTCGTTGCACCAGGGTGAGGAGATGACTACCATGAACAGGTGAGAGGGCCGTACAAATGTATACCCTGTTTTTGGGTGGGCTCTCTCGAAACGCTGCAATTGCCTGCTCGGTTTCCAGAACGTGGAACAAGGACGAGAGAATCTTAAGATGAGTGACCTTTCTACCGACAGTCCTCCGATCATGGAACTCTCCGAGGTTTCGGCACGTATCCCCCTGTTGCAGCGGATCGGTGTTGACCTGATGAAAATCATGGAGCGCAAGGAGCAGATCGTAGCCCAGTGCAAACAACCTGGACGGGGTAGAGATTCGGAAGGATCCAATTCGGTCGCAGCTCTCAAAGAAGTGCTAAGAGGCCTCTCCAATCGCCTGAACGAGCTACGAGAAGAGGTCCAGCTGCTGGGCGGCACCATTGCCCATAACTCCTCTGGAACCATCGAGTTTCTGGGAGAGGTGGACGGCTGTATCGCCTGGTTTTCCTGGCAACCCGGAGAGGACTCGATCAACGCCTGGCGCCCGGTCGATGGCGAACCGGGGGAGCGATTCCCGTTGCCGGGGATCAGTCATGACGTGAGGAACCAATCGGATGTAAACGTCAACCAGGAACAAGAGAGCAGTAGAGAAAATTTGGAGTAGAGTCAAATTGGTTGAGTCGCCCGAACGGGCCATTCCACTGAAAGAGGAGCACGGATGTCGAGTCACCTTCTGACCATTGATGACAACAACTTTGAATCGGAAATTGGATCTGGTGGAGCAGCGATGCTTGATTTTTCTGCCACCTGGTGCGGACCCTGTAAAACACTCGAACCGATCGTAGAGCAACTCGCCAGTGAGTTCTCGGACAAAGGCGTCAAGGTCGGGAAAGTTGATATCGATCAGGCTCCTGATCTGGCGGTCAAGTTTGGCATCCAGGGCGTACCCACCCTCCTCTTCTTCAAGGACGGCGAAGTCGTCGACAGGATGTCGGGGGCCCAACCAAAACCAAACATCGAGGAGAAACTCGCCACTATCAGCGGTTAATTTTTTAACATGTCAGAAACTCGTGGAAAAAAACGTCTGAATCGGGGTGAATCCGCGGTGGTTGGTTCAGTTTCTCCGGCGAGATTTAAACCGATCCGACACGTTCTTTTTCTGATGACTTGCTGCATTGCCCTCGGTTCATGCGATGGCAATTCAGCAAATCCGGATCGGTACGACGATGTGAGAATCGTCACGAAGTCGTCGCATCCGATCCACCCTGGTGCCTCCTCTGACCAACGCTTTGGATCAAATCGTCCGGTACGTCCAGCAGATGAGCGTCAAGACGGACCTCAACTGGCCTATACCCTGCCAGACGGCTGGATCGAGGTGCCGCTCACGACGATGCGACGCATCAATGTGCTCGTCGCGGGCGATTCCGCCACTGAATGCTACCTGACCGTGCTACCAGGGGGTGGCAGCCTGCGTGCGAACCTCGATCGCTGGTGCCAGCAGATGCAGCAACCACCCATCTCTGATGAGGCACTCGAGGAACTCACTCGAACCACCTTGCTGGGAGCAGAAGCCGTACGTTTTGAAATAGACGGTACCTTTTCCGGGGGAATCCAGGGCAAGCCGGTGAAGGACGCCCGGATGATCGCCTATGTGCTTCCCGTTGGAGATACCACGGTGTTCTTGAAAGCCACAGGTCCCCGAACCGTGCTACAGCCGGAATCGGAGGCTCTCGACCAGTTCGCAACCTCGATACATCTCAAGAACCGCAACGCACCACCAGCCAGTACAAGCTCTCTACGCTGGGAGGTACCGTCCGGCTGGCAGGTCGATTCTCCTCGCCCGATGCGTGAAGTGACCTTCATCACCGGTCCCGAAGCACGCTGCTGGATCACCCTGCTGGGAGGTGACGGAGGCGGTCCCCTTGCCAATACAAATCGTTGGCTATCAGAGATGGGACAAGATCCGATCTCCACGACTCAGTTGGCCGAGCTTCCCACCACCGAATGCCTTGGAGGCGAGGCAACCATCATCGAGAGCACTGGATCCTATGCCAGCATGGGAAGTACAGCTCAAGATGGGTGGGCTCTGATTGGATTGATCCGAACCCTTCCCGATCAAACTGTATTCATCAAAATGGTCGGCCCGGAAGCAGAAGTTGAAGCGGCCAGGGATTCCCTGACAGAACTCATCTCTTCCCTGGAGGTGACCCGATGAAGTGGTCAGAGAAGTTTCTCAAGACCCTCGGATCGCAAGGCCTTGCCGCGCTGATGATGCTATTTCTGCTGATCCTCACCTTTCTGGGAACTCTGGAGCAAGCGGAAACAGGGCTCTATCAGGTCCAGAAAAAATACTTCGAATCTCTGCTGGTCACAGACGTGTTCGGGTATCCGATTTATCTACCTGGTGGATTGCTTTGCATGGTCATCTTTTCCGTCAATCTGCTAGTCGGCGGCATCCTGCGATTAAGAGTCAGCAAGCGGAACCTTGGAATTTTTATCATCCATGTGGGAATCGCCGTGATGATGGCTGCCGGTCTGGTGAAGCTGGTCGCTTCCAATGATGGATTCCTGACACTCTATGAAAATCAGGAGTCTTCTGAATATGTCAGCCACCATCAGTGGGAAGTCGTGATCTTCGAAATCGGAAAAAGTCCCGTCTTTGAATATCGAGTGCAGCAGGATCGCTGGAAAAGAGCAGATGGCGATGTCCTGCTCCCGGCACAACCTGGATCCGAGCAAGAAAATCCGATGGGGCTGCCGTTCAGCATCGAGATCAGCGGTGCGCTCGATAACTGTCGCCCACTACCGGCAGGTCCAAACTGGTTTCCGGATTCCCTGAAGATCGAAGGTTGGGCCCTCAAGAAACTCGCCCTCGACGCGGAAAATGAGAGAAATATTCCAGGTCTGCTTCTCCGGATGAAACCTGCAGATGAAGAAAACCACCCTGCCGAGGAGGCACTGCTCTGGGGTGCTCAGAATTACCCCTGGACCTTCGAGGTAGAGGGGCGCAGCTTTGCAGCAGCGCTACGTAAGATTCGATATTCGATGCCGTTTTCCATTCGGCTTGATAACTTCGAGAAGGTGGACCATCCCGGTATTGCGACCGCCAAGGAATACAGAAGTGACGTGACGCAAACGACAGGTAACTCGAATCGTCAGATACGTATCGAGATGAACGACCCACTGAGAGACCAGGGGTTGATCCTGTTCCAGTCGAGCTGGGGACCATCCAATGCAAGGCCAGGAGACACCCTCTACAGTGTCTTTGCGGTGGTCCGTAATCCGTCAGATCACTGGCCTCTTTATTCATGCATCGTGATTGCCGTGGGTATGGCGATCGCTTTCTTTCAGAAGTTTCTCAAGTACGGCCGCCAGCAAGCCAGTCGTAGGATCAAGGATAGCTGATGAACATCCAGATCAATGCCTTGTCCCTGTTTCTCGGAATCGTCATGGCGATCACCGTGCCTGCTGCGTCCTTGCTGGGACAGGATGCTCCCGCTGATACCACCGGATCAAACGATGTCACCGTACCTGCCCCGACAGAGACCGGTTCGGAGGTCGACGAGTCCGCGCCACCGGTCCAAGACTCTCCCTCTGGGGACAGCCTTTCCAGTCGAGCACCATGGACACAAGAAATCACCGATGCCGTTGGCCGCTGGCCGCTTCAACATGGTGGCCGAGTAAAACCATTCGATACCTTCGCAGGTTTCACGATGTTGAAAATCAACGGCAGGCGATCACTGAAGGTGGATGGTGAAAAAATCGGGCCCGTTGCCTGGGCTATGGATTGTATGCTCTATCCGGAACTCGCTCAGCATTACGAATGTATCCTGGTTTCCAATGCAGAAATCTTGACCGCTATCGGCTTCGATACTTCGGAGCGGAAACGGAGTGCACGCTGGAGCTACAGCGCATTACAGCCGGTGCTCACCCCATTGTTTACCAGTGCCCAGCAGGTCATGGAAGACAAGCCAGAAGCCTCGGACTGGACCCTGATCGACCGGCAGACGGTTCAACTGGCCCAGAACATCCGTAGCCTTGAAGATCTGTTCCATGCTTTTGATACCGCTCGTTTCCCTTTCGCCCTTTCAAGCGTTGAGGAACTGACGGAAATTTTTGGAGAATCTCCAGGAACCGGTTTTTCTTCCATCCTCACTGGAGTGGAAGCTCTGGAGGAACTGGCAAAAAGAGAGACTCTTCTCGCATTGCCTCCCGACCGCCAGAGTGTCGTCATCGGTGCACTGGAACAGCTACAGGAACAGTTGTTCCGTCAAATGCAGATTTCAGACCGGGGGATCGCCTGGTTCCCACCGGAACAAGAAATCGAATCAACTGAGAATCTCCCGACAGTCTGGACCACCGCCAGCGCGGTCTTCGACGACGCACTGGCCGGAAAGGCCTCTGACCTGCGAGTCTCCGTTCTGAAGGATCTGGAGTCTCTCCCTGGAGTTCGTGATGAACGAGAACTCTTTTTACCCGGCGTCGTGGCAATCCGTGATCAACTTCTGGCTATTGCCGAAATTCATGGGCAGAACAAGCGGATCTCGATGGAAGTTTCCTTCTATCGAATGGACTACTTCTACCGAGCTCTGATCTGCTTCATGCTCGCATTTGTTGTCGCATCGATCAGCTGGTTAAAACCCGATTCCAAACTACCCGTGAAATCCACCTGGGTACTGAACTTTTTCGGATTGGCTCTGCTGGTAACCGGCGTGGTAATTCGATGCATCATCCAGGGACGCCCTCCCGTCACAACCCTGTACGAGACCATCCTCTTCATCACAGCATGCTGCGTGATCACCGCACTGGTCATGGAGTGGTACGACCGACGACAAATAGCCCTGACCATCGCTTCCTTCCTGGGTGCCCTCGGGTGCTTCCTGTCGATGAGGTACGAGCTCAAGGAGGCGGTTACAGCCGGCGATACCATGCCGAGCCTGGTTGCAGTTCTCGATACCAATTTCTGGCTCTCCACTCATGTTACCTCGGTAACACTGGGGTATTCAGCCGGATTGCTCGCCGCAGCAATCGCTCATATCTGGCTCATTGGAAAGCTACTGGGGATCCGTAAAAACGACCCAGACTTCTACCGCAGCATCACGCGCATGGTATACGGCACCATCTGCTTCGGACTCTTCTTCAGCATCGTGGGCACGATTCTTGGCGGGATCTGGGCCAATTACTCCTGGGGCCGATTCTGGGGCTGGGATCCGAAAGAAAACGGCGCGCTGATGATCTGCCTGGCAGAACTGATGATTCTGCACGCCCGCATGGGTGGCTTCATCCGTGAGCACGGGTTGCACATCCTCGCGGTGGTCAATGGAATGATCGTCGCATTTTCATGGTGGGGTGTGAATCTCCTCGGCGTCGGATTGCATTCCTATGGCTTCACCGATGGAATACTGATCACCTTGTTGCTCTTTTACGCCATCGAGGGAGGTGTAGTGCTGGTCTCGCTGATTCATCGTTTCGTGAATCTCAAGATATACACCAGCGGTGGCTCGGCTTCCTCGACATCGACATGACCATTGACCTCCCCGACCCGCTGAGCTGTGTCGTCTTCGATCTCGATGGAACACTCATCGACTCGATAGGGGAAATCGCCGAATCGGTGAACGAAATCAGGAAGCAACGAAAAGCTCAGACACTCCCCATCGATACGGTCAGAACAGCCGTTGGTCATGGTGCGAGGGTCCTCTGTGAGCGAATTCTCACTGACATCCTGGAGTCCGATGAATCGATCGACGATCTGTTTCACGAGTTCAGGGCCACCTATATCCAGATCGCCAGCGATTCCTCACGAGACATCTGCTGGCTGCCCGGTGCGCGCGATCTGATTCAACACCTACAAGGCAAATCAGTGCCCATCGCGATTCTCACCAACAAACCACGCTCCGTAACCGATGCACTACTTCCTCGTCTCGAGGACGGTATCGATTGGTCAGCCATCCTGTGTCCCGAGGATGCTGGAATCCCCAAACCAGATCCCACAGGCCTGCGACTGATCCTGGAAAAATTGAACTGCCCGGTGGAAGAGGCGCTCCTGGTCGGTGATTCTGCTGTCGATTTCGCCACCGGAGCCGCAGCTGGAGTGCGGACAGTGGGTCGGCGAGATGGGTACGGTGTTGCTTCGCCGCCAGAACCCGATGTGTGGGTCGATCACCTGGCACAGCTCATCAGGAATTGAGGTAGTACCTTGGTCACTCAGTCCGCCGGCAAACGCAAACTTCGACGATCATTTTCCGATGATCAGGACAGACTCTGTCTCGGCAGCCACCTGTCAGTCTCTGGTGGATCGTGGAAAGCGGTGAAGGAAGCACAGGAACTGGGACTCCGCAGCCTGCAGATTTTTACCAAGAACGCCAGTCGCTGGGTACAACGCCCCATCGAGGAGAAGGAGGTGCTCCGTTTCCGGGAACAGATGGAACAATGGGGTCCTCACCCGGTAACCAGTCACGATTCGTATCTGATCAACCTCGCATCTCCCAAGGAAGAGCTCTATCAAAAATCCATCGACGCTTTCAGCGACGAGATCGAACGCGCTGAACTGCTCGGTCTCGATTATCTGGTGATGCACCCGGGTGCTCATGTTGGTAGCGGTGTCGAGGCAGCCATCGAACGAATCTCCACAGGTATGAGGGAGTGCTTCCAGCGAGTCCCCCACGTCAAAACTCGGATTCTGCTCGAAAATACCGCCGGAGGTGGATCGACGATGGGACGTTCCTTCGAGGAGTTGAGCGATCTTCTCGATGCCATCGACACTCCAGAGAGAACCGGAACCTGTCTCGATACCTGTCACATGTTTGCCGCAGGATACGAGCTGAGAACCGAGGAGGGCTATCAGAAGACGATGAAAAGCCTCGACAGGACGGTCGGAGCTCGTCGAGTCTTCGCCCTTCACCTCAACGACAGCAAAGGGGATCTGGGCAGCCATCTTGATCGTCACATGCACATCGGGGATGGACTCATCGGCCCCAAGGGCTTCGAATACATCATCAATGACAATCGTTTTGGAGGGATTCCGAAGATGCTCGAGACACCCAAGGAAAACGATATGGACCGCAAGAATCTGGCGCTTCTGAAACGACTCGGAAAAAAGAAAGTAGCCAACCGATGACCGAAACCGATCCGGAGTGGGTTCCACTGCTGCAGGGCGAGACCGAAGCGATCCGAGTTGCTGCCCAGCTGCTGACATCTTCTGAAATCTCGCCGCGGATCACTCCGGTGCCTGGCGGTTGAGGAACCAAGTTGATCCTCGCGGTCGCGAAGGAAGATGCTCCCGGAGCGATTTCCCTCCTGCAGCAAAAAGCCCAGGAGGAATGGGAACACAGCTCCGATGAAGCACAGGTCGAGGGTTCCTGTCCAGCATGTGGTACCGTATCCAGAGAGTCTGAAGACACCTGTTCCGACTGCGGTCTGCGGCTGAGGTAATCGAATGATGAAAGGGGAACACGTGAGCTCGTTCCTGCTTGCACTGACGATTCTCTGTACGATTCCCTCGATGGCAGAAACGGTTCAGCCTGCCGAAAAATCGCCCGTTGACCTGCAGGATTCCGCAACCGACGACCGTCTGCGCAAGCAGCAGTTGCGTGGTGAGTACGGACGCTATCGCTCCAACAATGATCTCACCTATTACCATCTCGACATCCGCGTTTCACCGGAGTCCAAATCGATCCGTGGCAAGGTCACCGTTGGTTTTCGAATGCTGTCAGACGACCACCGAATCCAACTCGACCTGAACAGCGATCTGGCGGTCGACAAGATCGTGCTCGATTCTCAGGAACTCCCCTACCAGCGCGAGTTCAACGCCGTGTTCATCGATCATCCCGATGGATTCAAAGCGGGTAAAGAATACAGGCTCGATTTTCATTACTCCGGAAACCCAAAAAGCAGCAGTCGTTTTGGTGGCATCAGCTTCGAAGAGGATCCGGCCGGTCGGCCATGGATTTACACCGCATGCGAAGGACCAGGATCAAGTTACTGGTGGCCCTGCAAGGACCAGTGGCGTGATGAAGTTGACAACATGGACATCAGTGTTGCCGTCCCCAACGGGCTGACCGATGTTTCCAATGGTCGTTTCATCGGCAAGGAAGATCTGGGGGACGGCTACACCCGCTGGAAGTGGCGTGTTCACTATCCGATCAACTCGTACAACGTTTCGATCAACGTCGCTGCCTACGAACACTTCTCGGATCAGCTCGGTGACCTGACCCTTGATTACTACGCGTTGCCAGAGGACCTGGAAAAGGCGAAGAAACAATTCGCCCAGGCGAAACCGATGATGGCGGCGTTCCTCGACTACTTTGGCGAGTACCCCTTCATGAAGGATGGCTACAAGCTGATACAGGTGCCCTATTCCGGTATGGAGCACCAGTCCGCCGTCACCTACGGCAACGGATTCACCAACGGCTACCACGGCAATGACTGGACCGGAGTCGGCGTCAGCTTGAAATTCGACTTCATCATCGTTCACGAGAGTGGCCACGAGTGGTTTGGCAATGCCGTTACTGCATCCGATGTCTGCGACATGTGGATTCACGAGGGCTGGACCACGTATCTCGAGTGCATGTACGTCGAGAAGTTGTTCGGTTACTCCGACGCCCTGAAGTACATCAACGGCTACCAGCGAAAGGTGCGCAACCGACGACCGATCGTTACCACCAGAGGAATTCACCAGGAACCTCCCGGCGATCAGTATTTCAAGGGAGCGTTGTTTCTCCATACTCTTCGCAACGTGCTAGCCGACGATGAAAAGTGGTGGGCACTGGTCCGTGAGGTCTACGACACCTTCAAGTACCAGAGCATCGAGACCGACGACATCCTGAAACTCTTCAACAAACGATTCGAGATGGACCTGCAAGCGGTTTTCGATCAGTACTTACTCCATGCGAAACCGCCGCATCTCGAACTGGTTTTCGATGAGCCCAAACAAAGCGTGTCCTATCGCTGGAAGACGGACGTGCCAGATTTCGCCATGCCGATCCGAGTCGGTGAAAAAACTGCCTGGCAAGAAATCACACCAACCAACAAGTGGCAGAGCCTGACGACTCCACTGAGCAAAGAGCAATTTGAAGTGGCGACCGATCTGTTCTACGTGAGAGTCTCCAAGCAGCTGCGTCAGAACGATTGACAGTGGATGGGATCGTCAAGCGCGGGACAGGCACCTCCGGTGAGCGGGAAGTCGAAGGTACCTGTCCCCCATCCGATCCATCTGCCGGACCTATCTTGTCGTTTGCCGTGCCAGCATCAGAGCATGGGCAATCTCTGCCGTACGCGGATCCACATCACTTCGTTGAATCAGCTGCCGGAAACCCTTGTGATCTCCATGAGGCCAGCTCATGGCACAAATTCGGAGCGCCATGCAACGAACGGAAAGAGCCGGGTCGGTCTGAGCAATCCGCTGCAAACCCTGCGACCATAGCGGAGGAATCTGATCCCCTCGGCCAATTCCACCCTGACTGGCGTAAAGAATCAAATTCCGGAACCTCTCCGAATCGGGAGAATTTCCCCTGAGATACACAACCTGTTCCAGATCCAGATCTCTGCCGCGTGAAAAACTGTTGAGCAATGCGGAGCCGCGATATTCCTGCTGTAGCATCCAATCGGCATTGGTATCGATCATCTCGACCAGCTGGTCCCCTTCGACCTGATCCAGCACCGACTCCAGCACCGCGATCTGGTCCTCGTAGCGAACCGTCTCAACCCAATCGCTCACCGCTTGCGGATCGGAAGCCAGGGATCGCCCCACGATATCAAGCGCAACTTCACGTAAGGTCGGATCTTCCGACTGAAGCCACTGCCGTGCGATGACCACAGAGTCCTCTTCCAGACCCTGCAATGAGTGCCTCAGCATTTGCTGTAATCGGGATCGACCCACTTCATCGAGTTGCACCGAGTCATCTTCAAGCAGGGCGGCCAGCTCAACCGAATGCCACGGTTCCAGCACATTTTCCATCTGTAAAAATCTGGGGAAGTAGTGCGATTTCGGGTGGCCGTCAATCCACAACTCCGCCATCCACAAGATGGTCCCGGCACGATCATGCCACAACGACTGCAAACCCTCGGGCCACGAATCGGTTCCGACAACTCCAGGATCGAGCGTCAAGGCGGTGGCCAGAGCCACCAGTAACGCATCCTGTTGATCCTGACTGCCTTCCAGTTCCAGAATCAGAGCGAGTAATCGATCTCCCATGCCCGGTTCCGCCGACAGCAAGGCCACGATCGCCTCGGTCGGATCGCTTCCGGCCCGGCCGATCTCCATCAAATTGTCGAGCGCTTTTCGCCATACCGGCTTTTCCTGCGAGACCTCCTCGATCAGGTCTTTCAACTCGCCGGAAATGGTAGCGATGGCCTTCGGGACCGGCACCGATTCTCCCGGAGAGCTTTGATCAGAAAAAATCGCCGCAACCGAACCATCGCTCTGGCTCAACGGCTCCCTCTCGATGCTCGTCGGATCGGTGCTCTGCTGAGGCGTCCTTGTCAGCCAGAAGCTGCCAAACACCAGCAGTAACAAGAACATCGCCAGGGAAATCATTCGGTTCCAGCTCATCTGTTGAAACTTCGGACTCATCGGATCACTCCTTTCCCTGTTGGCTAGTTCAATCCATCATTACATGGCCCGGCGGGTTCCTGGCCGGGACAGGGTGAGGCGATGTAGCTGGTGATCTCTCCCACCTTCCGCGGATTCCCCACCGGTCGACAATCCTGATCCCAGCAGATGATGAAAAAGCGAGTGCAGCGACATTCGAGGATCTGCTGCAACTCCGGCAAGGCCACATCCGCCAGGATGCAACAACCCTGCCGGGCCGTCGGCACACCGCGTGGCGGCTGGATCAGAACCCACAGCGGACACTGATCCTGTGCCGAGGGCACCACCACACCGAGACTACCCAGCACCAGACGCAGCGGTGCTCCGACGCAATCATTGCTCACCGGAGAAACGACCTGCTGTCCCTCAGTCCAGGCGGTGCCAATCGACGGACAATCTCCGGCACACGAGACCTCTTGCGGAATCGAAACGTCAGTGGTCTGGGCCCATCCGGCGCTGCCCGGAGTCAACATCATCACCAACAGCAGTACCGCTGCCGGCAAACCACCGGCTCGATTTTTCGAGCCAACATCGTTCTTCGATGGGAACGACTCCCCTGAACAAAAAACTCCCCTGATCATGGCATCACACTTTCCTGGAATCTTCTCGCCAGGACTTCATATTGCAGCCAGGGGAGCACTCATCGAGAACCGATCGGAGCAGATAACCCGGATCCGGTCACTTGTTGCCGGGGTCGATCGGGACCGATCGGTGCGGATCGAGATGGGAGCAGGCCGTTGACGACCCGACCCTGGCAACAGACACTTGAAGCAGTTTCGAAGCCTGAATACCCGCAAGAAGGAGATCTTGATGAAGACTCTGATGCTCTTGATGGCCGTTTTCGTAACCTGCCTGTCGCTGGCGATATCGCCTGCTGCTACCGGCCCGTTTCTCTTCACCATTCCCGTTGTCGGTATCAGCGCAGAGTCGCTTCCGGCACTGGAAACCGCTTTTCATGAGGTCCTCGGGCAGAGGAGCTTCATCGAACCAGGGGTCAAGGACGGTGAATTGTATTTCTATGGCGGGGGGGGTGGCCCCAAAGAGTTGTTGAGCCTGATGGAGGTGACAGAAGCGCTGAAAAAGGCCGGGTTCGAGGTCGATCGAAGTGTCTGGAAGCTGAAGGAGCAGATGCTGGGAATCAGTCTCTCCTCGAAGGAGGGGATCAAGACCACCGATGTGATCGCCGCTCTGGAAACCATCGAGAAGGTCAGCATCGAGGACTCGCTGCTCGTCGGTGGTCGGACCTATCACGTCATCCATTTCGGCCGTGCCATCAACTACGGCGATCTCGTCTCCGTTATCAGAAAGTCCAAGCTCGAGGTCGACGACCTCCTCTGGGGTCACTGGAAATACGGCTGGGAGATCGACGAGGGGGATCACGGCCACAGCCACGACATGGGCATGACTCTCATCAGGAAGACCTCATCCTACTGAGTGAATCCACTAGCAGCTGCGAGCAGGGCAGAGGCTAGAGCGCCGGCGGAACCTCGACATCGAGGGTCAGCTTGATCGGTAGTGAAAAGGTCCGAATTCGTTCATCGCCACGGTAAAGGCCACCGACCAGCCGCATTCGAATCACATATTCCCCCTCGAGATCTTCCCCGACACGGAACACGGTCGCGGCGCTGAACTGCCCCTGCAACTGTCCGGCGGCACTACCGAGGTACTGGCCCGCAGTGGATCCGGTGAACTTCCACGGCTGGTCCCGGGTCAACACCGTGACATCTAGCCCGGCCTCGCGGATCTGCAAACCATCGAGCTGGATGCGACTCTCGAAGGAGGGTTCATCGAGCAAGCCAGCTTCCAGAAACTCGATGAACTCGCTGCTGCTGTTGGTGAAAGTACCGCGAGCGACTTCCAGATGATCCTGGCTGTCGAGCACGATGTAGGTCGGGTTGGCATAATACCCGGACAGCTCGATCTGATGACCGCGATAGCTCGCTTCGATCTCGCTGTTGGCGTCATCGGTGAAGACCTCGAACAACTCGTATTGACCGAGCAACTGCTCGACCTCGTGCTGACGGAAGATGCCATTCTCCATCAGCCGGCAATTCTGTCAGGTGTGGCCGGTGAAATTGATGAAGATCGGTCGTGGGCTGCGGCTGCCAGCAGCGATCTGCTGCTGGAGCTGAGACAGCTCATCAGAAAAATCGAGCGGCTGGTCGCGGTCGAGGACTCGCCAGGGCAGATGCTGCTTGGCATGAACGCTCGGCACCAGTAGCTGCGCTTCGAGATTTTCATTGAGGCGATAACCGGAGATGGCATAGAAGCAGTTGATGGCACAGAACACGGTCAGCGCCAGCAACAATCCCCGCCCGAAGGAAATCGACGTGACGGGAGAATCGTGTGGGAAACGGAGCCTGCCCAGCAAGTTGAGAAACAGCGCCACGAAGGTCAGTCCCCAGATCGCCATGATCACCTCACGGTTGAGGATCTCCCCGAACTGCCAGTAGGTGGCCACGGCACTGAGAAACTTCCACGCCGCCAGCAGTTCGATGAAACCGAGGATCACCTTGACCATCGACAACCAGCCGCCGGAGCGGGGTAATCCGGTCAAGGCCTTGGGAAACAGCCCGAGAATGACAAAGGGCAGCGCGATGGTGCTACTGAACGCGAGCATTCCGACCGCGGCAAAGCCAGGGCCTTCTCCCGCGGCCAGTGCCAGCAACGCCGCAACGATGGGCCCGACGCAGGTGAAGGTCGTGATGCTGAACACCAGCCCCATCACCAGCACACTGGCAGCACCTCCACCACCACCTCCGCCGACCCGGTTGCGAATCCACGCCGGCAACTGGATGTCGTAGTAACCAAACAGGCTGAAACCAAATACCACGAACAGCACGCCGATGGCGAGATTTACATAGCCATTGGTGGCCATGAAGTTGGCACCCTCTTCGCCGAGAATTGCCGACAGTAGAAAACCGAGAGCCGTGAAGGACACAACGATTCCGGCACCGAACAACAACGCCAGTCCCAGCACCCGGGCTCGACTCTCATGCGCTTGCTTGGTGAACACACTGACGGTGATGGGGATCATCGGATAGACGCAGGGGGTGACCAGAGCCAGCAGTGCGCCGCTGATGGCGAGCAGGATCACACCCAGCAAGCCCTGCTCCTCGGCGGAACCACGTACGTCCTTGCGAATCTCCGGAATCCGGTATCCCTCATCGACGGACCCCTCCAGTTCAAATCGAACCAGATCCCCCGAGCGTACCCGGGCCGCACTGAAGGAAGCCGACACCTCGATCTCACCATCGTCGAAATGTCCCGCTGCCCTGGACACCTGTGGCGTCACCGGAGGGGTCGGTTCCGGGTCGACGATGCTCCTGGCCTGGCCTTCGATCACTGGAATCTCCAGGGTCACCTGGTCGGGAGGCAAACAGATTTGTGCATCGCACACCACGTAGGCGACGGTCACCGGAAGGACGTGCCGGGGACCGGTCAGATCGGACGGTGCCTCGACCGGGATGCGGAAGATCGCGTTTCTTTCATGCTCGATACTGATGGCATTGAGCATCGGACTGTGACTCGAGTGAGCAGGAGTCTTTTCGATCGGGTCCCCGAGCTGGAAGGGATGCCCCTCGGGTAGCGCGAAGGTCGGTGGTAGACCGAGTTCTGGATCCATCTCGAGGCCGTAGATGTGCCAGCCACGCTCGATGTCGGCTTCGATTTCGATGAAGAAATCAGCACCCGCTGCCACTCCCACCGCTCCGGTTCCTGTCCAGGAAACGGGAGAATCCAGCGCACTGGCAGTAACGGTCAGTTTCTCGACTTCAACCGTCTCACCCGGGTCTGCCGCGCCGACATGAACCGTCGCTTCCGCCGTCGCGCTGGCCGCCTCGAGACACATCGTGGCATCGCAGGCCTGATAAGTGATATCGACGACGACCTTGCGCGGCCCTTCCTCGGCATCCTCGGGCACCTTGAAGGGAACCTTGAACTCGACTGTTCCTTCGTGTTCAGAGATGAGGCCACCGACCAGAGGATCTTCTCGCTCGTGAGGAGTCGGTTCCTGGATCGCTCCCGGCATCTGCAAATCTCCGCAGGAAACGACATACATCGTGGTCGGGATCCCCAGTTCGGGATCCATCTCGAAACTGTAGATGTGCCAGCCACGTTCGATCTTGGCCACCACTTTGACCACAACATCGGATCCAGGAGTGACCTCATGGATATCGGCAGCGGAAAAACGAACGGGAGAGTCATCGCCACCAAAGCCGCCGATTCCCCCCAGATCAAATGGATCCTGTGCCAGCAAGCTGGAACCACTCAGTCCGCAAATCAAAGAGACGACGAGCAGAGCCCTCGGGATCCGGGAGAGAAAGCTGCGGGTAAGACGATGGCGCAAGCACTCCTTCATTCGGCAGAACCATTCACGATGCCAAGCGCCATGCAGATTTCATCCGCGGGAAACGGACCGCCACCCGGGGTATAGGCTCGAACCCACTGATCCCCGACCACCAGGAACGGAATCCCCTTTTTGCCGGTTTTCGACTCCAGAAGTTCTGCGGCGGCGGGGTCTTCGGAGATGTCGATCTTCTCGTAGGAGACCTCATGCTGATCAAGAAAACGGATCGCACGGGTGCAATCAGGGCACCAGGAGGCACTATAGAGCTGGATCTGAGGGTTTTCTGACATGGTTTCCTTCCGGGTCGGGATTTTATCATGACCGATTCCCGGTGGCGATACGCCTTGCTTGGATGAGCGAGCCCCAGCCGGATATCCTGACGAGGTGGGAGCCGACCCGGTTCCGCTCAATTCAGTTTTTTCGAGCCAGCGAGAGGGCCTCAGTCATGTCGAGCTTGCGAGACGATTTCACCGTGGGAGATCAAAACCTGGCCGCCCCGGTGTGGATCCTCGGCCCCGATGTCATCGAGAATGAGGGATTCGCCCTGGAGGTCGCTGACGTCATCGCCGAGGTCGCCAGGAAAAAGAACATCGCAGTGATCTACAAGGCGAGCTACGAGAAGGCAAACCGCTCCAGTGCCAGCTCCTTCCGCGGACCCGGCATCGAAAAGGGGCTGGAAGTACTGGCCCGGGTAAAGCAACAAACAGGACTTCCTGTCACCACCGATGTCCACTCGCAAGAGCAGGCACGGTTGGCTGGTGAAGTGGTCGACGTGTTACAGATTCCGGCATTCCTGTGCCGCCAGAACTCCCTGCTGGAGACCACCGCCGCGACCGGCCGGATCGTCAATCTGAAGAAGGGCCAGTTTCTGTCGCCGTGGGATGTCGCATCTCGTGTCGAGGTTCTGAAACAAGCGGGAGCTTCCGATGTCTGGATCACCGAAAGAGGCTCCTCTTTCGGATACCACCGCCTGGTCAACGATTTCCGTTCCATTCCACTGACGCAACAATGTGGCGCTTCGCTCATCTTCGATGCCACACACAGTGTTCAGACTCCCGGAGGACCCGATGGGGTTTCTGGTGGGGAACGCCAGTTCATCCCGGTACTGGCACGCGCTGCAGCAGCAGCCGGTGCCGACGGTTTCTTTCTCGAGGTTCATCCCGATCCTGACCAGGCGCTGTGCGATGGACCGAACGCTTTACCTCTCGATCGCCTGGAGGATTTCCTCGATCAGATCGTTCCCATCACCCGGACAGTTCGAGAACTGCCGGATCTGGAACTTTGATCACCACTGCTGAGGATTCCTGGACGATCCGGGTGGTGATCCCAGCACTCGACGAGGAAGCATCGATCGGCAAGGTCATCGATGCACTCTGGCAACATCAGATCAGCAGCATCCATGTCGCAGATAACGGCTCTCGCGACAACACCGCCTCGGTGGCCCGGGAGCACGGAGCCAGGGTCGTGCTGGCACCGCAACGGGGATATGGCAGCGCTTGCCTGGCAGCACTGGCCGACATCACCGAGCTGGAACCCTCCAGTGACGGCGAGATCATCGTTTTCATCGATGCCGATTTCTCCGATGATCCCCGTCAATTGCCCGAGCTGGTCGCACCCATCATCGATCAGCAAGCGGACCTGGTGATCGGTAGCCGGGTGCTTGGACACAGTGAACCCGGTGCTCTCTCTCCCCACCAGCGGGCCGGCAATCGTCTTGCAACATTGTGCATTCGATGGCTGTTCGGATTCCGGTACACCGACCTGGGTCCCTTTCGGGCGATTCGCCGAGATCGCTTCGATCAGCTCCAGATGCGAGATGGTGATTTCGGCTGGACGGTCGAGATGCAGTTGAAGGCGGCTCGTCAACGTTTCACCATTCTGGAAATACCGGTCGACTACCGACCTCGCATCGGTCAATCAAAGATCTCGGGAACCATCTCTGGCTCCATCCGTGCTGGAGCGAAAATCCTGCAGGTGATCTTTCGGGAGGCGCTGCTAGGGTCTCGACCTGTCGTCACCGATGAGTCACCCTGTCCCGTGGGAAAGAGGTGAGGTGATGGACGGGATCTCCTGCGATCGCTGTGGCAAGGGACTTCTGATCGAAGAGGAGGTCCGCTATCAGGTGCACATCGTGGTCCAGGCAGCGTACGACCCGATGGAGATCACCCGCGAGGACCTGGAAAAGACCGGGAAATTCGACTGGAGTGCATTGATGGAAAAACTCGCACAGTTGTCGGAGGAGGAAGCGCAGGACCAGATCCATCGAGAACTACGCTTCGATCTGTGTCCACCGTGTCAGAAGTTGTATCTCGCGACACCATTACCGGGACTGGCAGAAGAACTGTGAGCTCCATTGAGTTGACATGAGTCCGGCAAATCGACAGCGATTTCACCCACCACCCGTCCCGCGACATTTCGTACTTCTGGAGGAAACTCCTGGAGCCACTTGTCCAGAGTGGAGTCATCGATCCAGTGCAAGCTGTGCAGCAATCGGGGGACTGCATGAACCAGTCCTCGATCATTGCCATCGAGAGTTTTGATGACCAGTGCCCCCTTCTCCCCCCAGATCGTCATCACCCCCTCTGCTCCTTCCTTGGCGCGCATCTTACCCCGTAGGTAGGCACTCCAGCGCAAGGGCAACCGTCCTTCACCACTGAAGGCTTTCGGGTGCGAATCGATGGCATCATGAACTTGATCGGCACGTTCGAGCAGGCCGGAGCGACTCAGAAATTCGCGATCACTCAGGTTTCGGAACGCTTTGGCCATCGAGGCCACCGGGATGTGATAGGTGGGCGCACCACAGCCATCGATGCCGAGTCGAGAAGCATCGAGGATCTCACCGGTAAACAGCTCGAGAATCGCCCGGATCGATCTCTGCAGCGGATGATCCGGTTCAAGATACCCCTGCGTCGGGAAACCCTGAGCCACACAGGCCAGCAGCATCCCGGCGTGCTTGCCCGAGCAGTTATTGCAGGTCGCATCGAAAATTCCACCGCCAGCCACGATCCGGTTCTGCTCGCTCCTGGAAAACGGCGAGTGGATTCCGCAGGCGAGATGGGCCACGGAGAGGCCTCCTCGGCGCAGCAGTTCTTTCACCAGATCGCGATGAAGTTGCTCTCCTGCGTGACTGGAGCAGATCACGGCCAGTTCTCTCGGAGTCACGGAAAAGGCCTCGCCGAAACCGCCGCGCAGCATCGCCAGGGCCTGAAATGGTTTCGCCACCGAACGGAGATAAGCACCAGAATCGGCAGCACCAAAGATCAGCGGGGATCCGACCAGGGGTGCAGCGATCGCCACCGCCTCATGGAGGGATTCTCGACAGGGACCTCGGCCCACGACGGTCCGGATGTTGACATTTTCAGGGGCGCTCAATTGGGCCTCCGGTCCGGTTTCTACTCCCGGCCTTCAGCCTCCTCGTCGTTCACGGGGAGCGGGGGCGAGGGAGATCTCTCTTGGCCACCACTGTCTGCACGGGCTTCGAGCAGATCGAGGCGCTCCCTTACATCGTCCCGTCCAGGAACGCTCTCCGCCAGTGTTCTCAGGGAACGAATCAGCGCTGGATCACTCTCGAGAGGGGGGCGCTGTTCGAGGCGTAAAAGCAGCCAATCCCACGGATCCTTCGAAAATACCGGTTCGACCGGCGGGTTCGATTGCTGCAGCGAGATGGCTTCCAGGTAGGATCGGAATGCAACCGTGATTCTTTCCGTATCTCCTTGTGCCAGTGCTTCTTCCACCGACAAACGACCCTCGATTTCGGTCGCCACACGGCGCAGTTTCCAGCCGAATACCTGCAGATCTGTCGGCAAGGGAGCCTCTCCCAGCAGGCCAATTGTCGCCCTGGTTTCGTCGAGAATCAGCTTCCACTGATCGGATGAGGCATCTTCCTGAGCTGTCAGATCGACAATCATCTCGTCGATTCTGAGGCTCTGGAGCGGGATCCACTGGACGAAACGCCCGGGACTTCGAGTCCGGATGTCGGTCGGTTGGGCCTTTGCCTGCAGCGCTTCGACCACCCCCCCACTGCGAATTGCCGTGCCATACCACGGATTGGGACTTCCCGAGTCGTCGATCAACAAGCGCCGAGCCAGACCCAGAGAAGGGTCGGTCGGAATCATGGCGATCGCGGTCTCGAGGGCGGCCGGATACAGGACATCGGAATCGGCGAGCTTTGTCAAAATCTCGATGATCCCCTCGAGAGAACGAGGGCCGCCAATTGAACGGATCATCGTCAAGGCGGCTTTTCGTTCCACTTCCGAATCACCGTCGCTACCGAGTACCAGTCGAGTCAAAAGTGGAATCGCGTCTTCCACCCCGAGTCGTCCGATGCCATTGATGGCAAGAGCCCGGATGTTGTCGTTGGTCGACTCCTGGAGCAGATCCCCGTAATAGGCAAGGACCTTATCCACTTCATCCTCGGGGATATCACCAAACACGAGGGTCTCCAGCACCGGTTCTTGAAGTTCCGGAACATCGCGAGCGATGGAACCGAGCAGGTCCACCGTTCTGGAGGTGCAGCCGATGGCCCGGGCGGCGGCAATCAGGCGACGTAGTTCTCCAATATCGGTCTCCTGTCCACGAGCCGGACGGAAACGTTCGAGTGCATCATCGACAGCTCGGGCTACCGGAGCTCGCAAGGTCGTCGCCATCTTCAGAGCTTCTCGGGCGATCCGCCTGTCGCCGTTGGCCGATCCATGAGTCAACCCCTCGATCCTCTGCATCAGCAGTTTCACCACGACCGGGTCTTCACGAAATGAAGTCAAATGTGACATCGCTGCGAAGGAGGCCACGGCAAGCTCCTGGCGATCGGAAAGTACCAGGAGCGCATCCGGGTCATCGAGTTGTGAAATAAACTGAAGCAACCGATCTCGGATCGGCACCAACAACTCATGCAGCAGTTCTGGCTCGACCCCGGAACCTTCCTTGTGCAATTCGCGAGCGAATCGTCCGCACTCGACGATGGCCACCGATCGCACCCCAACCGGCTCCGTATCTCCCATCGAATCGAGCAACCAGGAACGATAGCGTTGCGGCGAAACTTCTCGAAGTAGCCGATTCGCCCGCTCCCAGGTTTTCAACTCCCGAGCCTGAGCTGCCGATCTTTGCCGTTCCAGGATGCCACTGACGATCGGCTGATCACGATTGTCTTCCCACCACTGGGCCCATTCTGAATGTTGCAGATCCAGTTCCAGGAACGACGACAGAGCCTTGACCAGGGCTTCCGATGATCCTTCCGGTTCGGCCGCCAACCTTCCGATGGCGATCTCAACCGTTCTTCTTGGATCTCTCGCCGCCAGGATCGGCAGCAACCGGGTGATGAGGAGCGGTTCCTCACCGACCGACAACTCGGTCAACAACCGCTCTCGAATCTCGGAATCCGCCGACCAGACCCGAAAATTTCTCTCAACTTCCCCGAGGAATGGCCAGTTGGCGTCCTGACGCAACAGGACCAGCAAGATGGGGATCCCGCTACCACTGGCCCGAACCAATCGATCCTCAAGGATGGTGCGGGTTCTTTCCGGATTCTGTTCCGATTGTTCGGTGAGAAGTTCAAGGAGCAGAGAGCCCACCCACGACGGCGGAGTCCCCGCTTCGATGCGGGCTCCGAGCAAGGTCAGAGCGCGGACCCAGTCTGCAGATTGATCGGAGGCGAAATAACCGATGACTTCCTGATGAAGCTGTTGGTCCGGATCGTCCTGAGGAGGCTCTTCAGCCGGCGGATCCTGCTGACCGACCAATTCGGTATCGAGGTCACCACCGGGTACCGTGCGATCCGCATCTGAATTCACCTGGGCGACGATCAGCTGCGGCAGCAGCATCGAAATCGTGACGACGACGCCAATTCGGGAAATGACTCGGTAAATTCTCATGCTCCAGCACTCTGGAGATCGAAATCTTTGAATCTGGCGACTCAACGGTCCCTCACCATGAATCAACAATGACTGATCCCTCATCCAGCAGAACTTCCTCGATCCCCCCCAGGATGCAATGCTCCTGGCCTACCCCCGCGGATCTAAAAGAGACCCGAACTGAAGTTGTCCTCTGGTGGCGGAAGATCCACCATCTTCTCTTTTTTCGCTGATTTATCCTGCTCTGCGTCCTTACCCAGAAACTCCGCCTCCGCCGACTCCTGGGGGGGCGCCTCTGGACTACCTACAGCATCTTCTTCCTCTGCAGGACCTCTCGCCCGAGGTCGCTGACGGGTCGCGCCCGCCTCTTCTCGATCGGAGCCGCCGCCGGCATGAACCACTTCGGCGCTTTCGGCGGATTTATTTTTCTCCTGAGATTCCTGGTTCTCAAAATATTGATCGAAGGCAACCAGTACCTGATCCTGAATCTCTTCCCGGAATTCGGTGAGAATCGGATGTGCGATGTCGGCATGCAATTTCGTACGTCCTCGTTCCACTTCATCCGAGAGCTCGCGGGGAATCGAAGAACCGCAATTGTTGCAGTATTGACTTCGGACCACATTCTTGTAGCCACATCCGGGGCAACGAATTGACAGCTTGCGACTCGGCATGGCGATGAACAGCCCCTTGTTACCCTCGATGACCCGGATATCCCGAACCACGAAGCAATCATCGAAAGTGACACTACAGAACGCCCTCAACTTGTCATCACGGTTTCCGACGGCACTGATTCGAACTTCAGTGATATCCACTAGGAATCTCCTCTCCGTCGGCAAATAAATTGCGCGGACTCAGCAGCTCCCTACTCGACGGGAGTCAGGAGGGGGACCGTCATGATCTCGACAGGAGGCGGTCCAGGTCTCCCGGCTGATGTAGTAACTCCATGAAAGCGTGATCGGAGGATTTCCGCAGCCATGACGGCTCGTGGCTCATCGGCCGCTGGTACGATGAAGCAGGAACCACTCCCCGTCATCGACCAGCTCCCCGGAAACAGCGATTCCAGGATAGCAGCCAGCTCCTTCATGCGCGGCTCAACCCGCCGGGCGCCATCCAGGAGACGGTTATGAAGGCACTGCATCCAAACCAGTTTCTCCTGAAAAGAACCTACAGAGAAATTGCATTGGGAAGCGCCAGAAGTCAAGTGCTCGCTTAGAGCTGCGTACACTTCAGGGGTCTTGAGGCCGATCTCCGGAAAAACCAGGTTGAAGAAGACCCGATCCCCACCCAGGAATGGTCCACAAAACGCCTCTATCTTCTCTCCTCTTCCGGTCGCCACGGCCGGACCATCTCCCAGAAAGAACGGGACATCGGAACCGATCGCCGCGGCTTGTCGCTGCAATTCCTGGCGACCACCGGGGGCCGGAAACAGTGCATCGAGCAGAACCAACATCGCAGCGGCATCGCTGCTACCGCCGCCCAGACCGCTTTTCGGGGGTATCTTCTTGACCAGATGAACCTGCAGATGAGGAATCGGCCGGGTCTGGCGGGCACGAGTCAGCGCCTTCATCACCAGATTTTCAGCGGAAGTCGGGACCTCGATCCCCTCCACCGTCAAACAGTCCGCGTCACCGCCTGACTTGATTTCGAGTCGATCCCAGAACGCGATGGGAGCCAGCAATGTCTTGACCTCGTGAAACCCATCATCGCGACGCTCCAGTACCTCTAACCACAGATTGATCTTCGCCGGAGCCAGCGCCCAGCCACTATCGCCTTCCAACCCGTATTCGATGAGTCGGTAGCGACTCACCTCGGCTCCAGGGAAATGTTGTCGATCAGTCGAACTCCTCCGACCGTCGCCGCCAGACAAACCACCGCACCCAGTTGGGGATCAATCCGATCCACTGGCTCGAGTCGTTGACGGTCCACCACCTCGAAGTAATCCAGCTCCACCCCGGAACTGTAGAGAGCGATCGCTTCCTGACGGATCTGTTGCGGACAATCCACTCCTTGCTGCCACAATTCCCGGGCGAGAAATAGAGATCTCGACAGATCCACAGCCTGTTGGCGAGCAGCCCCCTGCAGATTCACGTTGCGACTCGAAAGTGCCAGCCCATCCGCTTCTCGTATCAGCGGACAGGGAACCACTTCCAGATCGAGATCCAGATCCCGGGTCATTCGTTTGATGATGGTCAATTGCTGATAATCCTTCTCGCCAAAATATGCCCTCTGTGGCTGAAACAGATGAAACAGCTTGAGGACAACCAGGCAAACTCCAGCAAAGAACCGAGGTCGAGTTTGACCGCACAGTTGACTCGACAGGGAAGGCAACTCGATCTGAGTCGTAAAATCAGCGGGATACATCTCGCTGCTGTTACCAAACCAGACGAGATCCACTCCCTCTCGGCTGGCCATCTCCAGATCTTGATCTCTTGTGCGCGGGTAAGAGCTGAAATCTTCACCCGGTGCAAACTGAGTCGGATTGACAAAAATCGACAAGGCCACCACGTCGCACTCTTCTCGTGCCTGATGAATCAAACTACGATGGCCCTCATGAAGGGCTCCCATCGTCGGCACCAGTCCGATCACCTGATCGGCGCCGATGCCGCCCCTCCAGGCGCGAAGATCTGCCACCGTACCGGCTCCCTCCTCGGGTCGGTCGGGTCGGGGCAAAATCATCATGATCGGGCCTCCTCTGGAGAGCGTCTCGGCAACAGATCCAGCAACTGCTGAACCGTCTTCTCCAGCCCCGGTACCAGATATCCCGGTTCTAGCTGGGCCCACGGCTCCAGTACAAAGACGCGTTCCTCGATTCTCGGATGCGGAATCGTCAGGGACTCATCCTGCCAGCTCATCTGACCGAAGGTCAGGATGTCGATGTCGATGGTACGCGGCCCCCACCGTTCCCGTCGTATTCTACCGAGAGAATTCTCGATCGACTGACACCGTTGCAACAGGGCAGGAGGGTCCAGTTCACACTTCCCACGAACGATCTGATTCAGATAGGCGCCCTGGGGTGGGCCCACTGGCTCCGTCTCGCAGATGGGAGAACAGCGCATCTGCGTCAAGAGAGAACTCTCCAGCTGGCAACGCGCCGATTCCAGATGGGCCGCCCGGTCTCCCAGATTGGAACCGAGAGCCAGACGAACCTCATTCAACATCTTCAATCCCCCTCGGAGACGGGGGGTTCGGTCGGCTCTGTTCGTCGAAAGGGACTGTAAATCCAGCGAAACAGAGGCCATACGGCGTAACCGAAGAAGATCAGGAACATCAATGGCTCGGCGAAAAACACCACGAGAGTTGCCCCAAAAATCATCGTGACGAAACGATCAAAGTGCATCCCCCTGCTGAACATCAATGTGGCCACGTGCGAATAGCTGACCCTGTTGGAAACCATCAGGTACCCGATCAGAAAACAGATCACCGGCAGATATTCCGGGATCAACTGCAAGTAGCCATCGAGCTGTGCCGGTTTTTCAGCAGAGATGATTTTGAGATCCCAGGAGGACCACGCTCCAAGCCAGAAGTAAACCAGCACCAGGCTGGCAATAACTCCGGCCGCTCCGGGTGTCGGCATCCCCTCAAATGCGAGATGTTCCTCCTCTTGCTGGCCATCACGCACCGAGTTAAAGCGCGCCAATCGAAGCAGTGCTCCCAGGAAGTAGGCGAGGCAAAAGACCCACATCAAGCGGCTCAGAGGATCGGCATCGGTTTCGGCGTTATGGTGCAGTGCCAGGGCCAATCCTGCAGGAGCCAGTCCGAAGGTGACCAGGTCTGCCAGGGAATCGAGCTGTGCCCCTAGCGAAGTCCCTCCTCCCGTGGCCCGGGCAACCTTGCCGTCGAATACATCAAAAAGCATCCCGGCGAGGATGAACCAGGCAGCCTGGTTCAGACGCTCCAGGGTAGGTACTTCACCACTGACCAGACTCCCGGCGATCAGGGTCAAGGCGATGAACCCACAAACCGCATTGCAAAGAGTGATGATGTTGGGAATGACCGCGATCAGACGCGGGTTTTCATTCTGTCCAGTCACCGAGCACCGTCTTTCCACCTTGGACCATCTGTCCAGGTCTCACCTGGGCGCGAAAAGGTACTCCCTGGCGAGGAGGGATCACAATTTCTGTCTGAGATCCAAAACGAATCATACCGAAATCAAATCCACGGTCGATCACCTGTCCAGCCTGCAGGGGACAGACGATTCGACGGGCGATCAGACCCGCGATTTGACGGATCAGCACCGGAATCCCGTCCTCGGTACGAATTCCGATCTCCTGACGCTCATTCACCTCACGAGCACTGGCTCCCATGGCATTGGTGAACTGGCCATCGATGTGTCGCAGATGCTCGACGGTTCCCGCTACCGGGGCGCGATTGACATGAACATTGAAGACCGACAGAAAGATCTGAACTCGTACAGCAGGACCGTCGACATAGACCTCATCCTCGACCTCCTCGATGGCGATCACTTTCCCATCGGCGGGTGAAAGCGGCGTATCGCCGGCAGCAGCCACTCGAGATGGATTCCGGAAAAAGGAGAGGACAAACAGCCACAGAAGAACAGGTAGCTGCATCAATGCCCAGCGGGTCAGCGGATCCGCAACTCCGAAGCCGATCAATACTGCGATGGCGAGGGCCAGAGCGCTCGCCCACAAGATCACAGGAGTGCCGTGGCGAGTCAGCATGTTTCCGAGCAAACCGGAGCCGCTCGGTGCAATTGTTGAAGTGGTCATATCCGGTTCTGTTCCTCTCGATCGGTTGACAGCAACCACTCCCGGGCAGGACAATCCTGCCGCAACCCCGGACCATCGTGAGCGATCTGTTCGCACGAGGCAACTATCCCGGGGAGAGGGAGAGCGAGATATGGTAGCCATCAGGGAAATTCAGGGCCGGATGGTACTCGATAGTCGTGGTTTTCCCACAGTCGAGGCCGATTGTTCTCTCGAAGACGGCAGTCTTGGCACTGCCCTGGTCCCCTCCGGGGCTTCAACCGGTGAAGCAGAAGCCCTGGAATTGCGTGATGGAGGCCCAACCTGGGGTGGCAAGGGGGTCGAGAAGGCCCTGCACAACCTGCGCACTGAAATCGCACCCCTGCTGGTCGGTTGTGACGCGCTCGACCAGCAACAGATCGATCGCCGTCTCTGTGAAGCGGACGGCACCGCCAACAAGTCGCGATTTGGAGCCAACGCAATTCTCGCCGCATCGATGGCAACCTGTCGTGCGGCAGCAAACTCCTGTCGACTCCCTCTCTACCGATACATCGGTGGTCCAACTTCGATGCGATTACCGATCCCCTTGTTGAACGTCATCAATGGCGGGGCTCATGCAGACAATGCCGTCGATGTTCAGGAGTTCATGCTGGCACCGACCGGCTTTGATGATTTCCCCGATGCACTTCGTGCCGGAGTCGAGGTTTATCACGTACTCAAGAAGCGCCTCCGCGATAAGGGACTGGTCACCGCAGTGGGCGATGAAGGTGGGTTCGCTCCTGACTTCGACAGCGATGAGATGGTGCTGGAGGAATTAACTGACGCCATCCATCAAGCTGGGTACACGGTAGGCCACGATCAACAGTTCACATTTGCACTCGATGTTGCTGCCAGCGAACTGTTCCGCGACGGCAAGTACCATCTGGGAGCTCAGCATGAGTCGATGACTACCGAGCAGATGGTCGATTACTGGGCGGCTCTTGCTGACCGATTTCCATTTACCAGCATCGAAGATGGACTCGATGAAGAGGACTGGAGTGGCTGGACGGCACTGACAGCCAGACTTCCAGGAATCCGGATGGTCGGCGACGATCTATTCGCCACCGACCCGAAGCGCATCACGCGTGGAATTGAAGAGGGTGCAGGCAACGCATTACTGGTGAAACTGAACCAGATCGGAACCGTCTCCGAAACGCTGCAAGCGATCCAAGTCGCCTCCGAAGCTGGCTTCCGGATCATCATCTCGCACCGTTCCGGAGAGACGGAAGACGATCTCATCGCAGACCTGGCGGTGGCCACCGGTGCCGGCTGGATCAAGACCGGTGCCCCCTGTCGATCGGAAAGAAACGCCAAGTACAACCGGCTCCTGCGGATTCATGAACAACTGGGTGACTCCGCTCAACTAGGACCGTTGCAGTTCTAGTCCGAAATTGTTCAAATGGAGTTCCGGAACGCCGCCGGATCGCGACCTCGTCGCAGGGGAATGGAGTGGGGCTGCTCCTGATGAATCGATCGATCATTCAGCGACCTGTACAGGGTGCCCGTCAAAAGCTGCGAGAGCTCTTCTCGTTCAGTACGCCCCAGTTTGTCGTGCTGCTGCTGGGAGTCGCGATGCTGGTCATTTCAAGCGTCCACATGCCTCGCAGGGAACGAAGCCAGGAACTCGAAATGCGCCTCCAGAGCCTGAAAAACCAGGAAGTCGTGCTCTCAGAGCGAATCGAAGTGACCCACTCTCAACTCAGAGCACTGGATAATGATCGCTTCTATCGGCGGGAAGCTCTGCGCCAGATGACCGGTCAAAATCTACGAGGTGAACGAACTCTCCGCGAGCACCTCAACCCATCCAGCAGCGATGGGCGCCATCTTCGCGCCTCCCAGTAACCACCATCTGCTCGATCAAACCGGCAGTCGCCAGCCACAAGAAACGGCGTGTCGATGGCAGCGCTTAACGTGGAATCAGAATCTTTCTGCCGACCGGCAAACGACCCGGATCGAGCCCCGGATTTGCGTTCTTGATCTCCGACCAGCGGGAGTGACTACCCATATGTTGATCGGCCAGATCGTAAAGGGTATCGCCCTCACGAATGACAACGGATCGGAAACCGGAAGGGACTCCAACACTAGCAGTGACCGGGGCGACAGGTCGCTTCGCCACCACTGTCTTGGTCGGAATCTTCAGCACCTGTCCCGGTTGAAGAGTTGTCTTCTCAGTCAAGCCAGGATTCACTTCGAGCAATTCAGACCAGCGCAACCCCGATCCCAGATGACGGGTAGCGATCACCCACAGGCTATCGTTTGGCTGCACTGTAATTGTATTCAGTTGTGGCTTGGCAGGCTTATCGATGACCGTGACCGGTTTCACAGGACGGACCGACACCGGCGGATTTACCCTCGCCGATGAACCGGTCGGAGAGGAAATCTCACCCCCGCTTCGAATCACTCCTGTGGCACGCGACACCCCTGCTTCGCTGACACGGCCCACTGCAGGCCGGATGGCCGCGCCTCCCTCAACCGCTGCATCGGAGACGTTGACAACCTTGTTGGAATCGCTGGCGGTCCCGGATGCGCCACGGCGAGTGGCACCCCCATCGACAAGACTCCGGGCCTGAACCGGACGGTTCTTATCGCGTTGTTCGATGACGGCAGGACGCACCGACGGAGGAGAAACTGGAGTCACAGAGCTGGATTTAGTTCCGGTGACCTGCTGCTCTACAGAAGGGCCACGCTGGACCTCGCTGTCGAGCAAGTTGGCGATCACCACAACCACCAGGATCAAGACAAGAATGATGCCGATTTTTGTTCCGGTACCCATAGAGTTCCCCCATTCCCTCGCGATGAAAAACACTCACCGCTTCCCCGAGGTGGGCTCCTGTGACCAAGGGAAACCGGCTCTTTCCGGTTCCCGTTGGCGGAAGATAACCCGAAGAACAGCTTGGATCTACGACTCAAGAGGATGAATCCACAACCGACCTGAAAAAGAAGGCAGGCCCGGATGGAATCTCCGGGCCTGCCTTCCCTGGTCACGATCAACCACGAGCGCTAGTTCTTTTCAGACCCGCCTCGAGGATCGCCTGCTCACGTCGAGCCCTGGCTTTCTCCTGGAAGTGGATCAGGGCCGGACTGGCGACGAAGATCGACGAATAGGTGCCCACCAGGACTCCCACGCACAGGGCAAAGGAGAAGGCATGGAGCGCTTCGCCGCCGACCACGAGCAGAATCGTCACCACGATGAAGGTCGTCAACGAGGTCAAGATCGTCCGGCTCAGGGTCTGATTCACGGATGTATTAACAATATTAACATAGTTCACGTCACGACGAGCATCGGTCAGGTTCTCGCGGATCCGGTCAAAGATCACGATCGTGTCATTGAGCGAGTATCCGACCACCGTCAGCAACGCCGCCACCACCGGCAGGTTGATCTTGAGGCTGAGAAGATCGCCGATGAAGAAGTCCGCCACTGCGATGGCACCGAGAGTGAAGAGGATGTCGTGGACGAGCGCCACGATGGCGGCCATCCCGAAACGGAGTTCGAAACGAATGCTGATGTAGAAAATGATCGCCAGGAAACTGATCATCAAGGCGACAAAGGTCTTGCCTTGCATGTTTTCTGCAACTCGACCGCTGATGCTGGTCACCTCGGGAAACGGCTCCGAAAGAGTGATCGAATTGGACTTCGCCAGATCCTTCGCATTCTTGGTCAGTGCGTTCTGCAGCGCCAGTGCAGCATTGGCAGTCGCCTGCGGCTCACTGGTCACCTCGAAGGTCACGATTCCCACCAAACCACCAGGGCCATCCGCTTCCACGACTCCGGCAACGGGGTATCCCGTAGCCCGAAGATCCTCTTCCACCATGCTGGCCGTGACACCTGCCTGGGCATCCGCGCCAGTCCCCTTCACCACGTGAAGATGGGAGGTAAAGACGTGTGTGTCCTCAGCTCCATCTTGCCCGGGGACCACATCGAATCGCGGGTTGGAGAGCGCATTGGGAGCCAGTAAATCATTGGCGACCAGCAGCTCGGCGATTTGATCCTTGAACTGTTCCGTCTCCGAAGCTCCCGAGCCCAGGGTTCGAGTCTTGAGGGCATATCGGAAAACCTCTGAAGAGCCAGGAGAGCCGAGAGATTGGACCTGGAGATCTTCAAACTCGAGCTGCGAGACCAGCTGACGCAACTCTCCCTCGCTGGTTGGTTTCGAGAGACTGATCGAGAGCTTGGTTCCACCGGTGAAATCGATTCCCAGTGCTTCCGAGCCGCGCCAGACCAGGAAGGCACAGCCGGTCAGAACAAACACAATCGACAGGACGCGAGTGGCACCGCGCATATCCATGAACGCGATATTCGGATTGGAGACCAACCGCGCCATCGACATCTCCTTGATCACACCCGAACGGATCAAGATCGTCAGCAATAAACGGCTCACGTAAATCGTCGAGAAGAAGGAGGTGATGATTCCGATGGAAAGCACCACGGCGAATCCCTTGACCGCCCCGGTACCGAACTGGAACAGCACGAATGCCGTCACAAGGGTCGTCAGATTTGCATCAAAAATGGTCCAGAAAGCGCGCTGGAAACCGGCCTGGAACGCCGCGGGCAGCGCCTTTCCACGGTCCTTCTCCTCTCGAATCCGTTCGAAGATGAGAATGTTGGCATCGACCGCCATACCGACCGTGAGCAGCAGTCCCGCCATTCCCGGGAAGGTCAAGGTATTGCGGAAGATCACCAGCAGGGTCAGCACCAGCAACAGATTGAAGATCAGCGAGAAATTGGCGACAAGTCCCGCTCCTCGGTAATAGATCACCATGAAAACGATCACCAGCAGGAATCCGATGACCATCGCCTGGGTTCCGCGATCGATCGATTCCTTGCCGAGAACCGCCCCGACCGTTTGCTGACTCTCCAGCTTCGGTTTTGCCGGGAGAGATCCAGCCCGCAAGATGGTGACGATGTCATCCACCTCTGCCTGGGTGAAACTACCGCTGATGATTCCGGTACCGATGATCTGATCATTGATGGTCGCAACACTCATCGCGACCCCATCGAGAACGATGGCGAGGCTGCGATTGACATTTTCTCCGGTCAGATTCGCAAACAGGGCACTCCCGGCGCCACCGAAGGTGAAACCAACCGCCGGACCACCGGTCTGATCAAAGGTCGGATTGGCATCATCGAGTTCCGATCCCGACACCTTCAGGGTGCTGCTGTTCTCGACCACCACGGGGGTCCCCCGCAGGCCCTCTTGAGTGGAGGGTCGATAGACGACGATGCGATCCAGTTCCGCCGGAGCAGACTGCACGGCTCGTTGTTCAGCAGAGAGAGCGTTGTAGCCGATCAGAGCTTGCTCTCGTTCGATCATCTTGGCTTCGATCTCGGCGATGACAGTAGGGGTCGTGTACTCAGCTGTCGAAACCAGATGGATGTTCAGTTCGCCGGCACGCTCGATCTGAGACTTCAGACGCTCGAGCTCGTCGTTATCAAAACCGGGCAACTGGATCAGAAGTCGATCGCTACCGGAAACCACCACACTGATTTCTTTGAGGCCATAGGCATCAAAACGCTGCGAGATGACCTTCTTGACATCGGCGGCAACGGACGAGCGTTGATCCACAGGAATCAAATCGGTAGGAACCCGGTACAGCAACTCGGTGCCGCCCTCGAGATCGATACCCTTCTTGATGTCGTCCTGGTAGTTCTGAAGCGAGTAAAAACAGGCAGCGATGAGGAGAGCCAGCAGGAAATACCCACGGCCTATGTTCTGAATCATCGTGCAGTATCCTCTTCCTTGATTTTTGCGGGGACTTGATCCCCCGAAAGAACGGCGGCGACCGACTGACGTGTCACACGCATCCGTACATTCTTTGATTCATCGATGACAAGGACGATCATCTCCTGGTCCTGATCGACCTGGACCACTTTGCCGATAATGCCGCCGATGGTTCGTACTTGATCATGTTTATTCAACTGGGCGAGCATCTCGGTATGTTCCCGCGCCTGTTTGCGTTGTGGACGGATCATCAAGAAGTAGACGACGATCCACATCAGAGCAAACATCGGGATCAGGTCGAGAAAACCTGGTCCCACCGGAGCATCCGCTGGCACTCCCTCAACCTGTGCCAGCAACAACCACGAACCGGCACTGGCTGACAGACTGGCGCCCTCGAGGACTAATTCAGACATCCCTGCTCTTCTCCGTTCCTCGTCGAGACCTGGCACGGCCGATCAACGAGTCTGCTTCGATTCAATCTCTCCGCCGCAGCAAACTGCCCGGAGCTACCGGTTCCGCGTCCTCCTGGCGACGGTGCCACCCGCCCTCGGCTCCGCAAAATACGGAATCACGCGAAGTTGCGAATCTTATGGCGATCCCCGCAATGATTCAACCAGACCGGGCCGGGAATCCGGAGAGAATCGAGCTCCGAAACTGCTCCCAGGAGTGCTCCAGGAGCGCTTTTCGGGCCTTTTCGAGGAACCGGTGGAAGACCCGCAGGTTGTGCAAAGAACCGAGAGTCAAACCCAGCATCTCCTTACGGCTGTACAGGTGGTGCAGGGTGCCTTTGCTGAAGCTGTGGCAGGCAGGGCAGTCACAGCCCACCTCGAGCGGGTCCCGATCGCGCCGATGGACCGAATTGCGAATGTTCAGGGTCTGACCATCGGAGAGAAATATCGTGCCATTTCGAGCATTGCGGGTCGGGATCACGCAGTCAAACAGGTCGATTCCACTCTCCACGGCAACCAGAAATTCTTCCAGGCCACCGACTCCCATCAGGTAGCGAGGTCGATCAAACGGGAGATGACGGCCCGCATCGGAGATGATCTGCAGCATCAAATCTCGCTCTTCCCCGACGCTCACACCGCCCACTGCAAAACCATCAAAAGGCATTTCGATCAATCGTTGTGCCCCTTGACGACGTAAATCCTCATGAGTTCCGCCCTGCAAGATGCCAAACAGCGCCATCGGTTCAAACAGTTCGAGGCGCTGCCGGTGCTCGATCGATCTGAGCGCCCATCTCTCGGTGCGGGCCAGGGCCTGCACCGCATCCTCGCGATCGATCTCTGCCGGTGGACAGTGATCGAGAACCATGGCAATCGTCGATCCCAGTCTCGCCTGAATATCGAGCACCGATTCCGGCGTCAATAACAGCGCATCGCCATCGACGTGATTGCGGAACTCGACTCCCTGCTCACTGATCCGATTCCGATGACCCAGGGAGAAGACCTGAAACCCGCCGGAATCGGTGAGAATCGGGCCGTCCCACCCCATCAATTCGTGAAGTCCTCCCAGATCGCGCACCGTATCGGCGCCCGGTCGAACCGCCAGATGGTAGGTGTTGGAAAGCACCATCTGCGTTCCCACCTGACGCAACTGGTCAGGAGTCACCCCCTTCACGGTGCCCTGGGTGCCGACTGGCATGAAGGCAGGGGTCAGAACTTCTCCCCTGGGTGTAGCGAGACGGGCCGCTCGCGCACCGGAGGGAGCCGCCGCTTCCACCTCAAAGGAAAATCCGGAATTCATCGGATGCTTGGCCTGAAGCTGATCGGTCACCACATTCTCCGGATCTGCACGCCTGGGTAGTAATGCTGCAAAATCCAGGTCCGATTGGCACCCCTGAGCGCGTAGCCCCGGGCTCCCACCTGGCACATCCCGACGCCGTGCCCCCAGCCGCTGCCTTCAAACAAGAAGCCCTCGGCCCGCACTCGCACCTGGAAACGGCTCGATCTCAATCGACTCTGATGGTGAGATTCAGCCCGTCGCGAAGAGCTCAGGGCAGATCGTAATCGCTGGCTGTCGACCTCAAAGGAACCTGCCGAGTGGACCACTTTCAAGTAGGGAACATGCCCCGAGGAGGCGGTCTCGATCGGGATCAATTGATTGACAACTCCCACCTTCACCCCGGTCCCCTCGCAGATGTCCTGCAGGGCGCGGCGAACTGCCGATCTATCGCTCTGCAGCGTCCAGCGATAATATTTCGATCCTTCGCAACCACTGCAAGAGACGCTCGGCATCGTCGAAATTTCAGCGATGCCAAAGGCATCGGCAGCAGAGCTAGTCTGGCCACCACAGGTGGAATGGTAGAAGCTCTCGAAGATCTGGCCCGCCGCCAACAGGATCATCCCCTCGGTTCTCTTGACCGCATCGATCACCTTCTGGGGTACTCGTGCGGTTCCTCCGTAGGCCTGACTGCGGGTATCGCCGTAGACATGGTAACGGCGCGTCGGATGACCGGTCAGATAATGGAAATAGCAATAGGTGCGGGCCGCCACCGCCTGCGCTTCGAGTGCTGCCGCAGGAAATGTACTGGCAGACATCTCCCTCGACACCACTCCGATCAGGTACCGCTCCATCGGCAAGCGCTCGATCATCTTCCAGCCACCGGCAAGATTGGTATCGGGAAGCCACTCCACCCAGCCCTCATGGCTCCGATGACCGATCTGCATGTCACCTCGTGAGGCTCGTACTCTGACCGGCTCCCGGAACCATCGATCGCCAAGCCTCAGAGCCTCTTCAGCGGCCTGGAAGGTCAGGGGAGAGGCGACCGATACCTGTCCACCGCGCCAGTTGACGATGAGAGCACCGGACTCGGCCTCGATGGATCCGTCAAAGATTCCCGCCGACAGCAGCACACCGATGATCGGTCCCTCGGCGGAGATGGAATCGGACTCCCTCTCCGGTTCCATCCCCTGAACGGGGAGAACGCCTGAAAAGGTGGCGATCAGGATCGTCAACAGGAGCGGCCGGATCACGAAGTTTCCTCGAGGTCGAGGGATCCCTGGTCGCCGACGCGGGAACCATCATCGCGGGCCCGGGGACCAAGCACGCGACCACGGGAAGTCTTTTCGAGAAACCCTGCTCGAATCAGATGAGGCTCATGAACATCCTCGATGGTTCGCTCCTCTTCCCCGACACTGACCGCGATGGTCTTGATACCGATCGGCTGTCCTCCCGCCCGGGCCACCGTCGCCAGAATTTTTCTATCGAGGGAATCCAGGCCTTCTGAATCGACCCCGAGCCTCTCGAGCGCATCTCCGGCGGATTCGGCATCGATTCCCGATGCACCGCCCATCTGCACGAAATCTCTGACGCGACGCAGATATCGATTCGCGATGCGCGGAGTGCCACGACTACGACTGGCGAGGGTCTGAGCTCCGTCGGCGCGTAGATCGAGGTTGAAAATACGTGCACTGCGCAGCAACACCTCGACAATTTCCTCATCTCGATAGGGCTCCAGTTTTTCCTGGATGCCAAAGCGAGCTCGAAATGGGCCGGTCAGGTTTCCCTCGCGAGTGGTAGCCGCTACCAGGGTGAATGGTTGCAGGTGAATCCTCATCGAGCGAGCGTTGGGACCGGAATCGATCATGATATCGATCTGAAAGTCTTCCATCGCCGTGTACAGATATTCCTCGACCACTCGGCTGATTCGATGAACCTCGTCGATGAAGAGAACGTCCCCCGACTCCAGTTCCGTCAATAATCCAACCAGGTCCTTCGCCTTCTCGAGAACCGGACCGCTGGTGGCTCGAAAGCCAACTCCCATCTCCCCGGCAATCAAACCGGCAAGTGTTGTCTTGCCCAGCCCTGGCATTCCAGAGAAGAGCACGTGATCGAGGGAGTCGCCCCGTTCACGAGCGGCACCGAGAAATACCCGGAGATTCTCGACCACCCCACTCTGCCCGATGAACTCCGACAGATTTTGTGGACGGATGTGCTCATCGCCGTGGCGATCATCCTCGGCCAGCTTGGCCGGATCTGCCGTCCTGGGCGCGGATTTGGACTTTTTCCTGTCATGATCCGACATATCGCGAGAGCCTCCCTCATGATCGGCGCGAAGTTCAGAGGATAATCGGCCGGGTCGATCTGAACCAGTAACATCGAACTGACAGTGGTCCGGGTTGACCCGGACCGGCTCGTTGCGGAGGATTTGGCGGGGAAAGGGGATCGGATGGCTCATTCTCGAGAGGATTCAGCTCCATCTGGGCTGGGACCAGTTCTACTGACGCTGTTCATCGATCTGGTCGGCTTCTCCATCATCTTCCCGCTATTTCCGGCAATTCTCGATTCCTACCGGGGGGATCTGTGGCTGGAATCGCTGCTCGATGCCCTTCGATCTCTTTCGCCCGAAATCGACGACATCCGTCTCGTCACTCTTTTTGGTGGAGCTCTCGGCTCACTCTATGCGGTTCTTCAGTTCTTGCTGAGTCCGTTCTGGGGAAGTCTGTCGGACCGCATCGGTCGCCGCCAGGTGCTGCTCATCACCATTTCTGGAAACCTGTTCGCGGCTTTACTGTGGGCGTTCAGTGGTACCTTCTGGCTGCTGGTTCTGTCGCGAATTCTGGCCGGAATTGCTGCCGGTAACATCTCAACCGCCACGGCAGCGGTCGCTGACCTGACGCCCGGCGAACAACGCGCCCGGGGTATGGGACTGGTCGGAGCCTCCTTCGGACTCGGGTTCATCCTCGGTCCAGCAATCGGTGGTGCTCTGAGTCAGATCGATCTGTCGACGGCCGATGAACTATCAACGCAGCTTTTGCGGACAACACCTTTTACTGCCGCAGCGCTCGGGGTATGCCTGCTCAATCTCCTGAACCTGCTGTGGGTCTGGAAAAAACTTCCGGAAACTCGTCCGGAAGGTCTGGCTCCCCGCCCGGTTCGCATCCAGTTGTCGATTGGATCTCGCTGGGGTATCTCGGTGGTTCAGACCCAGCTGGCCAATCTTTTCTACCTGGTCGCTTTCAGTAGCATGGAATTCACCCTTCCATTTCTGGTCTGGCAAAGATTCGACTGGGATGAAAAACAGATCGCCGTGATGTTTGTCGCCATCGGATTGATCCTGGCAGTGGTACAGGGAGCGGCTTCTCGACCGCTCGCCGCAAAACTGGGAGCCCACGGCAGTGCCCTGACCGGCATCTTGCTGGTCGCCATCGGATTGATGGGCATCGCCATTTCCGAACAGCCAACACTGCTGTGGCTGTCACTATTGCCGCTGGCGGTCGGCTCGGCGATGGTGATGCCGATGCTCTCGACCATAGTGAGCCTGTCGGTCGGACCCGACCAGCAGGGTGAAGTGCTGGGAGTTTTCCGCTCCCTGGGAAGCCTCGCTCGTGCCATCGGGCCGATCCTGGGAGCGGTTCTGTACTGGCAGTTCGGCCCTTCCTGCCCATATTGGAGCGCAGTGGCGATATTGATAATTCCAGCGGCTCTGCTGGCAGCTGGCCTTGTCAGAAAGAGCAGAATTCCCTAGCATCCCGGGACGCCGCGCGACCCTTGCCCGAGAGAGGCGAGTCGTGCATACAATCGATCCAAGTTTTTTCTCCCCATCACGTCATGGTGTGATCGAGTTTCGGTTCCACATCGTGAAATTATTGACTCCATTCCTGTGCCTCTGCCTGCTGTTGTTTTCCTCCGGCTGCTCTTCGGCCCCCGAAAACCGCAGCGATTCAGCGCTCACCATCGATGAATCGGTTGGCCCCGCCGATCTTGCGGCGATGGCTACCGGCAGCTGGCAGGTCCGCAATGACGACCAGCGAGGAATGGCATTGCTGGGCGGCTTACTCGCCTACGACATGACGACCACCGAAAAGGTCAATGGCCAGGCGATGTGTGAAAAACGAATCAGTGCTGGCCCACTCTGGTTGGCGGGAAAAACAGAAACCCGTGCGCTTGAACCCGGAGGGGATGAAGGTCATGGCAACTGGTTCTTCCCGTTCTGGAGATACCGGGTCGAAAATGGCAAGAAGACCCTCTATCCGTTGATGGTAATTCCCATCCCCATGGGAACAACGGCGACCTCGGAACTGGTCGAGATCGACGAATCCGATGCACCGTGGGATGATCCAGGACTGATCACCGAGGAAGTGATCGCACCCGAAACGGAAGCCAGCTATGGAGAAGTGTCCGGCATCGAATCCGCACCCGTCATCGATCCGATGTCAGAGACCTACAAAATTCGTCACGGTGATACGCTGTGGTCCCTTGCCGTACGCTTTTACGGCGATGGCAAACGGTACCGTGACATCCTGGCAGCAAATCGCACGACCATCCCCAATGTAGAAGACATTGCCATCGGAACGACGATCGTATTACCCCGTTAGTTCTTGCTGTGGGGGGACCTATACCAGGGTCCCCCCACAGGAAGACCCGGCTCCAGCGGTACAACCGAAACAGTGCTGACCGGTATGGATGTCACGCCCCACCAGATCAGATTCGTTGACGTCAGAGACGCACAGGCGGTCGCCTCCCGTCAATTCCAGCTGCAGCATCTGATTGAAGTCACAGTCGTAGAGCTGTCCATCGTGAGAAACCGATAGCGTCTGCCGACACATCAAACCCGACAACGTGGCGCGATTGAAAGAATCCTCCAGCAGGGTCTGGTAGCTCTGCTCCTGGCCGGTACGACGCAACTGCGATTGAAATCGAGCGATCGGCATGTTGGTGATGGTCAACAGGCGATGAAACTGGATCCCGTATGCACTGCTCAACTGCTCCCGATAGGCACTCTCCAGTACTTTCGCAGGAGGTGGAAGCTGCGGTCCGATGGGGTTGTAGACCAGATCGAGGATCAATTCGGAAGGCGGGTCAGAAACCCCATAACCCAGATCGTTGAGCTGCTGCAGGGCTGCAATACTTCGTCGAAAGACGCCTGAACCGCGCTGCTGGTCGACATTCTCCAGCTGATAGCAGGGCAAACTGGCAATCAGCCGAACCCTGTGATCTGCCAGAAACCGGGCCAGATGTTCAAACCCCGGCTCTGACAGGATCGTCAAATTGCAGCGATCGATCACCTCGAGATGGCGTTCCCTCCCGGCCCGCACCAGGTCTTCAAAGGAGGGGCACATTTCAGGGGCTCCCCCCGTGAGATCCAGCGTCTCGATGCCGTCGAGACGGTCGAGCAATTCAACACAGGCATCGGCCACATCTCCCGACATCACCTCCTGGCGGTGCGGGCCTGCATCGACATGGCAGTGACCGCAGGTCTGGTTGCACAGGCGCCCGACATTGAGCTGTAAAACGCGAGTCGACCCCCGTTGAAGAGTGCCGCCGATCCGGGTCAGAAAATTTTGCCGACTTGTCGTGACCACCTATTCCTCCTGCCCGGCTCATCGAAAAATACTGTCATTCGTGACAGGCATCGAGCTAGAGCCTGACCATCGGAAAAAAACCTGGCGGGAAAGTGCTATTAACAAATAGAACCACTAGTAAACATTCAAACGGGCATTAGAATATTAGATGTGCGTGGATTGCGATCCGTGCATCTCGAGTTCGCGGTGCTCTTCGTCGAGAAGACTTCTTCAAATAACGGCACTGCGAGTTAGTCAGCGAGGAAGGAATAATAATGCTCAACCGTTTTATCTACGTGGCAGTGTTCTGTGTCCTGTGTTCCGTGAATGGTCTTCAGGCTCAGGCCGACTACGCCATCTCAGCCCCGGCGGCCAGTGGGCTTCCCAACTCAACGGTGAATGTCGCGATTCAACTCGACACCCCCACCGATGCTCAGGGTTTCCAGTTTGGCCTCTCCCACCTGGCACCGACACTGATGCCCGCCACTGTTGATCAGGGCAGCGATCTGATGGTGACCAACAACGGACAGGGTGCCGATTTCTTCACGATTGAAATGAGCCCGATGGGTGGACCTGGTCTTGTCGTCGGTGCCATCGTCAGTCTCTCCCCGCCGCTGGAATCGGTTCTGGCGGGTGTCCATGAAATCGCGGTCATCAACTACTCGGTTGATCCGAATGCGATGCCTGGAACGACTTCCGCTCTGGCATTCCTCAACACGCTCGGAGATCCGCCTGTCAACTGCGTGATCTCGGTCAACGGAGTTTCCCAGCAGCCGATTCTCAATCATGGTAGCTTCACCATCGAAACTCCCGCTCCGACCAACGTCAGCGTGACCATCGATGATGCTTGCGATTGTTCTGCCACTCTGAGCTGGACCAATGGGGCCAGCTATGAGGCGCTCGAGGTCACCCAGGGTGGCGTCACGACAAGTCTTCCTGGAACCGCAACCAGCCTTCCGATCACTCTCAGTGATGGAATCGCCACCGACTTCTCGGTGGTCGGAATCAGTCTGGGACAGGCTTCCGCAGCCGCAATCGGCACCGGCACCTGTATTCAGACCCCTGCTTCACCGGGACCATCTGGCCTCAGCTGTGATATCGACCATGAGACTTGCACCGCAACCTTGACCTGGTTCAACAACGATCCTGGCTACCAGGATCTGGCCCTGCTCGTGGACGGCGTCCTGGCCGCCACGCTGCCCGGCGATGCAACCACCGTTTCGGTCACACTGGCCGCGGAGATGGTCGAGTACGCCCTCGTGATCTCTGGTACCGGCGCCTGTGGCGAAACCCTGCCGAGCGCTTCCTGCCTCGCCATGTGCCTGCCCGAGCGCTTCCGTCGCGGTGACGTCAACAGCGATGGAACCCTCGACATCTCCGACGCAATCGGAACCCTGAACTACCTGTTCCAGAATCTCGCCGTGGTTTGCCTCGACGGAGTCGATAGTAATGACGATGGAGCCGTCGACATTTCCGACGCGATCTCGATCCTCAACTACATCTTCGCCGGTGGTCCTCCACCTGCTGACCCTGGACCCACCGATTGTGGAGTCGATACCACCGACGACCTTCTCGATTGTTCCGGCTACGATACCAGTAGTTGTAACTGATCGACCGATTCGTCAAAGTTGAGCATGACAATCAAGCGGGCCCGCCGGAAACTTTCCTGCGGGCCCGCTTTTCATCTATCAAAACACTGTCGTACTATCTCCGGTTAGATCGCCTCGAAGATGTGCCCCAGTTTGGTTTTCTTCACCTGTAGATAATTCAAATTGACGGGTCCAGAACCCGCTTCGATGGCCAGCCGTTTCACCACCTCGATGCCATTTTGTTGCAGACCGTTGACCTTGGAGGGATTGTTCGTCAGCAACTGAATCTCGGTCGCCCCCAGGGTTTTCAGGATCTTCGCAGCATCGGTATAATCACGCAGGTCCGGTGGATAGCCGAGGCGTTCATTGGCTTCCACTGTATCGAGCCCTTCATTTTGTTGCAGGTGGTAGGCCTCGATCTTACTCGTCAAACCGATTCCGCGTCCCTCCTGTGGCAGGTAGAGCAACGCGCCACGTTCGTGGAAGCCGATGGTATCGAGAGCCATCTGCAATTGAGCTCCGCAATCGCAGCGCAGGGAACCGATCACATCGCCGGTGAAGCATGCACTGTGAACCCGAACCACCGGAGGATCGCCACCGGCACTCGATAAATCTCCCTGGCGTAACAGGGTGATCGGTTCGCCATCGCCAACACTCCAGCATTCGATTTCGAAGATACCGAACGGGGTCGGTAGCTGGGCTGCCGAATGACAACGAGGCTCCAGATGCTCCCGACGGCCCGATTGGGTGCTGCTCTCCTGCTTCTGGCGGTACTCCACCAGACTCTCGATGGTTCCCAGAAGTAGCTGATGTCGTTGGGCAAACCGAATCAGATCGGGCAGCCGCGCCATCGAACCATCATCATTCATCACTTCACAGATCACTGCTGCAGGTTGCAAACCGGCCAGCCTTGTCAGATCGACGGAGGCTTCGGTATGTCCAGTTCGAGCGAGAACGCCTTCCGGATGAGCTCGTAGCGGAAAAAGATGTCCCGGTCGCTTGAACGCTTCCAGCTGGGTCGAGGGATCGGCCAGAAGCCGAGCAGTTCGAGCACGATCGTGAGCACTGATGCCGGTGGTCGTCCCCTCCCGTGCATCGACCGACAGGTAGAACGCGCACTCATCCGGATCGGAAGGTTGATTGGTCATCGCTGGAAGCTGCAGGCGATCGATGATCTCTGCGCTGAGCGGAGCGCAAATCAGTCCCCTTCCTTCCTTTGCCAGGAAGGTGATCTTCTCGGCGGTGATCTTCTCCGCCGCGATGATGAGATCCCCTTCATTTTCACGGTGCTCATCATCGACGAGAATGACCATCCCTCCGCGGGAAATCTCCTCGATGAGTTGTTCTACGGGGGCAAAAGCCACGGGGATCTCCTGTCAAAACCGGGTCATACCCGGCCGGGGGTACCGATCACATCGGTTCTATTCTAGAGGTTCTCAGCAGTCGATTGCAGTGATTCCGTACCCCCAGATGAACCGAATTCCACTGCCAGGGAATCTCCCCCGAGACGCTCCACCAACCCCCGAATCCGGTCTGCCAGCCTCTGAGCACTACCAGGAAGCTGATGAGTCCCCCAGATGATGAACATCGCCCTGCGGGTACTCTCGTCAGTCTTCGAGCGCTGTGAATCCTTGACGGCATTGGCACAGGCTCCCGTCCGATCTGTCAGACACAGCAGGCCAGCGAGATCGATTTCCTGCCCCGACCGATTGAAGACATACTTTTGTCCCGGCAGACCCAGGGAGATCCCCAGCGGAGCTTCCACTCGATCCAGATCGACGACGCTGAGGGGGATTCCTGCCGCCAGCGACGCGGCATTGCCGATGTCGACCAGTGGATAGATCGAGCTCAATTTGCCATCGCTTGCACTGCGGAGCAGCCATTCACTGGAAGGCTTGCCCCGTCCAGCCGGTCGATAGCCGCCATGACGCAACAACTGTCTCACCGTTTTCTTGACCTCATCGTCGATCTCCGGAGCTGCCACCGGCGTCAACATCTGTTGTAACCAATCGGGACTCCGTGCCCCTTGAGCAGCAGCTAACTCGACATGAATCGCTCGTGGATCGAGGTAGGGATGCTCTTCCAGTTCGATGATCCAGTCGCTGGTGGAAGCCACTGTGACGATCCTCTCAGGAGCTTGTTCACGAAGCCGGACCCGCTACCATCGGTCGAGATCGGAGACCATTGCTAGATAGTCGGCCCGGCGGGAAGGAACCAGAGTGCCACGAGATTCCCACTCCATCCATGGCAAGTTGATGGCCGGTCCCGGGGTCTCCGTCGAGCTGGCCCGCAACCTGATGGAAGTTCCCGCGGCCTGGATCATCGCCGAGGGACGGCGAGGTCGACTGGAGCGGATCGAGTGGCAGGGAACGAGTTACGCCAGAAAGATCTATCGGGTCACTTCTCCGGCGCCACTTCATCCGTTTCTGCGACTGGTTCCGGGCCTCGTCCGCTGGAGTCGCGCCAGGAGATCGTGGCAGTCGATGCACAGAGGACTGCACAAGCAACTCCCCCTTCCCGAACCGATCGCGCTGCAAGAAAAACGGGATGGAGCGATCCTCATCAGTTCGTGGATCCGCGGTGAACCCCTCCATCACTGGCATGCTCGAGCTCTTCAGGAAGGCTTGAAGGCGGTCGATGAATTCAGGTTCGCTCGCTGGATCGGAGCCGAGTTGGGGCGGGTCCTGATCGGCGGACTCAGCACTCGTGATCTCGCACCGCAGAATGTCCTGATCGACGGACCTCCGGAAGGTCCATGGAAGTTCAGTATCGTCGATCTCGATGACTCGCGAGTCGGTTCCGCCCCGGCGCGACAGCGTGTCGTTCATTCGCTGGCTCAGGTCGGGCACCTGCCACCGACCATCACTCGCACCCTGAAATGGCGTGCCATCGAATCATTCCTGATGGACGGCGGACTCGAACTGGTCGGGGATCGACGCAGGGCCATCGAGGAGATCTCCGCCAGCATCACGAGGCTCGATCATCTGAAGGCTCAAAGGCAGATACGGAAAGGACGGACCGGCCCGATGGCTGGCTGGGGAATCGATGAGCACGGTCTACCGGTTCCGTTTGCCGGGGCACGAAAGGGCCCTGGAACCGACCTGATCGATGCAGCGCCAGAACCCGATCAACGGGCTGAAGACGAGACCGCTGACAGAGAATCGAGGCGAACCACATGACCCTCATCATCGACCTCGCCAAAACGTAAAACCGCAGTAGGACACTCCTCGACACAAGCACTGCAGCGGACGCACTGCGGGTCCTCGACCGGAATGCCACGCTGAGCAAACGCCATCACATCGACTCCCTGATGACAGACCGCGGTACAAACGTTGCACGAAATACAGCGTTCCTTCTTGGAGATGATGCGAAACCGAGAAAATCGAGCATAGATGTTCATCAGTGCTGCCAGTGGACAGGCAAAACGGCACCAGACCCGACCGGAGAAGTGCCAGTAGAGACCGACACCGAGAATCCCGGAAAACAGCACATCGACGGTCCACTCGTAACTGAGCCACGGGATTCCGGTCAGGATCGAGCTGTAGATGTTGTGGGCCCAGTGGCCCACGATGCTGTCCGGGAATAACCACGACGCGATCCTCAGGTCGCACATCAGGCAGCACAGCAATAACAGAAACTGGCCGATGAAGTTGAGGCGCTGGGTCCATTCGCCGTGCGGCATCTTTCTGCGCTGGGTATCGCCAAGGGTTTCGGCCAGGGCCCCACAGGAACAGATCCAGCCGCAATAGACCCCCTTGCCCCAGCGGCGGATCGCCAGCGGCAGCAGCACGAAGGTCTGGATCAAGGAGATCACCAGCCAGGCCATCAATGGCTGCTCCGTGAACACATTCCAGAAGAACAGTGGCCAGGCGAGGATCAAGCCAAACGCCCGCCAGTACTCGCGCCCGGGACCGTATCCTTCGGCCACCGGAAACAGAGCATCGGCGATGACCTGTCCCCAACCGGCAGCGAAGTAACCGTTGTTACCGAGCCAGGGCAGGATCAGGTAGGGCAACACAAACAGAGGGATGGCCTGGATCGAGATGAGAGTCCAGGTTTGCCAGCGAACATAGGGGGTCCGCCTGCGACGCATCCGGCCGATTCCAAAAATCAACACCACCAGGGTGTAAGTGAGGCTGTACCAGAATCCGGCCTCGGCGACGCTGGTCGCGAGAGTTCCGAGCCATGTCGTGGGATCGGCAAAGGAACCGCCAAGTCCTGTCCACCACTGTTCCACACCCGCTGGAAATCCACCTCGAGAACTCCACCACTCCGAGATGGGTAACCAGACACCGGGGCGTTTCCAGTGGTAGATCCAGGTACAGACGATCAGTGCCACCGCCAGGCCCAACCAGCTCCGGGCAGTCCATTCACCTCGGATCTTGACTCCACAGCGGCGCAGAAACGCCAGCGGAGCTTCGCGACCGATCAGAGTGTAGACGCAGGTCGCCTCGACACTTTTTTGTCCCTCGGGTTGGGTCAAGGTGACAGCATCTTGCCCGATGGAGGCGACCGTCGATTGCGGTTCGAGCTGCAACGTCTGATCAGACACTCGCCGACAAACTCGTTCGACATTCTCACTGCTGGGGCGAACCAGCTGGTCGCCTCGATGAGCGAGGGTGACCTCGGCTCCCGCATCCGCCAGGGCGACCGCTGCCTCGCAGGCAGAGTCACCTCCACCGACCACCAGCACCGATTCGCCGCGGTGAGCGGTGGGATCGTGAAGCCGATTGGAAACGTGATCGAGATCTTCTCCGACCACTCCGAGCTGGCGGTAATCACCGCTGCGACCGACCGCCACCACCACACGCCCGGCTTCAAACTGTTGACCATCTTCGCACTGAACCTGGAGCCCGTTACTGTGCGAGGACACCGACTCGACGCGACAGCGGGTCGCTTCAACCCCCGCTTCCTGTGCCTGTAGTCTGAGGCTTTCGAGCAGTCCTTCCCGATCCAGGTCACCGACGGGAAGCTGAAGCTCCCCGGCCGGTTGCATCTCGGGGGGACAGGTAAAAATCGGTTTTCCTACCGGGAAGTTCTTCAGAGTATCGAACAGATCGGAAGATTCGAGCAGCCGGTGCTCGATACCTCGACGATGCGCTTCGACCGACGCAGCGACGCCAGCAACCCCAGCTCCTATGATGACGAGAGGTATCCGATCTCCTGGGGCTTCGATGTCAGATTGCGGGATCGAGCTCACCACACGAGTTCCCGAATCCACGGCGAACTTGAGCAGTGGAGTTCCGGTCAGATCGCCGACGATGAAGAGGCCCGGGACATTGGTGGAAAAGTCAGCGGCGACTTGCGGCAACGGCTCGACCCGACCCACTGGCCAATCCAGGTGCAGCCACCGGGCATAGTCCGCCAGGGCCCCCAGCACGAGCGGCTAGACCCCGTGAACCATCTCGACCTTGCGATCGAGACTCGCCAGCATCACCGTCGGATCGAGCGGATGGCCGGTCGCATCTTCGAGCAGTTCCTGGGGCATCTTTCGACGACCGGGGCGGTGCACGCGGGTCTGGAGCCATTCGAGAATCGATCCAAAGCGACCGGCAGCGACCTCGGTATCGATATCGATCTGCTCGCCGATCGCCTGGTAAAACTGCGCCGAGTAGACCGAACCGAGCAGATAGGTCGGGAAATAGCCGAACAGGCCAAAGCTCCAGTGAATATCCTGGAGCACCCCTTCTCGATCATTTTCCGGCTCGATTCCGAGATATTCCCGCATCTTCTCACGCCACAGGCCGGGTAGATCAGAGGTGCTGATGGAACCGTCGAACATACCCTTCTCCAGCTCGAATCGTAACGCGATGTGCAAGCCATAGGTCACCTCGTCCGCCTCGGTCCGGATGAGGGAGGGACGCACAGGATTCACCGCAGCCGCCATCTCCCTGGCGTTGACCCCGGAGAGTTGCTCGGGGAAGTAGTTCTGCATCTTTGGCAAGAAATGGCCCCAGAAGGCCTCGCCTCGAGCGATGTCGTTTTCCCAGAAACGGCTCTGGGATTCATGAATCCCGAGCGAAATGCTGTCGCATAACGGGGTATGTTCCCAGGCAGGATCGAGACCCTGTTCGTACATCGCATGACCCGCTTCATGAATCACCCCGAACAGATTTCCGATGAAATCATCGGTCGAAACACGGGTCGTGATTCGCACATCGTGGGGAGCTGACGGCGAGATACAAAATGGGTGCGCCGTCAGATCGATGGCCCCGCGCTCGAAGTCATATCCGAGCTCCGCTGCGACATCTCTGGCGAAAGAAAGCTGTTTATCGGTATCCCAGGGACCCTTCATGAAGGATGGTTCGGGGGTCGGGTTCTCGGTGGCGCGTTCGATGATATTTCGAATTCCGGGCACCACTTGCTGGCAGATCTCGTCGAAGCTCTGCGCCGTCATCCCCCGCTCGTGCAGGTTCATCAAGATGTCATAGCGGCTGGAGTTGCCGTCCTGCAAGCAGTCGGCGTACTGTTCGTGCAACTCGATCTGCTTCTTGAGCAGCGGTTCAAAGCACGGGAAGTCATCCTTTTCCCTTGCCGATCGCCACGCAACCACCGCCCTCGACGACGATTCGGAAATTTCAGTGGCGAGCCGGGCGGGAATCCTGACCGACTGGTCATAATCGTAACGAACCTCTCGCATCAGCGCCTGGAGATCGGCATCTCCGGAGGCTTGCGCCACTTCCTCGGCACGGCCGATACAATCGCCCAGCGCCGGATCCTGCGACCGCTTGTGGCTGATTCCCACCAGCTCGCCGAGTGCCGCTGCACGGGACTCGGCGCCGCCTGTCGGCATGTGAGTCTCCTGATCCCATTCCAGAGTGGTGACAGCATGCTGAAGCAGAGAGATCCCTCGCAGCTTATCCCTCAACTCGACAATCGCAGGATCCTGAGCCGCGGAGTCACTGGCGGTCTGATTCATGAACTCATCTCACTCTCGGTCATCTGATCCTCGATTCCCTCGATACCATCCCGTTCCAGTGCCTCGACGAAGTGAAAGGAACAAACCTGCTGAAAGGTTTCATCGCCACCCACCTGCTTGCTGGGTCCATCGAGCATCGCGACCCCATCGATACACTTGAGGTTGAAGATCGCTTTGCGATTGCAACGATGACAGGTGGTTTTCACCTCCTCGATGGAATCGGCCAGTTCCATCAGACGACGACTCCCATCGAAGAGCCGCGACCGGAAATCGGTACGCAAGCCGTAACAGATCACCGGTACTCCGACACCATCGACGATGTCTCTCAACTGCTCGATGTGCGAGACCGTCAGGAACTGAACTTCATCCACCAGCACGCACTGGACATCAGAGAAATCGGAAACATCCAGACGGCTGGAAGGGGCCAGGACGATGTGAGCCTCCCGCTGCAGTCCCGCCCGAGAAGCGACCTCCTGCTCACCGTATCGATCATCGAAACCGGGTTTGATGACGACGATCTTTTTTCCCTGACGCTCGTAGTTGTGAGCGACGGCCAGCAGGTTCAGCGTCTTGGCGCTGCCCACCGTTCCGTGCCTGAAATACAGCTTCGCCATGACACCCCTCCTGCTACGGGACCGATCGACCTCGTCTCAGGGTAGCCCGGCACGAGCCGTTGATCCATGCTAGCCGTCAGAGTCTGCTGGCAGTTCCTCGGCGGCTTCCGGGGTCGACTCTGGCTCCGGTTTCGGCTCCGGTTCCGGCTCCGGTTCTGGCTCCGGTGGTGTCGCTCGTAGCGTCTCGTGGTTCTTCAGCAGGGATTCCCGTACCCAGTTGCGGACCACGGCAACACGCCGTTGCCCCACCACCCTGGCATAGAATCCCTGACCTCCCCCGGTCAGTTCCGTCTCGAGACCAAACTGGATCAAGAAGGTCGAACCATCCTCGAGCTCGCCCTCGATGAAGGAAGTGGGTGGCTCCAGTCCGAGCAGCGTCAGGTCGGATGGGTCGGCCGGTTCGGCCGCCTGGACATTCTTGAGCGCCGACAGGATACCGGTGACGGTGGCCCGGTCCGCCGGACCGGGTTCCGGTTCGACGATGGTCCACTGCGACGGGGCGGTGTCGGTCGCAGCATCCTCTGCTGGATCGGAGGTGTCCGGTTCCTGCCGCTGCAATCTCACCAGGCCTTGCGGACTGGTCATCGTCAAGCTCTGTACTTCTGCGCTCGCGGGTAACTGGTACAGACTCTTGTCGGACCATTTTCCTGCATCGAGAGAGCTGCCACTGAAGCCGGCACGAAACAACAGGTTCGGAGTGACACTGTAAACCTCGTCCTCACCAAAGATGCGGATGAAGGTACGGCCTGTGCCATCTCTCTTTCCCAGCACCAGGTCACCCAGCGATGCTCCGGTCGCATCCTGGAGGGCGATTCGCAGACCAGCATCGGAGCCGACCTGGAAACTGGAGTGATTCGATGAGGAGGACGCTCTCTTCTCTGGCGCCGAGATGGAACGGATATCGTCGAGGAGCTTGGCGATCTCAGTCCGGTCCCCGGGGGAATCCCAGGCACTGGGTAGACTCCAGCCCTGGTTCACACGGACCAGAAGAACCGAGGAATCGCCTTTCGTCATCTCGATCCGTGCTACCTGATTGATATCGAGCTGCCCGAGGGAAGCGATCGCCACGGGAGTTTCGAGGGGAGCGGTATAATCACTCCTCGATGTGAGGTAAAGACTGGCGGAGCCAAGGATGATGGCAAAGATCATCAGCTGTACCGTCCTTGAACTCATCGAGCCACCTCCTTCAAATCCTCTTCGGCAACCTTGCGAGAGACGAATCCGGCTTCATACACCTGGGCGGAACGTCTGCGGTTGATCTCTATAAACAGGTAGATGAACAGCAGCAGCAGCGGAATGCCGAGCATGTTTCCGTAGGAAACCAGGCGCCGTTCTTCGCGCGTCGTTTCGCGCAGGGCGCTGGCAACCTGTACCTTGGAGCGGATGGTTGCGAGCTCCGGATCGAGCGCAAGTGCTTCCGTCGCTCCGAGCAAGAACTGGACATTCTCCCGGTACTGTACGAGAGATCCGTACTTCGCCATGTCAGCAGAAGCCAGCAACAACACGCGACTCTCGCGTGGCTCTACTTGCGGAACGGTCGCTCCATCCACTCCCACAGTCTCCTCGGTGGGATCCCAGGGAGGAACAGGGGAACCCGGCTCAAAGCTCAGCGGGAAATTGCCCTCGATCAGCAATGCCAGTGTGTGCTGTGAAAGTAACGACGGATCTTCCGGCTTATCACGCATCTGCAAGGTAAAGTTGGGACCAAATGGCGCCAACCAGGCATCCGTAGTAGTACGAGCCAGAACCGTCACGTCGAGCCCTGCCGTGGCTGCGACCGTTTCGTTGACGATCAGGGGACTGGCGAAGGGGAACACGATGGATCCGATGCCCCGTGTCAGGGGCGAAGTGCCATCGAGGCCATTGCCGGCAGCGCGCGGACACAGCGGCAGGGGAACCGGTCTCTGCAACGGCCCCAGCGGTGTGTTTTGCATGATGGTGATCGAACCACACTGTTCACTGGCCACCATCTGATGCGGCTGAATCTGGATTCCCCACTTCTGTAACGTCGATTCGAGGGCCGGTGCCAGCGGAGTCATCTGGACGCTCTGATCGAGTTTTCCAGAGGTCGTCGATGCGAAGATGATGACCGGTCGTCCATCGGCGATGAACCGTTCCAGTTCGTAGCGCTGGCGTGGTGTCGTGGCATTCGGCTCCGCAACGAACAGCAACACCGCCGCTTCAGGAATCGGCTGTTCCCTGGAAAGATCGGTCGTGACCATCTCGAAGCGTTCCCCCAGAATCTGCTCGACGAAGGGAGTGTAGTGCCCGGTCGGTTGCGGCAGCGGTCTCCCATCCGGGGTGGTCGTGATCTGATCCTCGGGTCGGCCATGGAAGAACGCGATGACCGGCTTCTCTCTCATCGAGAGCTTCACGATGCGACTCACCAGCTCGTACTCGAGCCCTTCGAGGCTCGAATGAACCGGAATCCCCTCGGTCTCCCGGTCGAGGTATTTCAGGAGCAAGGCGCTGTAGAAGGGAACAATCTCGAATCCGTCATCCTTGAAGGAACGACCCTGCAATTCGGGAATCCCCTGCTGCGCCAGCTCTCGCTTCTTTTCTTCCGCCGGCGATACAGGACCACCAAGAAAGGCCTGCATCGGATCCGGTTCTGGAACCTCACCCGCCTCTTCCTTCTGCTGAACATAGGCCTCGATCAGGCGATTGGGGTCCCGCACCTGGATCTCCACCTGCGCTCCAGCAGCACTGGCGGCTCGCTGGAATTCATCGAGGTAATCGACGGTATCGCGCCGAAGATTCTGGAGGCCGGAAGGCATCTTGTCGCTGACCCAGTACTCGATGGTGATCGGTTCTTCGAGTCGGGCCAGAATCCTGCCCGTCTCGGAACTGACGGTATGGACACCTGCCTGGGTCAAATCGATGCGGCGATCGAATCGAAGTGCCACCGCGTTGCAGATCACTATCAAGACCAGCATCACCAGCAACGAAACGGACCAACGAACCAGGAAGTTTTTCTTTCTTTCAATCATCGGCTCCCCCTCACTGTCTCTTCAGCTCGACCTGGAACACGGTAAGCGCCAGGAAGAAGAGTGAACCGGAAAGGAAATAAACGACGTCACTGATGGCAAGCACTCCTCTTTCGATGGCCCTGAAGTGCGATTGCACACCGAAGGATTCCACCACCCGGGAAAGGGCTGGATAGGTTCCCGACAGGTAAGCAGCGAAGTCAGGACTCAGTACCAGAACCAGGATGATCCCGACGAAAACACCCACCAGCAGCGAGATCACCTGGTTATGGGATAGCGCCGATACCCAGCAACCGAGTGCCAGAAACATCATGCCGGACAGTAACGTACCCAGGTAACCACCGATGATGGGGCCCCAGTCGACCGGACTGGCTGCCAGCCAGGCAATCGTCGCCGGAATTCCGAAACTGCACACGACACTTGCCACCAGCACGATCACCGCAGCTAACCACTTCCCCACCACCAGATCCTGAACACGGATCGGTAGGGAAAGAAGCACCTCGGTACTGCCCGTGCGCAACTCTTCCGACCACAACCTCATCGTTACTGCCGGGGCAAACACCATCAGCATGAACGGGGTCAGGCCAAACCAGACCCTCATGTCGGCACTCTCGATGACAAAAAATGGTGAAAACTGGAAGAAAAAGAAGGACAGGATCGCAATCTGCATCGCGATGAAAATCCAGGCGATGGGCGTTCCGAAATAGGAACCACATTCTCGTCGAGTCACGGTCATTATCGACTTCATCGCTGCCCCCCCTGTCCGCCGGTAAGGCGCAGGTAGACCTGCTCCAGGGTCTCCCGGGATCGTCCGACCCGGATCAACTTCGAACCACTCTCCTCGATTTGCCGTGCCAGGGTCGAAAGATCGGGAGTCGATTCAGATAACCAGCGGTGAACCGTCTCGCCGGGCGCACCGGCGACTCCCTCGGCCAATCCATGGCCGACACACAGTTGTTGCGACAATCCATCGCCAGCCACTACCACTTCCCAGTGGGAAGAGGAGAAATCGCTCAACTCTTCAGGAGTTTTATCAGCGATCAATTTGCCGGAATGAATCACGATGATGCGGGTACAGATGGCCGCGATTTCCTGGAGGATGTGGGTACTGAAGATGACCGCCCGCTCCTCGGCCAGTTCCCGGATCAACTGGCGAACTTCGATGATCTGTCGCGGATCAAGACCGTTGGTCGGCTCATCGAGGATGACCACATCCGGATCATGGATCAGTGCCTGGGCCAGACCCACTCGCTGACGGTAACCCTTCGACAGCGTATCGCATCTTCGTCGGAGCATCGGACCGAGTCCCAGTCGATCGGTGATACGGTCCATCGCTTGATCGAGAGCGGTTCCTTCGAGTCCACGAGACTTGCCGACAAAGCGCAAGTATTCGGCAACCTCCATCTCGCCATAGAGCGGGATCGCCTCGGGAAGATAACCAAAATGCTGACGAGCTTTGAGCGGGTCCTCGGAGATCTCGACACCACAGATCCGGGCACTACCCTGATCGGGAGCGAGCAGACCGGTAATCATCCTCAGCGTGGTGCTCTTGCCAGCACCGTTGGGTCCAAGAAAACCGAGAATCTCGCCGCGACGAATCTCGAAGGAAACATCATCGACGGCAACCGTAGCACCAAAGGTGCGACGCAATTGTTGTGCCTCGACGATCGCCAGGTTTTCCCCGGAAATTTCTGCGGCAACCGCAGTCTGATCACTGGTGTCCACTGCCATGCGGGCTTCACCCCTTTCCATCCGATACGGGTCCGGTCAGGATTCCAACCTTGCCGGTACCAGATGAAACGGTTCCGATCAGCCCATTTCAAGCATTCTCGAGCCCTTAAATCACCAGATTTCTGAGTTCCTGGAGGTTTCGTATGTCGCGACCGTAGAGCAGAGCGGTCGCCCCTACCCGGCGCGCCTCTGCCGTATTGGCCGGTGCGTCGTCGACAAATAACACCTGATCGCTGCGGATCTCCACGCCCAGTTTCGTGCGGATCTCCCGCAAAACCTCGAGAATTGCCTCACCCTTCTCCATCAAGCCATAGCGCGGATGGAAAAATAGATCGCTAATTCCAAAAGTCTCGAGCAATTCGGTGCATAGTCGCTCGTCGGCACGACACGCCAGGGAGCAGATGCCACCCTTGCGCTGAATCGACCGCATCAACCGCCGCGTACCCTGGCGCAGACGTACGGTAGCGGTATCACAACTGGCGAGGTGCTTGCCCGAAAGCTGAAAAGGACCCTGCATCGGACAGATCTCGTCCATGTCAGCGCACCACAGCGTTTCGTCCAGATCGAAAACGTAGAGCCTGTAACCCATTGGCCCTCTCCCTCCCTAGCTTTGCCCACCCGGTTCAACGGCTGTTCCCCGCTAGCCAGTTCCCACGGTTTTGATGGGGGAATCCGAAAATGATTCAAAATCGGACACAAAAAGTGGCAGAACAGGTCGGAACCTGACGATTTAACTCTGGATAACCTGGGGAAAACTAGCGGCTGGGGTCGTGTCGATCGAAGGGGGCGGTGGGATCGACGCTCTCGCTCGAATCGGTGGGCGGCTCCACCTCGGCAACCAGATCCTGCGCTCCCGGGCTCAGAAATACCTCGACATGATCAAAAGAATGAGGGGTCAGCAGCTCGCCGAGGCGATTCTGCGCCCGCAATCCGCAGGCACACCCCTGAATTCGATCCCGCAGGGCAATCAGCTTGACCGCCAGCGCCTCCGGAATCAGATCCACCACGTCATCGATGGTGATCCGGGAGGGAATTTCGAGACCGATGGCATCTCCCAGTTCCTCGCTGACGATCAGCCGCTGGCGCTCTTCATCGACGAGACGGGCCAGCAGACGACCTTCTCGCTGCCGATACTTCCTGAGGGCGTCATAGTCGGCAGCCATCGCCGCTTCATCGAGATCCACCAGCACCTGGGCCTGCTCCTCATGGAGCTGACTGATGCGGCTCAGGATCTCCGAAACCTCGCGAGCAAGGTCGCGAATCTGGATCTTACGACGTTCTTCATCCGTCAACATGACGAGTTTCTCCTGCTGGTTCGGGCCATCTCTCCCCCCTCATCTTCGGCATCGAGGGCCGATCTCTGCACCCCTTGACGGAAAACAGGCCTTTGCGGGCAAATTCAGGCCCTCCGGAGCACTGATCGAGCCGCAGGAGCGGTCCGCAGCGTCTCAATCTTGGGCTCGGTCGTCAGTTCCGTTGCTCGATTCGAGCCGGGACAGTAGTTTCTGCACAGATCTCGGTGGGCGGGTGGCGGAACTGGCAGACGCGCCAGATTTAGGTTCTGGTCCCGAGAGGGGTGGGGGTTCGAGTCCCCCCTCGCCCATCATTTTCTTTTCCGCCAGGTTTCAGATGAACCCTCGGATCATGAGAGAAGGTCTTCATGAGTGAACCGGTCGTCGAGCCTCCGGTCGTCAAACCAGCACAATGGGACTGGCGTAAAATTCATCTGCGTATCGCAGCGCTGCTGATCGCCGGAACCACATTGCTGGACGGGAATTCCTTTAACGCCAACATGGGAATCCTTTGGACCCTGGCAGCGGCCCTCATCGTCTTCGCTCTGTCCTGCAACAAGCGTGGTGCATCAAGTTGAATCGGTGACACCGGCGTCGGCGCCCAGGGCGGCTCCCGGCTCCACTTCTCGAAACCCGAAGGATCGGTACAAGCCAAGCGCTGGCTCGTTGGCACCGTTCACCGAGAGGTAAACTTCTGAGTATCCCGCCTCGGCCAGCGCCGCCAGCGCCTCGCCAACCAAAATCCGCCCGTACCCCTGTCGCTTGTAATCGGGATGGGTCATCGAAAAAGCCAGCAGAGGGGCTCCTTGATGGAGGGTGATCAAGATGGCGGCAGTGAGTAGTTGACCAGACTGATCACGGATCACGAAAGAGCAATCGGTCAGTAATGCGCCGTACCCTCCTTCAAAGGTATGCTCAATTTCCTTGATCGCATCTTCAACAGTTTCCCCGTCATAATCGACGGTTCCTTGATAAGCCGCCCACATCAATCGGGCCAGCTGCGCCTGATGAGAACTGGTGACCGTCTCGGCGCTACTCTTTTCACCTTGCTCAGTCTCAGACAGCGACAAGACCATCTTTTTTCTCAAACTCAATCCCCTTCTGCGATGGCTGCCAACGCCTCGATCACTTTTTGGCGTTGGACCTCATCGCTCTCCAATCCGGGCGCGACCCGCACCGTACCCCCCGCCTCGAAGGTGCCGATGTGGCGATGTGCCAGCGGTGCACACTGAAGACCCGATCGGCAGCGCGCCCCGATGCGAGAGTCCAGTTCAGCGGACACTTGCTCCGGTGCAATCCCCTCGAAGTGCAAAGGGATCACTGGAGTTCGAACGGCATTCGCTGATTCTCCCGGAATCGATACCCCGGGTACCGTCGAAAGATCTTCCAACCACTGCTGGCGAAGACTTACCAGCTGTTCAAAGGTCTCCGCCACTGGCTGGCGATCGAAGTACTCCAGAGCCGCATTCAGTCCGGCAATCCCCGGTAAGTTAGGAGTCCCCGACTCAAAACGCCCCGGTCCAGAATCGGGGATTCGCGGCAATTCACTGTCGATACCATTGCCGCCGATCCACAGCGGTTGAGGTTCATAACCAGGGGCTAGATAACAGGGCCCAACTCCTGGAGGGCCTCCCAGATGTTTGTGTCCCGCCATGGTATAGGCCACCAAACCGGCACAACGTTCGACCGAAAAAGGTACGAGGCCTGCCGCCTGAGCACCGTCGACCACCAGTGGCAGGTTGTTTTGCTGGCACCAGGCACCGACCTCTTCGATCGGCTGGACGATGCCCGTTACATTGCTGGCGTGTTGCAACACCACTCCGACGGCTGCTCCCGGATCGTGAGCTTCGAGCGCCGCGAGATCGACCAGTCCACACTCATCCACCGGCAACTGAACCACTCGGTCTTCCCCCAGAGCCCTGACCGCAGGTCGCCAAACCGCGTTGTGTTCCAGAGCGCCGATCCACAACACCGCATCATCGGCAGCTCCTCGACAGAGATCCGCGATCACAGTCGACAGAGCGAGAGTCGATGATGGAAACAAAGAGATGCGCTGTGAATCTTCTGTGCCCAACAGCTGCGAAAGACGCTCGCGACAGGAGCTGACGATAGTAGTGGCTTTGACCGCGCCACCATGAGACCCGCGCCCAGCATTACCAGCAAGATCGAGGGCCGTCACCATCGCCTCCGAGACGCCCGGGTGACGAGGATGCGCTGTCGCAGCGTGGTCCAGATATATCATCGTTCCTCCACCATGATGGTCCGGTGTTCTCTATCGACCGTCAAGGGATCGTTCTTGCAACCGGTTCGATCCAAACACATGATCAGAACCAACAACGAAAGGAACCGGATGAACTCGAGCCATCGCTGCATCGATCCGGCGCAACTCGATCGCAAGGCACGATACCATCTGATGGTCGCATGCGTGGTACCACGTCCGGTAGCGTGGACTTCTACCATCTCGCCGGCAGGAATCACCAATCTAGCGCCCTTCAGTTTCTTTGGTGGCATCTCCAGCGATCCCCCCACCGTCATGCTGAGTGTCGGCAGAAGAAGCGATGGAAGCCACAAGGACACCGGTCGCAACCTGCTAGAAACTTCCGAGGCAGTGATTCACATCTGCCCTCGTAGCGACGGCGAGGCGATGGTGGCCAGCAGTGAAGGACTCCCCCCGGAAACGAGCGAGATCGATCACCTCGGTCTCCCGACAACCGCTTCCGATCTGGTGGCCCCACCGCGCCTGGCGGATGCCGCCATCGCCATGGAGTCCCGCCGCATCCATCATCAGGAGGTGGGCAATGGCCCCATCGACCTGTTTCTGCTCGAAGTGGTGCGCTTTCACCTGCGCGAGGATCTGCTCCAGGACGGTCTCCCCGATGCCGCCCGATTGCAGGCTGTCGGCAGGATGGGCGGTTCCGAATACTGCGACACGGGCGCTCCCTTCACCATCGATCGACCCCGGTCCTGACTCTCATTCCCGGGGTTACGTCTGGCAATATGGGCCGGTATGCTGGAGGTATGGCGCGAGGCCGCTTCCGCGGGGGAAACCGGTTCGAACCGGTGCGGGGAAGAGCAGGAACCGAACGCCCGTCTCACCCATCTAGATGGGAGGAGGGGTCGATGCCTCATCCTTCGTCCAGTTTCATCGAGAAGCAGCCTGCCGTGGTGCTGGTTCTTCTGCTGATCGTCATCATCTGTGTTCCTTCCTGTCACCGCAGCGGTGACTTCAATGTTCCACCGATCAGTCCGCCGGTGGTGATCTGTGATCTCATCTACAGCGTCAGTCAGGTGCAATTGACTCCGCTGGTGGAGATGACTCCTCTGCAACCGATCATCCCCCCCGACACACCCTGCCAGCCGATCGAATACCTGGTCGAACCGGCATTGCCAGCTGGCCTGTCCATCGATCCGGTCACCGGAATCATCTCCGGCACCCCCACCGTCAGCGACCTTTCGGATGATTACCTGATCAGTTCTGTGTACGCGGAAGGTGTCGAGAACTTCGCGTTGACCATCGTAATTCTTCCGTTCCCACCCGCCTTCAGCTATCCGCAAACCGAAGTCGACATCGCCGAGGGAGATCAGGTGATTCTGTCTCCGACCCTTGCCGAGGGCTCGGGAGCCGTTGACTTCTGGAGCGTCGAAGCTCCGGGAGCCCCGCCGCTGTCAGCGATCGTCGATAGCGTCACAGGTGAGCTGGCTCTGCTTGGCAATGGCAATTACATCGCCACCGTTACCGGGATCAATGAAGTCGGCGAGGCCAGCTTCGCCATCACCGTGACGACCGTCGACACGCCACAACTGATGTCTCCGCTGCTGTTCATCGATGACGGAGATGGAGTCCTCGGAAGCGGCGATCAGATTCGCATCGAAACCTCCGTACCGGTCGATGCTCCCGCAGCCGGAGTCGATACCCTGGCAATGTCTTCCGGCAGTAGCCTCGGCAGCGACAGCGTCTCGACCAGCAGTGACGGATTCACCCTCGTCACTCTCGGGCCGGGAGCTGCCCTCCATGGTCGAGGAGCGGCCGCAGCAGTGGGCGGCACGACGCCCCCTCCCCAGAACCAGCTACCGTCCTACGGTTCAGTGCAGGGACTGGTCACCAGCAGTGGCACACCCTTCGCGACCACTTCCCTCGACCTGTTCCCGGGCATGATCCACCACGTCATCAGCGACCAACCCGCCACCGACATCGTCGTCTTCGAACTGCAGGGGGACGGTGTTGCCGAGGCCCTTGTGATCATCGATGGACAGGTTCACCTGTTGCAGCAACAGCCGATGGGAACCTGGAGCCTCGAGTTGATCGGCGCTGATCAGGTTGTTTCCATCGACAGCTCCGATCTCGACCGGGATGGGGATCTCGATGCGGTCGCCGTCGGGTCTGCAGGGGTTTCTGTCATCTGGAATGAAGAGGCAACGCTGACCGTCAGCTCCATCGACACCCTCGCCTCCACTCACGTCAAGATCGCTGACATCGATGGCAATGGTACTCACGATCTACTGGTCGCTCGCAGCGGCGGAAACTTGCAGATTCTTGCCGGCGATGGCTCGGGTGATTTTGTCGGCGGCGACAACCTGGCCATCGACGGAACTCTCGGTATCGAGGTTGTTGACATCGACCGGGACGGTTTTCTCGATATCGCCACGGCCCAACCAGCTGTGATGCGGGGTGGTTCCTCTGGATTCAGCGCGTGGAGTGACGCACCTCTGCCGGCAACCACAACCACCGGAGTGACTTCGATCAAGATCGATCGCGCCGATGGCTGGTCCGCCATCGTCTGGGTCTCCGGGGCGGGAGATCTGCACCGGATCGACATCTCCTCTGGTGTCTGGAGTACCGATGTCACCGGTGGATCGACCCGTGAAACCGGGTCCATCCTGGCATGTGATTACGACCGCGATGGCGGCGAGGATCTGCTGATGGCGACCGCCAGCGGATTCCAGTTGCGTCCATCTCTGGGTGCTTTGCCAGTCCCCGGATCGACCATCGAAACGGCCCCGGCGCATCTACTTGTGCTGGCCGGTGCCATCGCTGGCGACAATGTCGATCTCGATGGCGATGGTGACCTCGACCTGCTCGCCGTCGGAGATGGCGGAATCGTCGCCGGAATCAACAGTCTGGAATCACTTCTCGGCAGCATTGCTCTGGATGAGGAGCATGATGAAGACGCGGAGGAAGCGCACATCTCGGCGCTTGCTTGTCAGGATCTGGACCAGGATGGCTGGCTCGATCTGGTGGTCACCGGACAGAGCGTCTACTACGAACCCGGTGTCACCTGGATCCTCTACGGCGGCCATTCCGGAGCTGCCATTCCGTCGGAAGAAGATGCCCAGATGGTCCTCGAGGGTGCCGATATCCGCACCGCTGCTTTCATCGATGTCGACCGGGATGGCGATCTCGATCTGCTGCTCGGTGCCAAGCATGGTATCGACCGTCTGTTGATCCAGCTGGCTCCCAGAGAGTGGCAGGTGGTTGATTTCCCGGGCGGCTTTGCCTCGGACAAAACCCGACGCTTCCGCGTTGCCGATCTCAATAACGATGGCATCGACGATGTCGCCCAGGCGTGTCACGGCATGAACCGGATCTGGCTCGGTGACGGCGAGGGATCCTTCACCACTTCAGCACAACCGTTCCCCCCCGACATCACCTACGAAATCGATCTGGTCGATGTTGATCGTGATGGAGATCTGGACCTGATCAGCGGCAACTCGACCGGGCGTCACAACCGTTTGTGGATCAATGACGGTGCGGCCAACTTCTCCGACTCGGGCCAGGTCCTTGGTGTGATGGAGGTGCGCTCCATCGCCCACGGCGACTTCGATGGCGATGGGGATCCCGACCTGCTACTGGGACAGAACGGTTCGGGTCAGGTCGGCTTCTCCGATGCCTTGTGGCTCAACGACGGCAACGGCACTTTCACGGCGGGCCCGACCCCTGATCCATCGGCCGACACCACGATGCAACTGGCAGTCGGCGATCTCGATCTCGACGGATCCCTCGACATCGCCAAGGCCACTGCAACAAACCTCAAGGTCCAGTGGAATCAAGGGGCGACCTATTCGAGCCCGCTGGAACTCGACAACCACTTTCATGGTACGGTGATCCTGGTCGACATCGATGGCGACGGTGATCTCGACCTGTTTGCCGGAACCGATGAAGAAGACGTCGATGTGTGGATCTCTCGCTGATTTTCTGCCCGGAAAAGTGTTGTCGTAGCATTGGCATGGCGGGGTGCTTGCCACTACCATCTCGGTCACTGAACAGGAGGTGACCGAATGATCTTCCCCGTCCTCACAGCCATGCTGCTCTTGACCAGTTGCAGCCTGCCCCTCGATTCCGGAGCGGTGCATCCTGGCGCTGCCCTGTCTCCAGACGATGGACCCTCGTCGAAAGACCTCACCTCCATCCTGGTCTACTCCCGCACTACCGGATTTCGGCATGGCAGTATCGAAGATGGTCAGAAGGCCTTGAGAAAGCTCGCCGAACAGAACGGATTCCAGATCGAGGTGACGGAAGATCCGACCGCCTTCAGTGCCGAACGGTTGCGCGGTCATCAGGTGGTGGTGTTTCTCAATACGACTCAGGACGTTCTCGATGCAACCCAGGAAGCGGTGTTCGAGGACTGGATCCGCTCCGGAGGTGGTTACGTCGGCATCCATTCCGCCAGTGATACCGAATACCAGTGGACCTTCTACGGTCACATGATGGGAGCCTACTTCGCCGGACACCCGCGCGTCCAGCAGGCCACCATCGATGTCAAGAATCAAAAGCATCCAGCGATGGCTCACCTGCCGAAGAAGTGGATTCGCACCGACGAATGGTACAACTTCAAGAAATTTCCGGACCACGTCGAAGTTCTCGCCTACCTCGATACCGACAGTTACGAGGGCTCGTCGATGAAGGGCAAACATCCGGCAGCGTGGTGCCACTCCGTTGACCTGGGCCGATCCTTCTACACCGTCGGCGGTCACACCAACCAGTCCTTCTCAGAACCTGATTTCATCCAGCATCTCTACGGCGCCATCTGGTGGGCGGCTGGAAACGACTCGAACCCTCCCACCAGCAACTCGCAGCAGAAAAAACCAGAAGCGACTACTCCCGCAGGAGGAACCCGATGAATCGCATCGAGAACGGCACCCTGATCTCACTCAATCCAGCCACCGGCGAAGAGGTTGGCCGACTGCCGATCACTGCCGTCGACCAGATTGGTGCGGTGGTGGCGACCGCTCGCGCCGCGCAACCGGCCTGGGCGCAGCTTTCGCTGCAGGAACGCGCCGACTGCATCCGCCCATTTGGCGACGCGCTGGTCGCCGCCGCCCAGGAGGTGGGCACACTGCTCACTCGAGAGATGGGAAAACCGCTCAATGAAGGAATCGGCGAAGCCAAGCATTGTGGATCCTCCCTCGGTGAAACTCTCGATGAGTTGATCGAGGCTCTGACACCGGAGCCGATGGATGACAGCAACGTGTCCTCGACGCTGGTGTTCGACCCGCTCGGTGTTTGTGCCGGCATCACGCCGTGGAACTTTCCGCTGTCGATGCCGCACTGGACGGTGATCCCGGCGCTGATGGCGGGCAACTCGGTGGTCCTCAAGCCATCCGAGAAAACTCCGCTGGTCGCTCAGGCCTATGCTGATCTGCTGATACCACTGCTACCGGAGGGCGTACTGCAGGTCATTCATGGCGACGGCACCCAGGGCAAGGCACTGGTACAGGCCGATGTCGATCTGATCGCCTTCACCGGTTCCCGTGCCACCGGAGCCCACATCCTGGAAAGCGCCGGCGGTGGACTGAAGCGCGTGATCCTGGAGCTCGGTGGCAAGGATCCGCTGATCGTCCTCGACGATGCCAACCTCGAAGCGGCCGCCAAGTTCGCCGCCATGAACTCGTTTCGCAATGCCGGCCAGGTCTGTGTCAGCACCGAACGGATCTATGTCCAGGAACCGGTTGCCGAACAGTTCCAGCAGTTGCTGTGTGAAGCGGCGACCGGGATGAAAGTGGGTGACGGTTGCACCGAGGGAACCGAGGTCGGCCCGATGATCGACGGTGGACAGAAGCAACACGTCGAACAGCAGGTCGAGAAGGCGGTTTCCGATGGTGCGGAAGTGGTTTATCGCAGTGAAGAGATCGGTGGCAACTTCTTCCCCCTGACGGTACTGGCAGAGTGTCAGGAGTCGATGGATGTGATCCGCGAGGAAACCTTTGGCCCGGTCGCCTGTGTCTTGAAGGTCGGCGATGATGCCGAAGCGATCGAACGGGCCAACAACACCCCCTACGGCCTCGGTGCAGCGGTCTTTGGCAGTTCGGAACGAGCCCATCAGATCGCTCGCCAGTTGACTGCCGGCATGGTCGGCATCAACAAGGGCTGTGGCGGTGCCTCCGGTACGCCGTGGGTCGGCGCCAAGCAATCGGGCTACGGCTACCACTCCGGCCGCGACGGCCATCGCCAGTTTGCCCAGCTCCGGGTGATCAGCGAGATGCGCAAGGCTCAGGGATAGAGTAAAAAAACGCATTCGGTCCCAACAGAACTTGAGGAATCATGCATCCTGAAGGTGAACCCACCGCCGAAAACGGTAAAGAAAAACTACCGAGGCCAGAGCATAGCTCTCATCACGATGTGAATGAGACACTACCCGTGGATTCCACACCTCACGGCACAGATGAAGAAACTGCTGAATTCCCAGCGCAGGATTCCTTGGATCAAATTGGCCCTTATCAGATCATCGATCAGATTGGAGAGGGTGGATTTGGCAACGTTTATCGAGCCCAGCAACAGCACCCGATCCGCCGTATCACTGCCATCAAGGTGCTCAAAGCAGGGATGGACAGCAAACAGGTTCTAGCTCGTTTCGATGCTGAAAAAAATGCACTATCAATGCTAGACCATCCAGGAATCGCCCGTGTATTCGATTCAGGACAAACCGATCAGGGATATCCCTACATCGTGATGGAATACATCGAGGGAATCCCGATTTCCGATTTCTGCGATCAAGAAAAACTCCCCATCGAGACTCGAATAGAGCTGATACAACAAGCCTGCCATGCAGTACAACATGCTCACAATAAAGGAATCGTCCATCGCGATCTCAAACCGACTAATATCCTGGTGACCTATCAGGAAAACAAACCCATCGTGAAAATCATCGACTTCGGACTGGCGAAAGCAATGATCGCCCCCCTGACCGATCTAACAGTAATAACGCTTCAGCAACAAATGGTTGGCACATTGCTCTACATGAGCCCCGAACAAGCTCGAAGCGGCGGTCGGGATGTCGACACCAAAAGCGATGTTTATTCCCTGGGGGTAATTCTTTATGAATTATTGATCGGCGACCGGCCTCTTGAAAAATCGTTGACCGACAGCGCTCTCGATCCGGTGGAAATCATTTGCCAGAAAATCCCGAGTGCCCCTAGCCGATCCTTCGAAAAGCTCGAAGCTTCCATCCGTCAGCAGAACGCAGAGAATCGCCGTTTGTCACCCGGAGCACTGGTACAAAAGCTCAATAGTGAACTCGATTGGATCGTTCTCCGAACAATTGAAAAATCCAGAGACCGACGCTACTCCTCCCCCCTATCCCTATCTGAAGATCTCGACCGCTTCCTTCGTGGCAACGAAGCGGTCAAGGCACGCCCCCCAAGCACTCTTTACCACTTGAGTAAATTTGCTCGTCGACATAAACAGGGGTTGGCCACTACTACACTATTTTTACTGGCATTAATCGGATCTTTAGTCTGGGCACTGGGAGAAAGAAAGCTGGCCAAAGAAGCGACATTGCAGGAGCAACAGGCCCGCCTCGAAGCACAAGCTCATCTCAATATTGCGAAAAGACAAACCTACGCGGCTCAAATCCAGAGTGCTCAACTCGCAAGAGAATTAGGCGATCTCAATCAAGTCGAATTAGCACTCAAGAGTTGCCCAGAAGAATTACGAGACTGGGAATGGGGACATCTTTCCCTGGCAACTGATCAATCGAAAATCCAGTTACACGGTCACAAAGAAGACCTCAAGACCAAGAATCAAATGAGTCTCGACTGGGAAGATATCCACCCACAAGGACTCGCATGGATCCCCGAAAAAAACTTTCTGGTCTCAGCCTCTGATTTTTCCATCCGCACCTGGGATTTGAACTCGAATAAACAAATACTCAAAATCACCCTAGATCAATCAGGAAATATCTGGCGCAAAGCCTGGGATCAAATGGTCGTAGGTTCCTCGGGAGGAATCTTATATGTACCCTCGCGTTACCAACTCTATCGTTGGGACCTGGTAAAAGGTGAAGAACTTCAACCACTTCCGCATCCACAAGACCCCAGCCAACCTGTCACAAGAAATCGGTCCCAGCCAACTCTTCTCGCCACCGAACCAGACCGAAGATTAGTAGCCATCGTAGAACGAAAAAGTTGTGCCATACGTATTTATGACACTCAAGAAAAACGCTGGACACACCACTTCTTTAACGAAAAAACCCCAATTGCTCAGATCAAGTTCTCACCCAGTGGAAAAAAAATCGCCACCTTCACAGAAGTCGGAAAAATAAATATCTGGGATCTAGATACCAGCAACAAAACTTCTCTCAACTTGCTCGACTTATCGTTACCTATTTCTTCAACAGCATCGAGATACACAGATTCGCGCGCTTTTCAGTTCGCTTTTAGCCAGGACGAAAGCACTCTCAACCTCACCTACCGCAACCCAGAAGAGAGATCCCCCGAAAGCGCATACTCAAAAATCACCTGGGACATCAGCAGTGGCGACATGGTGAAACATGAAGTAGCAGATCTACTCTGCTACTTTCAACCAACAGCAGACAAGAAGTTTTTCACTATCGAGCATGGCCTTAGCCAAAAATCCAGTTACGGCATTGCATTTTTTGAAGCGAACCAACGCGAAAATATCGTAAAAGAAATAAAAACGTTTCTTGATAAAGATCAACCGAGAGTCAAGACCACTGAAATCCATCAGGCAACTTCGATTCAGTACCTTGCCGGACATTCGGACGAGATCAACAGATCGAAACTCCATCCCACTGAAGCCAAAATCGCAACCAGTTCTTACGACGGATCGATACGAATCTGGGACTTCACAAAGAGCCTGGTTCAATCCAGAGTCCTGATCGAAAACTCAAAAGAAACTTCCGTAATCGTTGGTGATTTCTCTACCGAGATCCTATCCAAACCTCTACGCACTTCGGGCCGAAAAATCATCATCAAAAGTTATACTGAAAACAAACCACTCGGAACCGTAGATCGCTACGGACTCATCGATCAAGAAAAGAACGCCCTACTCCATAGCATCAAAGCGGTGAATAACCAATTCCTTCACAGTGTTGGGATTTCAGCGGATGGAAAAACCCTCTTCACCGTCGATTCCAAAAAAGAGCCTATTTTTGATCCGGAACAAAAATTGCCACTTCATCTGTCTGTTCGCTCCTGGAACTGCGAAACCGGGAAACTGGTTCAAGAATGGAAACTTTCTCCACATACATTTGGAGAGTTTTCAAAGCACACTCTCTTACACTGGGTCGGGGATTCCCAGTTTTTCATCCATAACTATCCTCAAGAGAAAGAACGACTTCCTATAATTGGAATCATCGATGCCGAACAACAAACGAAACTCATAACAACGAGTACCAATATTCGTCAGCGGTGGGCACTCAGCAACGCCATTGCCTGGAATTCCGCTCGACAGCTTCTCGCCATTGCAGCATTCGCAGACCAAATCACACTTGTTGATTTCAAGACTGGAAAAATTGAACATCGCCTTGTCGGACCTACCAGCGAGATCCAATCCCTCGCTTTCAATCGATCGGGAACAAGGCTCGCCAGCGGTGGTTCCCAAATTAATGGTCGAGACTTATCTATTCGTATCTGGGATGTCCAGTCAGGACTTCAGTTCTTCAAATCTGAGGAATCCCAGGGTACCCAGATCGATTCGTTGTTATTTTCAAACGATGGAAAATCACTGCAGTTCATCTGCGATCAACATCTGATCACGCTTTACAGCAATCTCCAATCCACCGTACCGACAGATTGAAGTTTCAAACAGCTATCCATCTCCTTATCGTCTCTAAATGACTCTCGCGTCATTAACAATTTGACTTTCGAGAATGGATACAAAAAAATTGAGACGTGCGGCGGGGAATAATGAGGTCCGCCAACACGCCTCGGATAAATTCAGTCCGGATGGCTTGTTCCAGGCCATCCTTTTATTTTCTGATTCCTGATCACCGCCACGAATAGATTCGGGTGCAGCGCTCAGGGATAATTACTTTCAAAGCACTCGAACGGATCAGCGGTCTGATCGGTGCAAGGGTTGTGAACCCAGCTGCCAGATTGACGACTCGATCGTTATCTGAACCCCCTTGGCTGTACAAGGTTCCGGGAAGACTCGCAGCTAGCGGCACGAGGCAGCACGTGAATGCGAGCAAACTCGTGATGACAAATACCATTATTTTGGATGCCATCGAAACACCTCATCGAAATGGAATACACCGACAATGGATACCGCATCTGACACTGTCATCTGAGTCAATCGAGTCACATAGGACAGGTATAATCGGGTTTGCCACCCCCGGTGCAAGAGAGTTCCAGGGTGGTAAAGGGCAGATTTTCTGAAAGTCATGAATGACAAGATAGTCACTACAGTCAAAACTGTACTCGACTCGCAACCTCGCGACATTTTCAGCCGAGAGCCTGAGTCGTCTTGCTGGAGTAATCCCCGGAGATGCCTTTACTAGGGGCAGTCGTACTCGCTGCAGTCGAGACCATCAGCGGTGGGATCGGGACCACAAACCTGGGGACCGGGGGCTGGAAGAACTTCCCCTTCGTTGAACAGGTAGTTCAACATCCAGACCCCGTCGGCGATGTCGACTCGACCATCGTCATCGGCATCTGCAGCATCGAGACACTTGACGATCCCACCGAGTAACACCCTCTCGAAGGTGATCGCGGCATCTGCGATGTCAAAAATACCATCGCCATTGGCTTCTCCTCGACGAAATGGAATCCCGGCAGCGGTTCGTTCTTCAATCGCCTCTCGCTGCGCCTGGTATCCACCCAGTACGCCATAGCTACCGGTTCCGGTACCGGACCCGAGATGAAGGGCACCGATGGTGAAATCGATGGTAACCGCTGCACCGCCGGGAAGGAGAGCCTGATGAACACCTCCTCCACTGGAAACGGTCTCGGCAGGAAGCTCTGGAACTCCCAGACCCGGACCGGTTGCTGAAGCCCCGAGCAGGATGCCCAGCATCAGGGGCAGGATCAGACTCGGGAGCAAAGCACGAGTCCAGCGGCCAGCGAGCTGGGTGCTGGCCATCGGTTGTGGCTGACGAGGCATCAGTCCTCCTCCCCCGCAACGGCGGGAGCACTGATCTGAGCCTCTAGTTTTTCCAGGCGAGCGGCGATTCCCTCGAGCGACCGAACCCGCTGTTGCAACGCGTCGATCTGTTGCTGCTGAAGGCTGATTTCTTTTTGATGCCGGTCGGAGAGACTCAGGAATTCATTCAGCAGTAGCGAAGAAAGCAACTGGTACTTGACCGTCTCCGGTTTTCCTTCGTCGTTGAAAACCACCAGCTCTGGAAATACATCAGCCACCTCTTCGGCAATCAGCCCGAATTGAATCGGCCTGGTGCCATCGCGGTGTGCTTCCCGATAACGGAAGATCACCGGCCGAAGTTGCAACAGGGGAGCACTATGGATCGACATCTCTTCGATCTGCTGCTTGTAACGACGCGATGACGAGATCGTTCCGAGCTGTCCTTCGCTGTCGATGACCACCGTAACCGCATCGTTCTCGCCCGTTGTCACGCCGCGGATCCCCGCCATGAAGGCGCGCTCATGATCATCTTCGTCACCGATGCGAATGGTGTGATCGTCACTCGATTCACCTCGGTGACCGATGGCGATGTTGTGATTGCCTTCGATGTCACGGCCGGCTCGATAGCCAAGGGCCGTGTTGTGATCCCCATTGACGTTTTTCTCCAGCGCCTCCACACCGACCGCGGTGTTCTGTCGCCCGTGCTCGTTGTCCTCCAGCGCTTCATGGCCCACTGCGGTGTTTTCGCTCCCCGATGTATTATCGATCAGCGCGCTATCTCCCAGCGCCGTGTTCTCGTTGCCATTTTCATTGGACAGGAGCGCATCCACACCGACTGCGGTGTTGTGCGATCCGGGTCGATCGTGCGGTCCTTGCTCACCGGTGGGACCGGCGGGACCGGTCTCCCCCTGTGGGCCCTGTGGACCTTGTGGACCCGGCGCGCCATTCGCTCCATCGGCTCCCGCTGGACCCGCCGGACCCTGGGCACCATCGGCTCCCGCTGGACCGGCTGGACCCTGTGCACCGTCGGCTCCCGCTGGACCCACCGGACCCTGTGTACCATCGGCTCCTGCTGGACCGGCTGGACCCTGTGCACCGTCGGCTCCCGCTGGACCGGCCGGACCCTGTGACCCATCCGCTCCTGCTGGACCTTGCGCGCCATCGGCGCCCGCTGGACCGGCCGGACCCTGTGCCCCGTCGGATCCCGACGGACCTTGCGCACCATCGGCGCCCGCTGGACCGGCCGGACCCTGTGCCCCGTCGGATCCCGACGGACCTTGCGCGCCATCGGCTCCTGCTGGACCCGCCGGACCCTGTGCACCGTCGGCTCCCGCCGGACCTTGCGCACCATCGGCTCCCGCAGGACCGGCTGGACCTTGCGCACCATCGGCTCCGGCCGGACCTTGCGCCCCATCGGCTCCTGCTGGACCTGCCGGACCCTGTGCACCATCCGCTCCTGCTGGACCTTGCGCCCCATCGGCTCCTGCTGAACCCGCCGGACCCTGAGCACCATCCGCTCCTGCTGGACCTTGCGCCCCATCGGCTCCTGCTGAACCCGCCGGACCCTGTGCACCATCGGCTCCTGCTGGACCTTGCGCCCCATCGGCTCCTGCTGGACCCGCCGGACCTTGCGCCCCATCGGCTCCTGCTGGACCTTGCGGCCCGGGATCACCCTGGGGCCCCGCCAGACCGGTAGGATCTCCCCCCCACTGGCCGTTGCTATCGACCACGGGATTTCCATTGACCAGCAACTGGCTTCCATCATCGGTCACCATCGAGGGAATCAGGGCAAACCCATTCCACAGAGACAATCGATTGACGGGACTTTGATTATCAAAAGCAACGGTCGATACCACTGCCGCGGCAAGCGCATAGGGTACCGCCAACACTTCGACACGCGGTTCGATCACCGTATAAGAAGTGTCGGCAGGTTCCTTGACCCAGACTTCCAGCCACCGCTCCGATCCATCAAACAGGGCAGGATCAAAGGAGAGTCGAGCGTTGACGATGCCGTTGCTGAGATCCTGTCCATCGAGCGCCATGAAGTCGAGATCCTGGCCAGTCACCGGATCAGAACTGTCGTAGAGATGGAACTGCAGGTCGACGGTCCCGTTGAGCAGCTCATTTTCGACGCGAATCACGCCCTGGTAAAAGAAGCTACCACTCTCCAGCGGCCCTTGAGCCAGCAACGGAACACAGAAACAAATGAGTAGTGTCACCGGTAGAAAAACACGGATCAGATTTGCCATCGGAATACCTCCTCTGCCCTGTCCAGGGGGCCACCATCGAGGTCGCCTTCCGCTGGATCTCCTGCCAGGCCCGAATGGGCCGATAAGCGAGGAGGAGAACACAGATTCCGGTCCAATTCCATAAATAGAGGGGAATCACCACGGCAAAATCGGCCCGGGAACGGACCCGATCCCCCACTGTAAAACCAAGCCAAACGGGTCACTGGCTAGCGCCAGCGACCCGTTTGGTCAGTTCGCTCCTGTTTGCGCCGGTCGCATCAGGGGCATGCCGAATAGACGTCACAACTCAATGCGTCGGGAGTCGGGTCGATGCCACAGTTGAGCCACGGTGCCGGCAACTCAGTAGTCGAACCGAACAGCAAATCGAGAACCTGCACCGGATCGGAGATGTCACGACCTCCGTCGTCGTTGGCATCGATGGTATCGGCACAACTCGCATCGATCCCGTTACTGAACAGGTACGCCAGCATGAACACCGGATCAGCGATATTCACAACTCCATCCCCATTGGCATCGCCACGGAGGAACTGGGTCAGTTCACAGATGTCCGGGACACCGTTGCCGTCGTTATCAGACGCGGTGCCGTTGGCGATATCGCAGCTGTCTGGAATCTGATTGCCGTTGCAATCGAAGGCGGTACCCGCGTCAAGATCACACTGATCGAGAGCACCGTTGTTGTTGCAGTCAGGCCCAGGATTGAGATCGATATCACAGTCATCCAGGATTCCGTCGTTGTCATCATCTGGATCGCCGAGATCGCAGAGTCCATCTCCATCGGTATCGGTACCGTCGGCGGCTGGATCGTCGGTGCCGCCACTGCAGTCGTCACAGCCGTCATTGTCGACGTCGCGGCAGATGGTGTTATCGAAGGGAGCGCTGTCGTCGCCATCGGCGACCCCATCGTTATCGTCGTCGGGATCCACTCCGTCACAGGTACCATCGTTGTCGTTATCACCTGGCACCGAAGCAGCACTGAGCGGATCGGTTCCGCAAGCCACCTCATCGGTGTCACTCCAGGTGTCGTTATCATCATCCAGATCACCGAGGTCACAGAGGCCATCGGAATCGGTATCGGTACCGTCGGCGGCTGGATCGTCGGTGCCGCTACTGCAGTCGTCACAGCCGTCATTGTCGACGTCGCGGCAGATGGTGTTATCGAACGGCGCGCTGTCGTCGCCATCGGCGACCCCATCGTTATCGTCGTCGGGATCGACCGCATCGCAGCTACCATCCGCGTCGTTATCGCTCGGCACCGAGGCAGCACTGAGCGGATCGGTTCCGCAAGCCACCTCGTCGGTGTCACTCCAGGTGTCGTTGTCGTCATCCAGGTCACCGAGGTCACACAGGCCATCGCCATCGGTATCGGTACCGTCGGCGGCTGGATCGTCGGTGCCGCTGCTGCAATCGTCACAGCCGTCATTGTCGGCATCACGGCACACGGTGTTATCGAACGGCGCGCTGTCGTCGCCATCGGCAACGCCATCGTTGTCGTCGTCGGGGTCGACCGCATCGCAGCTGCCATCGTTGTCGTTATCGCTCGGCACTGACGCGGCACTCAGTGGATCGGTTCCACAGGCCGCCTCGTCGGTGTCACTCCAGGTGTCGTTATCGTCATCCAGGTCACCGAGGTCACACAGGCCATCGCCATCGGTATCGGTACCGTCGGCGGCTGGATCGTCGGTGCCGCTGCTGCAATCATCGCAGCCGTCATTGTCGACATCACGGCACACGGTGTTATC
>JAYZTT010000016.1:0-179541 GCA_036125855.1 Planctomycetota bacterium
ACCGTCGATGGTGATCCCATCCTTGGCGTTGGCATCGGAGATGGCAATCGACTCGGTGTGAGTGCCAGCCGCAACGTGAACCGTACCGCCAGCACAGACCGCCGCGTAGGCTTCCATGATGGTGGCAAAGTTATCAACGCCATCGGCTACAGCAAAACCAACGTAGGTATCGGTATCACAGGTTTCGCACTCATCGGGAACGCCATTGGAATTGCAATCAAGACTGGTACCTGCGGTGATATCACAGTCATCCGGCGTACCGTTACTGTTGCAATCCGGGGTAATGCCTTCGTTGATTTCGCAGGAGTCGATGAAGTTATTCCCGTTACAATCAACAGTACCGGAGGCAAAATCACAGCTATCTGGGATTAAATTGCCATCGCAATCCGGGAATCCCGCCGCGATATCGCAATCATCGGGCGTGCCGTTGTTATTGCAGTCCACTTCACAATCATCGGGAATCAAGTTGGTATTGCAGTCGAGGCTCGATCCCGAACTCAGATCACAGCTATCCAGAGAACCGTTATTGTTACAGTCCTTGCCGGGGGTCTGATCGGTATCACAGCCATTCAGAATTCCATCGCCGTCAATATCATCGTCACAATCGTCGATGGTTCCATCGAGATCGGTATCTGTTTCACAGTCGTCAGGAATATTATTTCGGTTGCAATCGGTACTGGTTCCAGCGGCTAGATCACAGGAATCCAGAGATCCATTGTTATTACAATCAACACCTGGAGTCTGATCTGTATCACAGACATTCAGGATGTTGTCACCATCAACGTCGTCGTCGCCTGCGTCACACAGGCCATCACCATCGGTGTCGGTGCCATCGTCCAGCGTGTTGTAAAAACCGTTGGAACAGTCGTCACAGGTGTCACCATCGTCGTCGGAACAGACGAATTCGTTGTTGTCGTCAGAGTCATCGACATCTAACGATCCGTCATTGTCATCGTCATCGTCACAATCGTCGGGAACTCCGTCATTGTCAAAATCATGATCCGACTCGAATGGAGCCTCATCCTCGATGTCGAGACAGCCGTCATTGTCGTCATCGTCGTCGATGGCATCGCAAAGACCATCGGCATCATTGTCAAAATCGGCCGGAGTACTGGAGGCGTTCAGTGGATCGCTTCCACAAATCTCTTCATCAGCATCGGGGAAGCTGTCACCGTCATCATCTGCATCACAATCATCGATGGTGCCATCGGAATCAGTATCGGTTTCACAGGAATCGAGATCCTGGTCACCGTCACAGTCTGAAGCACCGGCAAGGATATCCTCGTAGTCGTGGATGGTGTTGCCATCGCAGTCTCCGCCGGTGCAGCGACCTGCAATCGAACCGGTGCGCCACAGCGCGTACACCATGGTGCCCTCCAGCACGTCACCGTAGGTCTCGCCGTTACCGGTGTGGTCGTTTTGACCCGCAACCAGAGGACCGTTGTCGTTGCCCCAGTAGTTACAAGAGGCGTCGATACCTGCGGTCGTCGAAGGTGTGTTCAGGAACAAACCCGCATCCCACACTCCGATGGCGCGAGTGGCCAGGTTCGAGAAGCTGTTGTCGTGGATCGAGGCGGTCACCGGATGAGTATCCTGGTACGCGATCTCGATGCCCGAGTCACAGTGGTTGAAGGTGTTGCCGGTGACGATCAGATCCGTGATCATCCATGCCTGCAATCCTTCGCCTTCACCAAAAGCACCCAGTTGCAGGTTGTCGAAGGTGTTGTCGGTCACGGTCGCTAGACCCCAAACCCTCGTCACCTCGACACCCGCCCAGCCACACTGGTTGGCCGGATAGCTACAAGGACCTGCATGCAAGCTCGTGTTCATGTTGCTGAAGCTGTTGCCCGTCACCACCGTCGAGGTGGTCGGCACGGCTGAGCCGAGATCGGCACCACGCAAGGCGATGCCACCGTCGTTGTTGCGCACAACGTTGTTGGTGAAGACAAACCCGGTCAGGCCATCGTCACCGATTCCGCCGCCGGAATCAGAGTCAAATACCGCCCAGTTGGCGATGTTTTCCAGGGTGCTACCGGTCACCGTGACGGTTCCGATCAGACCCTGGCCGAGGATTCCGTGGACACCAACGATCCCTTGACCATCCAGTACCACTCCATCGAGGGTCAGATCACTGATCGATCCACCGTTATCCATCCGGATCAAGCCTTCTCCGGCTGTTCCATCGCTATGGAGGATCGTCATGTTGCTGAAGGTCATGCCACTGATCGCCACGCTGTTGGTGGTGTGCACGCCGCCATCGATGATGGTGGTCGCACCAGCACCGTCGATGGTGACCCCATCCTTGGCGTTGAGATCGGAGATGTCGATCGACCCGAGGTAAGTGCCGGCCGCAACGTGAACCGTACCGCCAGCACAGACCGCCGCGTAGGCATCCATGATGTTGGCAAAGTTAGTCACGCCATCAGCTGGAACGGTGTCACTGACGAAGACGTCGTCAGAACATCCCGCGGCATGCAATGCCGGGGTTGTCGAGACTAATGCCAGCAGAACCATCGAAACGACAAAACTCCGAGCAAAGGCCACACTCCAGGCGGACCTCACCCCGGAGATGGGGTGATGGAAACGGATCATCTTCACACTCCTCCTCGAAGCCCGGCGAGATGGGATTCACCTCATACCCAGACCTCATTTGGTTAGATTTGAATAAACACGTTTGATTGTCATAAATGACGCTAAAGTCATTCTAGACACGAGGGACCGATAATCTCATGCCTGGCGAGGTAAGGCAACAGCGCAAATAGATGAGGACCAAGATGATTAGCCAGATGTATCTCTTTTAGTAACAAGAAGTTAAGGCATTACCAGGGTAGTGAAATGCTCTTGATGGTGGAGAGAACCTTCATCGCTTCTACCACCCCTTCCTTGATCCCCAGGCCACTATCCTTGACGCCTCCGAATGGGCTGGTCTCGGTGCGCCACCCCGGTATATCGTTGATATTGACCGTTCCGGTACGAATCTGCTTTGCGGCCGCCATCGCCACGGAGAGATTGGAAGTCACCACTCCCGTCGACAATCCATAGGCAGAGTCATTGGCCAGGGTAATGGCATCGTCAATCCCATCGGTGACCAGAATCGGTGCCAGAGGCCCAAAGCTCTCTTCTCTCACCATCTCTGCATCCCGGGGAACATTGGCGATAACGGTCGGTTCCAGCAGAGCACCATCGCGACCTCCCCCTTGTAAAACCTGGGCACCCATCGCAACCGAGTCCTGTACCCTGCGTTCCAGCAACTTCGCCGCATCTTCATCTATCACGGTACCGACACGGGTCGCCTCATCTTCAGGATCACCGCAGCTATAGGTCGCAGCCACCGAAACAAACGCCTCGGTAAATTCATCGACAACGGATCGATCAACCAGCAATCTCTTCACCGCCGTACAGCGCTGGCCACTGTTTCGAAAGCATCCTTCGGCGGCCAGTTTTACAGCGAGCTCAAGATCGGCATCCGAGTGGATGATGAGGGGACTATTGCCACCGAGCTCCAGGCACAGCTTCTTGTAACCTGCGATCTTTGCAATCGTCTTGCCCACGGCAGTGCCCCCGGTGAAGGAAACCAGCGAGATCCGATCATCTTCGATGAGAGAGCGAACCGTCGTTTCCACCGGCCCCAGCAACACGGCGATCATGTGAGTCGGAAGTCCAGATTCTAAAAGGAGTTCTGTAAACTTGATTGCTGCGGTGGGGGTCTTCTCACTGGGCTTGAGGATGACCGGAGTCCCGGCGGCGATGGCCGGGGCAACCTTGTGTACCACCTGGTTGAGAGGGTGATTGAAGGGAGTGATGGCCAAAGCCACCGGCAATGGTTCACGCACTGCCAGGATCCTACGCTTCTTGCCATGAGGAGAGATGTCTCCACATAACACCTGACCTTCATCTCGAATCGATTCCATGGCAGCAAAGAGCAGGACATCAAGACATCGCCCCACCTCGTATTGCGTTTCCCTTCGACATAATCCGGTATCCTTGAGAATGTAATCGGCAAATTCATCTCTGCGTTCTTCGAGCAGTTGCCGCGCCTTCTGAAGGACCTTGAAACGCGAATAGTGATCCTCCATCGGGCCCCCGGACAGTGCTGCTTCTATCGCTCGATCCCCATCGGCGGGAGTCAGCATCGGAACATGAGAAACCACTTCCGAGGTGTAAGGGTAACGTACTTCAAGCAGATCATCGGAAGTGACTTCAACGCCGTCGATGCGGCAGGGAACCACGGGTATCGGAGTGGTCGTCATCTCTACGCTTCCTTCCCCGACAGATGGAAATTGCAAGCCAGATCAAAGATGTCGAAGTTCCGCAGATCGGTAGTTTCGACCGTCACTGGCTGCGAGATCAACATCGGCACCATCTCCTCGAAACGGCCACCATGAGAGCGTAGAGCGCCATGTAGCTGCGAAAGGTCATGGTCCTCGGCCCTCCGTCCCAGCACCACATCCTGGCCAGAGAGGACGTAAAGATCACCGATCCGATCGCCTGGCAGCTCCAGTTCCTGCTCGGCTCCTTGCCGATCCAGCACCTCGGTAACTCCGTCGAGACAACCGATGAAGGAGGCCACCTCGACACGATCCAGATTCTCTGGCAGATGAACCGTCACTGCTGAGCCAAGAGCTCCATGGTGAGCCACGTATGGATCGGTAATCGGACAGATCACTCGAATTCCTGGACCGAATCGTTCCGTCAACATCGTCTCGAGGAGAATCATGTTGGGTTTGCCATCTGCGGTTACTTTGAAATTCATGCCGTGATCAGCGGTCGCTGCAACAACACAATCAAGTTCCAGCAATTTGCCGATAGCGACATCTACGCCCGCCATGAAATCCAACATCGGTTCTTCTTTCGGTTCATGGGCATGCTGCATGAAATCGGTCAGCGAGAGGTAACAAAAATCTGCCAGCCCTCTTTCAATCAATGCGATCCCCGCATCGAGAACATAAAGACTCGCATCTCCGGAATAGATCTCTGGCTGAGGTCGGCCCACGACTTCCTCCACGTCACCGATACCATGAGTCTCAGATCTGGCTTCTGAAGCCTTCTCTGTCGAGAAAGCAAAGGCAGCGCCTGAAGACAGTGGAAGATCGCGTGACAGGATATCGCGCAATTTCTCCTTGGCTGTAACCATCGCAACTTTGCGCCCCGCATCAGAAGCGGCCGCGAGAATGGTTTTGCAACGCAGGTATTTTGAAGAATTCATCATCACTTCTTCACCGGTTTCCGGATCGAGGAAGAAGTTACCGGAAATACCGGTCTGTGCCGGCGCAACCCCGGTGACGATGGCAGAGTTATTGACGTTGGTAAAAGATGGTAGAGCACCCCGAGCTGTTGCTCGAAAACCCTCTTCGATCATCTTTTCAACGACAGGCATCCGATTGTGCGCAATGGCTGTATCGATGTAATCATCGGAGCATCCATCGAGACATAACACCGCAATCGGCCTGGCGGGAGGCTGGTACTGACGGTCATTGACGGAAAACCCGGTGGAGGATATGGCGCTCATCGATCACCCCTTCGAGGAATTGGCAGATTACCGCCAAGGATTGTCAACTCCCCGACACAGGAAGTCCATCCATCGAGCAGATTCTCTCAGCGCAACAGAGCCTCTTTCTGGTAACGTGAATGGCCAATTGAATCCCGAGGGGAGAGCTATCGTGCCCAGCAGTTTCCGTCAACCAGCCCAGAATAAGCAAGCGCTACCGAGACGCAGATTTCTCCACACCATCGGCAAGGTAGCGGGGGCCATCGCCTGCTCCCTGGCATTGCCGACCGCAGCGCGGGCTGCCACCTCTCGTCTTTCAAAACCAGTTCGCTTGGGTTTGATCGCCGATCTTCATCATGATGTGATGCACGATGCACCAGCTCGCCTCGCTGCGTTCCTCAAGGAGATGGCTGTTGATCCTCCCGATGCCATCATCCAGCTTGGCGATTTCGCTCAGGCCAAGGAAAAAAACAGGGCTCTGGTCAAACAATTTCGAGATGCTCACCCCGTAGCGCTTCATGTCATCGGAAACCATGACACCGATAGCGGCATCAGTTTCGATCAGCTCCTGAAAGAATGGGGCATGAAGAGTCGCTACTACAAACATGACATCAAGAATTTACGATTGCTGGTTCTTGATGGAAATGAAACTCCACCCGATCACAAAGGCGGTTATCCCTCTTACGTGGGACCGAAGCAAATCGAATGGCTCCAGAAGGAACTCGGGTCTCACGATGGACCGTTCTTGATCTTTTGCCATCAACCCCTCGCCGGTCCGTTCGCCATCAAAAATTCCGAACAGGTTCAGAAGATTCTCAATGGTTTTGCAGATCAAATCATCTTGACCATCAATGGTCACACTCACATCGACGACCTGATCCAGACCGGTGATGTTGCACACCTGCACGTCAATTCCGCCTCCTACCAGTGGGTCGGAGGAAATCATCGGCACCTCAGTTATCCTGCGGAGATTCACGCTGCCAATCCGTGGATCGAATACACCTGTCCCTACCGCGACCCACTCTTCACGACCTTGACGTTCGACCCCGATAGTGGCGAGGTACAGCTTGAAGGCCGTAAAACAGCCTGGGTTGGCAAATCTCCAGAACAGGTGGGGGTCGCCAATCAACCTGGAGTGATCGATGGCCAGCAGGTGGTGGCAGAAATCCGACCAAGAAAGATCCCACGCAAGATCAAGCAATGACCTCGCGGAGTCCCGTCAAAACTCACGCCTCTGACGAGGTGGTTTCTTCCGAAGCTTCGTCGGTGTTGACCAGATCAACCTTGACCGGAGCCCGTTCGAAGTTCTGTGCCTCGTAATATCTGCGACGACCCATCCGTGCCAGTCCTCTGAAGAAGCGGTCGGGAATCCGTTCGACCCGTTCATTGTTCTCGGCCACGATGTCATTGTAGTAACCGCGCGCCAGGGCGATCTTCTGCTCGGTACGTGTCAGTTCATCTTGCAGATTCTGGAACAGAGTGTTGGCTTCCAGATCGGGATAAGCTTCCTTCAGTGCCATCACCGTGGGAGTGCAGGCGGTCGCCGCATCGCCAATGGCAACCTGCGCTTCGTTACGCAGCATGACCAGATGCTCGTGCAGTTCGGCTTCATGCTCCTTGTAACCCTGCACCACCTCGACCAGCCGAGGAATCAAATCGTGGCGCCTCTTGAGCTGTACATCGACATTCTTCCACGCCTGTTCCACCCGATTTTTCAAAGCCAGCAGGCTGTTGTAGACCATCACAACCCAGCGAGCGCTCCAGCAACCACTGAAGATCAATCCACCGAGTAGACAAACAAGCCAGGGAACTGGCCGCTCAGCACTGACCGCAATTCCCAGCGGTGCGCCGGCGAAGATCACGAGTCCGGCGATGAACCAGCCCCAGAAACGGAATTGATAACCACTCGACTTCTGTTGTTCCGATTTGACCGAAATCAGAAACATCGGCGCATGGCGATCCTTGGCGATCTCCGGCGCCACTACATCTTTGCGCAACCGCGAGGATCCCATGACGTAGATCCTCTGATGCAGGGGGATGCCATACTCGACGAAACTTCTTGTACCGGTGGAGCCAAAGACACTACTGGTCGGCCCCTTGCCGTAATAGAGCGGATCAGCGGCGGAACATGTACGACTGAAGATTTGCGATCCTTCGATCTCTGCACCCCCGGGCTGGATTTGAAGCAAGCCCGTATCGTCCTGCAGATAGAACTTCGTCGATAATGATCCGTGAGCGACGGTATCCCAACCGGTCTTCATCCGGGTACGGGTTTGCGTTCTTCCCTTACTGTCAGTGTAAGTTTCGGTGACCATCCGTCTCCACTGTTCAGAGACAGTGTAGGTGTAATGGACACATTCCTGCTCCGCCAGAAAACTGGTCAGAGGTTCCTCCGACTCGGCAGTTCCCTTCACCTCGACCAGCCCGATGAATACTCCGGCGGTTTTGCATGTGGGAATGTCATCGATGAGGCGTTGTTTCCGCCGAGCCCTTACCGATAGTTCTACAAACAAAATCAGTACAGCTATGGCGCCGACCACCGCAGCCGCGACGGGAATGAAATCGTTACTGGCGAGAATCGTCGGAGGCCACATCGTCTGGTCCTTGCTCACTCGATGGCAAAAAAACCACTTCGCAAATCATCAAGAGAAGGACACCTTCGGCGCTTCCCGTTGCTCCGGAGAATCGAGTTCAAACAACTCGGCGGCTCCAAAGTTGTACATTCCCGCAATGACATTGTCGGGAAACGATTCGCGTTTGATGTTGTAACGGGTTACCGCATTGTTGAATCCCTCGCGGGAGTATGACACCTTGTCCTCGGTCGCGGTCAGCTCGTTTTGTAGCGACAACATGTTCTCGTTGGCTTTCAGGTCGGGATAGGCTTCCGCCAGTGCGAATAGCTTGCCGAGTGTGCCGGTCAAGGCCGCTTCGGCCCCCATCAACGATTGCATCGCTTTGGGATCGCCCGGAGCTGCCGCAGCACCCTGCCCCGCAGTCACTGCCTGGTTACGCGCTTCGATGACCGCATTCAGCGTTTCTTTCTCATGCTTCATGTAGCCCTTGGCGGTCTCGACCAGATTGGGAATCAGGTCATAACGGCGAGTGAGCTGCACATCGATCTGACTGTAGGCGTTTTCGTAGCCGTTACGCAATGCCACCAGGCCATTGTAAATCGCAATGGCATAAAAAATAATCGCGAGCGGAACGATGATCAGGATGCCAAGAATGATCCAGAGAGGTTCCGCTTGAGCCAGTATCAACTGCATCTTATTACCTTCCTGTTTCAAAACTTCATGGAAAAAATTGTACCGTGCAGTCTAGCTCACAGAGCTGATTGTTCAAAAGGTGATTTTGTGTCCTGCGCAAGCACATCAGGATTCTGAATTGTCCTGCTTCTTCTCGATCACCAGTTCCAGCAGGTCGATGGCAGCGTCGCTGACACTTCCGCCTTTTTCTTTATCGAAGATCATCTCGACGACAACCTTTCGACTACCGGCAGGAACCTGGCCCTCGCTTTGACGGAGACGCATGCCATTTTTATTCTGCCGATCCGCTGCGTTCACCGGGCCAAGGATTTCTTCCGCCAGTTCTTTTCCATCGGAATCGACAAAGACGACTCGCACCTGTGCTTCATCTTTTTGTTTCTTCCAGCCACCGATCCATGCCGAAAAACGATAGATAGCCCCTTTACCGATGGCACTTCGCAACCTGCGTAAATCGATCTCCTGTCGCAACGTGGTGCGAACAGCAACATCCCCGATGGTGCCGTGAAGAAAGTAGTTCGCTCCGGCGTTTTCCGGTACCGGCAGATGGTCACCCTCATCCATCGAGTAACCGTTCCAAGGCTGCACCAGGACCGGGGTGTTGCTATCGGCGGATTCCCAGGCACTGACAACCGTGGCAGCCGCCAGTTTTCCCGCTGCTGCCTCGACCTCATCCGTTTCGGCGCCGGGATTGGTGATGATGTTCACTCCCAGTTTTTTGGCCATGAACACCTGCCTGGCCTGCCCGATCTGGGGCATCGATTCGCTGGCATTGCCGATCTTGCGCAGACGACCGCTATGACGCCGTGAAATCTGTTCGCAATACTCTTCCGCCTTTTCGGCTCCACCGATGACAACATTGTGAATTGCGACCGGATGAAAACGGGTGACCCGTTCCAGTTCCCTCAGCAGTCGATCCAGATCGTTGCACCGACCACCCCACGGTTCCCCGTCGGAAAGAAAGTAGATGAAACGACACTCCGGATCCTCGATGGCGGCTTCAATACTCTCCTGGTATGCGAAACGACAGGTTCCCTGAGACGCGAACCACTCCGTGGCCGCCTGTGCATTTTTTGGAGACAGTGGTGCGAGCCGGGGAAAAACTCGATCGATTCGAGCATTCCACGGATCACCATAAGGTTCGCGAAACAACACCAGGTTAAAACGTGGTTGTTCGGCTCTAGGGAGAGAGAGCCACTTCTCCAGCATCGTATGAACCTCGATGCGAGCCGCTTCCATCCGAGTGCGACCGCCAAAGTCTCCATTCATCGATCCGGAGAGATCGAACAGAAACACGGCATCGGCAGCCAGAACTGGCAGATCGAAAAAGACCACCGTCTGACCATCCTTGACCGCCGCATTGCCGACTCCCTCAGCCGGTGCGCGAAGCCAACCACCAACAGGTCTCTCCTTCGGTTCGACAACCTTGCGGGGGGATGGATGCATCTCGCCATAGACACGCCAGACCTGGGCATCGGCGGGCTTGTTCTCTCCGGTCAGATCGGACAGGGCGTTGTGCCAGTCAAACAGATCGGGGTTGCCGGGATTTTCGGGCAACGTCTCGAGCAACAAGTCGATCGATATCGGCGACCAGATCTCCATCGTTGCTTCGACCGCCCGTCGACGCACTCGCCAGTCACGGTTTTCGAGTGCTTCGACCAGCACTTCACGCGTAGAGGGAATCCAATCATCGACGGGAACCGAAGCCAGCGCCTGGACGATGGCGATACGTGCCGAATGTCCGATAGATCTGGGGATCTTTTTCCAGGCGCGCTGAAGTTCCTTCTGGTAGGCCCCAGCTCCGTGAGTTCTCAGAAAATCAACAGCACCAATCATTTCGTCGGGGTTCTTGCTACGCAACAGGCGAACAGCGGCAGGTAGGATTTCCTGTGAAGTGTTGGGACGAACCAGCGCCGCCATTGCCAGTGGATCACCTCGTTTGGTAACACACCATTGCAACAACTGATCGATGGCAACCGACTCCGGGTAGCGAGCTGAAATTTGAACCAGTGCCCGGATCGCTGCAGAAGTCAGATCTTCATCATCGGTAGTTAGCCAGCCCTTCAGAAGGTCTAGATCTTCCTCACCACCAACCTGACCGAACAGATCGCAGACGATGGCGGGCAGTTCAGGATTTTTCCCTTCCTCCAGGATCATCCGTCTGGCCCGGGTCCGAACTTTTTCCGCATCCATCTTGGACAGAGCCACCACCCCTTCCTCGACCACTATGGGATCGCGCGAAAGGAGCTTTTCGAGTGGTTCGTCAAGTTCATCGGGAGCCACTCCGTGAAGTGGCCAGAAGATGCTGGAAACGATCGAGAAGATCAGCAATCCACCGTTCAACGAATACCTCCAGCAGCAGGATAACCCGCCAGGCTGGGTCCGCGAAGACGGGAAATCGCCCGTCAAATCGCGAGGTTCCTTGACTCCCATCGCCGCCATCGGGAGACTTCGATCTACGTCACACGGCTTCGACGTCGAAAAACCACTGCAGGAGACAGGTAAATCATGGAAGCAGGAATCGTCGGTCTACCCAATGTGGGCAAATCGACTCTCTTCAACGCCTTGACTGCTGCCGGGGCTCACTCTGCAAACTACCCGTTCGCCACCGTCGAACCCAATATCGGCGTCGTACCGATCCCTGATCCACGACTGACGATTCTCAACCGACATGTGGAAACCCAGAAGGTCGTTCCCACGGCACTGCGAGTCGTCGATATCGCCGGGCTGGTACAGGGTGCAAGCAAGGGTGAAGGGCTCGGGAACCGATTTCTCAGTCATGTTCGAGATACCGATGCCGTCATCCAGGTGGTTCGTTGCTTCGAGGATTCTCCCGGAGGAGAAGAGATTACTCACGTCGAGGGCAGCATCGATCCCCTGCGCGACATTGAAACCATCGAGATCGAGCTGATCCTGGCCGATCTACAGACGGTGGAGACCGCCCTGAAAAAAGCGACTCGGGCAGCCCGCGGTCGTGAAGAGGACACTCTGCTGAGACTGGCAGCGCTGGAGAAATTGCAACCGGTGCTGGCCCAGGGTCTTCCCGCTCGCAAAGCAGATCTTGGTTCCGATCCACGCACTCCGGAAGTGATGAAGGGACTGGGACTCATCACAACCAAGAAACAGATGTTCGTGATGAATGTCAGTGATGATGATGTACTCGGTGAGGGTGAACTGGCCCAGCAGGTCCGGGCTCTGGCAGAAGAAAGAGGGAGCCAGGCGGTACCGGTCTGCGCTCGCATCGAAGAGGAGCTCTCGGAGCTTGACGAAGATGACCGTGCCGAAATGCTCGAGCACTACGGCATGAACGAACCCGCATTGAGCAAACTCGCCCATGCCATCTACGATCTGCTTGGTCTTCAATCTTTCTACACCATCGGCCCCAAGGAGATCCGAGCCTGGACGGTACGCCAGGGCTACACTGCCCATCAGGCTGCTGGAGTCATCCATACCGACTTCCAGCGCGGTTTTATCCGGGTAGAGGTTCACTCCGTCGACGAGTTGGATGAATACGGCAGCGAGAAAGCAATCCGAGAGGCGGGCAAGTTGCGAATTGAAGGCAAAGACTACCTCATGCAGGATGCAGATGTTTGTCACTTCCTCTTCAATGTGTAACTGAAACGGGAATCGCGGTTTTGCTGGAGAAGAGATCACGCCCATGAGCAAGCACAGAATCTACACGACCAGCTTTGGTAGCGTTTATCCGCATTACGTCACAAAAGCACAAAAGAAACAGCGAACAAAAGAGGAAGTCGATGAAATTATTCAGTGGCTGACGGGATACGATCAATCGGGGCTGGAGACGCAACTGGAAGAGAAGATAGACTTTGAAAACTTCTTTGCCGGAGCGCCTCAACTCAATCCTCTCAGGAAGAAGATAAAGGGTGTCGTTTGCGGCGTACGCGTTGAAGAAGTCGAAGATGACCTGATGCGCGAGATTCGGTACCTCGATAAACTGATTGACGAACTGGCCCGAGGGAAATCGATGGACAAGATTCTCCGGGAATGAACTGGAAAGATCCATCGTGAAGAACCGGTCAGAAAATTCGCCACAGCGCGGCGGCATCCTCATCCTGCTTGCGATATTTCTGCTGGCACCTTCTGTTGAATTTCTCCTTGCGGGAAAAGCACCCTACAGTGCTGAGCAATTGAAGAAGTTGTCGGCGATCATCATGACTGGAACCGTCACTGCCATCGAACACCGAACCATCGCGGAAAGTAGCGGAGCTCTGACGATCCGCTGGACCGCAACAGTACGACCCGACAAGGTCGAAAAGGGCACTGTCACAACAGGTGACTTGAAGATGAGTTACCTGACCAGTGGTGGTGGGCCCGTGATGGTGTTGTGTGGGCCTGCTCAGTATCCAATCCCTGCAATCGGTGATCGTTGTCGGGCTCACGCGGAAGCCAGTGTGCTCTTTGAAAATGAACAGATTTTTCCGATGCTGGCTCCCAACGGCTGGGAGATTCTGGATACATCGGGACAAACTGGTGAGCAGCCAACGAATCTCGATGGAGTCATCAACCCACGCTCCATCTCCAGGACAATCATCGTCGGCCTGATCGCTCTGCTCTTTGGCGGCCTCTGGTTGATACTCAGGAAGAAGTAGCCCGCATGACCACCCTGCTCCTCGCCATGTTGATGACGACCTCGATTTCCGCTGACGACCCCCGTCCCATCTCCATCGAACGAAACATCCGCTATGCCGAGGTGGAGGGCGTTGATCCCTTACGCTTCAGTCTCGATGTTTATTCTCCTGGAGTGAAGCCGAAAAAAGCTCCGGTGATGCTGTATGTCCACGGTGGCGGCTGGAAGTGGGGCGACAAGAAGGCGGTGGGGCGTAAGCCGGGCTACTTCACCGGTGCCGGCTGGATCTTCGTCAGCACCAACTACCGACTACTTCCGCAGGGGAAGCATCCCCATAACGTCGAGGACATCGCCAGCGCGTTGGCGTGGATCCATGATCACATCGAGAAACGAGGGGGCGATCCCGACAAGATCTTCATCATGGGGCATTCCGCTGGTTGTCATCTGGTCTCACTGGTGGCGACCTCACCGAAACCTCTGGAGAAAGTGGGTAAGTCACGCCAGATCATCCGTGGTGTCATCGGCCTGGATTGCCAGGCCTACGACATCAGTGAACTGCTACAGAGACTGACCACCAGGAAATTCTACTCCGGGATCTTTGGCAGCGATCCTGAAGAAGTGCGCGATGCTTCTCCACAACTCCACATCGGGAAGGGACAGGGGATCGCTCCCTTCCTCATCTGCTATTCCAGCGGCAACACTCTACGTAAGAACCCGTGGCGGCGGATCACCGCCGAGGTGTTTCGTGATGCGTTGCGAGCTGCTGACATCCCGGCAGAAGTGATCGATGCCAGTGATCGAACTCACAGCCAGATCAATCAGCGCTTCGGCGACCCATCCGACCTGAAGGTGACACACAAGGCGATGAACTTCCTTCAGGGTATTCTCATGAAACCGAAAAAACCTCCGGAACAAAAACCGCTATCTCTGTGATCAGAACGGCACTACTGATCACAGCAGATTTACCCCGACCGATTCAGGGACAAGAGCTGTAACTCTCGCAATCGATAGGATCCGGAGTTGGATCGGCGCCACATTGCGGGAACGGAGCGGGGGGTGGACTGCCGCCGGTAAACAGATACATCAGACAGTAGATGGGATCGGCAATATTCCATTGCCCATCATCATTTGTATCGTGAGCATCGAAACAACCCGGGAAACAGAGGAAGAGACAAGACAACGACCACACCGGATCCCCGATGTCGACCACTCCATCGTCATTCGTATCACCGCGGCGAAACGGTTGCGTCACCGACACGGATCCATCCACCGTCGTAGGAATCGACTCCGGTCCCCAGCTGGCCACAACACGATTCCTTGTCGGAGGATCGCCAAGAGTGTCGACGAACTGCAGAGAAGTGGACTCTCCCACCTCGCCAAGTACCTGATACTCAGCGGTGGCAAGCTCGTAGCTTCCCTGTGAATACAAGATCATTCCAACAAAGCTGAGAATGGTGAAGCAACTCCAGCCTCCATCGTGAATCTGAAACGACCAGAATTCTGCTGTTGCTACATCGATTCCTTGCTGCGCGTTGATAAAGGTCAAGTCTGCCTGGTCATGACTCACCCCGAAGGAACAGGCTGACATGGTGACACCAGAATCATCGATCTCCAGATTCACAGCGGTGGAGATGGTTTCTCCAGGAGCCCCAGATGCATCGGAGATCCACATTGTGTATCCAGGTTCGAAAGGTGGCAGGGATGACCCGGACTGGCAATCGTACTGATAGTTGACGCAAGTCAGGCCGTCCGCAGTCGGGTCGGGCCCACATACTTGAAAAGGCGCTGGCGGAGGCAGGCCATCCGCGAACAGATAACTCATGAGATAGATCACATCGGGAATATTATGAACCCCATCGTCATCTGCGTCGCAAGCGTCGTAGCAACTGGCTGGTCCCGGATCGCAGAAGACGCACATCATCCAGACCAGATCCCCCAATCCAACATCTCCATCTCCCAGGCAATCGCCTCGGATGAAATCGTCCTGTGCAGATCCGGTGGCCGGTACCAGTGGAGTCGCAACCAGCAGCATCATGAAGATGAGGCATCGGATTCTAATTGGCGCTTGCATGGGGGAGGAAAAATCCAACGGCCTGCTCCTTTCTCGGTACGGGCAGGAACCGGCGGGATTATCCATTGTACCAGATCGATTTCGGTTGAGGGAAAATCAAATGCGGTTTTCTCGACTCGAACCCAGTGTCGCAAACTGATCACAATACTGATGCACAGCGGAGGACAAAGACTGCAAGATCCAGTTGTTTGCCACTATCTCGCCAATACACTGCTCATTCTCAGCTTTGTTCATCTTCACCTGAGGAGTTTCACCAGATGATCCGACCATTGATCCTGAGCCTGTTCCTGTGCGGCTGTGCCGGCAGCCCCGAAATGGTGCAACAGCACGGTGGGATGCGAGATGTGCTGCGTATGGGGAATACTCAGGCGCGAATTTCCTTCGAGGAGATGTGTCACCAGCCCCACGCCATCGGCGTTGGTGCACTTACCGACTTGCAGGGGGAGATCACAATACTCGATGGCAAGATTTACGTTGCCACGACAGCCGATGGAGTCATTGCTCAAACCACAATCGGTACAACCGATGAAGGCTCCGCAACACTGATGACACTTGCATACGTGGAGAACTGGCATCAAGACACCTTGCCCCAGTCCCTACCACTGGAACAAGCCATCGAGAAGGTTGCACGGTCCCGCGGCATCGATACCGAGAAGCCCTTCCCTTTCATCATCGAAGGTATCGCCGCCAGGTACCAGTTGCATGTGATCAACGGCTTCTGTCCCATCGCTACCCCAGATCTCGCCCCGGAAGACCAGCCGTGGCGAAGCGAAGGAAAGGCGACCGCAATGAAGGTGATCGGATTCCATGCCAGCGATCAGCAAGGAGTGATGACTCATCATGGATCGAAGTTACACCTGCACGCCATCATCGAGGATGGCAAAGAGGCCATCTCCGGACATCTGGATGTCGTGGAGATGGCCCCTGGCTCGATCCTGGCGGTGCCGATCGTCGAGAACACCATTTCAGGGCCTTGATGGGCCCGGTCAATCGCCACCGTTCAGCACGGCATACTGCGGTACGTCACAACCGTAGAGATCGCAGCCACCCATCAGCATCGTGAGCTGTTCTTCCAGTACTGCGGGGTCATCGGAAGCGGGTCCATGACTGCGAATGAACAGGTGAATTTCTGCGTTGTCGATGTCAATCAATCCAGGCCCTGTCACGATTTCCCCGGCCGGTTCGCCTTCGATCACGATCGCTTCAAATTCCAGTTCACCATCATCGTCAGCGATAAGACCGACTCCTGTCCATAAAATCGACCAGCCCTCGACTCCGAAATCGGTAATATCACAGCTTCCTTCACACTCATCGGGATCGTTAAAAACTCCTGCCCAGATGGTGTAGGTGTGCCCCGGTTCCAGTCCTGCAGTTTCAGCTTCGATGTAGAAACCTTCATCGAACTTCTCGAAACGAATTTCTGAATCCTCGACGGAATTCCCGGAGGTAGAAGTTTCGAGGGGGCTACCGATCATGAACTCGAGAAATTCGAACTCGTCTTCTTCATCATCGTCGCCGTCATGCTCATCGTCATCGTCGTCGTCGTCATGGTCGTCGTCGTCATGGTCGTCGTCGTCGTCATCGTCACCTTGCGAGCGACCCAGGATGGCGTACTGGACATCATCACAGCCAAATTCTTCGCAACCTCCACCGAATGTCGTTATCTGAGCCTCCAGCAGCTCCGGATCATCGAATGCCGCAGGCCCGTGATAGCGAATGATCAGATGAATCTCCGCATCCCTGGCATCGGTCAAACCCTCGCCCATCAATACCTCGCCGGCGGGTTCGCCCTCCAGCATGACGGTTTCAAACTCCGCTTCTCCATCCTCATCTGCAACAAAACCAATTCCGGTCCACAGAGCGGCAAAACCAGAGTCTGGACCGATGTCATCTGCGATCTGGCAACCATCGTTACATCCATCCGGATTGTTGAAGACGAGAGCCCAGATGGTGTAGGCATGATAAGGAAGCAAGCCAGAGGTTTCTCCCTCGATCACCACGCCATCGCGGAAGCTTTCAAGCTCCACCTCAGTATCATCAATCGGACTTCCGATCACCGATTCCGGTAGTGGATCCGCCAGAGTGAAGTGAAGAAACGGGACATCATCATCTGCAACGGCTGACGCTCCCACCAATAGGCTCATCAAACACGTAATAATGGTAATTCGAGGCATGCAACTCTCCTTAAATAAATGAGTTGAAAATGTTTCCGCAGTACACGAGTGAATCAGACCGATCATCTGGACCCAATGATCGGGTTCCGTGGTGCTCATCCGAATAGTGAGGATCATCGGTCGCATTATCCAGTATTTCGAGTCGATGATTAACAACTGCGAAATTATAGACAGTGCAATACAGCTCCTATTGAAATTGCAGTCTGGATTTTGGATGACACAGCGCCGCTGGTGCCAGGTACTTCATTCTGCTCCTCTTATCATCGGATGATCCCGGAAGGGAGTTGCGATCCCTTCCTCTTCTACTTCTCAGGCCGTAGAGGCAAGATCCCCGGCCCAATGATATCGAATCTGCCTTTCTTGATACCCGGAACATCGCCACCGACAAGATCCAGATCGGAACTGAATGCGACATTGCCGTATTTTTCAGGAAATGATGCCGTCAAATGAAGCAACTGTTTCCCATCATCGAGACTCCACATCGTCAGTGATTTCCCCATGAACGCCTTGTTGGCGATGCGACTACCATCGGCAGAAATCCCGATCGATCCTATGCTGTCGAGGCCCTCCAGAGAAAACTGTTTCTCGCGAGAACCATCGACAGCATCGAAACTCACCAGGGTTCCCGGCTTCCTCGAACTACCTCCAGCCACGGTGAAAAACCGTTTCCCTCGAGGATGGAAGAACACCTGCATCGCTTGCAGCTGACGATCATCAGATGCGACATGCCAGAGTTCCTTGCCATCGGCAAGGTCCCACGCCTTGAACCCGCGTTCGGTGATACGCCGACCCTTCTTGCCGTTTACTTCGATGTTCTCGTACTGGACAAAGGTGCCGACAATTTTTTCCCCATCGGGGGAGATATCAAAATGTTTCAGCCCGGTGTCCTCCAGCTGCCATAACCGTTTGCCCTTATCGAGATTCCAGACGGAAAGGGATTCGTCCTGGTCCAGCCATACGAACAACTTTCCATCAGCGGTGACGCGCGGTCGCTTGGAATGCCCCTCGATGCCAAATTTGTTTCTCAATTTCGATCGGCGCAGATCCCACACCTGGATGACGGTCGGTTGAGGATCTTTACTCTGAAGTCGACCGATATGAGCACTGATCAACCGCTGGCTATTGGAAGAGAAGGCCAGGAAATCGACACTGGCCTGATGATCGCCAAGTCTCTTGAGAAGCTTACCCGTTTTGACATCCCATACGAAAATGCCAGCGGGGTACTTCGTCTTGCCGGAATTGTCGGTCACTGTCACCGGACTACTGCCACCTACGATCCACTTTCCATTGGGAGAAAATACCCAGGAAAAATAGGTCCCGACCGCACCGTTGCCGCTGTTCTTCAGTGGTGATTCAAGATCGGTTCGACCATCCGGAACCTGACCGGCCGGCAACAATAGGATTAGAGAAAAAATTGTAACGATCATTCCCGACCCTTGTCTCCGGCAAATGCTTCGAGAGTCGGTCGTCTTTCATGGTAGTCGGTAGCACCTTGCCAGGCACTACCGAGAGCAATCAAGCGAGCTTCATCGTAAGGATGTCCAATGAAGGTTATGGCTCTCGGCATCCGGTTTTCTCCAAAACCGCAGGGGGCCACCAGGCTAGGATGACCGGTGAGATTGGTGATGCCCAGGCTTTGAAAATCTCCTGCCGGCGCCACAAACGCATCCACGTCAGCGAGTGCTTTGGAAGTATCTCGCATCAGAAGGGTGCGAAGTCGCTGGGCACGGATGTATTCCACCGCCGGTATCAGACGCGCTGCACGAAAACTGTTGGGCCACGCCTGTGGCCCCTGTTCCACCAGTTCGTCATCACGATCATCACGGGTCAACTCATCGAAGGCACAGGCACTTTCGGCAAACAGAATCACCATCATCGGCCATACCGGATAGTCGGGAAGATCCACCTCGACCAGCTCCGCACCGAGCCCCTCCAGTTGCTTCAGTACTTGAGAGTGATTCTCTGCATCATCGAATCCTTTCTTCGAGTAGCCGATCTTCCAGCCCGCTATCGAAGTGGCTCCAGGGGTTTCAAAAACTCGATCGACACAATCCAGATCGAGGCCGTCTACGCCCTCGATCACATCGAAGACCAGGGCAGTATCCTGCAAGCTCCGGCAGATGGGGCCGAGCTTGTCCATCGACCAGGACAGCGCCATTGCACCGTACCGTGACACACGACCAAAAGTGGGTCGCAGCGATGAATTTCCACAGCGTGTCGAGGGACTGACGATGGAGCCGAGAGTTTCGGAACCGATGGCAAAAGGTAAAGCTCCTGCACCGACAGCGGAGGCGGATCCCGCCGACGACCCGCTCGATCCCCGGTTCGTATTCCACGGTGACAGTGTCTTACCGCCATACCAGACATCGCCCATCGCCAACGCACCGAGAGTTGTCTTGGCCAGCAACACCGCTCCGGCCGCATCGAGTTTCTGGACCACCGTGGCGTCGATCTCGATCACCTGGTCGCGGTAAGGCATCGCGCCCCAGCTGGTCTTCGTTCCCTTCACCGCACACAGATCCTTTACTCCGTAGGGAATACCGTGAAGAGGGCCGCGCCACTTTCCCTCCGCCAGTTCGGCGTCGAGCATTCTTGCCTGCTTCATCGCCCGATCCTCGGTGTAAGAGATGACACAGTGCAGTACTGGATCAACTTCCTCGAGCCGGGCCAGGAACAGCTCCGTCAGCTCAACGCAGGAAACCTGTCTCGACCTGATCAGGGCCGCCAGGGTCGGAATCTCTGCCCACAGTAAATCGCGGAGGTCAGAGGGTCGCTTCACTTCAGGAAGTGAATCAGCACTGGCAAGAGTGCGATCGGCGACTGTGGGAGACGAATCGAAGGGTCGAAAGATGGAAGCAGGAGCCACCGAGTTCTCGACGGGAATCGCTCTCAATCCTCGATACTGGGCGAGGCGATCTACCGCGACCGGCATCAACTGGGCCAGTTCCTCGTCGCTAAACTTCAGTCCGGCTACGAGCCCGACAGCTTTCAGATCATCGACATCAAACGGAGCTTGCTGGGTCGATTCTTTCTTCGATTCTTGAAGTTCGCCCTGATCGGAAGGATGGGGTGAGAAAAGAGCCAGGATCAGGGTGAAAGTCATCATCAGTTTCCCTTCTGTTGCAGCTGCTCAATCCGTTGAATGGCAGTCTGCCAACCCGCACCACCACCAGCGCTCACTCCGATCACTTCGATTTCAGAGGCGGGCAGAGAACCGATGACATCGGCTCCAGCCAGGCACAGGAGCGGATCTCCCAGTTGCTGACGAACAACACCCAGCGCTTCTCCGGCATCATCCTCGAGTAAGATCAGCGCCTGGGGAAGCGCGAGGCGAGACCACCACTCTCTCAATACAGGAAGGTTTTGCTCATCGATGGAACTCCAGCAAACCAGCAAGGCATGGCGTGAAAGATCCAGCATGCTGCCATGTGCTGCCGGGTAAGGCCTGGGTGGATTCGCGGTTTGAATCCTGTGCCAGGGTCCATCTGCAAGAATTTCATCGATGGAGATACCGATCCACGGTTCTCCTTCAGCAACCACGGCCATCGACCCGACCGAAACCGCTACATCCTGATCGCCCTCGGCAGGATGAACACTCCAGCTGTGGAAACCTGTTTGCTCCGGGGCCATCGCCGTGAAATGAGCGTGACCATGCTGCACTTCTACCGCAGCAGGTAACGACCAGCCTGGCGCGCTACAGGCGATGCGAGCCGATTGGCCATCCGGTTGGGGTACGTGACCGATCAGTGAAATTTCGGTTCCCGCTCTGGCGACCCCATCGAGAGCAATCCAGGAGGAACGGGAGCCCGCTCCAGAAGCGATGACCAGCATCGAGGCGAACCAGATGAGCCAGGCTGCGGCAGCGACCAGCAGAACTCGATCCTGGAACCAGTTCCTGTTCGACACGTCGATCTCTCCTCTCGAGTTGTTTCCAACCAGCACCGGGACCTGCGATCTGAAGACATGGTAGTCGCACTGGAGACTGATCCACAGTCACCGGTGGTGCGACACTCCTAGCGTGCCAGGGGTAAAGACTGCAGGTCGCTGAGATCGTAGTTTGCCAGTGAAAGGGGAGAACCGGTCTCTTTCCAGTGCAAGCAGCCGCGATGAATCCGTTCCTGATCGGTCGCCAGGTCTTCGGCGCGCAATCTCAAAACCCATTCGACCACTGGAAAAGCGAGCTCAGACCAGGGAATTTCATCCCAGGCGAACCACTTCACTTCATGACTCTCGGCTCCCGCACTCACTTCTGGACGGTCCAGTTTGGCCAGAAACATTTCATGAACCTGGCCGATCCTGGTCAAATCGATGCGAGCAAAAGTACGGAGTATGGATACGTCCGCACAGGCCTCTTCCTTCGTTTCCCGTACTGCGCCCTGCTCCATCGATTCGGACATCTCGAGGAAACCAGCCGGAGGAGTCCATAGTCCCTCGGCGGGCTCAATCGCTCTCCTGCACAGCAACACTCGATCTGACTCTTCAAGAATGGTACCGACCACGATTTTCGGATTTCGGTAGTGAATGGTGCCGCAGTCGGGACAGACACCCCTCAGACGATCTTCACCGGGAGGGATTGCGTTTTTCAGCTGGATACCACAGGCCATGCAATGGACCGGAATCGGCACAATCACGCTTCACCTCGATCTCGGAGTTTCTTCCAGCAGGTCGAAAGGGAAGGCTCGCAGAGAGGAGCCAGTCGAGCAAGACAGCAGTTGGTGAATGGCAATCCACTCCACAATATGGAATCCTGAGGACATGGAGGTCCATTGAGTATCTACAACCGCTGGCTGACTTGCTGTGCAGCCCTCCTCTTCTGTGGCGTTGTTCTGGCCAGTCCACACCAGGAAGCTCCCCCGTCCTTCGTCATCATCCTTGCCGATGATCTGGGCTGGGCAGATGTTTCGTGTCAGGGCAGTCCGTGGAAGACTCCCGCCATCGATCAGCTTGCCGCGGATGGTCTCCGCTTCACACGTGCTGCATCCAATGGTCCCAATTGCGCACCTAGCCGTGCCTGCTTGATGACCGGCACCGACGTGGCTGAGCACGGGATCTTCACCGTGAAACCATCGGCCAGAGGCAAGGCAGAAAATCGCCGATTGGTTCCACCCGCGACCCGGCGAGCACTCGTGCCCGAAGCGATCACCATCGCAGAAATGCTGGCAACTCACGGGTACCGATCAGCTCACATCGGAAAATGGCATCTCGGTACAGATCCAGCTCTCCAGGGATTCGATGTTTCCATCGCCGGAGACCAGCGAGGAGCCAACAGGAAACACCTGGCTCCGTGGAATCTTCCTCGACTGGAAGAACAGGCCGAAGGCACTCCTCTGGCCGATGCACTGACCGATCATGCGGTCACTTTCATCCAGGAGAATGCCTCTCAACCCTTTCTGCTGATCCTGTCCCACTACGCAGTTCACACACCGATCCAGGCTCCCCCGCAGGAGATCGCCAGATGGGCAAAAAAGCTCCCCGATGAACCAAAGAAACGACACCGCTATGCCGCGATGGTCGAGAGCGTTGATCGTTCTGTTGCCCGGGTTCGAGCGGCACTGGAAAAGAGCGGTTGTGCCGATCGCACGCTGGTCCTCTTCACCAGCGACAACGGTGGACTGCAAAGCTATACCGACAATGGCCCCTTGCGCGGCGGTAAAGGGATGTTGTTCGAGGGCGGTGTCCGGGTTCCTTTCATCGCCTGGGGAACCGGCATCGATTCCGAGCAGAAAGTCGTGGATGTACCGATCCAGTTGACCGATCTGGTTCCCACGATTCTGGAGATGACAGGGATGCCCGCACCGGCCGAGATCCCCCTCATCGGCACCAGTCTGGTTCCGGCTTTTAGCGGCCAGGGATCACTTCCCGATCGAGATCTCATCTGGCACTTTCCCGCATATCTGGAGGGAAAGACAAAACTCCATGGCCCCTGGCGAACCACGCCAGCCGCTTCGATAGTCCGGGGCAAGTGGAAGTTACTGCAGTTCTTTGAAGACAACCGACGCTTCCTGTTTGATCTGGAGGCGGACATCTCGGAGCAAAACGATCTCTCCGAACAACATCCGGAGCGGGTTCAGGAGCTTACCGATCGCCTGGCCCAGTGGCGCAAGCATCGAAATGCACCGATGCCTGAGCCCCCTGAAAAGCCGTGATCCCTCGACAAAGCGCCCTTTAGAGGGGATTCTGGCCTCTGGGGCCCTGCGCAGCGAAGCCCGGCCCCTTGGTCCTAGCTCAAGTTGAACTCCAGAGTCATCAGAGCACAGAGAGAATCCAGGAGAGCGAATGATACCGTTCAAGGCTTTCCGGTTCCTCATACCGCACCTGATGCGTGAACGCTCGGTGCTGTTCGCCGGCGTCTTTCTGATTCTGATCACCAGTCTCTCTCAGGTCGCGGTACCTCGCATGGTAGGGATGGCTGTAGAGAATCTGGAAACCGGCATCGATCTCGATCTGATCGTTCCTCTTGCGATGGCGATGGTCGGGGCCGTTCTCCTGAGAGGCATCACCTCATTCTGGTCCAGAAAAACGGTCATCGGAACCAGTCGCCGTATCGAAAGACGACTTCGAGATCAGATGTTTCGCCACATCGAAAAGCTTGACGGATCTTTCCATGCAAAATTGCATACTGGCGATCTGATGAGTCGTTTCAACAGCGATATAGAAGCCGTTCGAATGGTATTCGGGCCTGCTGTGATGTACTCGATTCAAACGATATTCACCCTGATCCTCTCGATCACACTGATGTTGCGTATCGATTGGCAACTGACGCTCTGGTCTCTATTTCCCCTTGGATTGATTACGTTGACGGTCCGATTCATCGGACCCAAGGTCCATGCCCAGGCGACCATCGGACAGGAGATGCTTTCGAACATCTCCGTTCACGCTCAGGAAAACTTTTCCAACTTTCCCGTGATCAAGGCTTTTGTTGTCGAGGATTCCGAGATTGATCGGATGCAACGCCTGAGCTTCGACTACTTTCACCAGAATCTCCGAATCGCCAGGTTGCGTGCCATGACCGGTAGCGCTTTTTCCCTGTTTGGCGATCTGGCACTGGTCACCTTGTTGCTGATGGGTGGCCTGCGAATTCTCTCGGGCGATCTGAATCTGGGTGAATTCGCGACCTTCAATGGCTGCCAGTTGCTCCTGATCTGGCCGATGATCGCTCTTGGCTGGGTCATCAATCTATTTCATCGAGGGGCAGCCAGTGCCAAGCGACTGGAATCGATCCTCGATGCCAAACCAGCCGTGGACGACCAGAAGGCACGCTCCGGAATCGCCGTCACGGCTGGCCAGATTTGTTTCGACCAGGTTTCCTTCCGCTACCCGGATGCGGAAACCACAGCACTCGAACAGATCTCTTTCCAACTGTCCGGGGGTAAAACCCTTGGCATCGTCGGTGCGACCGCCAGCGGAAAAACAACTCTTCTCAACCTGATCCCGCGGCTGTCTCCAGCAGAGAATGGCAATATCACCATCGATGAGATCCCGATAGAAGAATACTCACTGGATACTCTGCGTTCGTCGATTGCCATGGTGCCCCAGGAGCCATTCCTCTTCAGTGCCACCATCGCTGACAACATTGCCTATGGTGTCGATGACGCCTCCCAGGATGAAATCATGGCGGTGGCACGTTTGGTCAGCATCGATGATGAGATCAAAAAGTTCCCCGATGGCTTTGATCAACGAGTGGGCGAGCGAGGCATCACTTTGAGTGGGGGGCAAAAGCAACGGATTGCGATAGCTCGCGCCATCTTGCAGAGACCTCGTATCCTGATCCTGGATGACGTTCTCTCTGCGGTCGATTCCGAAACAGAGACGACCATCATCGAAGGATTGCGTGACTGGACACAGAATCTCACGGCACTGATCGTCACTCATCGACTGAGCGCCATCACTCATGCTGATCAGATCATCGTTCTTGATGAAGGGCGCATCGTCGAACAGGGAAACCATAAAACTCTGCTGGAAAAGAAGGGGCGCTATCACAAGTTGTGGCGCCGACAGACCGTCAAGAGCGAACTGGAGGATCTCGAATGACCTCCAAAAAACCTCAGCAGAATCAAAATGCAAAAAAACCAGAGGACGCGGAAGATTTCCATGTCGAGGAGGTAATTGATCGTCCATTCAGTCGATTGCTGGCACGGCGATTGATGAAGTACCTGAGCCCTTACAAGCATCTGGTATTACTCTCGATGCTGTTGATTCTGGTCACAACACTGCTTTCCCTGGTCGGCCCACTGCTGGTCAAGGAAGCCATCGATGGTCCACTGACAATTTCCGGTGAGGACAACCAAAGCTCCACTCAACTCGGTGAATTCGTTGCTGGCCTGGCTGATCAGCTCGGGTTGGAGCCGATCGATGCCGAGGCAGGGACAGAACAGCGAATCTCCTGGCTGTGGTTGATCGCCGGACTGTATGGCTCATGCCTCCTGATCCAGCTGCTATTCCATTACGCAGAGATCATGGTCTTTGAAAGAACCGGTCAGAGCGTCACTCGAGATCTACGGATGCAAATTTTCTCACACCTGCAACGGCAGAGCTCTAGCTTCTTTCATGGCAATCCGGTCGGACGACTTGTCACAAGAGTGACCAATGATGTGGAAGCACTCAACGAGCTATTCGCCAGCGGTTTCATATCCCTTGCCGGCGACCTGCTCGCCATCACAGGGATAGTCGCAATGCTCTTCTGGACCAATGCAGAGCTTGCATCGATGGTGCTGCTCGTCACACCGATCGTGGTTCTGGCGACAGCCGTATTTCGAAAATTCGCTCGAAAACATTACCGAGAGATGCGACGGCGACTGGCCCACCTCAATGCTTACACACAGGAATCGATCAGTGGCATGGAGGTGATTCAGGTCTGTCGGAGGGAAGAGCAGCAAGCCGATCGCTATTCTGAAATCAACGGCAAACTACAAGACGCTCACCTCAACAGCATCTTCTGGTACGCCGTATTCTTTCCTGCTGTCGATCTTCTGTCGGTTCTGGCCCTGGTCATCATCGTGGTTCAGGGTGGTGCACAGATCGAAACAGGCACGGCGACCTTCGGTGAGTTCTTTCTGTTCTGGACCTTCCTGACACGTCTCTTCTCTCCCCTGAGAGATCTGGCCGAGAAATACAACCTGCTGCAGTCAGCAATGGCCTCCAGCGAACGGATCTTTACCATCCTCGACACCGATACATCCTTGCCGGCACCGGAAGCGATCGGAACCGCAACGTCACAATCTGTCCGGGTCAAAGATGAAATTCGATTCGAGGACGTTTCCTTCAGCTACGATGGCGAAACTCCTGTGCTGGAAAACGTATCCTTCCGGGTCGGACGAGGAGAAACCATCGCAGTGGTGGGCGCTACTGGTGCCGGAAAGAGCACCCTCATCAACCTCCTGTTGCGATTCCATGATCCGACAAGAGGTTCGATTCGTATCGATGACGAGGACATCCGTGAGCTTCCCGTCGCAACCCATCGCCAACGATTCGGATTGGTACTCCAGGATGTGGCAATCCTCACTCGTACCCTGGCAGAGAACATCCAGTTCGACCGTGATATCGACCGAGATCGCATCGTCTGGGCGCTGGAACAGGTAAGGGGCTCAGGAATCGTCACCCGCCAGAAGAAAGGACTCGACGAACCGATGATGGAAAGGGGCAGAACCCTTTCCAGCGGAGAACGGCAACTGGTCTCCTTTGCCAGAGCACTGGCGGGAGATCCGGAGATCCTGGTTCTCGATGAAGCCACCAGTCACGTCGATACCGAAACCGAAGCCTTGATCCAGGAAGCCATCGAACGATTGATCGAGGGTCGTACCTCGTTCATCGTCGCTCACCGCCTCAGTACGGTTCGCAAAGCCGATCGTATTCTGGTGATGCACCACGGTCGCCTGAGAGAAGAGGGTCGTCATGAGGAACTGGTGGCTCTCGATGGCATCTACGCTCGATTGGTGAAACTGCAGTTTGGATCGAGCGAAGGCTGAGCCAGGCCGTGATGACGGTTTAAAACTTGAAACCCAGACCAGTTAAACCATGAATCATGTCGACACCGTCAGCCTCCACGTACCAGTACTCGACCATCAAATAGTTCTTTGGAGAAATATCGATGGTCGCGCCCCAACCAAGGTAAAAATCCACCCCATTGCTTGATTCGGTAAAGAACCTATCAGCTGCCTCAGTAGTGTCGACATTTGCGGGATTTCCATCTACGGAAACATCGACATCCCACAGAGACAGACCAGCTCTTGCATGAAGCGATATCGCTTCGGTAACAGGCAGAGTACCTCTGACCCCCAGATTGAAATTGATCACCGAATCGGCAGAAAAGGTCACAAATCCACTGCCACCCTTGTCACTATAAAAAATACGATCTTCAAATTCTCCCAGATTCATGAAGCCAGCTTCTACAGAAAAACCATCCGAGAAGGGATAACCAGCCCAAAGGCCGAAAGAGTCAAAACCGGGGTCCCAAAAGTCGGAAGAGTCGAAGCCGACCTTGCCCATTCCAAGACCGATTTCGCCATAGTACTGCTCTTGACCAGAAAGCTGCCCACCAGAAAAAAAGCAGCAGCACAGTATGAAGATCGCCAACTTTCGCATCGGCCACTCCTTAAAAGCTGAAACCCACCCCAGCAGTGATGGTGGAAAGGTCTGCTCCATCAGCATCCACCATCCAGTAATCCGCTGTCAGATAGGTTGTTGCTGAAACATCGATCCTCGCTCCAACACCAAAGTAGATATCATCTCCATCGTTGGAACCCGAAAGGATGTCACCGCTGATTCCATCCGTGAGGGAGCCCTCTGCTTCCCACATTGCCAGGCCAGCCCTGGCATGAAGCGATATGTTGTCTTTCCAGGGCATACTACCCATGATCCCGATGTTAAGACTGGTCAATGAATCTATCGAGAACTCGGTGACCGGAGGAGTTTCCTCCCCTCCGCAATCAATCACGCATGCCGGATCACCATCACCGACGAAAATGGTCTCCTCATAGGTACCAAAATCGACGTAGCCAATCTCCACAGAAAAACGATCAGAAAAAGCATACCCGGTACGAATACCGATGGACCGATCATCATAATCCTCAAACTGCGCGGATCCGATAAATGCCTCTGCATATTGGAGGCCTTGACCCAATAGCGCCCCCGGAACCAAGATGATCAAACACAGAACTACAGGTGAAAAAACGCGCATCACACACCTCTTCCTCTTTACGAATTCAGGGTCAAACACCTCAATCTGCATTTCATCCTGTAAACTGCACCGAGATGTATAACGGAAGGCAAAATGGAAACACTGCACAGGAGCACAGTTAACTTCACTCGATGGACCTGGTCAAGAATGGGTTCATCGATGTGAGACCTGATGTCTCCCGAACAACATCGATATACAAGGCATGCCCGATTTAATCCCTGTCACACTACTCAACGGCCAAGGGGATCTTCTTGTTCGAAGATGTGCGCCTGAACTCTGCCATCGTTACCGGCCATTTTAATTGCGCTTGTTAGTTGTGCTGGCTTCCTGGCACCATTTCAATATCTCATTAGGAATTTCAGAAACCGTGAGAGCGAGTACCTCATGACCCGTCCCAAGCTGCTGGCCATCATCCTGTTGCTCTTGATTTCCAGTCGAGCACAAGCCGATGACCTGGCTCGTTATTACCCGACCGAATCGTTGATCTACATCAGTAGTGGGGGGCTGGACGATCTGGCTCCTGTCTTCGACAGGAGTCCAGCGGGCCAGGTCTGGAACATGCCCCGCTTTGATGGCATCCGCGCCTTGATTCCGACACTTCCGGATGTGGTAAGGAAACTGGTCAGTTCCAGAACCAGTGAAGCAAGTGACGGCGAGGAAGAACTCGCAGATCTGGAACAGTTGTTTCTGTCCAGGTCTCAGGAAATCGGCGCTGATCTGTTGAAATCGATGAATCACGGGGTCGCGTTCGGCATCGCAGATATCATCATCGACCCCCTCGAGCCTGAAATGATCTCCTACCTGATCATCGACGCTGGAGACGACACTGATAAATACAATTCCTTTCTAGGATCGATGATGATGGATCTGGCCATCGAGGATCCAAGGGTTGAAACACTGGACGAGGTCCAGTGGGCAGCCGCCGGACTGGGCACGGAACCGCCACTGGAACTGTGGTGGACCACGCATGAAGGAAAAGTCATCGTTGCTCTGGGCTCGGTGAGTGCAAAAACTTTCATGGCGATGAGCCGGGGGGAAAGAACGCCCCTGACAGAAGATGAGATCTACAGTAATGGAATGAAGCGCTGTATCGGTGATTCCACGGTGACTTCCTCCTATCACATCGACGTCCCTGGAATTGTAGGACTGGTGCTCGATACTTTTCAGGAATTCGGGGGCGATCCTCCAGCAGAAGCGGACTACTTCATCGATGAAATTTCGAGGATGGGAGCTCTGCATTACGCCTCCGGCTACCTCGATGGGGATGAGGTCTCCTTCACTTCCGGAAGCAGTCTTCCCTTCAGCGGACTCGGCGGTGAAAAGATCAGCCTGGGCCAGGAAGATCTCGCAATGGTACCCGCCTCGCCGCTCTTCCTGATGGGATTAAGTTATGATGCCGTGGGTCTTTATCAACAGATGCAAAGCACCCTGGAGGCGTTTCTCCCCGAGGATCAGATGTGGCAGATCGAACAGGGCAAGAAGACTCTCGGAGCACTGATCGGCGTTCCCATCGATGACCTGGTTGCTGCACTGGGCAACCGCCTGGTGATCTTCGAAGAATCGACAGCTCGCGGTATCATCCCGGGTGCAGTGATGGTGGTGAGCGGCGGGAACCCGGATCTGATCGAAAAGCTGGTGGTACAGCAATTTCCGCTGTTAAAACTGGCAATGCGTTCCTCGGGAGCGTCCCTGGCACTGAAATCTCATGGGATCGAATTCAAGGGCGAACAGATCGCGATCAAATACATCCAGATGAGCAATTCTGGTTCGCGCATCACGCCAGCCTGGGCAAATATCAACGGAGACCTGGTCGTGGCTCTCCATCCAACCGTCATTGAACAGATGTGCCATCGATTACAAGGAGATGATCCTGATAGTTTTCAGATTCCACCCGTCAAGCAGGGCCTTGTAACCGCAAATGATCACCCTCCTTTCAGTTACGGGTTGGTCGACATCGGAGAAATACTCGAGTGGATCTGGCCAACGCTGGTTCCCGAAATACAGCGGCTCATCGATGAAAACAAACTGAATCTCGAAGCCAGCGCCATTCCTTCTGCACACCTGTTTGAAGGATGGCAACTGGAGTTTCGCTACTGGCTCGACGATGCCGGTCTCCGTCAAACGGCAAATGGGCCGATTCCCATCGGGAACGAAGGGTGGGGAGGATTACTGCTAGCTGTCGTCATGCTCACCGCAGAGCTACAGGAGAGCGGCCCTGTAGGCTTTGAAGAGGAAGATCCCTTCGCCGAGGAACCGGACGAGGCGGAAGAAACCGAGACGGAAGAGAAAGAACCGCTCTAGCGCTCACACCGACCCGACCGGAGGGAGCGGCCCGACAAGAGGTCTGGCGTAATCGATAAATTCGTCGGTTACATCACATCCATTTTCAATCCACGAAGTGGGTAGGGTGCGCGTCTTGCCAGCAACCTCTGCAAGAGGAACCGGTACGTAGTCGACACTGTAGGGGCTATCCGATGTACGACGGATTGTGATACTGGCACCAGCAACCCCATCGGCTGCCGCCTGCACCGCAGCCTTGCCACTGGCTCGCGCTTCTGCGGCATCGATTTCGCTCACACAACCGGCAAAAGAACGCTGCAGATAACCAAAGGTGTCGGAACGAACCCGCAGTTGCTGTCCGAGCCGCTCCCGAATCAGCCTTGCCAGAAAGTCCCCGAGAGCTCCGCTCCCTGAGAGCTGTACATTGCCATGAGCATCTCTTTCGATCTCGCCAGACAGTTGCTCCGCAAGGGTCTGGGCGATGGGAATACCTTCAGCATCGTGAATCCCCTCGCTGACAGCCATCACACAACGACCATGCTGACCGTACACTCGATCTACATCGGCGATGAAACGGTCCACTTCGAAGACCGATTCCGGCAGGTAAATCAGATGGGGGCCGGTGCCATGCTCGGTTCGAGCCAGTGCACTGGCGGCGGTGAGGAAGCCGGCGTGACGACCCATGATGACATCGATCTTGATTCCAGGCAGAGCGCGATTGTCGAGACTGTCCCCCATCAGAGCACAGGCAACAAATCGTGCAGCAGAGCCGTAGCCAGGAGTGTGATCGTTCAGAACCAGATCGTTATCGATGGTCTTGGGGACATGAAACGCACGAAGATCGTATCCAGCACTGGCAGCCACCTCCGAGACGATCCGACAGGTATCGGAACTATCGTTACCGCCGATGTAGAAGAACCAGCGAATGTCTTTTTCTTCCAGTTGCCGGAATATCTTCTGGCAATATTCCTCATCGGGTTTATCTCGACTTGATCCGAGAGTCGCGCCCGGAGTTCCAGCGATCAGCTCGAGTTGCTCAGCTGGCATATCGGTGAGGTCGCACAGGTCTCCAGTGAGCATCCCTCGCACCGCATGCCTGGCCCCGTAGATGGACCCGGCGATACCGGTGTTCTGTATCGCCTCGACAACTCCTACCAGAGAAGAATTGATGACGACTGTCGGCCCTCCCGACTGCGCAATGACCGCATTACCCGCAGGCTGACTCATCCAACCATCTCCTTCGTTTTACGATCCTTGAGAAGATCGATCGATGACGACGCGATCATTCACTTCTCCGTCGATGGTGACGCTCTCGAACAGCAGCTGATCCCCCTCGATGGTTATCAATCCCGATCCGTGGACCTTTTCCGTTTTCACCATCACGGGGTGCTCACCTCTTTTTTTCACCGAAGCACCGCCATTCCCCACCACCAGATACACGGTGCCAAGTGAATCGGTTTGTTCATAGCGTTCTTCATCCCACTGCAAAATTTTGCCCTCGCTGCGAATCAGTTCCCGATCGGTAACCGGGTGGGAAGGGGCTTCACCATAGCCATAGACCCCCTGGATCAGTGCGGATCGCTCGTAGATATGGGAATGTCCCGCCAGTACCAGATCGACTCCTCCCGCTTCCAGAACGGGAATGGCAATCTCTCGCATTCTCACCAGTCGACCATAGCTGTCTCCATAGCTCGCCGAGGTATGGGATCCGCGCGAATACGGTGGATGATGGAAAAACGCGATAATCCACTTCTTGTCGGTGGAGGCGAGATCCTCCTCTAACCACTTCAGCATGGCGCCATCTGGTTCGATCGCATCCCCGCTGGAATCGAGAGAAACGAAGTGAATCGGCCCGTAGTCGAAGGAGTAATACGCTTCGGTACCACTCGATAGACCGCCACATTCTCCCGCCGTGGGCAGTAGATACGCCTCGAAGTAGGGGCCTGATTGAGTGGTGCTATCTGCTCTTTTCATCTCGTGGTTTCCTGGCGCTGGCCAGCAAGAAACCGATGAAAGAGTCGATCGATAGGGTCTAAAGAAGCGGGCGTTGAACTCACCGTCACGCCCCCTGCTATAGGCCATGTCTCCCACGTGAACGAACAGATCGAGCGGAGTCTCTCCCAGGAATTCGAGCATCGAATCCCGCACCTGATACTGAATCGCCTCTCCGGTACCCGAATCTCCCAGGGTCCAGATCCTGATCTTGCCAGCAAAATCGTCGGCAGGAGCCGAGCGAAATTGTCCGGATCCGACAAGCTCTGTACCGTTGTAGGCTTTGTAGCGAATCATGCGTTGCGCAGGTAGGCCGGAAAGTACCGCGTGATGGTCACAGTATCTGGGGTCCTGCACTGAAGTGAGGGTCTCGCCCTTGATTTCATTCCATTGCTCGGGAGCGGCACCGGAATCCTGCAGGAAACCCCACTCGAGGCGCGCATCCGCAACCAGTCGCTGGGAGGTTCTCCAGGCGACGATCGCTCGATCTCCTGAGACCTGCTGCATGTACGGTTTTCGTGGCCGATCGGAGGGAATCCAGCCCTTGGTATCAGAATAGTGGACAATCCACATCAAAGCCGAGGCGAAAAGCACCACGAGAAGCGTCAGAAGCAGCCCACGGATCATCGCCTGTTCCTTTCCCGGCTCCGAATTCTTCGCCGTCCTCTTGCCACTCTCCTCGCCAGAGAACCAGAAAACGGTACGATACTTTCCGGGAGAGAACGTGCTTCAGATACAGAGCATTCGCAAGGCCTTTGGCCAACAGATCCTGTTCGATGATGCCGGCTGCCTGATCGAACCAGGCGAAAAGGTCGGCCTCGTCGGCGCCAATGGCCATGGGAAGTCGACACTGCTCAAGATGATTCTTCAGGAACTGGAGCCCGATGAAGGCCTCATCACGGTTCATCGTGGGGTCAGAATCGGCCATCTTTCCCAGCATCTGGTGTTCTCTGAAAAATCCACCCTCGAAGAAGCTTGCCTGGCCCTCCCCCTCCAGGAGGAGGGATTCATCGAGACCTACCGCGCCGAGGCGATGTTGATGGGGCTCGGATTTACCAGGGATCAGCTGGATCAACCTCCCGAGGAACTCTCCGGGGGATTTCAGGTGCGTTTGAATCTGGCCAAGTCATTGCTGGAGGACCCGGATCTGTTGCTGCTCGACGAACCGAACAACTATCTCGACATCGTCAGCCTGAGATGGCTGAAGGGTTTCCTCAGAAAGTGGCAACGTACTCTGCTGCTGGTCACCCATGATCGAGAGTTCATGGATTCAGTGACAACTCACACCCTCGCGGTCCACCGCCAGAAGCTACGCAAATTCACGGGCACCACCGAAAAAGCATGGGATCAGATTTACCTCGAAGAAGAGATGCACGAGAAAACCCGTGTCAATTCCGAGAGAAAGATCGCTCACGAAATGCGTTTCGTCGAGCGCTTCAGGGCCAAGGCTCGGAGAGCAAGTCAGGCGCAATCACGCCTGAAGCAGATCGCCAAACGAGAACGGCTGGACAAGCTCGATGAGATCTCGACCCTCTCCTTCTCCTTCAATCACATTCCCAATCCAGGAAAGTGGTCGATCGAAACAAGAAAGCTCGACTTCAACTATCAAGGAGGCCCAACTCTGATCTCCGGGTTGGAACTGCACGTCGGAGCTCGAGACCGCGTCGGCATCATCGGTCCCAACGGCAAGGGCAAATCAACCTTGTTAAGAATTCTTGCCCGAGAGCTGAAACCGGTTCAGGGAGAGGTTCGATCACACCCATCCACCAAGCAGAATCTCTTTGGCCAGAGCGCCATGAGAGTCCTGCAGGATTCGCGCTCCATCGAGGAGGAGATCAACCACGCCAACAGTATGCTGAACAGAACCCAGGTCCGGGATATCTGTGGAGCCATGATGTTCGGTGGTGATCTGGCGCTGAAAAAGGTGGAGATCCTGTCGGGAGGAGAACGTGCCAGAACGCTACTGGGCAGGGTACTGGCGACTCCGGCCAATCTGTTACTGCTCGATGAACCAACCAACCACCTCGACATGGCCAGCACCGAGGCGCTGATCGAAGCGGTCAACGTATTCCAGGGTGCGGTGCTGATGGTGACTCACGTTGAATCGGTTCTCAGGGAAACCTGCAACCGGCTGGTCATCTTTGATGCCGGAAAGGTTCGAGTCTTCGAGGGTGGATACGATGACTTCCTGCGCAGATATGGCTGGAGTGGTGAACAGGACCAGGAGGTAACAAAGCCTCGCAAGAAAAGTGAAAACCGCAAAATCCAGAGACAGGAACGAGCTCAACTGATTGAAGAACGATCTCGTCTCCTCAAGCCCTTGAAAGATACGATACAGAGCAGCGAATCTCTGGTCATGAAAGTTGAAGAACAACTGCAGAAAACCGAGGCTCTGCTGATCGAAGCATCAGAGGCGGGAGACGCAGAGGAAATCTCGCGGCTATCGTTGAAGTTGAAGAACCAGCGCGACTCCATCGATAAGGCGTTCAAAAATCTGGAATCCGCCAGCGAAGAACATGATCGCATCCAGCAGGAATACGATGAGCGACTCTCTGACGGCGAAGCAGACGAATAGAATCACCGTCTGAGGAATCAGGGGACCTCGGTGTACTTTCCCCGGGTCCTTCGGGATAGTTCTTCCAGAAAACCTCCCGCATCGCCCGACGTGGCATCAAACCCAACGGTGTGAATCGGGATGTGCTCGAACCGATTGATCTCCTCGATGTGGTCGAGGAGCTGAGCTGGATCGATGGGAGCCTTGATGCGGAAGGGCATACCATCCGAGAGCAATACGATGGTACGCACCCCGGCGATCTTGAATGCCGATTCGAGTGCCAGATCGGTGGAAGTAAAACCTTTCGGGTCAAAATCATCGACAAACTTGATGGCACGTCTCTTTTGATCAGGTGTCGCTGCCACCAGTTGGTCCGACATCCGATCGACACCGGCAGAGAAGGAAATCAGGCAGAAGCGGAAAGAGCGCGGCAATTCACGGATCATCCGTTTCAGTTCCTTCTGTACCCTGCGCAGGCGCATACGAGAGTCGGGGAGATCATCTCCATCTCCTTTTTTCCTGGCCTTATCCGAGACCCCGGTGCCACGACCGCCTCCCTTTCCATTGCCTGCTCCTTCCGGCAACGGATCTTTCTCCTCCATCGAGATGCTGGTATCGAGGACGAACACGATCTTCTCGCTCACCAGTTCCTGGCCAAAGAAACTGGGGGGTTCGATCTTCACTCCGGTTCCCTTCAGAACCATCCTGGCAGTATCGACCTTGTTCCCTTCGCCGAGCGTTTCCTTGTTTCCCTTCCACAGACCATCCCACTCCGAGGAAGAAAACAGATCGGCCCCGGTCAGCTCGGACAGCATCTCGCGGATTCTTTCTGCGACGAGAGAGAGATCGCGATCACGATCTTCTTGATGTTTGAGAGCTCGAATCATGTGCGGTATCGAACCGCCATGAGATTTGAGTCGAAGGGCCTCGATGGAAGCCAGCGCAACGCTGTCCTCTGTATCATAGAGGCCCTGCAATACCGCTCGAAAACACTCGGTTTCCTTGCGTAACGACAACCAGCCGATGAGTAAGTCCCGCACCTCCTTGCGCGGATGTTTGTTCGCCTGGGTGCAGATCCAATCGAGGCCGGTGCCCGGTTTCAGCCCGATCAACCCGGCCAGAGCCGCCTTCTCGACGGTCGGTTGATCCGAGAGCAATGCCAGCTCGATGACCGGATCGATGGCGGTGGAACTTCCATCGAGAGCAAGTGCCTGAACCGCCTTCTTGACGGCATCGGCCTGGCCAGAAGCGATCGCCCTTTGGAGGGGGGAATCGGCCAGCAAGGCGCTACAAGAAAAGAGAATCGTGATCAACAGCAGAGCGGGCCAGCGCATCGATTCTCCCTTCAAACCTCGAGTGTACCGAAATCCGGGACTCATGGGGAGCAGGTGCCAGTTGCCAGCGGCCATCGAAGCACCCATCCTCACCACCATGGAATTCACCGGTCCGAGAGGAAACTTCATGAAGAAATTGCTCCAGACCTCGATGTTGCTGCTCACAGTCGCCCTGCTCGCCTGTCCGGCATCTGCACCGGGCCAATCCATCTCCCTCGACTGGAAAAACTCACCCGACAGGATCTGGTCCGGTCCCGAGTGGAATTCCAATCGTCTGCAGGACTGGTCCGTTGTCGCCGGAGAACTCCGTTGTATCAATTCTCAACTTCGTGACCCGGTGCGCACCACCATCCTGCTGACCAAAGAATGCGATCCCTCTCGTGGAGCTTTTTCCTTCACCACCGAGATCGCGCCCGGGTGGCAGGGGGAAGCGAAGAAAGGTTCCTTCGGTGGCATCTTGTTTGGCATCGGCGGACCTGAAATCGATCACCGAATCCGCTCGATTGTCCACGACAAGCCCGCAGCCGATGGGGGGATTCTGGCTGTCGTGCATCCGGATGGTCGGGTCGGTTTTCGCGACTTCACCACCGGCGGTGGCGGTGGTTCCTGGTCCATCGGAGGAGCACTCGGCGATCATCGCGGTAAGTTACTCGCCGATCAGACCCGGACCGGTGAAGGCGGTTCAGGACCGTGGGTACTGAAACTGGCGCTGACCGAGCCCCTGACCAATAGACCACGGAGCAAACCTGGTTACCGTGTGGTACTCACCGCGCACCAGGTAGCAACGGGAAAACTGATCTCGGAAGCGACACTCTCCGGCGTATCTCCATCACAAATCGATGGCTCCTTTGGCCTCGCCAGTCATCTCGGAGGTAAGAAAAACTCCGAAGGCTGGAGTTTCAAGAAGTTGCAAGCTCAGGGATTCGGATTGATCGATCATCCCGAGCGTGCTCTGGGGCCGATCTACGGCGTGCAGTACTGCCTCTCTCGCAACAAGCAGGGCACCCATCAGTGGAATCTGACCGCTCAGCTGGCACCGATCTCCAGCGAAGAAGTGATCTCGGCCCAGTTACTGATCGTCAAGGAAGATGAATGGCAAACGGTTGCCAGTGGCAACTTCGAAGCCCTGTCGCGAACCGTCAACTTCCGGGTCAAGGAGTGGAAGGCGGATCGCGATCAACCGTACCGGGTTCGCTGTCGTCTCCGCGACCGTAACGGCACCGAGACCGATCATGACTATGGTGGGGTGGTTCGTGCTGAACCTGACCCCGATGGCGAACCGGTTGTCATCGGATTGCTCTCCTGCGTCAAGAACTTCACTGGCGACCTGGCCTGGAACTCTTCTTCGATCTGGTATCCCCATCATGAAGTCGCCACCGGTGTCCTGGCCCACGACCCCGATCTGTTGTGTTTTGCTGGCGACCAGATCTATGAAGGCGATATCTCTCGTTCCGAGGTCAACCCCCCCGACAAGATGCTGCTCGATTACCACACCAAGTTTCTGCGCTGGTATCGCTCCTTCGGCGAGCTGACGCGCAACACTCCCTGCATCACCATTCCGGATGATCACGATGTCTATCATGGCAACATCTGGGGTGCCGGCGGTAAACAAGGTCGAAAACAACCGGGAACTACAGCTCAGGATTCCGGCGGCTACAAGCTGGCCCCTCGCGAGGTCAACGCCATTCACCTGACCCAGACATCGCATCTTCCCGAACCGATGATCGAAGGACCCATCGGCGAGGGCTACAGCGTTTACACCACCCAGGTCGAATACGCCGGGCTTTCCATCGCCGTCATCTCTGATCGGCAGTTCAAGAGTGCGCCAAGACCATCGGTACCGGATGGCAACGTCGTCAACGGGTGGTTCCGCAATCCGGAATTCGATCCGAAGGATGCCGATCTTCCTGGTCTCGAATTGCTTGGTTCTGCCCAGGAACAGTTTCTCGACCAGTGGGCCCTCGACTGGGGACGGGGAGCACGCTGGAAGTTCCTGCTGTCGCAGACTCCCTTCTCCAACATCGCCACCTTGCCGCCCGGGAAAACTGGCGCGGTCACTCCCGGTTTACCCATCGTCAAACCCGGTGGTTGGCCAGAGGGGGAGATGCCGGTCGCCGATTGCGATTCCGGTGGTTGGCCCCAGAGCCCGCGCAATGAGGCGATCGAGATCCTGCGCAAGGCAAGAGCCTTTCATCTGGCCGGCGATCAGCATCTGGCATCGTGCATCCGTTACGGAGTTGATGATTTTCGCGATGCGGGTATCGCCTTTGCCGGACCGGCTGTCGCCAATACCTGGCCGCGTCGCTGGTTCCCATCTACCGATGGGGGAGGCGAAAAGGTCAGTCCTCATCGAGGTACCGGTGATTACATCGATGGGTTTGGAAACAAGATGACGGTGCTGGCGGTCGGCAATCCCTACAAAACCGGCAGACAACCGGCCCGCTTGCTCGATCGTGGACCGGGCTGGGGCATCGTTCGGGTCGATAGCAACAAACGCGAGGTCACCTTCGAATCGTGGCCGCGCTGGAGTAAACCGGGCGATCCCGACAGTGGCCAGCACCCTGGCTGGCCCATCACCGTCTCTCAACACTCCCTCGATGGTCGAAAGCCCCATGCCCACCTCGCCCCGGTGCAGGAACTCGATGGCATGACGGTGGTCAATGTCACCCGGGAAGGGGAGGGGGAAACGGACGAGGGGGAGGCGCTGTACGGATACCGCCTGAAGCCGGGAGAGGTGTGGAAGCCACCGGTGTTTCGTCCCGGCAAGTACCACGTCATCCTCGGCAACCCGGAACAGAATCGCTGGAAGCTGATCCCGGTGCAGATCGTTCCGTGACAGAAGGGGTCCTGTAGATGAACATCACGATGCTGTGCCTCATCGCTGCCAGCGGCTGGCTGCCACTGCCTTGCCACGACGCGGACACTCTCTCCCAGCAGCAATTCCAGCAACTGCACCGGCAGTTACAAGCTTCAACCGATGCGCCGTGGCGCACCATCCCGTGGAAGATCTCGCTGCTCGATGCCCAGCGCACCGCCATCGACCAGAAGAAGCCGATCTTCATCTGGGCGATGGACGGCCACCCGCTCGGCTGCACCTGAAACAACGGAATCCTTGACCGTGAGTCAACCTTCGCCGATCCCGAGATCGTTCAGCTGCTGAAGACTCGATTCATCGCCGTCGCCATCGACCAGGCCTACCACAGACGCCAGCAAGACGCAGAGGGGGAGTTCTACCGCAAGATCGCCGGCCAGAGTCCACGCAAAGATTTCAAGAAGACGACCCAGGGGCTCTACCTCGCCAGCGCCAGCGGCGAACTGCTCGGCTTCAACAACAACCGTGGTGCAGATCGGATCAAAGCGCTGATGAAGCAGACTCTCCAACAGTTTCAGGCACCCACGGCGGCACCGATCGAAGCGGGACAAGTCGATGACCGCTACCATGCCCCTGTGCCCGAGGGTGCGGTGGTCGTGCGGGTGCAGGCCAAGATCCTCGGTGGCTACGAGCCCACCACCAACTACTGGCGCAAGATCTTTCAGGAGTCGCTGTCACGCGACAATCTGTGGTTGACGGCGGCAGAGCAACAAGCGCTGGTGGCCGGGGATCTGCCTCCATCACTGCAGCAACGGCTGGTGCGCTTTCACCTGATCGACAACACCCGCGGAGAACCTCAGATGTGGAAACCGGAAGAGATCACTGCCGTCGATCTATCGCTCGAGAAGAGTCGGCTGAACGGCACCGTCCATCTCGAAACCGCATCCGGCAACCGCGGCTACCAGGCCAACCTGCTCGGCCACATCGAGCACGAGGAGGGCAAGATCACTCGCTTCGACCTCGTCGCGCACGGACAGTTCTGGGGCCATTGCACCTACACCCCCGGCCCACCGGCGGGAAAGTTCCCGCTGGCAATCTCCTTCACCCTCGCCGATGGCAGCGATATCGCCGACGGTGTGCCACCCAAGGGATCGCGAGGCTGGCTGCGCGGCTACCTGCAGCCGCAGTGATCTCTCAATCATTCTCGATGGTCACTTCCATCGTTTCGCCGGCAGCAGGAGTGGTGAATCGCCTGCGGGTCATGAACTCTTCGACCACTGCTCCGGGGATCACGCCATGGATGGTAAAATGCCCATCTTCATCGCATCTGGCATAGACTCTCTCGCTCTTCTGCTCGGTGCCCCAGATGTATTTGAATTGCACGATCTGATCATCTTTTCGCAGGTCGGGGTGGACCACGCCGATCATCGTCGCGGCAGGAGCCAGAACCAACTCGACGACTTGCCCATCTAGTTCATCCCTGGTGATGCGGTGCACCCCCGCGAAATTGGCGGTCGACAAGCCCGACTGCGGGACAACGATGACACGATAATCATTCCAGGGGATGCGGACTTCCTTCTCGACAAACAACTCACCCCTGCGAGGCCGTGCACCGACTTTGACTTGTTCCATGCCATCTTCGGAACTCAGAAATATCGAAAGATAATCGAGCTCTTGTGGGAATAGCACCCGGATCTTCACGTTTGTGACCTTGGTGACCGAAAGCGGGATCGTCACCATCCCATCGACGGGCAATGCGAAATCGATCTGTTTTTTCTGCTTTCGGCGGAACTGCCAATCCGAATCGATATTCGGGTACGCCTCTAGCTCGATCATGTCGAAGTGATTTCTTCCCGGTTGAAAGCCGATCAGTTCAAAAGGTTGATCGAAGGGAACCATCAATCTTTCGACGAGCCCATTACAAGGACTCGGCACATTGGGTGTATTGTGCACCAGCAGGGAAACCTTGACGTCTTCCGGGTCAACCGCGACTGGCTCCGCAGCAGGGTCCCTGATATCCCTCTGAATAAATGGTGCCATCTCGCGAGGGTCGACGCGCTCTCCATCGTCACTCTGAAGCTCCACGACCGCCATCACATTGTGGCCGCGAGTCGATTTGAGCACCCCGACATCGATGACTTCACCCGCGGGCACTTCGACCTCATGGCAGAAGAAGTGGTAGCGATCATCCCCATCCCGCGCGTAGCCGGTGATCTCCTTGAGGCCGGGTTCGATGCCGAGAAAAGCAAACGCTCCCGTCTGATCGGGGATCACCAGGTGTTCGAGGGGGACATTGCGCATCCCTCCGGCGATGACGACGTCGTAAGTCTTGAGAACATTTCCAGCCCAACCCCCGGGCGGGGTTTCAATCCTGCCGACCACCCCCGTTCCGATGTAAACGGTCGCCGTGAATTGCAGCTCCTCTGCCACAGCCACTTTCATCGGTCCGGAAGTGTCTCCCGTCGAATCGAACTGCCATTCCACCGTTGTCGATTCTCCTGTAACTTCCTGCGGCCACTGATTCTGTGGTTCAGGATCGAGATCGATCGGCACTGAAGGATCGGTGCACCCCCAGTGGTAAACATGCCCCGGGATCAGACCTTGCCAGCGGATCGTTCCCTGATCATCGGAGAAGCGTATCCAGTTTTCCGGGGGGCAAGACTCAAGAATCTCAGCAGCAACAGAGACTTCATTCGGCAGCAGAGCCTCGCTCATCAACTCGCGAATCCGCTCCTTTACCTCAGCAGGGACCTCCGGATCGTTGTCCAGTTTCGCCAAATCCTCCCGCTTCGCTGTGGATGATTTCGCCCGTTCCTGAAAGTCGCGCAATCGGGTTCGCCATTCTTCACCCCAAGCCATCTCATCCTGCAACGGGGGTAGCAACGCAGCCGGCACACCTTCGACTGGCTCGCCCTGTTCGTTGACAAATTTCACCGTGACCGCTGCCCAGCGATCGATGTAGATCACCTGCGGTCCCTGAAAATCGGCCAGTGCCACCGACCGGGAGAGGTATCCCGGAGCCGCAATCTCCAGTGACAGTGGCCAGGCCATCTTCGGTGAAAGGTTTGGCGAGATTCCACCGCCGGCTGTCGAGGTCCATTCCTCAACCTCTTCGCCATTGGCATCCCTGCAGTTCACGATCGCGCCGGCGACAGGGGTCGAATCGACGCTGTCGAGAATCTGCAACAATGCCCGCTTCTTGCCAGCATCTGCATCCGCATCCGCATCCAGTTGTGCTGGTAGATCAGGATTTGCTGCTGGAATCTGCTCCAGTGAGGAAGAAGGCCGCACGGGATCGGTGGTCGGCGCTATATACAGCCACCCCATCACGATCAGAATGACCGCAAACAACAGGAACGCCAAGAATCTCATCCCCCGACCTCCTCCCATTCGACCGACTGCAAACGCTTCCAACACCGGGCGGGCTCAGAGGCCCTAGTTGTTCGTGTCCAGTTGCAGTGCCTCGATCAGTTGTTGCCTCTGCGGGTGCTCCGAACCCTCCGTTTGTCCGATCCATTGTTCAATCAGGGATAGATACTCTGCCGACATCTCCCCGGAATAGTCTGTGCTGGGACCCATGAACTTTTCGCCGAGATTGATCAAAATCGTGTCCCAGAATGAATCGACGTGCTCACTCCCTGCGCTCACTCGATCCTGAAAATGCTGATCGAGGTTTGCGAGAGTCTCCGGATGGGAATCACCTCTGGAAAGAATGCTGCCGACCACAAGGCTATCTTCGATGAACCACTTCTCTTCATTCTGCCAGTCCGCCAGGATCTCGAACCCGATCTCTCTGACCACATCATCTTCTCCACCCCTGAGAACACAGGTTTGAAACAATGGCGAGTTCCGTTGTGCATAATTCAGTGCAGCGTAGACCTCCTGACACTGATTCACATCCAGTGAAAGAAACAGATAATTGCCCGCCGCCATGCTTTCAAACTGGTCCAGGACCGCGATCTGTTCTTCTACCGGCAGGGTCAATGCACCCATTGCAACAGCGGCCTGCAAGTGCATGGTATGGCTCCGTGCGTTTAATTTCTCCTGTGCGGCCTCTTCGACAGCAAATCGGATCGAATCGAGACTGTTTTCCCAATCCCGCTCGACCAAGATGCGAGCACTGTCATAGCGGGACCAACCCGGGTTCTCTGGATCGATCATGACTTCCACCAGCAAGGGGTCCAGATCCACGGACATTTGCGGGTAAAGACTTTCGATCAGTCTCAGACCCGGGATCTGCAACATCATGTTCTGGTTGATGGCCTCGCCGTATTCCTGCTGTCCTCGAACCGCCACGACAATCGTCGCAAAGATCTCCGAATCCAATTTTTCAGCGTGCCCCTGGAAGGCGATCAGGGCGATGGTGGCGCCGATGTATTGTTCTCCACCCACATTGGCGGCCACTTCCCGGGTCAGCGTCTCGAAATCCCACGGTTCAAAGGCGATCGGATCCTGCTGGAGCATCGTCAGCGCCGCCTGAGCCAGCAATCCCAATACCACCGCCTGGTCGTAGTCCGCATCGGTACAGGCCGCCATCATCGCAGCCAGATCATCGATCGATTCCGCTCCTCTGGAGAGCCATTCGACGATCAGTGGACCACTGGCCTGCAATCGATCCGGATCGCCCAGAGCTTCGACCAGCTCATCGAAGATCTCCTGCGGGCTTCGCTTCGATGGAGTTTCAAGCGCCTTCTCGATGACCTCCGGTTCGAGATCCACCTGCGGCAGCAAGGGCTCCTCTGGGGTGTTCAACTCTTCCACCGATCCCGGGGTCGAGTTGGCCACCGTCGATCCACCCTGCGACAGGAACCAAAACAGCCCTGGTAAGGCAAGAACGATCAGAATCGCTACAAGGATGTGAGTGATTTTCATCTTGAATCTCCTCTACGAAATCTGCTGGGGGCTAGTAACAAATGAACTCGTGGTAACTCCATTGGCTGGGTAGATTTGTCACCCACTCTGAATCGCCATTGGGCAAGCACTCATTAATCCATTCATAGTCACACATGTATTTCTGAAGGATTGGACGTACCATATGACTTGCCATTGGTTTTGCATCACAGATGCAGTAACCCCTATTGGGAACCTGCCTGTAGTAGGCTGGTTGATAGATCACCCAGGTGGGACAACCTGGAAAACTCAAAGTGACGGTGCCCAGCCCATCGGGCAGATTCAGAACGATATCCAGTGAGATCGTACAGGGGGATGGACCCTGGCTGACGATGCTCGGAGCCACGATCTGCCGACCGATATCCATGCAATCGCCACGTCCACAATCGTGATCTGGCCGATCATCGGCGTGCAAAACGGTTCCATTCAGAGCCACACACAAGACCAGTGCGAATATGCAACGTACGAAATTCATGAGACTCTCCTCCCTTGTGGGCCAGCCTGATCGGGTCGAATCTCCCGTGATCAGTGCTGCCCCGGACCTGTTTCCTCTCCCGACCAGGAGAAGAGCAGAAAGGTCCACGCCAGAGCACTCCAGCGGCGGGGGAACCTGATCGTAACCCGCCCTGAAGGCCCGGTGCTGGCAATTCTCGCTCACCACCCGGTCCCAACGCTGTGACAATAATCAACATATTGACTTTACGCAACAACATTTCAGGATGGCGGGTGAATGAGCAGCGCGGTAGATCCACTCAAGTTGTTATCTGTCGCCGGGACCGGAGCGGGCGGCTTGCCACCGCCGAATCATCAGCCACGCACAGCAAGCACCGGTTACCGGGCCGATGATGTAGATCCATAGCGCCTCCAGATTTCCGGAGACGATCGCCGGTCCCAGACTTCGTGCCGGATTCATCGAGGCACCACACAACGGTCCGGCGAGCCACGCTTCCACTCCCACTGTGGCACCGATCACCAGCGCCGGGATGGGGCCGCGCGCCCACCGCTGATCGATGATCCACAGGATCACGCCGACCAGCATCATCGTCAAAAAGAGTTCCAGCCCCAGACACCCGAGCAGTCCCGGCGAGCCGGGCACCGTCTCGCCGATGGATGTCGCCTCGGGAAAGATCTTTCGCACCACCACGCTGGCCAATATGGCAGCGGAAAACTGGGCGATCAGATAACCGGGCAGTCTTTTCGCCGACAACTTCCCCGCCGCCACCATCGCCAGCGACACCGCCGGATTGATGTGGGCACCGGAAGTCTTGCCGAAGAGCAAGATCATCGACATGACGGCGAGTCCGAACACCAGACCGACACCGGCAGCGCCCAGCCGATGACCGAGTCCATCCATCGTCGCCGCCCCGGTCCCCAGCAGCACCATGCCAAAGGTACCCAGCAACTCGGCGATGTAGGCACGGCGACCACTCGCTTCCGACATCGAAACTACACCTCTCTCATCAGGAACTGCTGCGATAGCGATCGACCCGCACACTCTTGCCCTGGAAACTGGCCTGCGGTGGGGGAGATTCTACGATGGCGGGTGCCCGCAGCGACCGTTTCACCACCACCCGCGAAGTGGCGATCTGCATCGAAAGCGTGAACAGCTCCTCATCCTGCACCGGATCGGCCCCCTCGCCGACCAGCATCCTGAGCAGCATCGCTTCCTTCTTGACCCCCGCCTTGCCCTTGCCTTCGGGGAACATCGGATCGAGCAAGATCACATCGGGACGTTGCGTGATGGCATCCGGTCGAGCCAGAACGTTGCATGCATCTTCGATGCAAATCTTCAGACGCCCGGCGGCTTCTTTGACCTCACCGGCAGTCGCCAGGGCGCGCCGATGGGCATCGAGCAACAGCATACCCACCAACGGATTGCGCTCGAAGGCCACCACCTGGCAACCGAGGTACGCCAGCGTCATCGCATCACGACCCAGTCCCGCCGTGACATCCCACACCAGCGGCATCGGTTTCTCCGGGTCCGGCAATACCGCCTTCGCCAGCAACCCACCTCGTCCCTGTTGCACCCGGCGTAAAATCGAAGGCGCTACGAAATCAACAGTGATGGAACCGAACTGTTGACGATCCTCCGCCTGCACCGTCAGTCCCTCGGGTAAACCGACAAAACGCAACAAAGGCGCATCGACTCGCACCGAAAGATCGAAACTGGTCGCTGTCGGTTCGTGGTTCATCGACGAATCTGCCCTAATCCCTTCGGGACAAAAATCTATACAAGACTAACACGAAGATCTCTTTTTCTTTGTAGTACACCGATACAAATTCTCCATGGCAAAAGAGATCGGTGGATCCCGATCAATATGATAGCTGTACAGCCCTACATGCTGCGCAATTCTGTAAACGTTGAATAGATTTTTCTTTGGACAGGGAGAGATACTCGTTCGATTGCCTGAGCCTATTTCACATGTACGATTACGCCGTGTAGCCAATTTTGATTCTATGTTTCTACAACAAATCAACTCCGAATTGCTCGGTGGTAATCAACCTGGAGCATATTCCCCTGGAGGCAAGCGATGCTGTTTTGTACCCGCGCAAAAACAATGCAATTCTTTTCGCCGACGATGCTGTTTTTTATGCTACTGAGTCTCGCCATTCCGACATTGCTCAATGCACAACCTGAAATACTGTGCAGTAACGGTATCGATGACGATGTCGATGGGCTTATCGATTGCACCGACCCCGATTGCTGGATCTTGTTCAGAACTAAACCTGGCCCGATGGGAGACTCTTATACCTACGATGCACAACTCGGTGATCTCGATGGCGATGGTGATCTAGATGCTTTTGTCGCCAACTATAGACAAGCCAGCCGTGTCTGGATCAATCAGGGTGGTGACCAAGGAGGAACTGCCGGTAGCTATATCGATAGTGGTCAGTTGCTGGACAATAACGAAAGCTGGAAGGCAGCACTCGGTGATCTCGACGGGGATGGCGATCTCGATGCCTTTGTCGCCAACTCTCCACTCAGTGGCGGGCCCTCAGGCGGATTCAGTCACCCCGGATTCAACACCGTGTGGATCAACCAGGGCGGAGATCAAGGTGGAGGCGCTGGATTCTTCACAAATAGTGGTCAAGAGCTCGGGACCAACGAAAGTCACGGTGTGTCCCTCGGCGATGTCGATAACGACGGCGATATCGACGCCTTTGTCGCCAACTCCGACCAACCCAACCGCCTCTGGATCAACCAGGGTGGCGACCAGGGAGGAACCACCGGCGAGTTTCTCGACAGTGGCCAGGCGCTAGGAAATTTCGGTAGCGAAGCGGTCGTCCTCGCCGATCTCGATGGCGATCGCGATCTCGACGCCTATGTCGCCAACTATCAACAACCTGATCGCGTCTGGATCAACCAGGGTGGCGATCAAGGCGGCAGCGCAGGTACTTTTTTGGATAGCATGCAAGAGCTGGAAAGCAATGCCAGTTACCGTTTAGCCCTTGGCGATCTCGATAACGATGGAGACCTCGATGCTTTTGTTGCCGTCTGGGGATCCTACAACAGCATCTGGGTCAACCAGGGTGGCGATCAGGGGGGAACCGCAGGTAATTTCGCCACCGACAATCAAACGCTAGGAAATTTTAATAGCACCGATGTCGCCCTCGCCGATGTGGATGGCGATGGCGATCTCGACGGTTTTGTCACCAACTATGAACAACCCAATCGCGTCTGGATCAACCAGGGGGGCGATCAGAAGGGACCAGGAATTCCGGGCGAATTCTTGGACAGCACTCAGGAGCTCGGAACCTCGTTTAGCAATTCTATCACTCTTGCGGATCTCGATGGCGATGGTGATTTCGATGCCTTTGTCGGCAACGACGAACCCAACCGGGTCTGGTTCAACCAAGGTGGCGATCAGCAAGGAACTCTCGGCGTTTTCATCGACAACAGCGAAGACCTGGGGGACTCGGTAAGTGGCGGCATCGCCATCGGAGATCTCGATAGCGATGGCGATCTCGATGCCTTTGTCGCCAACTATGACCAACCCAATCGGGTCTGGCTCAATGACGGACTCGGTAGTTTTTTCGATGACGGTCAGTTGCTGGGTAGCTCCTCCAGCTGGGATGTCGACCTCGGAGACCTCGATGGCGATGGCGATCTCGATGCCATTGTCGCCAACTGGCGCGCCCAGGGTGTTGGAGAGCCCAACCACATCTGGATCAATCAAGGAGGTCTCCAGGGTGGAACTGAGGGCTTCTTTGTCGACAGTGGCCAACAGCTGGGAAGCTCCTGTAGTCTCGACGTTGCCCTCGCAGATTTCGATCAAGACGGTGATCTCGACGCCTTTGTCGCCAACGAACATCCAGCTGGTTCCTGCGGAGGGAATTCCCCCCCCGGCCCCAATCTACTGTGGATCAATCAAGGCGGTAATCAGGGCGGAACCCAGGGCCTGTTCCTCGACAGCGGTCAGCAGTTGGGGAATTCCTATAGTGAAGGAATGAGCCACGGAGATCTCGATGGCGATGGAGACATCGACGTCTTTTGCGCCAACTGGGGAAGCAACACCGTGTGGATCAATCAAGGGGGCGATCAAGGAGGAACCGCCGGCGAGTTTTCCGACAATGGTCAACAGCTAGGAGCGGCCGTTAGTTACGGTGTCGATCTCGGAGATGTCGATGGCGATGGCCATCTCGATGCATGGGTTGTAAATAATGGAGAGCCCAACCGCGTGTGGCTCAATGATGGGACCGGCATCTTCACAGACAGTGGCCAGGAGCTAGCTGCATTCTGCAGTTACGATGTCGATCTCGGCGACCTCGATGGCGATGGAGATCTCGACGCCTTTGTGACCAATACATACGAGCCCAACCGCATCTGGATCAATCAAGGAGGTTTTCAGGGTGGAACTGCGGGCAACTTTATCGATAGTGGAATGCAGCTCGATGCATACGGTGGTTACAAGGTTGCCCTGGAAGACCTCAACGGCGATTTCATACTTGACGCATTTGTCGTCACTCCCTATAGCCACCTCATCTATTTCCAGTTGTCGCGCTGCTCTATTCCGTTCAAGCGAGGCGATGTCAATGGCGACGGAGCTGTTGACATCGCCGATGCCATCGGCGCACTCTCCTACCTCTTCATCCAGGGCACCGCGACTTGCCTGGATGCGTTGGACAGTAACGACAGTAGCATGGCGGATATCGGCGATGTGATTCACATCCTCGGCGTTCTCTTTTCTGGAGAAAGCCCGCAACCGGATCCCGGGAACCAGAACTGCGGTATCGATCCGACCGACGATGCACTCGATTGTGTCAGCTACGACGGTTGTTGATTGATCCGCTGGCCGCATCAAATAGCCCCCGGCGAGTGAACACTCGCCGGGGGCTGTTTGTTTGTTGCCTGATCCTGAACGGTTAGATCCTGGAGAAAAGCGCTAACACATCAAAAACAGCGCGAAAAGTAGTGTCCAAAGGAAATCGATTTCCGGATGAAAGAAAATCAGAACTCACTGGTGCGAACTGTCGTCCAGCGAGTCAGCAAACAGGATCAATAGCTCCGCCATAGTGCCCGCTTTGGAGGTCGCCATGACAAAAACCATTCGAATCGCCATCCTTGGCCTGGTGCTGGGCCCATTTTTGCTAGTCACTCTGAACCCATCAGGATCCCTCTACGCCATCGAAGATGATTGCTTCAACGGCATCGATGACGACGGAGATTCCCTCGTCGATTGCGACGATCCCGAATGTGAACCCGGTTATTTCAAATTGACCATCGTAGATTTTGAGACGTTGGACAGTCAAAACGTTGCCCTCGGCAAATTAGATAACAACGACTCCATCGATGCCTTTGTCGCCAACAAGAATGGTCAGGGCAACACCGTATGGATCAACGACGGGTCCGGAGTATTCAGTAGCAACGGTCAGTCTCTCGGCACCTCCGATAGTCTTGATTGCCAACTCGCCGATCTCGATGGCGATCTCGTCCTGGACGCTTTTGTCGTCAATAACGGTCAACCCAATCGCGTCTACCTGAATGACGGGGACGGGAATTTCATCGACAGCGGTCAGACGCTCGGCTCTTCCAGCAGCCAGGGTGTGGAGCTCGGCGATCTCGATGGGGATGGCGACATCGATGCGTTTGTGGTCAACAATGTTGGAACCAATCGGGTCTGGATCAACAATGGATCTGGACTATTCACCGACAGTGGTCAACCGTTAGGGACATCAGCCAGTCTCGATGTGGCACTCGGCGACATCGATGGAGATGGCGATCTCGATGCATTTGTCGCCAATGGTGGCTTTCAAACAAACGTCGTGTGGATCAACCAGGGATACGATCAGGGCGGGACCGAAGGCGTGTTCGATCCTCAAGTTCTTTCGCAAGCCAGCATGAACAGTCGAGATGTCGCTCTCGTAGATCTCGATGGCGATGACGATCTCGATGCGGTGGTTGCCAATCTCAATCAGAGCAACAACGTCTGGATCAATCAGGGAGGAGATCAACCCGGCAACGAGGGTGAGTTCTCCCTGGGCCAGGCTCTGGGTGTGGGAGCTAGCTGGGGCGTCGACACAGGAGATCTGAATGGCGACCAGCGACCCGATGTGTTCATCGCCAACTACAACCAACCCCATCGCGTCTGGTTCAATGATCAAAACGGTAATCTTGTCGACAGCGGTCAAGCCCTCGGACAGGCGATCAGTAGCACCGTCGTACTGGGCGATCTCGATGGCGATGGAGACCTCGATGGCTTTGTCACGAACATGCAAGCCAACCATCTGTGGATCAACAACATGCTGCAGTCTTGTAACGATGACCTCGACGGCGACGGGATTCCCAATTCATGTGATCTCGACCTGGTGCTCGGCGCAGATTGTGATCAGGACGGCCAGGCTGATAGCTGTCAGCTTGATACAGATGGCGACGGCACCATCGATCCCTGCGATTCCGATCTCGATGGCGACGGTGTTGCCAACGATTGCGACATCGACCAGACCAACGGTCCCGATTGCGATGGCAACGGAATCGACGACAGCTGCGATCCCGATGAGAATGGTAATGGCATCCCGGATGCCTGTGACCTGTTCCGCCGTGGCGATGTCAACACCGACGGCTCAGTAAATATCGCCGATCCGATCGCTTTGATTAATCACGTGCTCGGTTTGTATGACACCACCTGCGTCGATGCCGCCGACGTCAACGACAACGGCAATGTCAACATCGTCGACATCGTCCACCTGTTGTTGATGATCATGGACGGTGCACCGGAGGTTCCCGCCCCCGGTATCACCAACTGCGGCCCCGACCCGACCGCCGATGCACTCGATTGTGCCAGCTACAACGGCTGTTGAGAGCGGCGAAGTTACACCGATGCAATGGACCTCCGATGACAGATGTCGTCGGAGGTTCTTGCATCTCCACGGTCGAGTACTGGCAACTGCCCCCCCGGCTTCCTTCCCCAGCTGCGGCCCCGACCTCACCGACGAAATCCTCGCCTGTGATCTATTTCAGAGCTGTCCCTAGGCGTTGGTGAAGTTCGAAGCGATCATGATGGATGGGGAGAAGGTGCATTCGCACCATTTGAAATCGAGCCAGCTGACATACAAGTAATTGACAGAACCAACGATGAACAAGGGAGCAAACACCATGACGAACCTGGCCCTCACTATTGTTTTCAGCATCTCGCTGGTCGTTTCGGGAGCGATGATCACCGGTGACGACGAACCGGCAGCGTTTCGTGACCTTTTCAATGGCAAGGACCTGACCGGTTGGGTCGATGTAAACACCTCCGAGGAGACCTGGTCTGTTCGCGATGGGCTGCTGGTCTGCACGGGCCACCCCATCGGCGTGATGCGATCGACCGAGCAGTTCGAGAATTTCATCCTGCACATCGAATGGCGGCACATGGAAGCGGGCGGAAACTCCGGCGTCTTTGCCTGGAGCGAGGGGACCGTTCCCGAGGGGCGGCGTCTGCCCAAGGGGATGGAAGTCCAGATGCTTGAACTGGACTGGGTCAACCAGCACAAGAACAAGGAGGGGGTTCCTGCGCCGATTGCTTATGTCCACGGCGAACTGTTCGGTGCCAATGGCCTCGAGACGATTCCCGATAACCCCCGTGGCCGCCGCAGCAAATCGATTGAAAACCGCTGCAAGGGCAAGGGCGAGTGGAACGTCTACGATGTGGTCTGCGTCGACGGGGTCGTCAAACTGTCGGTCAACGGCAAGTTCGTCAACGGCGTCCGCAAGTCCTCGGTCAAGAAAGGTTACCTGTGCCTGGAATCGGAGGGTGCAGAGATTCACTTCCGCAACATCCGCATCCTGGAACTGCCGCCGGGAATTACCACTCCCCAGGAGCGAGCCCCGCTGCTTGGCGGCAGCAAATGACCGGCCTGTTTGGAGTATCGGGTAACATGCTTCGGTAATGGGGTCACCGATGGTGTTTCGACCGATCCCTGCCGGAAATGCCGATCTGGATGAAAATACAGCGGCTTTTCCGGCCAGGGATTGTCTCTTCTGGCTGTGAATCCGGATGAATCCCTGTACCTGCCCCTATGAGGTGGAGCCAGGTACATCTCCCGATCGGGAGGGAGGAGCGATTCTCATGACCAGAAGTACCCGCGCCCGCTGCCTCCGGTGGATCGGTTGCTGGCTGCTGCTGTGGGCAGCTGGCTGCGTTTCGATTGAACGGCAAGCCGACAGATATCAACAACTGCAGTCGCAGCGATACGTGATCGTCCATCCAGAGGGGCGAGAGACGGCTCCGGAATACATCGAATTCGCTCGCTGGAAATCGCAACAGGGATACGCCATCGAGTGGATCCCGTTCAGCCCCGACGCCTCGCCGGAGCAACGTTTTCGGTCGGTATCCCAGCAGCTGAAGGAGAGGCGTCCCGCCACCGGCGAGAGTGCTTTCCTGTTGATCGCTGCAACCCATGAAGAACTACCGATGGGGCCCTGGCAGCCCTCGGGCACCGATCTCACCATCCATTCCGACCTGCCGCTGCTGGCGGGACGGGAAGATCTTGGCGGCAGGCTCGAGCCATCCGATTGGCAACCGGCCATCGCCTTTCCTCCGACGTGGATCTCCGGACGCATCCCTTATGAAGATCCGGAGGTGGTCGCGGCCGCCCTCAAGTCGGCGCGCATCTTCCAGGAAAAACAGGGCCCCCGCAGCGCACTGCTCGGTTCAGAACGGTTCGCCGTGGTCAGCGATGCAGCGCTGGTGATGGCAGGGGTGCGAAACGACCTGCAAGCACTCGACTGGAACACTCATCTGTTCAACGAGGACTGGCCCCGGGATCTGGAACTGGATGAAAAATCGGCGGACGTCACCATCACCTCCAAAAATGGTCGTCGAAAGATGGTCACGAAGTTCAGGATTGAGTGGGGTTTCATCTCTTGCTGGAAGTCCAACTCACCGGACATCGTCTATGTGATTTCTCACTCCAGCGGATTCACCGAGAATGGAATACAGTCCGTCGGTGCAGGAGAACAGCTTTTCGCCCCCAGGGCTTTTCAACTCTGGAACGACCCCAACTTCAACACCAGTACTGAGCAGGGATCCCCGGCAACACCCGCAATCTTCCTGACCACAGGATGCACCATGGGAACACCAGAAAACCCGATGCTGGAACTGATGGCCGGGAAGGGATGGGCCGCCGCCATCATCACGGGCACCCATAACACGGCACCGTTGCCATTGTTCGCCGCGATCCGCGCCGAGCGTTCTGCGCCGCTTTACTTTGCCGAGGGCCTGACCGTCGGCCAATCGCATCACGCGACGCTGAATGCCTACCTGCAGGATTCCAGATGGGATCCCGGCAACTGGCTACTCTACCCGTGGGCCCGCAAAGCGAAGCTGCAGAATGTCCTGGGCCTGACGATTTACGGCGACCCGTCGATCTCGATGGGGGAACGAACCTCCGCCGATGATTCGCTGACCGTGATGCACCAACAGTGAGTGCTGGCGACCGTCTCGCACATTGCTCCTGCCTCTCGAGTCCGATTTAATGTCGGCATGAACACTCCTGAGAACCTCGATCTGATCCTGCGCCGCTTCGAAGAGCCGGATGAAGTGCGCGAAATGCCGTTCGGGCGATTTGAAATCATCACCGTGGCGGGCATGACCATCGGCAAGGCGACATACGAACCGGGCTGGAAGTGGTCGGAACATGTCGGAAAAGGACAGGGCAAAACTCACTGCGTCGTCGAGCATCTCTGTCTTGCTCTGTCGGGACAGGTAACGGTCGCCTTCGAGAATGAACCGGTGCAAGTGATGACCCCCGGCACCCTCTTCTACGTTTCGACAAAACCGCACGACAGCTGGGTCGTTGGTGACGAACCCTACGTATCGATCCACTTCCTCGGAACCGCCGACTACGCCAGGTAGCCAGACCGTGCCATGGCGCTTGCCAATCGCTTTTGCCATCCAGATCATCGGACCAAGCAGAAAGAAAAACGAAAAAGCCCCTGGAGACTTCTCTCTCCAGGGGCAGTTTGTTGTGTTCTGTATCGCAAAATTATTTTAAGCAGTGGTGAAGAAAATCGTATCTCTGCTCAGACCAGCCTATCCGGTGTGACCTCGACCGATTTCGCCGTGGTCACACCGAACTAGACCAGAAGGGCTCGGACATTCCCGGCTCATCCCCCGACGAGGCGGCACACTGCATCGGAACGAAGCAAGAAGCAAGCCCCTCGAACAAAACTCGTGACCGTGTAGGATCCGGTATGCAAATGAACCCGCTCGATCTGGCGATTCTCGGCCTCTACGTCGCATTTGCGATCGGCGTGGGTTTTTTTCTACGGCATCGGGCCAGTAAAAGCGCCGACCAGTTCTTTCTGGCGGGCCGCAAACTGCCCTGGTGGGTGGTCGGAACCTCGATGGTGGCCACCACTTTCGCTGCAGACACCCCACTGGTGATCACTGGCTGGGTTCGAGACGGCGGAATCTGGAAAAACTGGCTGTGGTGGTGCTTTGCGGTCGGCGGAATGCTGACGGTTTTCCTGTTTTCTCGCTACTGGCGGCGACTCGGCGTGATGACCCAGGCCGAGTTCGCCGAACTGCGCTACGGAGGCCATGGAGCCACCGCCCTGCGCGGAGCCCTGGGCTTTTTCCACTCCTTTCTGACCAACCCCATCGTGCTGTGCTGGGTGCTGCTGGCTGCCGCCAAGATCAGTGACGTGCTGTTCGATCTCGACAAGACCACCTCGCTCGGAATTGCCTGCGCCATCTGTCTCTCTTATTCGCTGATGTCGGGCTTCTGGGGGGTCGCCGTGACCGATCTGGTGCAGTTTTGCCTGGCGATGATCGGCGCCATCGCACTGGCAGTGATCACCTGGAATGCGGTCGGTGGACAGAGTGAGATTCTGGGCCAATTGGCCGGCAAAGGGGGGCTATCCGGTGAAATTCTCGGTTTCTTGCCCTCGCCGGGAAACGGCTCCTGGACCGAACTGAGCTTCTGGACCACTCCGCTGGCGGCAGTCGCGGTGTACCTCGGCGTGTCGTGGTGGGCGACCGCCGGCATCGATGGCGGCACCGTCGTGGTCCAGCGCATCGCCGCCAGCAAATCACCCGCTCACGGCTCCGTCGGGACCCTCTGGTACAACATCGCCAACTACGCCCTGCGCCCCTGGATGTGGATCGCCGTGGCACTGGCCTCGCTGCTGGTGGTGCCTCATGGCGATCCGGTGGTCAGTCCCGTCGCTGGCCAGGTGGTGGAGATCAGCGACTCCGCTGATCGCATCGTCATCGCCGACGCCGAGGGCCAGAGAACCGAGGTGGTGCTGGAGTCACCCGAGGGCTGGGCCGGCGTGTTGCCGCTGATCAGGGTCTCCGAAGATGATGAGGTCGACCAGGAAACCGTCATCGCCAGAACCGATTCGGAGAAGGCCTACGTCGTCATGATGGTTCGTTACCTGCCGGTCGGCTTGCTCGGGTTGGTGGTGGCGAGCTTGCTGGCGGCGTTCATGTCGACCATCGACACCCACGTCAACCTCGCTTCCAGCTATTACGTCAACGATTTGCACCGGCGCTTCCTGGCCCGCAAACGCAAACCGGAGTACTACGTCAAGGTCGCACGGATCGCCAGTGTCGTTATTCTGATCGAGGGTGCACTGCTGGCATCGGTCTCTGACTCCATCAGCGATCTGTTCACCTTCTTCCTGGCATTCCTGGGTGGGGTCGGTCCCATCTACCTGCTGCGCTGGTTGTGGTGGCGCATCACCGCCTGGAGTGAGATCTCGGCGATGATCACCTCCAGTGTCACCACCACCCTCATCACCTTCGGCACCGACAACGGCTGGCGACTGGGCCCCCTCTCTCCCGATGGTGCGATCACTGCCGAGGGGCGCATCGTCATCGTCGTCTTGCTATCGACCACGGTCAGCCTGCTGGTGACCTGGCTCCGACCGAAACCCGATGCGCAGAAACTGGTGGCCTTCTACCAGAAGGTGCGACCCGCCGGAGCCTGGGGTCCGGTTCGAGATCTGGCCGGAGTCTCCTCGAAAAAAGGCGAAGGCTGGCAGGTACTGGGCGGAGTGCTGGGGGGATTGGCGATGACGTGGGGTCTGACCCTGGGTCTCGGTGGCTGGATGCTCGGTTATGCCTGGAGCTGGACCGCACTCGGCTGCGCTGCCGGTGGGGCGGTGGTGGTCGCTTCCATCTTGCCCGGCCTGATTCGTGACGACTGGGACGATCAACCACAGGATTCTCGACCAGAATGACAGAGCGCGGGGTTCCCAGTACTCGCATCATCTTGCTCCTGGCGCTCGCCAGCTGGGCCGGATTTTTCATCGTCCGGGCGACCGGACCGGTCGATCTGATGAGTCGGGATCAGGTGAAGGTCGCCGGTTACACCCTCGACATCATCGAAAACGATGCGTGGCTGTGGCAAACCGATCACGCCGGCAACTTCGCATCCAAACCCCCGTTGACCCAGTGGCTTTCCGCCTGGTTCACCAGAGCAACGGGCCAGTACCATCGACTGACCCTGACCTTCCCTTCCTGGTTGGCCTGCTTGATCTCGGTGCTGGTGATCTGTGGCTGGACCGCCCGGGAATTTGGACCCGCTGCGGCGTTATGGGCACCGTTATTACTGCTGGCCAATCCGATGGGAATCCGCGCCGTACTGCTGGCCCGCAGTGACCCACTGTTTCTCTGCACGCTGCTGATCCTGGCGCTCTGTATCTGGCGTTGCTGGGTGGATGGTGCCCGGAGCTGGCCCATCACCCTGGCCGGAACTGCAGCGGTGATGACAAAAGGGCCGCTGGCACTACTGGTCGCGCCACTGGGTCTACTGGCGACCCTTGGTGACAACAAGGCCGATCGCCAACCGATACCGATTCGCGCCATCACCATCACCTTGCTGCTGTCGCTGCTGGTTCCAGCGCTGTGGCTTCTTGCTGCCGATCAGGCCAGCGATGGGCAAGCAACGCAAAAGCTGTTGAAGCAAGAACTGGTGGGGCACGCCATCGGCGACCGCGTCGCTGCCAATCAGCAATCGTGGACTCATCATCTACTGCCGCTGCCGTGGTTTCTATCACGTCTGGCACCGGTCGGGCTGATCGCCCTGATCGCCATCGTTCGGTTCTGGCGAGGGCCTGCCGGTCACAGCAGAGAAGATCGAGCGGTCCGCTTCCTGATCGTCTGGCTGGTGGGGGGCTTGCTGTTGCTTTGCCTGGCCACCCATCATCGGTTCATCCACCTGCTGATCGTCTTGCCACCGGCCACGATGCTGGCAGCGCGTGAGGTGTCCCGATGGATCCGCATACCATCCCGTGGACCGATGTGGGCCGGTATCGCACTCTCTGGAGTGCTGCCGCTGACGGCAGTCTATCTCGACATGATCGATATCTCATCGGAACGGATCGTTCGATCTCGTGAGGTGGAAGAGTTCGCATACTCGGTGCAAGAAGAAGTGGGTCCGGGTGCCCGGCTCGAATTTTTTGGAGCCCCGGCGGCGACCCAGGCGCAACTGGGCAAACATCGACCGTCACTGCCAGAAGATCAAATCGCCACAACTCTCGACTCCGATGAAGCCATTTATGTCATCGTCGATCAGGAAGATCATTTTCGCCAGCTCGCCTCGAAACAGGGCACGACTTTTTTTGATGTCCCGATTCGCCGTCCCTTTGACGGAGAGCATCTTGCTCTCTATGCCAGCAAGGGTGCTTCAGGAACCCAGAGAATTGCGGATTCTCATAAGCCCGACTACCTGCAGTTGACCCTCCTGGCGTTGCTAACCTGCAGTCTTGTGTTTATCAGCGCCAGATTCGTGGCTGGTAGTGTTATCTCTTTCCAAGCGAAGAATTCGAATTAAGATAATAAACAGCTCCCGGTATCGGTTCGTGACCCTTTTACACATGGATCCACAACCGAACAAATCGCACGTAACAGGAGGTCGATGATGTCGTATCGAGGACCATCCCGCGGCTCCTTTCTTCTTTGCCTGGTCATGCTGTTTACTTCCAGCTTCGTGATGGCAGCAGACGCTCCGTTTCGACGGGGCGATGTCAATGACGACGAGAGTGTAGACATAGCCGATCCGATCGTCATTCTCGGATACCTGTTCCTCAATGAACAAAACATCGGCTGCATGGATGCTGCCGATACCAATGATGATGGATCCGTCGACGTGGGGGATCCGATCTTCCTGCTCGACTACATCTTCTCCGGTGGAACGACACCCGCAGATCCCGGACCCTCTGATTGTGGGCTGGATCCAACCCTGGACAGTATCGGCTGTCATCAAAATACCTGTGACGGAGACGCGGACCCGGCGCGGGTCGCGGCCGGGCATCTGCTCCATCGCATCGCCTACGGTCCACGACCAGGCGATGTCGATCTGGTTCTTGCAGCCGGAATCGACGCCGTGCTCGTTTCGCAGTTAAATCCAGGCACCGGCCCCGAGCCAAACAATCCGATCCTGGAAGCTCTGGAAGATATATTCGCCTCCGAGATTCCGATGGGTGATGAAACCTTTCAGCTACGTCCGCACGCTCCTTTCCATTACTTCCTCGGCTTCGACGAGCCGCCTGCGGACTGGGCACAGCCCGGCTTCGACGATTCCAGCTGGCCCATCGGCAAGGCCGGGTTTGGTTGGAGCGACAATGACGACGTCACCAGTATCCCCGAGTTCAGCAGCACCGATCTGGCTTCGATTTACATCCGGACCGAGTTTCTCGTCGCCAATCCCGCAGCGTTTCCGCCACTCTTCCTGAAGATGCTCTACGACGATGCTTTTGTCGCTTATATCAACGGCGTGGAAATCGCCAGGAGCACCAGAGATGATGGATCTCCCCACCTTGTCGGAAATCCACCGCCTCATAACCAGTACTCCGATGGCACCCACGAGGCAGGGATCCCCGAATACTTCGCCATTCCCAATGGCCTGCTGCAGGCCGGCATCAACACCCTGGCGATCCAGGGTCATGATGCTCCCAATAATGGTGACTTCACTCTCGATCCGTCGATCGTCTCCCAGATCTTCAGTGCCACCGGAACCCATAAGGTCATCATCGCCGACTTTAACCTGCAGCGGTTCACCTTCATCCGGGGCATCTATTCGAACCGACAGTTACAAACCGTGCTGGGTGAGTTCTGGGAAAACCACTTCACCACCGACGAAGAAAAGCTGCGCGACCTGATGCGAAGCCTGAGAAATCGATATGGCTTCCGAATCCTCGGCAGCACCACAGCTTCTCGGATGCATTCTTCAACCCTGGAGTTTGAAGAGTACGACTTCTTCCGCGAAAACGCGCTGGGATATTTCGGCGATCTGCTGCTGAGTAGCGCCAGCGGTGTCCCGATGCTGGTTTACCTCGACAACATCCTCAACTTCGCCGCCGAGCCCAATGAAAACTACTCTCGCGAGATCCTCGAACTACACTCCCTCGGTGTCGACAACGGTTATACCCAGACCGATATCGAAGAACTGGCCCGCGTCTTCACCGGCTGGACCATCACCCGCATTCCCAACGAGATGATCCAGGAATTCCCGGACTATGTCACCAATCCGGTCACCACCGAACACCACTCCTGGGACACCACCGACATGGTGGAACTGGGAGAGGACTGGAAGTATCTCAAGGGCACGGCAGAGCCCACTCCGGATGTTCTCGGAGAACCGACCATCGCCTGGACTCAACCCGGCTTCGATGACTCAACGTGGCTGACCGGAGCGACCGGCATCGGAATGGGCGATAACGACGACGCCACGGTGCTCGATGATATGCAGAACAACTACATCAGTTTCTACGCGCGCAAGACCTTCAACATCGACAACCCGGCCACGGAGAATCGTCTCGAGCTACAGGTCGACTACGACGATGGTGTGGTGCTGTACCTCAACGGTACTGAAGTTGGCCGCAGTGGAACGATGGAAGGACGCGGAACTCCTCCACCGTACACCTCTGGTTCTGGAAGTCATGAGGTCGGACGCCCACTGCTCATCGACCTCGATCACTACCGTCCCCTGATGGTCACCGGAACCAACGTGCTGGCGGCGCAAGTTCACAACACCACCATCGCCAGCAATGACACATCGTTCCTGCCGCGAGTCACCTCCAACGTGCCCACTGCTCGTCACATCGATCTCAATAACCGACAGGGGCGCTGGGATTTCCGCTTCAACCCGCAGCAACACGACTTCGGACCGAAGACGATTTTCGAGGGAACCCCTTATCAGATCGATATCCCTGGCGACCGAACCGGTTCAGATGGGGTTCTCGATGGAATCGAGGTCGTCGAGGCTCTCGCTGCCCATCCGGGCACCGCGGAGTTCATCTGCATCAAGTTGATCCAGAAATTCGTATCGGATGAGATTTCGCTGGCTACTGTCAATGATGGAACGGCACCACTCGAATTGCAGGGATTGCTGGCAAACATGATTGCCGCCTGGTTCTCCACCGACCGCCCCGGTCATATCGGAACGGTTCTCGAAGCCGTCTTTGATCCCATCGATCAACAGGGCCCCTTCTGGGACCTGAACAATTCCCGCTCCAAGATCAAAACCCCCATCGAGTTCATCAACTCAACGTTGCGTTCCTTGAATGCCCTGGCCAGTACCGACGATCTGGCAAACTGGATGAAGGATATGGGGATGGATCTGTTCCAGCGCGACGAACCGGACGGATATTCGGAAATCGGTCTCGACTGGATCGGTACCACAACTTTGCTGGAACGAGTCAACTTCGCCCGCAGGTTCGCCTCCAATGTCGACAATGATTATCGCTGGACCGTCGAGAACTTTGTCGATCAATCACAGGGACTTGGATCGGTTGAAGTGCTGGAAATCTTCGACGAGGTGCTGTTCCAGGGGTCACTCACCGAAGCGGAAAAGTGCGTTGTGATCGACTACCTGGAAACCGATCTGGATGGCATGCCCTGGCCGCTCGATCCAGACGCTTCCAGCTACCTGACGCGGATACGTGACATGGTTGGCTTCATGCTGAGCATGCCACGCTGGCAGTTCCAGTAAGAGAAATAGGAGATAACCATGTTGAATCGCAGAGACCTGCTCCGTAACGGTGGACTCGCCGCACTGGGACTGATTCTTCCGCCACTTGCTGGCCCCAACTTCCTGTCCAGGAAGCTGCTCGCCGGTCCAACTGGTGCGGGCACCGATGCCAAGAAGATGATCTTCATCTTCCAGCGCGGTGGCAACGATGCCGTCAACACCGTCATTCCACGTGGCGATGCGGATTACAGTCAAGGAATCCGACCAACTCTCTTCATCAATGACTCCGAAGCCATCGATCTCGGCAACGGATTTGCCCAGTTGCATCCTGCGATGAACCCGATGATGGAAATTTACAATCACACCTCACTGAACGGGATCGCCGGTCCCGGCAACCTCGCGATCTTGCATCGCATCGGCTATCCGGAACAATCTCGCAGCCACTTCAGTGCCCAGCAATTCTGGGAAAATGGGGTACCGGGCGATGAAACACTCGACGAGGGGTTCATCTACCGCCGCTTTGCCAATGTTCCTGGCTTCGCTGACAACCCGTTCCCCGGTGCGTTCCTCGATGACTCCTTGCCGGTCTCGATGCGAGGACCGGTACCGATGCCAGCCTTCCCCGCCTCTGAAGATTATTCTTTTTCCGGCACGCTCGCAGATGTGGCGCGTTTCCTCGGAGTACTGCCCAGCACACCCAATGGAACCGATGGGCGCGGTTTTTACGGCGCCTATGGCGGTAAACCTGATGCCGAAGGGGCACCCTACCGCGATATCTTGATGCCAACCGGAGTCAAGCTGGGTGAATCGGTCAGCACCGTTCAGCAAGCACTCTCCCAGGGGCCGTACGTACCGGAAAACGGTGCGGTGTATCCCAACAACACCTTCGGACAACAGCTCACTGAAATTGCCATGTTGCTGAAGAGGACTCCGGCGACACTGCTAGGAGTCAACATCGGAGGCTGGGACACCCATACCGGTCAGGGTCGCATAACCGGCGGCCATCCAAATATCCTCGAAGATCTCGCCCAGGGAATTCAGGCTCTGTCTCGTGATCTACAAGACATGTGGGAAGACACCATCGTTGTCACCATCTCCGAGTTTGGTCGCACCTCCATCGAAAACGGTTCCCAGGGAACCGACCACGGCGCCAGCACTGCCATGTTTGTGGCAGGTGGCCCGGTAGTCGGAGGAGTCTACAACTGTGACCCCTCAACCTGGCAAGCGGGGGCCCTGTTCACCGAGAACGATCGTTACCTGGCGGCAAACACCGATTTCAGGATGATTTTCGCGGAGATCTTCCAACAACACTTCGGTGATGCTCCCGACACGATGGGTCAGTTCATGCCTGGTTACGACCTTGCAGCTGCCGAATATCCCGACCTCTTCACTCCGCTCGGTTTCCTCGCGTAGGACCGGGTTATTGATCGGGGCAAGGCCGCTGATGATCCCGTGTTGTTGAGACATGGGGCGCGGCTCCTCTGTCGTGGGCGCAATTCCACGTCTTCGATATTCTTTGTGCCAGCAATTTTCGATCTCCCTCAGCACCGAGGCGAGCGACATCACGACATCGATCTGGATCGTCAAGGTTCATAAAATACCTGATTGAACTTGACGTACCTGTCAGTGCTGACTGGCGGGCTGTGGTTCTTTGGTTTTCGTTTCGTGCCTGGAGCTTTCGACACTTCCAGATTACTTCCTTCAAAATTATAATAGGTGAAGTCCCTGTGTGGATTCCATGTGTCTATCTTGCTGAATCCAGAACGAAGGGAGATGCAAAAATTATGTGGAGGTTGAAGTTGTCATATCAAAACCACGCCCCATGCTCATTTTTTTTATGTGTGGTTATATTTATTTCCACCACTTTTGTTACAGCAGCAGATGCACCGTTTCGACGAGGTGATGTGAATGACGATGCCAGCATCGACATCTCGGATCCGATAGTTGTTCTCGGCTATCTGTTCCTCGGTGCTCACAACATCGACTGCCTGGACTCCGCCGATACCAATGATGACGGATCGATCGACGTGGGAGATCCGGTCTATTTGCTCGATTACATCTTCTCGGGTGGACCAATGCCTCCCGACCCTGGCCCCATGGAATGCGGCCTCGATCCGACGCTGGACAGCATCGGCTGCTTCCACAGTTCCTGTGATGGCAGTGCGGATCCAGCGCGGCTTGCCGCCGGCCATCTGCTGCATCGCATCACCTATGGGCCACGCCCAGGCGATGTTGACCAGGTGCTGTCAGAAGGCATCGATTCGTACCTCAACGCACAATTGAATCCCGCAACCGGCATCGAACCGAACAATCCGGTCCTGGCGGAGCTAGAGCAGCTCTTCACGGCAGAGATTCCGGTTACCGACGAAACCTTTCGGTTGCGCCCGAATGCACCGTTTCGCTATTTCCTCGGCTTCGAGGAGCCTCCTGCAAACTGGGCACAACCGGGATTCGATGACTCGAGCTGGCCAACGGGCACGGCAGGATTTGGCCGTGGCGATAACGACGACGTGACCGAATTCGACGAGTTCACCACTACCGATCTGGCCTCGATATACATCCGAACCGAGTTCATTCTCGGGGACCCTGCGTTTCTTCCTGAACTCTATCTCAAGATGCTTTACGACGATGCTTTTGTCGCCTACGTCAATGGCGTTGAAATCGCCAGAAGCGTCAGGAGCAATGGCAATCCCAATCTGGTCGGAAATCCGCCTCCCCATAACCAGTATTCCGACGGTTCTCATGAATCGGGAATCCCTGAGTACTACTCCATTCCCGCCTCGCTGCTACAGCCCGGTTTCAATACTCTGGCGATCCAGGGTCATGACACTCCCAACAGCAGCGACTTCACATTGGATCCGTCCATTGTCTCGCAGATCTTTAGCACCGCCGAACCACGTCAGGTAATCCTGTCAGATGGAAATCTTCAGCGGTTCACCTTCATCCGAGGTATCTACTCGCAACGGCAGCTAAAAACGGTGCTCGGTGAGTTCTGGGAAAATCACTTCACCACCGATGAACAGAAGTTACGTGACCTGTTCCGGGAACTCAGAAATCGATACGGTTTCCGCATACTGGGCAGCAGAACAGCGGGCCGGTTGCATTCCTCGACACTGGAGTTTGAAGAATATGATTTCTTCCGCGAGAATGCGCTGGGCTATTTTGGAGATCTACTGCTCAGCAGTGCTGGCGGTGTGCCGATGCTGATCTATCTCGATAACATTCTCAATTTCGCAGCAGAACCCAATGAGAACTATTCCCGAGAGATCCTCGAGCTACATACTCTCGGCGTTGACAACGGTTATACCCAGGCCGATATCGAACAGCTGGCCCGCGTCTTCACCGGCTGGACCTTCACTCGAATTCCAAATGAGATGGTCCAGGGATTCCCGGACTACATCACGAATCCGGTCACCACTGACCACCACTCCTGGATCGAAACTCCGCTGATCGAAATCGGGGAGGAGTGGAAATATCTCAAGGGGACCGAAGAGCCGACCCCGGATGCCCTCGGAGAACCAACCACCGGCTGGGCACAACCAGGTTTTGATGATTCGACCTGGCTGACTGGGCCCACCGGCATCGGAATGGGCGATAACGATGACGCCACCGTGCTCGATGACATGGAGAATAACTACATCAGTTTCTATGCTCGAAAAGCATTCACCGTCAACAATCCTGCCACACCCGATCGCCTCGAACTGGAAGTCGATTACGACGATGGGGTGGTACTGTATCTCAACGGTACCGAAATCGGCCGAAGCAGCTCGATGAATGGGCGAGGGACCCCTCCACCATTCACCTCGGGTTCTGGAAATCATGAAGCCAATGGGCGGGTACTACGCATCGATCTCGACCACCATCGTTCCCTGATGGTCACCGGCACCAACGTGCTGGCAGCTCAGGTACACAATCGGACAATCACCAACGGTGACTGCTCGTTCCTGCCTCGAGTCACTTCGAATGTGCCCACTTCTCGCCACATCGATCTCAACAACCGACAGGGGCGCTGGGAATTCCGCTTCAACCCGGATCAACACGACTTTGGACCGAAGACGATTTTCGCGGGAACTCCTTATCAGATCGATATCCCTGGTGATCGCCTCGGAACCGATGGCGTTCTCGATGGAATCGATGTCATCGATGCCCTCGCTGCCCATCCGGGAACCGCGGAGTTCATCTGCATCAAGTTGATCCAGAGATTTGTCTCCGATGAGATCTCACTGGCCACTGTCAGTGATGGAACGGCGCCGCTCGAATTGCAGGGATTGCTGGCGAACATGATCGCCAGCTGGTTCTCGACAGCTCGTCCCGGTCATATCGGTACCGTCCTCGAAACCCTGTTCGATCCCAGCCAGCAGCAGGGCCCCTTCTGGGATCTGAACAATGCCCGCTCCAAGGTCAAAACCCCCATCGAGTTCATCAATTCAACGTTGCGTTCCTTGAATGCCAACGCCAGCACTGACGATCTGGTGAACTTGATGAGAGACATGGGCATGAACCTGTTCCAGCGCGATGAACCCGATGGATTTTCCGAAATCGGTCTCGACTGGATCGGCACCACAACTTTGCTGGAACGGGTCAACTTCGCCCGCAGGTTCGCCTCCAATGTCGACAATGATTACCGCTGGACCGTTGAGAATTTTGTCGACCCAGCACTGGGTCTTGGATCGGTTGAAGTGATTGAAATCTTTGACGAGGTGCTGTTCCAGGGTTCCCTCACCGAAGCGGAAAAGTGCGTCGTGATCGACTACCTGGAAACTGATCTGGATGGCCTGGCCTGGCCGTTAAATCCAGACGCTACCGATTACCTGGCCCGAATTCGTGACATGGTCGGCTTCATGCTGAGCATGCCACGCTGGCAATTCCAGTAAGAGAAACAGGAGAACACCATGTTGAACCGCAGAGACCTGCTCCGAAACGGCGGACTCGCCGCACTGGGACTGATCCTTCCGCCCCTTGCTGGCCCCAACTTCCTGGCCAGGAAGCTGCTCGCCGGTCCGATGGGTTCCGGCACCGGCGCCAAGAAGATGGTCTTCATCTTCCAGCGCGGTGGTAACGATGCCGTCAACACCGTCATTCCACGTGGCGACACCGATTACAGCCAGGCAACTCGCCCCACTCTCTTCATCAATGACACCCAGGCCATCGATCTCGGTAATGGATTTGCCCAGTTGCATCCTGCTATGAGCCCGATGATGGAAATCTACAACCACACCTCACTGAACGGCATCACCGGCCCCGGCAATCTCGCGATCCTGCATCGCGTCGGCTATCCGCAACAATCGCGCAGCCACTTCAGTGCCCAGCAATTCTGGGAAAATGGGGTGCCCGGTGATGAAACACTCGAGGAAGGATTCATCTATCGCCGCTTTGCCAATGTTCCCGGGTTCGCTGATAATCCGTTCCCCGGGGCATTCCTCGACGATACGTTACCGATCTCGATGCGCGGCCCGGTACCGATGCCAGCTTTCCCCGCCACTGCAGATTACTCCTTCTCCGGAACACTCGCAGAGGTGGCCCGTTTCCTTGGTGTGCTGCCCAGCACACCCAACGGAACCGACGGACGCGGTTTTTATGGCATCTATGGCGGCAAACCTGATGCCGAAGGAGCATCCTATCGCGATATCCTGATGCCGACCGGAGTCAAACTGGGAGAATCGGTCGACACCGTACAACAAGCACTCGCACAAGGACCATATGTACCGGAAAACGGTGCGATCTATCCGGCCAATTCGTTCGGGCAACAGCTCACAGAAATTGCCATGCTACTGAAGAGAACTCCGGCGACGGTTCTGGGGGTCAACATCGGAGGATGGGATACCCATACCAACCAGGGCCAGATCACGGGTGGTCATCCAAATATCCTGGGGGATCTCGCCCAGGGAATTCAGGCTCTGTCTCGCGATCTACAAAGCATGTGGGAAGACACCATCGTTGTCACCATCTCCGAGTTTGGTCGCACCTCCATCGAAAACGGTTCCCAGGGAACCGACCACGGCGCCAGCACTGCCATGTTCATCGCCGGCGGCCCGGTCGTCGGAGGCGTCTACAACTGCGACCCCTCGACCTGGGAAGCAGGAGCCCTCTTCTCGGAAAACAATCGCTACCTGGCAGCAAACACCGATTTCAGGGTAGTCTTCTCGGAGATTTTTCAGCAGCACTTTGGCGATGCCCCGGATACGATGAACCAGTTCATGCCCGGCTACGACATCGCTGCGGCTGAGAATCCGAGTCTGTTTACACCGCTCGGTTTTCTTGCCTAGAGAGGGCAGATGATGAGCCCAAAGCGAGTGAAGAATCTGTGTCTGGTACTGACACTGCTAGCGACCCCCCTGTCCTGGGCAGAAGACCACGTCATCAATTTCTTTGCCTCGGCATTCTTGCCGACAAGCCTCACCATCGAGGCGGGCGACACGGTCACCTGGAACTGGATCGCCGGAGATCACAACCTCAATAGCGGCGTCCCGGGAGGAACCCCGGGAACCAATGACGAACCCGGCGCCCTCTTCTCCGCCATCATCAATGCACAGAACCCTTCCTACACTCACACTTTTAACGACATGGGACAGATCATCGGCTTCTTCGATAGCAATAGCCCCGCCCAGGTCGGCTCCATCACCGTTCTCGACGATACCCTGACCTTCGAGGTCAGCGTGGTCGACAATGCCTACATACCACCACTGAGCGAGATCTTTGAAGGAGACCGGATACGCTGGGTTCACGAACCGATGGAGATGCTTCACACCGTCACGAGTGGGGTTGCCGGAGGATTACCTGGCACCATCGAAGAGCCAGGGGCCCTATTTGATGAAGAGTCATCCGATCTCAACCCGATCTTTGAATACACCTTCAACGATCCGATGGTGCTGCCCTACTTCTGTATCCCTCACGTCACCTTTGGCATGACAGGAGAAGTGATCATCCAGGATCGATTCCTCCGCGGAGATGCAGACCGAGATGGAGTAGTGGGAATCGGCGATGCCATCGGCGCGCTCGGCTTTTTATTCATGGGAACCGGGACTCCCAACTGCCTCGATGCTCTCGACACCGTCGATGACGGCCAGGTTGACATCGCCGACCCGGTAGCTCTGCTCGGATATCTTTTCTCCTCGGCACCGGCACCGGCGGCACCGTTTCCAGCGGAGGGGCCTGATCGCACCGAGGATGATCTTCTTTGCCTTCCCTAAGGCCGAGAATGTGATTTTTAACTCCTTATTATCTATAGGGATACGATTCCTCCCCTGAACCTCCCGAATCAGACCTGATCCCGGCCCCCGTTTCGCGTACGATCCACTGTTCAATACAAACTCCAGGAAGGATGTTCCTCCATGTTTCGAGGGATGCGTCTCTTCGCCTGTCTAGTGACGATCTTCTGCGCCTGTCAGGCACTTCCGGCCCAAACCGAACCCCGAGAAGGGATCGAACGTCGGATACCGGAAGTCCATGCCATCACCGGTGCAACGGTCATCACAGAACCAGGCAAGGTCATTCAATCGGCCACCATCCTCATCGAGGACGGTGTCATCACAGATGTCGGTACCGAGGTCCAGATTCCCGCCAACGCTCGTATCTGGGATCGAAGCGAACGAGTCATCACGGCTGGTTTTATCGATATGGACTACCGCATTGAAACAGAGCTGGACGGCGACAGTTCCCGTGCCGGCAGAAACTGGAACTCCAAGGTTCAGCCAGAACATGACACCGCTGAAGGTTTCGTCATCGATTCTGAAGCCGCTTCGCAATTCAGACGAGCGGGCTTCACCAACGTACTGGCCAGTCCAGATCAGGGGATCTTCTCTGGCTCGGTGATCTTTGCCCGCATGACCGGTGGAGCAGATCGTCGTGCCGTCATCGAAGACAATGTTGCCATCAGTGGCGGCTTGCAGGCGGGGAGAGGCTGGGGTCGAGGCGCCGGTTATCCCGCCTCGCGCATGGGAGCGATGGCTCTGTTCCGCCAGACCCTGCTGGATGCCAACTGGTACCGTGAAGCATGGAACTCCTACCGCGCCCATCCGGATCATCTGCAGAGACCGGAATCAAACCTATCTCTGGAAGCTCTGTTCCCGGTGATTGACACCCGGAGGCCGCTGGCGATCAGGACCCGTGACGTCCTCGAAATGCTGGCGATCAACAAGGCGCTGGATGAGTTCCCCCAGGTAAACACCTGGTATTACGGCAACGGGCAGGAATACCTGTGGATCGATGAAGTCGCCGCGATGAACAATCCGATCACCAACACCATCATCCTGCCGGTCAACTTCCCGGAAACACCCACCGTGATTGGTGCCTCGGGAGACGCCGGAGTCACTCTCGGCACCCTCGAACAGTGGGCGCATGCACCGGAGAATCCGGAGCGACTTCGTCGTGCGGGGGTTCAATTCACACTCACTTCACGTGGTCTCGATTCTCCCGCTTCCTTCGCCAGCAGTGTACGCAACGCCATCGAAAGAGGGCTCCCTGCAGATTTCGCTCTGGCAGCCGTAACCACCGAACCGGCACGATTGATCGGAGTCGAAGATCGATTTGGAAGGGTTGCTCCTGGAAAAACTGCGATGCTTGCAGTCTTTGATGGATCACCTTTCGAAAAGGGAAAAAGTTGTGTTGAAGTCTGGATCGATGGCACACGTCATCAGAATCAGTCGGAACCAGATCCCGATATCCGTGGTACCTGGGCGATGACGATCAACAATCCGGAGAATCCTGTAGAACTCAGTGTCGTTCTATCGGGTTCGGAAAGTTCACCGCAGCTCACGGTTCATCACAATGAAGAGCAGGTTCGACGAAGCCGCCTGAACCGCCAGGGCAATGAAATCGGCATCACTTTGCCGGGAGAATCTTTCGGAGATTCCGGTTTTGTCAGAATCGGTGGAACTCTGGGTAGCGATGGTCAAATCCGTGGCACCGTCACCAGTCCTTCCCTCTTCTCTGTGCCGTTTGTTGCCATCCGCACCGGCGACGCGCCGGAAAACCAAGATGGCGACCGTGGCGGCGATCAAGCCCAATCCTCCGACGAGGGTGACGCACCTGCTCGCAGCACCAGACGTGGTGGGGCAGGACGACGCGGGGTGGCTGGCCGACCACCAGGAGGCACACGAGGAAATCGTGCAGCCGCCTTCTTTTCTGGCAGGCGGGGTGGTGGAAGCGGTAGTAGAGGCAACGCCATCACCGCTGACAAGTTCGACGGTTTTATCGATCGAGATCTTCCTCAACCTCTGGGGGCGTTCGGGTCGACAGCTGAACCCTTCTCACCACCTTCGGTGTTGATCACCAATGCCACCATCTGGACCAGTGGTCCCGAGGGTATCGTTGAAAATGCAGATCTTCTGGTGATGGGTGGCAAGGTGATGGCGGTGGGCCAGGACCTCACTGCGACCAAGGGTACTCACATTATCGATGGTTCCGGCTTGCATGTAACTCCAGGACTTGTCGATCCCCACTCTCATACAGCAATCCGCGGAGGGGTCAATGAAGGCACCCAGGCGGTAACCGCTGAAGTTCGCATCGGTGATTCGGTCGACTGCGAAGACATCAACATATACCGACAGCTCGCCGGCGGTGTCACTGTTGCCCACTTACTTCACGGCAGTGCCAATCCGATTGGTGGACAGAGTGCCGTCGTCAAATGGCGCTGGGGATTACCCGCCGAACAGATGAAGATTGAAAACGCACCAGCGATGATCAAGTTCGCCCTCGGTGAAAACGTCAAGCAATCAAACTGGGGCAATGAGGCAACGGGGCGTTACCCACAGACACGAATGGGCGTCGAGCAGGTGATGCGAGACTCCTTCCATGCCGCAAACCAGTACAAGAATGCCTGGAACCGCTGGGAAAACGCCGACCGCTCTACGATGCTTCCGCCGCGTAGAGATCTGGAGCTCGATGCTCTGGTCGAGATCCTCGAAGGCGACCGACTTGTGCACTGTCACTCCTACCGCCAGGACGAGATCTTGATGCTGATGCGGGTGGCTGAGGACTTCGGCTTCACCATCGGGACCTTCCAGCACATTCTTGAGGGCTACAAGGTCGCACCAGAGATGGCACTCCATGGCGCAGCAGGTTCAACCTTCAGCGACTGGTGGGCCTACAAATTCGAGGTTTACGATGCGATCCCTTACAACGGCTCGCTGATGCGCAGAGCGGGAGTGAACGTCTCCTTCAACTCTGATTCGGACGAACTGGCTCGTCGTCTCAACCTGGAAGCCGCCAAGGCGGTCAAGTATGGCGATGTGCCTCCGGAAGAAGCTCTCAAGTTTGTCACCCTGAATGCCGCTTATCAGCTTCGCCTCGATGATCGGCTCGGATCGCTGGAACCTGGCAAGGATGGCGACTTTGTCATCTGGTCAGGAGATCCACTATCTGGATATACCATCTGTCTACAAACCTGGATCGAAGGACAGCGCTTCTTTGATCGCAATGAAGACATGGCGATGCGCCAGCGCGACAAGGAGCGTCGCGAGTCGCTCATCTCCATCATCCTGGATTCTCAACTCGGCAGGGCCCGTGGGCCCCGTACCGAGGAAACCGGAGAGGAGGGAAGCCGATGAACTTCTCTCACAAAATCACCAACTCCATCTCGGTGTTACTGCTAGTGATCGTTTGTGGTGGATCCTCAGCGATCTTTGGTTCCGATCCGGTTCCTGCTCCTGAACAGGCCGGACCCATCGCCATCGTCGGTGCGACAATCCATCCGGTGGATCGAGCTCCCATCGCCAATGGCACCATCCTCTTTGATCGTGGACAGATTGTCGCCATCGGCACCAACGTGCAGCTTCCTGCCGACTGTCAGATCGTCGAGGCACAGGGCAAGCATGTCTATCCGGGGCTCATCGCACCGGCGACCAGCCTGGGTCTCATCGAAATCAACTCGGTTCGGGCAACCAACGATCAGCGAGAAACAGGAACGCTCAATCCAAATGCACGAGCGGCCAGCTCGGTGAATCCTGATAGTGAACATATCCCAGTGGCCCGCGCCAACGGCATCGCACTGGCAGCGACACGGCCCAGTGGCGGCCTGATCTCGGGACAATCCGCCCTGTTACGTCTCGATGGCTGGTCCTGGGAGGACCTCGCCGTCACCCAGTCTCTGGGCATCGAGATCCAGTGGCCATCGATGGGCAGGGGTCGACGCTTCTTCGAAGATGAAGATGCTCACTCTCACGGCCACGGACATGGACACTCACATGATCGCGCCGGCACCCAGACGGTCGATCCTCGCGCCGATGACGATCCACGTTCTGCTTCTCGCAACGCTCGCGTCGAAGAAATTCGCGAGCTGTTCAATCAGGCGAAGATCTACTGCAATAACCGGCCGGCCGGTGCCAAGATCGCCGACGGAGACGCACCCGATCTGAGGCTCGAAGGACTTCGATCAGCGGTAGAGGGTACATCACCCGTTTTCATCCATGTCGATGGAGCCCGTGAAATCCGCGCCGCGGTCGAATGGGCACTCGGGCAAGAGCTAAAGCCTGTCATCTGTGGCGGACGAGATGCTCCACAGGTAGCAGCCTTTCTTGCGGAACGGAATGTACCTGTCATCTATGGACCGGTTCATCGTCTCCCATCGAAACGCGATTCCGCATACGACGAACCGTTCACCGGCCCGGCAACACTGGCAAACGCCGGTGTCGAATTCTGTATCGGTGCTTTTGACACTTCCAATGTCCGCAACCTGCCGTACCACGCTGCAACAGCCGCAGCCTACGGCCTCGGAGCGGAAAAAGCGCTGGAAGCAATCACCCTGGCAACCGCCAGGATCTTTGGCGTGGCTGACAAATACGGATCACTGACTCGAGGTAAATCAGCGACGATGATCATCACCGATGGAGATCCGCTGGAGATCCCCACCCAGGTCGAAGCGATGTGGATCGACGGTCGTTCCATCGATCTGACAAGTCGCCACACCAGGTTACGGGACAAGTACGCTGAAAAGATTCGCCTCAATGCCCAACGGCGCGCTTTCTGATCAATAGTACGGTTTCAAAAAAGGGGACGAGGTGTTTACCACCTCGTCCCCTTTTCTTTTTGTTCAATTGACGCTCACGACTCTTGCTTCTTGATCGACTGGCGATGAAAAGTAGACAGGACAGTGACGGCGAGAAGAGCACCACATAACGCCATGAACATGTCCCCCTGGGCATCCCAGGGATCTCCCTGCATACCAAGCCACTCCGGTCCGCTATCGGGATAAAATGCAATCACCCACAACCACTCCAGAATTTCGTAGAAGGCACTGAATGCCAGGGCGGCGCAAACCGCCATCGTGGATATGATTTTCATATTGGTCAATTCGGAGCGCCGCATCAGCCATTCAACCACCAGTAGGGCTGGGGTCACTCCTTGCATGAAATGTCCCACCCGATCGAAGTGGTTTCTCTGGAGATCGAACTGCTCCTTGATCCAGTCGAAGAGAGGCATCTCCGCATAGGTGTAGTGGGCTCCCAGTGCCAGGATGACGTAATGGATGAAAACCACAGACAGGAAGAAATTTGAGAAACGGAACTTCTTCTGTGTCGCAGCCAGAATCAATATGCCGGCGGCACCCATCATCAATTCAAAGAACCACGTGAACAGATCGACTGCACCGATAAAGGACCAGACGGTCACCAGAAAAGTACCGATCAACAAGAGTCGCATTCAACCCCACTTCTGAGCCACGTCTTTGCGGCTCGCGGAAGCATGATAGCGGTAAAGGCAGTTCACATCTTGACTGGATCGTTCAGATGTCGGAGCATCGATCGGGACCTGATCACCTTGAGATCGTCATGGAATCGAGTTTGTCTTGTTATTGCTTCACCCTCTGACAACGGTACTGGCACTTTCTCTGATCCTCACCCCCGTTGCCATGAAGCAGGATCCGGAACTGGCGTCAGCAGAAGCCAGTTTCCAGGCAGGAGATCTGGCCAGCGCCGCAAAGCAATGTCGCAACATCCTCAACGGCAACCCGGCTCATCCCGACGCCTTGCATCTGCTGGGCAAAATCAGTTTTATTGCCGCAAAGTCGATCACCGATGTATCCCAATCACTCCAGGCTTACGGTGAGGCGGAACGATCCTTCCGGCAATTGCTGAAGGTGTCTCCCGAACGAAACGAAACACGAATCCAGCAAACTCTCGCCATCTGCATGCAACAGCGTGGAGCACCACTACAGGCACTGCAATTTGCGACCAATGCAACGCGGTTGGGTCCAAAGAACTCAAACGCTTTTCGTATCCTGGGAGAGTGTGCCTCTGATCTGGGCCGAACCGATCAGGCGATCACTGCATTTCAAACCGCACACGACCTTGCACCCGCCAATGTTGACGTGGTCTGGTTGCTGACCAGAGAGTTCAAAACCGCAAAGAAACCGCACAAGGCCCTGGCAATCCTCGAGAAGACCATCTCATCGTTACCTGACAACTCCCCTCACCGGGCGACCCTGTACCAGTTGATGTATGAAAATTATCTGGCTTCCAACGATACGGTCGGCGCTCTGAGTGCCATCGAAAAGATGGTTGCAGGGGATCCAGAAAATGCTTCAGGAATCATAGAACTCGCAGCGACCCTGTATCGCCTCGGTAAATTCGAAGATGCAAAAGCCTCCGCACAGAAAGCCCGAAGTTTGCAATCCAGGGATCCAAAGATCCTGTCGGTCATCGCACTGAAACTTGGTCAGATCCTCGTCCACGAACAGAACTACGTGGAAGCGGTCACTGAATTACAGAGCGCGGTTCGTCATGATCCGGCCAGCCTGGAAGCACTCCAGGCCTACGCAGGCGCTCTCAGAAGAACAGGACAGGATGCGAAGGCCCGGTCGATTCTGGAATCATACAAGGAAATCCGAACCGCCAGCGATGCCTTGAAAATCCACATCGCTGCCTATCGATCCCAACCCAATGATCGATCGGCACAGGAACAGGTGATTCGCTGCTTGATCACGATCAGCGATTATGAAAAGGCCCAAAAAGAACTGATCATACGCCAGAGGAAATTCCCGGACGATTCAGCCACCGGAGAACTGATTCGCTTGTTGACCAGAGCGAAGGCTCGATGAGAAATACACATCTCTTCATACTTCTCCTGTCAGCGGGCTGCTGGGGTGCACCTGACGGTGCTCAATCCACAACACCAGATCCCGCATCTGTTCAGCCCTATTTCACCGTTGAGGATGATTTGATTCCGTTCCAGCATGATGCCGGAGCCCGTGGCAAACGGCATATCTGCGAGATCATAGGATCTGGAGCAGGATTTTTTGACGCCGATGGAGATGGGGATCTCGATCTATTCATGGTCAATGGCGCTCCAAAGACCCCGGACCCCGATGGCTCTCCACCCCGAGACACCTTGCTGATCCAGCAAGATGGCATCTTCGCTGATCGCGGTATCGAACTCGGGATCGCTGGCGAGTCGCACGGACTCGGACTCGCCATAGGTGATATCGATGCAGACGGCGATGCGGATGTCTTTGTAGCCAACGACGGGCCTGATCAGTTGTATCTCAATGATGGAAATGGCCACTTCAGTGAAGAGGCATTAGCTCGGGGTATTTCGATTGAAACCCTTTCGAGTGCTGCCGCGTTCGTCGATGTCGATCTCGACGGAGATCTTGATCTGTTCGTCGGTAGCTATCTGTCATTTGACGAGAACTCCTTTATTCCCTGCATCCAGGAGGGACATGAAATCTATTGCGGGCCTGGCAATTATCCTGCTCTGCCGTGCTATTTACTGATCAATGACGGCAACGGTAACTTCCAGGATGTGAGTATGGAAAGCGGGGTCGCTCTGCATCCAGCCAAGGCGCTGGGTGTCGTATCCCTCGATATCGAAGGTGACGGAGACCCCGATCTCTATGTTGCCAACGATGGAGAAGCCAACTTTCTACTGATCAATCGCTGGAAAGAAGAAGGCAAGCTGCGATTCGATGAGGAAGCGTTGCTGGCCGGTTGTGCTTACGGAGAGGGCGCCAAGGCAGAAGCCGGAATGGGTGTCGAAGCGGCAGACCTTGACGGTGATGGCGATGAAGAGATTCTGGTCACAAATCTGGAAGCGCAATCCAACTCCTGCTATCGCAACGACGGTGGTGGATTGTTCCTCGAAACCAGTTTTTCAAACGGTATCGCACCCCCCGGCTTACCCCTGATCGCATTCGGGATCCGAGCACTCGATGCCAACCTCGATGGCCATCTCGATATCTTCATCGCCAACGGCCATATCAATGATCGCGTTTCTGATTTTCGTGGCGGTGTTTCCAGCTTTGCCCAGCCGGACCACTTGTTTCTTGGTGATGGAAATCGATTTACCCTCACCGACTATGCCAGACCGGTGACGGAAGAAACGGTGGCTCGCTCGCTGGTTAGCGGCGACATCGATGACGATGGAGATCTCGACCTGTTGATCACCAACTGGAATCGAACACCGAGATTCTTGCGCTCCAATAGCAGCGGCAAGGCGCCGGTGCTGGGGTTACAACTGGAAGGTAATCCTCCTGCTAGCAATATCGATGCGATCGGAGCCAGAATCACGGTTCGCTCGGGAAATCGCACCCAGGTGCGTGAACACAGGGTCCAGTCCTCCTACTTCTCAAGTCACGATCCGCGACAGCTGTTCACCTTGCCTGCCGAAGCCACTTCCGCTGAGGTTACGATTCTCTGGCCCGATGGAACCAACGAGCAGTTTCAACTGGATGCAGGGAGCTATCACCAGCTGAAGCACGGCACGGGGCTGATTTCATCTTCTCCATTTGCTCCCGCTCAGTGACAGGGCGCTGTCAGCTATTCTTTCGAACCAGAATCGGCAACAAAATAAGAGAGGCGATAAGCCTTCTCATGAATCACTTCCCCTGTCCCTCGGATCAACTGACAACGTAGCTGCGGTTCAGATCCGGTAGCATCTGCTTCGACATGAAGAAAAACACTCGTTTCCCCACCATCGAAGACAAGTGAAGGATGGGGAGCATTCGCCGCATCGATCACTGAATTGGCAAGAGGCGAGGTAATCCACTCCTCGAAGGGATACCCGGCTCCACCTTCTCCCGGATAGGAAAGATGACGAGTGCGGTGAATATCCCCCGTGACCATCAGAACACCCGAGATGGCATTTTCCCGGATATGATCAAGAAGCGCCTGACGCTCATGAGGATAATAACCCCAGTGATCGACTTTGTTGGGGCGAGTCGCGCCATTGAAGATCATACCGCAAGTGATGATCTTGAACGGTGCGCGAGAACTCTCCAGTCCTTGCTGCAACCATTTCCACTGGGCAGCGCCGAGCAGGGTCGGGCGGTCTTCATCAAATGGGGAAGGCTCTGTCTGTCCGTACCAGCGGGTATCCAGGATGAACAGCTCAATCGGACCGATCCGGTGCTTTGAATAAACTCCACCTCCGGCCCCATCGCCAATCGGTCCCAGGGCGTGATATTCAGCGAAAGCCTGGCGCGAATTGGCACGACCGGGAATGTTGCCCACCGAATCATTTCGGCCGTAGTCGTGGTCATCCCAGGTTCCCAGAACGGGAACACGGCGAATCAACGCCGCCACGAAAGGATTCTGCCAGAACTTCCGATACGCGGCCCGCTGCCGATTCAAATCGGTGGTATCGATATAGGGGGTATCTCCGATGAAAACCATTGCATCCGGTTCCCGTTGACCGATCTGTTGCCAGATCTGGCCCTCACCATAGCGTTTCGGATTGGCACAGGATCCAAAGACGAGAGTGCTGCGTCCATTCGATTGTGCAGGTCCAACAATGATCTGGTCGGCCCCATCGGCAACCGGAACTCCATCGACAAGTACTCGATAACGGTAGCGATGTCCTGGTCTCAGCTGCGCCTTCAGAATCAACTCCACGGTCAAATCGCGATCTTCTGTAGACCTGGCGCCAGTCCTGGTCAGCTCTGCTCCTTCGGCATCGATGAGAGTCGCCTCAATTTTCTGATTGGCATCGGTAGCACGACACCAGATCCGAACCTGGCCCGATTCAACAGCACCGACCATCGGACCGGCACTGAGTCCGGGAACGGTATCTCCAGCCAGAGTGTCAGCTGACGTTAGCAACAGTGCGCTCAAGACGATCGGTAGCAATGACATGACACCCCTCCTCAAAAAAAGTTTTTCGTTCTTCTCGATCTGGATGTACCGGATGGTAGTGGCCACGGGCTATCCTTCACACCGAAAAGAGGACCAGATGTATCGCCAGGAGCCCGGAGGATTGAGCCTGCTGCTACTGGGATTGGCGATTCTGGGCCCTTCCATCTGGCTCGATTCGAGTCTCACCGGGGGTGACGAATACAACATCACTTTTCCGACTGTTCTCGAAACGGTCGAGAGCGACGACTGGACGGTTCCGACTCTCAATGATGAACCACGCCTACGGAAACCCCCTCTTTATTACTGGCTCCTGGCCAGTTCGGTGCATTGGTTTGGATCTGGTCCCCTGGCTCTTCGTTTCTGGGGAGTTCTGGCCGGAACCCTGCTGGCCATCTTCACCGCAAAACTGGGACAGAAATGCTGCGGTGCAAATCCCACACTGACCTTTCTGATCGTCATCTCAACGATTGGCCTGGCTACCGAATCGCGCCGCGCAATGCTCGATGTACCGATGGCTTTTCTCATCGTCTGTTCGATGGAGAGACTTGCCTGCTGGAAATCTGAAGGGGGTGCTGGCAAGGCTGCCATCTCTGGTCTGTTGCTGGGAATGGCAACACTCATCAAACCGGTAGCCTTGCTGTTCGGGGTCACCGGTGCCATCAGTCTTTTCCTTGTCGGTCCGCAACGATCACCTTCGGCACGTCCTGGACAACTCACTGCCTTTTTGTTCCTGATGCTGCTGGTGACGGTCCCCTGGTGGCTTGTCGTCGCCGATAGATTTCCCGAGCTTCTGCAACAAAGATGGCAAGAACAGATTGCCCGACGCGAGATTTCCTGGCTTCACCTGGAGTCGATCCCATCTCTGCTCGGTGGATTGCTGGGTCTGGTTCTGCCATGGTCCATCATCGCAATCAGCGCTCTTTATTCTTTCCTCAAGAGAAAAGCGGAGGGGCTGGAGACTCCGGAGCGCTGGTTAGCCGTGTGGGTCATCCTCTCGACAATTCCCTTCTTCTTCACCAAAACATTTGAACGCTATTTGATTCCGGTATTACCGATACTGGCGATTCTCATATCGTCTCATCTGGAAGCCATGAACCCCGCCGCACGGAAAAAACACCTGATGGTGAGTACTGTCTTGCTCGGCATCCCCTGTCTGCTGATCGCTGCCTTCGTCGGTTGGTTTTCCTGCTCACTCATCGCAGCAATCGCCATCCCGTGCATCTGGCTGCTGATGTGGGCGGGATCCACAGCGGGTGCTCCGAAAACCTGTGCGCTTTCTGCCGCTGGCATGCTTGCTGTTGTGATGGGAATTGCACTTCCCTCCATCGGCATCGGGTCGCTTCCGCAATTTCCGAAGAGATGCCAGGACACGCCGATCGCCATCATCGGAAGCCCGATGCTTCCGACCCTGTCTCTTCGTGAAGGACAACCTCTCGCAACACTGCCGACCGATCCCCGACAACTCAGCGGCGCTTTTCCTTCCGAGAAAACAACCTTGCTGGTGAAGGATCATCATCTCCCAGAGCTCGAGTCAGCCCTCACTCTCGCGGCCAGGGAGGCGTCCCGGGTGGCCAGCTACAAGATCTTTCAATCGAGGAAAACCTTTGTTCGATTTACTCGCCCCGATCTCACCTTCGAGGAGTGGAAATTGGCCATTGAGGACCGATCTCTCGACTCTCTGCGGATTCCTTGCAGTATTTTTGTTCTGGAGCCCTTGCCCTGACCAACCGGGTGCTTGACCCGAACCTCCCTGGAGCCTTCGATGCAGCACAGGAGGCTTACCATGTTTTCAACGATCATCCTGTTCAGCACCCTGACCCTGGCTGGATTCTCTGCTCCCATCGATGGGGGAGAATATGAACCGTCCTGGGAATCTCTGGCACATCATGATACCCCCGCCTGGTTCTCCGATGCCAAGTTCGGCATTTTTATCCACTGGGGTGTTTATTCCGTTCCGGCATTCTGTGATACCAGCACATACTCCGAGTGGTACCAGAAGTGGTATGACAGCAACAGTCACGACGGCAAGGTGCGCAAATTCCATCACCGTGTTTACGGAGAAGATTTCGAGTACCGCGAGTTCGCTCCGCTGTTCAAGGCTGAACTGTATGATCCTGATGAATGGGCGCAAATATTTCGGCGCTCGGGTGCCAAGTACATGGTGATCACCAGCAAGCATCATGATGGCTTCTGTCTGTGGCCCAGCAACATCGCCAGCGAAGTTCGCGGCTATCCCTGGAACAGTGTCGAAACAGGCCCGAAAAGAGATCTGCTGGAAGATCTGTTCGTTGCATGTCGCAAAGAGGGAGTTCGTCCTGGTCTCTATTACTCCTTCATGGAATGGCATAATCCACTCTATTCCAATGATCGACCCCGTTACGTCAACGAAGTGATGATTCCTCAGATCCAGGACATCATTCAGCGCTACCAGCCCGATGTGTTCTGGCCTGATGGCGAATGGGATTACCCCGACAAGGAATGGAGATCGGAGGAGATCCTCGAGTGGATCTACGAAAACGCCGCGAATCCCGACGATATCGTGGTCAATGATCGCTGGGGAAAAGGATTACGGGGTCAGGTGGGGGATTATTCCACCACCGAATACGGAAATCTCGGTAACTCATCAGGCAAGGGCATGCGCAAGCAACGTCCATTCGAGGAATGCCGGGGAATCGGCCACTCCTTCGCCTTCAACAGGGCTGAAAACTACGACATCTATTCTTCACGTACCGAATGCATCCAGATGTTGATCGACCTGGTTTCCAAGGGAGGAAACCTGCTGCTCGATATCGGTCCCGATGACGATGGAACCATTCCGCTGATCATGGTGGATCGCTTGCTGGCGATGGGGCGCTGGCTCGATGTGAATGGCGAGGCGATCTATGGCACAACAAGAGGTGCTCTGCAAAAACTCACATGGGGGCGCAGTACCACGAAGGGGAATCATCTCTATCTACATATTTATGACTGGCCCGCCAACGACAAACTGACCATCGAAGGCCTCGTCACAAAGATCGACAGGGCAGTGCTGCTCGGTGACCGGATCGAAGGACGGAACCTGTCCATCGACACATCAAACGGAGGATTCCCGGTCATTTCCCTGGACGATCTGCATCCCGACGAACACGTTTCTGTGATTCGTCTCGAGTTAAGTGGTCCGCCGGTGGTAGATAATGCCTTTCGACCCGACAGTAACGGAGTACTGCACCTGCACGCCTCCCGGGCCGACATACAGGGTGGGACTCTACGCCTGGAAACCCTCGACGCACCCGATCTCGATGACGAACCCAATCTGGGATACTGGACTGACACCACCTCAACCGCGAGCTGGCCCATCAAAGCCATCGCAGGACAGAAGTATCAGATCGAAGCGTTATGCGCCGTCGCCACATCTGCTACAGGTGGAACCCTGTCGATTCAACTGGGAGCTAACCGGGTCACCCATGAGGTGAACAAGGAAACCGCAGGATGGAATCGTTTCCAGTGGCGGGAGCTGGCTCAGATCACCGCCCCCGGAGACGAAACGGATCTGGTGCTGCAAGCGGTGGAGGTCGGACCAGTCGCCCTGATCAACATTCGCCAGGTGAAACTGACTCCCATCGATCAGGAATGAGTTTCATGCTGATGCCGGGGTAACGTCAGTTTTCTCTCCAGATGAACAACGAATCGGTACAAAACCGGCACAACCAGAAGAGTCATGACCGTTGCGACCATCAGTCCTGAAACGAAAACCGTCGCAAAAGGGCTCCATCTCACATCAAAATGAGGAACCCCGATCGACATCGGCAACAAACCGGCGATGGTCGAAATGGTTGTCATCAAGATCGGCCTCAGTCGTTCGTGAGAAGCTCGACGCAAGGCTTCATCGAGGCCAAAGCCCTCGGACCTGCGACGCTGGATGAAATCAACCAGCACGATGGCATCGTTTACGACAATTCCGGTCAACCCAACCAACGCGATGAAACCGATGATGGTGATGTAGGAACGTTCCGCTCTGACAAGACCAGGCGGTAACAGATCGGAAAAGAGAGCCAGAAGAGCCATCACCAGAACAACTCCGGTAAATGCAAAGATCGCATTGGAAAGTAGCACGAAAGGCATCAACGCTGACCGGAACTGGATCGCCAGAATTAAATAGATGATAAAAACAGCAATCCACATCGCCAGGAATAGACTCTCGAAGGATCGATAAGTTGATTGCGCCTCTCCCTCGAAACTGAAGGAGACACCTGCCAGGGAGCTGACCTCCTGCCCCAGTTCCTGTTCGATCACGTATGCCACCGTATCGGATGTGATCGACGCATCCGGAAGCAGATTCCCGTTGATGTTGACCGATCTCTGGTAGTGACGACGACGCAGAATGCCTGGTTCCTGGCTGCCTTCAACGGTTCCGATCTCACCAAATCTCAGAACTCCACCATCGCGCCCACGAGTCAATGGTAACTGGAGTATTGCAGTTGGATCATCAACGGCTTCCTTGTGGATCCGAACGCGAATTGGAATCTCATCGTCTGACCTCAGGTAGTCACCGACATAAACCCCATCAAAGGTGCCAGCGACAAAGGTTCTCACCTGTTGAGGATCTACTGCGTGGACCGACAGAGCCCTGTCATCGGGTATGAAATTGAGCGCCATCGTCTCCTGATCGAGATCACTGGCAAGATCGACAAGTCCCTCGAGCCTTCCACCGCCTTGCGAAGACTCCATGAGCAACCGATAGGTTCTGCGCGCCACGTCATCCACTGCATCGAGATTGCTTCCCTGAATTCGCACCGTTACCGGCGCACCCACCGGAGGGCCATCCTTCTGGGCGGAGATCTCAAGCTTCACTCCTCGCTCTTGCCACTTCCCCATCATCCGTTCACGAAGAACACCAATCGCCTCGTTTGGATCCTCGTATACACGCTCGGAACGTTCTGGAAACTCGGCAAGGATCAATCCGAACTGATGACTGAACTGGGGACGATAGGTCGTATCGAGCTTCATTCCGGACAAACCCACCGCCGCCTCGACGAACCCTGTATCACGGAGCTCCCTCGAAACCTCGCGGAGAATCTGATCCGTGCCATCCAGGCCGGTTCCCGGTTTGGTGTTGATGGCGATGTTAAGAACGCCGGTATCTTCAGGAAAAAATTCCAGCTTCAGCATCGGTCTCATGCCATAACCGGGTCCGATGAGACTCTGGGCGACGATACCAATCGCCCCGAAAAACAAGATTGCGGAGAACAGCAAGACCTGGAAGCCGTTTTGCTGGTTCCACAAAAATATCCGGTCGTAGAAGCGAGACAGTTTTCCGGACAATCCTGGACGCTGAAGGTAATTATCAATCCCCTCGATTCCCACCTCTCCAACGATCGGTTCGGGACCCAGCAACCGGTTCAAATCGTTGACGTGCGTTGGAAGGATGATCAAGCACTCGATGAGGCTGACCCCCAGGGCAGTCGCAACGCTAATCGGGAAAATCGAGAAGAAATCACCGACAGTGCCGGTCATCAAGAGCATCGGCAAGAAAGCTGCAACCGTGGTCAACGTGGCAGTGGTCACCGGCACGATGACTTCCAGAGTCCCTTCGACGACCGCTTCCCTCGGGCTTTTTCCGAGCTCTCTCTGCCTGCGGATGTTCTCCAGCACGATGATGGCATCGTCGACGATGATACCCACTGTCAAAACAAAACTGATCAGGCTGATCTCGTTAATGCTTCGATCCATCGTATAGAAAACAACCAGAGTACCAAGAAACGAAAACATGATTCCGCTGACGGTCAGTACTGCGGACCTGCATGTGAAGAAGACAAACAGAGACAATGATCCCAGAGCCAGCAGTTCCAGTCTCAGATCCTGGCTGGCGGCGACCACCACCGTGGAGATCACGGTCAGCAACAAGGCGACAGCCGATGTCTTCAGATTCTTTTTGGAAAGAAAGAAGAACAAACAGGCCACGACCAATCCGAGAGCCAGGAACAGGCTGTCATGCAGCACCGCCATCGAACTGTTGATCTTGCGCGTCGAGTCGAGAATCGCATGAGCCTCTATCGGTGATTCGGCATGGGCGATCCGGAACTCAGCAACCTCCGCCAGTACCGCATCCCGGATCGACTGGGCATTGGATGTTCGATCCTTGAGAACCCTGCAACCGATCGCCTCCTTGCCATCGAGGCTGTTTCTGACCGATTCAGATATCGGACGCACTCCCGTTGTCTCTGGATCCATCAGGTCCGCAACGGTGACAAAGGAGCCCTCTCCATCGTTGCGAACCACCACCTCCAGGATTTCGGAAGGATTCCTTGGACGGGTATCGATGCGAATCGATCGCTCTCCCAGTGGAGTTTCAATCTGTCCCGCTGGCTGGGTTCCACCATGAGCAGATAGCGCCACCAGCACCTCTGAAAATGTGCAGCTGTACCGATCTAGCTTCTCTGGATCGAGAGACACCTGAAATTGATCAAATTCTTCTCCGGCATAGTCGACCCGTTTGACTCCGGGAATTCGATTCAGGCGATCCCGAAGGTCTTTGGCCAGGATTGTCAGGGATCGTTTGCTGAGATTACCCTCTGGCGCATTGACCAGCATCACCTGAATCACTGGCACCCAGGCATCGACATCAAGCTCCATGAAGATCGGTTGTAGAATCTTGCCGTTGACCTGTGGCAAGCTGTTGAGTGATGAGAGAATCCGCAGCCTGAACTGATCGTAGCCCCGCTCGATATCTCCCTCGTCATCAAATTTTACGATCACCTCGCTGCGACCTGGCACCGAAGTGCTGGCCACGTATTCAACTTCTTCCAGACCGCGCACTGCATCTTCCAGCGGCCGGGTGACCAACCGTTCCACTTCTTCTGCCGAGGCACCCGGGTAACGGAGAGCTACCTGCACCTGACGAAAAGAAGTGTTGGGAAAGACCTCGATCGGAAGCTGTGGGATCGCCACCAGAAAGGCAAAGAAAAGCAGACCGAAGAAAACGATATTGACCGGGACAGAGAAGCGGAGAAGCGCTGACAGGGCTTTCCTCAAGGCTGCCCCTCTTGGTACTCGACGAGAACAGAGGCCACGGGAAGATCACCCGGTAGCACGATCCAGCCCTCATCGTCGGATCGCACCGGAGAAACCACAAATATCTTGCCCTGCTCGGTACGGACAACCCATTGTTCAAGTCTTCGGCCAAGAAAGCGGTGGGGGATTCTCACTCCACCGGAATCATCAGGAACTTCCAGGGTCACTCTCATCTCGAGGCCCCCGCCCGTCTCTAACGGTTCCAGATTGAACTCCTCAGCCGGAATCTTGATCACCACTCGTCGTCGCCTGGTTTGCTCATCGGGAACTGCCCCGACAAAATCAATCACCCCCTGAACCGTTTGACCGTCGGCAACCCGTATGATCTTCAGCGGTGCTGTTCCAAGGGTTCGCACCTCTGCCTCTGCCATCGGAACCTCGATCTCGAAGGAGGACAGATCAGCAAATACCATCAGCGGAGCGCCCGGCAAGACTCCCGAACCCGGCTCAACCAGTCTCTTTTCGACACGCCACGCCGCGGGAGCCTTGAGCGTTAACTTGTCGATCCTCGCCTCCATCACCGCCACTTCAGATTCCGCAGCACGTACTGATTCAGCGGCATCACGTCGAGCAACCATCGCCAGCTCCAGCGCAACGCGTGCCTCCTCCTGGGCCAGCACCACGCGATCGAGATCGCTATCAGAGGCATCCCCCCTGGAGTGAAGCTCTCGAACTCGTTCGAGGTCGCGCTTGGAAATCTGAAAGGCGATCTGGGCCCGGGAGATTGCCAGCTGGGCCCGCGCCTCGTCGCTTCGGGACAGCTCCAGGGCAATCCTGGCACTGTCGAGCATCTTCTGCTCCACATCCGAATCGAGCAGGATCACCGCAACCCGATCCCCGACCTGGCCAGGAACCAGATCTCCCTCATCGAAGAGCACCTTCTGAACACGTCTGGGCACATCCGAGGCCACAGAAAGCACGCGAGAGGGGCGAGTGTAGGCGGAAAAAACCCGCAACGAGATCGCAGGATGGTCAAAGGGACGCCAGGTTTCGGGATTGTCCAGGTTGGGAGGGGCTGCCAAGAAGGTTATCGAGAGGGTGAGGATGAACGGGTACAACAACTACAGCCTCCACGTGCGCTCGACAAAACCCGGTTCGAGATCAGAGTACCGGCACCGTTCACCGTCAGGGATCCGGTGCCCCAGATGGTCCAGAATGGCAACCAGGAGTGCGGTCGTCAACGAATCCCTTCTGGCCCGACAAAGGAGTTTCCCTTGGTCCGATTCATTGTCCTGTCATTGGTTGTGTTGATGAGCCAGACAGCGCTGGCTCAGGAAGAAGCCCAGAAGGGTCGCAATGGCGCGATAGACGAAGAGGCGTTCCGACGTCTTCATGAATTGAGAGGAGATGAGGCTCCTCCACTCAAGGGCAAGGAGATCGAGATCGGTGACACCAAGGGATACCTATCTGTCCCCGAGAAGGCCGAAGGCAACCGAAGTGCCATCCTCGTCTTTCACGAGTGGTGGGGGCTGAACAGCCACATCAAGCACTGGGCTGATCGGCTTGCAGCGGACGGTCACATGGCGATCGCCGTCGACCTGTACGGTGGCCAGGTAGCCACAACACCCGGAGAGGCTCAAAAGCTGATGCGAGGCGTCGACCAGAAGATCGCAGCCCGTGTCATCGCAGATGCGATACGGTATGCCCGGAGGAATGAACAGATTCGAGCAGATCGAATTGGCACCATCGGATGGTGCTTTGGTGGCACCTGGTCACTGAACGCAGCCCTTTCCGATCCAGGCATCGATGCCTGTGTTCTTTACTACGGAAGAATCCCCACAGATCCCGAAACACTCGCCGCCATCGGTGGCGATGTCTGCGCAGTCTTCGGCAAGGAAGACCCGAGCATACCCATCCAGCAAGTCGAGGCGTTCCGAACCGGCTTGAAGGAAGCAAAGGTCGAACACGAAATTCACATCTATCCCGCAGGCCACGCTTTCGCCAATCCATCGAGTCGTCGCTACGTTTCCGAGGCAGCTTCCATGGCCTGGAAGGAAGTCCGTAGATTCTTTCAATCCAGATTGAGGCCAGAAACTGAAACCGAAAAATCCAAATCATGAACCGAACGGAAGATCACGATCCCATCGGGCTGAGAGTCGTTGGCAATCTACTGGAATCGGTAGCCGAAGAGATGGGAACGGCTCTCGAACGATCTGGCGTATCCCCCAACATCAAGGAGCGCCGGGACTACTCCTGTGCAATTTTTGATGCCGATGCTGAACTGGTCGCGCAGGCAGCGCACATGCCTGTTCATCTGGGAGCGATGCCCATCTCGGTCAGAGCAGCCCAGCAACAGTGCCCGTTATTCGATGGAGATATCGTCATCCTCAACGATCCCCGCCTCGGGGGTACACACCTTCCCGATATCACCACCGTCCAGGCATTCCGCATCAACCCAGAAGACGAAACCCCCCTGGCGTACCTGGCAACTCGTGCTCACCACGCAGATGTGGGTGGGACAGTACCGGGATCGATGGGCATCACCTCATCCCTCGAACAGGAGGGGGTCGTCATCCCTCCCATCACATGGGTTCAGGGCAACCAGCGATCGGGTGAGGTTGAAAACAGATACTTCAGTCCGATGCGCGACTACGATGAGAGAATCGGTGATCTGCTCGCGCAGCGAGCTGCGCTCGAGGTGGGCCAACGAGGGCTCCGTAGAATCATCGACCGAATCGGATCCACCGCGCTTCATCAAGGGTTTCAGCGCCTACAGGATTCTGCCCAGAGGCATGTACGCAACTTGCTGGGCCAGATTCCCGATGGAACCTACAGCGCTGTTGATTACCTCGAAGACGACGGTTTCGGTACCACCGATCTCAAGATCTGCGTCGCCATCGAGATCGACGGAGACTCCGCTCGGTTCGATTTCTCCGGAACTGCGGAAGCCTGCAAGGGCCCACTGAATTGTAACGCCGCCGTGGTGCATGCTGCGGTTCAGTACCTCATTCGCTGCCTTGCCACGGAAGAAATGCCTGCCAGTGGAGGCATCTTGACCACCATCTCGATTGCGATCCCCGAAGGCAGCTTGCTCGACCCACCCGAAGGCTGTGCAGTAGCCGGTGGCAACGTCGAAACATCGCAGCGATTGGTGGATCTGTTGCTCCTGGCGATGGCCCCAGCAGTTCCCGAGCTGATCCCGGCACAATCGCAGGGAACGATGAACAACCTGGTCATCGGCAATCAAGATGGCGCACATTACGAGACGATCGGTGGAGGCTGTGGTGGAGGGCCGCTGCGCTCGGGATGGCACGGCCTGCACGTTCACATGACCAACACGCGAAATACTCCCATCGAACGCCTGGAACACACCTTGCCCGTCAGAATGACCCATCTTGGTTTGCGAAAAAACTCCGGCGGTAAAGGACTTCATCCTGGCGGCGATGGAATCATTCGAGAATTTGAGCTGCTGAAGCCGATGGATATTTCGATTCTCTCGGAAAGAAGAAAACGAGCGCCACTGGGTCTATCTGGAGGCGAAGACGGTATGCCGGGTAAAAACCTCCGGATCGACCAGCAACAGCAACATCCTCTCGCCGCCAAGTGGCAAGGCAGGGTCGATGCTGGACAGAAAATCCGTATCGAAACTCCGGGCGGAGGAGGATGGGGGAAAGTCGAGGATCCCGTTCCTCCGTCATGCGCTACCGATTAAAATACCGGGCCAGCGTGGAGAGGAATTGAATGTCGCATCCGATCGAATTGAAGAATGTCGTCAAGACCTACGGAGAATTCCGGGCCGTCGACAATGTCAGTTTTTCCGTTCCTGCGGGAACGGTGTGCGGTTTCCTCGGTCCCAATGGCGCCGGAAAAACCACATGCATCCGGATGATTCTCGATATTCTTCGTCCAACTTCTGGATCCATCTCGATCCTTGGAACACCTCGTGCTCTCGATGTTCGCACTCGCATTGGCTATCTCCCGGAAGAAAAGGGCCTCTACAAGAAGATGACCGCGACGGCGATCATCGCTTATTTCGCCATGTTGAAAGGTGTTCCCTCCTCTAAAGCGAAAACCACCGCCCGCGAGTTACTGGAGCGCTATGGCCTCGGATCATTCAAGGACCACAAATGCGAGGCACTCTCGAAGGGAATGGGCCAAAAAGTCCAGGTCCTGGCATCCATCGCCCACGATCCAGATCTTGTCATCCTCGACGAACCCTTCAGCGGCCTCGACCCCGTCAACCAGGGGGTGATGGAAGAAGTGATACGCGACATCAGGGCGCAGGGAAAAACGGTGCTCTTCTCCACTCACGTCATGTCGCACGCTGAAAGAATCTGCGAACGAATCGTGGTCATCAACGCTGGCAAGCTGGTATTCGATGGAAGTGTGGAAAATGCTCGATCCCTGTTACCGAGAAGGGTGAGGGTACGGGGAACGGGAGTCGAAAACGCTCTCGTGAATCTACCCGAAGTGATCCAGAGTGGCCCCTCCAGCGATGGGCGAGATGACGTACTGGAGTTGAGATTGGAGGAAGGCGCAAATCCTCAGAATTTGCTCCAGACCGCCTTCGAAAAGGGAGTGGCTCTGGAAATTTTCGAGGTAGTTGATCCGAACCTCCATGAGGTCTTCGTTCATCTCGTGGGTGAGGAAGCCAGAGAGGCGGCGGTACGATGATGCAAATTTACCGTGTGGCCATCCGCGAATATCTCGAAAACGTCAAAACCAAGGGGTTCTGGATCGGGATCTTCATCTTTCCTGTCTTGATCTGGATGATGATCGAAATCCCCAAGTTCCTCGAAGAGAAAGGGATCCCGACACGCCACGTGGTCATCATCGACCGCAGTGATGGGCTCGGCGAGATTGCAAGAGAGCGGATCACCCTGCTCAACCGGAAAAAGGTGTTAACAGCCCTGCAGACCCACATCGCCGAGGCAACCGCCAGCCAGCGCGAAGAGATGATGAAAGACCAGAACATCGACATCGGTGAGCTTCTCGACCAGCTCGAACAGGGCCTCGACCAGTTGCAGCGATCCGATGTGGAGATCAATCCATTTGACCCGACCAAGCTGGTGGAAATGGGCGATCTGGTCCCGGAAGAGATGCTGCTCAACGACGGTCAGTGGAACATCTTGAAAAAAATGGTCCTGAATCAACTGCCCGAAGATGCTCCGCCGTTCGAGGAGCCAACGCCACGCTTTCAGGAAGTTGCCCTACCTCCTGATATTTCGATGAGCCAGACCGATCAACAGATCGAAGAACAGCTCAAGGGATACCTCCGTGGCGACCAGCCTTACAGTACCGAAAACGGCGATGTTCAGCTCTTTGCCATGGTGACCATCCCGGCAAGAGCACTGGAGCCGGGAGAGGATGTGAGATTCTGGTCATCCAATCTGGCCGACACCGATCTGCTCGATGCAATTCTGGGCGCGCTCACCGAAGAAGCTCGTGAAAGAGAGTACGCACGCCAGGGGATTGAATCGGAAGCGGTGGCCGAAATCGCCTCCCTCAAAGTACGATCCGTCAACTTTGACCCCAACAAAAGCGAAGGAGAAGAAAAGGTCGGCATTCGCGACAAGATCCGCCAATATGCTCCCATCGGTTTTGTCTACATGTTGTGGGTCGCGATCTTCTCCATCGCCCAGATGTTGCTCAACAACACCATCGAAGAAAAATCGAATCGAATCATCGAGGTGCTGCTGTCATCGGTTACGACCAATGAACTGCTGCTGGGTAAGGTACTGGGGGTTGCCGCAGTTGGCGTCACCATGCAGATCGCATGGATCGGATCTCTGATCAGCATCTTGCATCTCAAGGCTGGTCCCTCGGCGACATGGGTTGCCGATATCATCGCCGCCGTGATCACACCTGAATTGCTGGTCGGCTTTGTGTTTTACTTCATCGCAGGCTATTTCTTCTACGCCTTCTTGTTTGCCGGCATTGGCAGCATCTGCAACACCATCAAGGAAGCTCAAAACTTCATGAGCCCCCTGATGCTTCTGATGATGGTTCCGTTGGCGACCATGACCTTCATCCCGAGTGAGCCCAATGGAACCATCGCCACTACCTTGTCATGGATTCCACCCTGGACACCCTTTGTGATGATGAACCGGATGGCAGCCAATCCGCCTGCTGTTGAGGTTTACGGAACAGCGCTCGTTCTGCTGGTTTCCGTCATATTCGTTTTCTGGGCCTCGGCGAAGGTCTTTCGGATCGGAGTGCTACGTACCGGTCAACCGCCCAAATTATTCGAACTACTGGGCTGGCTAAAATCAGAACGGCCGTGAACAAGTCGATGAGTAAATTTCGCTACCTGTGGATTGCCTTGGGGTTTGCTTCTCTGGGACTTGGCATCATCGGCATTCCACTTCCCGTGTTACCGACCACCCCATTTGTGATTCTGGCTGCTTATTTTTTTGCCAAGGGATCTCCTCATTACCATCGATGGCTCCAAAATCATCGATGGTTTGGCCCGATGGTGATCGAGTGGGAAAACCACGGGGCGATACGCCCCAGAGCCAAACTGATTGCGACCATCATGATCATCGTCGCGATCTCGTTCCCTCTCTATTTTTATCGGGATCGAGTTCCATACAGCGGCAAACTTGCCACCGTCGTGCTGGTCTGCATCGGCTGGCTCTATCTGATCTCGAGACCGAACGGTCCTCAGGACAGGTAGAGACTTCCATTGGCAGTCGCCAGATAGGGACCCAGCGGAATGTCTTCTTGCTTGATAAAGCCCTGTGACGGCAAGGTGCCCTCGTTCACCATCTCGACCACCGCTGCGACTGAACAGGCTGTAGTCCAGCTGATGGCTCGCCATTCCACATCATCGATCTCGATGGGGCGATACTCGCCAACGAATTCCTCTCGCTGCAATTCGCCGCCGATCTGGCCCTCGACAGCAGCATGAACATAAACAACGTCCTGAGGAACTGGTGGACAGGCCTCCATCAGAATTCGAGCGGCTTCTTCGCGGTTCCGATGCATTCCCAACTCATGCAAGAAAAAGTTCATCTTCTCGCAATGCCCCGGATATCGCATCGTCTTGTAATTGAGAGACTCCAGTTTCCCGTTCCAGGTGTCGCACATCGTTCCAAGACCACCGGAGGTGGTGAATGCCTCAAGGCGCAGACCATTGATGTGAATCGGTTCGACCCCCTGCAGAGACGGCACCAGGGCTCTCTCACCACGGGCAATCACTTCACATTCGTTGAGATATTCGTTGATCACTCCAGCAGAAGACCACGTGAAGGAATAGCCGAGGCTTCCTCTGGGGTTTTCGGGGAGAGCACCAACCCGTAGTTCGATCGAGCGTACACTATCAAATTGCCGGGCAAGATCGGCACCAACGATGCCGATGAAGCCGGGAGCCAGGCCGCATTGAGGAGCCAGGACACTCCTGGCATCGGAGGCCATCTCCAGGATGGCGTTGGTCGTCGGAACATCCTCGGTCAAATCGAAGTAGTGGATGCCACGCTCAAACGCAGCTTCGGCGACTGGCAGGTTGAAACGATAGGGAAGACAGGAGACCACTCCCTGGCAGCCTTCCAGTGCTGCACCGAGCGCGGCAGCATCAGATACATCGAGAACCTCGCTGGGAAAGGAGAGGCCATCTACCGGTCGAGCATCTCCACCGGAAACCTGAAAACCAGAGCGCTGCAACAGGGTGCCAACCAGGCTCCCCACCTTGCCAAGACCAACCACGAGTATCTTTTCGATGGTGTTGCTCATCTGGTATCCCTTTCCGGCTCACTACGGGGCGATTGGCCCTGCAAAAGGTATCCTATCTGCCGCCTCAATCCTGGCAAGCGGACCCAGATGGAAGTAGCGACCCGCAACGATATTTTCGCTGCGGGCCGCCCATTGTCCTACTTCTCTGGCAGAATTCTCAGGTGATCTCTTCCGGTGGGGGATAACAACCGCGACCTGGTCGGCATTCATCGGGCCGCACATCGTCTCCATCCGGGCCGTGGTAGGCCATCGTTCGAAGGCAGTGGAAAAAAGCAGTATCTGCGGTGAAGGAATCCTCAAAAGCGCTTCTGCGATATTCGGTATTGAGCACCATCGTTTTGGTTCTCAAGCACGGGCAGACATCCTCGGGAAGTAGTTCAGGTTTCTGCATCGCCATATCAACCCTCCTTGCGCCCGTGGGCCGCTCGCACCGATTTGGCGATCAAGCCCTGCAGCATCGGCACCTTGTAACCATTCTGAGAAAGCGGGGTCGCGCCTTCACCAACCTTTTGTTGTAGCTGAGAAATCTGATCGGCACTGGCAGCATCGCCAGCCAGTACCTTTTCCAGGTCTTGACGACGTAGTGGTGCTGGCGACACGGCACCGAAAATCACGCGATGATCTCCGGCACGCCCGCCTCTATCGAGCAATACCGTGACACTGGCCTGGGCCCAGTCGAAGCTCTGCTTTTCTCGCGCTTCGCTGTAGCCCCAGCGTGTGGTCCGGTTTTCGTTGGGCAAAATAATGCGTGTCACGATTTCACCGGAAGCCAGGCTGACATCTCTGCGGGGATCCTTCTCCGGAGTCATGAAAAACTCCTCGGCGGCAACTTCTCTGGTTTTCCCGCCCCCCTGAATCTCAATCATCGCGCCATGAGCCACCAGTACCGGAGCAGCATTGGAAGGCTGAACCACGGCGCAGACCTTGTTACCAAAGATCGCGTGAAACTCATTCTCTCCGTCACGGGCCAGGCACCCGGTACCGCCATTTTTGACACAGGAGTACCCCTCGTGACGCAGATACCAGCAACGCGGCTGCTGACACAGGTTGCCACCGAGGGTCGCCATGTTGCGGATTTGCGGGGTCGCAGCATTCTGGATGGTTTCCGCCAGCGCCGGAAAATCAGACTGAACGGTGTCATTCTCCGCCACTTCACTCATCGGCGTCAGAGCGCCGATCGACAGCCCCCGTGCGTCCGAACGAATCCCCTGTAACCCATCGATCCTTTTCAGATCGACAACCTGATCCGGGACAGTGACATGCTCTTTGATGCGCGCCAGCAGATCGGTACCGGCGGCCAGAAATGGAGCGGCATCGTCCTGTTGTAATTTCGATGCTTGCTCGACCGTTTTTGGCATCGCTACCTGGAAGGGTCTCATAGACGTGCTCCCTTCTTGGTTCCGGGCTTGTTCGCTGCCTTCTTCATCGCAATCGCCTCCAGCACATTTTTCGGTGTGAGGGGAAGCTGGAAGACCCGGGTCCCGATCGCGTCTGCAACAGCATTGGCTACCGCAGCGGCAGTGGCAACGATGGGAGGTTCACCTAGACCCATCACCTGGGTATTCGATTTGCCGTTGTAGACATCCAGCAACACAACATCGATCTCTGGACAATCGACCGAACCGAGGACCTTGTAGTTCTCGAGATCGTCGTTGAGCATCCGGCCCTGGTGGCGGTCCATGATGCGACGCTCATGGAGTGCGAAAGAAACTCCCTGAATCACTCCGCCCCTGACCTGGCTCTCGGCGGTCAGCGGGTTGATCAGTTTTCCCGCATCGGCCACCGCCACCACCTTCTTGACCTGCACCACACCGGTTTCCATGTCCACTTCGACTTCTGCGGCCTGGACTCCGGCATTGGTGTCGGAGAATCCGGCATAATTACGACGAGGGCGGGCCTTCAATACCTCGATGGCATCATCGTCCATCAGCAAGCAGGCATCCTGGAAGGACAGGCCGGTGTCGCTGCCGTCATTCCGGATGACCCGGGCCTTACGGATATCCAGATCGGCCACCTCCCAGCCCTTGCGCTCGGCCACCACCTCCAGCAGTTCCTTTCTGGCATGGTGAGCGGCCAACCGGGCCGCCGGAGTCACCGTTCCGATGGTTGTCGACCCGCCGCTCATCGGTCCCTGCGGATCATCGGTGTCACCGATCCTGGTGGTGATCATCTCCAGCGGGATACCGATCTCTTCGGCAGCCACCATCCCCATCACGGTCCGGGTTCCGGTACCGATATCCTGCGCACCGTTTCGAACCTCAACGGAGCCATCCTTGGCGATCCGGACCAGGACACTGGCTCCGCCGCCACCGGCGGAGAACCACAGGTTGCTGGCCATCCCGACTCCGGTGCACAGATTCGCGGCTCCTCCACGGATTCTTTGCTGATCCCAGCCAATTCGTTCCTTGGCCAGGTCGTATTCATGAATGCGGATCGGGTGGGAGTCGTTTTTCTTGCGGAACTCGACCGGATCCATGCCGATGGCGGTGGCTGCCATGTTCATGATCTGCTCGAGAGCCACCGATCCCTGTGGCCAGCCAGGAGCCCGATGAGCCCGCGCCCCGCCACAGTTAGTCCGAACCCCGTATTCGACCTTGTCAATTTCGCCGAGTTCGTAGATCCCGTCGTTGTGAGCTCCAGCTCCTCCGGTTCCGCTGCCCGGAGTTCCCCAGCTGCGGATCTGGAAGCCACGAATCGAACCATCCTTGTCGACCCCCATGCGCATCTTCTGCAAGGAGTCGGGACGGTTTCCGGCACTCGTTTGTTCACCGGAGCGATCAAGAAGCAGTTTCACGGGAGCACCGGCTTGTTTCGCCAGCAACGCTCCCAGCACCCCCTCCCGGCCCGCTGAAAACTTCGAACCGAAACCGCCGCCGACATATTCACAGAGAACCCGACACTCCTGGGCTCCGACCGGACTCCAGTTGCTCGTCATCTCGCGGCGGAATCCGAAAGTTGCCTGGGTCGAGGCCCAGCAGACGAGGCGTCCATCTTCCCAGCTACAGACCGAACCGTGGGTCTCCAGCGGAGCGTGAGTCTGGACCTCGGTGCGGAAGGAGCCCTCGACCACCGCATCGCAATCATCGAGAATCGCGTTGACTTCCTTCTCGCGCGCCGCCATCCGCTCCAGCGCCTGTTGATCTCCTCCACCCTCGCCACTTCCTCCGCGACGGCGACGGCGAGATCTGGGGCTGGTCCTCTCGACATTTTTCTGATCGCCACGACCGACCTGGGGAGCGTCTTCTGCCATCGAGGCATCGAGAGTGACGCAAAAATCTTTGACATCGTAATCGACGACGATGGCGCGCAGCGCCGCTTCTGCCTGGTCTTCGGTGTCAGCGGCCACCGCTGCCACTTCCGCACCGGCATATCTGGCAGTGGGATCCTCGAAGACATCGGAGGCGGTGAGCAGCGCCCGAACCCCCGGCATCGCCGCAGCTGCCGTGGTATCCACCGATCGGATATCGGCATTTCCATGGGGGCTACGCAGGATCTTGCCGTGGAGCAGGCCTTTCGGTTGCTGATCATAGGCGTATTTCGCAGTACCGGTCACCTTGGCCACCGCATCGAGACGCGGCTTTCTCTGGCCCACCACATCGAGCTGCTGGTCCGGCTGCCAGGGTGCGATATCCCCATCCTGTAGACGAACCGTGAGGTCGCGGAAGTGGTCACCAAATCCAACCTTGATGGTGATTTCTTCGGCCATTACTTGCCTCCCTTCCGGGAGGTGTGTTCGACAGCCTCGATGATGTTCTGGTAGGTACCACAGCGGCAGATATTGCCAGCGATCCCCTGGCGAATCTGGTCGCGATCTGGTTTCGGGTTCTCCGCCAGCAGGGCGGTGCAGGAAACGACCATGCCCGGGGTACAAAACCCGCATTGCAGCGCGTCTTTTTCAACAAACGCTTGCTGAAGAGCGGTGAGGTTCTCCGGTGTACCGATACCCTCCACCGTGGTGATCTCTCGACCCACCGCATCGATCGCCAGCATGCTGCAAGCATCAACCACCCGACCATCGAGCAGTACCGTGCAAGCTCCGCAGGAGCCCCGATCACAGACTCTCTTCGATCCGGTCAAGCCATGATGATCTCGAAGCAAATCGAGCAGGGTGGTGCTGGGGGGGGCCTCGACCTCCCGATCGGTCTTGTTGATGCGAAGCCGAATCGGAACCGGTCCCGGACCCAGGACGTCCACGTCCGCCTCCTGGCCCACCGAACCCACAGCGGTAGCGGGGATCTGAGAAACCCCGACCGCGGCAACCGCTCCGGCGCCCTTGAGAAAGGTTCGCCTCGAAACCCCATCGCGTTGTTCTTCTGGTACGCCTGACTCTGGTGTGATCGCCATCCATCCTCCTCGCAACCCCGGCCCTTCGGGTTCCATCGATCCAGATCGTAGCGCGCTGGAGCAGGGACAGGAAGAAGGGGCAGGCCGCTGAATCAGCGCCGTTCTTGCATCCGGGGCTCAATTCGCCGGTGCCGGGGTGATCCCTCCCCTCAAACGAAAACAGGCCGCCGAGGGGAATCCCTCGGCGGCCCGAATCTTGAACTATCGTTGCTATTCAGTCACCTCTTAGAAGCGACCGCCATCACTACGCTCTGGACGAGGCTTGGCCTCACTGACGCGAACGCTACGTCCACCCATGTCACTGCCGTCGAGAGTATCGATGGCACTAGCAGCGGCTTCATCGGTCTCGAAAGTCACGAAACCAAAGCCCTTACTGCGACCAGAGTCGCGATCCATCACGACTACTGCGTCTGTGATCTCGCCACAAGCTTCAAAATGAGTGCGAAGTTCAGACTCACCAGCTGCCCAAGGCAGTCCACCAACAAAGATACGATTACCCATTTTCTCCCTGACCTCTCACGCAGCCTCGACAAAGCGAGGAAGGCAACCTGGGGAGTATTAGGTCGCCCTGCGAACACAATGCCCGGCTATGCCGGGCGGAACACGAATTGCTCATAATCGCGCACCGGCACGGTACCGATGGCAACAGGAGCGGAAAAATCTGTAGGAATGGTTTGGAAAGCACGACGAACCGAACGGAGCGCGCACCTGTGCAGAGAACTACTCAAAATCTATTCACGCCCTTGATCGTCGAGTGCCTGGGAGCCGATGCACCGACTCCTTCGTCGTCCCGGATTATCTTACTACGACACATGTCGTATCGCCGAGTTCCTTACCAATGGGACATTCTGCACAAATCAAGGCCTCACGGCAAGCAGACCCATGAAATCGTTACCTTTTCAGCCACAGCTCAAGAGCCTCCCTGAGATCTCGATCTGAGATCTCGAAGACGAGGCGCTGTAATAACCTACGGGATTCGGGGCTGTCATGCTGGACCAGCGCTCCGATGACCGGATCACGATTTTTCTCAAATTCCCAGATTTCAGCCAGCAAATTGACCGGTCCAGGGCCGGGTATCTGACCCAGAGTGGCGATCTCCGAATTGGCGAGACGGCGACCTGCTTTCCGCTTCTGGCTCAGCGCCTCGAGCCAGGACCTCGCGGTCGATGGAGCCACGGGAACCGCCCCGGACAGGGCCAGCTGTACCACCTCGCCCCCGGTCAGTAGCTGTGCCATCGCACCGATGTCTTCGCCCTTCCCGGCTCGATTTCGCAAGTCGAGTGAAAAGCGCACCATCATGTCTGGTTCGGTCATCAGTGCCGCCATCAGATAGGCGCTCCACTGGTCGGAGGCTTGCTGGACCAGGGGCCGCATCTCCGACAGCGGGTTCAGATCACCATCGGTCTCCAGCAACCACTGCAGGTACCGAATCGTTGCGAGCGCAGATTCAAACTCGCCGCCGCGAATCAACCGGAACACCTCATCGGCCATCCCCTGAAAATTCGCCAGGGCCACCGCATCATCGAAAGCCACCGGGATCGCTTCAGGAATCTGCTCGATGAGAGTCGGGGCCGGATCGGGAGGCGAAGGGGGGGGAGCGATCTCGACAGTCGGCGAGATCTCCACAGATGGCCTGAGCAACAGATGGGCGATGCGTTCATCGAGACGCTGCTTGAGCTCCTGATAGGTGAGAAGCCGAGCCTTGAGCTGCTGGATCTCCAGCTCCATCGACTCCCGGGAGCTCTCCTGCTGCTTCTCGTGGGGCCCACCCGAGAAGAGGAAAACCGCCAGCAAGAAGCCGAACAGGGCGGCGCACAGGTGAGATAGCAGCCAGCCTCGTATCGTCATATCGTTCGATCCTGATCCACTTCAAATATCGCCGGCTTCTATTGTCCCGTTCCCCGACGTAGGCTGCAATGTGACAGGAATCAGGGGCTACCGCTTCCTGCTCATCGCACTAGGATGGGCCCTGAAGGCAAGAAACGTGGTTCTTTCGACCATCTGGAGGTTTCGATGCGGCACAACCGGGTCCTGACTGGCTGCTGGCTGTGGCTGGTGATCTCCATCTTCATCGCCACGCCGCTGGCTCCTGCGATCTCCAGCACCTCCACCCTGCTGGCGACTCCCACCACGGCTGACACCTATTTACTCATCGAGGCGCTCGACGGTGAAGACCGCAAGAAGCTCGCCGAGACCACGCCGGCCAAGATCCTGCGGGCGGTCACCAAGGGGGTTCCCATCGAGCGTCCCGAGCCGGGCACCCGCAAGGAAAAGATCTCCGGAACCGATGGGCGCCAGACCGATTTATGGGTTCATGTTCCCTCCGGACGTGTCAAAAAATACGGACTGCTCATCATGTTGCATGGCTATGGTCGAAACGGTCGAGAGCTCCTGACCGTTGCCTATGGCAAGTTCGCCAGCCGAAACGGTTACATCATCGTCGGGCCGGAAGCGAAAAAACCCATCGCGGGCAAAAGCAATCCCGACTTGCCACCACAAATCCTCGGACAGCCGACACAACACTGGTGGACCTATCGCTCCGATGGTTTCGTGATGGCGATCGTCGATCAGCTCTCGGCCCGCTTCCCCATCGATCACAACCGTGTTGTCCTTTCCGGCATGTCGATGGGTGGCTACGGCACCTGGAATCTGGGCATGCGTTTCCCCGATCGCTTCAGTGCGTTACTGCCCTTCGCCGGTGGGCTCTCGATGGCGGACTACACCACCGACACCCTCAACGAGCAGTACTCACCGCTGATCGACAACCTGAAGTGGCTACCCTCCTACTGCGTACATGGCGACCAGGACAACATCGTTCCGACTCGCTTCTCGCAATTGCTGGCAGAAGCGCTGAAAGAACGGGAATACGATCACACATACGTCGAGCTCGCCGGATCCAACCACTTCCTCAATTTCGATGAGAATGGTCCAATGATGCAGGCTGCCACCAAGTGGCTCAGGCCGCGCAAGCGCATACTGCATCCCCCGGAAGTGATCCACGCCATCATCGATGATGACCATACGCGGCAACACTGGCTGCGAATCGACGCTCGAAACGATGACAAGCAGCCAGCCAGAATCCACGGTCGCATCGGCAAGAAAAACAGCATCGAGGTCGAATCGGAAAACGTCGATGCCTTTACCATCTTTGTCGATAACGATCGGCTCAGGGAAAAGAGTAGCATCACCGTCAATCACAACGGCAAACAGGTACACAAGGGCAAGGTCGATGAATCGATCGATGCGTTGATCGAATCGTGGAGAGGCCGACGCGATCCAAACCTGCTACACACGCGGATGATCACCGTCGATGTCGGCACCGAAGAGGACGATAGCGAGGCAGACAGATAAACGCCTCCGGGGATGGCTCTACCAAAAATCCAGAGATGTAAGGACTCCAGATGGACGTGATCAACATTCAAGAAAAGTTCGATCTCTTTTCAGATCAGTGGTCGCCGAAGCGAATCGGTGAGCTGAATGGTCAACAGGTCATTCTGGCCAAGATCGAGGGGGAGTTCGTCTTTCACAAGCACGATGAAGAAGATGAGCTGTTCATGGTGATGAAGGGGCAACTGATCATGGAACTGAAAGACCGCGACGAGGAGATCACCACCGTGGTGGTGAACCCGGGCGAGTTCTTCATCGTCCCCCGAGGAGTCGAACACAAACCGACCGCCACCGAAGAGACGCACCTGCTGCTCTTTGAACCGATGAGCACCAAACACACCGGCGATGTCCAGGCAGAGATCACCGTCGATTCTTACGAAGAGATCTGATCGGCAGCGATCCGACGACGGCGCAACTCCACCTTTTATTGTCCCACTCGCAGTTTCTTACGGATTCAGAGATGGGACTGCCCTCGGCAGTCGTACCTGGCCGCAAGACGATCACGCGAGCCAGGAGAAAAGGAGTTCGTCATGGTCAAAACCAATCGACGTATGAGAATTGCCCCGTTCCTGGGGGCCATGTTTTGCTTTTTCTTGACGTTCATGACGCTGGGTCAACAAATTGTGGGCTGGGGCAACAACTCCGGCGGTCTCACCACTTTTATCAGCTTCTTGCCGATGTGCTTCCTTTACATGGGGTTCACCATCCAGGATCAGCAGGACCGGATCCAGGTGCTAGAGGCTTCCCTCGCCGCGAGGGATGAGAAACCTACGGAGTGATCCACTCCTGGCGGGAAAACCCCAGAAGGAACAAGAGTAAGGAGCTCGTCATGACCAGAGAGCCAAAGTTATTAAGAAAGACCGGTCCATTTATAGCGACCGTGTTTTGCTTTTACATAGTTCGGCAGGAGATAAATGCAGGGAGCGATGCCGCTGGCGATCTCATCCCGTTTCTCAGTTTCTTACCAATGTGCTTCATGTTCATGGGATTCTCCATGATGGCACAAGACAATCGGATCCAGAAACTGGAAGCTGAAAAAGACGAGCGTCAGGTCGAGACAGAGTAAGGTCAATTGATCAGCGAGCCGATTCCTCCAATATCTGCGATGCAACCCACTGCATCCGCGGCAGATGGTACGGCCCCTTCCAGTGGTTGCCCTTGAGTTTCAATGCCGGAGTGCCATCGCGGTGCAGGTAGCCATACCACTCGCCATGCTCCGGATCTGCGAAGTGCTTCCGTGACCAGTCGTGAACCGTCTGGAAGCGTTCGGCGTGACGTTGATCCCCGGACAGCTGATACGCCAACAGCGTGGCGATGATCGCCTCGGTGTGGGGCCACCAGTACTTCATGTCGTGACCCGGCTCCTGTGGCGGGCGGTCGTATAGATCTCGAAACGAATAGAGCCCGCCATGCTCTTCATCCCAGCCCCGTTTCCACATCCAGTCGAGCATCTGGATCCCCAGCGACACCAGATGGGCTTCGCCGCCGCGATGCTTCGCCTCATGCAGGATGAACCACGCCGCCTCGATGGCGTGTCCCGGATTCAACAGGCGACCATCGAAACTGTCGATGATCTCACCGGTGGGGGACACCGTTTCCATCACGACTCCCAGATCCGCCTTGCAGAAGTCGTGCTCAATCTCTTCGATGCAACGATCGATCCAGCTGTCCATCGATGCATCGCCGATGTTGTCCCGTAGCAGTTGAGCCATGTGAAGACAGATCATCAGCGGCCCACACCCCTTCGATGGTCGTGTTTCGGGATCGACCTTCGGCTCCATCCCCCCCGGCTCGAAGGAAACCCGGGTGTACTGATCGAACAGTTGTCGGGCACGCGCGGCCCACTGCTCGTTGCCGGTGGCCCTGGCACAGGCGCTGTAGGCCATCGATGCGAACGCTTCTGAATAGACGTAGCGGCGCTTGCGCAGCGGCTTGCCATCTTCGGTGACGAGGAAGTACATGCGACCATCATCATCGAATCCGTGCTGCTCCAGGAATTGCAGACAGGAGGTGGCAAACTCGAGCCAGAGTGGATCCTGCTCGACGGTGTTGTATGCGGTGGCGTACATCCAGGCGGTTCGACCCTGAAACCAGATCGACTTGTCGCCATCGATGCGGGTTCCATCCCGGTCGAGCGATGTGACGATGCCGCCATGCTGGCGATCCCAGCCGTGTTCGAGCCAGAAGGGGAGCGTTTCTCCGACCAGGTCGGAGTGGAACTGTTTCAGGACCGGTTTCAGATCATCCATCGCCATTGCTGGTATCCCTCAAGGTCGCCAGCGTCAAGCCGGCCAGGTCACGATCCTGGCCACCTGTCACCAGGCTGACCAGAGTTCCGACCACGAAGCAGGTACAGGAACCGACGACAGCATACAGCAGGAAATTGATATCGGTGCCAAACGCCACCGCCATCGTCGTGGCGGCTCCCGTCAACAAACCTGCCAGGGCTCCGGTCGCGTTGCAACGACGCGTGAACACCGCCAGCAGGAACACGCCCACCAGACCACCACCGAAGAGTCCCAACACCTTCTGGAAGAAGTCGAACAGGTACTTGATCTCGAAGGTCGCCAGCATCATGGCCGCACCGGTACCGATGACACCCAGCACCAGCGTCAATCGCCGGGCCAACTTCAGAAAATCGTGTTGCCTCCCTGCGGCCGAGAAGCGACCGACAAAATCATTCACCACTGCAGCACTGATGCTGTTCATCGAACTGTCGAGGGAACTCATCGCCGCGGCAAAGATCGCCGCCACCACCACGCCGGCAACCCCCGATGGCAGGTGCGTGACCACGAACCACGGCACCAGTTGATCGGTCGCCGCCGGAAGCATCGCCTGTTCCAGTGTGTGGGATGTGTAATAGACATACAGTGCCGTCCCGAGTCCGTAGAAGAGCAAGCCTGTAGGAATCGTGATGATCAGGTTGAGCCACAACCCCTTCGCCGCCTGCTTCTCATCGGGGGTGGTGAGGTAGCGCTGGATCACCGTTTGATCGCTGGTGTAGGGCACCAGGTTGGTAAACAGGAAGCCGACCATCAACACCCAGGCGACCATGTCGGAACTGCTCCAGCGCCAGTCGAAGATGTGAAACTTGTCGACGGCCTGAGCCGACTCGATCATCACGGCCCAGCCTCCGACATCCTGGATCGTCACGATCAGACACAGCAGCGCCCCGCCGATCAGCACGAATACCTGCAACACATCGGTCCAGATCACCGCCGAGATGCCACCGAGCACGGTGTAGATCGTCGCCAGGATCCCCATCAGGGCGATGCACAGGTAGGTGTCCATCGCCGTCACCGCCGACAGGGCAATCGCCGGCAGCAGCAGCACGATTCCCATCCGTCCCAGCTGAAACAGGATGAAGATGGCGCTGGCGAGCACGCGCACCGTCACCGAAAAGCGAGCTTCGAGATACTCATAGGCGGTCGTTACATCGAGGCGCCGAAACAGTGGCAAGAAGCAGTAGATCACCAGCAGCATCACCGGCAGCAACATCACAGAGCCGACAAAACGGCGCCAATCGGAACCGTAGGATGTGGCCGGGATCGCCATGAAGGTGATGGCCGAGAGCTGCGTACCAAAAACCGACAGCCCGGCGGCCCACCATGGGATCTTTCGTCCCGCCAGGAAGAAATCATCGGTGGTGGAGCCACGCCGGGCAAAGTAGATGCCGACCGCCACCATCAAGGTGAGATAGAGAGCCAGCACCGTGTAGTCGAGCATGCCGAAGCGGGCTCCCCCGGATGAGGGAACCAGCGCCAGCGACTGCACCCGGGGAGTGCGAATTCCCGGTTGCGTCTCTCCCGACGCGATGACGATCTGCTGGTGCCACTTCACCGCCTCGGTGGTCACCACTCCCACCGCCATCGAGCCGGCATCTCTCCAGTGATCCGAGATGGTGTCGTAGGCCAGTACCCGGGGCAGGAAGGAGGGTCGCTGGTCGGCGGGTTTCACCTGGCCCGCCTCATCGAGGATGTGGCGATCGGTGGAGCCGCTGAAGGTCAAGATCATGCGGGTGCCCACCGCCTCGGCGCAGGAGGCAGAGATGGGCCAGCGCTCGCCGTCGAATCGTTCCTTGCCGGCGATGGGGCGTGGATCATCGAGCAGCGGCAGCGCGGCCACCTCGGTCCATTCAGCACTTGTGGGGGAATAACGATAGCCATCGGTGTAGGCACGGAAGCGAGGGTCGCCATCTTCCGTCTCGGTGGTTCGTGCGCCGGAGAAGAGGTAGAGACCGGGCTTGCCATCGGGTCCATCCTGGACCGCGGTCGCCATCTTGATGCGAACCGGCCCGGGATGGGGAGGCAACGACTTCCATCCGGAATCCACATCGGCCAGGTCGAGCTGCCAGAAACCACCCATCAGTTCGAGATCGCTCTTTTGATGCTTGCCCTGGAACAGGTACACGATGTCGCCGATCGATTCGGCAGAGCCGAAGGCACTGGCAGCGGGAAGATCGGGAAGCGGTTCGAAGTCGACCCGTTCGGTCGCCGCATCCCAGCGCATCAGGAACACGGTCGAGTGGACCTGATCCGCATCAGAGCCACCCGCCACGACGATTCCCCGTGGCGTCGAGGTGCACGATGCATAAGCGAGGGGACGTGGGAGCTTCTGTCCCGCACGCCACTCCTGCGCCCCAGGAAGCAGCACGTACACATCATCGTGCCATACCTTGGGGCCACCTTCGGTCAGCGGTTTCGGAAAGTTGGCTCCACCGGCGACGATCAGTACCCCGTCGTGAGTGCCCACCAGCGGCCCACCGAGACCGATCTCGGCGGGGACATCCGGCAGCAGGGAGAAGTGAAGGCCCGCCGGTTGCTGGCCATCTGCTGGCAGTGACCCCGTCAGCAACAGCAGCAGCAGGAATATCGAGCCGATGCTACGAATCATCGGAGATCCCCTGTTCCAGCGAGAGAATTTCCTGTGCGGTCAGTGCTCTCCACGGCAGGCGAGGGGGACCGCAATCGACTCCGAGGATTCCCATCGCCGCCTTGAGAGCATTGTGCCCGCCATGACGGAGGATCTCCTCGACCCGTGCCGTCGCCGTCGCTTGATGTTGCTTCGCCTCGTCGATCAGCCCCGACTCGAAGGCATCGATCACACGACGGTAGTGGGGGGCCATGAAGTTGTAGGTGCTTCCCACCGCCCCATCGACCCCCGCCTTCAGGCCCGATAGCAGCAACTCGTCGCAACCAAACAAGATGTTGTAGCGGCCAGACTGGTATTCGACACATTCAGCGAGGTCCTCAAACTGGGCAGCGCTGAACTTGATGCCCGCCAGTGTCGGCAGCTCCTCCGCCCTCTCCAGCAGCTCGGGCATCGACAGGTCGATGCCGGTGATCGGTGGGATGTGATAGTAGTAAAGGGGGGTACCGGGTGCCGCTTCCCCGATGTGCTGCAAACACTCGACCAGCGCATCCATCGATGTCAGGGGATAGTAGGAAGGGGGCACCACCGCGATGGCATCGGCGGTCAGTTGTTCGGCGTGGGCCGCCAGTGTCCGCGCATCGCTGAGGCTGTTGTGCCCGACATGAATCACCACCGGCACTCGTTTCGCTGCAGCTCTGAAATAGGTCTCCGCCACCACCATCCGCTCGGCAACGGTCAGCGATGGAGACTCGCCCGTGCTGCCGCACACGAAGATCCCGTCGGCTCCCTGATCCAGCACGAAATCACACACCGCTGGAATACGCTGCCCATCGACAGCGCCATCGCTTTTCATCGGGGTGAAAGTCGCCGCAACCAGGCCTTTCAGTAGTGGCTCTCTGGTGTCACTCATCAGCAGGATCGCTCTTTGAACTCATCAAAACGTCTTTTCTTCTGTTGAAGTGAACCTGTCGAGATCCATCAAGTCGCAGCACCTCATCGATCTCCGCTCTGGATGGGACCATTTCCGCCGCCCCACTTCCAGCTGGCCAGCGAACCAGGCTCCATCACTTCTGTTGCTGCTTCTTTCGAACCAGCACATCCAGGATGGGTTGGCTCCCCAGGATGTATTCCTCGATCTCATCGATGGGAGGAGCTTCCAGCTGGCTCGTAGAATCGCCCTCGGCAATGGCGAGTTGCGACAGATCGGCATCGATTCTGTGTACGGTCAGACCGTCCTGGTCGAAGTCGATGGCGATGATCATGTCACCGGTGACGGCAAAACTCTTGTTGTTGATGGTCAGCTTCGCGGTATCTGGGTCAGACGTCTCCAGGGTGTAATCGCCCTTGACCGAGATCTCGCGTATTCCTTCCGGAGATGGAAGGTGCAACGTGATCGATTTCTCCTCACGACAGGTGATGGTGAGCCTTCCCAGCAAATCGCGATGCCTGTTCGTCTGTGAGCCGCCACCAAGCTTCATCGAGACAGCGTCATCACTGTCCAGTTGACTCACGTTGTCGACCAGGAGTAACGAATAGCCCTGATGACAGCTGTAGTAATGAAACTGAAGGTCGTGTTCCCAGACCAGGCCATCCACGCTCTTGAAGGGAATCTGCGTGACGATAATGACGGCGGCAAACCACACGGTAGCCGCCAGCAAGATCAGGATGAATACTGTTGCCAGTACATTCCTCAGCAGCATCGATCCCGTTCCTCCCTCACGCCTCGACCTTCGGTACGATGTCGGTCTGCAACTCGGGCACGACGGCTCGGATGTCGCTGGTAGGCAGTCCCAGTTCACTCCGGATGATGTTGACCCCCTGCGCGATGGCGGTCGCCTTGAAGAACGCGATGTCGCGGTTGCAGCCCTGGCGACCGAAGCCGCAATCGCTGGAGATAATCAGCTGCTCCGGTGCGATGTACTTGAGAGCATGACGGATCCGCTCGGCGATCTGTTCGGGGCTGTCGACCTGCAAGTGGCGGTGGCTGACCACTCCGATGCAGACCTTCTTCGGCAGGTTTCCCTTACCCTCGCCGAACATCTCGATCTCGCGGAAACCTCGATCGGTCATCTCGACGGTCCAGACATCGCCCTTGCACTCGTTCATGTACAGTTCGAACGACTCCTCGTAACTGTCGTTGTCGATCACTCGCTGCATGTTGGGGTTGCCCCAGCAGGTGTGGATCCACAGTTCGATGTCTTCGAGACCCTCGACTTCGCGGTTGAACGCTTTGAGCATGAACTGGACCTCTTCACTGTCCTTGCCGTAGGTATTGGCCCAGAAGTGCAAGGTCGGCTCCTCGATCTGGATGCACTGGCAGCCAGCATCCTTGAGCCGATGCAGTTCGGTGTTCATCGCCACTGCCATGTCCCAGATCAGCTCCTGATTCTCGCTGTAGTGGGGGGTGTGGATATCGAGGAACAGTCCCATCACCTGGGAACAGCAGGTGCCAAAGCGCACCGGCTTGTCGGTCTTGGCCTGGGCCATCCGCCAGATCTTGTCGTAGTCGAGGGGTCGATGCTCGATCTTGCCGACCACGCGCGGCCAGCGCCAACCGGTGTAGATCTCGTTGAGTAGAGTGCCGGGCGGATAGCGCAACCACGGCGAACGGGTCTCTTCCGACTGCAGGTGGTCGCCATCGAAGCCGGCCCAGCGCTGCAGTGGATAGTGATGCCAGGAGCGTCCCGCCATGTCGTTATCACAGTGTAGGTCGCCGTGGGTGAGGATATCGAGACCGGCACGGTCTTCATCGGAGATGATGGTGGCGAGCGCATCCTGATACTTTTCGCGGAAACCGGTGTCCATCATGCAGGTATCTAGCGGTCGCCCCCACATGCTGTCGTCGAACCACTTCGGGCGTGGCCATGAGCCGGTGACGGTACAGGGTAACTGGACATCCTTGGTGACGGTAAACATCGAGCCTCCTTGAGCGGTGCCGGATCAGCGATGAATGGACGGTACACCGCTGACCGGCAACGGGTCAACAGTCAAGCACGGCCCTGATTCAATGCTCGTGTTGTTCGAGTTCTACATTCGGTGGAGTGGTTGCCAGGCGACCCACCAGCCAGTGATTGAAAAATGCCAGCGGCCACAACAGCAGCACGAACCCGGTCATCGTGACCCCGTAGAAGCTTGCGGCGATCGCCTGATAGACCACCTCCACCGAGTTCCTCATCGCCTGGCCGGGCAACTCCTGCAGCGCATCCGTGACTCCCCACGCCAGGCCAAAGAGAAGTGTCGACAGATACAGGGTCAGCAGGGACATCATCACCCGTCCCGCCACGGCGAATCGGTAGGCCGGCAGATAGACCAGGCCCGCCACCACCCCGACCAGAGGCGTACTCAGCAGCCCACCCCGGAATGCTGATCCTCGCCAGCTCGGGGCGATCTGGTCAGCGATGACCGCCCACACCAGTCCCGAAACGACACACAACAAAAAGTATCGGTTCTTCCTGGCCATGATTACCTGTCCCGGGTCTGCGCTGACAAGGCTACCCCTGATCAGCAGAAGTGTCGCGTCGCAAGAACAGCCCGAAACCGACCAGCGATGCCAGTCCCAGTAGCGCGTAACCGGCACGCCACAGCCATCTTTCCCCTGGATCGGAAAGTTCCCCCGAAGCGAGAAACCCGTACCCGCAGAAGAGCGCAAATGCCGCCAGCAACAGGGGAACCACAAAAGTCATCGAGTCCGCCCCCTAACCCGTGATCGAACGGCTGGCATCCAGCAACCATACCCCAAACGCCGTGGCAATCACCCCGAAGACTCTCATCAGCTGTGGCCTGGGCCAGAACCAGCCCTTCATCGCGATGACTCGCTGAGGCCACCAGCACAGCAAACAGCACTTGATTGCGCAAACCCACGCCAGCAGACGTACAATTCCGGCGGCGTCGAGACTGATCGTTGCTCCCCTGACAAGCACCAGGGCGGAAATCACCAGGAACAAAAAACCGATCAAGCGCAGTAGTAGATCATTCTTGATCACGCCTTCGAACCAGTTGGCAGTCTCTTGCGGTTTCACCACCAGCGGTAGGCCGATCATGATCTCGTAGATCCCGACGATGATGCAAAAAGTCGCAAGACTCATGCTGCTTTCCTTTCACCTTGCAGTTCAATCCACTTCGACCTGGACCGTCCCGCGTAACCAGCTGTGACAGCGCCCCAGCAAGATCACTCGCTCATCGGCAACGATGCAGGTAACCGCCCCACCTTCTAGCGACCACTGCTGCGCCTCAAGGCGAGTCTTGTCGAAACGCTGGCCCCACAACGGAGCCAGCGCCGCATGAGCCGAACCGGTCACCGGATCCTCGAAGACATCGAGGTCATCGCAACCAAACCAGCGACTGACAAAATCGACATCGCCATCGCCGGCAGCGGTGACGATGATGCCGCGAATCGGGACCGTTTGCAGAAATTTTTGATCGGGACTCAGATCGCGGACGATGCTCGAATCGGCCACGGTGAAGATCAGATCGCGGGAACGATGCACCGAGGTTACATCCGACGGGTCGATTCCCAGCGCGGCCAGAACCCCATCTGGTGCATCGGCCGGTTGAGGGGTGTCGATGGGAAGATCGAGCTTCAGGCGATCATCGTCATGCACATCGATCGTCAATTCCCCTGACAGGGTCTCGAAGACGATGGGTCCGGCAGCCAGGGATTCCTCGAGCAGATGGTGGCCCGCTGCCAGCGTCGCGTGACCGCAAAGATCGACCTCCACACCGGGAGTGAACCAGCGCAACTGCCAGCGGCTCGCGCCGATTTCGACCAGATAGGCGGTCTCCGAATCACCATTGCGGCGCGCCAGTGCCTGCAACACCGGGTCGGGAAGCATATGGGGCAGTCGCACCACCGAGGCGGTATTGCCCAACCGACCCCCATCCGCAACAAAGGCGGCGATACGCGCAATCGGTAGCTCCAGGGTCATCGGCTTTTCCTCATCCAGCAGCCTTATTGATTGCGACCAAAGTAGAGCCAGTCCGTCTGGGTCTGGTCGATCAGCACATTTTCGTGGGTGACCGGCTCAACTCGTGTTTCATCAAAGACCGCTCCCATCGCAGCGGCAAAGGGATCGCTTTCCTCGTAGGACCAGATCCCCAGAACACCACCAGGCGACAGATGGTGCCGCGCTTTTTCCAGGCCCTCGACACTGTAGAAACTTGCATCCACCGCACCCAGGCGATCATCAGGCGAGTGATCGATATCGATCAAGATCAAATCGTAAGCGGATTCGGGCTGATTCCACATCTTGGCGTACCCATCGCCTTCCATCACAGCGAGTCGCTGATCGGCAAGCAAGGTCTCCGACAGGGGCAACAATCCATCTTCGAGCCAGCCGATCACCTGGGCCAGCAGCTCGATCACCTCGACCGATTGAACCTGTGGAAATTGCAGCGTCGCATCGGCGGTATAGCCAAGACCAAGACCGCCGATCAAAACCTTCAGATCCTGCCCGCCATGCATCTCGACCCCGAACCGAGCCAGCGCCTGTTCCGAATCGGTATGGTAACTCGACATCAAGAACTCGTGGTTGAGGGTGACTTCGGTGACGATGGTGCCCGGCATCGACAACAGCTCACGACGTCGCAAGCACAGGAGACCCAGTGGAGTTTCTTCATGAGCCAGGATTTCCAGTTTCGCGGCCACTCTATTGCTCCTCTGGGGACTCGGGAACCTGACGGACCCGCTTCAGGAAGTAAAGCCCGCCAAAGATGAAGAAGAAGGTGGTCGCCACGGAAAACCAGATGGTCAGCTTGCGGAAAAACACCAGCGGTTCCATGTCACCGGCGAGCAGGTCCTTGCCGGCCATCATGCCGACGCTACCGGTGTAGCCGACCGCATCGGCGAGGCAAATGGTGAAAACTGCGGTGCCCGGAAAACGAGTCGCGGCCATCACCCGTTCAAAGAGTAAGGAACCGAAGGGAACATAGGCGAGATAGGCACCGAGCCCGACCATCACCATCCACTGCAAGCCATCGATGGTCCCGGAATCGTAAAGGGGCACTGACACTCCCAGCATCAAGGTGCCCACGATCAACAACCCAAAGGAACAAACCAGGCCCTTGCGATGGTCGCGAACCAGCGACAGCAACATCAGGGTTGCCAGCACACCGAAGGCAACCCATAGCTCAGAACGAGAAAAGATCGCCGGCTCTTCGGCGTAACCGAGGCCGGCAAAGATCTCGACACCGAAGTTGTCTCGGTAATCTCGATAGACGGTCAGCAGCAGATAGCCACCGAGCAACAACACCATTCCCGGCAAGAACTCCAGGATGAAGCGCATGCGACCTTCCGCCTCCATCGGAGTGCGTTGGTTACGATCCAGCTCATCGGTTTTATCGGGTTCAGGAATCTGATCGAGCAACCACAGGAAGAACAGGAAGGGGGCCAAGAAAATCAGACCCGTGACAAAAGGCATCCACGCCTCGGAAACCCCTTCGGACATCACCCAGCGCCCCACGTCCTTGACGATGCCGCTGGCGATGATGAAGGAACAGGAAAGCCCCGCCAGCAACATCTCCGAGGTACGCCGTCCTTCCAGATAGCGAGTGACGACTCCCCACACCGACCCCAGGGCCAGGCCGTTCAGGAACATCGCAACGACCTGTAACGTCGAGGAGCCAGAGGCCAGCAACAGCAAGGCAAGCTCGGCAACAATGATGAGACCGGCAAGAAATGGAACCCTTTGGCTTCTCCGTAACTCGGAGCAAACCTTGATACTGATGAATTTTGCCAGGGTATAACCCAGCAACTGGCCGATCACGAGTGCTGACTTGAGGGTCAGCCCACCGACCATCTCGTCACCCCAACCGGCAGCCGCGAACGGTTTTCGGAACGCGTACATGCAGAAGTAAACGCAAAAAGATGAGGCCACCGCGATGAAGGCCGCAGCGACCGGCGCTGATTTGAGGCTCCGGGTGAGGACTCTTTCTGATCGATTTGGGCTAGCCATCGGCGAGAGTCTCGTGCAACTTGCTCCTTGCAAGCCCGACGCGATGAGCGTTCGTCAGGCAGGACCACTCTCTGCCGACTGGCGATCAACGTCAAGGATGTGCGAAGGAACAGCAAAACGGCCACGAGACGTGGAGGGGTCGCGACATGATCACCAGCGTGCAATGGGAAGGTGGAATCGACGGCGAGCTGACCCTGGGACTCGATCAGGAGATCGTCAAAATTGATCGCCCGGGGGATCTGGTGGCCACCATGATGGAACAGTCGTGCGAGCCGGATCTGCAGGCTTCAGCGCTGATCTATGGCTACTGTCTCGCCACCCAGGGGGTTCAACTGCCGCATCTGGTTCGTCAGGTTCTCAAAAAAACGGGGCCGTTCCTCAGAAGCGTGTCGATGGAATCGATGGCCCTGTATCGCGCCATCGAGCATTTCGGACAGTTCGTCCAGGATCACCCCGGAGAAGGGGATGAGCTGCGAGAGGCGGTCCTGGCGGAATCGACCCGCTATCACCAGGAACTCGCCAGCTCCTGAAGACCCCTCGACAAGGGGCCCGTTCCAGGTTGCGATGTCATCATGACGGAACAAACACCAGACCCACCACAACAGGGACAACCAGAACCGCACCCGGAACCCAGTCTCGAGCTTCCGCATGCCGGAAGGCTTTTCCTGATGATCCTGGCGGTGATCCTGGCTGCTGACTTGTGGACGAAACACGCCGTCTTCAAGTTCCTGGGCGTTACGATTTTTTTTGCCCCCGATGGCACTCCCGCCCTGACCGCCTCTGACCTCTACCCGGTCATGCCCGGCTTTGCACTGGAAGCGGCGCTCAACCTCGGTGCCTTCAACGGCTGGTTTTCGCAGGTTCCCTGGCTGCTGATCGGGATTTCAGCGCTCGCTCTACCCATCTGCTTTTACATAGTTTTGAAGGCAAAACATCGTCCGGCAATGATGGTAGTGGCGCTGGCTCTGATCGCCTCCGGTGCTCTCGGCAATCTGTACGACCGGATCACCTATGGCGGTGTCCGCGATTTCATCCGCTGGTCTGTTGAGCTCGGTGAACGCGAATGGATCTGGCCCAATTTCAATATCGCTGACAGTGCCATCGTCTGTGGCGTTGGCCTCATCCTTTTACGGGAATGGAAGATTGCCCGGCGCGCTCGCGCCACCACTGATGGATGATCAGTAACAAGGGCACGCCGAAAACGAGCGCTCGCGTGCCAGCCGGAAGCTCCCACACCGCCAGCGCGCGCCAGTCATCGAGAACCCGGTACTGGAACAGAATGGTACAGGTCAAAAGCATCGATGCCCGGGAGCGTTCCATGATCGCTGCCGGGAGCAACCACAGCAGGTACCAGGGATGAAGAGTCGGGCTCAGCAGGGCAAAAGCAAGACTCACCAGCAGGAACCCGCGCCACGGCTGAACAGCTCGACAGTGCCAGGCGACCGCCAGCCACGCCAGAAACAGAAACCCACGCAACCACTGAGCGCCGGCGGAATATCGGTCTTCCGGGTTCAGCCCCAGCAGTTCACCAAGGGGGCGAAACAGCAGATCTCCCGAGTACCAGGAGCTGCCATATTCACGCAGCCCTTCGCTGGCAGGGCCTGGATCGCTGCCTGCAAACGGGACCAGCAGCACAAGCATGGTGATCAGTAGCGGAACCCAGACCTTGCCGCCGCCACGTCGTACCAGCAAGGGGATCCAACCCACCGGCAACAGCTTGGCGACAATAGCCGCCCCGATGGCAACCGCCGCCATTCGACCGCGATTCGCTGTCAACAAAACGATTGCCACCGTCATCAGCAATACTGCGATAATTTCTGGATGCCCACCGATCGCACACTCCAGAATCGGCAGCGGATGCCACCACCAGAGGATGGCTCGCCTTGGGTCTTGCCCCGCTCGGCGCAAGGCAACCGCGAGAACGCCACCGAGAATCATGTCGAGGCATAACATCGAAAATCTCCAGCTGAATTCGGTGTGGGCCACCACTCGAAAAAACAACTGGCTCAATGGGGGGTAAACGGTTGGTACATCGGGGTGATTGACCTGCTGTCGGATGGAATGCCAGCGAGAATTCTCGGCAACTGGATCGAAGACTGGATCCGCTGGAGCGGCGAGATAGGGATCGAGACCCTCTCTCTGCACCTGCCCATCCCACAGGCATCGATACAGATCATCGCTGAGAAACGGATCGACGCCGAGCAGCAAGACTCTCACCACCCCGGCAGCCAGGATGATCGTCCACAGAGTTCGCCGTGTGGCACCGACACGAGGCAAGATCGAGGCGACCCAGAACGCCGGAACCACCAGCAACATGGCAAAAAAAATCGAAAGAAATACCGGCGAGGTGGAGTCGGTGGGAGCGGCCCAGACTCGCCAGGCAAACCATCCGCCAGCAAAGAGCATCGTGCAGACCCCGAACCAGAACATCGGCCTGGAGCTGATCATCGAGATCCAGGATCGATCACCAGGGTTCCGTCCTGCTCCGCTCTCACTCGTGATCCTTGCGGCAACCAGAGGGTGGTGGTGGTGGAGATGATGAGAGCGGGCCCCTCGAGTGGCTCCTGGCAAGCGAGCGAACCGTGATAAACACGGGGAACACGTTTTTCCTCGCCGGATGAATCGGCGATGACCGAAACGATTCCCGGATCCCCCTTGATCTCTTCCGGTACATTCGCCACAGCCTCGGCCGGGAGGGTTGCCGATACCCGCATCGCAACCGCCTCGATCTGACGTTCTGGCATCCGGTAGCCATATCGCTGCTGATACAGATCGCGGAACTGTTGCTGGGGTGAATCACCTGGCAGATATTCCAGATCATGGGCCTGACCAACATGCCTTGCCCGAAGAGTGGTCCTTACCCGAGCTCGATCTCCGTCACCACCGGCTTCTGTAATTCTCGCCCGCACTTCCGTGACCAGTTGTTCTTCGATGGACTGGAACTGATCTCCAGCATCGGAGGTCAGCGGCTGCAGGAGCACCTGCTCCAGCTCTTCTGTCCAGGGGGCCTCCAGCATTCCGATGGCGCTGAGCACCCCGGCAGCTGCCGGCAAGCGGATCTCCCGGAACCCACAGCTCCGTGCCAGCGAGACGGCATGCAATCCCCCGGCCCCACCAAAACAAACCAGGGTCATTCCTCTCGGGTCGACACCTCGCTGCTGGCTCACACGTCGGAGCGCTCGCTCCATCTCTGCATCCACCACCTCGATGATTCCGAGAGCAGCCTCCTCTGCTGTCATGTTCAACTGTCGCGCCAGGCCCATCATCGCCACGCTGGCAGCATCCCGGTCGAGCGATAGTTCTCCGCCCAGCTGAAGATCCGCCGGCAAGCGTCCCAGCACCACATGGGCATCGGTGACCGTCGGTTCGGTTCCACCACGGCGATAAGCAGCGGGTCCCGGATCGGCACCTGCACTGCGTGGTCCCACGCGCAACGCACCCCCGGAATCGACCCATGCCAGTGATCCACCCCCGGCTCCCACGGTATGAACATCGAGTAACGGCACCGAGAGAGGGACACCTCCGATCACAGAATTCCTGCTACGCCCCACCTCTTGATCTTTTCCCACCAGACAGACATCTGTACTGGTACCACCCATGTCAAAAGCGATCGCCTCTCCTGAACCACAGCGAGCGGCGGCAGCAACGACGCCACCGGCAGGTCCCGACAAGATGGTATTTACTGCACGACAAGATAAGCGCTGCCATGGAACCGCTGCCCCGGCAGAATCCATCACCCGAAGGGCTGCCGGGGCCAGACCTGCGGCGAGGTTTTCCAGATAACGATCCATCACGGGAGACAGCGCGGCACTGGCACAGGTCGTGGTGAAGCGCTCCCACTCCCGCGGCTCAGCAGCCATTTCTCTCGAAATGATCACCGGCACTCCCGCTGTAGACAGGAGTTCCCGGACTCTCTGCTCGTGAATTCCATTTTCGGTGCTGTGCAGCAATCCCACCGCTACCGCTTCGAAACCTCCACGGCAAATCTGATCGCGAAGCTGAAGGAGCTGTTGCTCATCCAGATCCTCATGGAGAGCCCCGCCGGCACTCAAGCGCCCACTGATTTCAAATCGATCACTACCTGGAATCAGAGCGGCGGGTGGCTGTGGATGTAGGTCGTAAATCGCGGGTCTGCTCTGGCGGCCGATATCGAGCAGGTCAGCAAAGCCCTGGTTGGTCACAAACGCGGCACGGGCCAGCTTTCTCTCCAGCAAGGCATTGGTGGCCACGGTCGAACCATGAACCACTTCGTGCGGCGCCAGGCCATCCAGGGCCTCGAGAATGGCTCTCGCCGGATCATCGGGGGTCGAGGGCACCTTGTAGAGAGAAGTGGCCTGGCCCGAATCGATCACGATATCGGTAAAAGTGCCGCCGCTGTCGACCCCGATCCTCAACTTGCCCTCCCACACTTGCACCTTTCGATGCCGCACTTCAAGATGTTCCATCGGAAAGGAAACCGATGGAAGCCAGAACCACCTCCGCGCCCCATCATTGTGCATCGGCAAACCAGCAGATGCGCGCGGTCCTTTTGTGGATCATCGTTTTCCTGTCCATCGCAGGTTGTAACAACCCGCAAGCTCGCCATTCTGCCCCGACACAGGGGCAGAACATCGGTGCCGAGAAACTGTGGCAAAAAGCGCGTACAGCCTGGTTGCTCGACGATGTGGCCACCGCTCAGGTTTCCTTCTCGCGTTTTGCTGAACAAAATCCGCTCGATGCTCGCAGCGGGGAGGCGTTGCTGAGTGCCGGGATCTGCGCCCAGCGTCGCGGTCGAAGCGAAGAGGCGGAGGGCCTGCTCCGAGAAGCCCAATCCCGTGGCGGTGCCGTTTCCGCCAGGGCTCTGCTACAGCGAGGATACATGGTCTCTGCAAACCAACCCCATCTGGCCATTCCTCGCTTCAAGGAAGCCGCCCGTCTGGCGACCGAGATGGAAACGAGGGCTGAAGCCTGGTTACAACACGGCATCTCATTGCAACGCGCCGGATTCTTTCAGGAAGCCAGAGAACCTCTGGAGCAATGCTCCGAACAGAATTTCGCTCCTGGACTTTCAGCGAGGGCGCGTCTTCAGCTACAGTACGATCCGTGGTTCACGGTTCAGGTGGGAGCCTTCCTCGAGCACTCCCATGCCCTGAGCCAGTTGCAACAGCTGGAGCAAGCGGGGCTGCCAGCGGAAATCAGGTCTCCGGGTCGTAAAGGATCTCCCCTGTATCGGGTACTTTCAGGCCGATTCGATCAGCGGGACCAGGCGAAACGTCATTCGTTAAAGGTACGCGCAGCACTCGGAATAGATGATGCGAGAGTAATTCCATGATCAAACGTCCAGCGAATGAACACGGTTATGTGTTTCTAATTATCATCCTGCTATTGGTCGTGCTGATGATGGTCGTGCCTTTTTTTGTTTTTCGCGCAACCCCTGTGCTAGTACCGGCCGGTCCACCCCTCACAGCGCCATCTGTACTGGTCACTACCGACAATAGCGAACCAGGAATGGTGCAAGTCTATACTCCCGACACGGCATGGATGGGCTACATCGGAGACGCGTTGTCGCGACCAATCCCTGGTGCTCTCGTCAGCTCAGGAACTACAGATGATCCGGGCTACCGTTCTGCTTTCTCCGATGACCACGGCAAGTTTGTGTTGTTGCTCCCTCCAGACGAGCACCCCCTCGTGACCATCCAGGCAGATGGTTACTACCAGACCGTCGTGGAGCTGGACGAGGGAGAGACCAACACCTACAGGCTGTTTCGTGGCGGTGTGCTGGCAGGGCAGGTTCGGGGACACGTCTTCATCCTCAAGGGAGAAGATCCGGTTGAACCGAAGCCGATTCCACTGGCGAGTCTCGAGGTCGCAGGTGTCAACGGCTGGTATGCCGCAATCTCCGCCGATGAGGAGGGGCGATACTCGGTCGTCGTTCCGCCAGGAAAAATCGTCGTGACCGCGCGCTCGCAAAGCCATGCCGATGCTCGTTTCGATGACCTACAGCTGGCTCGAGATGAAGTCCTGGAGCGCGATTTCATCCTCGCGGCAGGTGTATTCCTCGACGGGTTTGTGCTGGGAGAGGAATTTCCGGCCGAAGGGGCGCGTGTCCGTTTATTCAACGAAATCAAGGATGGGGCAGATGTCATCGCTGGCGAGATGGGCAAGTTCAAGATCGAGGGACTCGGTTCCGGGTTCGCCAAGGTTCATGTGGTTCACCAGGGATTTCAGGAAAACCTGTGGGAGATCATCATCCCGAATGATCGCATGGGGATCCGCAGACCATTCGCCTTGCTGAAGGCGCAGCCGTTTGAACTCACAGTTCTCGACCAGCATCAACAGCCAGCTCCCGATGCCCGGATCAGGATCCGTAGATCGGGTATCACCATCGTTGATACCGTCGCCTCGGACCAGGAGGGGCTGAACGTGCTCGCTTCCGCAAAAACCTACCAGATCGAAGCGCGTCTTCACCGGATGGTAAATGGTGCCCCGGTCAGTTTGCCTGCTCGTATTTTTCGATACACCATGCCGGAACAAGGCCCCGGCGAGTTGACCATCCAGTTGAGGCCCGGCGGCAGAATCACCGGGCTGGTCGTCGCACCCAATGGAGCGCCGGTTCCTGGAGCATCGGTACTGGTCAGAGAAAGAGACGTCCCCCCCGACGAGGCATCTCCTCCTCGACTTCTCAAAACCAATCGGAGCGGAGCATTTCGCAGCGAGCCATTCGCCATCGGTAAATGGGGATTGACCATCAGCCACCCGCAACTGGGTGTGGTCATGGTCGAGACCACCATCGAAGAGGGGAAAACGACGAGCCTTGGCCAGCTGAAGCTCGCCAGTCCCTAGGGGCTATTCGTCGAGCAGCCAATCCGCAACGAAAATATTGAACTCCTGGGGATCCTGATCGTTTCGCTGCGAGATGAAAAGGAGGCGACGACCATCAGGAGAAAAAACCGGATCCCCATCGAATCCGGCCGCAGTGGTCACCTTCTCCAGCATCTCCCCAGCCGTGCCAACGCGATACAGATCAAACCCTGTGCCCCCGATGTCCGATGAGAAGATCAGGTTTTTTCCATCTGGAGCGAAACAAGGGCTGCAGTTGTAGGCCCCGTTACTCACCACCTGGATCACGCCTGACCCATCGGCGCTGGCAATGTACACATCCAGTTGACCAGGACCATCGGCACCGACTGGCACCGGCCCGTTATATCGCTTCACCTCCGCTTCAGGATTCTGGTCATCCCGGTAGCCGTGAAAGCAAACCTGAAGCCCATCGGGTGAGGTAGCGACCTGTCCATCTCCGAGCTGAGCCCATCGCAATGGTTCCGCAGGAGGTTGGACCCCATCGCCGGTAACCTGTAATAAACCGGAGCCGTCGATCGCCACGACGTATTGCTCGCGGGAGGAGTGGGGTGGACGCATCGACGAGAAGCCCAGCCGTTGCCCTGTTGGGCCCCAGAATGGTCGCCGGTTATCACCGCCATCGGTCAACTGGATGATGTTGGCGAAGTGATTTTCCCCGGGCAGATTATCAACTAGCCGGGGTAAGGGGTCATTCTGGGTGATATCGAGGGGTGATGGGGCGGTGGTCGGCCTCGCCCCTCTCTCGAGACATCCGGGAGCCATCGTCACTGAGAGCCAGACCAGAACTGCTACTGCGATCCTCATTTTTCTCGATTCCATCTGGAGGTTCTGTGCGAGAAGATTCTGGAAGCGGCCGGCCTGTCCATCAAGGAGGCGGCCTGGCAGGGGGGAATCGTGTACGGCGAAACGATCACGTTCGAGACACCTGGGCGCGGATTACACGAGATCACGCTGCCCCTGAGCGAAGCGGTACAGCGCTCCGATGTAGAAACGGGGATCTGTTCCGTCTTCCTGCGCCACACCAGTGCCAGCCTGATCGTCACCGAAAATGCAGACCCAACCGCCCGGAGAGACCTGGAACAGTGGTTCGAGAGGCTCGCTCCTGAAAACGACCCCTCCTACACTCACACAGCCGAGGGCGCCGATGACATGCCATCCCATCTGAGAGCGGCTGTCACGCGCACCTGTGAAAACATGCCGGTGACCGACGGCAAGCTGGATCTCGGTCAGTGGCAGGGAATCTTCATCTTCGAACACAGGCAGCGCCCCCATCAGCGATCAATTAGCGTAAGGATATGGGAATGATAGAAAAACTCTTACAAGACGCAGCTCCCATCTTGGAGTTCTGGGAGAGCCTACCGGGAATCGCACAGGCCGGAGTGATCATCATAATGGCCGTGGTCTGCGCGAAATTGTCAGCGTGGATCCTGACATCGATTGTAAGTCGGTGGACCAACAAGACAAAAACCACCGTCGACGATGAGCTGATCGCATTGATGCATCGCCCTGCATTCCTGGTGGTGTTGTTTCTCGGCCTCGCCATGGCCGCAAAAAAGGCCGGGATCCCGGAAGAAGTCCTGAATGTGACGATCTCGATTCTCGAGACGATTGGGATCCTGGTTCTGGTGGGATTCACCATTCGCGCATCTCGATTGTTACTGGACGCGCTGGCCAGAAAGCGTGACAAGTTCCCGCTGATTCAAACCCGCACCCTGCCCTTGTTTTACAACGCCTCCTTGCTGATTGTCATTGGAGCAGGAATTTATTTTCTCTTCCTCGCCTGGAAAATTGACCCGACGGCATGGCTTGCCTCGGCAGGCATCATCGGGCTTGCCCTCAGTTTCGCCGCCAAGGATAGCCTTGCGAATTTGTTCGCCGGCGCATTCATCATCGCCGATACCCCTTACCAGCTCGGCGACTTTGTCATCCTTGGTTCCGGGGAACGAGGCAAGGTCACCCAGATCGGGCTGCGCAGTACCCGCCTGCTCACCCGGGACGACGTCGAAATCACCGTACCCAATGCAGTGATGGGCAATTCCAAGATCATCAACGAAAGCGGTGGGCCATACGAGAAAGAGCGAATCAGGGTGCCGATTGGCGTCGCATATGGCTCAGATATCGATCAGGTCGAACAGATCCTGTTGAGCATCGCTCAGGCTCAGGAGGAAATTCTGGAGACCCCTGAACCACGGGTCCGACTCCGGGCTTTTGGAGACTGGAGCGTTAACTTCGAACTGCTGTGCTGGATTAAAGAACCGGTTCTACGCGGAAGATTACGTCATCTACTCTGCAAGGAGATCTACAAGACCTTCATGGCGGAGGGGATAGAGATTCCTTACCCGAAAAGAGATGTGTACCTTCAAAACAATTCCGAACAAAACGCCAGGGGCCAGAGCTAATCGGTTCGACCACGATCAGACTCTCGACCTCGATGACCTCACAGCCTACACTCTTGTCACGAACTCACAGAGGCTGTAAGGCAGCAACGAAAACCCGAGTGGCTTCTTTTGCCCACTCTCAACAATGCTCCTCGGCATAAGGATCTCAACATGACGGGCCCAAAAGTACTGATCGCATGCTCCGATTCGGAACTCCGATCAAATTGTTTCAATCGTGTCTCAGCACTGGGAGTTCGCGTCGATGCCGTTGGCGATCAGCGCAGCCTCTCTCGTCGATTGAAAAAGGATGAATACGTCATGGTTCTTCACGATGGGGCGCTGGAGATACCTTCCGAACTGGAAGATTGCTCTCACCTGATAGAGCCAGGGGGAGCGCTCGACCTGGCGCTAGAAGAGCGCGTACGAACCATTCTGGAAATCCCCGAACGCGCACCCGAAGAGAACGAAGGGTTGCCCGAGGGCAATCGACCCCCCTGGGAAAGCCACCGAGGCCGAGACTGGTAACTCTTTCGAATTAATCTCAACCCATCCGGTGGGGCAGCTCAGAGCTCGAGGCTGGCAAGCCACTGGGGAATTCTGACCGCAGTAATTTCTTCTGCTGACTTCATATCGGTAGCCAGCTGTTTCATCTGGTCCACTGGCATTGGATTGCGCCAGGTGGCTGCATCCTCGACATATAGCACCCGAGAATCCTTCAACCACGCCTCGATACGAATCAAATGAAGAGCTTCACCCTGGACCTGCGGAGGCATCTGAAGCCTTAATCCTGAAAACCTGACCGGCCGTCCCAGAGCCTCCAGGCTATCCCCATCGAGAGCAAATGCCCGCTGGGACAACCACTGGGCTGCCTCGCCGCCACCTGGAACCTGAATCAGGGTTCTGTGGGTCCTGGTTCGGGCAACGATCACGGGAATTTTGACCCGCTTCTGAAGAGATCTGACCACCTCTTCAATACGCCTCGTCAGGACATCAGAACTCGCCGCTGCCCCCTCCTCCTGGAACACCAGACGGTCGCCGCCGATGGTTACGCGGGATGTCCCACCCTCCTCCTTGGCAACCGTTTCCAGACGTGCACCTTTTCCCTGTCGAATAAAATTCTCATAGCCACACGGTCCAGACACTTCCAGATAAACTTCTCGTAGTTGATCGGTTGAGATTTGAAAAGGCAGGTGGACCAGCTCAACAGCAACGCCAAGCGTACTCGGGTCGGGCGCAGACAGGGCATCGGTCAACTTGGATCCTCGCTAGGCGATTTTAATCTGAGCGCATCATCTTTTTCGATACGCACGAGCCAACCGTCCTCGCGCAATTTTTCTATGAAGCCAGGAGTCTGTTCGCTGCCGCCATCACAAGCAACGCCCGCTACCAGCACTTCACCTCTGCCGATTTCCCGATGCTTGATCTTCTCGCTGGTGAGCAGGGCGCAAAGGGAAGCACAGCGATCAGGTCTCAACCCGGAAAAGATCATGGCAGGGCGCACTTGAACCCAGTTCATATCGCGTCCCCAGTCACGGATCGAAACCGCAACGGTCTCGGGCAACGGGTGGTCGCTGGCATCTTCCAGGATTTTGCGAATTTCATCGATGTTGAGTCCAGATCGAATTCCGGACCGCATCGACTCCGGGGTTGCCCTGTAGCGTCGAACGCGTTCGGCAGAGACACGTTCAGCAAAACGAGCCAGCTGCAATTCGAGCCGCATTCCGGGCACACCCTCGGTGATCAACATGATTTCAAAATCTGGATTGACCAGGATTCGACACTCTCCAGGATCACTGTCATGTCCAAGCAGCTCGCGACCCAGGGCTGTCAAACGGAACGCGGACAGGGACCCATCGACCAGACCGATTTCGCACATCCCGAGAGACAGCAATCGATTCACGATCCAGTAGGCCAGATCTGTACCGAGTCGCGAGAAGGGGCTCTGCAGGCGTTCCCGTGCAAAATCTTCCTCGCGACGCTGACGTAACAGGCTGGAAACTTCTCGTTCTTCAAGTTCCAGCAGATACGTGCTGACCGTGAAGTCGATCAATACATCCAGGGAAATCCATCCATCGCCGCCATGGGAGCGAAGGCTTTCCAGCAAGATCGCTCGCAGGGCTTCCTGATGGAAAGACCAGCGGTTGCCGGCACTTTCATCCAGAAACTTTTGAAGCAACACTTCGACCTTGCGGTCGTAATCGAGGCCTCGCCAGGAATTGAGCCTGTCATCGTTAACCCTCAGTTCGCCAGCGAAATTTTCAATGATCCCAAGCCGCAGAGCCACCCGCAAAACTCGAGTGATGGTGTTTCCATCCAGGTGCTCGGCCAGGCGCTCCAGCGCCATCGTCTGGCGAAGTTGTTCGGCAAGCCTTTTCGGAAAATTACCAGACCTCGTCAGTCTCACCGGATGCTGTTCAACATGAAGCGCAAGCGCCTCCAGGTCGATGAACAGGTCCACCCCGGCCTCCAGCAGCTTGTCGGGAGCCGCGTCGACCTTCATTCGCATTCGAGACCGCAGTTGAATCCATTCCTGGAAGATCACCAGTGATGGATCCGGTATCGTGATTCCAAAATCTTGCAGGCTCACGCTCCCGATGGTGCCGATTCCAGCCTCCTCAAGAACGACTCGCCAAGCGGCAAAATCTTCCTCGGAAGCGCCTTTTTCTTCGATGAACTCGATGATCTCGTCACTGGAGAGATCAAGGATTCCACGCTTCTGCAGGGCCAGATTGCACAGCTCCGCAAGAATCGGGCTCCCCAGCTCATCGATTCGGCTTTCCATCGTCTTCGATTCAAAATCAATGTCAAAGGAGAGTCTTTTCTGGCTGATGACATCTGCAGCGGAAATGTCATCTCCCTCAACCAGCATCACCCGCGCCAGATGGGTTGCCAGTTCCTCGGGAATTTCCAGGATTTCTGATCGGCGACCGCCTCGTTTTGACTGACGGGATATGAAGCCTCGCTCGATCAGCTGTCGCAAAGTTGATTCGACTTCGATTCGAGAGGCCCCGCTCTGCACCAGGGTCTCCTGCAATTCTGGCAAGGCTGCTCGGGGTTTTGGTTTCGATAAAACCGCAGTGATCAAACGCCTTTGAGAGTTGCTGAGACGGGCGACTCGTTCTTCTATTCCGGATCCCTTGACCAGAGCAGCAGCAACACGTTCGCGCAATTCATCGGCTCTGTAGCGAACCGATTCACCGGGAAGCCAAAATTGATGAATGGTCTGGAGCTCGGCCTTTTTGAGTCCCCTGAGGGCTTCGCTGACGAAACTCATTGAAGAACCTCCTCTTGCTCCTCAATTTCGTAGCGGTAACCCTGCTCCATCAAAAATCTTTGTCTTCGTTGTGCGAAATCCTGATCACGGCTATCACGAGTGACCAGGGAATAGAAGGTCGCTTCCCTGCCATCTGACTTCGGGCGCAAGACTCGACCCAGCCTCTGGGCCTCTTCTTGTCGCGAACCGTAGGTACCCGAAATCTGAACAGCTACGGATGCATCGGGAAGATCCACGGCAAAATTGCCAACCTTGCTAACGATCAGCACCGGCACCTCGCCAGCACGGAACGCCGCATACAATCGCTCCCGCTCATCCTGTGGCGTGTGACCGGTGATCAACGGCGCACCGATCGATCGAGTGACCTCTTTCAGTTGACGCAAGTACTGCCCAATTACCAGAATTCGGTCGCCCTCATGTCGCTTCAAAATTTCCTGCAACCTCTTCAGTTTCATCGGATTCTCGGAAGAAATCCGGAATCGATGTCGTCGGTCTGCAGCCAGATAGCTTTCTCGCTCCTCGGCAGGCAAGTCGAGGCGAACCTCAACACAACGCACCTTGGCGATAAACCCTTCCTTTTCCAGGTCACGCCAGGGCATGTCATAGATACGAGGGCCGATGAGCGTAAACACCTCATCTTCGCTGCCATCTTCCCTGACCAGGGTGGCCGTCAACCCGAGACGGCGACGAGCCTGAATTTCCGCCGTGAACCGAAAGACCGGCGCTGGCAGCATGTGAACTTCGTCATAGATGATGAGGCCCCAGTCATGCCCCGAGAACAGATCCAGGTGCGTGAACTCGTCTGTTTTTGATTTTCGATGCGCCGTGATCTGATAAGTGGCAACCGTGATGGACGCGATCTCTTTTCGTGCGCCAGAATATTCGGCGACATCGTCTTCTCCCAGATTGGTCCACTGGATGATTTCTTTGCGCCACTGACGAATGCTCGTGATGTTTGGCGCCAGGATGAGAGTCTGGCATTTCAGTTTTTCTATCAACCCGATACCAACCATCGTTTTCCCTGCCCCACAGGGAAGAACAACTACTCCCGACCCACCGCCGCCGCCCTGGTCGGCAAAAAACGCGTCTACCGATTCGCTCTGGTAATTTCGCAATGCGAATTCGGTATCTTCCGGGTAGCAGATGTCGAGAGCGGCTCCGGTGCGAAAACCTGCACGGTCAGCTATCGGAAACCCGTTGCGTATCATTGCAACCTTCAGGGCGCCACGATGCGCCGGATCGACACGATAAGCATTTTCCTCAACAGGTTCGGTCAGTATTTTTGTAAGGGAAGGTCTATTGGAAAGCGATGCTAGATGATCATCTTCTGCATCGATTGGCCGCAACAACAATGACTCGCTGTCAGGCTCTCTGATCAGTTCGAAACGCCCGAAGCTAGATAGCGCCTTTCGAACAACATCCACCAGAGCCTTGGGAACCGGGTAACGTGCGTTATCCTCGAGGAGTGCGAGGATCTTCTCCTCGCTCCATCCAGACTGAGCAGCATTCCATAACGAGATCGGGGTAATCCGATACTCATGGAAATATTCTGGGCTCTTTTCCAGATGGGCTATGGCAGCCAGTTCGTGCCTGAGGCGCTGGGCGGAAGGATGATGGACCTCCAGCAGCAACGTCCCATCGCTCTGTACGATGAGCGATTTATCGTCGGTATTCATCTTGCAACGCCAGGCAGGTCGATTTCGGCTTATCGCCGGTGCAATGGTCTGAGACTCCTAGGCCTCTAACCCGCAACCATCGAAGTGCCAGGCAAATCTCCTAGTAAAATCAAGTTCAGGCCTGAACCCAAAAAGGGAAGGCACTGCACTGCATTTAGTTCGGTGTCCTTGCTACGCATCCAGGATTCCCCACCCGGATACGTTCCCCTCTGTGTCGCACGGAAAACTTTTTCCCGCGCCTCCGCAAACGCCGGCGCTTTTCCCCTTTTCCCCCGCACCAACGACAAGCAAGCTTTCAGAACCACGGCCCCGACGAATGTCCGGGACTTGCGCACCTCAAAAGCTGAAGAAGCACCATGGGATAGCAATCCTAAAGAGCCATTCAGATTCAGATGGTACGATCACTGATGATATGCCATGAACTCGGTGTGGAATCTACCACCCATTTCGAGAGAGTTTTTCCACAATCACCCTTGCGTTTCGCCTTTTTCTGGTTCTTCTGCCGCAACTTCAACAAGCTCCATGCCGATGACAGCATCTCCATCCTTGACGCTGATCAGTCGCACACCTTGAGTGTTACGGCCGATTGGGCGCACATTCTCCAGCGAAATCCGAACCAGCATCCCGCCAGATGTCATCAACATTGCATCGCGGTCCCCGGAGAGAACACAGGCAGAAACAACCTTGCCGTTTCTCTTGGTCGTTCGAATGTCGATGAGGCCCTTGCCGCCACGTTTCTGGGCACGGTATTCGGTAAAGAGAGTTTTCTTGCCAAAACCATGCTCGCAAACCGTTAGCAGAGATCCTTCATCATCCACTACCGCCATCGAAACCACACAATCCCCTGCTCCAAGAGCGATCCCGTTGACACCGGCAGCATCCCGACCCATCGGCCGCACGTCGTGTTCGGAAAAACGAATCGACATCCCGGACGCCGTGGAAAGCACCACCTCGTCCTCTCCGGATGTGATGGTGACCCCGATCAACTCGTCCTCATCGTTGATTTTTATCGCCTTGATACCGGTTCTCTTCGGCCGAGAGTAGGCAACGAGGGGTGTTTTCTTGACCTTTCCGAGGCGGGTAGCAAACAGCAACTGGCGGTCATCGAAATTGACCACACGGATCATGCGCAGGATCTTTTCTTCCTTTTCAAGCTCCAGCAGATGCACCACGGGTTTCCCCCGTGCAGTTCGAGCGAGATCAGGCAGTTCATACACCTTGAGCCAGTAAACCTTACCCCGGTCAGAGAAAAGGAGCAGCGTGTCGTGAGTCCCCGCCACGAACAGATTTTTGACAAAATCATCTTCGCGGACAGTTCCTCCGGAGACTCCCTTGCCGCCACGTCCCTGTGACTTGTAGGTAGTCAGGGGGGTTCGTTTGACAAAACCCTGATGGGTCAAGGTGACGACAACGTCTTCCTCGGCGATCAGGTCGGCGTAATTGATCTCCTCGGCCGCCTCTTCGATAGCGGTTCTTCGGGTGTCCTTGAAGCGGTCGCGTAAATCGTGAATATCTTCCCTGATGATCTCCGTAACCACGCCCTCATCGGTAAGAACCCTGCGATGGTATTCAATCTCTTCGCGTGTTTCTCCAAGGTCCCCCTGGAGCTTCTCGCGTTCCAGCCCGGTCAGTCGGCGAAGCTGCATCCGGAGAATGGCATCGGTCTGAATCCGTGTCAGCGCAAACTCAGACATCAGAGCGCTACGCGCATCGTCTTCGCTGTGCTTAGAACGGATCAACTCAATCACGCGATCGATGTTGTCAGTAGCAACGATTAAGCCCTCAAGGATGTGCGCCTTGCGCTCCGCTTTTGCCAGAAGATGGCGAGATCGTCGCCGGATCACCTCGCGACGGTGATCTCTGTAAGCGCGGAGCAGGTCGAGCAGGCTGAGTGTTCGCGGCTTGCCTTCAACCAGGGCAATTTGCTGGACACCAAAGGTGGTTTGCAGCTGGGTGTGTTTGAAGAGCTGGTTCAGGATGACTTGTGCGTTCTCATCCTTTTTCAGCTCGACCACCAGTCGAATGCCGGTCCGGTCTGATTCGTCTCGAATATCGGAAACGCCGGTGAGACGCCCATCTTTCACCAGACCCGCAATGTCGGTGGCGAGCTTCGCCTTGGAAACCTGATAAGGAATCTCCGTGATGACGATGGCTTCTTTTTTCTTGGTCATTTCTTCGAAATGAGTTTTCGCTCGCAGGGTGAGCAATCCTCGACCCTTGCTGTAAGCATCCAGGATGCCGCGGCGACCGCAAATCACACCGCCGGTCGGGAAATCAGGGCCTTCGATCACCTCGAGCAGGTCCTGCAACTGCACGTCAGGGTTGTCGAGCAACATCAGCAGCGCGTTGCAGGTTTCCTGCAGATTGTGAGGGGCGAAGTTGGTCGACATTCCAACTGCGATCCCGGAACCACCATTGACCACCAGGTTGGGAAACTTGGCCGGCAAGACGGTGGGCTCATCGCGTGTATCATCATAGTTGCGAATGAAATCGACGGTCTCCTTGTCGATGTCTGCGAGCATCTCCGTCGAGGCTTCGGTCATGCGAGCCTCGGTGTATCTCATCGCCGCAGGGGGGTCGCCATCGATCGATCCAAAGTTGCCCTGCCCATCGACCATCGTCTGGCGCATATTGAAGGGCTGTGCCATCCGGACAAGGGTTGGATAAATCACCGACTCTCCGTGAGGGTGGTAGTTACCGGAGGTGTCGCCAGCCACCTTTGCACACTTCCTGTGCTTGGAGCGAGGACCCAGGTTGAGATCGTTCATCGCAACGAGAATTCGCCTCTGAGACGGCTTCAAACCATCCCGTACATCCGGCAGCGCCCGCTGGATGATGACACTCATGGCATAGGTGAGATACGAACCCTTCATCTCTTCTTCGAGTGAAAGAGGTTGGATCCTTTGTTCGTTCGTCATCGTATTCGGTCTCCTGGTCAGTCAGCGCCTAGGCGCAAACATGTATCAACAAGTTTCGTATGCAACTTCTGCCCTACGCACGAGCGCGGACAACAAGGTGTTTGCTGGCGAATCGAGGCCAGCCGATCCGAGCGCGCGCTCTATCGCTCCGCAAATCCAGTCGATTTCAGTTCTTCTCCCGGCTGACAGGTCTTGCAATGTCGAACAGCGATTGGGCGCAGTATCTCGACACAATTCCCTCAACAGCTGCTCCGGATCCACTCCAGAAAGAGCAACGCCCTGCACCGAAGCGGCCTGGCATCCCTCCCTGGCAGCCTCGACCGAGAGCGCAAAGGCTGGATGCTCGGGCAGCTCCCCATTCTTGCAGCCAAGCAGCGCCGCAACGGGATTGAGGCCCGCGTTCAACATCGCCTTTTTCCAGACCAGCGGACGCCCATCATCAACAACACGCGTCCGCAATCCGCCGCTGGCCAGGCGCAACGCCACCTGCGTTGCATCTTCTACCGCTGCTGGCTCGCCATTGCTGGTATCCAGCGGCCCGATGGCAATCTCTCCGCCATCCCCGCGCAACTGGACCGTTCCATCCGGTTCCGGGAGCAACCCGTAGGTCACCGTAGCGGCAACACACTTTTTCACACCGAGGTCACCGAGCGCTTGCTCATGTCCCAGGCCATTGCTCAACACGGCGACGGTCCCACCATCCTCGACCAGAGGCGCGACCTCGCTCATTGCATCGGCAAGATCGGTCGCCTTGGTGCAAAGCAACACCAGGGGAAATACCCGGTCTCGCATCGAAGCTGCCGGGGCAGAGGGCACCGCAACGGTTCGTGCCGGTGGAACCGAGCCAGACGTCGTAGCGGACTCATCGTCCAGCAAATTGTTGTCCCTCACACAGCAGGTAGTCACTCCCGATGTGGTTCCGGGTCTCGTGACCAGGACCACATCGCCTGCCGACGAGCTCTGCCCGGAAACAATCCTTGCGGCCAACCAGCGCCCCAGAGCCCCAGCTCCGACAATTGCGACATCGCACGACGGTCTATTCGGCTCTGGTGGGGACTCTTGCATCATCGGGCTACCCGCTAAGCTCTCGTTCGGGATCCTCTTCGCGCGAGCCCTCGACATCATCGGAGGCTGGCATCGAAAACGACTCCTTCGGCGAGGGAAACGCTCCAGAGCTCACGTCGCTACAAAACTGCTTCACCGCATCGCTCAGCAGTTGCTGTGCTTCCGCGTAACGACGAACGAATCGTGGCTGAAAGTCACCAGACAGGCCGACCAGGTCATGAAACACGAGCACTTGCGCATCCACTGCCGGCCCCGCGCCGATACCCACAACAGGGATCGACACCTTGCCCGTAATCGTCTCCGCCAGGGAAGCGGGAACACATTCAAGAACAAGGGAAAAGGCTCCCGCCTCCTCCAGCGCAATCGCGTCATCGACAATCTTCTGGGCCGAAGAGGCATCGGTTCCCTGCACACGATATCCGCCGAGCTGGGTGGCGTTTTGTGGTGTCAACCCTAGATGTCCCATCACCGGGATTCCCGCATCGACTATCTTCCTGACGGTCGATGTGCGCGGGCCACCACCCTCCAGCTTCACCGCATCGGCACCACCCTCCTGAACCAGCCGACCGGCGTTTCTTACCGCCTCCTCATCGTTCACCTGAACAGAAAGGAAGGGAAGATCGCCGATAACAAACAGTTCAGGCGCGCCTCGACGAACCGCTGCGACATGATGCACCATATGATCCATCGTGACGGGAATGGTGCTGTCGTATCCAAGAATGACATTACCAAGAGAATCGCCAACCAGGGCAACAGGAACTCCCGCCGCCGCGAGCACTTTTGCAGTGGGCGCATCGTAGGCGGTCAGGCACACCCAGGGCTGCCCCTGCTGCTTCCACCGCACCAAATCCTGCAAAGCTATCTTGGCCATCTTTTGACTTCCACTTCTCGCGACTAGATGTCGAGCTCTCTCGCTTCAAGAGCATGCTTTTCGATATATTCACGGCGCGGGCTGACCTCGGTTCCCATCAAGGTCACAAACAAATCGCTGGTCGCCTGCGCATCATCGATGGTCACCTCAAACAGGGCCCTCTTGCTTGGGTCCATCGTTGTTTCCCACAGCTGTTCCGGGTTCATTTCTCCCAGACCCTTGAAGCGCGTCAGTGCCACCTTGCTTTTCATCAACAAGAACATGCCGTCCACCACTTCAGACAGTGTTTCCCCACCCTCTTCCGCGGAGTCGATGACAAACAGATAAGGACTTGCGTCTTCAACGCCTTCTCGAGAGAAGTCAAAAACAGGAACCCCGAAATCGGCCTCGCTGGAGTCCTCGGCAAGAATCCCACTCACCGGGATGCCGCACGATAGTAGCGTCTCGACCGCCTTGGTCGCTTTCCTGGCCACTGGCATTTCCAGCGCCCGGTAGTCATCGCCCCTGGTGGCAAGGTCGTCAGCAAGAGACTCCGCGCTTTCGTGCACAACCTGCTCGCCGTTACCTACCAGGACAAATTCTGGCACGGTTTCCGACTCATCCCAGCTCTCACGCAACCAGCGCGTCAGCCCAAAACCCTTTCGGCGCATTCGGGCCTGCGCACCACGCAGCTCCACCACGGCCGCCACCATCGTCTTGAGCTCTTCCCCGGAAACCCGCTGCTCTTTTCCATCAACAGTAAAACAGATGTTGCCGTAATCGGCGGCCAGCTCTATCAGTGTTTGTTCTAACCCCTCTTCGGTCACGATGTACTCGTCACGACTCTTCCACTTCACTCGATACAGTGGGGGTTGTGCGATGTAGATGTTGCCATGGGTCACCACAGGGGTGAGGTGGCGATAAAAGAAGGTCAACAAAAGGGTGCGTATGTGGGATCCGTCCACGTCGGCGTCGGTCATGATGATGATCCGCGCGTAACGCAATTTTTCGATGTCGAACTCGTCACCAATACCGGTGCCGAGGGCGGTGATGATGGCCTGTATTTCTTCGTGCTGTAGCGCCTTGTCAATTCGGGCCTTTTCAACGTTCAGGATCTTACCCTTGATCGGCAATATCGCCTGCACCATCGAATCACGCCCACCCTTGGCGGAGCCTCCCGCAGAATCTCCCTCGACGATGAACAGTTCCGTTTCGTCTGCGTTGCGACTGCGGCAGTCGTGCAGTTTTCCCGGCAAACTTCCGGCGCTCAACAGGCCCTTGCGCCTTGTCAGGTCGCGCGCCTTGCGGGCCGCCTCTCGGGCTCGAGCTGCTTCCAGCGCCTTGTTGATGATTTTTTTTCCGACCGCCGGATTCATGTTGATCCAGTGTCCAAGAGCCTCATTGACCAGCGCCTGGACGACACCCTCGATCTCCGTGTTGCCCAGCTTCTCCTTGGTCTGCCCCTCAAACTGCGGATCAGGCAACTTGACGCTGACAACCGCAGCCAACCCTTCCTGGTAATCCTTACCATCGGGAGGGGTATCGTTTTTGAACAGGTTCATCTCCTTGGCGAAGCGGTTAAAGGTGCGAGTAAGAGAGGAGCGGAATCCGCTCAGGTGGGTGCCACCATGATGAGTGTTGATGTTGTTAGCGAAGGTTAGAATTTGCTCCTGGGAATACCCATCGTTGTGCTGCATCGCCACATCGATCACAACGTTGTCGACCTCTGTTTGAAACGAGATCACCTCATCGTAAATTGTGGTTCGTTTCGAATTGATGTCACGGATGAAGGCTTCCAGGCCATCGGGGAAATAAAAGATCTCCTCGTCTTCCTGCTCCTCCTCGCGCTGATCAAGGAACCTGATCTTGATTCCAGCGTTGAGGTATGCAAGCTCGCGAAGCCTCTTGCCCAGAACATCTTTCTGGTACTCCACGGTGTCGAAAATCTCCGGATCAGCAAGAAAGGTTACGCGCGTGCCGGTGTCTTCGGCGTCTCCTGTTTTCTCTAGCTTCGTTGTCGGGACTCCGCGCGAATACTTTTGCCTCCAAAGACCGCCATCGCGGCGCACCTCCACGGAGAGCTCGGTCGAAAGCGCGTTGACCACCGACACCCCAACCCCATGGAGGCCCCCTGAAACCTTGTAGGTTTCATTGTCGAACTTGCCGCCGGCGTGGAGCTTGGTCATCACAACCTCTACCGCTGACATCTGTTGATCTTCATGCCAGTCGATCGGAATTCCGCGACCATCGTCTTCTACCGTCAAGCTGCCGTCTTCGTTGATCACAACCGTGATGAACTGTGCGTGGCCCGCCATCGCCTCATCGATACAATTATCCACCACCTCGTAAACGAGATGGTGCAGGCCTGCAGGTCCGGTGCTGCCGATGTACATACCTGGTCTTTTACGGACCGCCTCGACACCCTCAAGAACCTTGATGTTTGAGCCGGAGTATTCGTTCTGCTGTTCTTCGCTCAACTCTGGTAGCCCTCTCCCCTGGCAACACCCCTGGGGTGGCCAGTTTCAAATCGAATTGAATGGATTCCGTCAAGACCGCTCTCGGCAAGATCAGCAACCAGGGCTTGCTCGCCAAAGCTTTGCAGCTCTGAAGCAAGTGGGGTGGTATCAACTGCCACGGTCAAGACTCCCTCTCTCCATCTCTGCGGCTCGGTGCGCCGAGCAATCTCTCGGCCAACAACCTTCACCCACAGCTCGCGCACTTCTTGTAACCTTGTCAGTGGATCCCTGCTTTTTGCGGGTGCAATTTTCCCCAGCACAACCTCGACGCCATGCGCCAAGGGGCGCGAACTGGCCTTGTCTCTCTCTTTGCGTCTTTTTTCTCTCTCCAGTTCCAGAAAACGAACCGGAGATCTTAGTCGGTCCTTCAAGCTTCCTGCATTTCGTTGATAACAAGGGGCATAACGATGTGTCTGTAGGAGTTTTCGTCATCTGGAATTGTGAAGAGCCCGGCGGTTTTCCCGTCACAGAAACAACACTGAACCTCTGTGGTGCCAACCACTTTTAATAACTCAATCAGATAGCCAGGGTTGAAGTGGATGACGAAGTCATCATCCTCTCCTTCCTTCTTCTGGACAGGAAACTCGATGCGTGATTCCCCTATATTGCTCGCTGAGCTGGAGATGGTTGCCTGGTCCGAACCGAAAACAAAACGTACAGAATTGGTTTCTTTTGTCGTCATGAGGGCTGCCTGGCGTAACGACACCAGTAGGTCTTCAGTTTTTATGACATAGACGCTTTCAAACTTTTGTGGGACTGCCCGCTCGTAATCGGGGAATTTCCCCTCAACGAGACGGCAAGTGAGTGACTCCTGGTCAGAGATATAAGTCACCTCGTTTTGATCCAGGTGCAACACAACCGTTTCCCCGGCCTCGCTGGAGAGGATCTTCGAGAGTAGCTCAACCCCTTTCAGGGGAACCACAAACTGCCCCTCTGGTAGGCCGCCTTTGCCGGCAGCCGAGACGGCAAGAGAACTCATCGCCATCCTCTTCCCGTCGGTGCTCACAATCCGCAACTCTTCGCCCTGGCCATCAAAAAGAACGCTGTGCATGTTGAAGCGAGTAGCATCTTTTGCCGCAGCAACGCTTACTCTTCTCAGGGTGTTCAGAAGTTCTTCTCTGGAAATCTGGATCGAGGCTCCCGGTGGAGAAAATTCGACTGTAGGGAATTCATCCAGTGGGCCGGTCGGTAATTTAAAATGCGCGGTCCCGGCGGAGATACATGCCTGCCCCGCTGCATCCACTTCATAGGTAACTTCTTGTTCTTTAATCTCTCGCAAGATCGCTACCAGTCTTGCACAGGGAACCAGGCAGGCACCTTCCTGGTCGACCATCACCTCATCGACTTGAGTTTGAAGTCCCACTTCCAGATCGGTTCCAATAACCTGTAACCCATCGCGGGAAGCCTGTAGTTTTGCCGACTGGAGAACCGGACGGGTTGGATTGCTGGGGACAACTCCTGCAACCAGGGAAACCGCTTCAAGAAGCTCGCGGGTGTGGCACTGAAATTTCATAAGACCTCTTTTGGTTTGCAAAGGTGCCCCCAGGAAGCTCTAGATGGCCTCTCACGCGGCACCTGGTTTCTGCTCGACGGGTTCTCTGGGTCCGTTCCCAAGAGAGGCTCCAAAAGTCGTCACACGGCCACCCTGGAGCCTTGCAAATTTATTCCGGAACTACACTCTTTCCGACTCGCTGTTTCACCTTGAAATAAGCCCTTCAAAGCAACGCGATATTCTAGGTGACACAGGTACTGTGGGCAATCTGAAACGGGCCCAAAAACGGACTCATAAGCAGAAATAAACAAAGGGGTTACGAAGCTTTTTTCGAGCGGACTACCGATCCAAAAGGGGACCTCTGGAGAAGTAGATGAAAAGAGAATTAGATGAGAATTCTTAGTCTTTCATCATAGGCCCTGGGATAACCGTGGAAAACTTCAGAGTGCCCCTGTTTAACCCATGAAGCGAGAAGGACTTATAGATGGGAAATTTCAAGAAACGAGAGTGGAAAAAGGGACGGGTACCCGGGGGGTTTCGGTCGGAACGGGTTGGTTCTCCCCTGGCGGTGAAAAAAGAGCTCTTCAAGCCGTAATAATATCCGCCACGGAGAGACAGAGAATCACACAACCACCGACACCTTATCCACCATGTATGAGCAAGCAGTGGCTCTCCTCACAAGCCAGGCGGCGAGTTCTCTGGTAAGCCCTCATGCCACGTTTCATTCCTCACTGGTGCTACGAGCTGGGCGATCTGGTCGAGCAGCTCCGGGTCGATGGGGAGGTCCAGGACCGCGACGTTTTGTTGAACCTCCTGTGGGCTTTTCATGCCACAGAGGGTTGAGGCGATGTTGCTGTTGTCGAGAGCGAAACGAAGCGCCACCGAGCTGACAGAAGCGCCGTGTTGCTGGCAAAGCCGAGCGACCTCCTGGCCAATCCGGATGGTTTCTGTTGATGCTGGATGCCACGGTTGCGGACCGCTTGAGGAGAGGATTCCCATGTGGAGCGGGGAAGCGTTGATGATGCCAACCCCCTGTGCCTGCGCGGTGGGCACCAGTACTGTCTCCAGGTCGTCCACCATCAAATTGTAATGACAGTAAGAGAGCACGGTATCGACCGGAAATTCTGAAATCAAATCCCTCAACATCTGTACCGGAAGCCCGGTAATCCCGACAAACCTTGCCTTGCCTGATTTTTTGATCTGTTCGATGGCGGGGAGGGTTTCCTCGAGAATCTGTTGTCGAGATCCAAACTCAACATCGTGGACCTGAAACAGGTCAAGGTGGTCTGTCTGGAGCCTTTTGAGGCTGTCGTCGACGTCGCTCTGAACCCGGGCTGCGCTGAAGTCAAAGCCGCGGTGGCCGAAGCGACAGCACTTGGTGGCGAGGAACACCTCATCTCTGCGCCCCTTCAGCGCCTTCCCGAGGCGCTCTTCCGCGAGGGTCAGGCCATAATAAGGGGCCACATCGACCAGGTTAATTCCAGCATCGATGGCCGCGTTGAGCGTGGCCACCCCTTCTTGTTCGGTGATGTTGCCGTACAGATCGCCGAGTGGTGCACAGCCAAAACCAAGCACGGATACCTCAACACCCGTGGTACCGAGAGGGCGTTTTTTCATGGTGCTCCCGTCGTCGTTGGTGGGGCGCGCACAGCCAGGCCTGGCGGGCGTGTGGATATATCGTGGTGACCGAGAGAGCGATTGTCGAGAAAAAACAATCAGCCTTGTCGCAGCTGTCCTTCCATCGCCTCGACATTACCGCGCAGCTGGGCATCCTGCTCGACACACTGGCGGATTTTTTCGATGGAGTGGAGGACTGTTGAGTGATCTCGACCACCAAAGTACTGGCCAATCTCTCCCAACGAGCAGCCGGTGAGGCGGCGTCCCAGATACATACAAACCTGACGCGGAAGAACAATCGAGCGCGTGCGCCGGGGAGAGTGCAGGTCTTCCGAGGAAACAGAAAATTCGAGAGAAACAAGCTCTTCGATCTTGCGAAGGTCGATTCTCGAAGACCCTCCACCGAGTAAATCATCCAGCGTCGTGTTTACTGTCGAGACCGTGATGGGGAGGTTTTCGTGGCGCGCCATGCTTTCAATTCGAAGCACCGCCCCCTCCAGTTCTCGGACGTTATCGTGAATTCTCCTGGCGACCACCTCCACCACATCTGGCGGAAGGTCGATCGCCCTGTGGTGTGACTTGGCGTGGACGATGGCCATTCGGGTTTCAAGATCAGGAGGATCCATCTGGACCACCAGGCCCAATCTGAAGCGAGAAACAAGCCTTTCGGAGAGTCCCTGGATTTCAGAAGGAGCGGCATCCGAGGTCAGGAAAATCTGGCTTTCCTGATTGTAGATTTCATTGAAGGTGTGAAAAAATTCTTCCTGGGTTCGCTCCTTGTCACACAGGAACTGGATGTCGTCGATCAGAAGGGCGCCAGCCTTCCGGTACTTGCTTCTGAATTCATCGATTTGTTTTGTTGAAAGAGCGGCGATGAATTCGTTGGTGAAGGAGGCGCAAGAAAGAGCGACCACGTTTTCTACACCGGAATTTTGAAGCCGGTGCCCGACCGCTTGAAGCAGGTGGGTTTTTCCAAGCCCCACAGACCCATGCAGAAAGAAGGGGTTGTAAGAACCCCCCGGGTTGTCTGCAACAGCCATGGCGGCGGCGTGGGCCAGCTGGTTCGATGGGCCGGTGACAAACTCTTCAAAGGTCAGGCTTTTTTTCAGCGTCGCCTTGCGGCTGCTAACCGTCGGGATACGAACCTCGGGGCTGGGTGTTTCGATGGGGGCGGGCGGCGAGTTCGCTGTGTGCTTCACCTCAAAAACCAGGCTCGGGGCGGCATTCCCTTCTGTGAGTTCTTTGATGATCTTTTCGATGATGGCCTGGTACTGGTGCTGGAGATAGGTGGAGTGTAAAGACGAAGGGGATTTCAGCGCGAGGCTTTCTCCGTTATTGGCCAGCTCCACCTCTTCGAACCATGTCGACCATTGTTCTGATGGAACCCGGTCGCGCAATTCGCTCAAGACTCGCGCAGGGAGGGATTCATCAAAGGTCGATGAAATCATGAAAGCCTTTCGGGATGGTAAGTAGCTGAGTGCCCGAGGTGATTCAGGAGGGTAACGAGACGAGTACCACATCCGCAAGGGGCTCTTACTTACCTTGTCGGGCTTGCCGAGTCGTGGAGTGGCGGCTAGCATTGTCGATCCTTCCGGGAGACTGGACCACACCTGAAAAGGGTCACGGAGAGGTGGCAGAGTGGTCGATTGCACCGGCTTGCTAAGCCGGCGTACCGTTAGCGGTACCGAGGGTTCGAATCCCTCCCTCTCCGCCATTTTTTTACAAGCAGCCAGCTTTCAGGCTTCTGTTTTTACAAGAACCCCACGGGTTCATTACCCGATGGCCCAGCATCTATAAGGGATTTTTCGTAGTTCTTGTTATTTGTGAACCCATTCCGCTCGGGATCGAATAGCGACAATAAAACACTGTCCTTTCTGGCAGCAGTTCAAAGGCTGTAAGCCGGTTCGTTATCGCTTCGTGAACACGGAAGTTTACGAGCCGCGGAAATTTTGATGTTGCGAGATGCGCGCCTGGACCATATCGGCCCACGAGGTCGGCTGGTGTCGCCTTTAAAGTTTCATACCGACGATCGTGCCCTCAAAAACGTGCTCGCCATCGACATATCCCTGCGCAGAGAATTTTGCCAGCCGGGTACGGAGAGCCACCATTTCGCCGATCATCAATAACTCGGAGCCTGGCCGAACAACGCCCCGAAAACGAACTTCCTCACAGGCGGCAAACCCGATGATTTCGTCGCTGTTGTAGGCTTGCCCGTAATAGAAGGAGCATAGTTGTCCGGCGGTTTCGATCATCAAAACGCCCGGTAGGATCGGTCGGTCGGGGAAATGGCCTCGCGACCAGAAGGCATCCTCTCGAACGACGTGAATCCCGGCAATGGTCGCGTTTTCCGGGTCGAAATGGACAATTCGATCAAGCATTTCCATCTCGAAGCGCTGGGAATTCCGGGCACGGATCTCCTCAGGCCCATAGAGGGTGTTTTCCAGGTCGATGGACCCGGGATCGATGATGAATTTTGACGACATCTGGTTCGCCTCCGACCGGCACGATACACGACCGAGGAGATCGCTGCGAGTTCTGGTCCAGAGCCGGGAGCGCTGTAATAATGAAGAGCGGAGAAAGGACCCTATTTCGTGTCGACCCTCAACATCTCATACGAACAACACGCGACAGGCGGCGACGAACCTCTTCCATACACGCTGGTACAGCTGGATGGTTTTATCGATGCTCCCAATTACCCTCGTTTTGAACAGGCTCTCGAGCGCCTGATAGACAGTGGTCGCCATCATCTGGTGCTCGACTGTCGCGCTGTCGAATACATCAATTCGACAGGAATCAGCGGCATCATCCGTTTTCACAACCAGTGCCAGCGAGCCGGTGGCGTGCTGCTGCTGGCACGAGTGGCGCGAAACGTGGGGATCACGATGCATCTTCTCGGGGTTACCTCGGTGGTTTCGGTTGCCAAGGATCTGGCCGAGGCGGAGCAGCTACTCATCGGCGGGCACGAGGTGGTTGCCCAGGTCGATGTGGCCAGCGGAGAGAAGAGGACCAGCTCGGGCAAGGAAATTCGCAGCGTGCCGGTGATGGCTGAGCCGCCCGGTCCGAGTGGGACCGTGGCGCTGTTGCTTCCGGCGACTGGCCACTTCTCGCAGATTTGCAAGAGAAGGGTCGAGGAGCGGGGTGGTCGGGTCTTCCTCTACCACAGCGTTGACACCCTGGTGGAGGGTATCGATGCCATCGCTCCCGATTTGATCGTGGTCGACAAGCGAGTGAGTGGCAGCGAAAAACTGGTCGAGACCATCAAGCTCAACTCGCGTCACACCCTGGCCTCGATGATTCTCATCCATCCGCGCGGGGCAGATGTTGGCGCCGTCGATGGGTTCCGTGTCTGGGAGAACGACTCCCTGGTGGATCCGTTTGATCTGGGCAACCTGTTCATCCTGGCCGAAAGCGAAGTTCGTCGCGTCTCTCGCGACCGCAAGATGTTCACCCAACAGGTGCGCTTCCAGTTTTCTTCGCAACAGGATGCCATCGATCAGGGGTTGAGCCTGGGTGGGGCACTCATCCAGAAATTGCCCATCACCGAGCAGGAACGAAACGCCCTCCATTCGGCGCTGAAGGAGGGGGTGGATAACGCGGTGCGTCACGGCAATAGCCACCGTCCCGATCGACGGGTGACGGTCAACTACGTGGTGGATCCACGTCGGGTCATGATGCTGGTCGAAGATGAGGGTGAAGGTTTTGACCATGAGTTTTTCCTCGGCAAGATCGAGGAGAAGGATGCTTTCGACCGGGCCAAGGAAAGGATGCGAGAGGGAGGACGCGGCGGCCTCGGCATCCTGTTGATGCATCGCTGTTCCGACCGACTCGAGTACCTCGGCAAGGGCAATGTGGTGCGGATCGAGAAGCGCCTGCACGCCTGACCATCAGCTGAAACGTCTGGAGTGGTGAATCGTCTACCCGGCGGGCAGGCGGTGGCTTGCCCGTGGCTTCCTCGCGGCGAGAACGATACCCTGAACTCCGGCCTTCTGCCGGAGAGGGGTGTCGATGTTCCCTGCCACATTGCCGAGGCATCAGTTGTTGTTGATCGCCGTGCTGTACTGCTGTCCCATCTTGATGGCCCAACCCTGTCCGGAAGTGCTCGATGAAAATCATGTAGGTCCCGGCACCATCACCGTCCCCGGATTTGTTGCTGGTGAAGAGGGGGCTGCTTCCTTCGAGGCGCCCGCGGGTGACTACCCCATCGAAATCCTGCGCGTCGGTATCGGCTGGGGGTCTCAGTTTGGCGGCAGCCCGCAGGTTCTCGAGGAGGCGATCCGTATCTACGAGGGGACTCCGCCGGCGGTGACCCAGATCTTTCAGCTCGATGGCCCGCTCCTGACCGATGGTTTCATCAACGAGTTTGATCTCGAGCCACTTCCCGGCGAGATCATCATCGATTCCGGCCCCTTTACCGTCAGCTTGCTGCTGGCCAACTCGTCCACCCTGCTCGGCCCGAGCATGGTGATCGATGGCGCCGGCTGCTTGCCGGGACAGAACTTTGTCAACGCGGCAGGGCAGGGCTGGACCGATCTGTGCAGTTTCGGTGCCAGCGGCAACTGGGTGCTGCATGCGGTTTACCGGTCGGTGAGCTGCGGTGGCGGCGGAACCGATCCGATCTTTCGCCGTGGCGATGCCAACTCCGATGGTCAGTTCAACATCGCCGACCCGGTTCGTCTGCTGAGCACACTGTTTGCGTCCGGTAGCGCGCTGGAGTGTGAAGATTCAGGCGATGCCAACGATGATGGAGGTCTCGATATCGCCGATGCGGTGGCGATGCTGAGTTCCATCTTCGGTGGCGGTGCGGCTCCACCCTCACCAGGACCGACACGATGTGGCCCAGACCCAACATCAGATGGCATCGAGTGCCTGATGGAGCCGTCCTGCGCCTGATCGAAGGGCCCGGAGCTATTGACAGGGCCGGGCCGGATGCGCACAATCGGCCCTTGGTTCTCTGGTTTGCGGAGGCCGTCATGTGCCGAATCAGAGCGGGTGTAGCTCAGTGGTAGAGCGTCACGTTGCCAACGTGAATGTCGTGAGTTCAAATCTCATCACCCGCTCCATTTTTTCCCTCCTGCAGCAGAGCCGAGCATTTTCAGTCCCAACAATTGAGCAGTCGGGGCCTGGCGATGTCTGGCAAAGAAGATTCAACACCGCAGAATTCGCCGGAATTTCAGCAAAATACCCGCTTTTGGCAACTTCCGGGCTACAGCAAGCGTTGACACTTCTGTGGGGTGCAACCATCATTTCCGATCTGGAATCATGCCAGGCCCGAGAACGGGCAGAGAGGACCCCATGAACGACACCGAGTCTGCCGACGTGAACACCGAAGAAGTCCCCGCCGATGCTGCCGCAGAAGCCGCGGAGGGCGCCGAAGAGGTGTCCGAGACCATCGCCGATGAGGCGGTGGTGACCGACGAAGGTCCGTGCCACAAACGGCTCAAGATCAAAATTTCCTGGCAACGAATTGAGCAGGAACTCGATACCACCTATCAGCAGCTTCGCAACACGGTGCAGATCCCTGGCTTTCGCAAGGGCAAGGCGCCGGTTGCATTGCTCAAGAAGCGTTTTCGCGAGCAGGTCCAGTCCGATGTGGAAGAGGACCTGAAGGGGCGGGCCGTCGAGGAGCAGTTCGAGGCCGCCGAATGGAAACCGTTGATCGGTAGCATCCAGTTTGAGAATGAAGATTTTACTGTCGATAACCCGTTCACTTTCGAGGTCGTTTTTGATGTGCAGCCGACCTTTGACCTGCCCGAGTACAAGGGCCTTGAGATCGAGGCGGAGTCGGTAGAGGTGCCAGAAACCGATATCGAACGCGAAGTCGAGATGATTTGCGAACAGGCCTCGACCCTCGAGCCGATCGAGGTGGGAAAACAGGCCGAGGGCGACTACGCGGTGGTCGATCTGGCGCTGATGGTCGAAGAGGAGACCATCTTCGAGCGACCAGAAGTGGTGATGAAGATCGGTGAAAACAACATCGATTCGATGGAGATTCCCGAGCTCGGCGAAGCACTCGCCGGCGCAGCCCTGGATGACGTGATCGAGAAGTCGGTCCAGGTTCCAGATGATTTTCCCGATGCGGATCATCGTGAGAAAGCCGGCACCCTGCGCTTGACGATGCGCGATGCCAAGAAAAAGGTCACTCCGGAACTCGACGAAGCTTTCCTCGAGCGGCTGGGTGTTGAATCAGAAGAGGATCTTCGCAACAAGGTTCGCGAAAACCTGGAAGGCCATCGCAAGGCCCAGGAAGATTCGCGCCAGGAGGAGCTGCTTTCCGAACAGGTGGGGGCGGCGGTAGAGATGGAGCTTCCCGAATCGCTGGTGAACCAGCGCCAGGAATCGCTGACACAGCGGAGCGTGATGGAGCTCACTCGCGACGGGAAATCGGAAGAGGAAGCTCGTGCCGAGGTGGAGAAAGAGGGGAAGGTTGCCGACCAGGCCCGCAAGGAGCTGGTGCAGATCTTTGTTCTCGATCGCCTGGCAGATGAAGAGAAGGTGTTTGTCACCGAGGACGAGGTGTTGCAGCGCCTGCAGGCGATCGCAACGACCTACCGCCAGCCGCTGGAGCAGGTGGTCGAACAGTATCGTAGCGGTGGAATGTTGCCGGAGTTGCGAAACGGCATGAGGCGCGAGAAAGTCAAACAGATGATCAGAAAAAAAGCCAAGGTCTCCGGCGCTTGATGCCGATGGAGACCTCCTGAAACCCAGGGGGAAACGATGAATGACGAGTTGATGCGTAAGGTCGATGAAATCCATGACAACCTCGTGCCCTTTGTGATCGAGAAGACCGGGCGTGGCGAGCGCTCCTATGACATCTTCTCGCGATTACTGAAGGATCGAATTGTCTTCATCGGAGATGCCATCCACGACCACACTGCAAATCTGGTCATCGCCCAGATCTTGTTCCTTGTCTCTGACAACCGGAACCAGGACATCAACATCTACATCAACAGCCCAGGTGGATCGGTCACGGCGGGGTTGGCGATTTATGACACGATGCAATTCGTTCAGTGTGATATCGCCACCTTCTGCATCGGTCAGGCTTCCTCGATGGGAGCCGTCTTGCTGGCAGCAGGATCAGACGGTAAGCGCCATGCGTTGCCGCACTCGCGCATCATGATTCACCAGCCATGGGGTGGCGCACAGGGCACAGCGATGGACATCGAAATCCAGGCCAATGAGATCAAACGCAACAAGGAAGTCCTGTGTGAAATCCTGTCGCGACACACCGGCAAAGGCGCAGGCCAGATCGAAGATGATTCACACTGGGATTTCTTCATGTCGGCGGACGAGGCTCAGAATTACGGCCTGGTTGACCAGGTGATCGAATCTCTCAAGCCAGCGGCCAAGGCGACCTAGGAAACCGGCGGTTCAGATGGCAGATACGACCCAGGGATCGGGATCTTCTACAGGCCCACCACACCGTACTGAAAGCTGTAGTTTCTGCGGCAAGAATTCATCTGATGTTGCCCGGTTGATCGCCGGACCGCCCGGAGTCTACATCTGCAACGAGTGTGTCGATCTCTGCTATACCATCGTAAACGAGGCCACCTTTGTTACCGATAGCTCTTCCGGCCCGCGCACCCTCGATGAGGTGCCGAGCCCCAGGGAGCTTTACGATGAGTTGCAGCGCTGGGTCATCGGGCAAGAGCAGGCGAAGCGCACCCTGGCGGTGGCGGTTCATCTTCATTTCCGACGCCTGGTTCACATCGCCGCTGAAGCGGATAGTTCCGATGAGGAAGACCCGGTACAGATCGAGAAGTCGAACATCCTGCTGATCGGACCCACAGGGAGCGGCAAGACCCTGATGGCGCGGACCCTGGCACAGCTACTCGATGTTCCCTTTGCCATCGGCGATGCCACGACCCTCACCGAAGCTGGCTACGTCGGCGAAGACGTGGAGAACCTGCTGCTGAAGCTGGTGATGGCGGCTGACTATGACATTGAAAAAGCCCAGCGCGGCATCATCTTTGTCGATGAGGTCGACAAGATCGGCAAGGCGACACAGAACGTATCGATCACCAGGGATGTTTCCGGAGAAGGAGTACAGCAGGCGCTGCTCAAGATTCTGGAAGGAACGGTGGCAAATATTCCACCGCAAGGTGGGCGCAAGCATCCCGAACAGCAATACATTCAGCTCGACACGACCAATATCCTGTTCATCTGTGGCGGAGCATTCGATGGCTTGCCGGAAATCATCGCCGAGAGACTCAACGCGAAGAAGGTTGGCTTTCGAAATGAAGATGATGAAAAAGCCCAGGATCGCGACGCCATCGACCTGGAGGATCTGCACGAGAGAGCGCGTCTCTTCTCTCATGCTGGGGTCCAGGATCTGTTGCGTTACGGCATGATCCCCGAGTTCGTGGGACGCTTGCCGGTGATCACCTCCTTGCAACCGCTCGACGATGAAGACCTGGTGCGAGTGCTTACCGAACCGAGGAACGCCCTGGTTCGTCAGTATCGCGAGTTTTTCCGGATGGAGGGGGGAGACCTCGAGTTCACTCCCGCCGCATTGCAAGAGATTGCGAAGATAGCGCGTCGGCGCGGTACAGGAGCGCGCGGATTGCGTTCCGTGATCGAAGATCTGATGCGCGACATCATCTTCGACGTCAGTGGCAAGGAAATCCGAGGCATGAAGGTCGTGGTCGATGAACAGCAGGTGCTATCCCTGGGAGATGACTCATCTACGACAGAAGCCCTTCGGTTGGAGCCCGTGGCAGATGAAGCGCCGAGCACCCCTGAACCCCAGCCCGATGTGGACGTCGACGATGAAGCCTCCCCGGGCGAATCTGCGGCGTAACGGAATCGATTCTCCGGCGAGCGTTATTTCGCGCCGATCACCCGCCAGGGTTGAACCGGTTTGCTTTTCCCCTTGAGGGGCATCGTTTTCAGCTGTTCGAGCTGGAACTCGTCAGCACAGAGCGCCGCTGTTTTCGGTCCGATCACCACCTCGCCGGATTGAGCAACTTGCGATTCCAATCGACTGGCAGTATTCACCGTATCGCCGATCACGGTGTAATCGCTGCGTAGCTTCGATCCGATATCTCCAACGACTGCAGGGCCAGAGTTGATGCCAATTCTCATGCTGAGGGGCGGCCTGTCGGGGTGCTGGTCTGCCATTTCTTGCAGCCGTTTCTGCATGGCGATTCCGGTGCGGATGGCCCTGGCTGCGTGGTCATCTTGTTCCTCGGGGGCACCGAAGAACGCGATGAGGGCATCTCCGATGTACTTGTCGAGAGTGCCGTCCTGGTCAAAGACTTCGGCGGTCAATGTCTCAAACAATTCGTTGAGAAGGTCGACCACCTCCCGGGGCGCGAGCTTTTCCGACATCGAGGTGAAGCCGACCAGGTCAGCAAAGAGAACCGTGATTTCCGCCTCCTTGGACCCCAGCTCTGCTTCCCCCGCGATGACCTTCTCGACCACGTTGGGCGACAGGCGACAGGAGAGCTGTTCGCGCCTGCGCTTTTCTTCCTTCACCGATTGGTGAAGACGAAACTGTTCCAGAGCACTGGAGACCATCAAGGCCAGTACCGAGATGATTCCCAGATGGTTGGAGGTCAGGCTTTTTTTCGAATCAACGCAGTCGACGTAGATGATCCCGACCACCTCGTTGCCGGAAACGAGTGGGGCGCACATCGCGGACTGGATATGCATCTGAACGATGCTATGGGCGACAGCGAGGTCTTCCATGCTTCCCGTGTCTCGGATCAATACGGCTGCTCGATCCTCCATCACCTGTTTGGCGATGGTCCGCGAAATTTGCATCGGCCGATTTGAGTCCAGACCTCCTTTTGCCTGGGTGGCATGAGGTACCAGCTGTCCATCCTCTTTCAGGCTCAGAAATCCCCGATCAACAGGAAGAGAACGAAGCGCAAGTCCGACAGCACCCGCGGTCACCTCGGAAAGTTCCGAACCGGTAAGCAGTGTCTCGGCGGCATTCTGAAACAGCTCCAGCGCGACTCCGAGACCCTCCTGGCTCTGGCCGACCTCACCTGCTCCCAGGGTCATCGGGAAGCTGCTCTGGAAATCATCGATGATGAGGGAATCGAGTACTCCTTGTTCGGGCCGATCGTCCGTCAGCCGGACATCGAGGGAGGAACCCTCCAGCGAATCGACCAGGATGGACACGTTTCCAAGACGCAAGACCATGCCGGAGTGCAGGGTGATCGATTTGATGGGGCGATTGTTAGCGAAGACTCCATTTCTGCTGTTGAGGTCTTCCAGCACAAAGGAATCACCCTGCTTGAGGATCTGGGCGTGGTTCCTCGAAATGGTGTCGTCCGTGATCTGGATATCACATTCCTCGGTGCGTCCGATGATCGACTTCTCCGCTTCCAGCAGGTGCTGATGGTCGCCGAGTGAGTCGCGAAACCGTAAGGATATGGAAGCGGACATAAAAGGCCCTTTCCGGCGCAATGTTAGGGGATTCTGGTCGACTGGGCCATATTGAACCCCCCAGTCTCTTGCCATATCGGTCGCGCTTCCCTTGCAGTGAGGGGCTGAGATTCGTACGATTCCAGGTCGTGCCAGTTCTGCCAGGACCCCGGGGTCGATTGCCAGACTCTGAGTGTCTGGGGGCCAGGCGAGGTTGCAGGACCCCACACCCCGAGGCTGCGTGTGTAGCCGGTGATGGGACATCTTTTGCGGCTGTAGTGTTGTCGACCGGAGATTGATGGAATGAAAAAGAAGATTCACCCCGATAGTTATCGCCTTGTTGTCTTCCAGGATAGCAATGCGGAGTTTGCGTTTCTTACCCGCTCGACGGTCCATACCAGCGATACGATCAAGTGGGAAGACGGAAACGAGTACCCGCTCTTCAAGCTAGACATCTCCAGCGCCTCCCATCCTTTCTATACCGGCAAGCAGACCTACGTGGATGCTGCGGGTCGCGTCGAGAAGTTCCAGAAGCGGTTCGATTGGAAATCAGGCAAGGCTGCTGAGGTCATCAACCAGGCTGACGAGGCCCGGATCGAAAAGCACCGCAAGCAACTTGAAAAAGAAGAGTCGGTCCGTAAAGAAGCAGCTGAACGCAAGTCTGCAAGAGAAGAACGCCGCAAGAACATCCTCGAGAGCAAAAAGAAAAAGTATGAAGAAGAGGCTGCTGCCAAGGAGGCAGAAGAGGCTGCTGCCAAGGAAGCGGCTGCCAAGGAAGCTGCTGCCAAGGAAGCTACTGCAAAAGATGCGCCGGCTGCCAAGGCTCCTGCTAAAGAGGCCGCCGCCGACGATGCACCCGCTGCCGAGGCTCCTGCTAAAGAGGCCGCCGCAGACGATGCACCCGCCGCCGAGGCTCCTGCTAAAGAGGCTGCCGCCGACGATGCACCCGCTGCCGAGGCTCCTGCAGAAGAGGCTGCCGCCGATGATGCACCCGCCGCTGAGGCTCCTGCCGAAGACGCGGCTACCGATGAAGCTCCCGCTGAAGAGGCAGCCACAGACGATGCCGCTGCAGAAGCCCCGGAAGCTGATTCTGGCACCGAAGAGGACTCGCAGGAGAAGCCTGCCGACTCTGATTCTTAATTCCGTTACTCTGGTGAGGGCCGGTGTGAGGCACGAGGTGCCTTTCTCCGGCCCTCGTTTTCATCGCGGGTTCGGGAATTTCCCGCACCTGTCCTTTTTTTGAGGAGTGGATCGATGGCGGCCGCTGACAAGGACACAGCTGATTTCCTCGAAAAGCCGATAGAGGGCCGCCTGGCTGATCGCTTGCAGGCGCTCGAGATGCGTTATGTCGAGCTGGAACAATTGATCGGGGATCCGGAACAGCAGGCTGATCGGGCACGCTTTCAGGAAATGCTGCAAGAGCACGGCACAGCATCGGTCATGGTTGGACTGTATCGCGAGTATTGCAAGATCGTCGCGGGTCTGGAGGAAGCCCGAACCATCATCGAAAGCGGTGAAGACGAAGATCTTCAAGAGCTGGCCCAGCTGGAGCTGGTGGATCTGACGGCGCAACAGGCATCCCAGGCACGGGCGGTACGGATGAACATTCTCGACCAGCAGGTCGAGGGCGGAGATGATTGCATATTTGAAGTTCGCGCCGGAACCGGTGGCGACGAGGCGGCGCTGTTCGTCGCCGATGTTTTCAAGATGTACAGCCTCTACTCCGAGAAGAAACGCTGGAAGATCGAGGTCCTGAGCGAGAGCGCTACCGACCTGGGCGGATACAAGGAGATCACCTTCGCGGTCAGGGGTAAGGGTGCATTTTCACGACTCTGCTTCGAGTCGGGAGGACACCGGGTTCAGCGAGTTCCCTCAACAGAAGCGCAGGGACGTATCCACACCTCGGCGATCACGGTGGCAGTGATGCAGGAGGCAGAAGAAGCAGAGATTGAAATTGAAGAGAAGGACCTCCGAATTGACACCTTCTGCGCTTCTGGTCCCGGCGGCCAGTCCGTCAACAAAACCTCGAGTGCCGTTCGTATCACCCACACTCCCACCGGGGTTGTGGTTTCGATGCAGGATGAAAAATCCCAGCATCGCAATCGAGATAAAGCGATGAGGTTGCTAAAAACGCGCCTCAAGGAGCTCCAGGATCGCAAGAAGAGAGAGGAAGAAGATGCCTTGCGTCGTTCTCTCATCGGATCGGGAGATCGAAGTGATCGCATCCGAACTTACAATTTTCCACAGAACCGCATCACTGACCATCGAATCAACTGCACCTTGTACAACCTCGATCGATTCATGTTGGGGGATATCGAGGAGATGGTCGACAGGCTCGACGCTCATGATCGTGAAGAGCGGGTCCAGGCTCTTTAAGGTGTCAGAACAAAAACTCTCGTCGATAAAACTTCTCAAGCAAGCACAGGAATCCCTGGTCGACTCCGATGCTCCGCATCTGGATGCACGATGGATTCTGGCACACGTTCTGGAGAGGGATCACCGCGATGCTGCGCTGCGGTCGGAGCTGTGGCTTGGCACCGAGGAAGTGCGCTTGTTTGACGAGCTGTTGAAGAGACGAGCTGGCGGAGAACCGCTCGCCTACATCCTCAACGAATGGGAATTTTACGGCAACCGGATCGAGGTAACCCCCGCAGTGCTGGTGCCGCGGGCGGAGACGGAGCTGCTGGTGGAGTGGGCTCTTGAGCTGCTGGCTCCGATCCCGTCGCCGCGAGTGGCGGAAATTGGGGTCGGCTCTGGAGCCGTGGCAGTGGCTCTGGCGGTCGAGCGAGAGGACCTGTCACTGGTTGGCGTTGAAATCTCAGGAGAAGCGCTGGAGGTTGCCGATCGAAATGTCCATCAACATGGGCTGGCGGATCGAGTTGACCTACGTCCGGGCAGTCACTTTGAGGCGCTGGATGGGGAATTCGAGCTGATCGTTGCCAATCCTCCCTACATCGCCGTTGGCGATCCCCTTGTGCAGGAAAGTGTGGCTCGGCATGAACCGGCCATCGCCCTGATCGACAACCTGGCCGGGGATGGCCTTGGCCATCACCGGGCTCTCATCGAAGGATTTCGGGCCCATGTGAGCCCTGGCGCTGCCCTGTTGCTGGAATGTGGGTTTGACCAGGCTTCATCCATCGAGCAGTTCGCCAGCGAAAAGGGAATGAAAAGCAGTTCACGAGCCGATCTCGCAGGAATCCCCCGTGTGGTCCAGATCCGGTGAAAAACTGATTCCGAGCCGATTCGGATCGCTGGCGACCTTCCGTTGTTGAAGCGGCGTTGACACTTCGATCAGATCGAGCAGAATCGTAGTCTCGCCGTCGAGCGCCGAGCGTCGGGGAAAGGCTCTGTTGTGGACATATTCCGCATCCAAGGAGGGAACCGCCTCAGTGGTTCCGTCAAGATATCCGGATCGAAGAACGGGGCATTGCCCGTACTCTTTGCCAGCCTTCTTTGTGATGGTCCGGTAGAGCTGCGCAATGTTCCGACCCAGCTGCGCGATATCAGAACCTCTCTGAAAATCCTCGAAACCCTCGGAGCGGTTTCAACGGTTGGCGATGATGGGGCAGTCAGTCTTCAGGTTCACGATTCATCCTCGACTCAGGCGGACTACGAGCTGGTGAGAGCGATGCGTGCCTCCATCTGCTGTCTGGGTCCGCTGCTGGCGCGCAGGGGTGAGGCGCACGTATCACTTCCTGGAGGCTGTAGCATCGGGGACCGTCCCGTCGAGTTGCACACTCGTGGGATGGAAGCTCTGGGTGCCCAGGTCAGCATCGAAAATGGCTACGTGGTCGCTCGCGCCGACCGGTTGATCGGAAATACCGTTTACCTCTCCGGGCCGATGGGCTCAACCGTTCTGGGAACCCAGAACGTGATGATGGCTGCTGTCGGAGCTGAGGGAGAAACCGTCATCGAGGGGGCTGCCTGCGAACCAGAGGTTCAGGCGACGGCAGGTTTTTTGAGAGCGATGGGTGTCGCCATCGAGGGCGATGGAACTCCTGTGATCCGGATCGAGGGACGGGGTCGACTCGACCAAGGAGGAGGCCTGGGCGGGGGCAGCTTCGGCATTCCCCCCGATCGCATCGAAACCGGCACCTATCTGTTAGCCGGGGCGGTGGCCGCGGATGAAGTGACCGTTGAAGGATGCAACCCTTCCGAGAATCTCGCATTACTGGATCTACTGGAACGCATCGGTGTCTCCGTTGAGGTGGGGACTTCCACGATGTCGGTTCGAGGAGTTGAGTCGGTTTCTCCGGTGGATGTTTCGATGTTGCCCTATCCCGCGTTTCCGACCGATCTTCAGGGTCCGCTGATGGCGCTGTTGTGCCTTGGCAGGGGTGTCAGTCTCATCACGGACAAGGTCTTCCCCGATCGTTTCAACCACCTTTCCGAGATGCGTCGCTTTGGCGCCAAGGTACGCAAGGAGGGCCCTACCGCCATCATCGAGGGGGGAGCCCCTCTGTCGGGCGCGCAGGTGATGGCCAGTGATTTGAGAGCCAGTGCCTGCCTGGTGCTGGCCGGCCTGGTGGCAGATGGCGAGACGATTGTGAATCGCATCTACCATCTCGACCGAGGCTATGAGCGGATGGAACAAAAACTGCGAATGCTTGGCGCTCAAGTGGAGCGACAATCAGAGAAGGAGCTCGAAGAGGACCGCGAAATGGAATTGGCGCAGGGGTAGCGATGCTGGAAGGGCTTACCAGACGATTTTCGGACATCGTTGCTGGCCTTCGCGGCAGCAAGATCACCGAGGCGGTCGTCAAGGAGACGGGGCGTGAAATTCGCCGAGCACTTCTCGAGGCAGATGCGGCCCTGCCAGTCGTCAAGGATTTCGAGAAGCGTGTTCGAGAAGCGGCGCTCGGCGCCGAGGTGATCGAAGGCGTTGACGCCGGACAGATGTATACCAAGGTCGTTCAGGATGAACTGACCGCCTTGATGGGGCCGGTAGATCACGAGCTGTCGTATCGATCAAAGGGCCCGACCGTGGTGCTCCTTTCCGGCTTGCAGGGAAGTGGTAAGACCACTACCTGTGCAAAATTAGCCGTTTATCTACGAGACCGTAAAAAGCGCAAGCCGATGATGGTTGCTGCAGATCTGCAACGTCCAGCAGCCATCGAGCAGTTGAAGGTGCTGGGGCGACAGATCGATGTCCCGGTCTTCCACCAGGAAGGGATGACACCTCCAGAGGTCTGTGCTGCGGCGCTGGAAGAGGCGAAGAAGCTCAAACTCGACGTCGTTCTGCTGGATACTGCTGGCCGTTTGCATGTCGACGAAGAGCTGATGGGTGAGCTGAAGAAAATCGCCGGCAAGACCAAGCCTGACGAGGTGTTTTTCGTCTGCGATTCGATGACGGGCCAGGATGCCGTCAAGTCTGCGGAGGCTTTCTCGGAGTCTCTTTCTTTGACCGGAGTCATCCTGACCAAGCTGGATGGTGATGCCCGAGGAGGGGCGGCACTTTCCGTCAAAGCGATCACGGGCAAGCCGATCAAATTTGTCGGGGTCGGCGAAAAGCTGGACCGACTCGATGAGTTTCATCCAGATCGGATGGCGTCACGAATCCTGGGTATGGGAGACGTGGTTAGCCTGGTCGATCGAGCCCAGTCTGTCATCGATGAAAAAGAACAAGAAGAGATGCAGGAGAAACTCCTTGAGGCGAAATTCGACCTTGAGGACTTTCTATCGCAGTTACGCCAGATCAAGAAAATGGGAGGGCTCAAGGATCTGCTCTCCCACCTGCCCGGGATCGGTGGCCGACTCGATGAGCTAGATGTTCAGGGTGATGAGATCGTGATCGTGGAGAGCATCATCCAGTCGATGACGAAACAGGAACGTCAGCGACCCGAGATTCTCAACACCAACCGTCGACGCCGCGTCGCAGCCGGAGCCGGTCGCAAGATGGAAGAGGTCACCGGGCTGTTGCGCCAGTTCAAGCAGATGCAGGGAATGATGCAGCAGATGAAGAAGCAGCAGGGCTTTTTCGGCAAGCTCAAGGGAATGCGGGAGATGAAGGATGCGATCTCCGAGTCGGCAGATCCATCGGCACCGTCGATCCCCGGAATGCCTCCTGGATTACCAGGAATGCCCCCCGCGCTGGGGCCTGGCCCGGCAGGGCCGGGAAAGAAGCGTGAGGGCCCATCCAGGGATGAAAGGCGCAAAAAGCGCAAGATGGAGCGCCAGAGGCGCAAAAATTCACGTCGCAAATAGCAGCAAAATCGCCAGAGATGACCCGAATATGGGCCAGAATTCACTCCAGCGCTGTTGATGGATCTGGGCCTCCCCTGTAACCTCACTCCTTCCCCCTGGATGGGGGGATTGCTGTAATGAGGCTTGTTTGCCTCTGATTTCGGTTCCTCGTCCGGAATTCCCGGATTTGTAAGGCTGGAGAAAGTAGACATGGCGGTTGCTATCCGTCTCAAGCGCTGTGGAAGGAAGCATCGCCCCTTCTACCGCATTGAAGCGATAGAAAAGCGGAACGCACGTGGCGGCCGCTCTCTGGAAAATTTGGGCTGGTACGATCCTCTGGTCGATGATGCCCAGAAGCGCGTCAAGCTTCATGTCGATCGCATTCAACACTGGATTGATCATGGTGCGCGTCCAAGCGACACCGTGACCTCCTTTTTGCGAAAGTCGGAAGTCAAGTGGGGTACAGGCAAGAAGAGTCGCCGCTCCCAACAACGCGCGAACAAGAAAAAGTAGGGCGGCCCAGCCGCCTGAGGAACCTGGATCCGGAGTAGCCGGTGCAGATCGACATCTTGACGATCTTCCCCAGTTTCTTTGATCAGTTCCTGCGTCACGGGATGGTCCGAATTGCACGTCGGCTTGGCCGACTTGAGGTTCGGGTTATCGATTTGAGGTCCTTTTCGGAGGATCGTCATCGAACGGTGGATGATCGCCCTTATGGCGGTGGCCCGGGAATGCTCCTGAAGCCGGAGCCGGTTTTCCGGGCGATGGACATGCTCGGACTGGAGCCTGGCCAGGACCCACCGCCGGGGACATGGCCTCTTCTGATGTGCCCGCAGGGTCAGAAGATGAGGCAGAGCGATCTGGAGGATTTTTCCAGCGCACAGCGCCTGGTGATTCTCTGTGGTCGGTACGAAGGTTACGACGAACGCATTGTCGAGGCCTATCGGTGGAAGCGGGTCTCCCTGGGAGATTACGTTCTTTCCGGTGGTGAGGTTGCGGCGATGGCGATTATCGAAGGTGCGGTCCGGTTGTTGCCGGGCGTGCTGGGAGATGAAGAATCCGCATTGCGCGATTCCTTCAACGAGTGGGCGGGGCCTGAAGGCTTCGATCACGCACACTGGACGCGTCCGCCCCAGTACCGGGGGCGGGGGGTTCCGGAGATCCTGCTCAGCGGCGATCACGGGGCCATCGAGAAGTGGCGGCGAGAGAGCTCCGAACGACATGGTTCGGGTCGTCGTGAGTCGCACAATATGGAGCGACAGAACAGAAATTCCGGCAACGATCCGGATGGTCAGCTAGATGGCACTCCGCACGGCGGAGTCGCGGGAGAAGAAGATGTCGAACAAGATCACTGAGTTCGAGCAGAACCAGCTGAAGTCCGATGAGATCACCGAGTTTCATATCGGCGATACCGTCGATGTTCACGTGAGAATTGTCGAGGGAGACAAGGAGCGGGTTCAGGTTTTCAACGGGACCGTGATTGGCCGCAGGAATGCGGGAAATCGCTCCGCTTTTACCGTTCGACGCATCGTTGCCGGCGAGGGGGTTGAAAGAACTTTTCCTCTTCACTCTCCCTGGATCGAAAAGATCGAAATCAAACGCCTCGGTCGCGTTCGACGGGCCAAGCTGTATTACCTCAGAGATCGGGTCGGCAAGGCCACCAAGGTCCGTGAAAAGGTGGCGATACGTAAGACGGAGAAGAAAAATCCTGCAAATCAACCCATCGGCAGCAGTTGACCGCAGGGCTCAGCAAGTTGGTTGCTGAGTCGACCGACAAGGGCTCCCCGGATTCGCGCTTTGCGCATCCGGGGAGTTTTTTTTGTTCACCGTCCGCTTCCGGTCGCTGGGCAGAGTGGTATGTCGCGTGGTGGTTGCGGTTTCGTGGCTGGCGTATCGAAGCTCGCAATCTGAAAACCCCAGGAGGGGAGATCGATCTACTGGCCCGGGAGGGGCCGATCCTCGTGATCGTCGAGGTGAAGTACCGCTCCAGGAAAAGGAACTGGCCTCTCGGTCGCCCTCAGGCGGCCCGCCTGAGGCGGGCTGCGCAGTGGCTGTCGATCTACCGAAGAGCAGAGGCCGGGATCCGAATCGACCTGATCGAGGTCCATCGGTTTCGTAAGGTGTTTATCCCCAGGGTCTCGCATCTCAGGGCAGCGGTCATATCGGATTTTCCCTGAGTGTTAAGTTTTTCTTCCCTCGATCACCGGCAGCATAGATGATCACTGGAGCCGCGGACCTGGTGTAAAGCACTCTTTGACAGGAGGCCACTTGGTAGGCAGTACCATCCCGTTTCCCTACATCGATGAAAGCTGGAAAAGGTTTCTGGGCTCAGATGATGCTCCATTGCTACTGGAGCGACTCGGCCAGGAGCAGATTCGCCACTTGTGGCGCTGGTTTGAATCGGATGACGGTCTCCGATCTGGGGCTATTCTCGCCCAGGAGGCTCCGGTTTTTGATCTGTTACTGGATCGTCTTTGCGATGGTCTATCGGAAGAAGAGCCGAATATTGAAGAGGACCCATTTTCGCTGCCGGGTCGTTTGAAGGATCCGGAATGGGCTCTCGTACTATTTGGTGTCGGGCTGATGTTCGGTAGTGGCTGGCGAAGCGGTAGAAATGATGACCTGTTTGAGACCTCTTGCAGCTTGAACGATCTGGTGGCCTACATTGCCAGGGAAGATTGGGTTGCACGATTGAGAGATGATCGTGACCACCTGCGACTCAACAGGCAGAATCCTGCAAAAGTCACGCGGGCCTTGCTGGTAAGAGAGCCACTGCTGGAGTTGCCGATCGATGCCTTGCGAAAGCTGGTGACCGGTGATGCTTCCTCGATTCACTGGAGTCACGAACTGCCTGGTGAGGCTCGAGCTCTGTTTTTTCTCGGTGCAGTGGCGGCGGGTATCGAGACTCCGCGGCAGGAGGAAGATGGCGAGCGAAAAATCATCCCGGAAGGTAAGAGCTCCCTCCTGAACTGACCTGGATCGACTAGGGGCAGGTTGGAGCCAGGCAATCGATGTTGATCGGTCCAGCTGCGCAGCCAGGGAATGGGGCCGAAGGTGCGGGTCCACCGGAGAAAAGGTATCCGAGCAGGAAGACAGCATCGGCGAGGTCGAGACTTGCATCTCCGGTGCTGTTGCCCGCCTCCAGGCAATCGAGATCCCCGTTGCTGAACAGATACACAAGAAGTGCGATGGCATCGGAGAGATCGAGAGCCTCATCGCCATTGCTGTCGCCGCGAATGAAGCCCCCGGTGGGAACCACCGCTGGCTTGGGGTGGTCAATCAGATGTTGAAGGATCAGCGACGACATCTGGGAACTCGGGATCGGCAAGTGACCACCCAGAGTGATCGACCACAATTCTGCAGATCCTCCATCTGAGCAGCCGGCCTCCCAGCGCAGCACGCTGGTTTCGTTGCCAAAAATGCCGCCATCCAGATTGATATTGGATCCGGAGACGGGACTGTCGAGACAGCCGTTACGTGCAACCCATTGATTACAGGTTTGCATTGCTGAGGGGTACACATCATTGATCACGCCGCCTAGATATAAAATTATTGGATCCAGGGTGCCGTGAATGTGCAGGACGTGAACCGGCGAGGAAGCGTTACATGGTTCTGAATCGTTGAGGGCGGCCCCCGACAAGCTTGCGATAGAGGCGAATCGGCCCGAGTCTTCGCATGCCATACGGTGCGCCATGAATCCACCATTGGAGTGACCAACGATATGTACCCTCTGGGGGTCAACGTTATATTCGTTTTCGATCAAATCCAGCAGTCCAGTGAGGTACCCAACATCATCTACCCCTGAGTTATCGTTATCGCAGCAAGCATTGGTGGCATTCCAGAACTGTGCTCCGAGCGAATCTACGTTGCCGTCCGGGTAGGTGAGAATAAAGCCGTTTTGTTCACAAAGCGGTCCGAAGTCGAAGTAGTCTTCCATCATCTGGCCGGTGAAAAGATAGCCATGAAGGAGTAGGAGTAACGGAGCGGGCTCAGCGGGATCATAGGAAGAAGGAACCTGAACAACCACCGGGCCGCGACCGGCATCCACGGTGACATTGGTCTGACCGGAAAGAGAGATGGGTGCCAGAGTCAGCACCAGAACCAATACAGATACCGATCTCACCGGGAGCTCCCTTCAGCAGCATCGATCGCCTACTCTCCATCCTATAGTTCAATTGCCAGGATTCCATCTTGGGATTTCGCAGTGAAATGGCGCCGAGGAACTATTCCTGAGCGGCGAATTGCCCCCTGGGGCGAGGAAAAAAGATCAGCAACGTGATGAGAAGTAACGAGATACCGCTCTCGAAGACAACCTGGAGCCTTTGAATAGTAGAGATGGCCCACCAACCGTGGGGATCAAGTACCGCCCACCGGTGTACATGAATGCCGATGTGCATCATGAGCATGATGATGACCGGTACGGTGACGCCAGTGATTCCGCACCAGAGCTGCAACGCCAGCGAGAAGCAGAAGATCCCCAGCAACCCATCGATCAGGGCTGCCTGCCAGCCAAAGCCAGGCTCCTGGAAAAAGAGTGCATCCAGGATCCAGAAGATGCCGCGGACAGACAGCCAGCTCACAACCAGAACAATCACAAAGCTAGGGCTGCTGCGAGCAGTATTGGCCGGATTATTCAATCGGGGCTGGCTCCATTTCGTATCACTCCCAACAGTGGATTTGTCACAGTATGCTAAGGGGGAGAGGACAGGAAAGCTCTTCTCTTTCACCAATCTGCGGAGAGGAAGTTGTGATCAACAAGGCCATTGTTGCACTTCTACCACTGGTACCAAAATCTGTCGTGTGGAAAGTGTCCCGCAAGTACATCGCGGGAACAACCCTTGACGAGGCACTCGATTGTGTCGAGCGACTGAACCGAGAAGGGATGCGCGCGACACTGGATGTCCTGGGTGAAGATTCTGTGAACGAACAGGAGGCGCTCGGGGGAGAAAAGATATACCAGGAAGCGTTGAGAGCTATCGACGAACGATCTCTCGATGCAAATATCTCGGTGAAACTATCGATGCTGGGGTTGCGTTTTGATCCGGCATTATGCGAATCAATTGTCAGAAGATTGGTCCAGACCGCAGACCTCCACGACAATTTTGTTCGAATGGATATGGAAGATTCGAGTGTGACTCTCCTCACTCTCGATCTATATCGAAAACTGCGCTCAGAAACTGATCGGATCGGCGCCGTGGTCCAGGCTTATTTGCGAAATACGGTCTCGGATGTTCAGGATCTTCTGGCACAAGGCGAAACCAATCTGCGCATTTGCAAAGGCATCTACATCGAACCAGAGGAGCTGGCGTACCAGGATTTTGAAGAGGTACAAGAATCCTTCAAGGAAACACTGCATTGTCTTCTTGAAGGAGGTGCCACCAGGGTCGGGATCGCAACCCACGATGCAGAACTGGTTGAAGCAGCTTTATCGGCGATCCGCGAGCTGGCGGTGCCGAAGGAGCGCTACGAATTCCAGATGTTGCTAGGTGTGACCGAAAAGATGCGCGGCGAACTGGTGGCCGATGGACATCCTCTTCGCGTTTATGTTCCTTTTGGTAAGGAGTGGTACGCCTACTCAAGCCGCAGGTTGAGAGAAAATCCAAAAATCGCCGGCCACGTGGTGCGTAACTTGTTGCCGTTCTAGCATGCAAAAGAGGTATTTTTGAAAAGCTCTTGCTGGTGGAGTTCGGACAGTTCGGCCCTGGTTAAGATAGAAGAGCTGTCCCACGCCGTGAAGCTTCTGGAGGACTACCAGCCTGCCAACGAATTTCAGTCGGCGGAGAAAAACAAAATTCTATCCTTTTGCCAGGAACACCCGGATGCGCTGTATCGATCATGCCTGCTCGGTCATCTCACAGCTTCTGCAGTGGTGACCGATCCAGCAAGAGAAAGATTCCTGCTCCATCATCATGCCAAGCTGGATCTGTGGCTTCAATTTGGCGGACATTGCGATGGCGATGGGAATTTACCTCATGTTGCATGGAGAGAAGCCGTTGAAGAAAGCGGAATTTCTGACCTTGCGATAGATCCCGAGATTGTCGATCTCGATGTTCACAAGATTCCGAAATGGAAAGATGTGCCAGAACATCTCCATCTTGATGTGCGATTTCTTGCTGAGGTGCCAGCAGCAAGCGTTCCTGTTGCTGGTGATGAATCCCTGGCCATCGGATGGTATTCACTGACCGATGTGGCGAACATCAACACCGATGATTCTGTTCAACGGTTGGTCAGGCTGGCAGCCAATTGTGGAGGACAAGGTGAGCTATAATTTCGACGGCAAGACCGGCACCCTGATCGTTCGGATCATATTGTTCAATTGCGCGTTATTTGTCTTGCTGGGCGGGATCGGTGCGGCGTTTTTTCTGCAACCAGATGAAAATTCCTCCGGGACAGGGCTGGACTATTTAGAAGTGGTCACGGCTATTTTCAGCCCAATCGCGCTTGTTTCGGTCATTGTTGGCAAGGGCTATCTGGCTCGTTCCATGGAGTCTCGAAGTGGTGAATCGAAGGTACAGGTTTTTGTAGGTGGTACGGTGACTCTCATGGCCATTTGTGAGGCTCCCGGATTGCTTTGGGCACTTTGTGCTTATCTAGCGAGCCAACCGTATTATGCAATCGGTTCGCTGGTTCACGCCCTCGCGATTCTGGTGTTGTGGCCGGATGGTTCCGAACTGGAAGAAGAGTTTGGTACAATGGCTTCAGAAGGAGTCGAAGAATGATTCAGAACAGATCTTCAAGGGTAATAACGGTATTGGGAGGAGTCCTGGCCATCGGAATTTTAAGCAACCTGTTCACAATGGGTTCTTCGGCGGTACAGCCGCTCAAGATTGGCGATGTGGTGCCGGATCTGGTGTTGCCGGGTTCCGATGGGGAGAGCCACTCATTGCGCAAAATTGTCGCTGACGGAGAAGGTCTGGTGATTGCCTGGATTCCAAGGACAGGAACGCCTGGCTGAACTACTGAATGTAAATCGCTGCGTGACAGCGCCGAGGAGATAGCAAAGTATCGGGTCAGAATGTTCGTGATTTCTTGTGACTCTGTCGAGAAGAGCAAGAAGTTTGCAGAAAAATTACAGCTACCGTTTGCAGTGCTTTCAGATTCCGAGAGAAAGGCAGCCAAGGTCTTTGGTGTTGACCGGGCTTTGGGCCTGTCAAAACGCCACACCTTCTATTTTGGACCGGAAGGAAAACTGCGTTTCATTGATAAGGCTGTCGAGGTGGCCCAACACGGTTCTTCGGTAGCCGAGAAATTGAAGGAGCACCGCATCCCTCTGCGGTAATTTCGTCTGCTGTAGATACCGACTGACGTGTGCTGGCAGCCAGTTCATCTGGCTGTTCCTGCTCCTGACTCGAGTTTTTCCTTGAGGCTGTCCAGTTCCTTTTGTAGGGCATCACAGTTAGATTTTTTCATCGCCCATCCAATTAAAAAGAAGATGACCTTGGCAAATCCCTTCGGGTAAACCGTTGCCGTCTCTGTGACCCGCGTGTTGCCATCTCCCAGATCTTCGAATTCGTATAAAGCATCGATGTCGAAGGCTTTGCTGATGAGGTGGACTTCGTTCAGCCGATCTGTTTCGTATCGAGTGACTACCCCAGTCATCTCCATCTTGCGACCCCGCTCTTCTGTCATGATTCGAAACGTGGTTCCGACCTTTTCCGGAGTCTCCTCGAGAACTTCATCCTCGATCACCGTGATACTCCAATCGCTGACATTTTCGGTGGTGTAACGAAAAACCTCGGAAATCGGTCGCATAATTTCGACGCTAGTATTTGTGTTCATGTCCGGGCCTTTCCTATCGTTGAATCTAATTTTGTCTTCAGGCGTGAATTGTTCGAATCTCTCGTAACGTCGAAGATCCTTGTTTCCATCGCTTCTAAACCACTGAGAGTGATTCACAATGCTGAATGCAATTAAGACATAAATAGTTAACCTTTCAGCACTTGGTAGGTTTTTACCCGAAGTGTCGGGACTGTTCGACCCCTTGGCCGGAATGGCCTTATTTGTTATTGCCAGGTCAGTGGGCCGTGGCCAGGAACTGCCCATGGTTAAACAACAAAGTCTCTTTTGATTCTCGATGGGTTTGCTAATAGGTCATTCACCAATTGCTTCAAGACGAGTATCGTCAGTGGCAATGGGTCTGAGTTGTGAACCGGAGAATTTGCCTTCGTCGGTTATATGAAATGATAACTGCGTCAATCGCATATGGATTGGTTAGTAGATATGGGTATGAACAGAAGAGAGCTGCTTCGGGGTGCTTTAGCTGCGGGCGCGATCGGGGCAACCAGTCCTTTCCTTGGAAATAAAAAACTCCAGGCTGGAATGTTTGGTTACGAATCGTTTACTCAGCCATTGTTCAGGCCGCCGGTGATCGGTAAGACTGAATCCCTGAACCCAGCGCCAGGTAGTGATGATGCAATCGTCGGTTCCGATGCGATTTATCACGGGATTGCTCCTGAGTATTACCCCGACCATCCAGCACATCTCGAAGACTGGGATCGATTCCCGGAAATCTATTGGGAAATGGATTCCGTGGAAACACATTGGCAGTTCTTTCCAGGGATTGACACTCCGGTATTCGCCTACAAGGGGAAGGAGGGGACTGCATCGGTGACCCCACCGAGTTTCCCTGGTCCGACCTTCATAGCAAGAAATGGAGAGCCTGCAGTTCTCCGGTTCCACAACAAGACATCGGTTGAGAATTCGATTCATTTACACGGTGATCACGGTCCAGCACACTCTGACGGTCACCCTGATTTTTATGTGCTGCAGGATAAGGTCAGGGATTATTACTATCCGAACATTGGCCCGCGCCACAATGTTACAGCCGATGTTCCATTTCCCGAGACCCCGGAAGAAGCGGGACCATTTGAGGAAGGTCACATACCAACAACGATGTGGTATCACGATCATGCGATGGACGTGACTGGCTTCAACGTGAATCGAGGCCTGGCTGGATTCTATCTGTGTGAGGATGATCTAGAAATCGAACACCAGGAAAGCGGTTTCCTTCCGAAGCTTTATGGCAACTTTGACCACGTGATTGCCTTGAAGGATTTCCAGTTCAATAGCGATGGAACTCTTCAGTATGATCTTCTTGATCACAATGGCCATATCGGCGATGTGAAAACAGTTAATGGCCGTGCTCAGCCGTACATGGATGTTTATCGTCGAAAGTATCGCTTCCGTTTCCTTAACGCATGCAATGCACGCTATCTCCATCTTCGGCTCAACAGCAGGACCGGAAGAAGACAGAGGGATGGAATACCCTTCCTGATGATCGGCAAGGACACCTGGGAAATCCCAGAGGCCACGGAAATGGACAGCTTTACCATCTGTCCAGGCGAACGCTTCGACATGATCATTGATTTCAGCGAGCTACCCGAGGACGTTGACACTTACTACCTGCAGAACGTGATGCATCAAACTGATGGCCGTAAACCCAAGGGCATTCGTCCCAAAAAAGAGCATACCCCCTGGCTTCAATTCCGTATTTTGGAGGGTGACCCACCTGGACCACAGGAGATCGAAGGTGTTGAAAACGGTGTCTACTCGGTATCGGCAGGAGACCATGTCAGGGAGTTCACTCCTTACCTCGAAGAAGAAGTGGTTCAGACACGAATATTTAAATTCCATCGCCGTAACGGAGCTTGGCAGGTCAATGATAAGTACTTCAGCCCACGCCGAACCGACGCGACCCCGCTGCTGAATAGCTGTGAGCGCTGGATCTTCGAAAATGGCGGCGGAGGATGGTGGCATCCGATCCATATGCATCTGGAAGCTCTTCAGGTGCAGAAGTGGGATGGAATGACCAAGGATGATCCAGATTTCCCGGTTGGATACAGGTGGAATACCGACCTCGTGAACCTTGAAGGGGGAACCGAGGTTGAATGCCTGGTCAAGTTCCGCACCTTTAAGGGACCATTTGTTTGCCATTGTCACATCATTGAACATGAAGATATGAGAATGATGTTTACCCACGATCCGCGCGAGGCAGGCGAAGCGGGCATGAATGACGGAATCAGAAACCACGCCTGGAACGAAGAAAGTAAGTTGCAGTCTGGAATGCCGACCGGTTGTATCGATCCCCACCATCTGTTGTTCGATCACGAACAAACGCTGGCCAGCGGTGAAGTGGTTGGCCCCGGCGATGTTCCGCAACTTGATCATGAAGGAGTCGGATTCCCCGGTGATTTCCATGATGATATCTGCGAGGTCGACGGTGGAGACTGGGATGCGGAAGGGAATCAGGATACTCCGGATGATCCGATCCCAGAGGAACAAGAAGATCGGCGCTAAATTGCGGAGTTTACTGCTGCTGCTGATCCTGATAGCAAATTTGTTTGGATGTAATTTACCAGACAGAGCAGATCTTTCTCCGGCAACCATCGAGCAATCGCTCGATGTGTTGTCGGAGGAAATTCCTTTTATCGACAAAGCTGCACGAGCCAAACCACATCCCGGTGCACGAGGTCGTTACTCTGATAAATTCCCCGACACGGTGCTGACCGATCATCTGGGCCGAAAACACCGCTTCTATAGTGATCTGGTGAAAGATCGAATAGTCGCCATCCAGTTTTTCTACACGACCTGTAGCGGTATATGACCAGGTGTAACAGAGAACCTCGTGAAGGTTCATGAAATGTTCGGAGAGCGCCTTGGCAAGGACATGGTTTTTCTTTCCATCTCCATCGATCCAGAACAAGACACCCCGAAGGCATTGAAGGAATACCGCAGCTACGGTGATGAGAACTGGAACGGTTGGCTACACTTGACGGGTGATTACGATGAAATTGAAACCCTACGGTGGGTTCTGGGGGTCTACGACATGGATCCAGTTCTTGATTCTGACAAAACGGAACACGCTGGCATTCTTACCTTTGGTAACGATAAGACGAACTGGTGGGCGGCGGTGCCAGCCTTGATCGACCCGAAACAGGTTGCCGACGCAATGATTCGCATTGTCGGGAATCCTAGGATGCAACCTCGTTGAGGTGCTTCACCGAAGGAGTTTGATCGCTTCGGAGGCGGCCCTCCTGAGTACAGGATTGGCATCATCCATGGATATGCCGATCAGCGCTTCAATGGCCGGCGCGGTGCCGTTACGAGCGAGAGCTCGAACCACATCCAATCTCTGGGAAGAACCTGCCCAGGGTAAGATATCCATCAGCAGTAAAGCCGATTCCTCAACCGGGATATGACCCAGGGCGAGAATGATCTCGCGATTGCGAAATGACGTCCCTTGCCAGTTCTCGATGCGGTTCTGGTAATACGGTAGCCACCCGGCAACCACCTCAGGATTTCGTCCTTCGTGAAACCCTAGAATCATCGGGGCGGCTTCTCCCTCAAACAATTCGATGCGGAGATCCGATAGCAATTCTCCGGGTTGGTTTAATTGAGCAACGTGTGCCAGGTATTCGAGCAGTGCAATTTCGTTATCTGCGTATTCGCGCATCAAATTGCCACTATAAAAATCGGGTGCTTTCCATAGTGGAGAATCCAGATTTCCACCATGAAATGCGTCTGCGAATATTTCGTAAAGTCGATCTACCTGTTCGAAGTGGCCGGCGGCGATCAGGTCGAAAGCGAGCTGCCAGATTGCTTCGAAGTTCTGCTGGTCAATCGCTGCTTCCAGGCTTTGGTCTGCTGCACCGGTGGACACGCCGGATCGTTCTCTTGGCATTGTGTCCAGGATGGCAGGTGGAGATGTTGTGTCTGGTGTATTCGATTCTGACCAGGGTTCAGGTGGGTCTGTCTCGGTTTGAGGTGGTTTCTCTCCAGAGTTTTTACCTGGGGTCGTGGCCTCACCATTGTTGGATGGATGGGATGGCGTTGATTTTCCGACTTCGATGAACCGGCCGACCAAGATTCCGAGCAAGAGCGCAACAATTGCTATGACGAGATGAGTTTTCACAGATCACCTTTCGGTCACCATATCAATCCTGGTCGATGGGTGGGGGCTGTTGTTTTTCTTGTTTTCGAGTGTGTGTCGCCAGCTCCATGCGGATGTAGAAAACGGCGGCCAGAAGGAGCCCTCCCAGAGACACCAGCAATAACATGACCTCGATGGGAATCAGGTTGTGGTGTTGAACGAGGCGAACAGATAATGCTATTCCTGCCATTGCGGAGATCATGAAACGTGGTCTCCAGGATCGAGCTGTGAGTGTGATGAACATCGCTACAGCTGCAATGAACGGCCCAATCGCGACCCAGATACTACTACTGGTTTGCCAGCCAGCGATGGGGTTACTGGATAATGCTGCCTGGTAGAGGCCACCCAGAATAAATACGGGACAAACCCATTCGAGGTAGTTTGCGATTCTGCGACGCTCCAGGCGAATGCTGTTTTCCAGGAAGTAGGTGATCAACAGTAGCATCAGTCCGGAGATTGCAAGAGACCAGCCCGTGGCAGCTTGTGGCTCCATGGCATCGATGCCGATCCAGCTCAGCAATGGTACTTGCGATAGCTTGTAGAGGCCGATCAAAAGGGTCAAGCCGCCTAGCCAGTGGAAGGGTCGAGCGAAACGGGGCTTCTGCATCTTTTCGAATCCGGTTCCGACCATCCAGGCGATGGTAATCGACAGGATCCCCAGCGCTTGAGCGCCAGCCTCCCAGGTCAGGTATCCTGCCACCAGCAACAATGAGAAATGAGTGGATCCATACAGGGTTGCGGCAACCCATGAGTAGAAAGAAACACCGGTTCGATTCAAGCGCAGTACGGCAGCGATGAGACTGACCAGGCTAGAAAAGAACAGTGTTCGGTTTGCAATTCCTGCCTCCCCAAACAGCTCCGCTTGATCATCCGGTGCTGGAGCCCAGACCATGGCAGTGAGAAGGGCAATGAGTGTGGGGACCAGCGAAATGATCGCCCCCCCGAAGAATAGAGGCGTCACTCTTTTTCTGGCAAATTGCTGAGAGAGAAGTCCCGCCACTCCCAGGGCAACCGAAGTTCCCATGGGTAGGAGCCAGCTGAAAGAAACTCCGACATCTTGACGGTAGAGAAGAGCAGTAAAAAAAGAGGAGACCAGGGAAGTCCAGATACATATGTAAATTCCCAGCTCTCCGACTCGCAATTTTCGAGTCTCGGTCGGCCAGAGGTCGTCTCCCTCAAGTACCCTTCGGTAGCGCCAGCGAAGCTGATCCCGTTCGCGCTGGTCAACAAGGCCAAGATCTTTCCACTTTTCGATGGTTCCGACATGTTCTTCAACTCGATTGAGCAAATGGTCTGTGACAACAGAGCTTCTCATTTGAATTGGCTGGCCTGCGAGGAAATTTACGAGAGCCTGATGCACTTCATCGGCATTGGGACGGTGCTCAGGCTTGAAAGCGAGGCAAGAGAGGCAGATTCGTTCCAGGTCTTCCGGTATCGCCGGTCGGAGAGCTCTCGGGATTGATGGCTCCCCCGCGAGGATCGAGGACATGGTGGGAGGCTTTCCCAGTTTCGCAAAAGGATGACGTCCGGTCAGTGCTTCGTGAAATAAAACTCCGAGAGAAAAGATGTCGGAGGCAGGAGTGGCCATCTGGCCCTGGAGTCTTTCGGGAGCGGCATAGGCTACGGTCCCGGAAAAACCTTCTTCGATGTTTTCGCTGTTCATTTCGATAGAAAGACCGAAATCCAGAATTCGCACTTCGTGACCGGGGGTAACAACAACATTCTGGGGCTTGAGATCTCTATGTAGGATTCCCGCATGATGGGCAACCGAGATGGCGCGCGCAGCTTCGGATACGATTTTTGCAACCTGTTTGGGTTCCAGAACTGATGACACGTTTTGCAATTCGTGACCGTCTACCAGTTCCATGACGATGGCCGCACTACCCTGATGTTCGATGACTCCGAAGATGGTTACTATGCATCGGTCTCCCAGGGCTGCTGCCCGACGCGCTTCCTCGATCACTTTTTGCCGCTGATCGTGGCTAGCTTCTGTTGAGGTCAGGACCTTGATGGCAACGGGTCGATTGAGAGTGAGATCACGGCCTCGGTAGACAACCCCGAGTCCTCCACGGCCCAGCTCTCCCTCGATGGCATAACCAGGGAATTCGGGGACGGACGAGTCTCCGAATCGGTCCGACGAAGATTTCGGGTCTATTTCTGGCTTGTATTCGACCGTCTCATCGTGATTGGGAGGTGGCATTTCGTCTCCACTCGAGCTGAACATCGGTATACCTCCGGGCCTGGGCCAGATGATGCCATCCAGAAGGCGCCAAATCTTGAACTCCTTGAACGGAAATTGCCCACCAGCTGACGGATTTCGGCAATAACCCAATATATGGTGTCACCGTGTCGGCAGAATCCGAGGCAATTAGATCACTTGCGGAAGTACCCACAAAAAGGAACAGCCGAGAAACCCGATCAGTGGGCCATCTGCTGTATGTGGACTGATGGCTTCTGCCACGGTCAGAAGTGCGGGAAGCAACAGTAACGCAACCAACAATTGCGGCATTGTAAAAGACGCCGAATACCAGATGAGTACAGCGACGGAAACCAGAAATACCATTGCGCTGCCTTCGAGACTACGATGGTATTCACCGTTCCAGAACTTCCCGTCATGCCAAATCGCCTTTGTTTTGTACCGATGCTTTCCGAAACGAAGGCCCACTGGTTCTGCCAGCCCATCCCCGAATTCGTTCACCAGTTGCGGGATCAGTGTGACGATCTTGTTGTCTACCAGTGCGATGAAGGGGATGTAGATCAAGAAACGAAGGACATCCTCAATCATGTCATAACGCATGCTGTATGGACGGTCTTCGAGGCGATCCCATGAAACAAACGCAAAACGGAAGATAGGAACATGTCTGCGAATGACATTCCATTCGGTGATGATGGTCTTCAGCTGTCCTAGTGAAAATAGAAACATCGTATCGATGACGATTTTATCGCCGGAGACGAAGAAGAAGGGGATAATAAACGCTTGCAGTTTTCTCCAGGGTCGCAGACCTAGCTTGCGGACGAAATTGATTCGGATGTTGTAACGCAAAACGAGATGGGCGCAGATGATCTTTCCGATCAGTTCGAATACGGAAGCTGCGATGAAAAAGATGAATGCCGGAAAACTCAGGGTCGGTATCCAGCCCTCGGAGGATGCCAGCAGCATTCCTGCGGCAAGCAGGAGATAGGCGCTACCGGCTATGGCGACAAAACGATTTTCGCCGATCCAGTCATAATGGGGGTTTTTGAGGCCATATGGGTCTTCATGGAGCACTCGGAAGTACTCATCGAGGTCGTCATGAATCGCCATTGGCCGATTTTTATTGCTGTCCGATTTTGTCATTATTGCAAAACCCCCTGTAATTCCATATCCGGAATACGAATGCGGTAAGACTCAGTTTTTGGGTGTTTGTCGAATTACCTGGGAGGCACGCGGAATGGCTCACATATAACCGAAACTACGCCCCAGTTTATCATCCAGATGTTCTCGATGGAATTGGCTAGTAACAGCGGACTTCAAAAACTCGAATCTGTTTCGTGCCGTGGGTGCTCTGGATGTGAAGTCGCAGTGACTTGAGTGACCGTCTTTCCAATCGGTGACGACGAAGACGCTGATAGTTGTCTTCGATGGTGGCGATCTCGATGGTGTTCCCGTCATTATCTGTGGCAATGAGCTTGTAGTCTTTCACCAGCTCTGGCTGCGGACCTCTGACGACCGACCGGGAAGTGCTATCCTGTGCCGACAGTGTGAGCTGGCGATGAAACCCACTGTCAAAGGTGATCTGAACCTCTTCTACTGCAACGGGTTCATTCCAGGTCAGTTCGATCCACTGGCCGCCGTCGATCATCTCGGCTCCCCACCGGTGAGTCCAGTGCGTGGGCACATCACGAACTTCTCCATCGATGACGTGGTGCGGATCTGCACCCTCGATGTGTGACGATGAAGTTACTTTTGCCATTCTGGCCAGATCGTTCGGATCTTGATTGGTGATGTTGCGAATCGATTGATCGTCCCTCAACAGGAGTTGCTGGAGCTCAACAATGTGTTGTTTTCTCAGCTGTCCGGGGCTGACATTCTTGCGGCTACATAACGCTGCAGCGGTGCCGATCGCCTGTCCGGTACACGCGCAGGTTGCCATGACGCGTGTTGAGGTGAAGGCGACGTGAGAATTGGATATGTTACGGCCCGCCATCAGCAGATTCTCAACATTGACGCTATACAGCGCCTCGAATGCGATGTTGTACGGTTCCTCGATACGCTTGGCATAGGACGGAGGTTGATCCCAGTCGTCGAATCCGCCTGGTGGGTGTTCATCGAATGGCCAGCCACCGATGGAGACTCCATCGTCTCGCTTTTTCCAATCACCGGTCAGATCGTTTTGAGTCTGGATATGTGCTCCGGTGAGACGACGGCTTTCTCTTTTTCCGGGGATCATGCCAACTCGCTGTAGTGCCCAGTTGGCGGAATCATTTCGCTCTCCAGAGTTTTTGATCCAGTCCCAGATTCCCATCACGATTCGGAGCAAGTCGAATCGCAGTTCTTCATTGTCGTGAATCACATCCCGTTCGCCGCCCAGTTCAATCCACCAGTAGCCGTACTCATAGGATCCGCGCGGGATTTTTCGGAACAGAAAATCATTCTCTGTCATCTTTCTGGCCCAGGGTGGAGCTATGAAATCGATCGGGTGATCGTGTTTGGTTGCGGTGAAGAGTATCGTTGAGCCCTGGGAGTATTTATCACCCTTTTCCAGAGCCAGAGATTCACTGTAAGTGGCCCGAGGCTCGCGTCCCGTTCGAAACTCAGCTCCAGTCTCCAGGCCCAGTCGGCAATCACCGGTACAGTCACAGAATGTATCGGCTTCGATACGGTAGATCGTTTCGGTCTTGTCGCAGCGAGCGAGAGCCTGGGTGATCTTGCCATCGGTTACCGTTGCGGAGTAAATCGAGGTGTCGAGCTTGAGGGTGAGCAATTCTTCTCGCTTGCATAGATCGTAAAGGGTCAAATCGAAAAGTTCGAACGCACGATGAGGATTGCGCCGAGCATCCTCGATTCGAATCTCCTCGATGATCCCCCCCTCACGCCAGCCAGAGCGACCACCATGGACATCCGCTCCAACGATGTGCATCCCAATTTCACTGGAGGCGTTGCCACCGAGACGAGATCGATCCTGGACCAGCAGGGTTTTTGCGCCATTTCGTGCCGCAGATAGAGCAGCGCATACCCCAGCCATGCCGCCACCGGCCACCATGACATCAACTTTCAGATCGACGATACGCATGTGCTTTTCGGCGATCAGGGAAGCGGGGTTCTCTGTCGGGTTGCTGTGGGTGGGAGAACTTTCTTCCACGGAAGGGGGGGCTGCAGAGACGAATCGACGACCATCGACCGCCATCGAAACTCCAGCAAGCAAGCTTGCCTGGGCGAGAAAATTACGGCGATCGATCGGGGGAGTAGCTTCCTCGGGAAGCTGTGAATCCGAGATGGTCACTTTCTGGAAACCTTCTTTTTGGCGGTTTTCTTTTTCGTAATATTTTTTCTGGTGGTCTTCTTCTTTGCGGTCTTCTTCTTCGAGGTCTTTTTCTTCCGGGTGCTGGTCGCAGCATTGGTCGCAGCAACGAACTCGGCCATCGGAACCGAAGCGATGGTGTCGGCGATCAGGTCTACCTCACACTTCTCCCAGCTCTGGATTCGTATGCAACTCTTACCTATATCGAGACGGGTGCCGCGCTTTTTCCATTCTTCGGTCAGGTTCTTGAACACACGAGGAAGCACATACATGCCGCACATGTAGATGCCGTAGTGTCTCTTCTGGGCAGCGATGGCTGCATACATCAGAGGCTCACCGTTGTATGTTTCGGGACAGACTGAAAGAGGAACCTCGTAACAGATAAATCCCCATCGCATCTGTTCGACATATCCCTTGGGTAGGTTTTTCCGGATCAGTGCGCGGAGCTTCTTGACAGTATCTCGGCGATCCTCTGGTAGGGATTCGATGTACTCTTTTGGCGTTTTGGCAGTGGAAGTGGCCATATCTTTCCCCTCTACGTTCACGATTCAGGGTTTTCCGAGAGGTTGCGATGGTAACCCCATCTACATTCCCGAGAAATGGCCGGTTAGACTGAAGACCATGTTGATCTGGTCGCCCAGAGGGGCTCATCGAGCACGTTGGTTTCTGCGGGGGATAATTTTCGCCTCGCTGATCCCCCTGCTGGCAATATCCAGCTGCCAGGGACAGCTTCCCCAGCATCCCAATGACATTGCCCTCGCCTATCTTCGTGAGCGGGCGGCGGGTTTTCCCGGAGATTTGTTTGTGGCAGTGAATCCCGGTCCGGTATCTGCCTGGGCTCCGGCGGAGTACCCGCTTCCACAGCCCTGTACCAGGATCATTCTCGACAGAGAAATGTTCGTCATTGCCAATACCATCGGCGAAAATAGCGACCAGGCCAGCTTCACTTTTCGCTATCAGGAGCAACGCCTGTGGGAAGGTTTGAAATCAACAGTCCTCTCCCCGGAGGGATTGGTTGCCACCGAGAACAGTTTTGGTTCGATGTTGTTTTCTCCGAGACCGTCAGTGTTGTGGTACCAGGTTCGTTTCAGGGCGATGGGCGGGGCCGATGGGAGAGATGAGGTGACTCAATGGCTCTTGATGCGTCCCACGGCCAAAGGATGGAAAATATTCCAGCGACCTGAAGAGATAGAGAGTAGAGGAGGACCGGTGGCTCAGTGGTCACGGGTCCAGACCAAGTAGTCCCCGATTGATACCTTCTCGATGAAAGGAATACGATGCCAAGTTCATCTTCCGACAAGGCTTTATGGGATCTTCTCAGGTATGCAACACCGTTTGTGGTTGGCTACCTGCTCATCAAGCATGGAACGGACTGGTCGCAACTGTTAGTGATGAACTCTGACGGTGCGGTGCCACTGGGATTCTTGCTGACTGCCATTACCCTCGTTGGATTGATGGTCATCATGAAAAGCAGCAAGAGAGATTCCGGATCATGAGCCCGTGGATCGAGAAGTCGTGAAAGCAAACTGAAGATGGTGAAATCCAGCTGGTGGCTACCGGTTCTATTTTTGACATTGGTTTCCTGCCAGTCGGGGCCATTGCAGCGCGACTCGTTCACCTGGGAAAAGGGTGAGGAGTTACTTCAAGGCGGCATTTTCAGGACCATCAAGAACCCTCCGGAATACATTGTTCTGGAGGGTTATCCGTCAGAATTTCGAGATGCGATCGCTGCCGGAATCGATGTCGCCCGGGATTTCTTTGGCAATCATGGTCCCGTACGAGTCTACATTCTCGGGCAGACCGACGGTGAGGTGGGAACCGCTTCCGCACGGCAGCAATTTGTCGACGAATACTGTCGTTTACGATTAGAAGATGCTCGCAGTGGCTATCAAGATGATTGTCTGGATGGTCCCGGAAAACGGCTGATCGATGTAGCAATGGCTGGTGATCAGGAAGCGTATCTATCCATCGTGGTATTCACGAAAACCCCCTACGCTGAACTGACGTTCATCAACGCAGACGATTGGGGGACATCTGATTTGCCGGTCAGGGGCATTCATGAATACACCCATGTATTTCAGCATGTCTATCCAGAAGTGCCCGGTTGGTTGATGGAGGGTGGGGCGGTTTTTTTTGAGGCCTGGCTCGGCGGAGAAAATGGCTGGGTTGATTTTCCTCGGGCGATGAAACGGTCGATGGAGAGTGCGCAACAGGGTCGCGCCAAGGGGCGAGGCCTGGCAGACATGGAATACGTGCGAGACCTTCCAGAAGAGATGGAGCCGTATCACAGAAGCATCGCTTACGACATGGGTGCCTGGGCGGTGACATATCTCATCAGTCGATCTGAAAGCAGGAGCATCGAACGATTCAGGGATGAGTTTTTTCCGTTGCTTCGCCAGGAGAGCTGGCAACAGGCCGTGTCTGGATACACCGGCACCGAGGACATCGCCGAGTTTTATGCTCACTTCGAGGAGTTTCTTGGCCAACCCCTGGAAGATCAGATGAAGTTACTGGAAAAGATCAAGAGTTGAAATTCTGTCGGCTTATCTTTTTCTGTGGCTGGTTTACGTTGTGGGTCATCGGTTGCAGCGACAACCAGAGCAAGTCCTCACCTGCGCTACCCCCGTCGCATTTTGTCGAGGTCGAGCAGTTGATGGGTATCTCCTGTGACGAGGTATTGCCGGTACTCGGTGATCGATTCATGCCTGAAAGCATGGCGGGTGGCTGTGTTCTGTTTGATTGCGATAACGATGGCGATCTCGATCTGTATCGACTGGGATTCGCACGGACGGCAGATCGAGTACGAGAATGTGACGAGGGCGCAAACCGGCTCTATCGCCAGGATGCCCCCTGGCAGTTCACGGATATCACGGAGCAGTCAAATCTCGGTGATCGCGGATATGCGATGGGGGCCGCTTGCGGCGATATCGACAACGACGGTGATCTCGATCTCTACATCGGCAACCTGGGTGCTGACCGGCTGTATCGAAACGATGGAGAGGGGCTGTTCGTAGATGTGACGACGGCAGCGGGAATCGACGTTGCCGGATGGAGCAGTTCGGTTCTGATGGTCGACGTGGATCGCGATGGTTTTCTCGATATTTACGTGACTCGCTATCTGGATTACGACGAGAAGATCACCGGTGCCGATGCGGCGGGCCGCCCTGAGTATCCGCCGCCAGGTCAGTTCAGGGGTCTCGATGATCGCCTGCTACGAAATGACGGAGATGGAACTTTCACCGACATCACCGAAACCTCCGGTATCGTCGATCATCCGGGTCGTGGTCTGGGCGTTATCGCCGGAGACTTTGACGCCGATGGAAATACCGACCTCTATGTCGCCAACGATGGAGATGCCAATTTCGCCTGGCTGGGTGATGGAGACGGGACCTTCAAGGAATCTGCTCTGACGATGGGGCTTGCGGTCAACATCTTCGGCCAACCGGAGGCGAGCATGGGGCTGGCCTGTGGTGATCTCGATGGAGATGGGCTCGATGATATCGTGGTCACCCATCTGGTTCACGAGACCGACACCATCTACCGTTGCGATCGGCCGGGACAGTTTTCCGATGTCACGACATCCTCTGGATTGGCTGTCCCAACCATTGATTTCACCGGCTTCGGAATCGCCTTGCTGGATGCGGACCAGGATGGGGATCTCGATCTGGTCACGGTACATGGACGTGTATTGCGCAGTCCGGTACAGGCCAGTGCCATCGAGAACGATTACTGGAGTCCGTATGCCGAAGAAGACCATCTCTACATCAATGATGGAGCCGGGAATTTCCAACAACAGGTAGGTGGGATTTCGCTCGGTTCGGGAGGGGTTGAGGTGAGCAGGGGGCTGGCGGTCGGCGATCTGGACCACGACGGCGATCAGGATCTTGTCGTTGCGAATGCCGATGGAACGATTCGATTGCTGGAGAACCGGAAGGCTTCCGGTTCCTGGTTGTCGATCAAGGCGGTCGACTCAACGCTGAATCGGTGTGCTGTGGGAGCGCTGGTGCAGCTCGAGGCCGCCGGAAAGAAACAGCACCGTCGAGTGGCAGCGGGAGGAAGCTACCTGTCCAGCCAGGGACAATGGGTTCACTTTGGCCTGGGAGATGTAAAATCAATCGAGCAGTTGCGAGTGATCTGGCCCGATGGAGCCATCGAGTCCTTTCCGCTTCCGGAAGTAAACCAGCAGGTGGTCTTGAAAATGGGTGAAGGAAATTGAAAAGATTTGTTCCTGGCCATCTGGTCTTGATCCTTTCTGCGGTGGCTGCCCTGATGTTTGCCATGAGAGATGGTGGGAAAGATCCCTCCCGCGACTTCTCGATGCCGACCATCGAAACGAATGGGCTCCATCCAGCGGTGGTCGAGCTGATCGATCAGCGACGCCAGGCTGTTGAGGAGTCCAGGGGCTCTGCCAACAGCTGGGGAAATCTCGCTACGGTGCTCGATCTACACGATTTGAAAAACTCTGCCGTTGCCTGTTATCTCCACGCCATCGAGCTCGATGAAACCAATTTTCGCTGGCCTTATTTTGCCGGAATCTGTGCATCGATTGGCAATCGTGAACAGGCGCTCGATTTCTTTGCTCAGGCGCATCAGATCGAAAGCGATTACCCACCACTGCTGGCTCGTGTCGGTATCTTGCTGCTGCAAGGTGGCGAAACAGCTACAGCCCGAGCCAGCTTTGAACAGACTGTCGCCCTCGATGACTCGTTGATACAGGCACACCTGGGTCTAGCGCGTTGCGCCATGGTCGCCGGAGATCTGGATCTTGCCGGTCAACATCTGGATCGCTGCGAGGCGCTGCAGCCAACCGGCAGTGAAGTTGCTTCCCTGAGAGCCCAGTGGTGGGGGCGTCGGGGCGAGGCGGAGCGGGCCAGATCGACCCTCGATGCAGTGGAAGGAAAAGCACCCAGGGAGCCTCTACCGGATCGATTGCGTTCGCAGGCCACGATGAGTTTCGGAGTTGGCCCGGGGTGGTGGAAAGAGCGCAGCCGTCGCCTGATCGATGCCGGACAACCTGAAAAGGCGATGGAGATGTGGGAACCGATTCTCGCCCAGGAACCGGAAAACGCGCAGTTCCAGTTTCAGATGGCACAAGCAGCCCAGGCGATGAACGACAAACAAAAGGCGATCACTCATTACCTGGAAGCGACAAAGCTCGATCCTGAAATGACAGAGGCCTTTTTCCAGTTCGGAACTTTTCTGTTCAACATGGGAAATGAGGGGGCTGCTGAAAAAGCGTTACGCAGAGCCTACGAGCTCGATCCGGATTCCGCTGACATCTGTACCACCCTCGGCGCTCTGTTGATGAATACCAAGCAGCAGCAAGAAGGACTTTCGTTGCTGGAGTCCGCTGCCCGGATCCGTTCCGGGGATGCCAACATTCGCTTCAATCTCGGTGTGGCCTTGAAGGCGATGGACCAGAAGGAACGGGCTCGAGACGAACTGCTCATTGCGGTAGGGATCGATCCATCGCTTCTACGAGCTCGTTTTGAGCTGGGCCTGGTTCTGAAGGATCTGAACCAGTTCGATGAATCTGCTGAACAGTTTGCAAGAATTGTTGAAGTGGACAGTGTTCGTGTCTCGGCCTGGATGAACCTGGTGCGTGCCTATAACGGAAATCGCCGCCATGGCGATGCCCTGGCTGCGTTGCGATCGGCACGAGTTCATTTACCCCGGAATGCACCAATTGCCGCAGAGCTGGCATGGCTGCTGGCTACCGGGCCTGACCAGCAGCTGAGAAATGGCGCTGAAGCACAGGAGATCGCGGTCAAGCTGTGCGCGGGTTCGGGAGCCACCATGTTTCGTTCCTTTGATATCTGGGCGGCCAGTCTCGCCGAGATCGAGGACTTTGACGGTGCCATCGAGAAGGCGAAACACGCGCTGGTGTTATTTGATCAAAATCCGGGTGACCCGCAACTGAGACAGGAACTTGAAGACCGGTTGCAGTTGTACTTGCAGAACAAACCGTATCGGAGCCCGGTTCATCCGCAGTGATTTGACCAGATCGTCTCGATGAGGCTGTTTCAGGCCATCGTAAAATTATCGTCCTGTCGGTGTTCATTTCCGGATTCCATCTTCCTGCCCTGTAAGAGTTTTTCCATCCCATTCAGGGAGGAGAGGAGCACTCATGACGAGAGCAAAGACACATTCAATCTCACGAAACACTGCCAGGCTGCTGGTACTTCTGGTGGCATTTTTTGGCGTGATGACCTATTCGGTTCAAGCAATTGAGAAAGCCGGAGAACAGGGACGCGTCTTCAAGGGCCCGATGGCGAAGATGTCATCGGTCAAGATCACGGTGCTGGCAACCGGTAAAACCGCCGACACCGTGACCGATGCCGAAGGTCAGTACCAGATCCCCGGTCAGATCGACGATGAACTGATTCAGGTTCGTGCGCGTGGCAGGTTCTTTGATGAACATTCAGGAAAACTGACCAAGGTTCCCGTCGTTCTGACAGCGATTACCCGCCATCAGGATGGAGATGCGGCACCCCAGGTGAATCTCGTTTCGCATCTCATCGCAACTCGTATCAATGCGTTGGCAGGAAGCGGTAGCCGTGGCCCCTTTGCTGCGATTGTCATTCCGATGGTGTTTCCCAACGCAGTATCCGGTGTCCAGGAAGCACTGGAAGACGCTCTTCCGGATCTACCATCAGGAGTTGCAGACGATCTCGATCCGGCAGCTGAAGGATCTTTGGGCCAGGCTCAGGTGATTCACGTCAGTCTGGTAGTGAGCGAGGCAGCGAACAGAAGAGCTCGAACCATCGGAGCCGACCCCGGGGTAGGTGCTCAGTCTCTCATCACCGACATGACTCGGGACATTTTCAGATATGGCCGCTTCTCTCCCGCAATCGCTTCGGAACTGCGTTTGGCCGAGAGAACTATGGACGGTGCCGCGATGTTGAGGAATCTCGTAGATGCCCATGGCATTGGCGTGGACCTCATCGATAGCTACTAGCCTTGTTTTTACCTGGATCGCAGGGCACCGACACTATGTTATCTCCCCGGCTCTTCACGGAGTCGGGGAGAATTTTTTAGTGGATCGCCATCCCGCTTCTGTTCTCAGCTGGTATCCATCGTCGGCTCTGATTCAGAATCCGCGAACAGGCGATCGAATCGTTCCTCCATCGCCGGCGCAAATCGATCCGTTACGTGCTGCTGATAGAGCTTTTCGTAACAGCTTTCCTCCAGCATCGGCCTCAGTCCTCGAATCCTGTGAACCAGATGTGCCTGGTCCGACTCGTCGAGATGCTTGACGGCATAGGAGAGCAGATTGCCGAGGGCATGAATCATCAAGGCTGGATTCTGAATCATGTGGATCCGTTCCAGCACGTTGTCAAAAGAAGCTCGAGTCGGAGGATCGCTACTGATGAAGAACCAGGTTTGCAACAGCAGGGCACGCGAGCGCATCGGTAAGCAATCCCGTTCGCCGGCCTCCTCGATCAGGCTCCGGATAATGGCCCACGCCATCCGAAGATCATTCTGGTAAAGCGCATAACTCCCCAGCGCGACCTTGGTTTCCATCAGGCCTTCAGAGCAAGGCGGATCGAGATCCCTGAAGAAATCGAG
>JAYZTT010000017.1:0-159372 GCA_036125855.1 Planctomycetota bacterium
GGTGGAATTTTGGATCGCTCCGTCCTTGGATGCTGCTGCCGCACTGGTCAAACAGCCGGGCGTCACTAAGGGACAAAGTTCGTCTGCATTTTATGTCGAAAACGAAACTGAGTAACTACTGCCACATCGGATAATAGGACAAGAAGGGAGGTCAACATGACCAATGACAACAAGCACGAAGACAACGACCGCAAGAAGGTTTCCGACGAGGAACTGGAAGATGTGGCGGGAGGGCTCGGCCAATCCTTCGCGCGACAAAGGCCCAGCGTAGTCATCAATATAGCAGGTCAAGATACTTGATCGTCCGCACGGGCGAAGTGATCTCGCAATAGACCGATCGGTCACGAAAAATCGCCGCCACGGTCTTGGCGACCGTGACGGCGATTTCTTTTTGTTCGTTTCGATCCGAGTTAGCGGCTGGTCTTGGGGACCGGTTGGCGGAACTGGCCCATCACCCATACCGACAGTTCCTTCTTGACCACATCGGTGGTCTGGATCGTCATCTTGCCCAGCACCGTCGGTCTCGGTTGATACTCCGACAGGGTGATGTAGACGCGGTAGCTCCTGCCACGAGTGACCTCCTGGATGCGGGTCTCGAAAGCACCGGCGATGCGCTCATCGAGCTTGACGCCGGTCACCTCGAACTCGACCGTCTGATCGCCACCGGTGACCAGGATGCTCTTCTCGACCGGAGTGCCCTCCTCGAGCAGCTTCTTGGTCTCGCGGTCGAGGAACTTCACGTTCTGCTTCGGTTGCATGACGATGCGATCGCGATGGTCGAGCTGTACCAGAAAATCGAGAGTACGCTCCTCGCCGTCACTGGTGCGTACATCAAACACCAGCTTCTCCTTGATGATGGCGGGACGATTGTTCGGCCTGGCGGAAAGGCCCAATTCCCACTCTCGACCCGGGCTAATCTCGGTCAATTCACCGATGGTCAGCCCGTTTCCTCTGCCCCTCACTTCCAGAACCTCGACATCGAGAGGAGAGCCGGCGGTGAACCCGAAGGAACCGGTCAGCTCACTGCCTGCCAGACCCTGAAGTTTGAGGGTCAGCGGGCGCGTCTCGAGGATCTCCAGGATCGAACCCTTGATGCTCAGAGGGAGCTCTGGATTTTCCGGATCGTTGGAAAAGACCTTCACCGTCTTGGTGATGTTCTTGCCGCGTGTTTTTAGCGAGTCCAGTTTCACGGTTACTATTCCCACCCCACCGGGGGGGATCTGGTCGTCATGATCGGCGACCGTGCAACCTCAGGTGCCGTTGACCTTCTGGATGATCAGCACCGCGTCACCGTCATTGCGAATCTGGAAGGTGTGCTCGAAGGGCGTGCCCTTGATCAAATCCCCCCACTCCGCGGTCGCTTCCTCACAGCTGATCTTGGGAGTGTCGGTGGCCCTGGCCGCTTCCAGACCCTGGGACCCCATCGCCCCCATCGACAGCATCGTCGTACTACCCAGTAGCACCAGGAACAGCCGCAAGCCACTCCTGGAAATCGTCGTCAGTAATCTCATCGGTATCCCTCCAGGGGCCCGGTGCCCGCTGTGAAATCTCTCCCTCGGGTCCTGTTCAACCACGAACAGGCAAGCGCCCGTGGCGACTCGCACAAACCGGCAGAAGTATACCATGATGCCCGAAAGTGAGGAAATTGCCAGAAACAGCCACTTCCCATGCGTCCGGCTCTGCGAAACGCTCGTTGTGAGTAAGGTCTCCGGTGACAGCCCCGATTCGTAAAGAAGTTTGAATCGGATCCTCAAAAAATCAGGGCCCGCCGGTGAAAACCAGCGGGCCCTGAGGTCATCTCAAGTTGAGTACTGTATCGAATCCAATCAGTCGCAAAGACCAAATCCAGTGCACGGCAAGCTGCCCGGGGTCGGGTCGGTACCGCAGAACGGGTAAGGAGCGGCTGGATCGGCACCGGTACTGAACAGGTTATTGAGGGAGTAAATGATGTCTCCCAGATCAACCAGTTCATCGTCGTTGGAATCGAGGGCCAACAGACAGGCAACCGGATCTCCATCGAACAGGTACAAGACCGTCTCTACCGGGTCAGATACGTCGAGCTGGCCATCGGTATTGGCGTCACCACGGATCACGGCCATCGTCGAGGCAGCCGAAGCGGTAACCGTCACCACGATGGTCGCGGTAGCACTGCCACCATGGCCGTCCTGTACGACGTAGATCATGGTGTCATTGCCCACGAAGTTGTCATCGGCGGTGTAGGTCAGAGTCGAATCGGAGTTGATCACTGCCGAGCCGTGGAAAGGTCCACTCAGTAGACCGATCAGGGTCAGGAGATCACCATCCGGATCACTATCATTGGCGGTCGGTGCAATCGAGAGCTCCTCGCCACCAGCAACCGTCAGGTTGGCATCATTGTTCGCCACCGGGACGTCATTGACGGGCAAGATGTTGAAACGAATCAGGCCCTGTCCGGTAGAGAAAGCTCCATTTTCAATCTGGCCATCAGTGACTTCATAGGTGAACTCATCAAAGCCGAAGTAGTTCGCGTCTGGAGTGTAAATCAGCGAAGAGATCACACCGAAGGCATCCGGTATCACCTGGACGCTACCGTGAGCTGGCTCCTCCACGCTCCAGATGCTGAGAGGATCGCCGTCCGCATCACTGGCGACAGCCAGTATCGTTGAAGCCTGAATCGTCCGGACACCATCTTCTGGCATCGGGAACGCAGGAATCAGACCCGCAAGCGGCGCATCATTGATCGGCTTGATGGTGACACCGACCGTGGCGGTGTCTTGACCACCGGCATTATCGGTGATGGTGTAGCTGAACGTGTCGTTTCCATTGGCATCCGGATCCGGCATGTACATGATCGACTGATTCGGAAGCAGTGTCGTCGACCCGAGAGCACCGGAAGTGATCGTCGCAACCTGCATCTGATCGCCATCCACATCCAGGTCATTATCGAGGACGTCGATGATGATGAAGTGATCCTCGAGCACAGAGTTGCCCAGATCATTGTTTGCCACAGGAGCGTCATTCTGTGCCAGCACCAGAATACCAACAGACCCCTGATCCTCCAGGAAGCCATCGGAAACGGTGTAGCTGAAGGACAGCGGAGTGGGCGTATTGAAATCAGGACCAGGTGTGATCGTGACGAGACCACCCATATCCCAGTTCACATCGACCGGGAAATCTGGCGCGATGTCGACGGAGGTGATCCTGAGAAGATCATTGTCGACGTCGACGTCGTTGATCAGCACGTTGATGGTCTGAGAAGTATCTTCCAGCATCACCGCACTATCAGGATTGGCTACAGGCTGATCATTCACCGGGGTCACCTGGATCGAGATGATGCCGGTTGAAGTGGCACCATGACTATCGGTCACCTGGTACAAGAAGTTGTCAGCAAGGCCAAGGGCACTGTTTGGGAACGGAGTGAAGAGAACAATTCCGCCCGGCATCAACGTTGCAGTTCCTGCGAAAGCAGCAGCTGTCGGCAAGGAAACCGTCATGTTGTCGCCCTCGGGATCATAGTCGTTAGCCAGTACAGGAATCTGAATGGCGTGGTCTTCCAGAGTGATCGCCATGTCAGCAAACACTCTCGGTGCATCGTTGACCGGCACGACCGTGAGGAAAACTGTAGCAGTGGCTTCGGTTCCCTTACCGTCGGTTACCGTGTACTGGAAAGCATCCTGGCCATTCGAATCGAGGTCAGGAGTGTAAAGAATCTCACCCGATGCAAGAACTTCGACGGATCCCTTGTTGGGAGCACCGAGACCAGAAATGGTCAGGGTGTCGCCATCGAGGTCGCTGTCATTGGCAAGGGCAGCGATCGCCGTCGGTGTGTCTTCATTGAGTACTGCAGAATCGTCGTTCGTTGTCGGAGTGTTGTTATCAACCCAGAAGTGGACTCTGGAAGTAGCGGTGCCGCCGTTTCCATCATCGATCTGGTAATCGAAGGAACTGAGCATTCCACCGGCTGGATCGGCCGCAAAAGACCAGCCGCCAGCGGTAGCAGTAACTGCACCTGGAGACTGGGTGGCGTCGATGGCCAGGATTTGACTGATGCTGAGGGCATCTCCATCTACGTCGGAGTCATTGCCCAGCAGATCGGCATCGGTGAACTCGTAGGTAGCGGTGGAATCGACAGTGATGTGATCTTCGCTTCCAACGGGGTCGTCATTGACTGGAGTGATGGCAATAGCAACTGCACCACGTGCGGTTCCACCATGACCATCGCTGATGCTGTAGAACAGCTCATCCGGTCCGTGATAATCAGCAGCAGGCTGGAAGGAAAGACCTAATACTTCGCCGGTAATTCCGTCAACGATCTCGTTAAGAGAACCACCTTGTAGACTTCCTCCATCGACCAGGAACACGCGAAGCTGATCACCATCCGGGTCGCTATCATTGCTTAGCAGATCCGCAGCGGAAACGAACAGTGGCGTATCTTCGTCTGTCGCCTGAGCGTCACTGCCTGCTTGAGGTTGATTATTATCCACGTCACAGTGAGCACCGAGCAGTCCATCACCTACTGGTGGGTACTCTCTTGGTCCCGGGTCATCTGGATACTGCGGGACAAAATCATTGGCGCCAAAGGGCCAGACTCCGGAGAGCCTGGTAGCCATGAAGATCGGAACTCCGTTTTTGACCGAGTGAGACACCCAGTCCACGTCCCCAGCACTCGGGAACGGATCGAGACCGAGAGAACCAAGCGGTGCGTCATTCAGACTTTCACAGCCCAGATCTTCGTCACAACCACCGGGCCCGAGGCGTCGATCAAGATTCCAGGGAATCCCCTCGAAGACAAACGGGAAGTAATTCTTGTCGAAGTTGATCTCACCGAATTCAGGGTGTCCCTGACCGGATCCCGCGACGTACATACCATGCTGAGCTTCTCGGCCGAGCATATCGCGTACGGTAACGCCATCGTTCAGGGTCTCGAGGTGGTGAGAATAACCGATGATCTCACGCATCGTCGGGACCATCAGTTCAACTTCTTCTTCAAGGGTTCCACCCAGCGGACAAACCGAGTGTCCTGCATTCAGCAAGTTCGCGCAGGGACCATGTGCCACTGGAGCACCGAGCAAGAAGTCGATGTCGTAACCAAACTTGAAGATACCACCGGCATTAGGTGGAATGCCGTGGTGAGTCGTATCGAGGTTTCCAACCGTGGTTCCCCAGGGCTCCTCATGCTCGTTACCATCAGCATCGAACTGGAGCTTGTAGCAAGTCACCTGTGAACTATCGAGAGTCGAGAATCCGATGCAGAGAGACTTGATCCGGGCGTTATCGAAGGGAGGAACATCATTCTCAACTTCGTCCCAGGTGATGAAATCTGGCTGGTCGTCTTGATCTTTGGTCTTCAGACCGAGTTGCACGGTTCCTGCGTAGGCGGAGAAGAACTTGACACCATCAACGATCTCATAGTTTCCATCGAAACCCACCGGGTCTCCGACCACCATCGGGACGAAGCGTGTGGAATCGGGAACGGTTCGACCTATCGGACCTTCAAATTCGCGGTTCCACTGCGGACAGTATGGATCACCCACTCCCTCGTCATTGGCACCACCATTGTTGTTGCCGGGACCACTGTTGGTCCCACGATCTCCCAGTGTGTTATTGGTACTGGGAATACAGGCTGGCATGCCGGTTGAGAAGGTGAAGCTGTAACTACCCAGGTCCGCTGTAAAACGAACATCCGGGCTACAGTTTGGCATTCCCGTAATACACCCGAGACCATTCTGGATGGTCTGGACGTTATCTGGATCGTTGATCCGCACGATCACACCACGGCTGTCAGTTCCACCAATCGCTGTATCTGCAGCAGGCGGAGCTCCAACCACTCCGTTGACGACGAAATAGCCCTGATCAAAATCGATGTAGGAAACAGATCCACCAACGGTGGGCCCGATGATTCCACCGGCGACGTTACCGGTCATGTTCTTGTTGAGGAAAACATCACCAGCGATGACGTATCCATCAGGCATACGGTTGGCGAGAATCTGAGCTCCACCACCCTGCAGCCCTTTGTTACGCATGCATTCGTCACTACTGGCAAGACCGGATTCTCCGAGTGCCAGACACTCTGGAGGCGCAGCCTCCATCAGGTCCCTGATGGTCATCCGATTCATCGGAAGATCGATCAACAGACCGGCAGGAATCCTGACAGCAGTTCCATCTGCAATGATCCAGCCAGCTGAAAACATGTCATCCATGTCATCGACGAAAATGTTCTCGATCTCTCCGAGAACCACTACCGCCTGAGAGGTAGGCCTTGGATGATCAGCCACTTGACCAAACGCAGTCCCGGACGCGATGAAAGTCGCAAGGGTTACGACCAAGGGGAGGATGCTCTTGAGAGCACGCAGTCTTCCCTGGTTCTGATCTCTGTTGTTGAACATGGCGTTCATTCTCCTGTTATTCCGTTGAGGTTCCGTCTTCGGGCTACTACTGATCACTCACGTCAAAGCTCAGGATTCCGGTGGTGATCCCACCGTGCAGATCCTGCGCCGTGAAAACGAAGGTCTCAGTTCCGACGAAACCAGCCGCCGGTGTGTATATGTAATTTCCATTTTCGAGAACGAGGGTGCCTCCCTCACTTCCCGCTTCGAAGGTAATCTCAAGTTGGTCACCATCCGGATCGGTAACAATCTGGCTCTGCAGAACGAGCAACTGGCTGTTCTGCGAGGTATCGATACCGAGTGCACCAGGTGTGGCCGCTTCCGGCGCGGCATTCAGATTTGCGCAGGGTGGTGTGAGAGCAGGGATCAACATCGGTGTCCCTGGATTGGGCATCAACGCAAGTTGATCCCAGTCAATCTCATTCAACAGCGTCTCATTGCCGTTGGTCGCATCCCCATCCGCATCGATCATCTCGAAGGGCCAGTATCCGAAGGATCTCTCCAGATTGCCGGGTACGAACTGAAGACCGATCTGAGCTCCCAGACCAGCACAGGCGAAGCTGAAGGCACACTCAGGATCCTGGCAGTCCACCAGGCCGTCTCCATCGTCATCGATGAAGTTGCCGCAAGAACCAGCTTCTCCGACCTCACCTCCGGCCTGCTCCAGCAGGACACAGAGCTGAGTCAATTCACATTCGAGGTCGTCACAGTCGATGAGTCCGTCACCGTCGTCATCGAGAGTGTTTCCACAGATTTCACCCTGGATCGGATCGACTTCATCGACCAGGTCAGGCAAGTTGCCGCCACCCTGGACACCTGTGATCGGATCAAATCCAGAGAACGGGAATGGTTGAAGACCCATGTTTTGAGAACCAACGGGAGTCAGTCCGAGGTCTCCGCAAGCAGCAGGTCCGTCGCAGCCACCAGGGCCGAGGCGACGATCAAGAAGCCAGGGCGAGCCGGCAAACACCATCGGCCACCACATCCGATTCAGATCGATTTCACCAAATTCCGGGTGACCGATTCCGACACCGGTCAGGTACTCACCACATTGAGCTTCTCTTCCCCGGATATCGAGAGCGATTACTCCTTCGTTCAGTTCGGGATCACGAACCGTTCTCATGATCGCTTCCCTCGCGATCGGTGCCAGCAGGGCGAATTCCTCGTCCATCGTGCCGCCATCTGGGCAAATCACACCGTTCTCATTCTGGACAGCTTCTCCCAGGGAAGGATGACCTTCCGGGAACGAGATGCGCAGCTGGTTGCAGGGTGAACTTTTCGGTCCTACTGGAGCTCCATGCAGGAAATCAACATCGTAGGTGACCTTGAAGATCCCCCCGGCACCCTGACCGATTCCGTGATTGAGGGTGATCGGGTTATTGCGGGTACTGGCAACGATAATCTCGTGCCCATCCCCGGTTTCCGGATCGATGTGAATACCAAAGATGTCCACCTGGGTATCAAGCAGGGAAGAAAATCCGATGAAGAGAGCCTTGGCACGCTCATTGGCGAAGCCAGGACAATCCCATTCCACTTCGTCGGCTACCATGTAGGAAGGCTGGTCCGGATCGTCACGGGTCAACAGAGCATTGCCAGCACCAACGCTGTGCGCCGAGAAGAAGGAAACTCCGTTGACGAGTTCCTTGTTACCTTCACAGACGACATTGTCGCCGATCACTAGCGGAGCCTGGTGGACCGAATCATCAACGATCAAACCCTGGGTCGTCTGCTGATTGGGATTCAGGATCATCCGATTGGTGTGTGGACAGTACTCATCCCCTTCTCCGGTAACTGGATCCGCACCGGTGGTTCTCTCACCCTCGGAGCTGTTCGAGCTCGGGATACACATCGGGTAACCGTTGGCGAAAGAAATGGTGTAACTGCCGGGGTCGTTGGTGAAACGAACATCGGCACTGCAGTTGGGGCCATCGGCACAACCTGCGCCTGTCTGGATCGAATGAACACCTTCCGGGTCATTGAAGCGGACCATCGTGCCGCCAAAATCCTGACCGTTTTCACCGTTGATGCGGAAGTAGCCTTCCGTGTAGCTGATGAAGGAAACCGTACCCGAGACGGTATCCACGTCCTTCATGATGAAGACTTCACCGGCGATATTGCGGCCATCAGGCATCTGGTTGCCAAGGATATGGGCAGTGCCGCCACCGCGCCCTCTGAGAGAACTGTCGGTGGCACAGAGCCCCGACTCACCAAAAGCGAGAGCTTCCGGAGGAGCCTGAGCAAAGATCTGCTGCAAGGACAGACGATTGCAAGGGAGATCAATCAACAGGTTCCTGGGAAGAATCCAGGCCTGTCCGGAAACCACAAGGACACCCCCGGAGAAGAAGTCAGTCGGGTCTTCCACAGCGATGAACTCGATCTCTCCACTAACACCAGCACCAGTAACTCCATTCGTCGCCACGCCAACGTCAAGCTGAGCATCGGCAACGACGGGCAAAGTCAGGACAAAGATTCCGACCAGGGTCAGACGACTGATCAATTGCAAGACCTTCACGCGGAAGCTCCCTCCAGAGGAGTTGAAAACCAACTCGGGAAATCTCTTGTTAATCATGATTCCTACTCATTCATGCCGTTCTCCCTGGTCCCCGACTCGGGGTGGGAGGGAGAACACCTCCAGGACGGCCATGGGCCATCGAGATAGATACAAAAACAGACCCAACTACGTGGGTAAACACTCGTGCAATCCTTTTTGTAGCATTACAAAAAGAGTTCTTCAGACAACACAATCGTAGCCTTACAAATACATGCGGCAAGTGGTGTATTGCCAAAATCTGAAACAGTACGACAGATATGACAGTTCAGACGCATTTACAACTTCTCAGCATTACCGGTCGGAAACTCTTACCGGAAATCGTTACTTATTTGCTATTCTTGACCACTTTGGCAGCAATGTCTCTTTACCGGACCTTTTGATGTGCCAATCGTCTCTTACCATTACCGGGAAATCTATGGGGGCAGACATTAACAATAATTTCCCCTGGATTGAGGCTGAATAAATATACAAATACACTGAGAAGCTACCATTTGGAGACCCGCGAGTGCGGAAAATTGTCGCTTTTTGTTATATGAGACACAATAAACACCTCGAAACATCTCCTGATAGCGACGTTTCCCAAGAAATCTGAGCTTTCGCGTGCTCGATCCCTTATGATCCGTCGAATGCCGGGGTTTCTGGGCAACTTTCAGGGAGATGAAATGCGAAACCGACTCAAAGATCTGATCGTGTGCGGGACAATCACCGCGGCACTGCTCTTCTCGAGCGCCGCGCTCCAGGCCCAGTGCTGAGGCGTTGGCCCGACCATTCCCGGGGTTCCCGGGGGTTCCGGATCGACCAGCGGTGGCGGCGGAGGACATGCCGGTGCTGCCCCCTACGTTCCTGGTGAAAGCGATCTTCTGCCCTGGATGAAGGGCAAGGGATTTGCCGACGCCCTGCAGCGTGAACGTGGGTCGATGAAGCCGATGGTGATCTTCCTTTACTCGTCGACGATGGCCAAAGATTGCTGCTGCGCCAACTTTGAACGCGCCCTCTTCAGGACCCGTGATGCGGTCAAAGAACTGAGCGGCTGGTCCTGTTACAAGCAGCAGATCGAAGGGCTCAAGGACAGAGAGATCCTGGCTCCCTATGATCTCCGAAAGGACAAGCCAGCTCTGCTGTTCCTCGATGCTGAGGGAGGCCTTCTGCACAAGCAACAGCTGTGCGTCGAACCGACCAAGTTTCTCAAGGTGATCCAGAGCACCAGAAAGCTCAGTGACCTGCGTTTGAAGTTCCGCGATCAACATCTCGCTCAACGCTCTCAGGCCAGGAAACATATCGAGGCCGGGAAATATGATCGCGCCATCCGTGTTCTCAACTCGATGATCAAAAACAAGAAGATGATGAGTGGATTCGTGGTGCAACTGGTCGAGGACGATCTCGACATGCTCTCCACCACCGCCTCGGGCCTGCTGGAGGAAGCGGCAGTGCTGCGAGAAGATCGGCGCTTGCTCGATTCCTACAGACTTTATCAGGAGATTGAAGCTGAGTTCGCTCGTCTCGAGATTTTCAGCAAGGAAGCCAGTAAACACCGCAAGGAACTCTTCACCGCCCTCAGGCGCATGGGGATTACTCCTCGCTGAGGTCGAAGTGGTAGTTGATTGCCCGGTAGAAGAGAAAGAGCCGCTCCAGGAAAACCTGGAGCGGCTCTTTTTACTTTCGTAAACCAGTTCATCGTCGCCCACACAGGAGTGGGTTTCGATCCGATCTCGACGGTGCATCAAATCAGCGGCCTCTAGGGACAACCGAGCTCGAAATCACAGCCGAGGTCGTCGGAAGTCGGATCGCTTCCGCAGGCACCATGAGGCGCTGGTAGCGGACCGGTGTTCCCGAACAGGTGCAGCAGGACTCTGACAGCGTCAGACACATCCACACCACCGTCGTCATTGGCATCTCCGGCGTCCATGCAATTGGTCGCTCCGTTGTTGAAGATATAACCCAGTAACGATAGCGCGTCGGAGATATCAAGGCTGCCGTCGCCGTTGTGATCTCCACGACGGAATCGCGCCTCACAGGAGGCTTCCGTGGTCGAACCGACAAGGGCGGCACCACAGGAACTGGTGGCATTCACCTGAAGGGTGTAACTGCCTGAGCCCGGTAGAGCGACCAGCACGAAACTGTCCTGTGGAGTGGCCGTAGCCACCTCAACACCTTCCAGAAGCACTTGTATCGCCGTGTAGTCACCGTGACTGATCCATGTGACCGTTGCTTCACAGCTATCCGGGTTGACGGTTGCCGCGACGTCTGTTGGCGCTGAGGCAGTGTCTTCCGGAACATCGACGGTGACGGAAACCGGATCGCTCTCCATGGCATCGATGATCGAAATCACCGTGATGGAGCGAAGGCCCGAACTGGCAAGGGTCAGGTTGGCTTCATTGAGGACACCTGGCAGGGTCACAACCGGAATGCCATCCACCTCAAGCCGCAGCCAGTCGTAGAGACCGGTGTTGAACCAGCTCACCACTGCCTCTCCGGTGCAATCATCGATGATCTGAACCTGGAGACTGATGACCGGATCCGGCGGGAACAATCCCTCGCAGATCTCCGACACGGAACCCGGAACACCCTGTGCACTCGGTATCAGGGTGTACTGAGCCGCGCCACCGACTGCGTCGGTATCGGTGTGCTGGGTGACATCGCCAAGAAGGGTCGTCAACAACACACCATTGCGCAACACGTCGATCGCATCGTAGGTATCGCCATTCGTCCATGACAGGCCGACACCAGCTGGAAGGGTCGTACAGACCAGATCACTGATGGAATCGGGTGGGATCGCAACGCTACATTCTCTGGTGCTGGATTGAGCACCGTCGACCATTGCAACGATGCTGTACTCCACCAGACCACCACCATTCTGGGAATCCAGGTAGGAGTTTGACTGTCCTGGTAACGAGGTCAGCGAAGTACCATCACGCTGAATCTCCAGCGTGTCATAGCCTCCCATGTTGGTCCAGGTCAGGAGCACTCCCTGATCGATGGCAGTGCACTCGAAAAGGACCACTGGCTCCGGATCGACCAGAACACTGCAGGAAGTTGCCAGTCCAGGGACATCATCGGAGAAGGTACGGACCTGATATTCATGGAGTCCGGCACCCGCGGTGCCCAGATTGACATCGATGAACGCACTTTCGCCGCCATTCAGAATCGAGATGAGAGAACCATCCCGGCTCACGTGGGCTTCGTCCCACGGCTCACTGTTGGCCCAGCTCAGTATCCCTTCACCAGCAACATTGTCACAAATCAGGTTGTTGACAGGTAGCGGTGCGCGCTGAACGGTACAGCCTACAGACTCTGACAGGGCACTTCCTGCCTCTGCGTGGATCGAGTAAGTGCTGATACCTGGTAAGGAATCGGCATCGGTGAATCCAGTGGACGCTCCATCAACGGAAGCGATGAGTGCATCGTCACGGCTGATGAAGAGGGTCGTGTAGGGCTCAAGATTTTGCCAATCGATCTGAACCGTGATACCGCCAGGAGCAGTACAGCTCAAAATCACAGGCGCCAGAGGAACTCGCTCCACGGTCAAGGACACCGCAGCACTCGGAATCAATACTCCAGGAGTGTTCGATTCGATATTTCCGACCAGTTGATAGATGTGCAGTCCGGAAGGAACTCCACCATCGACGTACAGCTCACTACTACCTGGAATGTTTTCGGCAAGCAGGGCACCGTCACGGTAGATATCGAGGGAACTGTAGGGCCAGGGGTTCAGCCAGCTGAGGGTCACCTGAGCACCGGTGATCATGGCGGTAACGCCGACCGGTGCAGGAGGTGCAATCGTCACCTCGCAGGTGGTTTCCAGCCCGAGATGAGCATTTTCGCCCCGGATCGAATACACATGCTCTCCCGGAGGAGCTCCGAGATCGGAGAATGTGTTTTCCGTTGCCGGCACGACTCCCAGTTCCTGGCCATTGCGATAGACACGAATCTGCGAAGCGATGTCTTGCGGGAAAACCGGAACACTCCATGCCAGATCAATCGTGTCATCGGGACCCGAAGAACAGGTCAGATCACGCATCGTGCCCGGCTGAAGGAATGCCGTCAGCGGATCGAGCGGACGACCTTGTGTGTCAACCTCGACAGCGCGACCCTCAGCACCAACGGCGGGGATCATTTTGAATCGGTCGAGAGCAATGCCGGTCGCGAGATCCAGTTCCACATCGCCATTTTCAGCGGACAGGGCTCCCTCTGGAACCAGGATTTCTGGATGATCGAAAGGCGCACGCTCCCAGCGAACACGGTCGTCCGTCAAGGATTTCAGGAAAGCGACCATCGCCTCTCTTCGGTCAGCACTACCGGCAAGGAAGCCGAGCGGAATGATTTCTGGAGCCAGATTATCGAAATTCTGGTTCGGGAAATTACCGCCCCTTGTGTACAGATTCACGACTTGATCGAGCGTCGATGCACTACCGTTATGGAAGTAAGGGCCGGTCAATTCAGTGTTTCTGAGAGTCGGAGTCTTGAAAGCACCTTCCGTGGAGATGTCCTCCCACGGAGCAACCGGGGGGCTCATGATCAGAACGTTGTCCGCCCATGGCATGTAGTTATGGTACTCCGGTGAATTCGGGTCCATCGACATGATGTCTTGATGGGAAGCGGCAATCGAGAGCTTGTGTCCGAACGGATCCACTCCTCCCCTACCGATATCCTCAGTCGTCGGGGTGACGGCAAGGTTGTAGTAACCCCCATCGTAGACCGACAGCTGCATGTCCATCATGGGCATTCTCTCGAGCAATGCTTCCAGATCAGAAGCCTCTGGTTCGAGGACGATGTTGATCTTGGAGGTATTTGCACTCGAAAACAGCGCCGTTGGATGGCACAGCAGGCAAGTCGAGGCGGTGAAAACAGCCATACCTTCATGCTCCAGAGGCGACAGCGCATCGATGTCTCCTGTCGGATCGGCCGGGTCGCGATGGGCGCGACGCCAGCGATCAAACGGTGAATCATCGGAGATCAATGACGTTTCGTAGAGCATGATGGAGAGTCCCCAGAAGAGGGAGAAGTTCGCCTCTTTCATGGTGTAGAGCTCTCCGATTCCAGCCGGCGCATCAGCGATGTTGTCAGCAGTAATCGGAACCGTCGGATCGTTTACACTGAACACAGGTAGCAGGCTTGCATCCACCAGTTGGTCGCTTCCCCACCAGTCGACGACGAACGCGTCCTCGATCATCTGTGCATAAGTGGTGTTCAATCCCATCCCATCGCTGTCATCACGAAGGAGGCCGAGAACACTGTCATTGGGGTGCACCTTCTGCTTGGCCAGTGGCTCCAGATTGAGCAACTTTCTGCCGACCCGCAGCAGATCGCGTCCATGTCCGGACATCTCGAACGGACTGAGTACGGGAGCCGTTGCCTGGGAGGCAAGGGAAGCCCTGTCGAGCAGAACCGTTTCCGGCGCGATGGTGATCTCATCGGGCTGTCTTTTCAGAACGAATGCGTCCTTGTTCCGGGCTCCCCAGTTGTCTCTTCCGTTGAAGAAGAAGGAAGCACGACCGTCCCAGAAAGTCTCCAGGAAGTGCACAGAATTGATGATCGTCGGTGTATTGCGCACCGTGGTATTTCTCAGCTGTGCCACGGAACCGTCAGAGTTGAGCTTGATCGCATCGTGATTTTCCACCACCGTGAGATCTTCTTCATCACTGCCCACGATGATGCCGTTGAAATCGGCCATCAGGATTCCTGACGAACCGATCGTATCGTCGACACTACGAATTGGCGTCGAAGCGTGATTCAGCGGATCGACAAGTTTGTGCAGGGGGAAATCCTCAGCATTCAAGGAATGGTTGGCTTCTGCCAGGTCGAACACCTCATTGAATCCATTGTAGAGCTGATGGGTGCGGCGATTGTCTGCTCCTGCATGGTAGTGGCAGGTAGCGCAAGCGATGATTCCGTCCGATCCGGCTTGCATATCCCAGAACAACGCCTTACCGAGCGTTGCGGCTGCCTCAGGATCCGCAACGAAATCGAACAGGTTTTCCGGGAGAGGGATCGGTAGGAAATTGAGAGCTGCCGGTACTTCGATGGGAGCCTCCAGCGGCGGTGGGAACAGCTGCACGTTGCAGCTAACACCCGTTCCTTCTGCCTGGCCTCCGGCACCGGTTCGCATTCCATGGACCGAATAAGTATGAAAAGAAGCCGGTACATCAAAATCGATGTAGCTGGTGACGTTGCCCGCGATGAACTCGAGGAGAACACCGTCTCGTCGAACAGCGATCTGGTCATAAGGCTCGGTGTTGGTCCAGTTGAGCAACACTTCCGAGACAAATGGTCCATCGGCTGCACAGGTCAATCCAACCGGGGCCGCCGGTGGAATGGGAGGATCCTGAGCGATTCCGGTGGTCGGCAACGCTGATAGACAGATGACAAATGTGGCCAAAAAAGCCACTCTGAGACTAGACACCATGTAAGAACCGTGACCCGGTTCCGTCCCAAGACGGTGAAACACGGGGCACCTCCTCCCGCTCGGACTCTTCCTCCGAGCTCTGCTGTTGGGTTCCGGAAGAGTCGGAGCTCCTCAGAAACCGCGGTAGAGGCAAATCTGGCCAAGCGGCCGGTACATCAATTCCACATTCGAAGCAGGTAGTTAACAAACACGTTCTTTGTCATGAATGACAGGAATGTTTTCTCCTAATGAAGACCTACTTACGAACAGAATACGATCTTACCGTTGTTAACATTAACAGCAAGAGGTCTTTGGCCAAGAATTTTTTACCGGATTACTCTTATCTTCCTAAATAACAACAGGTTACAGATTCGGCGATGGATTATCGGAAATAGATAGACGTGCCCTTTGGGATCCATTTTCCGAGGATAAGGATCTCAACCATCACCCAAAACGGTAGTACAATAGTCAGGTGTGACCATTTCTTCACGGTCGAAAGGACCCCATTTGATGGTGAGATCTACAACCATACTGGTCGTATTCCTGACTCTCATCGGGGTCTCCGGCGCGCTGGGAGCGCAGGACCTGGGCGGATTCCTTCGCGGAGACGTCAATGGCGATCTCTCCATCGACATCAGTGATCCGGTACTGCTCCTCGAGGAACTGTTCGGTAACTCGCCCGGTCTCGATTGCCCAGAAGCAGCCGATATCAACGATGACGGCTCCCTGCTGCTCGATGATGTCATCTCGGTGCTGGGATACATTTTTCTCGGCAATCCCGGCTCCTTACCGGCCCCCTTCCCGGTGTGCGGTACCGATCAGACGGCCCCGTTTCTATCCTGCGCCGCGGCTCCCTGTGTCATTGGACCGATCACCGGCAAACGAGAACTCACCCTGGCAACATCGAGAGCTGAATTACCCTATCAGGATCAAATGCCTGGTGCTGAATGGGAAGAGATCACCTGGCAACTCTCGAACTTCAGCGGCATCGTCCGACCGGCAGTTCCCTACGTTTCTTACGGAATCGTCCCTGGAGAAGTGTTACCAGGAGATCTGGTCCTCGATCATCAAAACGGGGTCCTGAGCGGTTCCGATATCTCTCCAGGAGTGCACACCACGAAAATCTGGGCGCTCAGCAGCGAGGGCGATGTCACGATCTATCAGTGCCGTTTGGCTTCCTTCGATGAATCAGAGAGCTCGATCGTACCGGGACAGAACCTGTTCCTTCCAGGCCCTTACTTTGCTCAGGTCGAAACCGCACTCGTCGAATTCACCCATGACCTACCGTTCCCCACTCCCTACCCACTCTGGAATTGCAGTCTCACAGCTCCTCCCACTTCGACCCAGATTGATTTCAAGGCTCTCAGGATTTTCCTTCCGATCGGAGTCACCGATCCAGCTCCCGTGGTGATCTTTCACCATGGAACTGGATTCGATTGGGAACAGTACGATAGCCTCCTCGGATTCCTCTCCACTCACGGGATCGTCTGCGTTTCCGTCAACGATTCCTTCTCATTTGAGACCTACACCGACTATTACTGCTGGGGTGGCCATGACCAGGCGGGACAGGTGATGGTTCACGCCCGAGAGGTGCTGGAGCAACTGAACGAAACCGCCGGAAGTAGCCTTGAGGGACGCCTCGACCCTGATCGCTTCTTTTACGCTGGCCATTCGAGGGGCGCCTCATCGGCGGTGATCGCTGCCGAACTCAATCCTGACGTTCGAGGACTGATCCTGCTCCAGCCCACCGACGCGAAACAGGACTCGTGGATCGGAAACACCAACCGCTGGAACACCTTGCCGGACATTCCTCTGATCAGTATCTCTGCAGAGCAAGATACCGACGTGATTTACCCGTATGCTGAAAGGCTCCTCGAACGAATGAGCGGGCCTTCCACCTCCGTCTGTATCTATGGCGGCTGTCACGGTTTTTCCAGTGATAGCCAGTTGATCGGCTGCGGAACGTGCACCTGGACCGAGACATCCCCTCAGGTTGACTCCTGCTCCTACATCACACGAAATCTGCAGCACCAGTTTTCCAGACAGTGGATGTGGACCTTCGTCAGGCGCCACGCATACGACGATCTGTCTCTGGAAGGGGTTCTGTACGGTTCAGAATCGCAAAATTCTCCCTACTTTGCCGTCAGCCATCATCGGGATCTGTCCGGCGCGCTGGTGGTGGATAATTTCGACAATTTCCCGGTCAACAACCTGGGGCACCTGGTGACCGCAAACAATACCGTGCTTTTCATCCGAGGCGCCTGTTACGACTGGCCATTTCCGACCCCGCAGCCGATGGACCCCATCACCAACCTGGTGACGATTCTTCCGACTGCCGGAACCTCGACCATTGCGATGCCTCTGGGGACGATTTCCAACCCACTCGATATCGGGCCGAGAAAAAAGCTGCAATTCCGTCTCAAGAATCATGACATTCATGGCGCACTCGACAATATCGGCTGGCATTTCACCGGGAGCATTACCCTGTCAGATGCCAACGGACGCAGTGCCTCACTCGACATCCTGGATCTTCTGCCGGCGATTGCCCAGCATCCACAGACGTCACCGATCGGCCTTGTGGTACCTCTGAAGTATCAACGCTACATGCAGATCGCAGCAGCTGTCGAACAGTTCCTGGCGGTGGAACCGCTACTCGATTTGAGGAAATTGGTCTCACTCGACTGGGAATTCACTACCGACGGCACCGCCCCCTTCGATGTCCGGTTCGGAATCGATGACGTGGTTTTCGAATAGGGGCCGCCAGAACTGCCGCTCTTACGGACAGCCCGGATCGGGGAATGGTGCTGGCGGAGGAGCTCCACCCTGGAACAGGTACGCCACCAGGTAGACGACGTCAGCGACATCGATCACACCGGAGTCATTCACATCCCCACGTTCAAGGGGACTCGGAGTCGCACCACCACTGAACAGATACACCAGCAAGGAAACCGCATCGGAGATGTCGATCTGACCATCGTCATTCATCTCACCACGGATAAATTCATTACACTGACACTCATCAGGAATCCCATCCTGATCGGTATCGGCGCTGGTTCCACTGGCGATATCCTCGTCATCTCCGACACCATTGTTGTTGCAATCGTTGCACAACACCTCGGAAACCCTCAGTTCGTCGATGGCAGCCTCAACGATGGAAGCCGCACCGATATCCTCTGCGACAAAGCGCAGCCGTACCGAGGCTGTGAGGGGAATGAAATCGGAGACCAGGAACTGATGCTCGAACCAACCTCCTGAGGTGAAATTGCCGGTCGGCCCCAGTACCTCGACCGAAACCCAGCTAGAGCCCGCATCGGAACTGATGTCGACGCGGAAGGTATCGGTTCCGGGACCGGCTCCCGAGTTGTTGGAGAACCAGCGCCAGTAACTGATCAGTGGGCTATCGGCACCGCTCAGATCGAGCAGCGGCGAGATGAGGGTGGTGGTACCACCATCGACGTCATTCTCGCCCAGAGCACCTCCTACAGTTCCCTGGCCAGTCACCCAGCAATTGACTCCTGGATCGCTCTGGTCCGTTTCTGGCTGTGCGGCAGTTCCGAGCGGGTCGACACGGGTCCAGAGACCGGTCGTCGCGGTATCGGAGGGAGCTCCCACGGTCCAGCCGAGATCCTGCTCCATGTCGTCCTGGTAGCTGACCTCGGTCCCCGAGATCGCTGTACTGGCGTAAAAGGACCCAGGAGCTGCCGAGGGATCGGTCGAGGGGGTCGTTCCCCCGACCACATTGGCCTCGACATACCAGTGGACGTTGGATCCGCAGTTGAAACCGGGAAAGGTCCCCTGGTACTGGTTGTTACCGAGAGAGGACATCAGACTGGTCATCCAGCCGCTTCCATCATCGAACCACAACGTGGGACTCTGCGGATCGACGCTGAATCCGGTAGACGGAGTGATTTCAACAACAATCGAGTCTCCCGTCGGATCAATCTGATCGGGAATTCCATTGGGATAGGCAAAGGTGAGAGGATCCTCTCCGATCGACCAGACGAACAGGCCGCGTTCTCTGTCACTTCCAATCACAATGCCGCTGGGGAAGTAAGGATAGAGGCTCCACAAACCATTGAACTGGGCCGCATCATCATCGGGATAGGTATCGAAAAAACCGACCTCCTGAATGTTGAGCGGATCGGTGGCCACCATGATTCTCATACCGCTGCGATAGTTCGCCTCGTAGATGGTATCTCCGACGGTATAGAGATTGTGGCCGATCGCCGGATTGTTGTTGGTGTATTCCGCTACCAGTGTCGGATTTGTGAGATCAGAAACATCGATGACAAAGGTCTTGGTCGGTACTCCTGGACCTTCATCGAGCTCATCTCCGAGGTAGAAGAATTGCTGGTCACCAGAAAGCCATCCCTGGTGTGAGTAAGCGCCACCGGGGTAGATCAGTTGCCCGAGAGTCACGATGTTGGTCTTGACGGTCACATCGAGAATATCGAAAGAGACCGGGGCATTGCCAGTACAGAGGAACGCAACCTCTCGCCCGGCAAAGGGTCCGCCGTTCATCCTCACCACCTGGGCATCGTGGACGTAATCATTGCCCCAGCTACCTTCAAACACGGGACTATCCGGATCCTGCAGACGGTAGATCCGCAGCCCGTTGCTACCGCCACCACAGCGATAGAGATATCCATTGTCCACATCGATGGCGATGTTATGACTCGACATGGTGCCACCGGTGGTAACACTTGCCAGTTCGGTGACGATTCCATTATCGACCTGGGACAGATCGAACACCTGGATGCCGCCACCTCCTTCGGAAACTGCATAGGCAAAACTCTGGTAAGTTTTGATGTCACGCCAGAGGCTGTTGGGCCCGGGGATCATCGATCCGACCAGGGTCGGATTCCCGGGGTTGGTGATCTCGATCACGTTGGTACCACTGGAATGACACATCAGAGCATACTCACGACCACTCGGTGACGTGTATCCCCAGCAGTCGTTGCCGCTGGCGATGCCAGAACCCATCTCGTTGAGAGGAATCCACGCCTCCAGGTTCACACCCTCCGACTCAAAGCCACCGACCGGACCGAATGGCTGTGGACCTGGAAGTGCGCTCCGATAACCGGGGCCATTGTAGGGGCGCTGTAGATCTCTCGCCTTGGGATCGTTTTCATGGCCCATCACCCAGAATCCAGTACCCGTGAGTACTATGGCAATGAGCAAGGTGATGGCGCGAGTCAAAGGAATCGTATTCAAGATAACCTCCCAGGCTTCTTGTCGTCGATGCTTCTGAGAAAGGGTGGGCTAGCTCGATTATAGACTCCAGGAGAGGGCTCTCCTAGCCCTCCTTATTGGAGCCAACGGAGCTAAGGGACTGCAAAAAGCGCAGAAGGATCCGTTCTTCCCCATCGGTCAGGCCGAGCGGATTCAACACCGTTTCCCCCTGGTGACCGTGACCGGCTCCGGCAGGCCTTCCACCTTCCCGTCGGGAATAAAACCGGACAACCGCTTCCAGATCTTCCAGACTTCCATCATGAAAATAGGGCGCGGTCGAAGCCAGCTGGCGCAACGACGGCGTCCGGAAAGCTCCCCACAGTGTCGGATCTCTCCTCAATCGGCCGCTGCGTCTGGCGGTCGCTCCATCGGGCTGGTCCGAATAGATCCCGCTACTGACAAATTCGCTGGCTTGCAACTCCTGAACTCCTCCGTAGCGCCCGGCATCTTTTGCCGCGCTGCCACTGGTGAGTAACCCCGTGTCATGGAACTCACCATCGGAAAGTAGTGGACCGTTATGACAGGAAATACAGCTCGCCTTGCCGAGAAACAGCAACAATCCCCTGCGCGCTTCCGCCGGATATCTGCGGGCTGCTTCCCGGTCTCCCGTCGCCAGAGCCTCCAGATAACCATCAAAAACCGATGCCGGCCCGCGCAGGGTCCGCTCATAGGCGCCGATCGACTTGCCGAGATTGGCAAACGCTCTGTTGATGGCAATCCGCCGCCGCGGTGGCTGCTTCAGCCACTGCTCGACGGGACCGGCACCATCTTGGGTTCTGTCGGGCATTCCGGAAAGATCGGGAAGATCACCAAAGATGTTCTGATAGCGTCGCTTCAGATCGGGTTGATGGCGGATGAATCGGATCGCCTGCAGGCGATCTCCCGCCATCTCCTGAGCGGACTCGATGGGAGCCAGCGCCTGCATCCATAACGAATCCCAGCGACCGTCCCACCCCCACCAGCGCTGTCTCGCCACATCCCACAGCATCGGAGTATCCCGGGGAATACCCGAGGCTCCCCTCGGATGCTGTTTTCCATCGACGAATCCGCGGGCGGGATCATGGCAGGTCGCACAAGAAGTCTCGCCCGCTCCCGACAGGCCTTTTTCAAAGAACAGCAGTTGCCCGAGGCTCGCAGCATCGACGTTGTCGGCATACTGATTGGTGCGATCCGCCGGGACCGAATCGTCCCAGGCCAGCGACAGGGCGCGCCTGAGATACGGCTGGGGGATCAGCGGATCCTCCACAGAAGCACCGACGATGGCGATCCACAGCACTCCTGAGATCATGGCACATCCACCCAGGCACGGGCCCGTTCCAGATGAGGTCCTTCCTTCACATCGAGAGTAATCAACCAGCGTCCACTCATGTGAAAACGAACTCCTTCGGCACGAAAACCGCTACTGGCGATCCGCGAGGTCTCCACCGGAACCGCCAATCCATGACCATGATGGGGCATTCCCCCATCAAAATGAACTTCCGCCGCGGTCGAAATCGGCTCGCCGGCGCGAGACACGATCCCCTCGACGGTGATCTCCTGGTTGAGCGGTGGTTGATCGGGAATCTTCAGGGCAATCAGATAGGTCCCATCGGCGCTTCGCATCTGCAACCAGCCCTCACCGGTCGGCAGGACCACGGGAGGAGTCGTCTGACACCCCACCATCATCAACATCGCCAATCCGATCAGCAGCGAGATCACGACTCCGATGATGATGATCCAGCCGGGCCCATCGGATTGATCATTCATCGTATCCATCATCGATCTCCTTGCTGTCCCGGCGCGACGTATCCGGGCATGTAGGGCGGGCTTCCGAAGTGCCGGATCGAGGTCACAACGGTTCCATCGTCAGCATCCGTGGTCACAACCACACCCCGGTGATTTCCATGATCGAGCACCCAGACCGAACCGTCCTCGGCAATCTGTACCGAGCGGGGCCGATACAGCTGCTTCTCGCCGGTTCCTGGCCCCTCCAGTACCAGCTGGGACTCGCCGCCACCGGCGGGAATCCTCAGCAGAGCATGGCGCCCCGCATCGGTGACCCAGATGGAGCCATCCGGATGTCGAGCCACCCCGACAGGAATCAGTGCCGCTGATTCCACCACCGTCGGTGGACCTCCCTCTGGCAGGAACCGGAACAGCTGGCCCTGCCTGGCATCGGCAACCAGGATTCCATCGTCGTCGGCAGCGATGGCGGTCGCTTGCTCCAGCAGTCCGCGGGCCGCCAAGATGCCCCGGGGACGGAATCTTTCATCGAACAGCAGGATGCGTTGGTTGGCATCATCGGCAACTGCGATGGTTCCATCCTTCATGCACGCCACGGCACCGGGTCTCGGCGCAAAGTCAGCGTTCCAGCCAGCGGTTTCCGCCGCCAGTGCCGCCAGATCGACGGTCCTCACCAGCGCGATCAACCACGCTTCCCGACGCAGCGGAGCGCGCTGGTTGCGGCGAATCTCGAACATCTGCAGCCGTCGGTTTCCCCGGTCGGATACCACGATCCGGGGAAATACCCGATCGGGAAGGAAATCGAGCCCGGCGGGAGTTCGAAACTGCGTGGGCAAGCTGCCATTGGCACCCACCTCGTCGAGCACAAACGGCGTCCGCGGTTGCAGTGCCATTACCGCAACTCGTTCTGAATCAGGTTCTGATACCGCGACGAGCAATTGCTCGCCCTCCACCGCCCAGTGCTCGCCATAGTGAGAGACCAGATCAACGCGCTGCCACATCTCGGCCGGTTCAATCTCAACTTCTGGATCGCGGACACCGAACAGTTGCACCCGTCGTTCGCTCGGTTCGGTAACGGCACAGACCAGCGCATCTTCATCGAGGGCAATCGTCTCCGGATAATGAAGTCTGCCCTTCGCCTCCCGAGGGATCAATGCGTGAATCCCCCATGAATGCATGCTGATGCCATGACTCCCGAACACCTGGATTCGATGATTGTCGCGGTCGGTCACCAGCAATACCCGATCGGAAAAGCTGGCCAGTCCCATCGGTGAAGCCAGCAACCCCGGCGCCGCTCCATGGTCTCCGATACCCTGTGCAACTTCGACCGACTCCAGATCTGGATCGAGCGTGAGCAATCGATGATAACCTCGATCACTGACCCAGATCCGCTCTCCGACGCAGCAAACTCCACGTGGTTCGACGAAACCGTTCCAGCTCCGTTGGTGATGGCCATCGAGATCGAGCAGGTGAACCTGTCGACGCAACAGATCCGTTACCAGGAAACCCTCGCCCCCGGGAGCAAAAGCGATGGCTCCCGGTTGCCAGGGAGCCGGTGGACCGGGCAACAATCGAACCAGTCTTCCGGAACGATCGATCTCACCCAGAACGCCACTGTCATCGACCACCACAAAATGACCTCGACGCAGCGGCAAGATTCCGCGCGGACGGGAAAAGCGATCGGGTAACGAAACGGCATCTGCACTTTTTCTGCCAGCGACATCGATTTGAAGGAATTGAGCGGGTCTCTCGGTGACCAGAGCGAAGCCACCCCCCGGGGTGGTACAAATCGCCGTGGGAACCGCAGGCTCACAGGAGAAGGTGCCCAGAGAATGGCCCAGGGATAGAACCCCGGAGAGATCCTCAGTGCCGGGAGATGTCGCCACAACTGCGGGATTCAGCCACAGAATCAGGACCAGAAGTGAAGTCATCCATTTCCTCCTGTCGCTAGCATCGCGATCTCCGGGGCCAACAGCAACCGTGGTCTCGCCCAGTTCCTGTCGGGGGCCTATCCTGATCGCTGAAAAGGGGTACGCAATGGAATCACCGGATGGCTCCAGGGGACTCTGCTGGCGCAGCGATCGCTGGATCCCCTGGTCCGAGATCGAGATCTCTCAACAGACGCGGGGAGGCCCCGGCGGGCAACACGCCAATCGGTCCGCCACCGCCATCGATCTCCGCTGGTCGCCGGTCCAATCGGGTGCTTTTGAACAGGCAGAGCAACAACGTCTGATCCGTGCCCTCTCCTCGCGTATCGATGGCGAAGGCAAAATCAGAATCCTGGCCAGCGATGAACGTTCTGCTGCCCGCAATCGTGAACTGGCCCTCAAAAGATTGAGCTTGTTGATCTCCGATGCGCTGCGCCCGAGAAGAGTGCGACGTCCGACCCGGCCGACCCGCTCCAGTCGTGAAAAAAGAATCCAGCAAAAAAAGAATCGGTCTCAACTCAAGAAGAATCGCCGCAAACCCGGAACCGATGACCACTGAGACGGGAAGTCGGAGTGTGACCGGCCAGCTTGCCGCTGAAGGCTTCAAAAAAAAGGCTCCGAGGAACACCTCGGAGCCCTGAAATATCATGGGGTGGGAGGAGGGACTCGAACCCTCGACCTCCAATACCACAAACTGGCGCTCTAACCGACTGAGCTACACCCACCACTGAGTCACCACGCTCTCCCCTCGAAAGGAGAGAACCCGATGGTGGAGAAGGGTGGCTCGGGTGTCAAGGAGACCGGGGAATCCCTTGCCAACAGATTTGCAACAGACAGCCGCTTTCGCCGGTCGCATCCAGACTGGCCGTCATCTGAAAGCTCAAATATTGATGATTCCGTGGCAACATCGCATCCCAGCACAGGGAAGCTCTCACGCCTCCCTCGGTCGAGTCGCCCCCGGGTCCGCCGAAATTCAAATCGGGCCAGGCGATCAATTCATGGCGGGTCTGGAACCGATTGTGACGCCAGATCGACTCCAGTGGCCGATCCGAGAGCGCCGGTGCCGGAGGTAACAGTGGCGCATCGAGCAGCGGATCGACCAGGCACAGGTCAAATCCACCCAGCGGCAGCGGCAGCAATAGTGGCTGGTTTGGCCCCCCATGTGGATCGTCCTGTTGCCAGCAAACTCCCTTGAAATAGCCTCGTTTGCCCAGATCCAGGTCCATCTGGAGTTGCCGGCGAATCAGGTTGCGAGAGGTTTCAAAGATCAGCGAATCGCGGATCGGAGGTTGCCACAACGACACCGTGGCGATCGGGTTGGAGCCAAACAGGTCGGGGTGTCGATCACCGATCAGCGGCTCGGCAACTGTCAGAGACAGCTCTGAAAACGCCGTTGTCAGCTGTTGGAGATGCGACGTGGAGAGCTCGGCACTATTTTCCGCCGGCAACCCTGACGGCTCATCACCGCCGGTCATCGGACCCTGCAACAGACTGGAAAACAGCACCATCACCACCAGGGAAGCAGTCAAGACCGGCCTCATCTCGGGAATTCCGGATCAGGCCAGAAGAAGGAAAGGATTCGTCCTCTCGATGGTATCGCTTATCGAGCAAAGGTGAAGTCGGCTATCGACCGCGGCTGGCGAGTCGAACCAGATCCTCGGCACTGGTTTCGTCAGGGTATTCAGCAACCGTTTTCCTGACTCGATCCTGTGCATCGGAGAGCTGGAATCCGAGAACCTGCAGAGCTCGCACGGCATCGGCGGGAGCCCCTTCCGGAACTCCAACCGTCGCAGGAGATCCAGCCCTCGACGCCAGATCTTCCTTTTCCAGGGCACCACGCAGATCGAGAACGATGCGCTGGGCGGTCTTTCGACCGATCCCTTTGACCTTCTCCAGCTCCTCGGTACGTCCTTCGAGAACCGCTTCTCGGAGACGTTCCTGGTCCACCTCGGACAGCAGGGCTATGGCACTGGCGGGGCCCACTCCCGAAACCTGGCAGATCTGTTCGAAGAAATCCCGTTCTTCCGGCCGGGAAAAACCGAACAGGACCATCTGTTCCTCGCGAATTCGATGGGAAATGAAGATACGCGCACGAGAACCGACGCGAAGTTTCTCGAGAGTACCTGCTGGCGCTCGCAGCCGGTGCCCTACTCCGGATACCTCCAGCACAACAGACTGTGCGGTGATTCGGACCACTTCTCCCGAAAGATATTCGTACAAATCAAACCTCACTAGCCACTAGAGAGATTCAATCCTCGCTCGTTGAGTTTTTTCTTCACCTCATTGAGGGAGGTGACGCCAAAATTCTTCTGGCTCACCAGTTCAAGTTCATTGCGCTGCAGCAGATCAGCGATCGTCTCGATCTCGAGCCGATCCATGCACCTCTGACTCCTGCTGGAAAGTTCCAGGATACTGACCGGTTCTCCAAGCAAGGAAGCGGCTTCTCCATTGACTGTCAGGAGTCTGGTGTCGTCACTGCGGACTCCTTCTCCCAGTCGAAGGTTCTTCTGATTGAGGATCTTCCGGATCTCCTGGAGACTCGTTTCTCCAAAGTTCTTGTAGGAGAGCAACTCTGCCTCGGACTTGCTGACCAGATCTCCAAGGGTAAAAATTCCCATCTTCTGGAGACAGTTCCGGGACCGTACCGACAGTTCGAATTCGGTGACCGGAATCTGCAAGACCTGCTGTTTGCGGATATCCTCTTTCTCTTTATCGCGATCGTAGTACATCGACTGAGAAGCCTCTGCATCGCGCAGGTACAGTTTTGCCCGGCGGTGATTCGGATTGGAGAGCAGAACCATTCGATAACAGGTGATTGCTTCCTCGAACCGATCCGCGTCCTCGTAGAGGACCCCGAGATTGACCATCGCATGTGCATACAGAGGAGCGGTTCTCTGACACATCCTGTACGCTTCGATGGCTTTCTCTTCATCTCCGTAGAGGGAGTGCATGTAACCGAGCCGGAACTGGTATCGGGTCTCTTCCGGATTCCCCTCTGCAGCGTCACTGTAGCAAACCAGAGCTTCCTCATACTCTCCCTCATGCTGATGCAACAATCCGCGCAGATAACGAATTCTCGGGTGATCCTGTGGAGCAGAGATGTCACTGAAAATCTCACGTGCTCTTTCCACCTCCCCCTCGAGAATCAATGCTTCGCAGTAGAGCATCCCCACGCGTGGTTCATTCGATCCGTGATTCCATCCTGGATCGAGCACCTTGAGTGCTTGCTCTGAATTCCCCTCTTCAAGGAGCAATTTACCGAGCAGGTGCATACACAGAGGATTGCTCTGGCAACGAGCCAGGACATCTCTCGCATCGACTCTACGACCGAGCAGGTCGAGAACCACTCCCCGGCGAAAATCATCCTCGATGGAATCGAGAAGCTCTTCCAGTTCGTCGATCCCATCCCGGCGAGAGGTCACCCCTTGCCGCGCTTCATGATAGAAATCAACACTCGTCTGAGTCTCGAGAATGAGTTCTCGTAGAGAAGACTGGTTCATAGAACTATTGGAACTCAAGGATGCCCCCTCGATGTCGAATTGATGAAAACTACTAAGGATGACCGACCAAACTGCAGCGAAACCACACCCCACCGACTTTCCTCGGAAAAACTGCAAAAATCGGCGGAAGTTGACGTAGGATCATAAGTAACGCTAAACGCCGCGTCAACGCGAACAAGCCGCCCAGAACCCCATCGCTTTCCTTGCCTGCCTCCCCGGTTGCATAGAATATGGCATCTGGGCCGTCACCGATACCGCTAGTGGCCCACAGGAGATCGTCAAAGTGGCCTCACAACCCCTTGCCGTGGCACAACCTCGGTAGATTTGGAAGATCGATGGCCGAGGGATTGAATCCCGCCCAGCACGCTGCCGTGACCCATCAGAGGGGTCCACTGGCGGTGATCGCCGGCCCAGGCAGCGGCAAGACGCGGGTGATGACCCACCGGATTGCCCACCTCATCAGTTGCGGTGTGACCCCATCCTCGATCCTTGCCATCACCTTCACCAACAAGGCCGCCGACGAGATGCTACGCCGTACTCTGCATCTGATGGGCGAGGGATCCTCTGCTGGAATTCCCAGATCAGGATTTCTGGGGCCATCATCTCTCGATCTGGATGATGACACACCCGTGCTGCGCACCTTTCATTCCTTCTGCGCCAGGTTGCTGCGGCGATACATCCACAGAATCGAACCGTATAGCAGTCGCTTCTCCATCTACGATTCTGCTGACCAGTTGCAACTGGTCACGGAAGTGCAGAAGAATCTCCAGCTAGATCGAACATCTTTTCCACCGAGAGCAACTATTTCCAGAATCAGTCACTGGAAAAATCAGATGACCTCTCCCGAAGAGGCGGCAGAAGAAACTGCTACTTTCCGCGATCGAGAACTGGCACGAATTTATTTTCGTTATCAAGAGTTACTCGAAGAACGGGATGCTGCTGACTTTGATGATCTCTTGCTGTTGCTGGTCAGATTGCTCAGAGAGCACCCTGACGTGCTGGAGAATTTAAGATCTCGTTTTCAGTTCGTGATGATCGATGAGTTCCAGGACACCAACCGTCCCCAGTACTTGATTGCAAAACTGCTGGCCGAAGAGCACCAAAACCTGTGTATCACCGGCGATCCAGACCAATCGATCTACTCCTGGCGAGGCGCAAGTAGCGACAACTTCTTGCGCTTTCGTGAGGATTTTCCTGAACACTCCGTCATCACCCTGGATCAGAACTACCGGTCAACACCTCAGATCCTGGAGGTTGCATCTCGTCTCTCCGGAAATGAATTCGGAGAACGAAAGCTATTCACGGAGAACCCGGATGGCGATGATGTTCAGGTTCAGCAGGTCCGCGACGAGCGAAAGGAAGCGGCTCGAATCGCCGACCACATCGAGGGCTGGAAATCTGACGGGGTCTCCTCCTCGGAAATCGCCGTCCTGTATCGCGTCAATGCACTCTCCCGGACACTGGAAGAGGAATTCGTTCGACGCCGGATCCTCTATTCCGTCATCGGTGGGATGTCCTTCTATGAACGAAAAGAAGTGAAAGACATCCTCGCCTATCTCCGCGCCGCAAGGTCAACCAAGGATGACGTCGCCCTGCAACGGATCTTCAATGTCCCGGCCCGAGGAATCGGCAAGGTGAGTATTGAACGATTCATCGATGCCGCCAGAGATGCCGGGCGCACTCTGGGAGAACATCTGCGATCCGATGAGGCTCTCGATGCTCTTCGCGGGAAAGCTCGAAAGGGTGTTGAGCAGCTTCGAGAAGTTCTCTCCGTCATTTCCCGCAATTCAGAAAACTCTCTGACAAAACAGGTGGAGACTGCCATCGAAGCCAGCGGCTATCTGTCTCACCTTGAGAGGTCAGAACCGGAATCGTGGCAAGAGCGTGAACGGAATCTGGAAGAACTGGTTGCTGCCGCCTCGGAAACGGAAGAAATCCTCAGAAATGTTTCCCTCCGTGCTGTCGAGGACGATCCTGAATTCGAAGAATTTGACTCGCTGTCGCTTTTTCTCGAGAGAATTGCTCTCGTCACCGATGCGGAGATGAAATCGAACGAGGATGGCCAGGTATCCTTGATGACCCTGCACAGCGCAAAGGGGCTCGAGTACGACAAGGTTGCCATCATTGGTGTCGAGGAATCGCTGATTCCCCACTCTCGCCACGGTGAGCGTGAAGGGATCGAAGAGGAGCGTAGACTACTGTTCGTCGGCGTCACACGGGCACGCAAGCAACTGATCATGACCCATGCATCGTGGCGAAGACGTTTTCACGAGCGGGAACCGAGACTTCCCTCCTCATTTCTGGCAGAACTGGAAGGAACCTCCATATCCTTCGAACGCGGCGAAACCAGCGGCTTTTCGACAGGAGGGTGGGAACGGGACCCGCATGAATTCGCGACAGATCCGGGCCACACGGAAGATGACGGGATTCACCCGGGTGCCTGGATCCGCCACGAAATCCTCGGAAAAGGAGTCATTTTGAGTGCCCAGGGTCATGGTGCTTCGAAGAGAATCTCGGTTCGATTTGAACGAGGTGGAGAAAAACAACTGGTAGTCGCCTATGCTCCCCTGACACCAATCTCACCTCCAGACGAAGAATGGGAATCCTGTTGATCCGTTACCGTGCTCCCCGGCGCATCATCTCCAGCGCCATCACCAGCTTCTGGTTACTGCTGTTTGTGCTGCTGGGACAGCCCAGCAGCTACGGTCACGAATTAGCAGCCGGAGTCGGTACTCAAAGCACCTTCACCATCCGAGATGGACAGGTAACGATGCTCTTCAACCTGGGCTGGAGTGTTCCGGCAGGGTTCCCGGTATTGCAAAGCCTTGATCACAATGGAGATGACCGGGTCGAGGAAGATGAGTGGCGACCTTACCTCAAGTCGCGCATCGAATCGTTGCTCACCCAGGTGCAGTTGCATATCAACGGACACCCCATCTCGCTCGAGTTGGTTCTCATCGAAGAGGAAGGATTGCAGGGTTCGGTCCGTACTCGCCCATTCGATGCGTATTACACCCTTCGTGGTCAGCTCCCTGCTTCGTTCTCGGAGACAAACCCATGGGGCAATGGCTGGTGGCTGCACTGGCAGGACAACACCTTCCTCAACGAGACCTCGAGCCAGTTCACCTGGATTCCGTTATCCGATCACGATCCCGGCATGTCTTTCCTCATTCTTCGACCGGAACCGGCAGCGATCGAAGATCAAGGTGCGTTCTTTCGTACCCCCGGACGCGAATCCACCGTCTATTTCTACAAGGGGACCAGCACCTTTGATCCCTTCGAATCGGATCCGCCGACGGTCTCCGACCTGATCAAGGTGGCCAGTTCCGGGGATCAGACCACGGCGCCGACCGATGCTGACCTCTCCCAGAGTGCCGGTGGCGATGTGATTCCGCGCCGTCCGACCAACACCAACACCGATCAGCAACAGGCGCCCGAACACAGTGAAGAGGAGGAGATCGGTGAAATCGTGACCACTCTGCTGGAGGGGAAAGCGCCGCTGTGGGAACTGCTGCTGGCGTTGCTGCTGGCGATCCTCTACGGCGCCGGCCACGCCCTCGGACCGGGCCATGGCAAGACGATGGTGGCAGCCTATCTGGTCGGAACCCGCGGGCGAATTCGCGACGCGGTGATCCTCGGCCTGGTGGTCACCTTCGCCCATACCGCCAGCATCTTCCTGCTCGGCTTGCTACTACTTGCCCTGATCGAGGCGAGTTCCGACAAGGCGTCCTCGGCAACCTATCAGAACTGGCTCACCACCATCTTCAGTTTTGGCTCGGGATTTCTGCTGTTGCTGTTCGGACTGTTCCTGGCTCGCCGCCGCTGGAGAAATGCTCGCGGCTCCACCCACACTCACGGCCATGATCACAGTCATGCCGATTCCCACGATCATTCCCACGACCACTCTCATGGTCACTCTCATGATGGCCATCCGCACGACCACTCGCATGTTCCGGCAAACTGGGGACAGGACGGGGAAGTCCGTTTCCGTGATCTCGTCACTCTCGGTTTCAGTGGCGGAATCGTCCCCTGCCCTGCGGGCTTCACCATCATGCTGGTCGCCGCCCATTTCCAGGCGCTGCTGCTGGGACTGGTCATTCTCGGATTCTTCAGCCTCGGCCTCGGCTTGATGCTGATCGGAATCGGCTGCGTCCTGGTTGTCGGCAGGGAAGGACTTCTCGATCGCGCAGGATCCACCTTGCAGACACGATTCTTGCGCTACGCACCGGTGTTTTCAGCACTGCTGGTCAGCGCAGTCGGTTTCTGGTTCTGTTATGACAGCGTGATCCAGGGTCAGGATTCGATCGTTCAGATGTTGAGAGTACTGGCCGACCGGCTCGACGGCTGATCCACCTCTCCCTGCCGCCTTCACAGGCCGAGCGCCTCGAACATCGCGCGGGCCTTGTGAGTCAATTCGGCCCGTTCCGAGCTCGGCTCCGAATCCCAGGTGACTGCGCCACCGAAGGGAATCAGGGCCCTCCCGTCCTTCACCAGAGCGGTTCGGATGGCGATACTGAGTTCCAGATCACCGTCGGGTGCGATCCAGCCGACGGAACCGGTGTATACCGAACGAGGCCACGGCTCCAGCCGACGAATTTGTTCCATGGCAGCGATCTTGGGAGCACCGGTGATGGAACCTCCCGGGAAGGTGGCTCGCAAGATCTCTCCAGGGCCAGGATCCCCCCGCAATCTTCCCTCGACGGTGGCCACGGTATGGAAGACGGAAGCGTACTCTTCTACCTCTGCGGCACATTTGACCGCGACAGATCCGGTCTGACAGATTCTTCCCAGATCGTTCCGTTCCAGATCGACGATCATCGCCAGCTCTGCACGCTCCTTCTCATCCTCGAGTAGCCGACGGGAACTCTCTCGATCAAGCTTTGCATCGCCGTGGCGCGGAACCGTTCCCTTGATCGGGCGAGTCACGATGTGCTCACCACGTCTTCTCAAGAACTGCTCCGGTGAGGCGGAAACGATCGAGACCGGGTCTCCCTGGATCAACGCACCATAGGGAACCGGCTGGGCTGTCCGCCACAGCCGATGCAGATCCGGTGCTGACGGAATCCCCTCGACCAGCAGTCCCCGGGCCATGTTCACCTCGTAGACCTCACCGACACCGATCTGTTTTCGAATCTCTTCGACCGCTCCCAGATATTCCTGGTCCGACAGAGAAGCCGCTTCAATCCGCACCGGGGCGCGCCTCCGCTGCTCTCGACGGTCACCCGATAGCCACCATCGTCTTTGCTGCCAGCCGGCCCTACCGCGATGCAGGAACCAGCCCTTGCGCTGGTTCGCATCGATGGCAACCACCTCGTCGTACAGTCGCCAGTACATCTCGGGAATGCCCTCAAGAAAACCAGTGATCGGATCCTGCGATCGATCAACGACCGAGAGTCCCAGAAACCGATCGGCAGCCTCGTATCCGATCCAGCCGACCGCACCTCCTGTGAAGGGGATCTCCGCGGCACCGGCCCTGAACTCCTCTCGAGATGACTCGATGCTCCAGCGTTGCCACCACATCTCCAGAGCGGTCAGCGGATCCTGGTCGCCACCGCAGAGAGTTCCTGAAGCATCGGTTGCGCTCCAGCGGTCCCGAGTCGCCTCGAAGGAACAGAGTGGATCGACAGCGCAAAAATGCCAGCCACCACACCCGGCAACGTCTAGCCCGCTCTCGAACAGGAAGCCCTCCCGGTGACTTCGCATCGCATCGAGAATCGAATTCAGATCGATCGGGTCCAGTTCTTCCCTTTGAAGTGGTGAAAGAAATGGATTGAGCATCTCAGAACTGGTCATGACGGAAATCTCCTCCAGAACCGGCTCAGTAATGCCGAAGATGAGATCGGGAAGCAAGTCGCTGCCCGGGGAGAAACGATGGGGAGAGTGGTCATGGATGTCTCGATGGGTGCCCTCTTTGTCTTCAACAACTGCTGGTCTTCCAGGATCTTTCTGGCCCGTGAGGTGGAAGTGAAGGACGCGCCGACCCTGAATTCATGGGAAATTTCTGCGCCCCTTCCGCGACATGAGAATTTGCACACGATTTGTACAGAAGGATGGGGCCCCGATGAACAGTGATGCCCTCAATTTATCCCCCAGAGAACGCTCCTTGATGGTCGTGAGCCGCAAAGAGGAGCACTGCATCCTGTACGATGCGACCGATCTCCCGTCGCTTCTGGAGCAATTGCTGACGATGGGATCAGAGGCACCAGAGACGCTGGAGGAAGCAGCTCACCGCGATGAAGAAACCCTCAGCCAGGAGCACTTCCGGGCGGTCGCGCGCGAGTTGTTGAGTCGAATTCACTCCAACTTCCGATAGTGCTAGACAATTCCGGAAGTTTTCCACAATTCGATCCCCCGCTTGCACTCTTTTACCCATCTCCATCAGCAAGAAATTTCTGCTCTATTTCAAATCATCTTCACATTTTTTTCGGCCTTCGTAGGATCTAGTTCATTAGGGGGCGCCGTCCCGCTATCAGGAAAGTGGGTGCAGACAAAATGGATTCGTTCCTCCAGCACCTGAAAACTGAACGTAATCTGAGCCCGGAAACTTTACGTGCATACCGTAAGGATCTGGAACAGCTGAGGGATTTCTTTGAAACCAAGGATCTGGCCCTCATCGCCAATTCGAGCACCGAAAAAGTACGTCGCTGGCTCGCCCACTTTGCCGAGCTGGGATATTCACGAAGTACGGTCGCAAGAAAGCTCGCCTCGGTTCGAGGATTCTTCCGATTCCTGCAACGTGAGGGACGTATCGAGGGCCGCTGTGCGTTTCTCGAACTGAGTACCCCTCGGGTTCCGAGATCTCTGCCCCATTTCCTCACCGTGCAGGAAGTGATGCGTCTACTCGACCAGCCAGAAACCAACACCTATCGCGGTCTCAGGGATCTGGCGATTCTCGAGATTCTGTACAGTACCGGTCTTCGCGTCAGTGAACTGGTCGCTTTGAACTGGGAAAACATCGACGAAAAGAGTCGTCTCGTCAGAGCATTTGGCAAGGGCCGCAAGGAACGTCTGGTTCCCATCGGGGAACATGCGCTGACGGCACTGTTTGCCTACAAGGATGAGATCCCGGCACGCTGGCTGCCGCTCGAACCTTCTTCTCCTGTTCTCCTCAATCGATTTGGTGACCGCATCTCGGACCGTTCCATCCGCAAGATTTTTGACCGCTACATCCACAAGGCGGGCCTCGATGCCAAGACCAGTCCCCATACTCTGCGACACTCCTACGCAACCCACATGCTCGATAGCGGCGCCAATCTGCGGGAAGTCCAGGAACTGCTGGGGCACAAGCATCTGGCCACCACCCAGGTGTACACCCATCTGAGTAGTGAACGATTGTCCCAAACCTACCAGGAGTCGCATCCGCATAGTCGACTGCCGGAGACGGAAACCACCTCGTAGGCCCGTACAGCGGTGAAATCATCCAGGATCTGCAGCGGACGATTGCCGCATCCCGGCGATATCGCTATCCTTCCCCACCGGTACCGGACAGCCGGTTCCTTGCTGGCGTAGCTCAGCTGGTAGAGCACAGCTTTCGTAAAGCTGAGGTCACGGGTTCGACTCCCGTCGCCAGCTCCATCTGACCATTCTGGCCCCGCTGACCTGAGGTAGCGGGGCCAGTAGCCCTTCTGCGAGATCGAAATCTCCCCCATTCGCGACCCTTGAGATCGATATCAATGGCTTCCAGCCCCCCTCAAACCCCACTCGCAACATCAACTCCGCGGGACTACAATCGAGGTAGCCCCGCCCCATGACATTCTGAGATCTACACGATGAGGCTCATGAGCCGCCCTTGTCGGTCGATTTTCTGTCAAGGGTCGGTAGGTTGGGCAACGATCAGATTTAACTTCATGTCCCGCAAGACACTGAAAGGGGACTTCATGTCTCGTAATCCAAATGGACTGGTGCCGCAATTCCTGCTGCTGGGTTTGACGGTCCTGTGCATCTCGACCAGCCCGGTTCTTGCTCAATGCGATCCCGGTGGTGGTATGGGAGGAAATGGAGCCGACGTGATCGTGGGCGAGTTGACCGGTACCCAGAGCTATGGAAATTCCGGTGGCTATTACGCCTTTTCGGTCGGTACCACTTCCTGCAACATCGGCACCGAGGAACTGCTCTGGATCGCCAGCACCAATGAACATCCGGTGATCGGTCAGAACATGTTCCGTCTCAAAGATGGAACCTTCGAGCAGATCGGAATGAGCTGGCTAAAGCACGGCTTCACTGCTTTGCAGGGAAACACTTGCGGCTGTGGCTGCGTTTCTTCCGGAACCGGATCCCGACTGGGAGTCGGATGCTCGGATCCCTATGGCGCCGGTCTCAACGGAAGTCAGGGAAGCCTTGGCTCTCGTTCTGAAGTCACCGATCCTGCTCACGGAATCTTCATCTATCCCCAGGTGATGGATCCCAGCAACCTGGATCTGACCTATCGCCGCTTGCGGGTTCACGGCAACGATCTGAATCCCACTCTCAACAGTGGTGCCACCTACTTCGTCGAGGGCCATTACATCACCCCAGACGACGCAGCAGCAGGCAATCATCACAACAACACCAGCTATCGCCAGATCACCGTCTCCGCCAGCACCAGTAACCACTCCATCGCCTTCACCGGATCCACCCAACGCCAGCAGCCAGGGATCCAGGCGTGGCAGGACAACGATCCGAGCGTGACCCTGGTCGACATCGATGACGGAAACGATGGGCTGCTGATTCTTGGCTACAAGGTCACCCAGCAAACGGCAAACCTGTGGCAATACGAATATGCCCTCTACAACATGGATTCGACCCGTTCGGTGCGCAGTTTCTCGCTGCCATTGCTCGGTGTTGTCGCCAGTGACATCGGTTTCCACGATGTCGAATACCACAGTACCGAAGTCTATGACGGCACCGACTGGGCGGTTTCGACTGCCGGCGGAGAAATCAGCTGGAGCACTTCGACCTTCGCTCAGAACAGCAATGCCAACGCTCTGCGCTGGGGAACGATGTACAACTTCCGCTTCGTCACCACTTCTGCGCCGACCAATGCCAACGCAACCCTCGGTCTGTTCACAACGGGAGGTTCCGTACTGGTACCGATCTTGGCACCGATGGTCGGCAATCTCGACTGCAACAACAACGGGATTCCCGATGCCGATGAAATCGCCAACGGAGCTTCCGATTGTGATTCGAATGGCCTGCTCGATGAATGTCAGGACGACTGCGATAACGACGGTGTGGCGGACGCCTGCGAACTGATCAACGGAGCGCTCGACTGCGACGGAGATTTCATACCTGACACCTGTCAGATCTCCAGTGGTGCTGCCGACTGTGATTTCGATGGAGTTCTCGACAGCTGTGAAATCAGTCAGGGCACCGAGACCGACTGCGACCTCAACGGCACCATCGATAGCTGTCAAATCGCCGCCAATCCAGATAGCGATTGTGACAACAATGGTGTGCTCGATTCTTGCGAAGCGGCGGGGATCTTCTCCTTCGTTGACAACGTCGTGCCACCGGCTCCCATCTCCAGTTCCGATCCCCCGGTGGTGAGAACCATCAACGTCGACCAGATCGGACTCGTTGATGACGTCGATGTCCTGATCGAGCTGAACCACACCTGGATCGGCGATCTCACCATCTCCCTGGTCAATCCCTCGGGAACCAACGTTGCGCTTCACAGCCAATCAGGTGGAGATGCCGACGACATCAATACCGTTTACGACGATGACGGTGGTGCCGGCACCACTTCCCCCGCCTCACCACTCTCTGGCTTCGATGGCCAGAATGCGCTGGGGAACTGGACCTTGACGGTCGCCGACACCGTCGGTGGAGATTCCGGTGTACTGAACGTCTGGGGACTCGACATCGCCATCGCCGGCGCTGGCCTCCCCGATTGCAATAACAATGGAATTCATGACGGTTGCGAGCTTTCTGCAGCCAACGACTGCAACAACAATGGCGTTCTCGACGAGTGTGACATCTCATCGGGCACCAGCACCGATACCAATAACGATGGCATTCCAGACGAGTGCGGTGGAGTCACCTACGTTACTGGTGATACCAACGCTGACGGCAGCCATGACATCAGTGACGCGGTGAATATCCTCACCTACCTGTTTGGAGGCGGACAGATCACATGCCTCGCTTCCCTCAACAACAACGGGGACAACTCTGTGGATATCTCCGACGTGGTATACCTGCTCGTGTACCTGTTTGACGGTGGAGCCAATCCGGCCGCACCCTTCCCGGCCTGTGGTCTGGGCGGTGCCTCTGGACTCAGCTGCGACTCCTTCAACTCCTGCCCCTGACGTGGGACACAGGGAATTTGACGGCCCCTTCCGGAGAATCCGGACGGGGCCGTTTCTATTTCGACCACCGGATAGACTTCTCGCCCCTTGTATCCACCGCGCGGCAATTGAAGATAGCTGCGTTGTCCGATCCATCGATGCAGTTCTCTCCAGCTCTCAGGAGGTGTCATGAAGTCCCTGTTCCATCTTCTCGGTACGGTTGCCGACGGCCCGGCGAAAATTTTGATCCTCACGGTGCCGCTGTTGTTCGTACTGGGAACCAGCAACTTGCCATCGGTCGATCGTGACGACAAAAGCGAGACGGCAAAGCCGAAGATCGAGGACTTCGCCTGGCTTGCCGGGGAGTGGCGCGGTGAGGGCTTCGGCGGCACCTGTGAAGAGATCTGGAGCCATCCGCTTGCCGGTACCATGGTCGGGACCTTTCGCCTGGTGAAAGACGATGCAGTGGTCTTCTACGAGATCATGGTGCTCGGTCCCGACAAGGAGGGGTTCGCCCTGAAGGTGAAACACTTCTCCCAGGAATTTGTGGCCTGGGAGGACAAGGAAACTGCGGTGCGATTCCCCTTTCAGTCGGTAAAAAATGGTGATGCCCGCTTTTCCGGTTTGACCCTGGCCCGCCAAAAGAATCAGCTGGAGATCAAAGTCAGAATGCGAGAAAGCGACGGTTCGACCCACTGGGAGCCTATTCAGCTGAAACGTCATACTCCGTCTCGGTCCAGGAACTAGTCGTTTCGACGGTTCCAGCACGCATCAGCGGATCGCCTGCTCCCTTGTATCTCTTGCAGTGCAGGGGAAAATGGTTGTTGGCCCTGGCATATCTATTCTGCTCTCGCCAACCCTTCAGGAGGTGTCATGAAGGTTCTGAAGCAACTCCTCTGCGCGCTCGTCATCGCGATGATCCACGTCACGTTGTTCGCCCAGAATCCCGTGATCCTGCACAGCGTCGCCAGCCCGTTTGACGATCACCACTACCTGTTACTCGATGCCAGTAGCTGGACCGAGGCGGAAGCGCAAGCCAACGCCTGGGGTGCCAATCTGGTCGCGGTCGGGGATCAAGCAGAGATGGATTTCATTCACGACAACTTCAGCGCCTTTCAGGGTACCGGTCGGCGACTGTGGCTGGGACTCAACGACATCGCCATCGAGGGTGTATTCGAGTGGAGTAACGGAGAAACGCTCACCTACACCGACTGGAACGCTGGCGAACCCAATAACTCCGGCAATGAGGATATGGTCCATACCCTCGAGAACCCGCCATATCTGTGGAATGACATCAATGAGGGAACCAATCCTGTCAACACCTATGGCATCGTCGAGCTGGAAACGTGTGGATATACGGGACCCGATGCGATCATCTCAAACTCGGTCGGCCCCGACATCGTTCTGGAGTTCACCAACAACGGGCCCTACACCGACACCTTCGACATCTGGCGCGATGGTCAGTTCTATCAGAGTATCACCGACCCGGCAGCGACCAGCTGGACCGACACCAACGTCTGTCAGGGTCGCTATGAGTACATCATCGTTGTCTCGGATGGCGCCTGCTTCACCTTCACCGAGTCCATCGATGTATTCCATGGCTTCGATCTCTATGCCAGCACTGACCCGCCGCTACCGATCCCCAATAACGATCCGATCGGAGTGACCTCCGTCGTCAGCATCACCGACAACTACATCATCCAGGATGTCGATGTGGAAGTGCACATCTTCCACACATGGACACGGGAAGTGGGCATCGATATCTTTCACCCCTCGACCACCCTCGTCACTCTCAAGCAGTATGTGGCCGGCTCCCCCAGTGATGTGAATCACATTCATACCGTCTTCGACGACCAGGGGATTCCGTTCGATGAGGATCAGATCCCGCTCGATATTCACATGCAACCGCAGGGGCCCGGGACACTCTTTGACTTCGCCGGCCTACCCATCGATGGCGACTGGAGATTGACCGTCACCGACAACGATGGTGCCGAGACGGGACAGCTGGAAAACTGGTCAATTCATCATCTGGATGGGCCACCATGCCAGCTGACTCCCCCGAGTTCGTTCAGCTCCTCCAGTAACGGTCCCGAGGTGACTCTGACCTGGGATCTCAACGGGAACTTCTACACCGACATCGAGGTACTGAGAAACGGTCAACTGGTCGAAACCATCGACGGCAGCGACCAGCAGTGGAGCGAGGTGGTCCAGGGCGGACCCGCTTATTACAGCTATCAATTGCGCTGTCTGGACAACTCCATAACACCTTGCTGTGTCATCGACAGCGCTACCGTGGGCGCACTTGTGAATGCAGTCGATGTGGTCTGGGCAGCCGAGGGTAGCGGAGGCAATATCGACTCCGCCACCGCCATCGCCGATGCTCTGGTCCTCAATGGGCTCAATCCGGCGGTGATGCCCGAGATTCTCTCCTGCAATTGCCTGCTCTCTTCGCCCGATTTACAGCGGGTGTGGGTCGCCTCGGGGACCTACCCTGATTACCACTGCATGACCACTGCAGAGGGAACGCTCCTGGCCGAACTCATCGCCAACGGAATCGATGTCTATGTCGAGGGTGGTGATGTCTGGGGATTCTGTCCTCAGACTCCCTTCGCCGACTGGGATGGCATCGGAGATGGAGTCGTCGACGGTGATGATACCCTGCTCGACCTGATTGGACTCTCCTACGACATCCTCGACCTGACCGGAATGGATGCCGCCTACAACCAGGATCAAGTCGGCAGCGATTGGACCGATCGCCTGGTTGCTGCCGATCCCTTGACACCGGATCAGGCCGGCATCAGCAGTGGCGCCATCTGGCAACAATCGGGAATCGGCTACAGCACCGGCAACTTCTACGCGACCGACGATCCCTATGGTGAGGTACTGACACAGTCGTGGGAATTTGGTGGTTACAGCGCGGAACAGGGCGTGCTGATGGGGATTTACCTGGAAGCGATCGGGGCCACCGGTGGTCCGCCGCAGGAGATCTTCCGTCGTGGCGATGTCAACTCTGACACGGGAGTCAATATCGCCGATGCGGTGCGACTGCTGAACGGGCTTTTCGTTCCCGGTTCGCCTCAACCGGAGTGCTATGATAGTGCCGACGTCAATGACGACGGTTCGAGCAACGTGGCGGATGCTGTCTACCTGCTCGGTGCACTGTTCATCCCGGGCTCACCGAATCCTCCGCCACCGGGCCTTCAGAACTGCGGGCCCGATCCGACCGATGACAACCTCGATTGCGCAAAGTACGAGGTATGTTCCTAGAGAGAAGAGTTTCTGATGCTGCACGGGTACAACCTCAAGCGGATCCTGTTTGTGTCACTTCTACTGCTGTGCTGCGGAAGCAGTGGTGCCATCGCACAGGTGATCCTTCATACCGACGACCAGGCATCCTCCGGTAGCAATACGGCTCATAACATGGTGCGCAATGGCAACGGTGAACTGTACGTGCTGTCACTGGAACGGACCCCCAATGGTGAGACACCCCTGATCGTGCAGCAGTCCACCGATGGAGGTTCCACCTGGACCACCCTGCCCCAGAACCTCAATGATGCCGACAGCGGACTCCTCGGCCCCGATCCAGCGAGTCACTGCTCGATGGCCATCGACGATCAGGGAATCCTCCACGTGCTCTGGGGACGTTACACCTACCCATCCTATTTCCGTCAGTTCTACCGTCGCTACGATCCGGTCACCGGTTTTCGCTCCGACATCGTCGAGATCAGCACCGTGACCGGTGCCCCCCTCAACTCCCGAACATCAGCGATGGACATCCTCATCGATGGTAACAACACGGTGTGGATTGCCGGCCACCACCCATCGAGCTGGGTCGACCATCTGCTGCGGAGCGATCAGCCCTATGCAGCGGATGATGCGTTCACCGATCTGGGTCCGATCAGTCCCGCCAATAGTGCTCAGAACTCCAGACTGGCTGTCGATACCGGCGGCAGGATCCACTGCACCTTCTACCGCAACGTCGGAGAAGGACAGTACGAACACCGGATCTATGACCCCCCGAGCGGAGCCTGGCAGCTCGACACCTTCGTTCTGGGCAACACCGACGGCACCAACGATTTTTTCGGCTGGGTCTCGGCGGACGGTCTGGGATCGGTTCACTGTGCCTACGTCGTCGATGCTTTCTCCTCATCGCCACTGTGGAGTTTCCGTTACCGGAGCTGGGATGAGATCAATGGCTGGAGCGATGAGACGATTCTGTTTGAAGCGACCACCGCTCAATTCACCAACATCGCCAGTTACAAGATCTTCAACATCGGCTGTGACGAGAGCAACGGCACCGTGTATGCCGTCTACCGCGATCTTTCAGCCGAAGGCGAACTGGTGCTGGCAGAAAAGACCCCGACTTCACCCGACTTCATCATTTCACAGCAGTTGCAGCCAACAAATCTCGGAGAGCACGCATACACCTATCCGACGCTTCGTGGCACCCTCTACCCATCTTTCAACAACACCAGCCATGGCATTGACCTCACCTACCAGTGGCGCGAGTTCCCTGGCTCTCCCCCCTACTCACTGGTTTATCACGACGCATCGGTCGGCTCGGTGATTCGATTCATCCGTGGGGATACCAACCAGGACGGAAGTTACAACGTCGCCGACATCGTATTCGGTCTCAACTCGCTATTCGTACCGGGAGGTGTCAGCCCCGCCTGTATCGAGAGTTGCGACATCAATGACGACGAATCCTTCAACATCGCCGACATGGTGTTTGGATTGAATTCGCTGTTTGTGCCCGGATCTCCAGCGCCTACGGCACCGTATCCCGCTTGTGGTCAGGATCCCATCGGTGGCACTCTCGATTGCCCCGCCAGCAGTCCCGCCTGCCCCTAGGCAGCACCATCACTGATCGGCGTGCAAGCCAAGGGCTCGCTTGAGCCCGGCGATGTTCTTGTAGTCGTCCCAGTAGCGATAGAGCACCCGGTGATTCGGGTCGATGATGACCAGATCACCCGGCCAGGCTGCATCATAGTCATCGACGATCTTGACCTGTCGGCGACCATCGATCTTGACCCGGATGAATCCATCAACCAGCTTTTTAATCTCCTCGTCTTCTGTCAGCAGCTTGTGAATTCTCTCGGTCTGGGTACACCCCTCCGCTTCGATGAACAGTAATCGATTGCCCCAGGTCCATTGTGATTCATCGAGGCCCTTGTCAAAGTCGAGCCAGTGAATCGGAGGTGGTGGTGGATCGATCCCGGCTTTTCTGAGCAGATCATCAAGCCATTGACGATCGAAACCTGATTTGGAGCGCTTCCTCGGAAGAATGCCCTGCCATAGCACCTTGCCCTGGGAATCGAGGAAGAACGCCGAAGGATAATAAATCACTCCATGACGCTCCTGATTGGCAGTGCCATCGACCAGAAGTGGAAACGTAACTTTGTTCTTATCGACGAGTTTCTGAGCGGGTTTTGAATTTTTTGAGGAGTGAGAAAAGATGGTAAGGATCGAAAGATATTCGGGACCCAGTTCTCGATGCCACCTGACCAGGCTTGGCAATGCGGGAGCGCAAGACTCTCAACCAGGGATCGTATAGACGATCAGTTGCGGTTTTCCTCGCAAGCTCGCCAGTCGAAGATTCTGGTGGCTGTTGATCCAGCGACCGCCCTCCTCGACTACCAACTCCGGCAACTCCTTTCCAAGGTGTGAAACGCGAAAGGTCTCGCGATTCTGCTCCTGAGCAGATAGCTGCTCCGGAATCAGCGTCGAGGAGAGGGAAAGGGCGGCCACCAGAATCCAAGAAGTTGGCATCACCATCGTTCCCTCCTTGCCCAGTGGACGAACTGGGCAGTCCTGTTGTTCCTGAAATCGGCCAAAAAAAGTGGCCCTGAGGAAAACCCCAGGGCCACTCCTCACTCGTTTCCGGATCTCATTTAAAAACTATTTTGTACTTCTTTCGGCTCGTTTCCCACCACGTTACTGGAATTGCCGACCGCAGAGGCTCCGACATTTCCATATTCTTTGTGGAGCTTGAAGAACACCAGAGCCAGCGGAATCGCCAGAGCGGCGACCCAGCGGAACGCCATCTTGTTGGCGTATGCGGCTACCACATCGACCCCTGCTCCCGGATTCGCGACAGTGAATGCAGCGGTGTAATAATCCACCACCCAGCCAATCGCCGGGGCTGACACATAACCCACCACCAGCATGCCGGCTCCACCCATCAGGCAAAGTCCCATCGCTCCACTGTTCGGAATTCGTTCCGAGACAAACCCGAGCATTGTGGGCCAGAAGAAGCATACACCGACGTAGAACACGGTGGCGGTCAAGAAGATGGAACTGAAGTTTTCGGCGTAGGTCATGGCAAACAAACCGACTCCACCGAGCACCGCAGAACCGAACAGCAATCCGGTTGGCGAAAAGCGATGAACAAATCCGCCTGCGAAGTAACGCAGGATCGCCATCAGGCCACTGCCGTAGACCAGTACCAGAATTCCTGCGCCGGTCGTGGTGGTTCCTGCTCCCATGGCGCTCTGGAATTGCGGTTCCATGATCACGCCCATCCAGCGGTTTGGCCCCAGTTCCAGTGTGGCGGTCAGGCCCATGCAACAAAGCATCAGGATGAACAGCGGTGATGTGACGGCTGACTTCACTTCTTCATCGGAAACATTCGACTGGACCCGTTCGGTTTGTGGAATCTCCTGACCGAGGAACAGGTAGCCGTAGATCAGCGTAGGAATCAGCACCAGAGCCATCTTGGCCTGGAGTACCGAGAGACCAAACAGACTCCACTCACCACCCGCAGCAGTAACCGCTGCAGCCTGGTTGGAGATCCAGAATCCGAACAAGGCCCCGACGATGATGCCGACCGGCCAGAAGACATGAAACTGATTCAGCTTGGTGGTCTTGTTATTGGAGTACAGGGTAGCCACCAGCGGATTACATCCCGCCTCAACACATCCGTTTCCGATGGCGATGACGGAAGCACCTGCCATCAGCTGACCGAAGCCCTCGGCATACATCATCAAAATCACACCAACGATGTGGCAAACAAACGCCATCTTCACGGAGACCGCAATGCCGATCTTTTCGATGACCGGTCCCAGCAAGATGATGGCAACCGCAAAGCCACCGAGAGCCGCGCCGCCGACCCAACCGGATTGGAGCTTGTCGAGACCGAACAACGATTCGAAATCACCCATCGACGATGTGATCACCCCGAATGCGCACGAGGTCGCAATCAGCGCCATGCAACTGGCCCAGAACAGCCGAGCCTTCCGTTCCTCATCGAGCACTTGAGTCATGAATGTCCCCCTTTTTCCCCTGGTTGTCCGCGGCGCAGAGCCCTCTGGCCGCGGCGATAGTGGGACAAAATATCGCCTATCTGTCAATCGTGGAGTTCTACCTGGAATCAAAAAATAACAAACGGAATGTGTTTGTAATCTATTTTGTTAATACTTACAATCCGTGCGGGTCGGGAATTATTCCTGGCGAGGGAATGCCTGGCCCTATCAACAGAGTTCTTCATCTCTATCTTCCCGCGCACGGCTGAAACCAGCCGTGCGCGCTCTATTTACCCCTCAATTCAGCCAGCAAACCGCGCCAGGCGGTGGTTTCTGCCTCGACGGTGTGGTTACCCCTCAACCGTTTTGACCGGCTCTGTAACTGCTTTCGGAAGCCAGCGTCCTCGACCCAGCGCAAGATCTGCTCGGCCAGTTGTCGGCCATCGCCGCGGCGGAACTGGCCCGGATATTGGTCGCCCAGTAATCCAAGATTTCCGGGCGCATCGCTGGCCAGGATCGGAATTCCCGCCACCAGAGCCTCACTGATGACGTTGGCGCCCCCCTCCTCCCGGGAGGGATGAACCAAAAGATGAGAAGTTCCCAGATATCGGCGCAGCCGCGCCCGGGGCACCGTCCCGAGCCAGCGCCAGCGGGGCTCGCGCGCTGCGGTGGCTTCGGCTCGACGTTGCCACTGCCTCGACAGCGCTCCCCCCAGATGCACGATCTCAACGGTTCGACCATCGGCCAGCGGATCCGGCAGGTACTTCAGAGCTTCGACCGGCAACAGCGGATCCTTGACCTCACGGAGAAAACCGATGACGAGCAATCTCAATTTCGACCCGATCGGATCGCGCCCACCGGGCAGCGGCCTGGCCGATTGAGGAATGAAATGCACACCGTGCGGTTGCGAACCCAGCAATTCAGCTGGCAAGAAGAGATCGGCCTGCTGGTGCAAAGCGACCCAGCGATCAGAAGCCTTCAGGCTCTCGATCACTCGTCGCCGCGCCGCTCCACCTGCTGGCAATTGCTGATGCAGATCGGTACCGCTCAGCACCAGGATGATCTCGGCGGCCGGATCACGTCGCTTCCACTGAAGAATCGCTGAATGGCTATGTCCGGCATGAAGAGCAATCAGCAGATCCCCGGAGGGCATCGGTTTGACACCCTCATCGCGGACTCTGTGCAGGAGAACACGATGTCCCAGTTTTCGAAAAATCGCTGCCCAGCGTTTCACCGTCGAGAAATTGCCCGCCTCGATATCCGGCGGACTGGGATCAGTGACAACGATCCTCACCTAGACGCTGGCCGTCCTGGGATCCACTGCCACACCACTCCCCGAAGCGATTCCTCGGGCACTGTCATCGATGAACCTGGCGATCTCGCGCACTTCATCGACCTGACTCTGCTCCAGTAACTGGGCCGCTTCCGGAATGGTTCTACCGCTGCGGTAGAGAATCCGATGGGCATCTTGCACGCTTCGTCGCAGATCTGGTTCGAATCCGGCCCGGCGAAGCCCTACCACGTTCACTCCGCGGATCGTCGCCCGATCCCCGGTCGATAACATGAAGGGAGGGATATCCTGTACCGCCACCGCCGCGCCACCGAGCATCACCAGCCGTCCGACACGGCAAAACTGGTGCACCAGGGTGTTGGCCGACAGAAAAGCGCCCATTCCCACCTCAGCATGCCCCGCCAGCGAACAATGATTTGCCATCATCACTCCATCGGCGACCTGGCAGTCGTGAGCGACATGGGCCCCCACCATCAGCAAGCAGTCATTGCCGATCCGGGTGTCAGCTCCGGGCTTGGAAGCACGGTGGACCGACACGTACTCACGGAGGACGGTACGTTCACCGATCACCACACGGCTCGGTTCTCTGGCCCAGGTCACATCCTGGGGATCGTGGCCGACAACCGCATGCATGTGAATTTCGGAGTCACTCCCCACCTCGGTACCGGGACCGACGTAGGCGTGGCCAAATACCTTGCAACCTGAATGGAGATGAGCTCCCGCCTCGATGATGGCGAATGGCCCCACCGTCACATCGGGAGCCAGGTTTGCATCGGAGTGAATTATTGCTGTCTTGTGGATCGGCATCTGTCCTCCTGCCCGACCGGCACCCCGTTACAGGTTACATCGAGGAAGTGAGGAGGAAAGAAGTGCTTCAGCGTTCCACAGGAGCGGGGGTTTTGTTCGCTCTCTGCTCGGTCTTGACACGCAATTCATCGGGGATCTTTTGAAAATCCTCCCACAGCCACTGCCAGCCGGTACGGATCCGCAGTAGATATTCTTCGCTGGAGAGGGGATCAAGACCACTATCACGATCGAGCAGGTCACGAAGAGCCAGATCTGCGATGTGGTAAACCTTCAACTCGCCCTTGACCAGCTCTGGAAAGCCGGGATATGTCCCTTCGAGGCTCACGTCACGTTCATCACGCAGAGCTTCAAGAAGATGAGGAACTGCCCGGGCGCCGAACTGAACCAACTCATCCTGGATCTGATTATAAAAGCGGCCATCGAGAGGATCGGTCAGAGCATCCAGCAAGCCGCGCACTTCAGGATCACCGAGGATTTCTCCCCTCAGCAGATTCTCGGCAACGATCGTCGCCGACCTCCTCCGGATATCGCGTTGCGCCAGTTCCATCTGGGTACGACCGTTCATCAGCGGCTCGGGGAATGAGAGGTCCTGAACCACTTCCCCCCCGGAAGACTTCGAAATCAGATGACCGGCAAACTTCCCGTGATACTGGTGCTCCAGATGCTGCTCCTGGCCCTGGAAATCAAAAGTCAGATCCTGGAAATAATCACAGGTCATGGTGCCTTCGATGACGTAGTCCGCCTGGTCCCTGTTCACCAGCTGAAAACCATGCATGCTGAGAGATCTTTGCAGGAGCAACTGGGTGATATTGAAATCGGTGGCAGCTCCATCGAGCATCTCGTTGACCTCGACGTGGGCCGTCCCTCGCATCAGCGCCTGGACCTGATTGGTGGGTGCTGGCTCCTTCGGAGCATCGCAGGCAGACAGGGTCACCAACCAGCTCAGAATCACCAAACAACTGACCAGAGACATCACCTCTGCTGCTGGCCTGTTCCATCTCATCGTCATCATGGAGATCTCCGTGTCACGAGTACTGGTACTTGCCCCGGAAAAACGTCAGACTGCCAGGGCCTGGACTCAGACACCAAGATACACTCTCTGGAGGTCGATGACTCGCGGAACCATCCCCTTTATCAAGGCACACGGTGCTGGCAACGACTTCATCGTACTCGATGAGCAACAGAGCCCGATCCCTGAGGATCTTTGCCAGCTCGCCCCCGGACTCTGTTGTCGGCGAACCGGTGTCGGGGCTGACGGAATCCTGGTGATTCGCCGCGCCAACCCGATCCCGGCGATGGAATGCTGGAACTCTGACGGAAGCCGGGCCGAGGCGTGTGGCAACGGACTTCGGGTGATTTCTCTCATCCTATCCGACGGGCAGGAGGGAGATTCAACCATCGACACCGATGCCGGACGGGTGCGGGTTCAGCAGCAATCGATCGATGGGCAGTTTGCCGCCGAAGCAGACCTCGGCCTGGCACAGGTCGACAGTCCCCGCAGTTTTTCAGTGGCGGACACGACACTCGAGGCGATTCCGGTCAACATCGGCAATCCCCACCTTGTCGTTCTCATCGATCCGGACGCAACAACCGATCCGGTGCGAAGATTCGGGCCAACTCTGGAATATTCCGTAGCCACCCGGGCAAACGTCGGATTCGTACGCATCGAGGCAAGAGACCGGCTGGTTCTTCGCGTCTGGGAACGAGGCTGCGGAGAAACTCTCGCCTGCGGCACCGGCGCGGCAGCAGCTTTCGCGGCTCTTCAGCAACGAGGAGTCATCGCCGAGACGGTACTGGTCCAGATGCCGGGAGGCTTCCTGCGTGTTCGGGCTGGTGAGCAGGGAGATCTTCATGTCCAGGGGCCCGCGCGCATCTCTTTTGCGGGTCAGTTGAAGTTGCCGGAAGAGAACTCGACCTTGAACAGCTCGTCCTAATCGATCTCGACACCCTGACCCGAGACGATCTCACCGATGATCTGGGCCTGTTCTCCGACACTGCCGAGGTGAGTCACCACCGCATCGGCTTGCTCGGACGCAACGACCACAACCATGCCGATCCCCTGATTGAAAACCCGATCCATCTCCGAGGTTGCCACCTGACCTCGCTGTTCGATCAACGAAAAGATCGGCGGTCGTGACCAGTTCTCCCGCAGCAACTGCGCGCCCATTCCCGACGGCAACACTCGTGGAATGTTTTCGATGAGACCGCCACCGGTGATGTGGGAGATGGCATGAATCCCGCCGCTAAATTGCTCCAGCAGCGACAGGATCGGTTTGACATAGATGCGGGTCGGTTCGAGGAGTATCTGGCCGAGAGTCGCACCCAGTCCACCCGGATCCTGGTCGAGAGATAGAGCATCTTCCCCCTCGAGTAACGCCTTCCTGACCAGCGAAAATCCATTGGAGTGAACCCCACTGGAGGAGATTCCGATCACCGCATCTCCGAGGTTGACCTTCGAGCCATCGACGATGGCCCCTCGTTCCACGACTCCGACCGAGAATCCAGCCAGATCAAACTCGTCGGCACTGTAAAACCCAGGCATCTCGGCGGTCTCACCGCCCAGCAGTGCACAGCCACTCTGCCGGCAACCTTCAGCAATCCCCTCCACCACCACTGCAATCGCTTCCGGTTCGATCTTTCCGGTCGCTACGTAGTCGAGGAAGAAGAGCGGCCGGGCTCCTCCCACTACCAGGTCGTTGACACACATCGCCACCAGATCGATGCCGACGGTACCGAACTCTCCGGTAGCAAATGCGATTTTCAGTTTGGTTCCGACCCCATCGGTTGCCCCGACCAGAATCGGATCGCGAACTTCAGAACCAAACAGAGATCCATCTCCATCGAGCAATCGAAAGAAACCGCCGAAGGCCCCATGGGATCCACTCAGCACCCGTTCGTCCTGGGTCGAGACCACGGCTTCACGGATCCGTTGAACCACGGCATTCCCTGCGTCGATGTCCACTCCTGCGTCTCGATATGTCAGGCCCTCTTCGGCTGGCTTGACCGGTATCTCATCCACCATGAGCGGCTTCCTCTCTCTGAACTTCCCACAGCCATTTCTCATCCAGATCGAATCGCTTCAGGCGACGTCGACTCCGGCGAGCGCGAGAATCATCCCCGAGACAGCGTGAAACCTGCCAGTCGAGAAACAGTAGATCAATATCTCGATCATCATTTACCAGACCACTATCGAGAGCGGCACGCGCTCTCAGCATTCGACCGCGCAGATAGCATCGCTGAGCATCGTCGAGAGCTCGTTCAACCCTTCGCCGGATCACACGTCGACGTGTCGGTGAGGTGATCCGGTAGGTCCACAGGGCACTGACCAGGGTGCTGACCACTCCAAGCGCTGCTCCCGTCAGCTGAGTCTGTTCTCGATCCGGTCCGGCCCAGACGGTCGATCCGGCGACAAGCAAAACCCAACCGGTTCCGCCGAGAAAGAACAGCGCCAGACCCCTCTGGACTCTCCCCAGCAGGATCGGGCCGAGCCCGGGAATCACCGATAAGATCAAGAGAATTGCCCGCAATGCTCGCTCCTCCTGCATCCCTACCGTTATCGACCAGCCATCTGCTCCGCCAGTGTATCGTGCCACGGGGCACGAGGGGAGTGGTACGGATCGCTTGCCTGCCAGCGTTCAAGCAGACAATCTGTTGTCATGAACCGAGCCGATTCCCCTACCCCCGATCCCGGCACCCTGCGAACCCTCGACGCAGCATTCAATCGGCTCATCGAGGCGATGAGGGTGATCGAAGATCAACTGCGATTCCGCCACCATCGTGAGGTCATCTGCCGCCGTTGGCAATCTCTTCGTCGCCAGACCGGCCAACTTCGTGGCAAGGTGGAAGAGTCGCTGGGGCCCCTGGCCTGTCATCGAGATGTCGCAGGAGATCGGTTGAGGAACGCCCCCGGCGCTGAAGACCATCAAAACCACACGGCGCTGATGGCTGCCAATACCTCTCGAGCGCGTGAAGCCAGTCGATCAGTCGAAGAAACGATGCGCCTGCTCTTGCCGCAGCAATCAGCTGCTGCCCAGGTGATCCGCTATGACATCTATCAACTTGAGGCCATCACAACCGCCCTTGAGTTGAGAGGACCCCGGCTCGAAGGTCGAGATCTTTATGTACTGGTGACCGAAAGTCTGTGCCACGGCAACCTCCTCGATACAACCATCGCAGCCATCGAGGGCGGTGCCCGGATCGTTCAGCTCAGAGAGAAGGAGCAGCCCCCGTCGAAAGTTCTCGAAATTGCCCGACAGTTGCGGGAGATCACCGAACAGCGAAATGCCCTGCTCATCATCAACGACTCCATCGAGATCGCTCATCTGAGCGGAGCCGATGGGGTGCATCTGGGTCAAGAAGATATTGCACCTCATGAAGCCCGTCGGCTACTCGGCCCCGATGCGATCATCGGCCTGTCGACCCATCGACCCGAGCAAGCCGCGGCAGCCGCCGCTCAGGGGGCAGACTATATCGGGGTCGGGCCCATCTTTGAAACCGCCACCAAGCTCCACCGGGAGGCGGCCGGAACCGAGTACATCCGCCAGGCTCAGGAGGTCTGCGAATTGCCGGGCTTCGCCATCGGACATATCGATTCCGGAACCATCGATCAGGTAATCGCCGCGGGAGCGCAACGAATCGCGGTTTGCACCGGCATCATCAGCCAGCCCGATCCTGCTGCAGCAGCTCGATGGCTGGCGGACAGACTCACCCAGCAACGCTCCGTGGAGGTCCTCGATGACACCCTCGGAAGCTGAGTCGTCCCCATCTTCCCCACTCAGGAGATTATATGATCTGGTGCTGGCAGAGGCGGAGACTAAACGCGGCCCCGCCGTGCTGGCGGTGGTTTCATTTACCGAGTCGAGTTTTTTTCCGATTCCACCGGACCCGTTACTGATCGCTCTCGGGATTGGATCTCCGCGGCGGGCGATTCCCCTGGCGCTACTCACCACCGTCATGTCGGTACTGGGTGGGATTCTGGGTTACTTCATCGGAGCGTGGATGATGGAGAGCATCGGCAACTCGATCATCTCTTTCTTTCATGCCGAACAGCGCTTTGAACAGCTGGTTGTTCAATTCCACGGGATCGGATTCCTGGCGATTCTGACCGCTGCCGTCACCCCTCTCCCGTACAAGATCTTCACCATCGCTGCGGGGTCTGCGGGCATACCGCTGCCGGTCTTCGTCACCGCCAGTCTGATCGGCAGAGGAGTGCGATTTCTCGCCCAGGGGATCCTGGTTCACTTCTACGGGGCCAGGATCCAGCAATTCATCGATCGCTGGTTTGGACTCGTCACGATCCTGGCACTGGTACTGGGTGTGCTGGGCTTCCTGGCACTCGGTAGCTTCTGAATCGTCGCGTGGATCTACCCGAACCTGCCCGCCAGCCTCACTGACCGAGCGCATCGATCAATTGTTGCCGCATCACCTGGGCTGCCTCATCTGCTTCCCCGAGGATTTGAACCACGAGAGGTGCACCCACCTGAGCTCGAGCCCCTGCCTCTTTTTGCCACGCATCGCCATGCTCTGCAGCGACGATGACGCGAAGCCCCGGCCCGGGGTGTTGCTTGTCCGGTTGTGGAGGATCAGGAAGTCCCTCCATCCCGAACCAGCCAGGGGCCGCTTCCAGCTGGGCGATTGCCAGCGGCCAATCACCATCTCCGATGGCTACCGATGCCAGCGCTTGAGCCCCTGCGCCACTGCCGGCGAGAACCACCTGATCCTTCTTCAAGTTCCTCTGTTCCAGCAGACGTTCACGTAATCGGTCAAGACCAAATGAGAGACAGGCGAGATCTTCATCCCGATGGTCTGAGGCGATCCAGGCACCTCCCTCGCCGGTCGAGTACATCGGCTCGACCACCACCAGACAGGGAAGATCTCCCAGATCCTCACGCAGCCGTTTCAGCTCATCGGCGGGATCCTCATCTTCAGCTGGTAACCAGATCAGTAATGGAGCGGGCCCTGCGCTACGGGCGGGAGCATCGATGACGTAACGAAGAGTCCTCGGCATGAACACGGCTAGGCTCCCCGAATGCAGTCCACGGGAGACCAATTCGGTGTGCACGATCCAGTCTGCACGGGGATCATCGGTATCAACCTTCACTTGATTCAGATCGAAGGAGGGAGAGATTTGAACCGTCACCAGATCGGTTTCTGGCCTGCGCAACAAAACCTGTCGAACTGCCCCATCGTGCTCGAGACTATGAAATCCTCCATTGATGTGGACGACGATGGAATCCGGGTATCGTTCCAGCGCTCTGACCACCGACTCTCCCATGGTGTTATCCCAGAGGCTCTGCACCTTCTCGGTCCGTTGTTCCTTCGGAACGTTGGTAGCCACATGACCGTGGCCCCGAACGGTTCGATCATATCTCTGCCAGTAGCGATCAGTGTTGGTCAGCAATTCACTGGCGATGGTCGCGCGGAGAGACTCATCGAGCGCGGCTAGTCCCCCGCCAAACGCGACCTTGCGCCATACCGACGAGGGAACATTGGCAGCAATTACCGGCACACCGTTTTGTTTCGCCCACTCCAGGACGGGACGATATCCCGTCTCGTAATTATTCCAGGGATTCGACTGCTCGAGAAAGGTGTCTTCATCGATCACTCCGGCAAGATACTGATCCACCACCTCCTGGCAGTCCCGTCCGAACATCTCCAGGGAAACCACTACATCACGCCCTGCCGCATCGATCCCCTCCAGTACTGCCAGCTCTAGCCGGTGGGTCACGTCGTCGAGATGAGTTTCACCCAGAAATACCACCTCTCGCCTCGACAGATCCTGGATCATCCGATCCAACGACAGCAACTCACCTCCCCGCGAGGCATGAACCCGGACGTGACGGTCGATGGGGTGGCTGCCAGCACGACTTTCAAACAAACCCTGACAACCAGATATCGAGCTGAGCAGTGCCACAATCAGAACCAACCTTGAACTACGTTTCATCGCGACCACTCCTCGATCCATGTTGCAGCTTGATTCAGATTCTCAACCCAGGCATCTGCCTGAACTCCAGCCGGAAGGGGTTCTTCTCCCCGACCGGTACGAACTCGAATGCTCGTCATACCGAGGCGTTGTGCTGCCTCGATGTCACAAGCCGAATCTCCCACCATCAGAGACCGATCCAGGTCGATATCGTGCTCACTGGCAGCGCGCAGGAACATTCCCGACCCGGGTTTGCGACAATCACAGCCGGCATCGGGGAGGTGAGGACAATATTCTACCGCCGCGACGGAAGCTCCCCACCTGGCGCAATCATCGATCAACTTGTGGTGGATCGACTGCACCTGGTTCTCGCTGGTCCAGCCGCGCCCGATGGCCGATTGATTGGTCACCACGACGATCGCCCGGCCCATCGCACCGAGCCGTCTCATCGCCTCGGCGGTGAACTCGTAGTATTGATACTCTTCCAGGGTACGAACCGAATCGAGCAGGAAGTGATTGATCACACCGTCCCGATCGAGAAAGAGGCCCGGTACACCGCTCAAGTTGCCGATTGTCCCGTCGCTCGTTGCGACAGGATTCTGGCCACCGCAGCCTTGAATCCGTGGATCATCATGTGGGTCATCACCATATGAGCATCCTGAGCCGGCTGCATCTCGTGGATTTCGACATGAAGCGGGAAATCAACCAGCTGACGCAATCGTCCCCCGTCAAAGCCGGTCATCGCTGCTGTCTTGCAGCCGATTTGCTGCGCCCGTTCCATCGCGAGAATCAGGTTGGATGAATTGCCAGATCCGCTCATCGTCAACACCAGATCCCCTGGCCGTGCCCACTGCTGCACCTGCTCCGTGAAGACCGCATCGAAATCGATGTCGTTGCCCAGCGCGGTGATGATGGAAGGACTATCGTTGAGACTGAGAACCCGCAGCCGCCTCGGCTCGGAAAAAGGAATCGCGTAGGTTGCCAGATCCTCGGCCAGATGGGAGGCGGTGGCGGCACTCCCTCCATTGCCGAACACGATCAACTGGCGATCTGAGCACCAGGCCTCCAGCACCTGCTCGGTAAAGCGCGAGACCGACTCCACATCGATCTGCCCGAGAGCCTGCTGACTTCGGTCCAGATAATTTCCCAGTTCGGCCCGGAACCGCTCAGGATCCACGCCCTCGGCCTTCAAATCACGAGTTGACAAAGCACCTCCAAACAGCGATTTCACTCCGGAAAGGATACATCCTCCGAGCCTCCGCGACAGCCCGACAGACTCTTCAAGTTATCGAGTTCTGGGGTCTTCGCCGTCAGGAAAATCGGGGTAGGATCTGCCTGACACGCTTCGCCAGCAGACAGGAAGGCCTTTACTGGTGCTCAGCCTCTCCACATCCCTGATCTCACTGCCTTCAGATCTCAGTTTTGAGGAACGGGTCCGGAGGATCCTTGACGGTGACATACCCGGGCTGGTGCTCGGTCAGGAGCTGGGTCGCAGGGAAATTCCGTCGTGGGTTCAAGAGGCAAGGGGGGCCGGGCACTCGATCACGGCCCTCGAGGTTCCCAGCAGCAATTCCGAAACCACAGGCTCCAGTAACCCATCCTCCTTTCCTGATCTGTTTGCCACCGATGAAAGTGAACGGCAGCTGGCAGCCGGATCGTGCCTGGAAGCGATCTCGTGCGCCCAGCAACACGAAATCAGCATCGTGATCGTATCCAACAGATCTTCCGAGAGCTGTCAGCAGAATCGACAGCAAAACATGGTGCTGGAACAATTCCAGGCTCGAAAGAACCGCATCTCCGGAGATCCAGAGGATCCAGAGAACGCCCGGTGGCTGCAAAAACTGCAGCAGCAACAACAATCGGAGCTCAACCAGCTGTGGCGGGCGAATGCACCCCATCCGAAGCGGCAGCAGCAGAAACAGGATGCGTTACTTCGCACCCTCGATGCGGTACTGGAGGAAGCTACTCGCCGGCAGGTCAGGATCGGACTGCGGGAAACTGCTGATCTTGAAGGACTGCCGCACAGGAGTGACTACCAGCAGATTGCTCGGGAATTCGAGGGTGCGCCGCTCGGTCTTGTCGCCGATCCGGCCGCCGCCCTGGCCCTGTCTCGACTGACCGGCAAGGAAAGCTCAGATCCTGTCCCGGACCCACAGCAACTCATCGGAGTGGTGCTCCGAGATTGTCTCGGGGCTCGAACCGATCAGGTCGTGGGAACAGGGGATCTCGATCTTGAACTTGAGTTTGGCCAGCTGGCCGCTGATTTACTTCGAATCCTCGAAGCTCCTGGCGAAACCGGGGCCGATGAGATCCAGCTGCTTGGACAATTCTGTCGCGACCGGGGAATCGATGGAGATCCGCCACCGGAACCGGGGGAACCTTTTCCCATCATCGGAGCGAAATAAAAATTACCAGAAATTTACAAAGCGTCTGGCCACAGACTGGAACAGCCTGACAAGAAAAAAAAGAGACCCAACCCAGAAGGGGGAAATTAGGGGAATGTTCCGGGCCGGGTCTTCAGGAACTTGTCAGGACTCGTAAAGCAGGGAGAAACGGTACTTCGGAATGAGTTCCGCGCCGTGCGCGTGGCCTCCGACACCGGCTGAAGACATTGAATTCCGATCTCGGAATCAGAGGTCCCCTGCAATTCCTGCCTCACGAGGTTCAAGGTGTGGATTGTCCACAGGTAGTCCACGTTCGTCCAGTCCAAAAACGCCCTTCTGGACGAGATTTTTTTGCCTCTCCGGGCCCCGGATTGGCCCCACCTATTCTGCGCAAAACCCTGTTAAATAAACACCTATGACCTATCCTAGGGGGCTGATCCCAATTCTAGCCGGTGAGAGGATTCGCTTTGCCGATATCAAAAGCCCTGAGTGATTCCCTCTCGCGCTCGTCCTGGATCCGCAAGATGTTCGAGGAGGGGAACCGCCTCAAGAGCATCCATGGTGAGGACGAGGTCTTCGATTTCACCCTGGGCAATCCCCATCTTGCTCCTCCACAGCAACTGATTGATCGCCTGCGCGAATTGACCAATGGACCCCAGGAAGAGATTCATCGCTACATGCCAAATGCGGGCTGGCCCGAGGTACGCGAAAAAATTGCGGACGATTTGAAGCGCCGCAACCCGTTGCCCTGGTCTGGATCCCATATCGTGATGACGGTAGGAGCCGGTGGAGCCCTGAATATTCTCCTCAAAACACTTCTGAATCCCGGTGACGAGGTCATCATCCTCAGCCCCTACTTTGTCGAATACATCTTCTACATTCAAAATCATGGTGGAATCGTCGTCGATTGCCCGACCAATGAGAACTTTTGCCCGGAGCCAGAGGCCCTGTTGTCGAAGATCACCAACCGAACCCGAGCGGTGATCATCAACAGCCCCAATAATCCCACTGGCCGCGTCTACAACGAAGTCGAATTGACGCAGTTCAGTGAAGGTTTGAGAGAAGCCTCCAGTCGAATTGGCCACCCGATCTATCTGATCTCGGACGAACCATACCGCAAAATCACCTACGGCAACGTGGTCTGTCCAGAGATCGTCAACTTTTATGACGATACGGTCGTTATCACTTCTCATTCGAAAGACCTTGGCCTCGCCGGAGATCGCATTGGATACCTGGCGGTCTCTCCCAAAGCCGCAGATTGCCCTGATATCGTTGCCGGTTGCACCTTTTCCAATCGCACTCTGGGGTTCGTCAACGCTCCCAGCATCCTTCAACTGGCCATCGCAGATTGCCAGGAGGTGACCGTCGACTGCGAGGAATACGCAAGAAACCTGCAAGTACTGAGTGCTCAGCTGGAGCAGCTAGGATTCGACTTCATCCAACCTGGCGGCGCCTTTTTCCTGTTCCCCACCGCTCCCGGAAATGACGATGTCGAGTTCGTCCAAACAGCCATGGAGGAGAAGATTCTGGTCGTCCCCGGTAGCGGATTCGGCAGAGCAGGACACTTCAGACTTTCCTTCGCGATACCAGAAGAGCTGGTGACAAAATCTCTGCCGGCCTGGGAACGGCTTGCAGAACGATGTCCAACACTGGGACGAGACGAGGAGAGGACCCTCGATTGAGCATCCTCTGGACGCCAGCAACTGAGGTTGACGGAAAAGCCCAGCTCGAGCATCTACAGGAAATCCTCTCCCAGCCTCACGGATTTTTGCAGTGCTTCTCCGATGAAGCCACCCTGCAGGCAGTCGAGCAGATCGCCAGCACCATTCCTGCCGAGGACTCGATCCTGCTGCTGGGGATCGGTGGTTCAGCTCTGGGCGCTCAGGCTCTGGCGGCTGCCCTGGCTCCCGACTCCTCGGACCGCCTGAAGGTTCTCGACAACATCGATGTGGATACGGTAGAGCGAGTTCTTTCACACCTTGACCTGAGTCATACGACTGTCCTGGTGATCTCCAAATCGGGAGCCACCGCAGAGACATCTGCACAGCTGCTCAGGATCATGTCGGCTCTGGAATCGGCGGGGGTCGATCCAGACCAGAAGATCGTCGCCATCACCGATCGGGAAAAGGGAGTGCTACGGCAGCTCGCCACAGAACGAAACTGGCGTTCTCTCGAAGTGCCCTCCGCTGTCGGCGGAAGATTCTCGGTGTTGACCGCGGTCGGCCTGCTCCCGGCAAAATTGATCGGTATCGACATCCGGGAACTGACCGGGGGTGCCGCCAGGTGCCTGGCAGATCTTGGCCAGGCCGGTGAGGATCATGGCCTGGTGCAATGGGCCAGTCACTGGGCCCAGCTCTCTTCGAGTCACCGGACGGTGGTGCTGTTCCCCTACCGCGATCGATTACGCACCTTTGGCGACTGGTTCGCCCAGCTGTGGGCGGAAAGCCTTGGAAAGCGCACCGATCTGACAGGAAATGAGGTCTGGACCGGTTCCACCCCGCTGGTCGCCCGCGGAGTGACCGATCAACATTCTCTGGTTCAACTGTTCGCGGAGGGCCCTGACGACAAGCAGTATGTATTCCTGGATGCCCCGGTTCAGGCCGCCGATCCGCTGATCTCACCGACCCTGGCAGATCTCCATCCTGATCTCAATTACCTGGCACGAAAGAGTCTCGACCAGCTGCGCTGCGCTGAGTGGGAAGGAACCATTGCGGCACTTCGTTCGACCGGAAGACCCGTTTCCACCCTGCAACTGGAACAACTGGACGAAGCACACCTGGGAGCCTTGATTCTGCTGTGGCAAGTGATGACGTTACTGGCAGCAAAGGTCCTGGCAGTGAATCCTTTTGATCAACCCGGTGTCGAAGCAGGCAAAGCAGTCGCTTTTGCCAAGATGGGTCGGGAAGACTGGCAGCAACAAGCAGCGGAGATCATCTCGGGAGCTTACGCACCTGGTGTCGCTCCCCCGATCGACTGCTAGAGTTAACTCTTCTCGGTACTCTTGCGGGCTACCAATCGAATCCGGGCATTCCATTCATCAGCAGATATCACACCCTTTTGAATCAAAAGTTCGATCAGCGACTGCTGGAGCGACGCAATTTCCTTCGTACCCGTGGTCCTGGTTTTTTTGCGGGTCACTGGAGCAGGAGTAGACTTGCTCTTCGGACTCACCACCCTGGATCGTTCCGCCTTACCAGACTTCTTGCGCTTCGGGTCGATATCAAAGGAAACCTCGCCGGTGAAGAACTCCACAGGAAGGGAAAACCGCTCTGCGATGCGCCTTACCAGTGCACCGCTTGGATGGCATTGACCATCGAGGACATCCTGAATCGTTTCGGGGAGTACCCCGACGCCCTTGGCAAGCCCGGGTACCGTTTCATGATGAGCATCGATGAGGAAACGGATCTTGCGAACCACTTCCTTCGATTCCGAGGTCAGTTCTTCGACAGTCTTGTCTGGCTTGGCCATCTATCCTCCTGGGGGGTTTCACCTGAGCAGCATCCATCTGCTCTATCGGATCCCGGGAGGCTTCTCTGAAGCTAATTATTACCGATTTACCAGGAGCAGCAGGGCGTTGAGAAAAAGGTCGGCAGTACCACGCCAGAAGGACCTGAATAGCGGATCTCCAGCAAAGAGAACCACCGTACCGCGGCCGACACTCTCCTCGACCAACCACACTCCTCCCGCCAGGTTTTTCTGGTTCTGGTCCGAGATGAAGCCACTCACCACTGGATTCTCTTCGGCAAGAACTCCCACATCTCCGGGATTTCCTACCAGTTCGAAGATCCGGGTACTTGCGATGAAGCCATAGACTCTCGAAGGCTGACCGAATGCAATCGGATGGTCTGGATCGAGCTCGACCGACACGATGTTGCCCGGCACCTGGTCCAATCGTCTCTCTTCCCGGAGATCTGCTCGGGTCCGCCTTTTCTTCTCTGTCTCCTTCTCGGGTGGATTCTTTCTCACCCTGTGCGAAACAAGATCGAGACCCCCATCTCCACACTGAAAGGCACTACTACCGAGAGCCAGCAGCACTCCCCCACCTCGTACCCAGTCACGTAGTTGTTCTTTTTGAGGATTGCCCCAGGCGGAGCCACGAAATCCGGAGGGAATCACCAGCACATCAAAACGATCCAGCGATCCACTCAGGTCAGATCTGGAAACAGTGGTCGAGACGACGCCCAGGTCTTGCTCCAGAAAACTCCACACTGCTCCATAGGATGTACTCGATACCGAATCCGGTCCCAGCACGGCGATCCTTGCCGGTGCCAGTTCAGGGAAGGAACCGGAACCAAGATCAGGTCCTTCATCGGTCCAGCCGCTCGATACTCCACGGAAGACGGTGCCGGTCTCCCGGGCAACCCTCAGGACCGTCTCGTGAGTTTGTTCCGAGGAGATCCTCACCACCAGCGTGCCCGCTGGATAATCATGACCCTGTAACTGGATCTTCTCCGTCACCAGATCAACGGTCTCTCCTGCAGCCTGCAACGCTCGTAGTGCTCGTGCAGATGGCACACCCTCCCACGGATGGAGGTAGGCAACGCCTCCTTGCTCCTCGATCCGACCGGTCGGTAGCTCCAGATCACCAACGGGGATGAGAATCCCATCGACAGGATTGGCGGCAAGATAAGTGTCCACACCAAATGCCATCGGTAGAGACCAGGCGGCCACGTCATAAAAATACGCCTCCTCCGCCTTCGCTTCTGGTTCCAGCAGGGTGCGCGCCAACCGTCCCTGAGGTTGATCGAGCGGAACGATCACGGTGCCGGGAGGAAGCTTGAGTATTTCCATCTTCCTTCCATCGTGATGCTTCAATCCATCAACCACGATCTCATCCATCGTCTGTACCAGCTCGATTCCCTGGGCACGTAGCAACTTCAAGAGGGAGAGACGACGATCACCGCCTCCTGGCGGAATGATGAACTGACTGATGTCTCCAGAGCGCCCCGCGAAAATGGCACCTTCACGGAAAGCATGGAAATCTTTCTGAAGTCGAATCTTGTTTCTTGCAGCACAATCAACCGTTGCCAGGCCTGCTACGTGATGATGATGGAGGCGATCTTTCAGGGTCAAGAAAGTGCCGTTTCGCTTGCGATAGATCAGACCCGCCCTACCTCCACCGGCCTGTTCGTAGGTCATTCCGATCGAACCGTTGAGAGTTGGCCAGGAGTCACCGTAAGCGGGATAGAACAGGTCGAAATGCTGGCCCGTGTAATACCGCCAGCCAAACCGATCAAATGCCCCTGCATTGGCCAGGCCAAACACCTCACTCCAATCGACACGATCTTGCGGAATGTTGGGATTGATCGGCTTCTCGGGAGGAAAGAAAAAGTAGGTGGACTCCGCAGACATCTCATGAAAATCAACATGAACCAGCGGTTGCCACAACAGGTAGTGCTCGATCCGAGCTCTGGTTTCCGGTTGGCTTTGCCAAGCCCAGTCTCGATTCAGATCGAACAGGTAATGGTTGCTTCTGCCGGAGGGGGAAGGGGGATGGTGTTCTGCCGCAGCAGGATCGGCATTGGGTGGCTGTGCCATCACCTGGTGGTACCACTGAAGATATCTCTCGCGCCCGTCTGGATTGAGCAAGGGATCGATGATGACGAGGCAATTTTCGCGAATCTGACGGATCCTCTCATCGGAACCATCGGCCAGTTGATGAATCGTGGCCAGCGCTGCCTCGGTACCGGAGGACTCATCGCCGTGCACGTTGTAGGAGAGCCAGACCACCGCTGGCAGGTCCTTCAGCAACCGGTCGATATCGAGCTGTTCTCGTTCCTGAAGACGTCGGGGATCGGCAAGTAATTGCTGAGCGGTACGGATCTCCTCGAGCCGGGCGATATTTGACTCCGTTGAGATCATCAAGAGCACCAGTTCTCGTCCCTCAGCACTGCGCCCATATTCCTGGATCTGGACCCTCGATGACAGTTTCGCGACTTCCCGGCAGTAGGCCATCACCTCATGGTGAGGAGTGAATCGATCACCCAGCTCAGTTCCATACCATGCTCCCGGAGAAGGGATCTTCCCCTCAAAAGTGTCGCTATCACTGTAGGGAAAAGCTGGCTCACTTGCTGATAGGGGCAAGAGCCCGGTGAGTAGTGCGCACAAGACAATCAGTAATAGCTTCGGCATCAAACCTCCTGGATCATCTGTCCCTGAGCAGTCATGGTGGTCTTCGATCAGTGACATTCTGCCTCCACAACGATCCCCAGGCTAGATCTCCCTGGGACAGGTTAGATAAGGGAACCGAGTTGATGCAATCAAAGACTCAGGGAGAACTGGTACCGATCCTCTCCCTGGCAGCTCCCATCGTCATCACCCAGCTCGGGACCATGATGATGGGATTGGTAGATATGTGGATGGTGGGTCGGGTCGGAACCTCTGCACTCGCTGCAGTTGCCCTCGGCGATACCTGGGCCTTCGGTACCTTGATACTGGGCCAGGGGCTGATTCAAGGGATGGATCCCCTGGTCACCCAGGCGCACGGCGCAAAGGATCCAAAGGCACTGGGAAGGTCTCTTCAGAGGGGGCTCGTGCTGGCGATGCTGCTGGCTCCTGTTCTGACCATCAGCTGGCAGGTAGCCGAGCCGATCCTGGTAAATCTGGGCCAGAATCCAGATCTCTGCTCGGTAGCGGAGGTCTACATCCAGGCGCAGCTATTCAGCATCCCTGCTCTGCTCGGATTCCTGGTCCTTCGCCAGTATCTGCAAGGGAGAGGATTCGTCAAACCGGCTTTATGGACCGTCTTCATCGCGAACTTTTTCAACGTCCTGTTCAATGAACTGTTCATCTTCGGTGGATACGGTATCCCCGCAATGGGAGTCGAGGGTGCGGGCTACGCTACCGGTGCCAGTCGCTGGTTGATGCTCTTGCTACTGATCATCTTCATGATGCGAGGAAAACACCTCAAAGACGGCTGGGTTCCCTGGAGCCTGCGCAGTTTTTCACTTCGAGCGATGGGAGCCTTGATCCTGCTTGGACTTCCCATTGCGATTCATTTCGGAGTTGAGGTCTGGACTTTTCAAGCCGCTACCTTGATGGCCGGAATGATCGGTGAAATCGAACTGGCAGCTCATATCGTGGTGCTCAAAATCATCTCCTTCACTTTCATGTTTCCATGGGGCATCAGCGGAGCAGCAACGACCAGGGTTGGGAACTTGCTCGGCGAAGGCGATGTCCCTCAGGCGCGAATCGCTGCAAAAACATCCATCGGCCTCGGAGCAGTGGTGATGACGCTGGCAGGGATCATGATCCTGACCCTGGGCGAGAAGTTGCCTGCCATCTTCACCTCCGATGTCGCGGTGCTCGCCAGTGCAGTGGCTCTCCTGCCAATGGCTGCTGGATTTCAGATATTTGACGGGATCCAGGCGGTGTCGGCAGGAGTACTTCGTGGTGCAGGAAAAACGGTTCCCGCAGCCGCGATCGGCATCATCGGTTTTCCAATGCTGACTCTTCCCCTGGCTTACCATTTGACCTTCGAAAGTGAATGGGGATTGCCGGGAATCTGGTGGGCTTACCTGATCGGCCTGGTGGTCACCGCGGTGCTACTGTCGGGGTGGTTCCTGTTGACATCGAAGAACTGGAAACCGATGCAAAGAAGGATCGGTGGCGATTGACGCACTTGATGGAGTTCGTCTAGCTACCACTGGCCAGTAGATAGTGATATCCACCCCGGGCCGACTGGACCGTCAGAATCACTCCCTGCGGTTTCTTCTCGAGCCGAACCTGAAGTCCCGAAATCGCGGCTCCCACCTCACCCAGTGGCAACAGAACCTCTGCCCCGTCCACCCCATCGAGAGTGGCCAGCTTGGTATCGAGGGCTGCACGCTGCTGTAGAGCTCGATCGATCCTCTTGCGCAAGGTTTCCTCTTCACCCGGTTCTGAAACTGCCCCGCCCTCGATGCGCCTGAGTCTCATCTGAGATCTCCTCAGGGATCGTAGCAATTCTTCCCGGGCAGCCGCCGTTCTCTCGCGGGACGGATCCTCCAGTCGCAACTGCGGTTGCTCATCGGACTCGGAGGTGAACACCAGACGCCGCAACGGCTCATCCCCTTTCCGATTTTCGATCACTCCGAGAACGCAATATACCGGCACCGAGAACTGGTCAGGAAATTGATAGGTGTTCAGGACCCAGTGTTCCAGCTCCTGTCTTTCCAGTGGCACCGGAATGCCGGTACAGGAGAGAAGCAAAACCCCCCATCTCAACTGGAAAAGGAGTTGGCTCTCCTTCCCCTGCTCGACGGTGGCCAGGGTGGCGAGGATTCGCTCTCCCGGCCGGTCGAGGATTCCCCGCCTGACCGCAATTCTCATCGGGGGGCCACCCGCGAGGGACTGAACCAGAAAGGACACATTCAGTCGTCGTCCCACTTCGATGGAGATGGAGTGTTTGCCGGGAGGAATCAGGGTGTTGTGCCAGATCACAGGTAATGGGGCCTTCAGGATCAAACCGCCAGGCAATTCGTAAACCCCTGCACGGGAGAGATCAGGTAGAGCCGGAACCACTGCAGGAGCATCGGGAAGTTGAACAGAAAACTCGATGTCACCGGTCGATGTTCTTGAGATCTGACCCGCGGGAGCAGCAGACCACTGCCCCGGTAACGAGTGCCCCATCAGTAAAGCGACGAGAAGTGCGCAGCAGTTGAATGCCTCGGAGATGCGAAAAACCCGAATCATCCTGTTCCTGAGGAAGAGGATGATTCGGGCCCAATGCAGCCTGGAAGAACGAACTGTCCTAGAAACTGTAATCAATACCGACATAGGCGCCGAGGCCACCATAATCCACTTCTCCGGCAATATCTCCGTCAGAATTAAGATCGATGATCAGATCATGACTGGCAATGTCGTACTGTGCCTCTGCGATGAAGGTCAGGGAATCCCCGGCCAGATCCCAGCGTATAGAAGCACTGGGACTGAACAAAAACATCAACTGGTCAGTAACCTCGACAAAGGTACCTGGCGAGCCGGCTTCCACCGCATCCAGAAACCCCTGGTTGAGGCTGTTCTTGGAATAGAGACCACCGACACCGAATCCGTAACGGAAATATGGCAAGCTACCGTCCTGAGAAATCGGTACGTCCCAATCAAAGTTGATGGTGAATGATCGACGATCAGAACGAGACAGGGACTGTTCTCCTATGTCCCGAATGGCATCCGGACTGGAAAGAGCACCGGGACCGGAATATGGCGCACCCTCGACATCTTCGATGGAGGTAATTTCAAATCCATAGTGCATTCCATATTCGTACTCGTAACTCATTCGAACGCCGACACCACTTCCACCACTGAAGTGACTGCTCTTGGGAGAGAAGGAAGCGACCTTGAACTCGGTGTGAAGCTTGTCCTCAAACAGCATCGCTTCACGTTCATTGTATCCAGGAACTGCACAACCACTTACCACGACCAGCGTGATCCAAACAGCCGCCATGGCGCAGTAAACCGGGCGGACTCGATGGTGCTGCTGCATCTTTGATCTCCTTTTTTTCGCTGTCAGGATCCTGCGGACTTGCGACAAGGTGGGCACTGAGCTACCACCTCCGGGACCGCTGAAACCAGACACCCCAGCTCCCCGACGATATCCCACGGGCTCTGTGGGCGACCCCATTCCTGGGATCAAAGAGGACCGGCAAACCCATGTCTCCGGACCCTCTCGGGGAAGCCGGAAGGTACCCGCTCTTCCCGCAGTGATGCAAGGGTGCCATCGGTGTTGATTCCGGGATCAAAGAAAAATCGACGAATCGGCGCAACATCCATCAAGACCGGTTGGGCCCATTATCTCCGCGGCTACGAGAAGGTTTTCGTCGCCTGCGACGGCGACGGCGCCGGGTAGAGCCCGAGTCGTCGACTCCGTTGTGCTCCTGAGCCGCCCCGGAACGGCCTTCTTCGGCTTGCTTTCGGTGATTTTGGCCCGATTTCCGGCGCGGGCGTCGACCTCGAGTTTGCCGTTCGGGAGACTCGGGAACCGGTAGCTTGCGCGCCTCCTCCAGCATCTCCTGGCGCCCCTGCCCCGGTCCCAGCAGCACGTAAAGGACCACCATCGAATCCAACAACCATGGCTGAGACTTGAGATTCTGGCTCCACTCCCCCTCTTGAACCGCATCGGCCACCGCACAGAGCCCACCGAGAGCTGCCCACAGGCGCTCCTCGTCACGGCGATAGACCTTCAACTGGCGCAGAACTTCCGCCAGATCCTGGCGGAATACCCCCGATATCTTGTTCCGGTTCCGTTCACCGCTCTCGACCAGGCGCTCGTAACGAGCAATCAGCAGCGGAGAAACCAGTGCGGCGATCCCGAGAGCCTGCGGAATCCGGTGTCCGGCGTTGACCTGTTCATCGAGCCTGGCGAGGCAGTCGTGCCACTGACTGGTGGTTTCTGGCTGCTCCAGTACTTTCACCAGGGCGGGGATCAGCAACTGGAGAAATTGCTCCTGATGAAGAGCCTCGAAGAACTTCTTGCCGTATCCCGAGTGAAGATCCTTGTACAGTTCTTCCAGTAATCGAGCCGGGTTCGCCCTCAAGATCAGTTCCCGTGACTGTTCGAGCGCATCGCCAGTCTCTTGATCGAGTTGAAAACCGATCCGGACCCCATGCCGAATCGCTCGAAACATGCGAATCGGATCTTCCCGGAAGGAGAAATGAGGGTCTCCGATCATCCGGATCTTCGAGGCTCTCAGATCCTCCACTCCGCCAACGTAGTCGATGACGGAAAAGGTGGAGACGTCATAGAACAGGCCATTGATGGTCAAATCTCTCCGATGCGCATCCTCCTCGGCAGAGCCGTAGACATTATCACGTCGAATCATCTCCCCATCTCGCACCACCGCATCGGCCCGGCCAGAAGATCGAAAGGTGGCCACTTCGATGATTTTTCCCCCGGCGTAATGCAGATGGGCAAGGCGGAATCGTCGACCGATGATGCGGCAGTTTCGGAACAGGCGTTTCACCTTCCGGGGAGTGGCATCGGTGGCGATATCGAAATCTTTCGGCTGCCGTGAGATCATCAGATCCCGGACCGCTCCGCCCACCAGGTAGGCGATATGCCCGTGATCGATCAGCCGATAGAGCGCATTGAGCGCATCCCTGTCGATATTCTTTCTCGAGACAGAATGTTCCTTGCGCTCCAGAATCAGCGAATCGCAAGCTCGACTCTTCGGGCGGATGGGATCTTCAGGGGTTGCCGGTGGAGGTTGCGGGGGACGCGCAGTATCTCGCGAAAAAATACCGGCAAGAAAATCATCGCCGCGATCTCTGGCAGGTAACGATGAATCCGAAGTTCGATCTTCTGGGGAATCCTGCGGCAACTGGGATCCGTTCTGTAGCGAAACGACGAAGAAACTCCGAGTTCCGGCCGGCCCGAGTCCCCTGCGATACGGCAACGATGGCCACCGGATCACCGGGAGATCGCTGCAGGATACCGTACCGACTCCGGGGGGTCACCCGATCCTCCTCGGGTTCCCCGTTGATCGATGGCTGGCTTCCTGGCCATCTTGCGGAGCCGTCAACCGTCTTGCCAGGAGATGGAATCCGCGCAGAAAGCAGCAGCAGGAAAGCAACGAGGGAAGCCGGGAGGAGCCGCCTCCAGTCAAAAAACCTGGAGAGGCTCCTCCCGTTCAGGGGCATCGCATCAGCAAAAACCGATCTGGAAAACTGGCAGACCTCATCGATTCACAACGGAATCAATCAGGCCCGGCGGAATCGGACCAGCGGGGGTAGCGGCGTACGACCCCCACCACCACTCCTCGAACCTCCAGTTGATCGACGATGATCGGCTCGAGAGCTTCATTGGCTGGCTGCAGACGGAACACATCCTGGCCATCGCGCTTGTCACGGAACAACTTCTTGAGAGTGGCCTCTTCCATCTCTTCTCCATCGACGATGGCGACAACCAGCTCTCCATCATCGGCCTGCTCTCTTCGCTCGACGATCACCAGATCTCCGTCGTGGATTCCATCATCGATCATCGAAGTGCCACGCACTCGCAAGGCGTAGTGGTCCTTGCCCATCGGGAGCAAATCGGCAAGATCGACCTGTTCGGGTGCTTCCACCGCTTCGATCGGCTCGCCCGCAGCAATCCGCCCGAGCACCGAAACGGGTAAACGATCCTGGCCATCGTCTCGCAGCGGATCCGGTACCGGGTCGTCGAGAAACTGTGGATCCACAATCTCGATGGAGCGAGCCAGATGCGGCGTTCTCTGGATGGCACCCTTCGACTCCAGATGGCGGACATGTTCATGAATCGTAACCTTGCCAACCTGGAAGTTGGTTGCGATCTCATCCATCGTGGGAGAGATGTGGCGCTCGCGACGATATTCCTGCAGGAATTCCATGATCGCTAGTTGCCGATCTGTGTAGAACAAGTTGTCCCTCGCCTCCATCAATTTCGAATCAGATGGCGCTGATCACCAGAGCCAGTACCACCACAAAACCGGCCGCCGCCAGCACCTGTTCCCAGGGATTTAGCTGCTCAGGATTTTCGTCGGCAGCCGGCTGGCAAATCACCGCAGCCAGTCCCTGCTGAAAAGTCATGGCAACTCCATCGCGCCTCGCCCGGAATCTCTCGACCGCTTGCCAGGCTTGCTGCGCCACACGCCAGCGCGCGACCGGCTCCGTCGGCTGATTCGGATCGAGCCGCTGGCTTCCGATCGGCTCTCGACCTGCCGTATCCAGCAGTTCCTGGCAATTCTCTGATCGTGCCGAGAAACGCTGACAGGAGGCTCTACCGGGGAAATTCTTGCGACCCGGGCCGGCCGCTGGTCGAGCCGGATTGGTTCCCGGTTGGAGGGGAAAGATCTCTAGCTGTTGACTGTTCTTCTGAGACTTCATCGGTCGACCTCGTTTCCCTTCTGGCGAAACAGCACCGTCTTCGATTCCGCACCTGGCTACCGCACTGACAATCGCTGCCTCTGCCCGTATCATGTCCAGTGCTTTCGGCTTCTGGACTTGCTGGTCGCGAACCGGCTCGTCGCCATGTTAGGGGAATGTTCGCCGAACAAAACCCGAACATCAAGGGAATCCGAGAGGTCGGAATTTCAAGTCTAACCTACTTGTAGATAAGGGCTTAAGAGCAAATGGACGAGCGAAACTCGAAAAAAAGTTTGGGTTCTGTTCGGGTTCGAGCGCTGATCCTGGCCCTGGTGCTGACGGTCGCCGGCACCAGTTTGCTGACGGCCGCTGACCGCGATCGTCCTGGCACCGCTGATTTCCTCTCTTTCGACCGAACCGGGCCCGCCAGCGCCGTGTTGCAGACCTCCGTCACCCGCTACCGCCACCCCCACAGCGGCCAGGTGGTGAGCCTGGTGGGAGCGGTTCATATCGGTGAGCCGAGCTACTACCAGGCGATCCAGGCGGAACTCGATCAGCATGACCTGGCGCTGTACGAACTGGTCGGAGGCCCGGCACCGGGCTCGCCGGAGGCGGCCGAGCAAGATCCCCCCGATTCGTCCGATTTTGCCTCTCGACTGGGGTTCATCCAGGTCCTCCAGCAGGAGATGCAGTCGATGCTGCAACTCGACCATCAGATGAACTGCATCGACTACACCCGGCACAACCTGCGTCATGCGGATCTCAACGCTCGAGACTTCCAGATAGCCCTCGCCGAGCACGGGCTCTTCAACATCGATCCGGTAGCTCTCTTCACCGGGATCGGCCCGGCGATGCTGGAGGGGTTCGGGCTGCAAGCAGCACTCGCGTCGCAGGATGAAAACTCCGTGAATCGTATCCGATGGATGATGGGCAAAATGATGGCAAACTCGGTGTCTCAGATGGCGATTCTCGGAGTCGACGACATCGAAAAACCAGAAGATCTGATCCTCGGCATCCGGAACGATCAGGCCTGGAAGGTCCTTCAGAAGTCGATCCCCGAAGGGTGGCGTCGAATCGCCATCTTTTACGGCGCCGCACACTTGCCTGATCTGCGTCGAAGACTGCTCCAGGACGGTTGGATGTTCGAACAGATCGAGTGGATCCCCGCCTGGAGGATTCCGGTCGAAGACCCGGCTGCAGAACAGATATCGATCGCGCGTGAGGCGCGGCTTTGATGGAGGTTTCTTGAAATCCAATCGCAGGGTTACCGTCGCCGGCGGCGCCATCACACCGTTCATCGGTAAGTTTCATCCGGACTTCATCTGGAAAAAACATCCAGACTTCGGAACCAGGGAAAATCCGACCCTCGAACAGTTGCTGCATCAGGTGTCGACCGATGCGTGTCGCGATGTGGGTATCGACCCAGCGGTGGTTGATCGCGGTTATGTCGGCAACTTCGTCGGAGAACTGTTCTGCCACCAGGGGCATCTCGGTGCCCTGGCTGCCGCCGCCGATCCAGGCTTTCTCCATACCCCCTTCACACGGGTCGAGGGAGCCTGCGCCTCGGGAGGACTCGCCATCGCCGCCGGCTTCGATGCCATTCAGGCCGGAGCCGATGTCGTTCTGGTTGCCGGTGTCGAGGTCCAGACAACATACAACGCCAAAGATGGTGCAGATTTCCTGGCGCGTGCTTCACACTATGCGTCCGAAAGATCCATCGATCCCTTCACCTTTCCCGCGATGTTTGCCCGCAGAACCCAGGCCTACTGTGAGAAGTACGGCATCACACCGGCGGCCCTGGCCCCCATCATCGCCAAGGCATACTCCAACGCCAATCGGAATCCAAACGCCCACATGCGCTCCATCACCCTCACCGAGGAACAAGCCGCGCAAGCCTCCGACAAGAATCCCTGTTTCCTCGACAATGAAGCTCTCAATCCCTGGCTTCGACTGAGTGATTGTTCCCAGGTCTCCGATGGTGGTTGTGCCGTGATCCTCTGTTCCGATGAGGGATTGCAGCGACTGGGCCAGGGCGCCCAGCGCTGCGTTGAACTCCGATCGTGCGCGGTTTCCTGTGGCCCGCTGGGTCAGGTTGCCGACTATACCGAGATGGATGTCTCCGCCGCTGCAGCACGTCGTGCGTACTCTGCCGTGGACTGGGATCCGGGTGATATTCAAATCGCCGAGGTCCACGACTGTTTCAGCATCTCGGAAGCTCTGATGTGTGAGGCTCTGGGACTCTGTGGTGCCGGAGAAGGAACCCAGCTCGCTGCCGATGGAGCCACCTCTCTCGATGGAACCATCCCGGTCAATACCGGGGGAGGCCTGATGGCATTTGGCCATCCGGTCGGCGCCACCGGGGTCAAACAGGTCTATGAACTGTTCCGTCAGATGAATGGACTCTGTGGCGACTACCAGGTGAAGACGCCACCCAGCCGGGGAGTCTGTGCCAACATGGGCGGGGACGATCGAACAGCGGTAGTCACCCTGCTCGAGAAGAACTAGGAAATCCCCTTGGATAATCCAGAGAATCCTCCACCTCTTGATGTTCCTGCGGCGATCGGCGCTCGCCGGTCGACCAAGGATTTCAAACCGGACGAGATCGATCCCGAGCTGCTCTCCAGGATCCTTCAGCTGACCACCGAGGCTCCCTCCTCCTGGAATCTCCAACCGTGGCGCATCGTCGTGATCGATGACGCCACGACCAGAGAAAAGCTGCACAAGGCTTGCTTTCAACAGAGACAGATCCTGGAGGCGCCGGTAACCCTGGTCTTTGCCGTCGATGTCGATGCCTGGCAACAGGATATGGCCCCCATTATCGACCAGGCTCAATCGCTCAACGCCTGGCCCTCCGCCTACTGCGACATCGCTCGTCAGGCAATTCCTGGTGGACAGAATGCTCTGTCCGGGATGGGCCGCCTCAGAGAATACGCCATCAAGGATGCCATGATCGCTGCCACACACTGCGTCCTGGCTGCCACCTCTTTCGGCCTGCAAACCACCTACATGAATGGTTGGCAGGAAGAGGCGGTCAAGGAAGTGATCGGTGCCGCAGGGCGCGACGAGATCGCCATCGCGGTACTGGTTGTGCTGGGTCATTCTGACCAGGTACTGCCTCACCCCGGTCGTGTGGACCAGGCCAGTACCGTGTTTCGAACCCGACTCCCGGAACCAGAGAACTAGCGAGAACCGCCATCGGGTCGAACCGCCGCCTCGCTCGATTCAAATTGAGATCCGAATTCGGCCACCTCGACTCGCCGGGAGAAGACCAGCGAGGCGATTCGATCCCGATCGGTGGCTGACAGGCCAACAAACCGAGCGCCGATCCCATCTTCGGGAATCTCCATCGCACTCAGATCCCCCACCACTCTGGCAGTCACCTCTCGGGTCCCCAGCGACGGGATTCCACTGATGATCAACAGATCGCCCGGCTCGACCGATGCCTCGGAAGTGAATCCAAGACCTCCGGTACCCAGATCGATGAGAGAAGCAACATGAAGCAACTCGTCAGCTTCATCCCGATGAATCCGTTCACCGAGAGGAAGATGCAAGAAACGAATCGAACCCTCGATGGGAACACGTACCGATTGACGACGTTGCTCGATGCGAACCTTTTGCGGTGTCTCGAGGAAGAAAAACCAATCGCCGAGATCTCGTTTCTCCTGAAGTCTGGTCTCAAACAGGAAACAACCACAGTCTGGACGATAGAAGGAGACCTGCAGATCCTCTCCCACCTGCCACGGACAGGCTTCCACGTTCGGTTCCGAACTCTCGATCACACGAACGGCAAGACTTTGCGCATCGCGATGAATCATGACGGTGCGATAGGTCAATCGGTCCGAACCATGAATCAACAATTCTTCATCCTCGGTCGGAAGTGAAAGCCCCTGGGAGATTTCTCCGGAGACTTCCCAGCCTCTACGAATCCGGATTCGATCAAGGGCGCGCCGTGCCCCCAGCTCTCGAATCAGATCGGGATCCCTCGAGAGGGTTTTCTCCAGAGCGTCCTCGAAAGCAATCCGGGAATTGAGGAGGCGCGCCATGTTGGGTTCCTCACAGTTGGCGAGCAGGTTCAGGAGTAGATCCGCCTCTTCTCCATCGACTCCCTGTGCCATCAGGTCGTCTCTCATCGCCGGATCATCTTTGGCATGACGTACCTTCTTGCGCACGGATCTTCGGGAGTTTCCGGTACGAATTACCAGCCACCAGCGGCGAAGAGCGCGATTGGCGACGATCAGTACCAGTGAAAACAGCAGCAACCCCAGCGCCACCGACAGATTCAACATTTCTGGTCCCATTGGCGATCCCCATCATTTCTCCGGCACGGAACATTCCCTCACCCCCATCGGCATTCAGGGCAGCAAACTTGAATTCTTTTCAATTCAGGGGAGATCAGCCTACGAGCGGCAGGATCCGGCAGGGAAGGATCGCGAATCTAGCGACCGGCGATGATGTAGGAGCCCCGGTTCTGAGCGGCAAGATTCTCAAGAAATGGGGAATTGAATCCCAGCGCAATGGTGTGAATCGTCACCTGGCTCTCCTGATTGAGACGCAGGATCTCTTCGAGAATCCGACCGGTATCGACGAAGGTCCCCATGCTCGGCGCGCCGTCGGAGAGAAAGAAGATGGTATCGACCTCACCGGCCTGAAGCACCTCCGCCAGGGAATCATAGATGTTGGTGCCCCCACCCGGCTGGAGACCTCGTACAAATTTCTTGGCATTGTTCACCGACTTTGGAGTCAGCTTGACCGGTTTGGGATTCAGATTGACCGGCTTGTTATCGAATCGAACCAGGTTGAAGAAGGTCCCCGGTCGGAGTTTTTCGATGGCGTTGACCAGTTCGCTCTTGGCCAGATCGAGACGACGCATCGTCTCGTTTCCTCCTCCTTCTTTCGGCACCGTCACTTCCTGCCCCATGCTTCCGGAACAATCGACGATGAACGCAATCCGCCGGCTCACGATCTCGACGCCAAAATAAGATGGAGTACGAGCCGCCTTCGGATCGGCTTTCCGGACAAATGTATGACCGCCCTTGCGCTCCTGTTCCTTGCGAGCGACTTCGACCGGGTCGTATCGATCCCGTTCCCGCTCCCAGTACTTCTGCCAGTCGACCACGTCGGGACCCAGGTCCACACCGGTAGCGGCGATCAATCGTTCGACAACCTGGGGAAGCAGAGCGCCGTCCTCCCGTTCCATCGCGACCAGCAAGGCATCGACGATTCTCACATCGTGCTCTCCTGCCAGGGATCGCAGCGCCGCCGATCGGACCTGCCAGGCGGGATCGGACAGAGCCTCGATGCGTCGCACGAGGCTGGCCTCACCCCCGACCCGCGCCAGAGCCGTGATGACCAGCGTCCGAAGGGGAACATCTCGTCGATTTCCCAGTGCCAGCAACATATCGAGGGCCTCGGTCGGATCGAGACGACACAGCGCCCGAACCGCTTCCCGCTGGAATTCCACATCCCTCTGCAACTTCCGCGAGGCCTTGGCAATCTCAGCAACGGCACGATCGGACCCCAGAATCGCGAGCGCGCGGATGGCAGCTCTTCTCAATTGCCGCGAGGGATGTCTCAGCAGGCCCGACAGGGTTGGCTCCGCGGCAATGTACCTGGCTCTACCCAGAGCATCGGCAACCGCGATACGCGCCAACAAGCGGGCACGATCCTGATCGAGAACCTTGTCATGCAACCAGTCAAGAGCAGCCCCATCTCGGAACGATCTCAACGCCCTGAGAATGCGGTCGTAACTACGACGACGAACCTGAGGAAGCGTCTCGGCTGAATCACCTTCAGGAACAACTTCGACAAGCATCCGTGCGGCATCCTTGTTGCCGATCCTGCCGAGCAAATCGATGACCGCAAAGGAGATCTGCTGATTCGGACCCTTGATCCACCGCTCCAGCGATTTCAATTTGACCTTTTCGAGGTGACGCGGCTTCATCGCATCGATCACCTGGCGGCGACCAGCGGCGGTCAGAGAGGAAAGCTTGGAGATGATATCCCGTGCCACTCCCGCCCCACCGACCTTGAGCAGTGGAACCGCCGCCAGCGCCTGGATCTCCTTGGTCGGATCTTCCAGCAGGCGGCGCAGGAACATCTCGGATTCTCGACAACGACAGTCGCCGGCTTCCGCCAGCACCGACTCCAGCGACTTGATGCCCTTGGCTCGATCCGCGTAGGGAAGGGCACGCCACTCCTTGAGGACTTGATCCCAGTCCTTGACCACCTGACGCATTCGTTCGCGCGGTGGCCGCAGGGTAAAGAGTCGTTCCCTGGCACGCTTGGCCGGCTTCTTGGCAGAGTACTGTGCGATGAGGCGGTTCCAGGTCGATCGCGCCTGCTCGTAGAGCCCTTGCTCCCGCTGGCAGTACCCGGTGTCGTAGAGACATTCAGGGACCAGGGAGTGCTTCGGATACAGTCGAGTGACCTGCTCAAAGCGCTGCTGCGCCTCTTGCCACTCCAGCGTCTCCTGCAGACAGTGCCCCAGTCCATGCAGGGCCAGCGCTGTCGCATCGGTTCCACGATCCTGGTCGAGGTAGGCCTGATAACCCTCTCGAGCCGGTCTGGTTCGCCCCAGCAGCCGCTGACACTCGGAGCGATATGCCAGAGCCTCATGAGCACTGATGGTGTCGGGCCACTGACGCCGGATCTCCTCGAGTTGATCCTCCAGTTCGATCAATCGCTCGCTTCTTGCATCTCGGGTCCTCGGCAAGGAACCGAGCGATTTGATGACCTTCTCCAGAGCATCGTGAGCTTCCTTCTCCGGCCCCTCCAGCTGCTCTTCATCTGGCTCGTCAGCATCCTCTTCATCATCGATCCCATCGAAGTACGCCAGTAACGATGGCGGGGAACTGAAACACACCGCAGTGGCTGCTGGCAGCAGTAACAAGATGATGAACCACCACGAAAGCGAACTGGATGTCCTGCAATTCATGTCGGCTCCTTCACGATCGATGATCCATAAAACTATTTCAGGATTCTATCCTGCTGAAGGGATCTGCGCGAGGATGCGAGAGATCGCGATAATTGCGATGACCAGCAGGGATGAAACACCCAGCCAGGTACCACCATTTTGTCGGATCTTCTCCAGCGCTTCCGATCGCCCGACCATCGCAGAGGAGATAAAAAAGACGCCCAACGCGAGCAAGAATTTGATGCCGAATAGCATGTGATAGCTGGCACCGGCAGCACCCGTTTCCTTCTGCAGGGTCGCCTTGTCGAGACCGACAGCCATCAACTGGTAGATCCCGGTCGCCAGCAACACAACAATCCCGATCCGCAGCCAGGGAGACCAACGGCTGCGAATCGACTCTCGCACCTCAGCAGAACCTGGCTCCGAACTGACGGCCGGATGCACAGCTCGCCACTGGAATAGCGCGGCTCCCGCGATGAAGAAGGCAAAGACGACATGAACCAGGGTACTGATCTCGGGTCCTGACAATTGTAGCTCCCATCTGAGTCTCGGTTGCTCTACTCGCCACCGCGGCTCATCATGGCCTGATCGCTGGAGATTTCCACCGTAGACCTAGGAGGTCCTTTGCCCCCATCGCCAGGAGACACCATGGACCCACAAGAATTCGCTGACATCCTCGCAAAATCCCGGGCCAGTGCCATCTTGCGTACTCCCCACGGAAACCGTGCTCAGGAGGCGATGCGGTCAGCGATCCGAGGTGGTTTTCAGGTCTGCGAGTTCACCCTGACCATCCCCGATGCCCTCGACCACATCCGCGCCATCTGCGAGGAATTTCCACAGGTCGTGGTCGGGGCCGGTACGGTGCTGACCGCCGATGATGCCGAGAAAGCGGTGGCAGCGGGGGCCCGGTTCCTGGTTTCGCCGGTGGTCGATCCCGAGGTGATCGAAATCGCGAGAGAACTGAACGTGGCCAGCATTCCCGGCTGCGCCACCCCGACCGAGATGCTGGCAGCGCACAGGGCGGGAGCAACGCTGGTGAAACTGTTCCCGGGCCCGGCGGGCGGACCGGCCTGGGTCAAGGCGGTACTGGGTCCACTCCCCTTCCTGAAAATCGTTCCCACCAGCGGAGTAGACCTTCACAATGCTGCGGATTTCCTGGCGGCAGGGGCCCACGCCATCGGTTTCGTCGCTCCCCTGTTCGTCCCCGAGGATGTGGAGGCTCGACGATGGGACCGCATCGAACAACGAGCACAACAATTAGTGGCCGCGTGTCAATTGAATGCGGTAGAGCGAAGTTGATTGTGCTTCGCCGTGATCGCGCAACGAAGCCAACGAAATGGCTGAGGAGAAACAGATGACCTATCTCGGCAAGGAAACCACCTTCCAGTGGCTGGGACATTCCACCTTTCTGGTCGGCACTCCTTCAGGCCGCTCGGTACTGATCGATCCGTGGCTCGATAATCCAGCGTTCCCGGAACCGGTTGGCGAACCGGAACAGGTCGATCTCATCCTGCTGACCCACGGCCACTGGGATCACTTCAACAGCGTCATACCCCAGGCAAAAAAACACGACTGCAAGGTCGTTTGTAACGTCGAGCTGGCCCACTGGTTGCGGAAAGAGGGACTGAACGACGAACAGGTCATCGAGATGAACAAGGGCGGCACCATCGAGGTCTGTGGTTTGCAGGTCACGATGACTGACGCCCGGCACTCCTCGGGGGTCCTCATCGACGACGAATATCGATACGGCGGCGAACCGGCTGGATTCGTGGTCGAGACCGAGAACGAGTTCCGTTTCTACTACGCCGGGGATACCTGTGTTTTCGGGGATATGGCGCTGATCGCAGAGCTCTACTCTCCGACCCTGGCGCTGCTGCCCATCGGTGATCTCTACACGATGGGTCCGCGAGAGGCGGCCAAGGCAGCCCATCTGCTCGGAGTCGAGATGGTCATACCGATGCACTTTGGCACCTTCCCGGCGCTGCACGGCAATCCACAGCAGTTACGCGAGGCGATCGGCAACTTGCCGATCCAGGTCATCGACATCGAACCGGGACAGACCGTCGAGTGATGGGAGATCCGTACGATCCTGTACCGATCCGATCACTGTTGATCCTGACCAATCCTGGATCGAGACAGGCCCGGAAGGTCAGGCAGCAACTCGAATCGTTGCTCGCTGACCACCATGACCGGCTTGAAATCCACTGGAAAGATGTCTTCTCCCCGTCGCAGTTCGACCAGCAGGTGGACCGTGTGCTGCTCGTCGGCGGCGACGGCACCATCAATCTGGGATTGAGCTGGCTCAAGAGCGCGGGAATCGTGGCTCCGGTAGCCTTGATCCCAGCAGGAACCGGTAACAACCTGGCACGAGGGATGGGAATCCCGGTCGCGGTGGAACGATCCATCGAACTCGCTCTGGGCACCTCGACCACGCACCGGATCGACGGCGTCGATCTGAAATACGATGGAGAAAGTGCCGGAATGATGCTGCAGGTCGCAGCCGCCGGAATGCCTGCCCATGTTGCCGGTCGTTTTGATCGACTTCGACATCTACCGGTGATCTGCCATCCGATTCGCTGGAGCGGAGACTGGATCTATCGACTGCTGGCCCTTCTCACCATCGCAGGTCAGCAGAATCGAGAGTTCGACTGGCAACTGGAACTCGATGGAGAACTGCTCGAAGTCCAGGGGGCTGCCCTGTTCTTCGGTAATGAAGGGACCATCGGCGGAGGTTTCACTCCCTGCCCCGAGGCTCGAATCGACGACGGGTTACTGGACGTATGCCTGCTCCCGACCTTGCCCTTCGGAGAGACCCTTCGGCTCTTCAAGCAGGTCTCGGCGGGAACTCATCTGGAGGAAAATGATGCGGTGATCTACCGGCAATGTCGGACGGTTCGATTCAGACAGGTCGAGGGACCTTTTCTGGTCGATGGCGATATTCGTGGAAACCCGCAACGGATCGAACTCGAATGCTCACCCGGGGCGGTCGAACTGGTACTGCCAGAGGGTGCAGATATCCGGCCGTCACAGCAAGCAACCGGCGAAACGGAGCTCAATTGAAACCTCATCTGCTGCTGTCCTCACTGGCCCTCACCCTGGTGATCCTGGTGGCGGGCTGTTCTCGCCAGGTCGAGGTCCCCATCGAAAAAGCTCTGTGGATCACTCGCTGGGATTACCTGACCCAGGAGCAGGTCCGCACCTGCATCACCAACGCTGCCGAGGGGGGCTTCGATACGGTGTTGTTCCAGGTGCGGGGCAATGGCACGGTATTTTATCGGTCAGCTCTGGAACCCTGGGCGGAGGAATACGATCACCAGGATCCGGGGTTCGATCCCCTCGCCGTCGCCTGCCAGGAAGCCGAGCGGGTCGGGATCTCGATTCATGCCTGGATCAACGCCGTGCCTGGATGGAGGGGAGAGCAAGAACCCCCGGCTACCTCGCCACCGCACCACTGGCATGCCCGTCCGGAGTGGTTCCTGTACGATTCCGATGGAGCAAGACAACCGCTTCAACCGGACTACTACGTCGCCTTGAATCCGTGCCTGCCGGAGGTCCGTCACCATGTCTCGAACATCTGTGCTGAACTGGTTGAGAATTATCCCATCGATGGAATACACCTCGATTACATCCGATTCCTCGAATCAGGGGTTCACACCGATTACCCCCGGGATGCAACAAGCTTGCAGCTGTTTCGCGAACAGAGTGGATGTGACACCCCGGAATCAAACCCCGAAGCGTGGGAGAAGTGGCGCCGCGACCAGGTTACAGAGCTGGTCAAGGAAATCCGAATCGCGGTGCGAAAAGCGGATCGAGAAGCGCTGCTGACCGCCGCGGTCTACCGAACTCCCCAGATCGCCTACCACCGGGTCCGCCAGGACTGGCCCCGGTGGCTCCGGCTCGGTCTCATCGATGCCGTCTTTCCGATGCAGTACGACCGAGAAATCGACCGTTTTGAACAGCGAGTCGCCGAATGCCTCCGGGAAGCCAGTGGCTATCCGGTACTGATGGGCATCGGTACCTATCTCCACGAAGATCCGCGGGTTACCCGTCGCCAGGCACAGCTGGCACGGCGCCTCGGCTGCCAGGGCGTCAGCCACTTCGCCTACTCCTCCTTCTGGCCAGCAGGAGCTGCCGGGTCCTCTGACGATCAGATTCGGCAAGCCAGAAGGGACCAACTCCTGCCGATCCAGTGATGCGCAACTATCCATGATGAAACGAATTAGGGAATCATCCAGGAAGCCAGCGAGGTTTTGCCAGGAATCGTCCGAAAATCGACCTGCTGGAACTCAGGTAACGACACTTCCGTTTGTAGGGTGTACAATCTTACTTCTCATCTGGTCCCCCGGGACCGTACTCATGATTCCCCCCTGAACAGGGGGAGGAACCGGAACGGTTCCCTCTGAAAGGTAGAATACGATGCGGAAAACTTTACTCGCACTCGTCGTTGTTGCTGGTCTGGCCACTGCAGGTTGTATCTTCGCCCCACAAGGTGGTGGTGCCAAGGAAACCAGCGACTCCGATTGTGCCGCAGCCTGTGCAACCTCTTGCAGCGCCGCCAAAGCCGCCAAGAGTTGTGGTGATGACTGCACCAAGCCCTGCTGCCCAGCAGAGTAATTCACTGATTCTTTAATATTTTCAGTGAGAAGGTAATACGGTGTGAGGTCTTTGACCTCACACCGTTTTTTTTATCACATTCAAATGAGGACCGTCACGCACCGTCTATTTGAGGGACTCTGGCTTCGCGGATGAGGCCCCCTGTCGATTGCCCACCGGAGCCTCGCTCAATGCTTTGGCCAGGATGGAAGCGCTCCAGGCGGTGCCATAGATTCGATGATAGGAAAAAAACGAATAGTCCCACATCGATCCATCGGGCTCCTGGGTCTCGATGATTTTGTTCACCAGCTGTGGCCACCACTGCAGTCTCAGCTCTCTGGGTAACTGTTCGATGAGCCCTGCCGCGTAGTAATGACCGTAGAAGAAGAAGTATCCGCTATTGGCATAGTAGGCTTCATGGGGAAAAGGCCGACCACGAGAAAGTGAGATGAACTTGTGATGGCGCATCAGCTGTTCCAGACCCACCACCATCTGCTGGTAGGTGACTTCCCCCGCATCGCCGCACAGACGCAAAGCCAGATTTCCGACCTGGATCCGACACAGCGAACCCTTGATCTGATTGATTCCGGTCAAGCCTCTGGTGCTGGGAATTACCGATACATTGTAATCGAAGGCCCCATTGGGAAGGCGGCAACGACGCAGGGCACGCAAGCCCCGCTGCTGCATCTTGTCGGGCACCTCCAGGCCAACCCGTTCACACTGCTGGTAAATCAACAGCAGCGAGGCGGTAACGAAGGAGGTTCCCCAGGTCGGGCGTCGGGTATAAGGCGGATCATCGTAGTAGGCCCACCCCCCGTCGGGACTCTGGTACCACTCCAGGGTATCGATCAGATCTTCACCGAGGGATCGAAGCCGAGCTCGTCGCTCGGCGCCAAAACGAGCCGGATCCTCTGCCAGGGCCCGGCCCACCGCCTCCAGCGCATAGACGTAAGCCCATAAATTATCGGTATCCCAGTTGGCGATGCGTTTGCGACGACCATTCTTGCAGATGTGATCGAGACCCCGTTCCAGCGCATCTTCAGCACCTTCCGGTATCTGATCCCCAAGATCCATCAAGGTGATACAGGTGATGGCGGTGGTGGCCACCTGCCAGGAATAATGCTGACCCGGAATCGACCAGCCCCAGTCATCGGAACCGATGGGGCCTCGCCAGTGCCCGAACGCACCATCGGGCTCCTGATGCGAGAGGAGATAGGTGACCGTCTTTTCGAGCGCTGCATGAGCTTGCTGGCGCCAATCGTTGCTCGATTCCTGGGCCTCACTGAACCCGGGCACGATACAGAGCATCGTCACCAGGATGATCGATGGCATCAGAAAACTCTCCAGGCCACTGGAGTCGCTGGGGAACGGTCTCCGGTCAGCTCGCGAAGATCGTGACGCTGCTCTTCCAGGTCCTCGCGCATCTTATCGAGCTCTCGGTCGCGCTCTCCTTGCTCCAGTTCGGACCTCAACTCGGCGATGGTGGACTCCAGCTCGCCTCGCTCCAGATCTCTTCGTGCTTCGGCGACGGCTCTTTGCAGATCCCGCTCCTTGGTGGGGATCTCTATCTCCATCGAGTGCCGATGATCGCGACGCTGCTGATCCAGAGCCTTTTTAGCCCTCTCAAGACCTCTCCTGCCTCGTTCCAGAACCAGTTCATCGGTCCCATCTTCCAGTTCCGAACCCTCGTACAGGATGGTGAGTTGCTCCAACTCAGCCTTGGCATCGAGAAAGCTACTCTCGGCAAAAGCGAGGCCTCGCTGGGCACCATGGGCCATTTCAGGTCGACCAAACTGATGAAATAGCTCCAGATCGCGCTCGGCATCGGATAGCGCCCTTTCGCCCTCTCGGTGGCGATGCTCCCTCGCCTCTTCGGCGAGCTCTCTCTCCATTTCAGCGATCTCCATCCGGGTCTCAGCTTGCTCGACCTTGCGTTCCAGTTCCGAGATCTTTTCTCGCATCTCGGCTATTTCTGAGTCCTTGCCGTCCTTCCCCGAATCATCCGAATCAGATTCTTTCCCATCCGTTTCAGAGCGGAGATCGACATGGAGAGAACCGGTCTCTTCGTCGAGCCGGGTCGCATCGGACTGCACGACAATGCAGCCACAGGATAGAAACAACATCAGAAGTGTAATAATAGCGCGATTCATATGGCCTCCCTCAGCCCGTTCCAGCGGTTTCAAGTAGTTTCGCGCATCCTCACCGCGAGGCAAGGTATGACAAGGGGATCGAATCGATCTGAAGGAATGGAATCAGGATGGGGAGGACTGGCCGGGAAGGGCAACCTCAACCCGATCTTCAACGATTCTCACCGCATGGCACACCAGATCATCGGTGGTCGGGCCATCGAGTACGGCTCCATTGCTGGAATCGAAGCAAGCTCCATGAAGTGGGCATTCCACCTGGCCATCCTCGACTGTCGCCCCCACCATCGAGGAGCCGATGTGCGGACAGCGGTCATCAAAGACGGTGATTCTGACTCCCTGCCGAACCACCATCAGTTCCTTACCTGCTGCAGCGGTGAAATAGGGTTCTTCTTCATCGACGTCTTTAACGCTACATACCGGATGCCAGATCAGCCCCTCCGGAGCCGGATAGCTCCCGGGAAGATCGGGAGTTTCATTTGGCATAATAGGGGTTCTCGCCAGCGGTATGATCGGTGGAATCGTGGATATTTCGAATCCTCGGGAACTTCTGACGGATCAAGGTTTCGACCCCCTGCCGCAACGTCATCGCTGCCATCCCACAGCCCTGACAGCCGCCACCCATGTGGATGAAGATGTCGTCCTCCTTGACATCGACCACCTCGATAAATCCACCGTGAGCAGCCACCATCGGATTGAGATCATCGTTGAGAATGTTCTGGATTTCGACAAATAGTTGCTTCTCCGACTCATTCATCTCGCGAGTGCGCTGACTGTGAACTCGATCCAGATCTTCATAATGATCGCGGATCATATCGGTAGCCGCTTCAGTTATCGGTTCCCAGGACGAACCGTCCACCGGCTTCAGAAGGGTCACCAGCCGATCCTGCATCAAAACTGCCTCGAGTCCGTCGATCTCGATCAGTTTCCTGCCCAGAGGGCTCTCTTTTGCATCCTCCGGGGTCGAGTAATACTCCGGTGTCGTGGCAACAACCCGATTCAGTTGAATCACGCAGGTATCTGAATCGGACTCGTATGGTTTCACATCGATTTGCAATTGATCGGTCATGGATGATCCTTCCAGGTCCGATGATGCCGCCTGATCCGGCTCGCCGCCACCACTCCCGGAAGATATCTGGCTTGTTTCTCAGTCGATGCCACGGATCCCTGGCCGCGACATCCACAACAAAACTGTCTAACTGGATAACCACCCAAGAGGATCGGGAAAAATACAAAGTAATCCGCGACTCCCGAATGTAATCTGGATAGAGAAAGCCACAGAGGGAGTAGCCATGTCGATGGAATCAGAAAGCGCAGAAGAGATATTCGATGACAGCTCTGATAACTGGGTCCGAGATGAACCGAAACTGTTATCGGACTGGACCGCCAGGCCCTTCCTTCTGAACTGGTGCTCTCCTACTGCAGGAAAGAGAATCCTCGATCTTGGCTGCGGGGAGGGATATTTCACCCGACAGCTCGCTCGAGATCATCCGATAGAGGTGTACGGGATCGATATCAGTTCCAGCATGATCAAACTGGCCGACATGAAGGAAGAACAGGAGTCCCTCGGCATCCAGTATTCGGTGGGGTGTGCGAGTGAATTCAAGGTAAGTACCGGCTCCCGTTTCGACCTGATCACCGCCGTCTTCGTCTACAACTACCTGACCATCGAGCAGATGATGAAATCGATGGCTCTCGTCTATCAGAACCTCGCTGAAGGAGGGCAGTTCATCTTCTCTCTGCCCCACCCGGTCCATCCGTTCCTCGCATCGGACGATGCGCGCTTCCACTTCAATCGCTCTGGTGGCTGGTTCTCCGGCAAGGACAACATCTTTGATGGCACCATCGCATTGAAGGATGGGGATACTGTCCCCGTGAGATGTATACATAAAATTTTCGAGGACATTTTCAATGCACTTCGCGAGGCGGGTTTCCGAAAATTTCCGGAACTCAAGGAGCTGACCGTGACCGAGGATATAATCCTACAGGATCCCGAGTTCTTCGGACCTCTACGTGACCAGCCGTTACACATCGCCATTCGAGTCGAAAGGTGACCAGATGAACCTCCAACGATCACCATGGATCGCTTCTGAATTGATGCAGAGACCAGAGCATCGGATGGGTTTTGTCGATGGCATCGGTGACGAGATCAACGACTGGATCCAGCGTTGTCCCGAGGTGGTCGAGGACGATGTCTCGATGGATGATGTAGCCGGGATGAAATGCCTGACGGAGCTTGCTTCCCGGGTAAGAGTCGAGCTCACCTCGGGAAGCGGTGTCGCCCGGGTTTCCCCTCCCACCGTAGCCGAATACGACGACCAGTTCCTGCGTCGCTATTATCTTGCCTTTGGAGTCTTGCTCGGGGATCCACTCGGTAACTATGGTCGACTCTACGAGGTCAAGGATCGTGGTGGTGATTACACCAAAACCGCCATCCCGGTCAGCCAGACCCGCGCCGCCACCGGCCTCCATACCGATTCCAGCGCCATCGATGTCCTCCCCGATATGGTCGGACTCATCTGCATCCGGGCCGCCTCCGAGGGAGGATCTTCCCGGATAGCCTGCGCGATTCGCGCTTATTTGAGACTCCAGGAGACCGATCACCACTCCCTGTCGATACTCGAAAATTCTCATCTGAGAGACATCGTCACTCCCGGTGCCGATCAAAGCCAACGGTTGCGAAACCAGTTTCCCGTGTTCCGTTCTGATCCTGATCAAGGTTTGATCTGTCGCTACATGCGATTCTGGATCGAAAAGGGCTACGAAAAGGCGGAAGTTGCCTTCCCGGAAGGGTTGGAGAATGCGCTGGATTCCCTCGACCATTGTCTCGAGGAAGAAGAGTCCGTCGCAGACTTCCGACTGCAGCGCGGCGAAATGCTGTGGGTGGACAACTGCACCACCCTTCATGACCGTACCGAATACGTGGACGATCCAGAGGCGCCTCGGCTACTACTTCGTCAATGGGTGAAACATACCAAGTAGCTGCCTGCCCTGGCAGCCGCTGCTGGTCAATCGGAGCGATCCATCACTGACCGAACACGACCGTGGTTTTTTGATCGCATGCTCCCTTTGTGAGCGCACGCATGTGCAACCAATCCCAGAATCCGGCGCGCAATGCCAACGCCTTGCGCATTCCCTTGAGCAAATCAAGCCGACCTGTTTCGGTTCCCGCATAATGACGGGAGATATCCATCAGAGTTTCCTGATGATGGTCGTCCACTGCAGCATGCAATGGAAAGAAAACGGTCTCGGAAGCAGGGACATCCAGAACCTCAAGAGCCGGGAGAAAGTGCTGATACATGGTGCTCACCACATTCTCGGTTCCGAGGCCAAGCGCCCCCAGAGCCTCAGCGGTCGACCCCCCCGAGAGCACTGCAAGAAACATCTCTCTCCAGCAGATGACTTCCACGGAATCGTGATCTGCTGCAGAATCCTCGATTCCAGCAGCCTCGCAGAAACGTCTGAATAGAATCGGGTGTGGGACTCCGTCGACCCATCCCTTCTCGACCCCGATTTCGGCCAGTTCATCAAGCTCTTCTGATTCGTAGATCCCTGCTTCTTCTGTAAGATTTTCCATCAGAGCGGCACGATGTTCCGGAAGCTCAAGGCGACCGATTACCGTGGTCAGGTAGCGCGGAAAGTGCGCTGAATAACCATGATATTGACGGGCAAAATCGGCAAGAGCCCACTTCATGTCCGGTAACGATTTTTCTCTCAACGCCTCGAGATAAGGATGGTTCACCGCTCGGTGCGCGGTGGCTTCCTCGGCAACTTTGGTTAAAAACTCATCCACTTCCGTTTCTGACTCTGAAGCCAGATGCGCTTCACGGCGAGCTTCGATCGACCGCACAAAGTCCATCAAGACGACCGCATCGCCAGACAGCTCCTTCAGCAAATCAGCTCGCTCAACCTGGAACAGAACAGAATCAGTTGCGGTTCGTACACTTGCGGTACGTGGCCGCCGGTCGATGAATGCCATTTCGCCGACAACATCCCCGGCCTCGATGGAGCCGATCACCTCATCGGTCTGGAACACCTCCAACTTGCCGGATTCGACAAAATAGATACTCTCGTCAAATTCACCCATCTCGATGAACTGCTCCCCCGCCGGCAGCTCCCGACACTCACCGATCTTTTTTATGGCTCCAACCGCATCTTCTGAAATGTAATCGGTCTGGCCGTCTGCCCTGGTCATTGCAGCTCCTTACAGCAATTCGTGTGCTCTCAGTTTCATCGTCAAGAATTTACAGGAATTCAGATCATAAACTGAATTCAAATCCGATTCCCAAACCGATCCAGACTCACTTCTTCAGTTATTTTTCTGCTTTTTTGGCCTGAACGGGTGGACCCAGCTGGCAAAGGCGTGTGGACAACGTGACTGTACCCACACCTTTCCTCGACCCGAGAATCTCAGCAGGATCTGGTCGCCGAACAGAAAGGAACGAATACGTCGCGCCCTGGTCAGTCGATATTCCAGGGTTGGCTCCCAGGCAACGGCATAGCCATTGTCGACCAGGTAATCTCCATCTACATCCACTTCCTGGATATCTCCGTAAGCATTGAAGAACAGCGTACCGGTTCCCGAGCAACGAAGGATGAACAGTCCCTCATTGAAGAAACCACGGAGACCATCAAACTTTGTATCGATCTTGAGATCACCGATCGATGCCAGGTAGGCACCCTTCTGCAGGAAGATCTCCTCACCCTCCATCTCTCTGGCCACGATGCCACCAGCAGGCCCCGGAGCCAGAGACAGGCGAGCTCCCGATTCGGTGGTGGTGTAAGTGTTCTGGAAGAAGGACTCACCGGAAAGGACCTTGCGTTTCAAACCCTGAAAAACTCCACCGCGAGTCGATGTTTCCATCTGGATGGCAGGATCCATCCAGGCCATCGCTCCCGACTCACTCGAAATCGAATCCTCCTGGTCCAGTTCCACCTCGAGATAGGAGTAGCCAGGCTGGCAGTCTATTCGGTACTTCATCGTCACTCCCTCGCCGGCAGTAGCGGACCCAGCCGGGCACCAAATCCGCTCGCGTCATGGGTCTGAACCAGCACCCGACCCTTGCCCTTGAACTTCATCACAAAGCCCTCACCGGCCAAAAATGATTGCATCCACGAACCACCCGCTTTCGAGATGCTGTAACCGATAGTCGCCTCGTAAGCGACCAGGTGACCGGTATCGATGGTCAATTCTCCATCAACCTCTAGCTCTCGTAGCGCACCGAAAGCTCCCACTAACAACGAACCAGTACCGCTTACCCTGAGGAAAAAGAGGCTCTCGCCGCTGAACATTCCGCCCAGGCCCTGAAACTCGGTGTCCAGTTCCACATCTCCACCGGAGGCGAGGAATGCCCCTCCTGCGGTCATCCACTCTGTCGTACCATCGAGCTCGATGGTCTTCACCTCTCCCGGCAATATCGGTGCGATGCCCACCTCTCCCGGCAATCCATCTGTCGTCGAGTATGTGGAAAGGAAGAAGGAATCGCCGCTGAACATGCGTTTGACTCCCGACAGCAATCCCCCACCCTTCTTGGCGCGGGTCGTGACGTCGATATCGACATTGCCTGAAGCACGCACCATCGCACCCGATTCGCTCAGCACTCGATCGCCCGAATCGAAGTGAATCAGTGCTGATTGAAAGGCACCCTGTTCGAGGATCTCGAATTGCATCGTGGCTTATCCTCTCAAAAACGGAGTGACCCACCCCGCAGTCCCCGCCAGATGGCGAGTCTGTAACCAGATACGTCCTCGCCCCGAGAACCGCATCACCAGTCCCTCACCGGAAAAGAGGGTGCTCTTGAATCCACCGGCTGTCCCCAGTTTCCAATCGAGGGTGTGCTCCCAGGCAAGGACGTGGCCGTTGTCGACCACCAGTTCCCCATCCAGTTCTTTTTCCACCACTGCCCCGTAGGCACCAAACATCACTTCACCAGCGCCCGCGGCTTCGATGAAGAATGCCCCTTTCCCGCTGAAGAAGGCCTTGAAACCACCGAAGCGGGTTTTCAGACGAACCCCCTCGGTACACGCGGTGAAGGCACCACCAGCGATCAGCATCCCTTCCTTCGTCACCGGGATCTGCACCAGGGTTCCTGCCATCGCATGACTGAGGGCAAGCTGGCTCGAACCATCCGCTGAGAACTCGGTGATGAAAAGGGAGGTACCGCCCAGAAAACGTCGAGCCAGTGAGGTGGAGACTCCGCCGAGCAGACGAGCCTTCAAGCGCAGCGGTCCACTCATCCAGTTCATCGCCCCGGAAGCAGCACGGATGCGCTCACCCGAATCGAGCTGAACATGTGCCTCACCAAAATCGGGATTTCCATCCAGATCGATTTGCATCGGCCTCCCCTCCTGCAGAAGGTGCTCAGTGTCGCAGATGGATGGAGTCTCGTCGACGATCCGATCACAAATCAGGTCAGTCGACTGACTGGTCAGGATCCGCTCCTCGGATACGAATTCGATGGTAAGACATCAGGGCGACCGCGATTCCAATCACCGCAGAGACGAGGACGACCCAGAACTGGGGAAGCAGCGTCTGCTCGAGAAGTAGCAGGGTACCGGAGACAATTCCCGCAAGCCCACCGAACAGGAAGCGTGATCTCCATCCCCAGGATGCCAGTGCCAGGGTTGCCGCAACCGCACCCAGATAAAGTGCTATCGCTCGCCAACCGATCGGATCGAGACCGTAGAAGACCCCCTGCTCCGGCTCAGGATTCACGATGATCCGCGCCGTGTCCGTCGCATAGAAGAAGAGTCCCCCGAGAATATGAAATGGTGCAATCCATTCAAGGATCCTGGCTCCTCGACGAAGATCGAGACTGCTGCTCCGTTCGCAAATCCACATCGTAGCGATGAACAGAACCCCATTGATCGCGAAAGCAAAGTAGGTCAGGTGGCGATCATCCACTGGCTCGATCAATTCCAGAGGTCCACCAACGTGGGCCAGCACATCGAGGGAAAGCACCGCGACCACCAGCACAAGCAGATGGAATGGCAATGCCCATCGGACCCGCCCTCTTCGCTCCAGCTGAAGACCGAAGGGTAACAGGGTAACCAGCGGCAAGAATGCGACCGATTTCCAGCCGTCGTTGGCCCAATCAAGATAATTGTAGACCAGTAACAACGAAAAATAGCTGACCGTGATCAACACCGTGGTTGTCCAGGCAAAAGCAGTCATCTGTAACTGGCGCAGGGCAAACAGCGACAAACCGAGGCTGACCAGGGTTGCGGCAAGTATCTGCTGGTTGGTGACATCATTGCCCCCCAGTAACTGCACGACATCCGGCGGAACTTGCGCCAACCAGGAGAAATTTCGAAACAGGGCAACCATCGCTGGAACCAGCGCGAGCACCGTAGCGCTGAGAAATACCGCCGAAACCATCTGGTCTTTAAGACGACGGGCAAACTCGCCAGCTCCCAGCAGAATCAGACAGATGGCAGTCGGCGCCAACCACCGCGACAGATCGCCGGGATCCTCGTTGAACGGATAGAACACGAACAGGGCTGTCGTCATCACACCGATCCATGCACCGGCGTAGAGCAAGATCTGCTTGAGAGTCAGACTCCTGGTATCGGCGATCCAGTGGTCCTCCTCCTCGAGGATCCGTCGATAGACCAGATCGAGACGATCCTTTTCTTCCTCCGAGATCAGTCCCTGATGGCTCCACTCCGTCAGATTCTCACCATGGCGAGATATGTTGCGGCGCAGGATGTCACTGTAGAGAGCGGGCCGTAGACGAACCGAATCGCCGGCAAGAAATCGTCTCAAATCCTCGTGAACCTGTCGTGCATCGGGACGGTCCGCAGGATTCTTGGCGAGGCAGGCGAGGCAGATGGCTTGAAGATCAGTATCGATGCTGCCATCAACACGTCGTGGAAATGTAGGCTCCTGGGAGGTAATCCCCTCGAAAATATTGGGGACCGTTTCCGCCTCGAAGGGAGCCGAACCGGTAAGAATTCGGTACATCAAACTACCAAAAGAGAAGATATCGCTAGCAGGCGTCAACGCTCCACCTGAGACCTGCTCTGGAGAAGCGTACAGTGGCGTCCCCTCGAACACTCCTTTACTTCGATCCTCCTCCTCGTCACTCGATACAGCGAGACCAAAGTCAAGCACACGCACATCTAGCTCGGGTGTGACCAGAACATTTTGCGGTTTCAGGTCGCGGTGGATGATGCCTTGAGAATGAGCAACCCGGATGGCCCTGGCCACATCCGTCAGCAGCTTCGCCTTCTGAATCCCGTTCAGTCCTGCGGCAACCCGATCGATGGAATGTCCCTCAATCAATTCCATGACGATGGCAGAGCAATCACCTTCGTCCACCAGCGAGTGAATGGTGACAATGGCTTGATCGGAGAGGGCAGCTGCTCGTCGTCCTTCCGTCAGAATCCGAGAACGACGCGACTCAGCGGTGCCCTTTCGCAATATCTTGATGGCAACGGATCGATTGAGAGTTTCATCATGCGCCCGGTACACTGTGCCCAGAGCCCCGCTGCCGATGACATGCTCGATTTGAAAACCGGGGATCGTGGGAATTTGATCTTCATCGGTAGCCACCTGTCCGAGAATCGCCATCGTCTCGATGGATGAGGAGATACGTGTTCGAATTGCAGATCTCAGCTGCTCGTCTTCTGCAGCAAGAAAATGATCGATATCAACATCGGCGTCTCGATGACGGAGGTCAAGGAAACGAACGATAGCTTCCTCGATAGCACGCTCACGATGGGAATCACCCTGATGAGGATCAGTCGACATCGTTTACTCTTCCTCCCCCTCTATCTCTTGCGATAAAAGTCCACCGAGTTCTCCTTGTCGAATCTTTTCCACGCATCCAGAAAGACGAGCCACGGCCCTGTGAAATCGCATCCGACTCGCATCCGCGGAGATGCTCAGAGACTTGCCAATCTGTTCAAACGAATCCCTGGACCACAGACGACGCAAAATGATGTCATGGCTTTCATCGTCAACCAACTCGAGGGCCAGCTGGACCAGTGCTGACTCTTCATTGAACTGAGCAGCAAAACTTGGGCGGTCTCTGGAATCTCCTGCCATCGGTGCCATCGACCGGGTATCCCCCGGCCAGCGCACCTCACGCTGCATGGCACGCAACTGGGCACTATGATGATCGTGTCGACCCCGGATCGCATTCTCCACGATGCGAGCGAGCAGCGCCCGTAGGTGCTGCCCATCCTCGATGACGGTGCGGGGAGCATAATCCAGAAAATCGATCATCGTCTGCTGAACCAGATCCTGGGTCTCTTCCCGCGCTCGAAGCTGCTGGCCCAGACGTTTCCGAACCCGCTGCTCAACCCATGGCATCAGATGACGAAGAAGCTGATCGAGAGCTTCCTCATCACCCTGTTTCCAGCGTTTCAGATACTCGGCTGTGTCCTGAGGGTTCTTTCGCATCTCTTTACCATTCAAACAGATAGGACTACTCCTGTCCATTTTCAGAAAAATCCGTTCGGTTTCCCCGGCAAATCCCCTCATCCGGGTAGAGCCCCGTCTCTGACGACTTCAGGACCGAGTCCTGAGCGCAACGAAAGGGAATGCACGATGAAAAAGATGCTACTGATCCCCCTGGCACTGCTGCTGTTGCTGCTGACCGGCTGCGAGATCAAGATCGACCGGAGGGACCTGCTCCTGCGCTACGATGCCCGCTCCGACACCCTCGAATGCATCGGAATCAACGAAGGAATCTGTGCCTCCAAAAAGGGCGATATCCCGAAGGCTCGTCAGGCCATCATCGAATGCCTGAACGGTCAACGAACCATCCAGTTAGGCTGCTTTACTGAGATCCCATTCGATAGAGATGACTTCTCGGCTTGTCCCGAAGTGATGTGGGCCAATCAACAGGTGGTTCTCGACTCGGTGAAGATCTATCTCGATGACGAAGAAAGACTCTCCGGTGTGCAGAGATTTCATGTCAGGCAATTCTCCCAGGTCCTGGCCGTCCTCAACCGCACCCTCCATCGAAATGTGTTGGAGGAACTGAGTCATCGGGATCTCGATGAGACCCGCGGTGAAGGCGATCTGGACGAATCCTCGATCAAACTGATGTTGGATTCCGCGGCTCGCAACATCCCATGGTTTCGCCTCGAGGGCGACGAACTCGTTGCTGAAATCCCGATGTCCAGGGAGTACTGGGACACCTTCCGTAAAAAACTGCTTTGTGCGACCCTCGGGAATAATGAAGCGAGTTTTTCCAGCCTCGCCCAGATTTATTTACAGCTGAGCGATGTGCAGTGGCAAAACGATGCTCTGCACTTGCGACTCGGTGGCCTGATCAACGGAACTGTAGTGGTAGAGTCTGTTGCAAACCTGGAATACGACGACGGCTTGTTGCACGCACTGGAGGAATCCGGTTACAGCCCCGATCCGGACGTCACGGCATCCAGTGTTCGGAACTGGCTCCAACCTGAGGAGTTCTAGCACCGGGCTGACAGACCGCTGCAGTCCTCCCTGTCGGGATATCGTTACCCGGCGTCTGGATTCCCATCACCCCGGATCGCTACAATCGTGGCGGGGAGGGCTGCAATGGTGCCGGTTGACGATTCCATCACCACGGAACGACTGATACTTCGTCGCTGGATCGAAGATGACCGGGACCCCTTTGCCGAGATGATGGCCGATCCCGAATTCAATCGCTACATGCCCGGCCCCTTCAGCCGTTCTCGCAGCAATTCGATGCTTGATCAGTTCCAGACTCATATCGAGAAAAACGGCTTCGGAATCTGGGCTGTTGAACTGAAAGAAACAACCCAGTTCATCGGCTGTATCGGCCTCGCCATTCGCGAGAATCTTCCCTTCAGTCCCTGTGTCGAGATCGGTTGGCGCATCAGACCTCGATTCTGGAACCAGGGCTACGCCACGGAGGGAGCGCTGGCAGCGCTCGATCTGGGACTTGGCCCGCTCAAGCTCGGCGAGATCGTCTCCTTCACCGTCCCCGAAAATTTAGCTTCTCTTCGTGTGATGGAAAAGATCGGCATGATGCGGGACCCGGAGGGAGACTTTGATCATCCGAATCTGGAGCCTGGTCACCCACTCCGCCGACACGTGCTGTATCGAATCAAAAGGCGCTGAATCGCTCAGGCGCTGACCGGCTGCAGCGCATTCTCGATGGCGCTCACAATCCGCTGATTCTGTTCGGTAGACTTCACTGCAGTTCGTAGGGCATGAGGCCCCAGATGAGTTCCCATGTTGCTGGCATCGCGTAGATGAACACCCCGTTGCCGGCAACTGCTCACCACCTGGGCAGCGTCAGGACCATTTTCGGGAAGAAAGGTCAGCAAAAAATTAGCGACCCCTGGAATCACTTCAAGTCCCAGTTGCTGTAGATCCAGACTCAACTGTTCCCTTGCGGCTCCAGTGGCTCTGTACTTCTGCTGGTAATAAGCGGGGTCTTCCAGAGCCTTCACGGCCGCCACCTGGCCCGGCAAACTGACTGCCCATGGTGGCGTCAGAGCTCGCAACGGTTCGAGCAATGCCGCAGAAGCGCAAAGGTATGCAGACCTCACCCCAGACAGCGCGTACACCTTCGACATCGATTTGCAAACCACCACATTGTCCTTGAGACAGGCGTACGCCTCCAACGACTGCTCGTGTCCGACATACTCGACATAGGTCTCGTCGATCCAGAAACGGGTGTTTTTCGGCACTCGCTCGATGAGTTGTTCCAGTCGCTGCCGAGGGAGGTGGCGACCGGTCGGACTGTTGGGATTGACGATCACAACCAGATCAAAATCACCGCTGGAGAGTCGTTCTTCGAGCGCTACAGGATCCAGTTGAAAGCCGTCAGCTCGCCGGAGAGGAAAACGCTCCACACGACAGCGAATAATCTGCTCGCAGACATGAAAATACTCACCATATGTTGGATCGAGCAGCAGCACGCGACTCTCCGCCGTGAGCCACTGACCAAAAGCGAGGAAGATCAAATCGGAGGAACCGGAACCGGGCAAGATTCGTGAGGAGGGAACTCCTCGGGCAGTGGCGATCGATTCGATCAGACCCTCGCAACCGGTCGGAGGCGAGGTTCGAACCAGCCAGTCGAGGTGCTCGGAAAGGCTTTCCAGAACTCCCGGTGCCGGAGAAAACCAGGCATCGAGAACGTCTGCATTTACGATCTCCTGATGACTCGACAGGGAGCGAAAGTCTTCCCCCACATCCTGAAAAAATCCACCCCCATGAAAACAAGCGGCGGGTTTTCTCAAAGATTCGGTCAATTGCCAATCGATGGTTTTTTCAATTCTCGAAATCAGTCCAGGCTTACTGTCGGCCACTGCCCGAGCCCGGTCCACGGTGGTACTCATCAGATGGAAGGTCACCTTGCCGCGAATCAATTCGATGCCGTGATCCTGAAAACCGCTTTTTTTATAGATGGAAACGATCTCCTTGCGGCCGATCACCATCATCCGTTCTCCACCAGAAGCCTCCACAGCACGGAATGCCGCGTACATCAACGCCGAGGAGAGCAACGAACCCCGATTCTTCTCAACAACCGTCAACAATCTCACTTCGAACAGGGTATCGGTAGCATCGAAGGGCCACTGCTCCCGGGGGATATAACTGTCGAGGGAATACTCACTCCCACCGGGTGGAGTGAGGCTGATAAATCCTGCAAGCTGACCGTCGACAATCGCCACAATGTAGCGATTGAACTCATCGAGATGTGTCTTCAGCAATCGTTCGGGGTGCATCGGATGCTGGCCCAGCTCAACCGCATAAACATCGTGACGGGCTTTATAAATCTCCTGGCGATCCTGCTCAGTGGCCTCCCGAAGAATCACCCTTGATGAATTGATTTTATCCCCGATCTGCCGCTGCCCAGCACTCTCAAATCCTGTTGATTCCATCTACTTACCTACCGACTCACCACAATAACAGGAAGCGGGAGGAATCACATCAGCACTCCGCCAGGCCTTGCGGAACGACTGGTCGATTCGGGCCGCTTCGATGGGTCGTCCCTGACCACGCAGCGCATCACGAAGACCTAGTAGCGCCCAACCATTGGCTGGAAAGATCTCGAGATCTCTCAGATAGACCTTCTCAGCATCCTTATAACGCCCCGCCACGATGAGCAGCGCTCCATAGGCATGTCGAGCCGGCATCATCCAGGTTGACGGCTCGGAGTATTCGAGACGTTCCTCCAGTTCGATCGCCTCGGCCAGCAAATCGAGCCCCTGATCACGATTTCCGTCCTTGAATTCAATCTCTCCGGAGAGCACCAGGCGTGCCAATGGCATCACCTCGACCGCTGGCTGACTACCGAGATCCCAGTGCTCGGCGGGAATCGCCTTGACCGCTTCATCGAAAGCAGTCAATTCGGCACGAGCCTGTTCGATACGATCTGTATTGGCGAAGGCGATGCCTCGGGCGTAATGACGCATCGATCGCCCAACGACTGCCCATTCCGGCGGAATTGCCTCGGTGAGAATCGCTTCCCACATACCAAATCGAACCAACACGTGCCACTTACTGGAAGCCACTCCATCGCTGATGAAAGCGAGTGCCTTCATCACCGGTGGCGGAACTTCCTCAGTGATCGCGCGAGCCGCAGACAACGCTTCACGACGACGCCCCTGCATGGTCGCGGCAAAGGCCAGAAAGTGCCGATTGTGCGCCATGTAGAAGCGATACTCCATGGCGCTCGGATCTCCTTCAAACCACGCATCGTCCAGTGCCGCAGCACGGCGATTGCAATCAGCTGCATCGTCATAACGGCCAGTCTGCATCCAGATGTGAGAGGGCATATGCACCAGATGCCCCGCGGCGGGAATCAAATCGATCAGACGATCAGCAGCGGGTTCGGCGATCTCGGGCCAGGGAGAGGATTCCATGACATGGATATAGAGATGGTTTGCTGCCGGATGGTCGGGGTGACGTCTCATCACGCCTTCCAGAATGACGCGGAACTCAGGTGTGAGGTCCAGTGGCTCTCCGTCGGGCGACCAGTATTCCCACGGCTGGGTCACCATCATCGCTTCCGCGGTCCAGGTCGCGACATCCGGATCCAGCGGGTACTGGTCTCGCACCTTCCGCATCGCATCCAGGTAAGCCTGATTCTGATCAGCCAGGTCTTCCGGTACAGGATACTGATAGCGGTGTACTAGCGCCTCGATCAAGGCCTGATTGACAGCGCTTTCTCGATCCTTCAGCTCAAAAGCGCGCTGGGCCGCAGCGTAGGACCACTGGTCTTTCGGCTCAGCGATGGTCGGATTGTTCTGATTCGGTCCGCAAGAGTAGCCAATCCCCCACCAGGCCATCGCAAATCCGGGATCGATCTTTGTCGCCTGGAGAAATGAAGAAATCGCTCCATCAAAATTGAAGCCGTACATCAGGGCGAGCCCCTGATCAAACCACTGTCGTGCTTGCGCTGAATCGGTCGCTACTGGTCGACGATGTTCACCGAGTCGCTCCAGGATCATCGGCGGTGTTGCTGTTGGTTCAGGAAGAACCGGCTCATCTGCGGCACAGATACAGCAGGCAACAATCAGTGGTAAGAACATCGGCGGACTCCGGTTTCTTATGAGCCATCGTCTTGGAAAGCCTACCTGGATTTCCGGCACAAAGGTGATACTACAGGGGAGATGCGGCCACTAAAATCGTTCAATCCTCATCTCAACTCAGGAACCTCATCTCAATTCAGGAAAACGAGTTCCTGACAACCGCTCGTATATGTTCCGGAGTGGTTCCACAACAGCCACCGAGGATGGTAGCTCCTGCTTCGATCCAGGATGAGGAATATTCAGCATAACGGTCCGGATCCACCGCATCTGAAGAGTGCCAGTTCCCCATCTCATCGGCGTGACCAATATTTCCGTAAGCCAGAAGAGGAGTCCCCGGTAACTCTTTTTGTAGAACCTTGACCTGGTCAGCGATGGCGAACGCTGCCACACAATTGATACCTACCGCCTGAGCATCTGCTAACTCGGATAGAAACGGAGCGAGAGGCTCACCGCTGAGTAACACTCCCGGTGGTCCGTCACTGCGAGTACAGAAGCTGATCATCCACTGGCCAGGAGCGACTCGACGTGCCGCTTCAATGGCAGCCCGCGACTCTGCCAGTTGGTTCATCGTCTCGATCAGGATCAGATCTACACCCGCAGCCATCAGGTGTTCCATCAATTCGGAATGCTCCTGCAAGCAGGTCTCTTCGTCTGGCGCCAGATCAGGTCGATAACAATCTTCGAGCGGCGCCACGGAACCCAGCACCAGTGCATCGGGATCGCACTGGTCCCGTACTGACCTGGCGATCTCCACCGACTGCTGGGTCAATTCCCGACAACGATCAGCGAGTCCAGCCTTGTGCAGTGATCTCCGGTGGGTACGAAAGGTCGCTGTCGTGATCGCCTGGGCTCCCGCCTCAAGGTAATCGCGGTGAACATCCGCCAGTATTTCTGGCGCATCCAGCAATGCTCGACTCGACCACAAGGGCAAGGAGAGATCGACCCCGCGCCGCTCCAGTTCGGAACCGGTCGCACCGTCAATACATCGCAATTTCAATTCTTCAGTCAAACGTCAGATCTCCTCAACACATCGACACCTTACCGATTTTTCCAGCGGCGCGGCGATCCCTCCGTCAATGCTATACATCGATTTCAGAATCCTCAACTTGTCGAGCACACCAGGTTGCGGTTCAGGGATCGTCAACCTGTGCCTGGCTGCCTGCGCCGGATGGGCGTGCTACGATCCGAACATGAGTAGGTTGCAACAGCTACTGCCGCAGATCTGGCTGCTATTTCTGGCAGCGAGTCTGGCTTCCCTGTCTTCGCCGCTTCTGAACGCTCATACAGATTCCGATGAAATCGACTACGTCGGCACCATTCTGCCGATTCTTTCCGATCGCTGCTATCCCTGTCACGGCCCCGATGGCAATGCCAGAAAGGCGCAGTTAAGACTCGATCTTCGCAGCTTTGCCATCTCAGAGCGGTCCGATGGTGCCCCCATCGTTCCTGGAAATCCTCAAGCCAGCTTGATGCTGGAACGACTCCGTGCCGAAGATCCCGAGGACCAGATGCCTCCGCCGGAATCGAAACTGGAGGTGACTGCCGCGGAAATCGAGCTTCTGGAGCGATGGATTGAACAGGGTGCCAAATTCGATCGGCACTGGGCTTTCGTCGCTCCAGACCCTCCCGACCTTCCCGAGGTCTCCGCTGAAACCTGGTCGAAACACCCGATCGATCGTTTTGTCATCGCACAGCTGGAACGAGAAGGGCTGTCTCCTTCTCAGATGGCCGATCCCCAGACCCTGGCGCGCCGCGCCTCCTTCCTGTTGACCGGGCTGGCTCCACCGCTCGAATCTCTCGACAGCTTTCTCGCCGATTCCAGCGAGGGAGCGTGGGACAGATGGATCGATCAGCTGCTGGCTTCTCCTGCTTTCGGCGAACAGATGGCTACCCACTGGCTCGATATCGCTCGCTACGCCGACAGTTACGGCTATCAATCGGACGTACACCGACAGATGTGGCAGTGGCGCGACTGGGTCATCGATGCCTTCAACTCGAATCTTCCCCACGATCAGTTCATCACCGAGCAGATCGCTGGCGACCTGCTCGAAGAGCCAACATCTGATCAACAGCTCGCCACCGCTTTTCAGAGACTGCATCGCCAGACCAATGAAGGTGGAAGTGTCGAGGAGGAATATCGCATCGAGTACATTGCAGATCGAACGCAGACTTTTTCCACTGCATTTCTCGGTCTCACATTTGAGTGTGCTCGCTGTCATGACCACAAATTCGATCCGATTCAGCAACGTGAATACTATGCACTATCGGCGTTCTTCTCTGGCATCGATGAAAGTGGTCTTTATTCTCACTTCACCGCGGCAGTTCCAACACCTGCGTTGACACTATTTGATCAGCAGGATAATGATCGCATCGTCGAGCTGACGGCCGCGGTAAATCATGCTGATGAACACCTCAGCGAGGTGAGTGGAACGCGACGCGAAGCGTTTGATCTGTGGCAGCAACAGCAGGAAGACTCCTATCCACCTCCCTTCTTCACCGACGTCACGGGACACTTCTCTTTTGATGAAATCATCGACGGCACATGCCAGAACAAGGTCGATCCGGCACATCCTGCAAAGGTACCGGGCAACCTCGCTCTCTCCGAGGGAGTCTCCGGAAAGGCGATCCAGCTCACAGGAGATGACGCACTCGGTTTCGGTGGTCTCGGCGCCTATAGCCGTAACGACCCGTTCACCATCTCCCTGTGGATTCGTAGCGAACATCATCTGGAACGTGCCGTCATCCTTCATCGATCGAGAGCGTGGACCGATGCCGGCAGCCAGGGATATCAACTCCTCATCGAGGAAGGTCATCTCAGTGCAGCTCTGATTCATTTCTGGCCGGGAGATGCGATCGCTGTTTCCACCGTCGATCGGATCGAACCGGGTCGATGGACCCATGTGGTCTTTTCTTATGATGGATCAAGCCGCGCCGATGGGATTCAGTTGTGGCTCGATGGTGTCAGAGCCGAGATTGAAATTGTTCGTGATCATCTGAGATCTCCCATCACCGGTGGCGGGCCATATTTCGCCATAGGAGAGCGCTTTCGCGATAACGGATTCAAAGATGGGCAGGTCGACGAGATGCACATCTTGAACCGTTCGATCTCCGAGGCTGAAGTGCGCAAGTTGTTCTCGCAGGTTCGAGATCCGCAAGCAGAGTTTCAAGCCGAAGAGGATGAAATCTACAGTTGGTGGCTGCTTGCCGTTGACGAGGAATCTCGAGCAGCACGTACTGCGCTGGCAACGGCACGTAAAGCTCTCAGCGGATTCCTCGATTCGAAGCCAAAGATCATGGTGATGGAAGAGATGGCCCGGAAGAGACCCACCCACCTGCTAGGTCGTGGCAGATACGATGCTCCCGGCGAACGGGTCGAACCGGACGTTCCCGAGGTGTTGCCACCACTGCCCCCTGGTGTCGTGAAAGATCGTCTCACTCTGGCTCGCTGGCTCGTCTCCCCGGAACATCCGCTGACCGCCCGCGTTGCGGTCAATCGCTTGTGGCAACTCGCCTTCGGCACCGGGCTCGTCTCCACCTCGGAGGACTTTGGCACCCAGGGAGCCCGTCCCTCCCATCCTCAACTGCTGGATCATCTGGCACTCGATTTCATCGAAAGCGGATGGAACGTGAAGAGGATGCTGCGCAAGATTCTGACATCCAGTACATGGCTGCAGTCATCGAATTGCAGTGCGGCACTTCTGGAAAATGATCCCATGAATCGCCTGCTGGCTCGGGGGCCTTCGACCAGAATGTCTGCGGAGATGGTCCGGGACCACGCTCTCCAGGCCAGTGGCCTGCTGGTGGACAGGATCGGAGGGCCAAGTGTCCTCCCCTACCAACCGCCAGGCCTGTGGCAGGAAAAAAGTGGTCACACCTATACCGCTTCGAAGGGCGAGGGACTGTATCGACGCAGTCTCTACACCTTCTGGAAACGAACTTCGCCACCACCCACCATGATGATCTTCGACGCATCCAAACGAGATGTATGCGTGACCCGACGACATCGAACCAGCACTCCGATGCAGTCGCTGGTACTGATGAACGACCCGCAGTTCGTCGAGGCGAGCCGGATGCTGGCACGTCGAGCCCTCTTGCGGGGAGGAGAGGATCATGCGGAAGCCATCTCATACGCATTTCGCCTGCTATTGGGCCGACTGATCGATGATCGAGAACTGAATTCGCTGCTGGCTCTTCGAGCTCAGCTGTTTGATGAATTCAGCGCTGACGTGGAAGCCGCAGGGCGCTGGTTAGCCATCGGCGATAGTCCCATCGACCCTGATCTGGATGTCGCCAGCTGGGCAGCGCTTTCAGCGGTTTGTTCGACTCTCTTCAATCACGATGAAACGACGAGACTGAGGTGACAGGATGAATCGCCGCTCCCGTAGTACCAGCGATCTGAATCGTCGGCAATTCCTGACTCGAACAGCAGGCCTGGCCGCTGGTAGCGCCATGTGGGGCTGGATGCCGACAACCGGTTCTGCCATGAATGATCTCAAGCCGCACTTTCAGCCCCGTGCCAAGAGAGTGATCTGGTTGTTCCAGAGTGGCGGACCATCGCAGATTGACCTGTTCGATCCAAAACCTCTGCTGCAACAACGACACGGAGAAGAATTGCCCGCTTCGATCCGTATGGGGCAACGACTGACCGCCATGTCCGGCAACCAATCGTCACTACCGCTGGCGGGAAGCCCCTTCGAATTCGCTGCCCACGGCCAGAGCGGTGCTCAGATCAGTGAACTACTTCCGTACACCGCGAAGATCGCTGACAAGCTCTGTTTCATCCGTTCTCTTCACACCCAGGCGATCAACCACGATCCGGCCATCACATTTGTCCAGACCGGTTCGGAGATCGCTGGCCGACCCTCGATCGGCGCCTGGATCTCGTATGGACTGGGTGCTGGAAACCCTGATCTACCGGCAAGTATCGCGATGGTCACACAGAACAAATCGGGTCAACCTCTCTATGCACGCCTGTGGGGTGCCGGCTTTCTTCCTTCTGAACATCAGGGCATCCAGTTCCGCCCAGGCAAGGATCCTGTCCTGTTCCTGAAGGATCCCGAAGGACTCTCCAGATCGATGCGTCGTAAAATGCTCGATACGTTGCTTGAATTGCATCGACTACAGGACGACCAGGGCCAACCCGGTATCATTGCTGCCAATACTCGAAACGAACTCGCCTGGCGCATGCAGACTTCAATTCCCGAGGTCGCAGATCTATCCGGAGAACCGGAAGAGACCTTCGAATTGTACGGACCCGATTCCAGAACCCCGGGAACCTACGCCAACAATTGCATCCTGGCTCGTCGGCTCGCTGAGCGAGGTGTCCGCTTCACTCAGCTATTTCATCAAGGATGGGATCAGCACGGCAGCCTACCGGGAGCTATCCGAACCCAGTGTCGTGAAACAGATCAGGCTTCCGCCGCACTGGTCATCGATCTGGAACGTCGAGGACTGCTCGATGACACCCTGGTGATCTGGGGCGGGGAGTTTGGACGAACCAGCTACTGCCAGGGTAAACTGACTCCGCAGGGGTTTGGTCGCGACCACCATCCGCGCTGCTTCACCCTGTGGCTGGCAGGTGGCGGTGTGAAGGACGGGCTCACTTACGGATCCACCGACGATCTCGGCTACAACATAGTCGACAACCCGATGGACGTGCACGATCTCCAGGCGACGATCCTCCACATCCTGGGAATCGATCATGAGCTCCTGACCTACAAGTTCCAGGGCCGTCGCTACCGACTCACCGATGTCCACGGCAAGGTCATCGAGGCATTGCTGGGGTGAATGGGCGGTATTAGCCCTGCAATCGCCAGATCCGGAAACAATACCAACTAAGCTTGAAATCGGAGCCCTGACAGGGCCAAATGGGGGCACGTCCAGAACGGGGAGCCTCGATGACCGACATGACAACTACCCAGAAACGCAATGATGGCCCCATCCTGTGGGTCAACACTCTCTTTCTGAGTCTCAGTCCGATCCTAGCTATGTTGCTAATTCCGATCTATCTGTGGTACTCGGGCAGTCACTGGGCACTGTGGGCCTCGGCGTTTGTGATGTGGCTCTTCTCCGGACTGGGAATCACCATCGGCTACCATCGCCTGTTTGCTCATCGATCCTATGAAGGCTCCGCTCCATGGCGATTCTTGTCGCTGGTAGCAGGAGCATCCGCGTTACAAAACTCCGCCATCGTTTGGGCCGCCTCGCATCGTCGTCATCACCGTCACACCGATCACGAGGGCGACCCCTATGATGCCACTCGTGGCTTCTGGTGGGCCCACATGAAGTGGATCTTTCACGACAATGACCAGGTCGACGATTTGAGTAACGTGCCCGATTTGAAAGCAGACCCACTGGTTGTCTGGCAACAGAAGTGGTACTGGGTCATAGCATTGATGATGAATGTGGCAGTTCCGTTGGGACTGGGCCTTCTCATCGGTCGTCCCTGGGGAATGTTACTGTTCGCGGGACTGGCCCGGATCGTCTTCACGCATCAGGCCACCTTCTCCATCAACAGCCTTTGCCACATTCTTGGAACCCAACCCTGGTCAGAAAACAATACCTCGAGGGATTCATGGATCTGTGCCTACCTGACCTTCGGCGAGGGATATCACAACTTCCATCACACCTTCCCCGCTGATTACCGCAATGGTTTGCGCTGGTACCACTTCGATCCAGCCAAGTGGGCTATCTGGACCGGGAACAAGCTCGGCTTGACCAGCAATCTCAAGCGAACCGAGGCGCCAATTCAGTGGCGCAAGAGACTCGAACGGCAGACAGAAAGATACGAAACTTCTCTCTCGATGGTCGTTCCCGAGACCAACGCGGAATGGAGCCAGCGCGTCGAGTCCGCCCGCCAACAAGTAGACAAACACCTGACTCGCTGGGCCCAGAACTTGCGCGAATATCAAAAAGCCTGTCGAGAAGGGCAGGTAACCGCAACACTATTACTATCACTACGTGAAGCACGGCGAGCCTGGCGACAAGCCTGGAAGGAATTCCTCGCCCTCGAACAAGCTCTGCCACTACCTGTCTGATCAGTAGTAGAATCTCAAGCCGTAAGCCTCTACCTTGTGGCCATGAATATTCACATACCCACTTCAACGTTGCTGATGCTGATCGCCTGCTTCATCTCTTTCGGCTGTAGCTCCCTGCCCTGGACAGCGGAGGAATCGGCACCCGTCATCCCTCTCTTCAACGGCGAGGATCTCACTGGTTGGTACAGCGACGTTCCTGCTGCCGACGGCGGCAAGGACGTAGACCCGTCCTTCGTTGTCGAGGATGGACTGCTGATCAGTAAAGGGAATCCTCAAGGTCATCTGATCAGTGAAGATTCCTACAAGGACTACCAGTTGGTGGTGGAATATCGGTGGGCAGCAAAACCAGGCAACTGCGGAATCCTGGTCCATGCATCGACACCCAGGCGACTTTACGCGATGTTTCCACAATCCATCGAGTGCCAGCTCCATGTCGGTAACGCAGGTGATTTTTGGTGTATCGGGGAAGATATCCATGTCGATGATATGATTGCTCGTCGTGGTCCCGCCGATAAGTGGGGAGTCGATGAGGATAAGAACCGGCGGATTCTCAATCTCACCGACAATTCAGAAAACCCCATCGGTGACTGGAACCGGATGGTGATTCAGTGCCGAGCAGACACGATCCACGTATGGCTCAATGGTGAACTGGTCAACTTTGGATTCAACTGCACGGCAAGTCAGGGACAGATCGCGATCCAGGCAGAAGGCGCACCGGTACAATTCCGCCGTATCGACATGACCTCGCTGGTAGACACCGAACTCTAAACTCACAGCCAAAAAAATAGAGCCTCCAGATCTCCGCAACGGGCGAAGCTCCGAGGCTCTATTCGTCTCTTGAGCAGTTACCGCCTTACGGGCAGGGAACTGCTTCACAGCCAAGATTTACCCCAGCGTCCCCCGATGGATCGAGTCCACAATTCGGAAAAGGAGCTCTGATGGGAGGGCCATCCAGGAACAGATACTGGATGGTGAAGATCGGATCAGCGAGATCCACGGAACCGTCATCATTCGCGTCAGCCGCGTCCAGACAATCGATGGATCCGTTCGAGAAGATGTACTCGATATCAACGACGACATCAGCGAGACCTGTTTGGTTATCGCCGTTGCTATCACCACGCTTGAACTCGCGTGGCACAACAACCTGATAGACGGCGCCACTGGTTCCATATGGCGACAGCTCAGTACCTGTTATCACGTACAGTTCGCCATCATCATCTTCGCCGATACCCTTCACATAGGTACCCATCGACGCACTTCCTGCACCAATCTGTACTTCCTGAACCTGATAAGGTGTCAGCCCAGGCGTCGGATCGATGTAAAAAATTCTTCCCTCGGGGCCGAACGAGCGTGACCACTCTCCAAACAGGTATTTTCCCTGCAATTCCGGGAACTGAGAACCTCTGTAGACATACCCACCCACCACGGAAAGACCATCCGCATGGGTGTATTCGGCGACAGGATCGATCAGATTCGTGGCATCGCAGAAGTCATCGGGAGGAGTCGTTGAGTTATTGAAAGGATCAAAGCAGTGCGCACCTTCTCGGATGGCCCAACCGTAGTTGCCGCCCAGCTCGATGATGTCAACCTCCTCATAAATCCCCTGTCCGACATCACCTAACCACAGGTCGCCAGTCTCTGAATCAAAGGAGAAGCGATATGGATTTCTGAGACCCCAGGCATAAATCTCATCGGCACCAGCCTGACCCACAAATGGATTGTCAGGTGGAATCGAGTAAGGAGCTCCGTTATCGACATCAATCCTCAACATGGCACCCAACAGGGTTTCAATATCCTGACCATGCCCCAACTCGCCGTGTGGGAGATTCGGATCATCCAAGCTGTCGTTTGCCCCTCCGCCATCACCCATCGCTATGTAGAGGTAGCCATCTGGGCCAAAGGCCAGATCCCCTGCATCGTGATTAAACTGTGGCTGATCAACGGTTAATAGGATCTGAGCAGAGTCATGATCTGCCCGGTTTGGATCGGTCGCAGATACCGAATATTCGGCCAGGACTTCCATGTGACAACCGACGATAAATCCATCCGGATCACTGCAGGGTTCGGATGGGTCACCGTCTCGCGGAGCACTGTATCGAACGAAGAAACGCCCGTTGTTGGCATAATCGGGGTGGAACGCAAGACCCAGCAGTCCTCTTTCATCGAAGATAAAGCCCAGTTCCGGAATCAGATTTCGAACATCCAGAAATGGTTCAGCAAGTAAGGTCCCGTTATCGATAACGTGAACCACCCCAGCTTGATCGACAACAAATAGCCTGCCAGACCCATCGCCGGCACCGACCAGAGCAACCGGTGAGGTCAATCCGGTGGCCACGGGCTGCAATTCAATCATCAGGTCGCCAAGCGGCACAGACTGAGTTGAACCCTCCTGAGGGATTCCGATCAAGAAAGGAAGAGCAACAACAAATAGAGCGATACGCTTCATAACACCTCCGCCAATTGCGTTCAAATAAAGCAAAGCAGACTCTTGAATAGGTAAGAATCTTGAGTACCGGAAAATAGAGTTCCTTGTCCATAACCATGATATCAGTGTGTATATCGACAAACAAACACAGTGTTTCTTTCCTGTCCCATGTTCAAACTATGTACAGGCAATGAGATAAAAATACTCGTGATATCGAGATATTACGGTCTATCAAGCTATGCCAGTGCAAGTACGCTTCTAACAACTGCAGTACTATCCTTTGGGAGTCTTGCAGGGGAGGATTGGAATTCAACAGAGGGGAACGAAGATGACAATCACATTACTATTAGCAGCCACTCTCCTGGGTCCTGTCGTTGGATCGTACACTCTCCCCAATCAGGATCATCCCGACAAGGCCTCCCCCTTCGATGCGATTCTCTGGGTCGATCTGCAGCCGCAAGTTCTTGTCGGAGAGAACTGGTACATCCTGAGCGCCATCGATGACGTCCCGGTCGAGAAGATCATCAAAAAATGCCAACAACGATGGCCACGCCAATTGCACAAGAGGTTCTCCGAAGATCTGATGGAAGCGATGGCTTTACTGGGCCATTCACCCGGCAAGACCGTTTCACTGCGACTGATCCCCATCGGTGAATCCTCAGAAATTGTTCTCGAGGGGATCTCCAACACCGAAGCCAAGCGGGACAAGCTGTGGAGAGCCAACAAGACGCAATCTTCGCCACCTGAATCACTTCAAAAGCCCGCCCCCATCTGGCTGTCGAAAGAGCAAGCGCTCGAAGATATCGCCTCCTTCTCCACCGCATTACGCGATCAGTTTGCTTATCTCCAGTTACGCCGCCTCGATCTCGATAAAATCCTGCGCCAGGAGATCCGGAGTCAGTACTCAAAAGGGATCAATACTCGAATTCCACCGGTCGATCTGGTGGTGATCCTGCAACGGACACTGATGCAGTTCGGTGATGGCCATGCCGCGGTCCGCAGCAATTCCTACAGTCCCGGCGAAACGGGCCCCTTTCTTCCCTTCCTGCTCGGTGAGAGTGGCGATAAGGTTGTTGCATATCGTTCCGATCGAAGTGGTCTTCTTCATCCCGACTTTCCCATTCTCGTCTCCCTCGATGGTCGCCCCATCGAGGATTGCATCGCTGACATGGCACCGTTTATCAGTGCAGGGAGTGCACAACTGGTTCGTCGTCGCTCCCTGGGGATGTTACGTGATGTGATGATGTGGCGTCGTCTCGACGACAACCATGAATTCAGGGATATCTTGTGGAGAATGCGAACCGCCTTTCCGGTAGAACTCGCATCCGGAGACGGCAAAAAAACTCGCACTCTCAAACTCACCCCTGTCGATAGAAAACCCACCTACAGGGAGTGGCCACGCACCGAAAGTCGCCTACTGGATGACAACCTCGGCTACCTACGCCTCAGTCGCATGAACGGCGATGCCACCGAAGAAGTCTATCGCTGGATGCCGCGCTTCCGTGGCACGGATGGCTTGGTCGTCGATGTTCGAGGCAACGGTGGCGGTAGTCGCAGCGCACTGCTGGCGCTGGCGGGATTCCTGGTCGGCGAAGGCCCCCATGAAGGCCCATGGGTCGGCAACTTCGCGGTTTACCGCAAATCGTCAAAATTCAAAGACAACCATTTGGCGGCTCGCTTCATGCAGAGACTCGACAGCAAGGAATGGACCTCAAAACAACGATCCGTCATCCGCAAGACTTTCGCCAGGTTCAAGCCGGAATGGAAAGTGCCCGATGGTTTCAGCAAGTGGCATGCGTTGCTGCTCGACCGTACCGGCCATCGTCAGGAGTACTACTACACTAAAAAAATGGTGATCCTGTCCGATGCCGGCTGCTTCAGCGCCACCGACATCTTCCTTGGCGCGCTGGAAATCCACCCCCGCGTAACCCTGATGGGCACTGCGTCTTCCGGAGGTAGTGCTCGTTCGATGAGTTTCGAATTACCACATTCCCAGATCGAGGTGCGCTGTGCATCGATGGCGAGTTTCCGTCCCAATGGAAAGCTCTATGACGGACGAGGTGTCGAGGTCGACATCGAGGTTCAATCCGATCCCACCTTCTACATCGATGGGGGACAGGACAGGGCTCTGGAACGAGCCCGCCAGTGGCTGAAAGAATGAGTCTTACTGGCCGGGACAGGTCATCCGGATTCGGTGGCAGAATCGGCGTTTTTCTTCTGGATTTCTAGCCGATGCTCAGCGGGTCGGCCGGTACCTCGTCTCTTGATATTGACCTTGACCGCAGCTGGCGATTCTCCTGCAGCTTCCAGTGACAGATGATATTCGCTACCGACAGATGGGAGAGAAAAATCCATCTCCTTACCGGGTGCCACGTTCACCTTCCAGGTGTTGTGGGTGATGCCCTCGGTTCCGACCCGGAACTTGAAAAACCCGACGATTCGCTGGCTGCCTGTATTTTCGATGGTGACCTGACTACCTGGCTCTCCACTGATCTCCAGGTCGAGTTCTGTGAAGCTAGTACAGGAAGAGCTGATCTCTGCCGAGGAATGAGAAATGACTCCGATCCCTGAGCAACCGCATAGAAGCAGCGAGAGAAACCCACCGATTACGATGTGACCAGGTGCGAATCTGCCGAACATACAAACCCTCTTTTCCGTCGTGGGTGTTCTGTAATTCGATACACATCCATGGAATCCGCTTCATTCAGAGAATCGGACCGCTTCTGGTGAGGTCTTCTCAACCGTGGTTCGGCTTCATCCGCTGCCTCGTGAGTCCCGCCACCTCGCGCAGCACCGCATCGACGTACTTCTCGATCATCTTGCCGCGCCACTGCGGCACGAAGTCGGTGTTGCCGAGGGGATTGGCACCGGCACTCTTGCGCGCCAGGGCAGCTGCTTCGGCGATGGATTCATCATCGAGCGGTTTTCCGATCAGTGAAGCGATGCTATCAGCGCAACGAACCGGAGTACTGCCAACGGAACCGAGCCAGATTTCTATGCGGTCAGTGCTGTCTCCGTTGCACCAGCCGGCGACAGCAACACTGAGAACACCAAAATCGATGGAGCCACGGCGACGCAGTTTCCAGAACGCGGTCCGTTCACCGGAGGGCGCTGAAAGCTGGATGCGGGTGACGATCTCGTCGGGTCGTTTCGACAGATACTCGATGCCATCATCGAGAAACAGGTCAGCCAGGGGCAAGCTTCGCTCCCCCTGCTTCGAGACCAGCGAGATCTCGGCACCCAGAGCACACAACATCGGCACCGAATCGCCGCTCGAGACCGCCCAGCATCGAGGACTACTGGGAGCGACCCAGCAGGTCTCCCCCTCCTCCTTCATGCAATAGTCGATGCTGCGGCGCCACTCCTCGTTCTGGTTGTAGTATGTACAACGAGTATCGAGGCACAGATTGCCACCGATGGTTCCCGCATTGCGAAGCAGTGGACTCGAGATGCTCTCCACTGCGGTCATCAGAGCCGGATATCTTTGCTGGACACGCTCGTCATCGATGATGACATCGAGAGTCGTGGTGGCTCCAATGACGAGGTCACCATCGTTGGTTTCTTCGATACCGGACAGTTCCTCGATGCCACGCAAGGAGATCACCGTACCGGCTCCCTGATGTCTGCGTTTCATGTTGGGCCACAGGTCGGTCCCACCAGCAACGAGCCTGGTGTTTGCCGGGTCGATGGCGAGTTGATCTGCCGCCTCTTGCAGGGTGGACGGCTGGAGGAACTGGAAGGCTGGCAGGCGAAGCATCAGTTGTCCCCCTTCACGGAATCCTTGCGTTCGGTCATCGTTCCGGTTCCGGAGCGCACCCCGGCCTCCTCGATGTTGATCGCCTTGCCATCGCCACCCTCGGCAGGAGTGGGAACCTGCAGCGGCACACCAAAATCGATCTGCGGGAACGACTTCGGCCCGAAGCGAGCCTCCTTGCCCCTGTCTCTGGCCTCGATCGCCTGACGGATCATGTGCGGCGCAATCGGTACCTGATCGACCCTGACCCCGACCGCATCAAAGATGGAATTGGCGACCGCCGGCATCATCGGAAGTAACGGGCCCTGCCCCACTTCCTTGGCTCCGAACGGACCGTTGGGATCGGGATCCTCGATGATGTAACTGGTCACCGGCGGCATCTCGGCAAAGGTCGGACTCTTGTACTCGAGCAGGGACGGGTGCTTGTGAACCAGGGCATTGGACCGTTTCTTTGGCAACCGACGGAATACCTGCTCTTCCATCATCGCCTCTCCCAGCCCCATGTAGACCGAACCCTCGATCTGGCCCATCACCAGCGCTGGATTGATGCACTTCCCGACATCGTGAGCCATCCAGACATGCTCGATGCGGTAGAGACCGGTTTCTGGATCGACTTCCGTCTCCACCACCGCCGCACTGTAACTGTAAGCCGGCGAGGGACCGACTCCTGCGCCACGGTATCGTCCCGGAGAGCGTGGCGGGGTGTAACTTCCGGTGGTTCCCAGGGTCCCGAAACGCGATTCCGCCGCGATCACCGCATCGGAAAAGCTCATCCCGTTGTCCGGATTCTCGCCGTGGAACACTTGCCCATCGGCAAACACCAGTTCTCTGGCAGGCACATCGAGTTTCTCCGCGGCTCCCTTCGCCACCAGATCACGCGCCCGTTCAGCGGCCTGGATTGCCGCATTGCCAGCCATCAGTGTCACGCGAGAGGAGTAACTGCCCAGGTCGACCGGTGTCAGGTCGGTGTCAGCAACACAGAGACGGATATCATGCAGGTCGATGCCGAGGATCTCGGCGGTAATCGCCGCGATCACCGAATCGGATCCCTGGCCGATCTCGGTTTCCCCGCAAAAGAGGGCGACACCACCGGACCGGTCCAGTTGCAACTGAACTCCCGATTGCGGCATGTGATTCCAGTAGATGGGGAGACCCGCGCCACTGAGGTAGGAACCACAGGCCAGGCCCAGGCCTCTTCCCTCAGGAAGATTTCCGTAGCGTTCACGCCAGCCACTGCCAGCCACGACCGCCTCGATGCATTTGCCAAGGCCCATCGAACCGACCTTTAGCCAGTTGGTTGTAACACTGTCAGCCGCCACCAGCTGTTGCAAGCGTAGGTCTGCCGGATCGATCGACAACTGATGCGCGATTTTGTCGAGGTGAACCTCAAAGGCGAAGCGTGGCTGTGGCGTTCCGTGGCCGCGCTTCGGACCACAGGGAGGTTTGTTGGTGAAGGCACGGATGCTATCGAAACGATACTTTGGCAGCTCATAGGTCACCGTCTGCAATGCCCCGGTGTAGTAGGTACTGGCGACGCCGTAACTACCATAGGCACCTCCATCGAGGGCCGTCTGCAGATGCTGCGCGGTGAGAGTTCCATCCTTCTTGACCCCGGTACGGATCTTCATCAGCACTGGATGACGACCCCGATGGCAGTAGAAAACCTCTTCCCGTGTGAGACAGATCTTCACCGGCCGACCCAGCTTCAGGGCCATCTTTGCGGCGCAGATCTCATGGTTGAAGGGATCGCTCTTGCCGCCGAAACCACCGCCATTGGGACACGCAATGACACGAATCCGGGCGGCGGGAAGTCCCAGTACCTTTGCCAGAGATCGATGCAGGTAATGCGGAGTCTGGGTCGAGGAATACACGGTAACCCGATCTGTCTCCTCGGTCAGGGCAACCGTTGCATGCTGTTCCATCGGCAGGTGTGTATTACCCTCGAAGAAGAGCACGTCCTCGAAGATCTGATCGGCCTCTTCAAAACCACTATCAACATCGCCAAACGACATCGAGAGCTTCTTGTGCAGGTTTCCCTCATCGCCGTAATCATGAATGCGTGGTTCCGGGTTGGCGACCGCTTCCTCGACGGAAGCGATCGTCTCCAGCGATTCGTATTCGACCTCGACGGTCAGGGCAGCCTCATGGGCCTGATCCTCGGTGAGTGCCGCCACGGCAACCACCGGATCTCCAACAAAGCGAACCTTGTCGATGCAGAGTGCATGCTCATCCTGGCTCACCGGTAGAATCCCGAATGGGTCTGGCATCGAATCGCCAGTCAAGATTCCGACAACACCAGGCATCTCTTGCGCCTTGGCTGTATCGATCTTGACGATGCGAGCATGGGGAACCGTGGAACGGACCAGCTTCATGTGGACCATACGAGCGAACGAGAGGTCATCGGCGAAACGGGTCTGTCCCGTCACCTTGGCACGACCATCCACACGGCGAAAAGGAGTGCCGATGAGCCGCAATTCATCGCTGGTGGGAACGACCGTCTTCTCCTCAACAGGATCGGTATCATGCATCGGAAACCGTCTCTCCCGGAATCGACTCACCGTAGATGGCTCGTTTCGGAGGTTCGAACTTCTCATCTCCACGGAGTCTCGCAGCAGCCCATTCAATCGACTCGATGATCTTGTGATACCCGGTGCAGCGACACAGATTGCCGGCCAGTGCTGTGATGATTTCATCTCGGGTCGGCGATTCATTTCGTTGCAGAAGTGCTTTCGCCGCCATCAAGATGCCCGGGGTGCAATACCCACACTGAGCGGCACCGAGATCGGCAAAACAGGCTTGCAGGGGATGCAGCTCATTGCCTTGCATCATTCCTTCGACCGTTTCCACTTCTCGCCCTTCACATTCAGCGGCAAGTTCCAGACAACTCAGAATCGGCTTTCCATCGATCAGGACTGTACAGGTACCACACTCCCCCAGTTCACAGCCATGCTTGGTACCGGTGAGTCCAAGCTCTTCACGTAATACCTCGAGGAGACTGTGATGAAGACTGAATGCGATGCGATGCTCTTCACCATTGACCTTCAAGGTCCGGGTGGTTGTTTGTTGAGACATGTCCCCCCGATCAACGGTTACTGTTGCGACGGTACTCCCGATTCAATCGGCAGACCTGGCCCCGGGGATTCCTGCTCGGTCCCGGTGATACGGTTTTCTGCATCGACCCGGACCACCGTGGGTTGGTGATCACGAACCCTGGATTCCTCGATCTCGACCCAGCTGGCGACAATCACAACATCGCCGAGACGGTTCTGATGTGCGGCAGCGCCATTGATGCAGATCGTTCCACTTCCAGCCGCTCCGGATAGTGCGTAGGTGACGATTCGGCTTCCTCGAGTGACATTCCAGATGTGGACTTGCTGCCCCGGCACGATGTCCGCGGCAGCCAGCAGATCGGAGTCGATCGACACGCTTCCCTCGTATTCGAGGTTGGCACCCGTGACAGTAGCCCTGTGAATCTTCGAATGCAGCATCGTTCGCCGCATGGCTCGAGACCATCCTTCCTGACTCCAGCAGAGTTCCACCTGTGAATGGTGGATCATATCCGAACGAAACCGTACGGAACCAGTGAATCGTCGCGATCTGGCGGCCAGAACCGCACAAGAGCGGGCGGATTGGTTGCCCCATCCGCCTCGATGCTGCAGGATGATCGGGTTCCTGGGCTGCTGGAAGCCTCCTGCCCGGGATCCGATCATCTCCGGGAGAATTTGTGGAAGAGAGCAGCAGATGGAATCGATCTCCTTCCAGGTAGATCCTTCTCAATATCGTCACTGGAACGTCAAGAAGGAGGGCCAGGTGATGCGGATCCACATGAGTGTGGATCCTGAATTCCCGCTCAAAGATGGATATGAGTTGAAACTGAACTCCTACGATCTCGGGGTCGACATCGAGCTGGCGGACATCGTCCGGCGCCTACGATTCGAACATCCTGAGATCACCTCTCTGGTGATCAGTAGTAGCCACGAGCAGGTCTTCTGCTCGGGAGCCAACATTCACATGCTGGGAGTCTCCAGTCACTCCTGGAAGGTGAACTTCTGCAAATTCACCAACGAGACTCGCTGTGAACTGGAGGACTGGGCAGCCCAGTCCGATGTTCGGACCATCTGTGCGGTCACTGGCCCCTGTGCCGGTGGCGGATACGAACTCGCCCTGGCTTGCGATGAAATCTGGCTCATCGATGATGGCAACAGCGCTGTCAGTTTACCGGAAACACCGTTGCTCGGTGTGCTTCCCGGTACTGGTGGATTGACCCGTCTGGTCGACAAACGAAAAGTTCGAAGAGATCGAGCCGATGTATTCTGCACACTGGCGGAAGGATTCAAGGGCAAGCGTGCCCTGGAGTGGGGACTGGTCGACCACATCGCTCCAAGATCTCGGTTCGAGGAGCAACTGGCAAAACACCTCGACCAGGTCGAGCAGGATCGCCCTGATCGCGAAGATCGCCAGGGGGTCAAACTGGGCCCCATCGAGGTCTCCGATACCGATGGTGTTCGTAGCACTTCGACCCTATCGGTCGCATACCAGCCCGAAAAACGAACCGCTGAACTGACCATAGAAGTACCTTCCGTCGCATCCGCACCCAGATCGCTGGAGGAAATTCATGCTGCAGGAGATTCCTTCTGGCCGCTGCGATTCGCACGGGAACTGGAAGACGCATTGCTCGATCTGCGAGTCAATCGTAACGACATAGGGCTTGCCATCGTGAAGACGAAGGGCAGTCTCGACGACATCCAGGGCTGGGATCAAATTCTCATCGATCACCGTGGTGACTGGTTCATCGATCAGATCTTTTATCTGACCAGTCATGTCATCCAGCGCCTGGAACGAACTTCTTGCAGTTTCTTTGCCCTGGTCGAACAGGGTACCTGCTTCGGGGGAACGATGCTCGAGGTGGCACTCGCCTGTGATCGGATTTACATGCTGGACGAAGAAGGTGTCGAGATTCAAAGATCGGCACTCAATGAAGGCCTGTTGCCAATGACTACTGATATCACTCGCAGTGAATGCCGCTTGCTAGGGGAAGCTGAACTACTCGAGACGAATCAGGGCAACTATGCTCGACTCGACGCTCAGACCGCCGAACAGATGGGACTGGTAACTGAATCACTCGACGAGTTCGATTATGAGGATATGATCCCTGTCGCCATCGAAGAGCGTGTAAGCCTGTCCCCCGATTCACTGACCGGGATGGAGGCGAACTTAAGGTTCGCCGGACCTGAAAATTTGGAGTCGAAAGTTTTCGGAAGACTCAGTGCCTGGCAAAACTGGATTTTCATCCGTCCCAATGCTACCGGGCCCCAGGGTGCCTTGACGCTATATGGTAGACCGGAGAGACCGGAGTTCGCCTGGGATCGTGTTTGATCGGGGAGAGGAACAACGATGAGCAAGGTTGATCGAAGCGGGAAGATTCCCAACAACGTCGATCTCGCCGGAGATAAGCGACTCCAGAGGGCTCTCGAGCACTGGCTACCTCTCTACATGGAGTGGTGGAACGACATGGGGCCGGCCGGATTCCAGACCAATGACATATATCTCCGTACCGCCATCTCGGTTGAATCGGGTGGCTGGGCCAACTTCGATTACGTCAAGATGCCGGAGTACCGCTGGGGAATTTTCCTCACCCCTACCGAATCTGAAAACACCATCGGATTCGGAGATCACTACGGAAAACCAACATGGCAGGAAATCCCAGGAGAATATCGGGGTAACCTTCGCAGAATCATCGTGACCCAGGCAGATACCGAGCCGGCTTCCGTCGAACAGCAGCGTTTCCTCGGCACGATTGCTCCATCTCTGTACGACATGAGAAACCTGTTTCAGGTCAACGTCGAGGAAGGCCGGCATCTGTGGGCAATGGTTTACCTGCTGTTCCGTTTTTTCGGAAAAGACGGCCGTGACGAGGCGGAGGAGTTATTGAGCCGTCGTAGCGGAGATGAGGACAAGCCACGGATCCTGAATGCCTTCAACGAAGCCTGCGACCACTGGCTTTCCTTCTTCTGCTTCACTCACTTCACAGATCGTGATGGAAAGTTTCAGCTCGCTTCTCTGGCAGAAAGTGGCTTCGAGCCACTGGCTCGAACCTGCGACTTCATGCTCACCGAGGAGGCTCATCATCTCTTTGTTGGAGAAACGGGTCTCGATCGAATCATCAAACGAAGCGCAGAGCTGACGCGAGAAACCGATGGTGATCCGATGAAAGCCGGCGGAATCCCTCTCGATATGATCCAGAGATCCATCAATTACTGGTTCACCTACAGCCTCGATCTGTTCGGCGGAGAGATCTCTTCCAATGCTGCAAACTTCTTCGGGGAAGGCCTCAAGGGCAGATTCAAGGAACAGTCTCGTTATGAAGATCACGTCATGAAAGAGGGCGTAAAGATCGTTCCACAGGTCATCGGCGATGTCGTGGTCGAAGAGGAGGTTCCCTACAGAAACGCCATCAACGAGGTATTGCGAGACGAGTACATCGATGACGTTCAGCGGGCACTCCGTAAGTGGAACCGGACGCTGGAAAAGTTGGGTCTGGATACCAGGATCACGCTTCCCAGCCGTCGCTTCCATCGCCACCAGGGAATCTACTCAGATCACTCGTTCGATCCCGAGGGGAATGTCATCACCAGGGAAGAGCTGGAGAAAAACGCGGACCGCTGGTTGCTCAATAATGATGATAACGATTACCTGGTCTCGATCATGAACCAGGTCATCGAGCCGGGTAAGATGGCCAACTGGATTGCTGCGCCTGCGCGCGGAATCAATGGTCAACCTCTGGAGTTTGAATACGTCCGGCTGTAGTCAAATCACTGCCTGCAGCACTGCGATCTCAGAAGAATTCCACCGGAGACCGATCAGAGGGCTCGAACTCTCCCAGTAATGCCGAGGCAATCGCTGCCTGATGAACCGGGCGGAATCCAAATGAACTGATGACGGATACCCGGTCACCCGACGGGGCAGCTACCAGATCCCGGGGGTCCTCGAGTAGCACCATGATCAAGCGCAAGTCCGCCTCAGCCACTGCTTGTACAAGCTCCGTCACCTCCGACGAGTGCCTGAATCCCTGAAGCGCCATGATGACACCAGCGGCTTCTGAACCACGCGCCACCACTCTTTCGATGATGGCTCGATCAGGAGCAGACCCGATCTTGAAACACTCTACCGACTCACCGAGCCTCTCGATCAAATGCGAAAGATCCTCGCCCCGAAGTGGATCCTCTACAGGACTTCTCGATTCGAGGTCGGAAAGGACCAACAACCACTTTTCCCCTTCTTCGATGATTGCACGGGGGCCACTCAGCAAGGTCGTACCGTTGCGGGCAATCTCTTCAGCAACCTCCGAACCGGAAGGTAATTGGCGGGTTTCGATTTCATTGCTCATCGTGAGAGCCGTCAGGCGTCGGATGCTCTCCTGATGGGTTCTCTCGAAGGACGGATCAGAAGATTGCAGTTGTTCGAGAGTCTGCCGTGCAAGGAGCTGTAACTCTGGAGTGTGACTGACCAGCAGGGCGTCATGTCCAGCCCTCGCAGCTCCGGCGATCACCGTCTCAAAATCAAATCCGGAAACCCCTCCCATCTCCAGGCAGTCACTGATGATCACTCCAGAAAATCCAATCTCCTGCCGAAGATGGCCAGTGACAGCTTTCCAGGAAATCGTGACAGGATTCTCCGCATCGAGACCATCGGCAATCACATGGCTGGTCATGATCATCGAAGCGCCGGAGGTTGCTGCAACCCTGAACGGGGCGACATGGACCTCCCCATCGTCAGCTGAAATCCGTGGCAATCCGAAGTGGGGATCGACGGTCGCCCTGCCGATCCCCGGAAAATGCTTCCAGCAATCTCGAACTCCCTGAGCTCGATGCCCCGATCCAATCCTCTCGGCCAGCGCAGATGCCAGGGCCGGATCCGATCCGAAGGATCGGGACCCGATTCCCCGTTCTGTGCTGCTTCTCAGCAGGTCGACACAGGGAGCGAGGTTCACATCGATACCCAGATCTCTCAATTCCATGCCGGAGATCTGGCCCTGGAGCTGAGCCAGCTCGAGAGCGCGTTGATGGTTGCGCCTTGCCGCTGCACCGAGTGCCAGATTTCCAGGAAAGAGGGAAACTCCCCGGGGAATCCGTACCACCCGGCCCCCTTCCTGGTCGATCGAAACCAGAAGTGAAGGACCGAGAATCGAACGGAGATCGTCAATCAGTTGCGACACCTGATCCCGAGACTCGACATTGCGACCAAACAGAATCACTCCACCCGGATTCACGGTGAGTAGATGCTGACGGGTCTCTTCTGAAATCGTGGTTTCAGGAATTCCCACCCAGAGACGCTGACCGATCATTCCGCCACCTGTTTTTCAGATTCGCCTGGCCTGGTTCCGGTCATACAAATCGCCAGAGTCACCGGAGCGGTGATGACGATCCACCAGGGCCATGCGATCAGCGGGCTTTCCACCCCGAGTATTGGCTTCTGAAAAAACAATAATCCTCCGAGACTCGCTCCCGTCACCAGCCCGATGAGGACGCTCCTGGAGGATCCTCTCTGCGGTAGAAAACCCGCACATAGAAAAACTCCCAGCAGCGCTCCATAGATGATGGTCATCGAAGAAAGCGCGAGTTCTACCAGATTATCTGCAGGGGCCCAGCCTGCTTCCTTCAACCAGGAAAAAGAAATCGCGGAGATTGCCAGCAATCCAGTAATCACAACTGTGGTTCTACGAACAGTTCGTCCTTGATGATCGGATCCACGATCCAGCACATCCACGGTCCATGTCGCCGCAATGGCACAAACCGCCGAGTCGAGGCTGGACATGGCCGCAGCGAGCAAACCTGCCAGAACCAGTCCGAGCAAACCTGGCGGCATCTCGTGGAGAACGAATAAGGGCAAAACGTCACTTCCATCGCCGATCCCGTAACTCGGGGGGGCCAGCGACCAGCTACAGGCGATGGCAGTCCCGACAAGAAGGAATAGTGCTGTCACGGGAAGATTGATGACACCCGAGATCACCAGCGCTCGACCCGCCGAACGTCCATCGCGACAGGTCAACAGCCTTTGAACCATGTCATGATCGGTGCCGTGTGTGGCCATTGTCAGGAAAAAGCCCCCGATCAGCGCCGAGGGCAACGAACGGGAATCCGCCAGGAGTTGGGTGAAGAATCCGCCATCTCCACTGGAGGCCTCCGGCCAGAATATGAACCTCGCAGCATCGGTGGTCGCCATCCAATCAAAGAGAGATGAGACACCGCCAGGGATGTTCTGGATCCCCACCACGAGGACAGATATTGCCGCGCTGACGAATACCAATCCCTGAATCGAATCGGTGGCAATCACCGAACGGATTCCTCCCAGCATCGAATAGGCTCCGGCAAAAAGAGCACAGATCAACACGGCCCATTCGATGGAAAATCCGGTCAAGGTCGCCAGCGCTATTGCAGCGATGTAGAGCCTGACTCCACTCGCCAGGATTCTGCCGATGATGAATGCCAGAGCAACGCAACGTCCTGGTAGCATTCCGAATCGTTGGTGAATCAATCCATAGACAGTTGTCACTCCGAGACGGTGATAGAGGGGAACCAGTGTCCTCGACAGCAAGATCTTGGCGAGGAGAGCCCCGAGCCCGAACTGGAGATACGCCCAACCGGCAGTGACATATGAATTCTGGGGAACCCCGATAAAGGTCGCTGCTGACAGCTCGGTAGCCACAAGAGATAGGAGTACTGCCGGGGTGCTGACACTTCTTCCCGCCAGGAGCAATTCTTCACCTTCTGCTGCTCGTCTCGATACGACAATACCGACCCCCACCACAACCGTGAGATAGGTACCGATGACCAGCAAATCGATGGGTTCTAGCAGTTCCATGCCGGGACGATAAAGGGATCAGATCTTCGGATACAGGGGCCACTTCGACTGGAATTCGCACGAGATTGGGTAATTATCAGGGAATGTCAGACCCAACCGCCTCTCCCAGAGACCCTCGCCTCACACTCCTCTTCGATGAGGATGCCGCAGTGGTTTCTCGCGCCTGTGTCGAACTGGTTCCGATCGTCTTTGACGATCCGGAACTGGAGATGGAAATGATCGCCATACTGCAAAAAAATATCGATCAAGAAGACGGATTCGCCACCGGTGAATTATGCATCGCATTACTACTGGGAGAAATTCGTAGCGTTCCAGCCACTGCAGCACTTCTCCAGTGCTTGAACGTTGACGATGAGATGTTGCAGCGAATTTCCGTCCGATCGCTACAAAGGATTGGTGGCCCGGCTTTCGATGAAGTTCTCGATCTCCTGCAAAATCCAGAGATGGAATGTGAAACCGCTGTGCTGGCCATCGAAAGTCTCGAAGGGATTACACTCCATGATCTTCCGCAATATCGAGAAAAGATAGAAGACCGGCTCCGGATCGATCTGGTCGACCGCCGACTTCCCATCGAACGCAGAGAAGCGGTGGCGACTGCCCTGGCACGCCTGGGAGTGGCCGATGTCTCGGAAACCATCGAGTTCCTGCTCTCGCAGGAATTTCCGGAAGGAAACGCTTTCATCTCCGAGGCTCTGGAATTGATGCAGGAGTACCCGGACGGACTTCCCGGACACGCCGAAGACCCGATCGAGCAGGTGGTCCAGTGGTTCAGCGACGAGATACTTCCAGGCGGAGAGTTCGACCTCTCCATCCTCCAGGAGGATGATTCAGATTGATTCGATCAGCCAGAAGCCAGCAACGCCTGATCAAACCTCTTCAAAAAACCAGGGTTTCAACACCTGTAGCTTTTCTTCATAGCATTCAGGATCCAGTAACCAGCAACTGCTGGCGACAGAGGAGAGCAGGCTATTGCCATCTTGTGGAGTGAAACAGAACCCGGTGATTTCTGTGCCGCCGACAATCGATAGTGCTTCATGCGGGATGACTGTTTGATTCAAGATCCTGCCAAAGAAACCGTGATCCCGGCCGAAACTGAACACCTGATTCGCAGATTTCTTGTAGGTACGAGCAAGCCGATCATTCTCCTTTATCCTCTGCATCAACTGGTCCATATCGGTCGGTTCCTTGACCTTCAAGCGGAACCGCAACGTGTGCATGTATTGCGAGTTCAGCTTCACGGCACTGGAGAAAAGATTGGAATGCTCCTGATTGATAGTACGGAACAGATGATAGGCATCTCGTGCATGATGAGTCCCAAAACGCCCGTCCTTATGTTTCCCAACCTGAGGAGAAGGAGCGAAGGAGTCATCCTGGCTGACATCATTGGCGCGACGCATGCAGACAAAGTCTGCGGAGATCAAATTGTTGGGCAACGTTCCGTTCCCCAGTGCCATCGTCTTGATGATGGCCGCTAGATTGTGCGTGTTACAGGACACAACGTGAAGGAATCGATCTTCTCCTGGTACCAATGCTTCATCATTGATGCCACGAGCGTACATTTTTCCAAATCCGAATTCGGAACCCTGAGCGACGAATCCCTTGACCGATGATGCGGATTCGTAGTACTCCTGCTTGTTAGCAATGCCTGCGCCAGAGGGAGTGCAGTCGATGACAACCGCCGATCTCTCGATCGCATCCCTCGTCTCAAAAGATGGTCTCATTCCCAGCTTCTCGAATCCTGCCATCGCCTCGGGAGAAGTCGAAAGAGATGCACCTCTCCCCAGCAAGTTCTGAACCTTGGAACGATCAGTAAATAGAGGTGTACGCTTGTTGAAGGTCACTTCATCAATACCCAGTTGATCTTTGAAGTGACAGAGCAATCCGATCAACGGTTCTCCGATAGTGCCAGTACCCACCACATGTACAATTCTAGACATAACGCCCCCCACTGGATCAGAAGTATCGACTCAACCGCTGGGCCAACAGGGCACCGGGGGAAAATCGAAATCTCTTCCACGAGGTTAGTTGACCGACCGCCCTCACGCGAGGAATCTCAGGTCACCAATCCCTCTCTTTTCCCACCCTGAAAAAAGGGCCCACCTGATCTTCGTCAGGAGGGCCCTTTTTGTTACGTCATGTACCAGAAGCAGTTTACGGATCGGGCGGCGGCGGTGGTGGTGGAAGTTCGTCAAAACTCACACTCACCCCATCGACGATCGGAGTAAATCCTGGATTCAAAACGTCCTGGAACAGGAAGAAGCGCAATACCACCGATTGCGGGTCCCTCAGAAGGGCTGGATCAGAAACGATACCCACCAGGGGACCCACTCCCCCGGCACTACTATCGCTCAAGCCGTAACCCTCGTAGAGGATCTGCAGATTGGCGGGACTACCCGAAGCCAAATCAACGACCAGCGGCTCGACAAGCAAATTGGAGTATAAACTGCCATTGTCACTGACGAGCGAATAAGGAATCGAAGCCGCACTGCTCATCGGAGCTTCGAACACCGAGAAGGTCCCGACGATCGGAGAAGGGACCACATCGATACCGGAGTCTGAGAAGCCCAGAGGTGTCTCGACACGAACCCAGCCCTCGGCTCCGCCACCGCCACTGCTGGTTGAATTGTCGATGGGATAGGGACCACCGGGCGGCTCCTGATTGGCGAAGCCCCCGCTGACATTCAAAATCGCCCCTTCCTCAACGATCACGACACTGCGACCCCGGATCCGAATCGCTCCACCAGCTCCTCCACCACCTCCAGCAGCACCCTCGGGTGCCAGGAAGGAGTCTCCTCCCAGGGCAAGAATCTGCGCAGTGCCGGCCACGACCATCGGTCCGTTGGCGGTAATTTCGATGTATCCACCACCACCCCCTCCTCCAGTCGAGGCTATCGGGGTCGAGGAATCGGTATCGTAGAGAGCAGCACCACCGGCTCCTCCGAGACCACCGACATGGAGAGAAATACTCGCCTCGGGATCGAGAGGATCTGGAACCAGGAATGAAGCGGCTCCGTAGGAACTACCACCCTGGCCTGCTTCGGGGAATTCAGGATCGGTGCACGAACCGGCACCTGAGCCATTATTTCCCTCGGCAGCGTAGCCACCCCCTCCGCCACCTCCGACGGTGCAGGAAGCCAGAGATCCACTGGCAGACTGACCGCCAGTCGCTGCAGCAATTAGATTGGGCGGAACCGTTTCACCTGGATCTCCTCCAGGTGGAACTCCTGTATCGATCAGATCGGGGGGGATGCCAACTGGAAGTCCGCCATCTTCCCCGTCGATGAGGGAAACCAGCAAGGCCAGTCCTCCTCCGCCGCCATCGCCTCCGCCGGGACCTGCGAATCCACCGGCACCCGGAACCGGAACCGAGGGATCGGTCAGGTCCGGAACCCCGGCATCACCGCCACTGACATCGATGACGCCAGCGATATCCACGGTACCCGTCGAACGAATGAACAGGGAGTCGCTTCCAACACCGGTCAGAACGGCTCCTGCTTGCAACTCAAACTGGGAGAACTCAAAGGTTCCAGCATTTCCACCATTGTCGAAAAGTGTCGAGCCAACACCGTCACTGATAATTCCGGTATCGGTATTCACGGTGTACGGACCATTTGCGGCATCCAGAACCAGCGCGTTGGTTCCCGTACCCACATCGATGAGACCAGAGGAAACACCGTAAGAAGTCCCCGCTCCCACTCCCAGAGGCGGCAGTAAGGAAGCCTCTTCAAGAGTACCCGGAGCCACCAGGCTGCCATTGGTTTCGAACAGAATCATTCCGTCGGCACCCTTGCCGCCTTTTTGGATCTGGGTTCCGTTGGGAGATTCTAGCTGAACCCCGCCTTCACCACCGGCTGCATTGACGACAGCGGTAGCTCCCACTTCCAGGTTACCGGTGGCTCGCAGGACAAAGGTTCCTCCTCCGCCACCACCACCAGCACCCGCGGTTGTACCGTTCACGCCTCTTTGACCATTACCACCTGCAAGCTGAATCTCGCCGGTGAGACGGACCGAACCATCCACCACGACACCAAGGGCTCCGCCACCACCTCCTCCGCCGCCGCCATTGTTGACGACCGGGGCTGCAGTTGTGGTCGGTCTACGGGTGCCGGCTCCGCCACCGCCGCCACCGCCGCCACCGCGTAACTGGATTCCGAGAGAATCCATCGTGGGACTCCCACCAGTACCATCGGGCGAACGGTTGGAGAGGTCAAAGGAGAAGGTGTTGATGCCATCGAATCCGGCAACACCGCCACCGCCGCCGCCGGCATTTCCAGCTCGAGTACTGTAAATCGAGGCGGGAATCACGAGGTCGATGGATCCGCCCGCTTCGCCGCCGAATTCACCGTCCTCTGCCAGAACAATATTTTCAACCAACTGGTTGGCTCCATTGATCTCCATCGAGGAGCCTGAGCCACCGCTTCCTCCTCCAGGTCCAGCGACACCACCGTCACCAGAACTATCGGCAGTACCTTCGGCACCATCTCCCCCGGAAAGATCCAGATCCCCCGCCAGCAAGAAGACAATATCTTCAGGATCTCCAGTGCCTGAACAGCGAATGACGATGGGAATATCCGCCGGACCGGAGAACTGGACGATGGCATTTTGTTCGAGCACAAAACTGCGCATCTGAAATTCACCGGGCACCGAGCCTGCTGGCAAGATTTCAATTGGAGGATCTTCGGTAATATCAAAAATGGAGCCGTTCGACTGGTTCATGTCGTAGATACGATCAGCCTGAAGAATCACGTCTACCGTACCATCACCAGAGATCGCGCCCTGATTCGTCTCTGGAGCGACCGCATTGAACAGCAGCGTTCCACCGCCCCAGATCGCACCGCCACCCAGCGGATTGAGGTTTTCGATCGAATCAAAAGTCTCGACAACTTCTCCGATCGCCGAACCGGCAGAATCGTTCTGAATCGCCAGCAATCCTGAAACCCAGACCCCGGGTGTATCGGTGGCTGCCGTCGCCGGAACAGGGTCTGCAAGTTGCAAACGGATCCGGGTCGTGATCAATCCATCGGGAAGATCGACAGAACTATCCCAGAGGAAGGACAGCTTATGTCCAGCATTGATGGCGAACGGAATCTGACCGGCGAAGCCAAAGCTGCCGGGTACAAAGCCGTGCCCATCGAAAGTCCCCTCAACTGCGGTGCATTCAAACCAGTTATCAGAAAAGGCCGGGTCTTCAAATTCGGGAACCGCATCAAAACGACCACGAACCGGCTCGCACACGACAGCAAATTGCAGTGGGATCTCACCTCCCCTGACCCCTGCCGGCATCAATCCGGCAGTGATGTAAGGAGGGACATCCGACAACTCACCGGGTGCCAGGAGGGTAGCGAGGGGAACATCGATGGTAGAACTGGTCAGAGGGAAACCCGTGGTTTGCACCGACAGGGTGATGCCAAGCGCGGATGTATCTCCGGAAGGAAGGATTCCGGTCGGCATCTCGACACGGACCGCCTCCATGTCGGGAGGAAGATCGTAATCGACGTTCCCCGTGCCACCCTGAACGCTCGGTGAGGCGAGGCTATTGGTCCCGTCATCGACGGAAGCCCCTGTCACACCGTTCAGATTGTAACCGTAGAGAACCACCGTATCTGGGATGATGGATCCCGCAGCATTTTGCAGCGCTCCCACACCCTCATCACCAACTGCGAATCCAACAATCTCCGGGGAAGCGGTGAAAACACCGGCTCCAGCGAAGACACCGTTGACAAACAACTCAACGGTACCGCTACGAACCCCTCCCGGGGCGATGACCTGCAGTACCGAAGGGAATCCACAGGCATCCGGATCGGATGTATCCACGTTGACACTGACCGGCAAACCCTCCAGTACCGTATTGTTACTGAAGCTACGGAACACCACCCGGTTGCCCGCCAGTTGATCAGAGAAATTGACACCCGTGAAACTCAGCTGGGTACCTGCAGCACCCTGCTCCGGAGTCACACTAGTCAGTGATGGTGAAATGCAGTCCACCGGAGGAGGTGGTTCCGGGGGTCCTGTTACCGGATCCCCAAAGCCGGCACCAAAACGGTGCCCGGTATTGCAGCCTCCGGCCACAACTGCGAAAACAAAGATGGACAGAAGCACGAGTCTAACCGTGCGAGTGGGCATGTCAGCGTTAAACACGCTGGCTCTCCTTTCCCCCGCAACATCCGGTGTTTGGGCTCTCCGGAAGCCGGGGCTGGGATGCTTCATTTCTTTTCAACGAAGAGACCCACGCAGACAGTGCCACGCAAAGGGCACTACTCCACGAAAACCTCTTCACCCTCATCCGACTACGCAAATCCTCGGCCAAGATGCCTGATCTTCCTGGAAGCGTGACAAAACGCTATTCCTGGCCGTTTTCTCGCAACTAGAAACTATTTCCCGTCAAGTTTGATTGACGCATCTCACCTTGATGTGCCACATGTGACACGGCTCCGGACCCGACCCCATCCGCGCTGCGGAAGCTCATCCGGAACCAACTTCAAGGCATCAGAACAGGGAGCATACACCCCATCCAGTTCCCCGAAGGGGAACAGCGAGGCATCGTATCCCGACCTCCGAAAGAGTCAAGCCGGGTAAGGGTGGCATCTGGCGTTCCGGGGTTACACGATGGCACCGGAGGGCCAGTCCGGCTCAAACTTCGGATCGGCCAGAATCTCGAATCTGGTACCCTTGGAGTGCCTGGAGGGGATAGAGGGTGAGTCGGTTCCTCAGAAGCCTATTTGAGAAAGAACTGGCCTGGATCCGGTCTCTCCTACCGTCTCGCTCCCGGCGCAAGAAAATCTCCCCGACCCCCGCCGATGCTTCCCCCCCCGGCCCCCCAGCTGCGCCTACCGATGCGGCGATCTACCGCCAGAAATCCCCCTCGCGATCCTTGAAAAAGCGCCGTGGCCGCGCCCCATCTGCGCGAACCACACGACCTGCGAAACGGACCCGGCAGAAACCGCTCATTTCACCCCATCGAGCCGCTCCCCTGAAAAGAGAGATCGCTCGCTCTCCCGCCGACCCCTTCGCTTCGGTGGTGGCTGCGGTGGTGCTCCATGCCACCTTGCTTTTGATGGTCTATCCGATTCTTTTCCCGATTGCGGAGGATCCACCACCACCAAAAACCTTCGTGATCCGATGGGAAGTAACAGAAAAAAAGGTCACCAAAGCAGAGCCGCCAGCAAAGCTGCCCGATCCTTTGCCCGAGCCACAACCAACACCGGAGACCGAGGAGAAACCGATCGAGGTGGATCCTGCCCTTGAAGAAATCGCAACGGATCCAGTTGAAGATAACGAACCGGTGGTAGCCGGCGTCGCCACCGGTAATGGATCGAGCGGCAACCATCGTGTCGGTGAATCCCGCTCCCGGGCTCTGCAGAGCCATGGTGGAAACACCAGTACCGAGGACTCGGTTCTCGCCGGAGTGCAGTGGCTCATCCGGCATCAGGATCAGGATGGGAGCTGGTCTCCCGACAGGTTCGATCGCCACTGTGAAGATCGGGACAACCCCTGTTCGGGTCACGGCTATTCCGAGCACCGAGCAGGTATCACCGCTCTGGCATTACTGGCGCTTCTGGGAAATGGACATCTCCCGAATCGCTCTGGCGATGCCGCTTCGATGGCCTGCGACCGGGCGATCCAATGGCTACTGAACCACAAGGATCCGGACGGCTGCATCAGAACAGACATCACCAAGGGCGCACGAAATCTGTACGACCATGGCATCGCCACCTTTGCCCTGTGTGAGGCTGCCCAGCTCACCGACGACCCTGCCCTCATCGAGCAGGCGCGAAGTGCCGTTCGATTTCTCGAATCGAGTCAGCAGCCGGGTGGTGGCTGGGACTACACCCCCTCACCCTCCCTGAGAAATGATCTCTCCATCACCGGCTGGCAGGCTCTTGCCTTGCATGCGGCGATCGAAGCAGGAATCCTGCCCAACCCCACCACCATCCAATCGATCGATAGATATCTGAACCGCGCCATCGATGAGACCGGGCATGCCGTTTACTCCGATCGAGGTCGTGGCAGAGGCAGAACCGGATACGGAATCGACGCGGTAGGACTCATCACACGATTGGCTCTGGGACACTCTCCCATCTCCGAGGAGAGTCTGGCGTGTGCCCAACGCATCGCCAACTCTCCCCCGCGACCGGATCTACGGAAGGATTGGGATCTCCATCCCCAGTCGATGTATTACTGGTACACGGCCACCCTGGCACTATTCCACGTCGGGGGAGCTCCCTGGAGGAAATGGAATCAACAACTACAACTTCAACTACTACCACTGCAAGTCCAGGAAGGTGAGTCGATGGGGTCCTGGAACCCAGATCCAAACTGGATCGGTGCAGCCGGGGGGAGAGTGGCTCAAACCGCTCTCGGGGTACTGACCTTTGAAACCTATTTTCGCTACATCCCGATGTACCAAAAATTGGGAATCGCACGTAATCCACGAGACCGATAAAGGGACCACGATGTTCAAACCCGAACTTTGTAACCGAGATTCCATCCGTGCCATCGATCAAGTCAGCATCGAACAGTTCAAGATCCCCGGATTGCTCCTGATGGAACATGCATCCATCGGAGTCGCGCAGTGCGCAACTGACCTGCTACTCCAGAATCGCGACACCATCGTCGACAACAAAATTGTCGTTTGCTGTGGCCCGGGTGGCAATGGCGGCGATGGATTTGCGGTCGCACGACACCTGCACTGTCTCGGAGCCGCGGTGCAAATACTGGATCTGGCCCACCAATCTGAACACACGGACCGATCCACCAATCGATCCATCTGCCAGCAGCTGGGCATACCCGTCCAGCAGCAGCTGGAAAGCCCGGCTGGTGCCGTGCTGGAATCAACCGACCTCGTCATCGATGCCTTGCTCGGCAGTGGCATCAGTCGCCTCCCGGAAGGTGCCATCGCTACAGCCATCGACTGGATCAATGAACAGCCCAGCCCTGTTGTGTCGGTCGATCTTCCTTCGGGGCTGATGGCCGATTCCGGCGAGGCCCCTGGCAAGGTGGTCGAGGCAACCCGAACCGCCACTCTTTGCCTTCCCAAACCAGGATTCCTCGAACCCAGGGGGCGTCAGGTGGTGGGAGAGCTTTGGATCTGTCCGATCGGCGCCCCAGCGCAGCTCCTGCACGGTCCGGCACCCGGATTTCCGCCCGTTCCTACGCCCCTGGAACTGGAACCAGGATTCCCTCTCCGTCGTTGATGAAAAAAACAGTAAATCCGCTACCATAGAATCAGTGAATCTGTACTACCCGGGAGGACTGATCAATGAATCTTGTCGAGAAGATACTATGGGGTTTCTTCGCGCTGCTGCTGGTAGCGGCCCTCGGTTACGGACTCCTGGTGGGTCTTCCCAGTACCATCCCCGCCATCGCCATGAAGTCAGAAAAAATCACCGAGCAGAAACTTCGAAGTGATCTAACCGACGAGCAAGTGGTCGAATTTAACGAGATGTTAAATTCGCCCTCCTCGAGTACCGGTGGCGCTTCCTCCCGGCGTCCTCAAACCGAAATCTATCGCATCAACAAACCGTTGCTCGACAGACTTGGAAATATTGCAGAGTGCCAAAGAGAGCTGATGATGGCCTCGAGTGACATCCAGGAAAACGGCAGCCTCAAGGTATTTGATATCCGGTCCGGCAGCCTGCTTGATAGAGTCGGATTGCGAGAAAACGATGTTCTGAAATCAATCAACGGCCTCTCGCTCGACTTTGGCTCGCTGGGAGAAGTGATGGACTCCCACGGAGAAAGCCTGAAGAAGCTCCGCAGTGGAAATCCTGTTGTCATCCAGATCGAGCGCCGGGGCACCCTGAAGGCTCTCGTCATCGACCCGACAGGGATCTGATTCGTTCCTCACCCCCGCGATCCTGCCAGGTCGCAGACTACTCCTGTGGTGAATCTACCCCGTCGTCCTCCTTGCGTTGACGACCAATCGTTCGATTGTAGATGGTCTTCACATTGACGCCGAGGTCTCTGGCAGCTCGGGTCTTGTTGCCCCCATGGTGACGAAGAACCTTCTGGATGTGTGCGTCTTCCACTTCCTTGAGAGTCATATCGACAGCGTAACCATTGCTTTCAACACCAGTTGAAGATGGTTGTTCGGAAATTTTAACTGGTGACGAAGCAATCTGCTCACGAATCATTTCTCCGTCAATCTCTTCTCCAGCACTGAGAAGCACCGATCGCTCCAGGACGTTTTCCAGTTCACGAATGTTGCCAGGCCAGTTGTGCTGGATCAGGATCTCCACAGCACTGCTCCTGAGGTTGGGGACCTTGATCTCCTTCTTGCGCAAACGCTCGAGAATAGATTCGACGATGTGAGGAAACTCGAATTCGCGTTCGCGAAGCGGGGCCAGTTCGACATGGACCACATGAATTCGGTAGTACAGATCGAGACGGAACCGACCAGCAGTAACTTCTTCACGAAGGTCTCGATTGGTCGCTGCAATAATTCGGACATCGACGGAGCGATCTTCGTTGGATCCAACCGCCCTGATCCGTCCCGATTGCAACACTCTCAGAAGTTTCACCTGCGAATCCATCGGCAATTCACCGATCTCATCGAGGAACAGAGTACCTCCGCTTGCCTTTTCAATCAGTCCCTTCTTGTCCCGATCAATTCCCGTGTAGGCACCCTTCATGGCGCCAAACAGCTCGCTCTCGATCAAGGAGCCAGGGATCGCACCACAATTGACAGGAACCCATGGCTGATCTCGACGCTTGCTGGTCTGATGGACCAGTCGAGCTACCAGATCCTTACCGGTTCCACTTTCACCATTGATGAGAATTGTGGAGTCGGTAGGCGCGACGGCAGACAGGGTTCGCAAAACCCTGATCGTCCTCGGGTCATTTCCCGCCACGTAAATGTCATTCCCACCCGATTCGTTGAAGACCGGGAGGTGCAATACTGGCTTGTGCGGATGAATACCGGATTCTGCTCTTGGAGAACTCATCGGACCACTTCCTCTCTCTCGAGGATTTCATCTTTGTGTTGATCGAAAAGTGAGGCAATTCGGGGATCGAATTGCTTACCGCTACCCGTGCGGATTCTGTGTAGCGCCTGCTCTGCGGTAAGCGCCCCCCTGTAGGAACGATCACCCGTCATCGCATCAAAGGCATCCACTACAGCGATGATCCTTGCCAACAGGGGAATCTGTTCCCCTGCCAATCCATGGGGGTAGCCTTCGCCATCCCACCTTTCATGATGGTGAAGGACCCCGTTCAGGCTCGGCTGCAAGAACGGTACTGGAGCGAGAATGTCTGCCGACATTTGCGGATGCTTCTTGATGATCTCGTATTCCTCTTCAGTGAGAGGACCTTTTTTGTTCAAGATGTCTTCATGGATACCAATTTTCCCGACGTCATGAAGAAGAGCCGCGTGCGATAGAGCACGAAGCTGACCCCGGTCCAATCCGGACAGTTCGCCAAGCTTTACTGCCATGTCACGAACTCGCGCTGAATGTCCGTTCAGATATCGATCTTTGCTTTCCAGAGCGGCCAGCAATGCCCCCACCGTCTGTCTCATACCACGTACTTCATTAATATTGAGAGCACGAGACTTGGCACGCTCCATCGAAGCAAGAAAATCATCGACGTCATAGGGTTTTGGGATGAAGTCAGTAGCCCCATTTTTCATCAGGGAAACCGCACTGCTAACGGTCCCATCACCGGTGGTGACAACAATACTCAGATCAGGATCTTCCTTGAGGGCTCTGACCACCAGTTCGTCACCACGCATTCGTGGCATGTCCAGGTCGGTGACGAGAATATCCCAGTGTCCGCCGCGGATCTGATCCAACGCTTGTTCTCCATCGGAGACTGTCGTTGGTTCCGGCCATCCTTCTGCAGAAAGGATGACAGAGATCAGCTCACGAGCACCTAGATCATCATCGGCTACCAGTATTCGAAGATTCGAGGCACTCATCAGGAAGTCTCCTGAAGAGGCAACGAATCGTCTGCTACCGGGTGGTATCCCGATGGCCAGTACGACAACAGGTCGTCAAGCACGTAAATCTCCCAACCCCGTGATCTGAAAACACGGAATTCCCACTTCTGGCCGCTGGCCAGTCGCTTCTGAAAAAGGAATCTGCCTCGCTAAATGCGCACGGAGTCGTTGTTAAGGAAGACTATCCCGCGATGGTGGATATCGTCAAACGAGGGGAGGGAGGACACGGCTCAGGATTGCTTTAATTACCTATGCGAGTCGATACAAGGGCTCTAGGCGTCTTCGACGGTAGATGTCGTCGTGACGGAATCGGGCTCGGCAAAGAGCACCCGGCCATCCGAAGGAGGGCCGGACTGACCTGTGGATCTGGCAGGCTGTGACTCACTCACCCAGCGATCCGCTTCCTCGATCTGGACCACCACCCGGCTGGAAATTCCTTGCTCTTCCATGGTGACACCATAGAGGCGCTCCGCCTCGGCCATGCTGATCCGGCTGTGTGTGATGACGAGGAACTGGGAACTCTTGGCAAACTCCTGAAGAACCCGAACAAATCTTCTGTTGTTCTGTTCATCGAGAGCGGCATCGACTTCGTCCAGAATACAGAAAGGACTGGGCCGGGTTTTGAAGAGCGCGAAAATGACGGAGATGGCGGTCAGGGATCGCTCCCCGCCAGAGAGCAGCCGGAGACTTGAGATTCGCTTACCAGGAGGTCTGGCAATAACCTCGATTCCCGCCTCGAGTGGATCGACATCCTCCTCGAGTTTCAAATCGCCAGTCCCCCCACCAAACATCATCGAAAACACACTCTTGAAGTGCTCTCTGACTTCCTGGAAGGATTCGGTGAATCGAGTTCGACACTGCATATCAAGTGTTTCCAGGGCTTCCATGATGAGCCTGCGAGAGCGTGTCAGATCTTCCACTTCTCCGGCTATTTCAGCATGGCGGCCTTGCTCAAGTTCGAGCTCTTCCACTGCTTCAAGATTGACATTGGAATTTCTCCGCATACGAGCCTGGATCTCTTGATACTCTTTACGTAAGCGGGAGGTGAAACTCTCAAGATCTTCGTTTTCTTTCAACAGTTGAGCCCGCCACTCCTCAAGTGGTGCCTCCTCGAGTGGCATCTCCAGATCTTCCACTACCCGCTCGCGGATGCCTTCTATCCTCACTCGACATTCATTCTCGGCCAACAGATCGGATTCGCGACCCTCTCTGATCTTCTCTGAACGAGTGCGGCAGTGCCGGAGTCGCTTCTCCGACAGATTTCGATCCTGACGATGTTTTTCGAGTTGTTGATCGAGGCCAGCTCGTTTATCTGCGATCTGCTGGAGATCGGTCTGAAGATTCTTTTCCTCATCATCAAGTTGCAGCAGCTGCTGTGCAGCAGATTCAGCTCTTTGTTGTTCTTCAGTTATCTCTCTCGACACACGTTGTCGTAGTTCCTGCCGCTGCTCTACTTCTTCCCAGAGGTGACGCTGCTCGCGCCAGTCGGACGAGATTCGCTCCTGTTCACGAGTCGCATGCAGCTTCTGCTTCTGCAACATCGTATCCATGGCAGAGAGTTCATCTTCGAGCTTGGTCGATCTCTCCTCCAGAGCTTCCAGATCTTTCTTCAGGTTATCTCTCTCGCGAGACACTGTTTCCAGCTCGCCTTTTGCCGAATCCCGAAGCGCCGACAGATCCTGGAAATGCTGGAGAGCTTGCTCGATATCGCCCTGCAAAGCCTTGCGTCTCTCGGAGATTCTTCTCAGAGTCTCCCTTGCTCTGTCGCGCTCTCGCAAGGCGTGCTCCGATTCGATGCGAGAACGGCCTGCTTCTTGTTCCAGCCTCTGAACCTCTCCACGCCTGGAAGAAATGGACTCTTCCAGGGAATCTCCATGTTCAGAAACTTCCGTCAAATGAGATCGAATTTCTTCCATCGACTGGCGGAGACGATTCATCTCGACTCGCCGGGAAACGAGACCCACCGGACTACTGGCAGCGATACGAACCGCACCCCAGGGTTCTATTACGGTTCCATCGTGGGTAACCACTCGATACCCCGGGAACTGATTTCGAAGTTGCAATGCGAGTGGCAGATCTGGTGCCACCAGAACCTGTCCCAGGAGTGCCTCTACAATCGGACGGCAAACCAGATCACAATCAACACGAGACGATAAGGTTTCGATACCTTCCGGCAACTTCGCAGTGGCCGATCCACTCACGATGTCATCTTCGATCGATACGATGGTCGCGGTTTCCCCCTCGAGAATCTGCTCAATCGCACGAATCCGATCTTCGATGGGAGTTCGGCCCTGCATGACGACGGTCTCGAGCATTCGTCCGAGCACCGCATCGACCATCCGCGCAGTTTCCGAATCGGCTTCAATCAATCGAGCCAGGAGCCCTCGAATATCTCCGGCGGCAGGGGCTTCCGAGTTGATGAGTTTCTGGGTCCCCTTTCCGAGGCCCTCCAGACTCTCCTCCAGTTCAACAAGAAAACGCAGACGACCTTCTCGACTTTCTCGATCAGCTCGCAGGGCCGCGAGCTTCTTTCGCGATTCGTCCAGAATCGAAGTCCTGTGTTCAATCTCACCCTGGAGACGTCCTACAGTACTGCGATGCAAACGCTCTGTTTCGGCTGCGGTCAATAAGGCAGTGTCATGCCGGTTGATCATCTCTCCCAGTTCCTCTTCTTGAGATCTGAACTGATGATCCTCCGCCAGGCGACGTTCACGAATTGTCTGCTGCCCTCTGAGATCGCCATCGAGTGCTGCAATCGAATTTCTCAGTCGAGTTTCTTCAAAGACCAGTCCCAGCTCCGCATCCTTGGACTCACGGATTCGGATATCTAATGCTTCTCTCTCGCGAAATAGGACTTCATGAGCATCGACCTGCTGATCCAGACTTGACCGGATCTGACGCAATTCGGAAATCCCCAGCTTCACCCTGTTACGAATCTCCTGACAGCGGATCTCGTAATCACTCTCCACCGCCATCAATTCCTGAAGTTGCTTCTGGCGATCCTCATTGCGGCTGATGGAATGGCGTCGTTGCTCGATCAGTTGATTTCTACGAACCCCGATCCCCTCGAGGGCAACCCGCTTCTCGGTCTCTGATTGCCTCGTCTCCTCCAGCAACCTGTGCGAACCTTCAAGCTTTGACCGGAATTCATCCAGCTCGGACTCGAGTAGTTCTGAAAGATCGGAAAGCATCTCACGAAGAGTATTTCTCCACTCCAGGCGGAAGGTCAGGCGCTCCCGCTCCTTGCACAGTTGATCCACTTCCTGAGCAGCCAGAACTGAACTGACCTCCCGGAAGCGATCTCGGTCCTCGATGTACCTGCGAGCTCTTCCAGCTTGCATCTTGAGACTGCGAATACGTCGTTCGATCTCCAGCAGCTGGTCTTTGACCCGGATGAGCTCTCTGTCTGAACGATCGAGACGATTCAATGCTTCCGAACGCTGTTTGCGGAAAGTGGAAATGCCCGCAGCCTCTTCAAAGATTTTGCGCCGCTCCTGAGAGTTCGCCTGAAGAAATGCGTCGACCTTGCCCTGTCCAAGAACGGAATAGCCGTCGGCACCGATACCCGTATCAGAGAAAATCGCCAGAATATCCTTGAGACGGCAACGGCGCCGGTTCACCTGATATTCACTGGTGCCATCCCTGAGCAAGATACGTGCAACCTCAACCTCACTGGCCTCGATGGGAAGAGATTGATCTTCATTATCGAATAACAAACGAACCTCTGCTCGAGATAGAGCAGGTCTCTTTGCGGTCCCCTTGAAGATCACATCGAGCATCTCGCTGCCACGCAAGCCCTTGGCAGATCTCTCGCCGAGCACCCACCGAAAAGCGTCCACGATGTTGGATTTACCACACCCATTGGGCCCAACAACAGCACTGGTCCCCGGATCGAAATCAAAATCGACGGGATCCGCGAAAGACTTGAAGCCAGATAGGGAGATTTTCTTCAGGTACAAGTTTGCCTTTCGATCATCGAACCCTATGCCCGATCTCTGATCGGTGCCAGCAGTCTTGGAAAGATAGCTGTCTCCCGGAGCAGTTCTTCTAGCCGATCCCAACCGCCACCACGCCGTCGGGACATCTTCTTGAGCAGTTTCTTCAGATCTTTCCGGCTCCTGCCAACTGCTGCTGGCTCGATGGCAATCACCGGAAATGGTTGCAGTTGATCGGTATTTCGTTGCAAATACTGGACACATTCGGGAGGGATTGTCTTTTCGCTGGCGACCCACAGGGGGTTCAATTGCTGCCTGGCCCGCATCCAATCCCCCTCCCAGCAGGGCCCCATGCCATCGGTAACGATGCGATCAAATGCCGACATCCGCTGACAGATCGCCTGAATCCCCTGAGAAGGCAGAGAATGGAGTCTGCCGGCCACGATGGAGGGCTCCCGTTGCTGCTCCCAGACGATTCTGGGAGACCAGTTTTCACCCAGGCATAGCGACAGTAATTGACGGGTGGAAGCCGGGATGGGCAGAGGCACACGAATCTGGAGCGGCATCGCCTGCCGATCTCCACAGCAATCGAGAATGAATTGCTGGTGAGATTCAAGATGTTGTGGATCGACAAACAGCTGTCCACTGCCAGGGCGAGGTGCTGCAGTGATTTCCCACACCACCTGTGGCGGTTGCTGTTGAGCCTCCAGAAAACCCTGAACTCTCGACCGAAGTAACAGCCAACGTTGCTGCGCCTGCGACGGCGACAACTGGTGCACTCCATCGAGAGCTCCAGAAACCACCAGTGAGGAACTCACCCACTCGACCTCACGCAACACCTGATCTCCTACACGGTCCACCGATCCATCACGACCGAAGATGCTCTCGGCCTTCAGTGTTCTGTGGAGAAAACGGAATGGAGCTGAGGGAACAAGCCCATCGCTACCTGGCCATCTGTAACGGAGATAAGAATTCGCAACGGAGGTTTCCAGTGAGCGAGGTCCACCCAGTTGAGCAACTCGTGATGCAACGCGTTCCACACTGTAATCTGAAACTCCGTCTTGCAAGGACAACGAAAGCAAGTTCTCGAAATCCTGCTCCCAGTCGAAATTTCCCGTCTGAAGGTAGAAAGCAAATAGCTGTTCAATCAATTCATGACTCTGCCATGACAATCCTTCGATCCCGACCGAAGCCATCACTCCGGCGACAACTTCATCTTCTAATTGCAGTTGCTGGGCTTCCGCGAATGGCTCTCCGCAATTCACGATGGTCCTGAGAATCGACCGAAGTCTTCTCTCCAGAGCGAGGCTCGCCCGTCCCGGATTATCGGACATCGGTGATCTCTTTCTTCTCCATCAGGGGCGCGAGTTCGTTGAGAAACTGCGAGACATCGGTAAATGCCTGATAAACCGAAGCAAATCTGACATAGGCAACAGGGTCAAGATCTCTGAGATGCTCACTCACCACTTCACCTATGAACACAGAAGGGACCTCATGGTCAAATTCATCACGAATCCGTTTTTCCACGTCATCGACGATGACTTCGATGCGCTCGACAGACACCGGTCTTTTTTGACAGGCGGTGATGATGCCATCGAGCACCTTTTGACGACTGAATGGCTGCAAACGATGGTCCTTCTTGACGATCAGTCTGGTGATCTCCTCGACGCGCTCGCGGCTGGTGAATCGTTTACCGCAACCACGGCATTCACGACGCCTCCGCACCACCCGACCCTCGGAAGTGGTCCTGGAGTCAACAACGAAATCATCATCTGCGCTGCAACTCGGACATCTCATCGCCTGAAGCCCCCAAACCGGTAACTCTCCCGACTATTACGTTCCATTCCCGCTGCCATAATATCGCACCAGAGGACCCTACTCAACGAGGGCAGAACCGCTCTGGATGCATCCAGAGACCGCTTCCGGCTTACTTTCCCAGACAAAAACGAGCGAAGATACGATCCAGCACATCCTCGGGGGTCGCTTCGCCAGTCACTTCCTGAAGAAGGGTGAGTGCAGCCCGCAAATCGGAAACCAGCAACTCAGGTCCAGCATTCGCATCTTCAATCGCCTCACAGAGGCTCTGACGACATTCATCGAGCAAGCGCCACTGTCTCCGGGTGAACCGGATCGAATCTGCTCGCTCCTGCCCCGCGACCACTGAAGTCCACCGCAGTATTTCAGTGCGCAGCCTGTCGATCCCCTCACCGGTGATCGAACTGACACGCGCGGCGTCGGGATAGATCTGGAGATCTGTCGGCGAAATCCGGTCGATCTGGGTCAAGACAGGGCGCAATCTCGGCTGGATGGAAGCAGGAATCTCTGCTGCTTCGCTCTGGATCTGCTGCTCTCCTCGTGAGGAGTCGATGACCCACAAGATCGGATCATCCCCTTCCAGCAGTTCTTCAGCTCGTTCCAGGGCCATCGTCTCGACCTCTCCCTGGGCAACCCTCAGGCCCGGTAAGTCGAGAATCTCTAGCTGGAGATTCCCTTCGCTCAGGATGCCACGCACTGCATCGGTAGTGGTTCCTGCCTCGGCGGAAGCAATCGCCTGGTCCTTTCCGAGCAGAGCATTGAACAGGGAAGACTTGCCAGCATTGGCTCTCCCCCACAGCAACACCCTGGGAATCCCCTCCGGAGAGAATGTTTTCTGCCTTCTCGACAACAGGTGATCCAGATCGGCCAGGATCGGCTGGAGCAAATTCCCCACGACTTCGGGACCCGGCGACTCGACTTCCTGCTCGGAAAAATCCAGTCCCGCCTCGAGCAGCGCGATGACATCGAGCAGAAGATCCGCTGCGGATCCGATCCCCCTTGCCAGCTCTCCCTCCAGAACACGTCGCGCAGCAGCCAGAGAAGCACGGTCCTCCGCTTCAATCAGAGCGGCCACCGATTCTGCTCGGCTCAGGTCGATCCGTCCGTTCATGAACGCTCGACGTGTGAATTCTCCAGGCTGCGCAAGCCGCGCCCCTGCTGCTTCCAATCGCTCAAAAATTCCATCGACGATGGGAGCAGAGCCCGGCAGGTAAAACTCCACACCTTCGTTCCCTGTCCAGGAAGCTCCCTGCTTCCACAACACGACGAGACTCGGAACTGCCAGCGCTTGCGAGTCCCATGTCAATTCGGCGATGCAGGGCGACCGGGGCACCAGTGGTACGTCCTCTGTCGAGAACAGGCTCTTGATACAGTTTGCGGAGCCAGATCCATCGAGTCGTAACAGGACCAGCGTTGCCGGTGGAGGAGGACTGGCGAGGGCGTAAATAACCTCTTCCACTGTCCCTTCCCTTCTGGTCACCGGCTGCGCACTTTTCCCTGTCCCGGCCTGGCAGGTCCCGACTTACCAGGCCCCGATTTTCCAGACCCAGCTTTTCCAGATGCATCAGAAGCAGGGCCGGCGGGACCCGTCCTGGGACCATTTCCACCAGAATCGGTCGAAGGAGCGGACACCGGCACGATCCCCGCAGCTTGCAGATCGCGACGGATCATCTTTTGCTCTGCGATTCCGATCAATGCAGAGGTGATGAAATAGACCATCAAACCCGATGCGAACGAATAAAAGATGAAACCAAAAGCAATCAACATGAATGACATCATCTTCTGCTGCATCTGGATCTGTGGATCATCGGATTGAGGCATCATCTTCTGATTAATGATGGAGATGATCACGTACAGAATCGGAAGAAGATTGAACCAGTTGCCGAGAAACGGTAGCGAAAATGGCATCTGGAAAAGCATGTCTGGATGAGTCAGGTCAGCAATCCACAGGAATCCCGCCTGGCGCAATTCGATGGCGATGGTAAAGGTGTTGATGAGTGCCAACCACACGGGCAACTGGAGGAAGATGAACAGGCACCCTCCGAACATCGCTGCCGGATTCACTCCTTCACTCCTGAACAGCTCCTGCATCTTCCGGTGCTGTGCAGGCGGATCATTCTTGTACTTTTCCTTGATCTCCTCCATCTGGGGTTTCAAGCGGGCCATCCCCTGTTGCTGCACTTGCATCTGGCGCTGGTTCTTTTTATTGACCGGATGCAGGACTCCGCGAATACAGAATGTGAGCAATATGATGGCGATTCCCCACGAACCGATAAAGCCATCGAACACACGGAGCAACCAGAGGAAGGGTCGGACTAACCACCCGAAAAAACCGTAGTCGATGAGGCGAATCGCCTCCCAGGCAGAATGCTGCTCGAGGACGCCAGGATCCTTGGGACCGAGAAAAACGGCATACTGGTGAGGAATCTGTGATTCGACCTTGCCGCGGAATCCGATCCGCATTGGCCACCCCTGCAAGCCATCTTCATTTAGCCGGTTAAACTCTGCTTCTCTCTCACCTGGTCGTGCACCCAGAGTCACCAGACTGGAGGATGCTACCTTTCCGCTGGCTAACTGAAGAGGCCTGATCACCTGGGCAAAGTAGTTACTCTCCAGAGCTCCCCAGGCGATCTGATCCTTGCGGATCTCTCCACTTTCAATCGCTGCGGCTTCACCTCGATCGATCTGTCCGATGGATCCAGTTCCGGATCTGGTGGCGGCGACCCACTGGTTTGGATACGCCGCTGCTCTTCCGGACTTGTCGAAACGAATCCGATTCGCTCCCAGGAACTCGTAGCTCACATCCGTGGCAGCAGACCAGCTCCCTTCGAACAAGATGGTAACAGTCAGTTCGTAACCATCTGCTGGTAACTCATAACGCCGGGTCACTGACCGATCGGCCCCCAGACCGGTCCGAAACGAGATACTGCTGGAATCCGTATCCACGACCTCCCACAACCGCTCGGAGAGATTGACGCCGAGCGCAGGTACCTGCAGGAGCAAGGCCTGGCCTGATTCCAGCTGTGGTGAAATCAGTTCCAGCGCTTGCTCATCCTCAATCTCCTCGCTGTAGTTGAACAACGAAGCCCGGGTCAAAGCGGCACCCTGATTGCTGAATTCCAGATCGAGCACCGAATTCGTGAGCTGGTAAGTCTGTTGCTCGATGACAGGAGCCGGTTCGACAACGTTGTTCGAATTTTCGACAGTATCTCGAACATCGTCTTGCTGGGTATTGATCGGAGGCTGTGTGGTAGTGGTACCGGGAACTGCGGGATTCTGTGGTGTGCGATCTGGTGTGATCAGGTCCATGTAGATGACCGAGATCGCAAAACACAGCAATATCGTCAGCAGAAATCTCTTGTCCATCCGATCCCGTCTTTTTAGCGACCTTCAACGAGTCGCATTGCTAGATTCTCGGGTAATGGAGTCCTGCGAAACCGCCGGACCGTTTCGTCCACAGCATATTCCACACGGCAAAATTCAACTTCGGACTCATCCATGACCACGTAACTACTGCGTGGATCACCATCCCGAGGCTGCCCAACCGACCCGACATTGATGATGGCTCGCTCTCCCCCCAGAGAGTAGCGCCAACCCAGCTCGGAAGGTGTCTGAAATCTAGGAGTGGGCGTAAAAACTCCTGCCACATGAGTATGTCCGACAAAGGCAACGGATGTGTTGAAACTGGAGAACAGCTCTTCGAGCTTGAAGGGATCATCTTCGCAGTCCTGAACAAACAAATATTCACGGACGGGATCACGAGGAGTACCGTGCGCCAGGAAGATGTCCTGTTCTTCATGGGTTTTTTTCATCGAATCGAGAATCTTCCACAATGCAGCGTTTTCCTCACGAGGACGATCCACATTCATCAATTGCTGCTTGGTCCATTCCACCGCCGCTTTTGCACGAGGATTGAATCCTACAGGATCGAACAACACCGCCTCTTCATGGTTCCCCATCAGGTTCACATCAAAAGAGCTGCACTTTTCGAGACACTCTCGTGGCTCAGGCCCGTAACCGATGACATCGCCAAGGCACAGGATCCGACCGACTCCTCGTTTTTCGATATCCTCAAGAACGGCCTCTAGTGCGGGGAGATTGGCATGAATATCGCTGATAATTGCAGTGCGCATCTTCCCCTTTTCCGGAACCGAAGCTCTCCGACTCTAGACTGAATTCTGGGCTCTTCCACCTGCGGGACAACCCAAGGCGAAGAAACCGGATGGTACCCGCTGACGATCAGGATTCCAGAGATGCCAGCTATCCGGTGGCAATTGATATGCAGGGGAAAATCGACCAAACAGCCGCCTGACGAGGGGCGGAATGGCACCAGGGAACGGTAAATATCGGGGCCATCAAAGAAGGGGCCATCAAAGAAGGGGCCCGGTGCCCCCTGTCCGGGTCACCGGGCCCAGAAAAGGCCGAAATCGGTAGCAGCCTAGAGGCCGTCCGGAGTCGGATCGGTGCCCGCCTCTGGATAAGGTGCTGCCGGAGGCGTTCCTCCTGCAAACAGGAAGTTGGCCAGCAACACCGCGTCTCCGATGTGGACGACTCCATCATCATCGATATCTGCAGCGTCGAGGATCACCGGCGCAGCACCGGCTCCGGCCACATATGCGGCAATCACTGAAATGTCGACCAGATTCACAAGTCCGTCGCAACTCACATCTCCCCGGATGAAGGTCCCATCATCGATGTAGGTAAAACCGTCCAGGAAAGTCGCGATGGGAGATCCGAAAGCATCCACAAATTCAAGATCGACGGCTCCTGTGATGTAAGAAGGAGGAACTCTGACCATCGCCATCGTCCCTGCTGGATTCACTTCTACAAGGACCGAGGGGATCTCTCCAAACAGCACTCCAAGATCTGCCGGAAGTTCCGAACCAACAACCAGCATCGTAGCCGGGCCACAAATGTTGGCTTCCTCAGGGCTGTAGGAATCGATCACCGATTCAAAGTATGAAAATGCTAGCGGAAGTTCTGCCGACCCGAATTCCGTCAGGACGGACACGTCGACCAGCCCTTGCGGGGCTGCTGGCGTGGTCGCAAGAATGGTACCTGGATCTATGAAGATGACGGTGTTGGCGGGCTGACCACCAAAGAAAACCGAACTGCTCGGTGTAAAGCTCGTTCCGTTGAACAGCACCTCGGTTCCGCCACCAACAGGGCCCTCCACCGGGTCGATCGAAAGAAGGGTAGGCGGTTGAGGATCGGAAAGAACCACAAAATCAGCATCCAGAGTTTCCGGCGTGATCGAAGTGGCACTGAGATCGACAAATACATTCTCGAGGGTAGAACTTGAAGACTGATGAGGCCCGAACACGATCGAGGTGGTCAAGCCCTGCGGAGCATCGGGAGAAACGAGGAACCGGAAGTAACTCAGTTCCGCCCCCAGCGACGCCGAGATCGTTTCAAAAGCCGAGATCACCGAACCAAAAGCGGTGCCTGCGGAAGCATCGATTCCAGAAAAGAATGCGGAGAAGGGTCCACTGAGGTCCTCACCCACCGTGCCAACATTGCTGACCTCGAGGCAAGTCAGAATCGTCGGATCCCAGTTCAATGCTACCGTGTAACCGGTAAGAGATTGGCTCCAGACTCCTCGAGCCCATACCACCACTTCATCTCCAGGAGTCAGAACTGCACCGTCGATGAACAACGCGTTTCCGACGATGGACAAACCGCCATCCGAGAGCTGAGGTGTCAATGTGGCGCCCCCTGAACTTGGTTCCAGGGTTGCGTCAACGAGATGGAAGAGGGTCGGGCCCAGGATCGTGAAATCGGCATCGACTGAACCGGAAACCTGAGCCAGAAGTACCGAACTGGAAGTTAGCAGGTCGGTGTCGGTCACCAGGATGGTCAATCTGCGAAGTCCCTCAAAGGTACCGAGCGGTTCATCGTTGGTCTGGACTGCGGAGGGAGCAACATCGGGAACCTGGACCAACAGATTTTGTAACAGATTGCCGTCGTAATCGATCTGCAACGACCAGGAGGAAACATCTTGGAGCAACTGCGCTTCGAGATCTACGGTGAACGACCGCCCTATGACCGCGACCGATTCTTCATATGAGATCCGGTTGCTGATCGAAATCTGACAGGGAGCTGCCGCAGCAGAATGATTGACTCCTCGGTGGAAGAAATAGCCGGTAACGCGATAGGTCCATTCTCCCTGGTCAACCACATCGGTGTACGAGGTCGCAAAACCTGCGAGGCTGAAGAAATCCACAAATCCATTGCCAGTACGCTCCACAACGATCTCATCATACTCGAACGATTGTGGTCCATTTTCCCAGCTCAGCTGGATCTCAGGACCGTCGGTGACACATGCCAGTCCGGATGGCGGAGAAAGAGGTATATCGACCTCCTGCGCACTGACAACATTGCTAGCGCCACCATCTCCAAACGCCTGCACTGCATAGACCACTGCCCCGGGGAACTGGTCATCGATCTGGTGCTCGGTGGTAGATCCATCGAGGCTGGCCATCACGACCGAGTCTGCAAGAACATTGATCTGGCTGTAGGCTTCCCCATTGAACCAGGTGATCTTGACATCGTCATTTCCCACCAGAGCTGCAGCAACATTGGAAGGAGCAACCGTTCCTGCCCCACCAGCATCGCCAACGGCACAGATGCCAGGGGTGGAACCGACTCCTTGCTGGATCGATCTCAGCTCATATTGATGGGCATTGAGATCAGTACTATCCGTGTAGGTCTGGATCACGGCACTCAGATTCGCGATGATGTTGCCGTCACGGCGGAGTTCCCAGCTGTTGGTTCCAACGACAGAACCCCAGATCAGATGCACACTCTGTGGAGTGGCCGCATCCCTCTCACAGTCAATCAAGGGAGCGGGAATCAGCACCACATCACATTGCACGGATACCGAGACGACTCCACCGGAGACCCCTACCACCTGGTAGCTGAGAGCCCCGGAGCCTGGATCGGAATCCGAGTAGCTACTGGAGCTACCCGGGATCGTTGCCACCAGCACACCATTTTTACGGATCTGGATGCCATCTGCCTGGTCGTACACGATCGGGTTGGACCACTGCAACAAGACCTGCTCGTTGCCAGACACGTCCACCGATTCACAAACCAGGTTTTCCGGAGGAGGCGTACTGGAAGTAATCGAAACAACGCCCTGAGCGTCGGAAATATCCGCAGCGATGAGAGCACCGTCTTGTTCCAGAATCGCCTGGTTCGAGTAGGAAACTGATTCGACGATCAAACCATCTGCGAGCTGGTAAGCGGCATCACCCAGAACGCCCGGTTGAGCCTGGAAGATGAACTTCGCCAGCGGCAATTCGACACTGGCTGGAAGATATCCATTGATGACCAGGTCCGCCGCGGCCACTCCCTCCTGCTGATCGACGTGTTCCGTCACTTCGACCGATCCAAAGGGGAAGGTAGCTTCATCTGCATCGATTCTGATCAGTTGCAACAGAGACTGATCGAACTCGATGGCGAAAGTGAAGTGAGAAATGTTCTGCTCAAATGTTGTTGAAAGTGGAATCTCTATCTCATTCTGCCCCGGTCCGGCACTGATGGAGGCCGGAAGACTGTAACTGAGATCGGATTCTCCCGAATCAACCACTGCAGAGGAGCGCCACAGAGCCACCGAACTGGTGTTACTGATCGCTTGCTGGCTCAACAGTAGATCGGTACCACGATCTCCATCACTGTCGACCAGCAGGATCCTGGCCGATTGGGGAGCCTGGTCGTAGACAAGGGCTTCGATGTTGGAATCCGCCAGATCGGACGATAATCGTTCAATCACCACCAGAGGATCGAGGTTGCCACTCTGAACCACGACGATGTCATCGATGCCCACCGGGTCTCCATCGACCTCACCGACCGCGAAATCCTGAACCAACCCACCGGTCGTGAACGGGATCCCGTTCCATTCTCCCTCGGGAAGCGTTCCTGGATGTAGATGGATCGACAATCCATCGGCAGCGATCGCCACCGCATCCGGCCAACCATCCCCATTCACATCGCCCGTAGCGATCTTGCCAGCCGGGGCAGGAGACAGCAGCGCTGACTCGAGAAAAGTGGCATTCCCTGCGCCCCTCAGGAGATATCCATCTCCTGCAGACACGATCACATCGAGACGACCGTCTCGGTCAATGTCCAAGATTGAAATCGACTCCACCGGAGCCGCAAGCGGCATCAGGCCCGTCACTGCAAGTGTCGTGATGGTTTCAAAGGTATCGAGATCGATAGTCGTGACCTGTCGAATGATGCGTAAACCATCGGGTCCACCGGCCAGCAGATCAGGAATACCATTGCCATCGAGTTCGGCCCACTCCAGGACATCGATGGTGATCCCGGAAAGATCCACAGGATCCCCTGACTCGACCAGCTCCTGTCCCACCACTGCCACGGTTCTCAGGGTTCCATCGTCACAGGCGACAATCGCTTCTGTGCGAGAATCAGAATCGAGATCTACCAGCACTGCTGCCGTCGGATTGGCATCCAGCTGCAGCTGGGATTGAACCGTCCAGGAGGCCGCTTCTCCGCTGAGCCCGCTTCGCAGCAGGTTCATCTGGCCCGCGTCACTGATCAGCAACATCTCGAGGCCGCTGTAAGGCAGGAATTCACCCAGATCTGCAAACTGAATCGCATCGGTTCCCGAGGCGAACAGTTCTTCACGGGGACCCAGTCCGCCGGTGGCGTGCCCCAGATGGGCACGATAGCGAGCTACATACGGATCCAGAAAATGGGCCTCGGAATCTCCGTGGGCGACCTCGGAGAGCAGATCGGAGCTATACACGATCTGCATCCATTCGCCAGGGTGCAGCTCGGTTTGATTGCCGGGAATGATCAGTTGAAGGACATCTGACGAGCCTCCCGACTCTCCCGGGTAGGCCAGTTGCGGCACCCGGAATCCGGTTCGCGTTCCTTGAACCACTACCGATCCTGGAGCACTTGAGATCTGGAAGGGAAGGTCAAAGGTGGCGGTCACGGAAGGACGAAGAGGAACCGATCGGGTTCCCAGGGATGGCGACAGCTGGATAATCGAGAACTCGTCATCTCCGGTCTCGAAGTCACCGGGATCGGCTCCCGATCCAACGGTAGTGAATTGGATCTGAATCTCATCGATCGGAATGTATGCCGCCGTCCTGACCTGGTCGGTGACGGTGACCGTGATCGCTTCTCCTTCACTGAAGGGAAGGTCAGGGGTCAGAAACAGAACCCTGGCATCTTCACCGAGAGTTCCAACAGCGGTGAGAGATCCGTTGAGATTGCTCTCGATGCTCCAGTTGGCAGGATCTTGTGCTGTCACACCATCCATGGCGGTCGAGAAACCGATCTTGATGACGGTATCCACCGGAACTTCGATTGCACCATTTACCGGGAAGGTAAAGGGAACCGATGGAGGATTGGTACATCCAACCAGCACCAACAAGAGAACGGTGATGCCGAGGGCGATTCCGGACGACAACGTCGCCGGAATTCTGATCATCTCTTTTGAACTCTGGGCGATCTTCATCGATCAGCCTCCGTCGTCATTTTTAGGAGTCAGGTACACGACGACTCCAGCAATCCCCCGAGTCCTGGTGGACCCGGATCAGAAGACAATTTTCAGTCCGGCCGTAAACGACCGCATCTGACCATCGCCGACGATGGGGCATCCGGAAGGAAATTCATGGCTAGACCCGGCGGGTGCGTGATCCCCGAGGCTACCTCCATCGTAACGATTCCAGCGCTTCCGTCAATCCAGCTGGCGACGAGTTGCGACCCGATATGGGGTGCCAGAAATTAGAAAATCGGCCCGACGCGGCTTCCCGCGTCGGGCCTTCCCGTGTGTCCAGGAGAGCCTGGATTCTGATCAATCTAGGGGCAGGTAGAAACCGCAACGCAATCAGCACCCTCTTCCGCTCCACAAGCCGGGAACGGAGCACTCGGGGCGGGGCCACTGAGCAAGCGATAGCTAATGATGAAGATCGCATCACCAGAATCGAGGAAATCGTCTTGGTTGACATCACAAGCTTCAGCGCAGGTGCTTGAGGGACCATTCTGGAACAGATCGTTCAGGATCCAGATCGCATCCGCGATGTTGATGGTCGAATCACCATTACAGTTTCCGCGGATGAACGGAACGTCAGGCGGAGCGTACTGAGGGAACAGGGTGACTGAACCATCTTCGAGGGCCGGCTCGAGACTGGCGCCTCCGACCACAACAACATTCACCACCGGAGGAGAACCGAGTGTATCTGACCAGTTCAATCCGGTCGTTGTCGGATCCTCGAGGCCGGCGAGAGCCGAACCTATGGTGCTATATTCAATGTTCAAGACCGGTGTAGCATTCTCGAAGGTAAGAGTGTTCGCTCCGGTGAAACTGTAAACCACTCCGATGGTCCAACCATTCGACGTGGACGTGTTGATCCCCTCGAAGTCGGGCTCGAAGCCAAGGTCTGCGTTCCATGAAACGGAGTTGACGCTCATCAGAGCATCGTCGTGCTCCATTCCCATGGAGAATCCCTGGGTCTCGCTCGGGAAACCTGGGCTGCTCGGGTCCTCGAGAATCGTTGGCGAGACGGTGAGAGTTGTCTCTCCAGTGTTACCGTCGTAATCGACATCGTACTCGCCAGCCGAGTAGCTGAATGGCGGCGGGCCAGAGACCAGTTCAATGGTTCCCGAGTTCACGTTGGGTGTGAACGACTGGCCAGCAACTACGACCAGTACATCAACGGGAGGGCTTCCTATGGTCCCACAGAAGTCGATCTGTGAGGTGGTGCCTGCGGCACCAATCAGTTCGTAGTTGGCAACGTTCAGTTCACTTCCGGTGGCACCAGCTGGAAGCACGGCCTGACCGGTGAAAGAGATCACCACGCCAACACTGAATCCAATATCGGCGAACACATTGACCTGATTGAAGTCAGGAGTTCCACCGTTATTCACCGTCAAGGTGGCAGCACCGTCGGCAACCGCGGTCAAGCTGAGTGCTCCACCGTCGTGGCAGGCGCCGAATGACCAACCCTGAATGTCGTCTCCGTTGTTATCAAGCAGGACCTGGACGTCGACACTGGCTCCTGGGGCTCCCGAAGCGTCGGTCAGCGTGAGGTCGTACTGTGCGAATGCCGGGGCCCCGATCAGGAGCGCAAAGGCGAGGGTAAAAGCAATCTTGCTGGTTTTCATTTTTCTTACTCCACTTCCTCGTGGAAGTCTTTGTCTTTGGGTTCCAGTTATTAGTTACAAGAGGCCGGGAGGGCACAGTCCAGATCGTCCGCAGTGGGATCGGGTCCAGGAACGTATGGACCTGGATCCGGCATTGTTGGACCGAACAGGAAAAGGAAGTTGAGCAGGTACACGGAGTCTGCGAGATTGATGATCGAATCGTCGTTCGAATCACAGGCGTCGAGACAACCGACCTCGTAACCCTGGAACTGAGTCGCAATCACCGTCGCAGCGTCTGCCAGGTCAACCAACGTATCAGTATTGCAGTCACCACGAAGGAACGCGGGGACTGGTACGATTTCGTAAGTAGCACCGATCAAAGTGAAGTCACTGATCGACTGGTAGTTGATGACTGCGATGTTGTTGATCGGAACCACACCGTTTCCGTTGATTCCGTCGCAGAAGTCGATGCTGAAGGTGTCACCACAGATCGCTCCACCGTCAACCTCCGCCTGTACACAGGCGATCATCAGCGGCTCAACCGTGGTCGGGAGCTGCTGATTTTCGAAGGGAGGAAGGGCGTCCATGAGGATACCGGCGATCAGCTCTCGGCCGTCACCATCGTTGTCATCGTTATCGATCTGGTAGTTGACGAATTCAGCTCCCAGTTCGTCCGCGATTGTTCCTTCGATGGTGAAGGAACCGTCGACGAGCACCAGATCGTCATAGCAGACGGCCAGCTGAACACCCTGAAGGTTGTCGTCTGGATCGCTGTAGAAGAAGCAGAACTCGATGTCCTGTCCAGGGAAGCCGAGGCCACCATTGGTGCCGGTATCCGGGAAGTCCCGCTGTCCGATGTAGAACGCGGTGTTATTGACCGGAGGCTCAGGCTCGGGAAGAAGGGTCACAGTGCCGCCCTCGAGAGAGGGGCTGATCGAGAGACCTGCCACCACGATCACGTTATCGAGAAGAGGACTACCCAGCTCGCCGTCAACCAGATCCACATCGGTCTGGACCGCTGGGTCCGGCTCGATGATCGTGATATTCGAGGAGTAAAGGAAGCTGGCGATGTGATTATCGACGCCGGTCGCAATGTTCTGGCCGTCAAACGGACTCTCGAAATCGAGAACCACGCCCAGACTTCCACCATTGCTGTAAATCTCTGGCACCACCAGCTCGGCTCCTGCCGCGAGGGATTCAGATCCCAACGTGATGGTCTGGAGATTCAACAGTGCCGGATCGTGCGCGGCTGCGACCACGAATCCCTGAACTGGACCGCTGGAGTTGGAGAGAAGGATACGAGCAGCATCACTTTGGTCGGTACGAAATGAAATCGACTCGATCCGCATGCTGTCAGGCGGCGGTGGGAGCAAGGTCAGAGTTCCATCATTGAGTCCCAACCCGTTACCAGCTCCGGTACTCTGGCCGTTCTGGACCAGGATGTTCGAAAGCGGAGGATTGTTGAGAACACCGTCGGTGAACTCGATGGCACTCTGGGTGCTAGTATTCACCAGAGACAGAGGGGTCATGGTGAAGGTAGCAATCTCGAGACCAGTTCCGGCAGGGATCTCCTGGCCATCGAATGGTGCTGCGGCATCGACCACAACTCCCAGGGTAAACCCTCCGGAGAGAGCTTCTGGAACTACCAGTTCTGCCTGGGCATCCAGCGTGGCTTGACCGGCAAGGATGTCACTGACGGCCAGTAATCCGTTGTCGTAAGAGATAGCCAACACGTAGCCTTCAACTGGTACATCTGCGTCCATCAAGACGCTCATCGTCTCTGGTGCAAGACCAGCGGTCTCACCATCGGTAATGGTGAGTGAATTCTGGGCGAAAACATGGGTTCCGACCGCGGCAAAGACTACCGCGAGCAGTGCGCTGCGAAGGCGCGAAAGACGGCGGTTCATTACTACTCTCCTCGTCTCCAGGGGGGACACTCCGGAACTTCGTCCTGATCAGGAAGAGCCTTTCTTGCGACTTCCAGACCTTTCGGAAGGACTCCGAGTAGGGGGAAAAAAACTAACAAAATGTTGTTACTGGTGAATCGGACGACTCCAGAACCAGTTCAGGGGGAGAACCGAGTTCGGAAATCGACCAACGTAAATCGTCGGTAATGTGCCGCAGGTAGAGGAATACCTGCTGGGCTCATGCCCAAGGTGTGGAAGAGTCCTATCGAGACTCTTTGTGCTGGAGAGTCGACGGTATCACTTATTGTCAATCCTGTCTATAGACAACAGCGTTTGTTAATAGCCCCCCGGGTCTAGCGGCCCGGCTGTGACCCAAGTGGACCAGCAGCCAGTCCCACCGATCCGGCATCTCGTGCCGAAACTAGGCAACAGTTCCCGGATGAAAAACTGGACCGAGCTTCGATAGTGGCCAATAGTCAGGTTCGACACTTCAGATACGTCCCGACCAAAATCCACGGATATAAAAAAAAGGCCCGGAACGATAGACGTCCCGGGCCTGCTGAGAAGCTCTGTTTAAAGCCATCACCTCTCGATGATTCAAATCCTTCTATCCACAGTAGCTGCTGGCTTCACAATCGACACCGGCCTCGGTCCCGCAGCCCGGGAAAGGAGCCGGCGGCGGCGGTCCATCGAGGAGTCGGTAGTAGATGACGTAAACCGCATCCGCGGCGTCATACTTTTGATCACTATTGATATCGCAAGCAGCAACACAAGTACCGCTAGGCCCGTTCTGGAACAGTTCGTTCAGAATCCAGATTCCGTCGGCTATGTTGACTCCGGCGTCGCCATTGCAGTTGCCCCGTTCAAACGGGATGTCGGTCTGAGGGTTCAGGGTGATGGAACCATCTTCCAGGTTCGGAACCAGTGAAGCTCCTTGCACCACGACCACGTTATCCACGGCTGGATCACCGAGATCTCCAACCCACGTCAGAGCCGTATCGGTGGGATCGGTCTGCCCAGCCAGGCCACCCGGGATTGTGCAGTAATCCGCGCTGATGACCTCAAGAGGCTCGGGGAATGCCAGAGAATTCCCGCCGGTGAAGCTATAGACGACACCGAGCGTCCAACCTGTCGGAAACAGTCCGCCCTCGGCAAAATCTGGAGAAAAGGGTAGAGTCACATTCACTGCTGTGACCTCAAGAAGGGCGCTATCGTTTCCGAGGCCCATCGAAAAACCCTGTGTTTCATTGGGAAAATCCGCTCCTGAAGCCGAATTGTCCACCTCGGAGAGGGTCACGCCTGCCGAAAAACAGCCTTCTCCGGTGTCGCCATCATAGGTGGCACTCTGGGTCGGAGCACTGAAGGTGTACTCAGGACCGGGTACAAACTGAGGCTCAAGAGTGATCGTTCCATCTTCGACGAAAGGAACCAGGGAAGCCCCGCCCACCACCACCACATTTTCAACCGCCGGAGCCCCGAGCGTATCCACCCAGGTCAAAGCGGCATCTGTGTTATCGGTAGTGCCGGCGAGATTTCCAGCATTGGTGTCATAGTCGACATTTAACACCTCGAGGGGAGCCGGAAATTCGAGGGTGTTCGCCCCCGTGAAGCTATAAACCACTCCGACGGTCCAGCCATCGGCAAGCAGCGTCGCCGCATCAAAATCGGGCTCAAAGGGCAGAGTCACGGCCAGGGCAATCGGCGCGACCAGAGCCGGATCGCTGCCCAGTCCCATCGAAAAGCCCTGGGTCTCGTTGGGGAAAGGAGCTCCGGAGGCGGAATTGTCATTTTCCGAGACTTCGATCCCGACGTTGAAAGAACCAGCCCCCGTGGTCCCATCGAAGGGAGCCGTCTCTGTCGGAGCTGTGAAGACAAACTCAGGCCCGGGCACACCGAGAATCTCAACCGAGCTACTTTCTTGATCGGGGACAACGGAGGCTCCGTTAACCACCACGACGGTTTCTACCGCAGGAACTCCCAGGCTGTTGCAGAAAGCGGTCGTTGCGACTCCTTCGGCATCCGCGGTGTAGGAAGCCACATTGAGTTCGTAGCCGGTTCCCGGGGCCAGGGTTGCACAACCGGTAAAGCAGATCACCAATCCGACGGTATAACCTTCTACGATCAGATTTACCTGGTTGAAATCAGGTTCCCCTCCGTTGTTGACAGTTTCGGTTGTCGATCCATCGACAACGCCAGTAATCGTCATCAAGGTCGTGTCGTGACAAACCCCGTATGACCAGCCCGCAACGGGCTCAGCGTTATCATCAAAATTGGCTGACTGATCCAGGGATGCGCCGACGGCACTGGTCGCTGGTCCGGAGATATATAGGAGATAATCCTGAGATAGCACCAAACTACAGCAAGCCAGACAAAAGACCGTCGTGAAGATACGGAAAAACTTATTCATGAGCGGGTTCCTTCTCTACTCCGGGTCAGTATCTCCTGACCCTCCAGTTTCTTAATACAAGCTCCCACAAAACAATCGGAATTGGGGTCTCTCCAACACGAGACTCCGAAGGCCGATAGGATGGGCTCTCTTTCCAGACAATGCCATGATCCTTCGAAAATTTTGCTAACAGACGGTGTCGTTACTTTCACAGACGGGAAGCGAATCTTCCGTCGGATCTGGACCGTCATCGTACGCTCCAGGGCTCGGCGGTACAGCCCCGTACTGGAATAGATAATTGAGACCAAAAACCGAGTCCGCAAGGTTTAGAATCCCATCATCGTTAAAATCACAGGCATCTGAACAATCGATTCCATAACCCATGAACTGAGCGGCAATAGCAGTCGCAATGTCGGCGAGATCCACCTTGTCATCGCCATTACAATCCCCTCGCTGGAAGATTTCGATCGGTTGAACAATAATTTCTGTGCCATTCATTTCAAAATTCTGTACTGACTGAAAGTCGATTACAACGTTGTTGTAAAGAGATACTGAACCCGTTCCGTTAATCCCGCTACAGAACTCAATCGGGAGTGGAACCTCGCAAGGAGCGTCCGAATCGATGGTCACATCGAGTCCGCCGATCAGTAGCGGCAAGACGGTCTGAGGCAGAGTCTGGCCATCAAATGGCGGTAATGCATCGAGCAGGATACCAACGATCAGTTCGCAACCGTCTCCATCTGCTGGCAAATCATCGACCTGCACAGCCAGATATTCGACTCCCACCTCCTCAACAATTGATCCCTCATAATCCCAGGAAGCGGGATCAATCGTCAGATGGCAGTCATAGCAAAGGGTCAAGGTAAAGCCCTGGATGTTTCCATCCGGTTCTTCATAACTGAAGTGTAGCCGTCCCGTAGCATCCGGAATCGGGTAATTGCCGACCTCCTCATCAAAAAAGGCATCGGCGTAGAACACCGTGTTCTCTGACGGCACCACGATGGGATCGATGGTGAACTGACCATCATTGAGAATCGGATTGATCGATAGACCACCGATCACCACAAGATTGGCAAGCAGTGGATCTCCAAAGACATGATCTACAAAGGTGAGATCGGTCACCTCAGCAGGAGGAATCGGATCCCCATCTGTGACGATGGGAGGATTCATCACCCGATAACAGTAGTTGGCGATGTGCTGATTTTCACCAGGGGCAATCTCATGACCATCAAAAGGAGCTTCAAAGTCAAGAACGACCCCGATGGTGCCCCCTGAGCCCTCAAGACTGACCACCAGAAACTCTGCTCCCACCTCTTCCGTCACGGTGTTCGAGATGTCGATACCGATCAGTTCCAGGACCGAGTCATCGTGCCCGATGGAAAGCACAAATCCCTGAGCACCACCCCCGGAGTTATCCATCAAGATGCGTGCACAACCCTCGGAGGAGGCGTTTGAACTGGCACCTTCTATCGTCAATGTGGCCGGTGGAGGAGGAAGGATTGTTAATGCTGCCGGTGCATCGACCAGAACCAATCCCTGATTGACCCCAATCGATTGCCCCCCCTGGACCATGATATTCGAAGCAGGAGGTTGATTGAGAACTTCATCGACGAACAGGAATCCGGTGGTTTCGGTACTTCCGTCTGGAACTACCAGCACCGATCTGACCTCGAAATTGGCCAGGGAGATGCCGATTCCAGCGGGAATCACATTTCCCTCGAAAGGAGCCTGGGCATCGAGCACCACACCGAGGGTAAATCCCTCATTGAAGATCTCCCCGACGACAAAGTCGGCATTCTCCGACTCTGCACTGGTGCCGGAGATGGTCAGATCCTCGATGGTGACGAAAGCGGGGTCGGAACCGACTGCCACCACATATCCCTGGATATCCACGGTGGCATCGGCGCTGACACCGAAATTCGCACCTCCCAGGCCTGTCACCGTCTGCCCCTGACCCGTCACCTGGAAGGATTGTTGCCCCAGAAGCGCTGCAGAGGTGTCCTGGAGGAGTACGAGCAGCAAAATGCACCAGATGACACGGGATCGACCATTATCCACAGATATTCCCCTTTTTGAGCCGCGGGCGACGAAAAAGCCCGGGAAAACGCATTCCCGATGCCTTCACGATATCTGCTCCAGAGGTCTGAAGATAGTAGTTGTAGTGACTATCCTGACATAACGAACTAACAGAATCGGCAGAAAGTTAACAATTTGATGAGGTGATCGATCACTGCTCAGCCCCCCCGGGATCCGCCAGAGGCCGATCCCGGGGGAGTTCCATCGAAGTCTTCGTCAGCCCTCGTTAGGGGCAACCAGAGCTCGAGCAATCTTCTGGAGCCTGGCCGTCAACCTGCCCACAATCGGGGAACGGGGCTGCCGGTGCAGGTCCACTCATGAATCGATAGTTGATGATAAAGGTCGGATCCCCGATATCAGCATTTCCATCGGCATTGGCATCTCTGGAGATGGGACAGGTGCTGACGGGACCTGCGATAAAGAGCTCGTAGATGATCCAGATCGCATCCGCCACATTGACCACTGAATCCGAATTGGCATCGCCACGGATGAAATCAACGGTCACCACCGGATTCAAGGTGATGGAACCACTCTCGGTAGCGCCAGGGATCGAACCACCATCGACCACAACGACGTTGTCTACCGGCGGGCTGCCGAGAGTGTCAGCAAACACCAGAGGAACCGTGGTGCCGTCTTCATTGCCGGCCATACTTCCACCGGTTTCGTAATCAACACTGATGACGGCAGTCGGCTCGGGAAAAGCGAGTACATTTCCCCCGGTGAAGCTATACACGACACCAATGGTCCAACCCTCGTCGTAGAGGCTACTTTCACCAAAGTCTGCGGCAAAGGGGAGATCCAGGTTCACGGCTGTCGCAGTCACTTCAGGACCATTGCCCAGCCCCATCGAGAATCCCTGGGTGTCATTGGGAAACGGCGCACCGAGCCCACTGTTGTCGGTCTCGGCAATACTGACATCGACAGACATTGTGGCATTGCCATCGGCAGGACTGTAGTTGGCAGAGACATCTGCAGCGCTGTAGGTGAATTCAGGATCGGGCACACCCGGAATCTCGACGGTGCCGGGATTTTGTACAGGAGGAATGGAAGCTCCATTAACCACCACAACGGTATCCACCGGAGGAGAGCCCAATGAATTGCAAAAGACGATTTCCGTGGTCCCTTCTGCGAGAGCAGCATAGGTTGCGATGTGCAGTTCATAGTCGGTTCCAGCTGCGAGGACTGCACAACCGGTGAAACAAAGCACCACGCCAGTGGTGAAGCCTCCGTCGAAAACAGCGGACTCGTTGAAATCTGGTGGGCCTCCATTATTTACGATCAGAGTGGTCGCACCGTCTGCGACACCTGTGCATTGCAAGAACGCGGTATCGTTACAGGCTCCAAAGGACCAGCCCTGGACATCGTCGGCGTTGTTATCGAGAGTAACGGCCAGATCACCGCTTGCTCCATTTGAAATAACTCCACTCTCCATGTTCAGGACATAATCCTGACCAGACACTATTGCCGTGGTAAACAACAACAATAAAACCGCATTCAAAATTTTCATGGATTCCATCCCTTTCCTGAGGGGAAGATAAAATACCTGGCACACCTTGAAACTCATACGTACGAACCACGATGCCGAAAACGATGCTGCAAAACGATTCTGCAAAACAACGATCCGGATCGGGATCACTCCTCGGGGTCACGACCTCCATCTCAGCACCGGGGTCATGACGTGCAAATTGTGATAGGCCTCCGCACGCTCCAAGGGCCGATATTACCCGCACAGCTCCACTGTATCTAGATCCTCCCAAGGCCCAATCTGTGGCATTGAAGGTCAGCGGCACCGTTCTGCCGTAGCATCGATCACTGGAAAAAAGAGGTCACCCTGGAAGCAACTTCCAGGGTGACCTCGTTCAATTTCAGAATCGGTCCGATTCAGTTAGCCGCAGAAGGAACTGGCACAATCTTCCGGGGTCTGATCCGGATTCTGACCGCAATCCGGGAACGGAGCAGATGGAGCTGGCCCGTCGAGGAAACGGTAGTTCAACACGAATACCCCATCGCCCAGATCCACGGAACCATCACCGTTTGCATCCCGTGCAATTGGACAGGTGCTCACCGGACCATCCAGGAACAGTTCGTAGATGATCCAGACACCATCGGCGATGTTTACAATGTTATCCGCATTCACATCGCCGCGGATGAAATCAAGGGTCACCACGGCATTGAGGGTGATACTGCCATCATTGAAGGTAGGTGGCAGAGAAGCTCCATCGACGACCACCACGTTGGCAACTGGCGGTGATCCAATACCCGAATCCCAGATCAGAGCAACGGTCGCACCATCCTCATCCCCGGCCATACTTCCAGCCGTATCATAATCCACGGTGAGAACATCAGCCTGCGCCGGGAAGGCCAGGACCACGCCACCGGTAAAGGAGTAAACCGCTCCAACAGTCCACCCGGTGGGATAGGTATTGTCTTCGAAGAAGTCCGGCGTAAAGGGCAAGGCAGGCGTCACGGCCACAGGAGTGACCTCAGAACCATTCGAAACCCCCATCGAAAATCCCTGGGTATCATTCGGAAATGGCGCTCCGAGTCCACTATTGTCGACTTCTGAAATGCCATAAGCGACCGTCACCGAAGCATTTCCGTCAGCAGGATTATAGTTCGCCGAAGCATCTTCCGCGTGGTACCCGAACTCTGGGTCCGGGACCGGTGGCGGAACGGTTATATTCACGGTTCCTGAGTTCTGGGTCGGAGCAATGGAAGCTCCGTCAACCACCACTACGGTAGCCACCGGTGGACTTCCCAGAGTATCGCAAAAGGCAACTTCCGTGGTCCCTTCTGCAAGGGCGGCATACGTTGCAATGTACAGTTCATATCCGGATCCAGGTGCGAGAACTGCGCAACCGGTAAAACAAATCACCACGCCAGTGGTAAAGCCATCGTCGGTAACATTAGTCTCGTTGAAATCTGGCGGGGAACCATTTTTGACGACCAGAGTGGTCGCACCATCTGCAACACCTGTGCATTGCAAGAACGCGGTATCGTTACATGCTCCAAAGGACCAGCCCTGTACGTCTAGGGCGTTGTTATCGAAAGTAACGGCCAGATCGCCGCTTTCACCTTCCAATATATCTCCGCCGCCCATGTTCAGGACATAATCCTGGGCCACTGTCACTCCCGAAAACACAAACAAGAGTGAAAAAATGCAAAAGAATCTCATGCTAGATACGTCCTTACCAGGGAGCGACCTGCCGTCGATCGACCAAGACCCGCCAACCCAATTTCGTTTCAAAAAAACAACCCTCACTCCTGCTCTAACACGAAGATTCGTTCGGATGACCAGCATCTAAACGCTTCCCGAAAACTTCCAAATAAAGCTTTCTCGGTCCCCGTCCTCGAACAGCCCTGATTTACAAAACAGGCACAATAATAAATTCTTCTGGCGTGTCGGCTGTCCGACACGCCAGAAGAGAAGAACTCGTACTTATGTGCAACTCGTATCGTCGCTGTCGCACTCCGGCAAGTTATCACCGGTGCCATCAGGACCATCATCGTAGGGACCCGGAGCTGGAGGCTCGTCACCGAACTTGAACAGCCAGTTCAAGACGTGGACGGCGTCAGCCATGTTCAG
>JAYZTT010000018.1:0-63582 GCA_036125855.1 Planctomycetota bacterium
GGGGTTGTTCGGCGGCGGGTGCCGTAGCGTGCCAGGAGGATGGGGAGTAGCGCGATGATGGTGCCGCCGATGGCGGTGGCGGCGACCGCCAGGTCGCGCAGGAAGGTCTGATCCTCGATCGAGGGCACCGCCATCGAGAGCGATCGAACGATGTTGGATGGAAGGTGCTTGGTGTTGCCGTCGTGGTAGCGACCCTTGAGACGCACCGCCAGCCGTTCCAGTGCTTGCTTGTTCTGACGAGAGGTACGACCCGCCACCGGAGAGCCCTTGTAAGGATCTCCGACGCCCACCACCAGCACGTCGGCGATGGAGATCGGTAACTGTCTCGGCAACGAGCCGTCGACGGTGTCCCCATCGGAAACGACCACCAGAGTGGCACTGTCCCGGGGCCACGGTTTGGCATAGGTCAGCGCTTCCTCGACGCCCATTTGCAATTTGGTCTGGCCGGGTGGAAACGCGTGCTCCATCGGCAGTGCATTGAGGACATTTCTCACCACGTTGATGTCAAAGGACTCCAGAACCACCGGCATCGCTTCGGTATAGAAGGCAACGACCGATACCCGGGTGCGGGTCATGTCGAGGCGTTGAAAGAGTGCCTCCAGAACATCGGATGCTCGCGTGCCACGTCGCAGGTTCCGCTTCGGTCCGGCATCTTCGAGATACATGCTCGGAGAAACATCGAGGGCGATCAGTAGATGTTGTGATGGCTCCTTGTCGGGATCGATCTCGGGAGCTTTGCTCTCCAGATGCGCGAGAATCCACAGGCCACCGGCCAGCAGCGCCACCGAGATGGCACGCAGATAGGGGGCCGCGTGGGTCCAGACGTGGGGGCCTTCATCACCGAAAGCGAGCCGCTCGATGCGCTGGATGCGGCGAAGGTGCAGCCACTCTCCGACGGCGCAGATGAGCAGTGCCAGCAGTGCGATGATCGCTGCGGTGGGCAGCAGTTGCTCCTGGGTCACCATGGTGTCACCCGCAAGCCCAGGGAGGCGAGGAGGTGCGCTGCCAGCAACGCCAGCCCCGACCAGGCCAGGAGCGAGAAGTCCTCGATGGGACGTGCGCCGGCGGGTTTCAGTTTCGCCGGTTCCATCTCATCGATGTGGTCGAAGACCCTCTGCAGTGCCTCCGAATCGTGGGCGGCGAACACCTCACCCTGAGTCTGGGCGACCACCTCGTAGAGCTGGCCCGGTGCCGAACCGTCACCGATGAAGATGGCATACAGTGCGATGTTGTAGGTGGCCAGTTCCTGGCCGACCTGGCGCGCGGCTCCACCACTCAAGTCGGAGGAGAAACCGTCAGAAAGGAGCACGATCATGCGGTCACCCTCCTCCTGTTCGGAGAGGCTTCCCATGCAGGAGCGCAAGGCCGCACCGATCCGTGTCGAATTCATGTGGGGGGGCATCTTGCGCGCATCGATGAAGGGCGCTGCCAGCGAGATGGCATCGAGGTCGAGAGTCAGCGGGGTCCAGCGGATCGTTTCACCGCCAAAGATGGTGAGCCCGCACGCATCTCCCTCCCTGGCCGCGCAGAAGCGCTGGATCGACTCCACCGCAGCATCACTGCGCAGGCTTCCGTCCGACATCATGACTCCCATCGACCCGGACACATCGAGACAGATTTCGATGTTGGTGATTTCGCGACGCTTTTGCGGTTCGCCCATCACCTGGGGCCCGGCCATCACTCCGATGGCGATGACGAGAATCGCCGGAGGTAGCGCTGCGGCAAGCCACAGCGAGCGTCGTAACCATGGCCGCTTGCGGTGGTCCTGATGGTCGAAGGGAAGGGGAACCGCCGGGGAACTGCGGAACGCCTCCCACAGCAGCAAGAAGACCGGAATCAACCACAGGGCGACCACCCAGGGGTGGGAAAAACTCATCATCGGCTCTCCTCCGTCGCGCTCTGCTGGTGAGGATCGGGTTCGGGAGCCGTTGATCGAGCATAGGGAGCGAGCAACTCATCGAGTTGTTCCTCGGAGACCGCTTCCTCTCGGCCGGAGTGCAGCCACTGTTCTACCGTGACCAGCAACAGACCCGCCTGCGCATCGGCACGCAGTTTCTGGATCGCCTCGCCATGACGGAAGCTGCCGAGATCGAGATCGTCGCGCCAATGAGCCAGTAGCAGCCGTTCCATCCGTGCTTTTGATTCGTCATCGAGCTGCCCTTCGAGAGCCGCACCGACCAGAGGTCGCAGTAATTCGGCGAGGGTCGGAGCCGGGACCGGAGCTGGAGGAGGCGGCGGCGGCTTTCTTAACCAGCGGATCAGGGTCAGGATCGAAAGAGGTAGCAGCAACCAGCCGGCAGCGATCAGCCACAGCACCCAGCGCGGAAAACCGGTGATGGGGGAGAGGGGACCGGGAATCTGATTCAGGGTTCCCTCGTGATCATCTCCCAGCAAGGAACTGACCTGGATTTTCATCGGCGGGAGATTCATCGCCGGATCGTTTTCATCATGGCGAAACAGCCTGGAAAGGTTGTGTTCGCCCGGCAGCATTGCGATCCACCGGATGTCGTAAACCAGTTTCCCTTCGGTGTCGGTCTCTTGCTGCCCTGGAGTCACGGAGGCGATGCGGATCAGGACCGGCGAATCATCATCGATGGGAGCGATTTCCAGCGGTCGTGCCGTCCATACAAATTCGAACTGTCCCTCGATTCCGACAGTACCCGTCGAGATGTAGGTATCCTGAGCCGAGCCGGACAGGGGGATGAGTATGCACAGGATCGGTAGTAGCAAACGAATCATGCCCGACCTCCCCGTCCTCGTTCCGAGATGAATCTTCTGACTTCAGGGATGAAGTTCTGATCGGTATGCAGCAGTAGATGGTCGACACCCGCCTGGGCAAGAGCTTCTCTCTGGCCCTTTTCCCCATCGATATTCCAGCGCGTCTGGCCTCCGGCGAGAAAGCGCGTACCGGTTTCCGCTTCCGTTCCACGGAGGAAACCCGCCCGCAGCTGGCCCGATTCAATCGGATCCTGCAGTTCGATGACCGCCGTATCATGTCCATGAGCCGTGCGTCGGATCGCATCAATGGCTTCCGGATCGTGGAGATCACTCAGGACGATGACCACGGTTCTTTGCAGAGAGGTGGCTCGCATCAGATCGAGCGCTCTCGATAGGCGGGTCTTTTCCTGGTGATCGGGATGGCGCAGCGTCTCCATCGCTTGACGAAGTGCGCCACGAGCGAGGCTTATTGCGGATAGAAGATTTCTCTCACCACCACCGACCAGTCGTACAGGACTCATCCGGCGCTGGGCAACGGTACCGAGTGCTGCCGCCAACCATACCGCCAGATGATACTTGGACAGAGGAGTCGAAGATGTCGCCATCGAACCGGAGGTGTCGACCAGTATCTGCACGTTGACTCGCTTGAGTGTCTCGTATTCCTTGACGAACGGATCGCCGGTGCGAGCGGTCACTTTCCAGTCCATCTGCTGGATCGGATCTCCCGCGACATAGGGTCGAGTTTGAGCGTACTCCAGACCGCTACCCATGAAGATGCTTTCATCGGAACCATGGGCGAGGTCGTTAGCCAGACGACGGACCACCATCTCGAACTCATGGTGAGCGAGTGACTCAGGTGGAGGAAGATTTGGATGAGTGACGCTCAAGTTGCCTCCGGTCAGGCCAACTGATCGAGAATCTCCGCCAGCACATCTTCTCCCTTGCGGCCTCGAGCTACTGCTTCGTAAGAGAGCCGGATTCGGTGCAGCACGATGTCCTCGGCCAGCGCAAAGATGTCTTCAGGGACGACGTAGTCACGCCCATGCAGGAAGGCGCGCGCCCTGGATGCAGTGACCAGCGCAATTCCAGCTCTGGGAGAACCGCCCAGCTCGATGTCGGGGTGATTGCGAGTTCGATTGACCAGGTCGACGCAGTGACGGACGAATACCTCACTGACGTGAACTTCCAGCACCTTTTCCATCGCCGTTGTCAGATCGGAAATGGCCAGAGGGGAGCTCTTGTCGATGGCATCGAAGGCGGTCATCGGCATCGCTCCGCCATCTTCACTGCGAATCAGTTTCAGTTTCAATGCGCGGCGAAGTACTTCCGCCTCATCGTCTGAATCCAGATAGGTGAGGCGATGTCTGAGCAGGAATCGGTCTAGCTGTGCTTCGGGAAGTTCAAAAGTGCCCGCCTGTTCGACCGGATTCTGGGTTGCGATGACGAGGAAAGGAGAGGGAAGGGTAAAGGTGTTTTCACCGATCGTTACCTTGCGTTCCTGCATCGCTTCGAGCAGTGCCGATTGCACCTTGGGTGAGGCACGGTTGATCTCGTCGGCCAGCAACAGATTGGTGAATATGGGTCCCTTGTGTGTGCGAAACTCGCCAGTGTCTTTATCCAGAATTTCAGAGCCGATGATGTCGGAGGGCAGTAGATCGATGGTGAACTGAACCCGGCCAAAGTGCAGTTCGATGGCGTGAGCCACCGATTGCACCATCAGGGTCTTGGCGGTGCCGGGGACCCCTTCCAGTAACAGGTGACCACCGGTCAGTAGCGAGATGAGAGTTCTTTCGAGAACGGTCTCCTGTCCGACGACGGTTTTTTCGACATGAAGCTGAACCGAGTCGGCAAACTGAGAGGTCTCAGGTTGGGGAACGTTTGATTTCTTGTTCTGGATGACAGATTCCTCGCTCAATCGAGCCTCCTGGTGGTGAATGAATGAACGACCTGCGGTTTGGGGCCGACAGGTACTTCTCGATCCTGAATTGCCTCTGCTGCGGGCCTTTGCAAGCCGCCATGATGGCATCTGGGATCAAGAGCGCAAGGTTCTCTTTTCCTGAGCACGGAGCGAATCAGCACTATAAATGAGGACTGCCACCGCGATGAGACAGAGTGTGATCCAGCGATCACCGATTTCTTCTCCCACGATCCAGACGGCGACACATACCTGTGTTGTCGGAGCCAGGTATTGCAAGAGACCTACCGTCGACAATCGCACCTTCCGAGCGGAACGAGCAAACAAAGTCAAAGGGATCACCGTCACGATGCCTCCCAGCACCAGGCCAACGGTGATCGAAAAATCATTTGCAAAGAGAGTGCGTTCCTCAAATGTGAGCCACAACTGAAGAACCAACAGAGGTGCAAAAAGTAGCATCATCTCCACGCACAGGCCGACTTCGGCAGACGCCTTGACCTGTTTTCGAACCAGACCGTAGAGACCGAAAGAGACTGCCAGAACCAGGCTGATCCAAGGAAGGTATCCCACCGTGCTGGTCAGTTGCCACACGGCGCCTGCCGCGATCAATACCGCCAACCACTGCAGGGGTCGCAGGCGTTCACCCAGAAAGAGTGCCCCCAGGGCGACCGACACGAGCGGATTGATGTAGTATCCGAGACTCGCCTCGATGATTCGTTCATTGACAACCGAGTAGATGAAGGTGAACCAGTTGATCAGGATCATCAGGGCCGAGATCAGCAATGCGAATGTAGCTCGGCGATCACGCAATATCATCCGCAGGCTTCCGATCTCGCCACGGATGTAGATCACCAGAAAAATCACGGGTAGCCCTGCCAGCACTCGCCAGGTCACCAGTTCCAGCGGATCCGCAGCATCCATCACCCTGAAGTAGAGAGTGGTGACCACTCCCCACCAGAGATAGGCTCCGAGCCCTTCCAGGACTCCGATGGTGGCGAGTTTCTTTTTGGCTGGATCTGCTTTTCCGGTCATGATGGTCGGTATCGTGGCAGTGGCTGGAAAGAAATCCACTGAAACAAGTGAGATGAAATCCGTGGCGCTTGGAGTTACCGCATGGAGCGGGCCGGTGTGTGGCCAATCCAACAACAAGAATGAACCGCAGGCTCCTCGATCAAATTGGCGTAGTGGGTTTGATCCGATATTTTTGGATGGGCGTGAAATCGCTGCTGCTGGCAATCAGAAGGAGGGAGATGGCATGAAATTTGAATCACGCACGATGATGCTGATCGGGATCACTCTGATGTTGCTGATACCGGGCTGCGAAGGGCCGATTCGAACATCTGCGTCACCTGCAGGATGTTATCTGGTTAGCGAGACCGAAGGCGAGGGGATGCGCAGTGTAACGCTTGCATCGGGTGAGAAATTTTTCCTCGAAGAGGTCAGTTTCGATACATCTTCTCTGGCGGGTTTACCACAGAGATTGACGAGTAACGACCCCACATCACCGATCCGCTTCAAGTTCAAGGATCGGGCCCGGTTTGATTCATTCATCGTCCAGAATCAGGGTCGATCCCTGGCCATCGAATTGAATCAAATCAACGTCGTGATCCGAGGTGAGATTGCCATCGAGTTGTCGGATATGATTTCATTTGCAGGCGAAGGGCTCAGTACTGCTGAAATGGAAGCACTGGGCGGCTGGGGGTGGTCACCGAGCAATGCATCGCCGGTCGAATACTGTCTGGTTCGAGAAACCGCCACCGCGACAACGCGTGCAGTTACCGATCTGAACAAGCAGACGGTCCATATCGAACCGGCCAGTTTTAACTCCAAGATGCAAACCAGTGCTGGCAGTTCTGGAACTGGCACTCGGAAGCTCCACACCCTCGGTTTTTCCCGTTTTGCTGATCCCGAAATCTCCACCATGACGCAGTTTCTGGCCAAGTATGATGGACGCAAGTTGGCGTTGGTTCATCAAGATGTGGCAGCTGCGCAGATTCCGGTCCAGCGACACATAGCCGGCCATTTTCTCCTCAAGGGAGTCAGCGAGAAAGATCTTGATATGCTGAAACAGGAATTGAGAAACTGGCGTTGAGCCGAGCGATGGCGACTGGCGGTCACCGCGTGGATCCAGCCCTATCGAACAGGTAGTTTCCGGCTGAAATTCTCAGAGGGATTGGTCGAGTTGTGTCGTCATACATGATGACGATTGATCGTGGATAGATTGCGCTCACTTCATCTCTGTTTCCGACAGCAGTCGGAATACAGATTCGTGGAGGTGTGAACCACGAAAGGTCGATCATGAGATATTCCCTCGGACAATTCCTGTTGCTGTTCCTTCTTGCTGGTGGAATTTCTGATTCATTGCTCGGGCAGTTATCTCCCTGTCCCGGAAATGAAATCTTCGAGGTCGGCCAGAGCCTGGAATTGTCAACGACGTTGGCTCTGGGAGATCTGGACGATGATGGAGATCTCGACATCGTGTCAGGTTTTGCGACCGAGACCTCTGTATTGCTCAATGATGGTCAGGGCAACTTCAATCAGTATGCAGTGATTGGCGCCCCAGACTACACGACGTCTCTGGCGCTGGGGGACCTGGACGGGGATGACGATCTCGATATCTTTCAAGCAAACTCCAGCGGGAACCCTGATCGGATCTACTTCAACGATGGAAATGCAAATTTCAGCGATAGTGGTCAGGCTCTCGGGAATTCTGACAATCACGGTGTAACCCTGGGAGATATGGATGGGGATGGGGACCTCGATGCGATTCTGGTATCCAGCATCGGTGGCGAACCATTTCAGTTATTGTTGAACGATGGCAGCGGTAGTTTTACCGACAGCGGTCAGGACCTGGGGAATGTCGATTCTTATTCGGTAACCCTGGGAGATCTGGATGGGGACGGCGATCTCGATGTCTTTCTTGGAAGGCATATAAATAACAATCGAGTTTATCTCAATGACGGTTTTGGAAACCTTTCTGATACCGGTCAATGGCTCATTGCTGGACTGGGGGGAAACAGTCATTCCATCGACCTTGGTGATCTGGATGGAGACGGCGATCTCGATGCATTCCTGGGTTCATTTCAAAGCAATCGGGTCTATCTCAATGAAGGTACCGGATACTTCGTCGACAGCGGTCAGCGATTGGGTAACAACTCGAGTTTTGAAGTGAAGCTCGGGGATTTCGATGGAGACGGTGATCTCGATGCGTTCGTTGCCAATGGAATCATGGATAGCAACCGGGTCTACCTCAATGAGGGTACGGGGCTGTTCGTCGATAGCGGCTTCCCGATTGGCGGAAGCAACATGAATCATGTCGCAGTCCTGGGGGATCTGGATGGAGACGGAGATCTGGATGCAATTGCAGGTGCAACTGGGGGCAACGTGGGAAGCACCGTGTACCTCAATCGCTGTACTGCAAAACCGTTTCGCCGAGGTGAATGCAACGGCGATTCGAATTTGAATTTATTCGACGTTTTGTTTCTGCTCGAGTATCTGTTCAAGAGCAATCAATCGCTGGGCTGCCATGATGCATCCGATGTCAACGACGATGGAAAAACCAACATCATCGATGCCTTTTCGTTGCTGGTTTACTTTTACAATGATGGTATCGAGCCGCCATCGCCCTTCAATAGCTGTGGTATTGACCCGACCGACGATGATCTCGATTGCGAGCAATTTGCGGGGTGTCCTTGACAGGAAGATTCGATGCTGCTGCGTGCCGCTCTCCTGGCAAGCTTTATCCAGGGTTCAGGCAGTTGACGGGTTTATGTTAGCAATTTACCTCGCGAACCGGGAATTGGCTGTGACCTACTTAACTGACCATACGGGGACGTTCAGGCGCCTATGCGTTACAATATCTCCTACTGGAGGATAACGTGCGGCCGATTGAGCGAATCCGAGACGAAGATGGAATTCCGGTTAGCCCGGCGCGGGTGCTTCGTGGCTACATGGAGCGTTGCTTCCCGATGGCCGACCATCGTGAGGGAAAGATCTTCTGGGTTCGACCTACGGAACGAGCTTTCATCTCCTGGGATGGCTACCGGGTTCCCCGTTCTCTGAGACGGGTAGCCCGAAAGAGCCAGTTCCGGTTTACCACCGATGTGGCCTTTGGTGCCGTGATCGAAGCGTGTGCGAATCGTCATGAAACCTGGATTTCGCGGGATATCGAACAGCTGTTTCGCCAGCTTCACCACCTGGGTCTGGCGCACTCCGTTGAAGCATGGGATACCGATGGAAGACTGGTCGGTGGGATCTATGGACTCTCGGTCGGGGGAATCTTCGCTGGAGAGAGCATGTTTCATCTCGAAACGGGTGCCGGCAAACTCTGTGTCATGGCGCTGGTTCAACATCTTCGGTCGCTCGGTTACAGCGGTATCGATTGCCAGCAACAGACCGCCCATATGGAGCTGTTTGGCGCCGAACTGATCAGCGACGATATCTATGCCATGATGGTGGCGAGCAGCACTCCGCCACTGGACTGGGATCAACGAGAATTTTCTACCCGTTTAAAAGTCTGATCTCTCAGAAGGGTAGTCCATACCCGATGGAGAGATTGGTATCTCCCTCATCCGAGCGACCAAAGTCGATACGAAATAAAGCCTGTCGTTCGAAAGTAGCGCGAACACCGATTCCAACTGATGAGTGCACCTTTGCATCTTCCAGTTGGCCCAGGTCATCCGCTACAGCACCGGCATCAGCAAAGAGTGCAATCCCGACACGTTCTACCATGATATTTTCCGCAACCGGAATTCCATCCGGCAGGATCCACGGTCGCCATTCGATTCCGGTTGCCCATGCGCATCGATCACGCCAGCGGCCACGAATGGTTCCTCGCAGGCTCACATCTCCTCCCAGAGTCGGTAGAGCCCAGAATGGAACATCCCCCATGGCACTGGAGAGCGAGAAATAGGCTGCGATGGAATCGGTGGGTGGATGCTCTTCAGCTGGATTGCCTCCGTCGTGAAGTAAAGGCGATATCGGTGTCACCCAGTTCGCAAGAAAAGATGCGATCGCTCCGCTGTCATGGTCCTGAACCACCGGAAGTGCCGTAACTGAAACTCCGATGGAGTGACCGCGGTATGGCAGGTGCTGTGCATCACGGGTGTCATGACGAATGCCCGCACGAATCCACAGGGCTTCGTAATCGTCGCCTTCATTGAAAAGATCAGGATATTGATCCTTGACATCGAAGGCGTTACTGACCTTGCCGCTCTCCAGGTCATCGGTTTGCAAGAAGAGGTCGGTATGCCAGACCCAATCACCGCCGATTTCGGGCAGAGAGCGCTGAACGCCGAACCCGATCGAGTTGGTTTCTCTGGTGTATGAACTTTCATCGGACAGCTCGGTGTCAGATCCGAATCCATAGAATCGACTGGTGAGAGTACGGGAGTGAGCAAGCGTGATTCCGAAGAAGTCTCGATCAGCCAGCAGGACTCCTTTTTCTGGATGATCTTTGTGAGAGAGCCACTCTTGCCATGAGATGGAGAATCTCTCCTGGCCTTCGGTGGTATAGGTTGCCCAGATGTTCGCCAGTTGTTTTCGCCTCTTGTTGCGAAAGTCGATGTCGGTGATGGCGAATCCTCCACCGGTACCCACATCTCCCTCGAAGAAAACAAATGGGGAGATGAATGACGTAACCAGAACTCTATCGAGCAAATTGCCTTCTGGAATTTTCTGGTCCGGAATCCAGCGCCACCGATCAGGATGGGATAGACCTTCCAGTAATTCGATAGGTCGTAATACTGGCCTATCTTCTCCATCGGCAACTGGAGGCGCCATTAGCACAGCTAGCAGCAGCAAGGCCGAAGACATCGCTTCTCCCTTCCCGGGAGAGTCTGATCACTGATCGTGCGCGAGTGAGTTAACCTCATCGAGTCGCGGATGGGCTCCACACAGATCTTCGGAGCTGGTCCCCCTGGCATCCATTTGCCTGAGAGTGGCCACCAGTGAATGGATGGCTGCGATGACATCCCCTGTGTGAGCACTTTCCGAGATGGTGTGCATGTTACGAATCGGAAATCCGATACTCGCTGCTGCGGAATCGACGCTGGCGAGAACTCCAGCCATCGCATCGGTGCCCGTGTCGCGTCCAGAGACATCGATCTGGTAAGGGATGTCTTGTGCCTGGCAAGATTCTTGAATGATTGCGTTCAGGCTGGCAGTGGCGATGGCTCCCACGGAGATCGTCATCCCTTCACCCATCTTCAGTGGTGCGTAACGTCGGTCGCCGATCCCTGGGGCAGCTTCGTAGTCGTGATTGACATCGACTCCGATGATGACATCTGGTTTCATCACTCCTGCCATCACGCGGCTACCGAAGCGACCAATCTCTTCGTAGGCAGCAAACGCTCCGAGATATCGCACCTTCTTCAGAGGATCTCCTGCGGCGATGATCCGAGCGGCCTCCTCGACGACAAAACAGCCGAGTCCATTATCGAGATAGGCTCCAACGAAACTGTTGGGGCCAAAACCGGGGCGAATCGGTCGATCGAGCAGAAGTGGATCACCGGCACGAATGCCAAGATTTTCGACCTGCTTCTTCCGGTCTTCTCCACTCAATTGTAACTCCAGGTAGAGTTGAGTGGGCTTGATGCCCTTGGTTCCATCTCGCAGGGGAGGTTCTGCGAAGTGAATTGCTCCGAGAGCTTCGACGGTGCCGCCAGAGATGCTTCTGAATTCTCCCGGGCTGTTCGGGTCTTCACTGAAGAGGGTAACTTCATGACCGATGAGAGTAGTCGGCAGGAAAGAATCGCTGTTGATCCAGATCTTGCCGTCATCGCCGATACTTCGCACCTGCATCCGAATCTTGTCAGCGTGACCGATTGCCATCACGGTCAAGGTACCCTCAGGAGCATCTGGCATCGTATCGACCACCAGGCCAGCATTGCCCCGGAACCGATGAAGACTCCAGTCTTCGGGCATGAATTCCTCGACCATCGGAGCCAGAACTCCTTCGGTCATGGCAGCTTCAAGGCCTACTGGACTTGGTGCTGATAGAATCTTTTGCATCCGGTCGAACTGGTCATCGGGCATCGACTTTTGCCAGGGTTTTTGTTTCTTGCTCATCGGGTCCTCTCAGGTGTGGTCACGGGCGTCAAGGGGTACGGGCTCGTAGTGATCGCATCGATCGATTCAGGATTGACAGAGAGTAACTCTCCTAGGCCGTTTACGAAAGTAAACCGACATCGGATGGATTTGTTCGATACCTGGGAGTGGAGAGGTATGATGGGAAAGGGTATTTGATTGAATTCAGGGCTATCGAGGAGGATTTCGATGCTATCTGGCCGTATCTACCTGTTCCGTGGCTTTTTTATGGCAATTCTCGTGTTCACGACGATCCACTGTGCAGAAGTTTCAGCTCAACAGTTCCTCGAATCGAGTACCGGTCGCTTGCCCGTATTTAACGAGTATTCCAGTCAGGTTGCGATAGCAGATGTTGATGGCGATGGTGACCTCGATCTTTGTTTTGCCAATGGCAGGGGATTCTTTTCTGCAACCCTCCAGGAGCGCGTGAGGCTCCTCATCAATGATGGCAATGCGACCTTCACGGATGAATCTGTGGCAAGGCTTGGTGATTTGATTGGATATGGGCGGGACGTTGAGTTTGGTGACGTGGATGGAGATGGTGATCTCGATCTGGCGGTGGCCAACGACTTTCTCACTCCACAGAACTTGCTGATCAATGATGGAACCGGTTTTTTCACCGATGAATCAGCCACTCGAATTCCCCAGTTTGCCATGTCCAGTTCGCACTGTGCTTTCGGAGACATCGATGACGATGGAGATCTGGATCTCTGGTATACACGCGGCGGCACTTCTCGGTTTGGTTCGGGACAGGCGCAATTGTGGATCAACGATGGCTTGGGATTTTACATCAATGGAACAGCACAACTTCTTCCTCAGCAACTGGTGTCAGAACCGATGGATTGCATCTTTGGAGACCTGGATGGTGATCTTGATCTCGATATGATCGAGGGCCATAGAGCTGGAAATTCAAAGTTGTATATCAATAACGGAGGTTTCTTCGTCGATGCAACGGCGGGTAATTTTCCGGCTGATTCCAATACTTACTCCTACGATCTCGGGGATCTGGATGCCGATGGCGACCTCGATGTGTTTGGTGCCAACTCCGGTGTGGGATCCAGAGAGGCCGTGTTTCATAACGATGGAAATGCTTCCTTCACTGACGTGACGACCACTGTATTACCAAACAACTCAAATCCGAACATCGATGATAATGACAGCAAATTCCTCGATTATGACAACGATGGCGATCTCGATGTGACCGTCTGTGCCATCGGGGGTCCGGAACGGATGCTGCGCAATAACGGAAGCGGTTTTCTGACACTCGTGGCAGGGGTCATCAGTTCGATTTCAGACAGTTCTCTCGATGTTGAACTGGGAGATCTCGATGGCGATGGAGATCTCGACATGGTTACTGCTCAGGGAGAAAGCGGTGCTTTTCGAAACCGTCTGTATCTGAACCAGGGGTTACCAGACAGTCGAGCTCCTAATATTGCTCAATGGGAAGAACTCGATGACGTGGATGTCGGGGCTGGTCCGAGGAGAGTCCGGGCAGTGGTTCGCGACAGCATGAGCTCCGATCATGGTGCGTTCTATCAAGCGATAAACCTCGAGTGGTCTGACGGTGGACCGTTTCAGGAAGTTCCAATGGCCTGGTCGGGTCATCAGCTATACCGGGGTTTGATTCCCGATCCAGGAACTTCTGCCATCATCAGTTATCGCGTTCGAGCTACCGATTGGGCCGGCAATACCGTTGTCACAAACGACCGCAGCTATTTTGTCGGAACCCCACCAGCTCTGTTTCAGCGTGGCGATATCAATGACGATGGCGGTTTGAACATCGCAGATGCGGTTGCCGGTCTGGTTTACCTGTTTGGTGGGGGCGCTGTACCGGGTTGTCTCGATACTCTCGATTGTAATGACGATGGAGCGAACGACATCTCGGATGTGGTTTTCTTGCTCGACTACCTGTTCCAGAGTGGAAACCAACTGCCGGCGCCCAATACCTGTGGTTTCGATCCGACCGATGATCCGGTTTCTTGCGATACCACCCAGGACAATTGCCTCTAGTTCTGCCCCGCCGTGGTGAGTCCGCTCTCAATCCCGAAATTGCACCGGGCGGCTTGTGGCAGCCCATTTCCTCGAAGATGATGCTCCGTCGTCCGAGGAGGGGTGGGGTATGGCTGTTCGGGAAGGTGATCCGGTCCAGGACCGTGCAGGGGAGATCCTGTCAGCGGTATTTGGATTCGAGAGTTTCCGGGATGCACAGCGGGACATCATCGAACGAGTTTCCGGTGGTGAGAACGCTCTTGTCCTGATGCCTACCGGTGGCGGCAAATCCATCTGCTATCAGATTCCCGCTCTTCTCGCCGATGGCGTCACCATCGTCGTTTCCCCCCTCATCTCTCTGATGCAAGATCAGGTCGAGACACTGGTCCAGGCTGGGGTAGGAGCTGCTGCCCTGAACTCGTCGATGGAGTCGTCGAAAAGAAGAGAAGTTTGGGATCGATTAAGAGCTGGCACCATCAAGTTACTCTATGTTGCTCCTGAACGTCTGTTGATGGATGGATTTCTCGAAGAGCTCGATGCTTTTTCTCCCTCACTTTTTGCCATCGATGAGGCGCATTGCATCAGTCAGTGGGGTCATGACTTTCGCCCCGAGTATCAGAAACTAGGAATCGTCAGAAATCGTTTTCCGGATGTACCCATCATCGCATTGACAGCGACAGCAGATGAACCGACCCGCAAGGACATCATGAAAGGTCTCGGATTTTCCGACCAGGATCTTTTCATCTCGTCATTTGACCGCCCCAACCTTCGCTACACGGTGGAGCCCAAGGATCAACCACGACGTCAGTTGTTACGGATGATCAGAGAGAGACACGCCGGTGAGGCCGGCATCATCTACTGCGGAAGTCGCAAGAAAGTCGACGATACGGCCGAGTGGTTACGCGAAGAGGGGATTCGGGCGGTTCCTTATCATGCAGGGCTGGCACCACAACAACGAACACTCAATCAGCAGCTGTTCTTGCGTGAGGAAGGAATTGTGGTGGTTGCCACCGTTGCTTTCGGCATGGGAATCGATAAACCCAACGTTCGTTATGTCGCCCATCTGGATATGCCTCCGAGCCCCCAGCATTACAGCCAGGAATCGGGACGTGCTGGTCGCGATGGTCTGCCGGCAGAGGCCTGGCTCTGTTATGGCTGGAGCGATGTGGTCCTGGCGCAGAGAAGAGTAGCGGATTCCGATCTGGATCCGACTCAGCGGCGCATCAGCCAGCATCAGATCGATGGGATGCTGGCCTACTGTGAATCTTCCCACTGTCGACGTGCGACCCTGCTGGAGTTTTTTGGAGAAGAAGGAATCGTCAGTTGTGGTTCCGGTGGAGAGAACTGTGACAATTGCGGAAAACAACCTGAAGTGGTCGAGGGCATGGTGCTGGCCCAGAAGGCAATGTCTGCCGTGGCCAGAACCGGTCAGAGATTCGGCAAGGTTCACGTGATCGATGTGCTGCTGGGCAAAGCAAATCCAAAGGTCACCCGGTTCGGGCATGATCGATTGAGTGTTTATGGCATCGGAACTGAACTGGACGAGAAGGGCTGGCACTCGATATTTCGTCAGCTGGCCTCGCGAGGGATGATCAAGATCGATCTTGAAGGGCATGGTGGGATCTCGTTGACCGGGAGGAGTCGAGGAATCTTACGTGGTGAGGAGGAGTTCTCCTTCCGCAAGGATGCAATCGCTCGCAAAGCTGCTCGAACCAGGAACAAGAGAAAGAAGAAACTGGAAGGGCTCGATGCGGTCCAATCGGGTCTGTTCGAACGACTCAGGCAGCATCGTCTGGAGATTTCCCGCCAGCTGGAAGTTCCTCCATACACCATCTTTCATGATTCGACACTGGTGGAAATGTCACAGACGCAGCCTCAAACCCTTGACCAGCTAGCCATGATTACCGGGGTTGGGCAGAAAAAGTTGGAGAAGTGGGGACGGGGATTCCTGGAGGTCATCACTTCCCGGTCCTCCTGAGCCCTGTGGTTCTGTGGCGATTCGCCGGATATGCTCATCCTGTTCAAGACACGCCGTCGGGTGAGGAGTAGTCCGTGGAAAATGTGCTGTATGTCTCTATCTCTCTGATCGTGGGATTCGTGGTGGCCTCTCTCCTTCAAAGACGAGGAGCTGGGGATCAATCCCGTGCTCTGGAAGAGTCTCGCGATGAAACCGCCGCCGCCAAGGAGCAGCTGGCCAGAACCGAAGCGCAGAAGGAAGCGGCGGTCGATAAATATGAGCAGTTGCAAAAGGATCGAGATTCGCTCCAGAACCAGCTCAAGGCATTTTCTGCCGAACAGTTCAAGGAGAACCGGGAGGAGTTCCTGAAGCACGCCGAGGAACGCCTGAGCCGGACCGAACAAAAACACTCTGCTGAGTTGACCAAACGGCATGATGCGATCGAGAAGAGGTTCGAGGGTGTCCAGAAGGTGATGGAGAACTACCAGGAATTGCAGCGAAAGATAGAAGAACAGCGCACCAAGGATTTCGGATCGCTGAACCAGCATGTCCTCGGCCTCGCCGCTCAAACCAAAGCAGTCGAAGAAGTCAGCCAGACCCTCTCGACGGCGCTACGAGGTTCGAGTCAGGCGCGCGGCAAGTGGGGCGAGATGGCCTTGCGAAATATCGTTGAGGCTGCAGGAATGACGGAGCACTGCGATTTCGAGGAACAAGATCAGAAAGACCGTGATCGAAGACCTGACATGGTAGTTCATCTGCCGGGGGATGGCCGGATTCCCATCGACGCAAAGGTTCCGTATGCAGATTATGACCGGGCGATGGAGGCGACCGATCGAGAAGAAGAGAAAAAGTATCTCGAACAACACGGCAAGATCGTTCGCACCACCATGCTGGAGCTGGCGAAGCGCGACTATCCGGGTCTGGTCGGTGGCAAGGTCGAATACACGGTGATGTTCATCCCCATCGAAAGCGTTGCCGCTGCCGCCTTTTCGAACCAACCGAATCTTCAAGAGGAGGCTCTTCAGAAAAAGATACTGATCGTTACTCCAGTGACTCTGATTGCGTTACTGAAGACGGTAGGCCTTTACTGGCAACAGGAGCGGCTGGCAGAGAATGCCAGGGAAATCTGGGATGAAACTCTCGAGCTTCATGGCCGCTTGAAGACCTTCCACGGGCATCTCTCGAAAGTGGGGAAGAATCTGGGACGAGCGGTAGAGGGCTACAACAGCGCAGTGGCTTCCTTCGAGGGGCGCGTCTTGCCGAAGGCTCGTAGCATCGAATCCTTATCGCAGCAGGAAGGATTGCCGGAGATGGAACGTATCGACAAGGTGGTTCGCGATGTCAATGCGGAGACTCCTCCCGAGGCACTCCCCGAACCAGAGGAAACGCTGTGAGTAGATGGGGGCTTTTATTACTGGTGCTGGTGGGCTGTCAGGCTTTTGGCACTCGAGATTCAGATTCCGAGATGGTCAATCCAGTTCCAGATACATTGCGTGATCGCCTCGATCTCGATCCTTATTACCAGCAGCACGTCGATGTCTCCGGGTTTCCGGTTCTCGCCAGCGAGAGAGCGATACCGGAGGCGCTGTTAGAAGCTCGATACTTGATTTTGCAGATGATCGGCCACCGTCAGGACATCCTGGATGCGATGGCCCGGAATAAAACTCGATTCACCGTGATGGCGTTCGATGAGTGGACGACGATGGTTCCCGAACATTCAGATCTACGTCCTCCAGAGTACTGGGATCGCCGAGCGCGGGGACTCGGGGCCACTCGCTCAAGACCTTCAGTTTCTTGTGGTGAAGAGAATCTACTGGCGATGGAGGGGGATCCATATTCCACGGAAAATATCCTCATTCACGAGTTTGCTCATGCCATTCATGAGATGGGTTTATCGACCGTCGATTCCACCTTTGATTCGAGGCTGGGGGAAGCATATCGTTCGGCGATGGAGAAGGGTTTGTGGAAGGGTGCGTACGCTTCAACGAACCGGATGGAGTACTGGGCAGAGGTGGTGCAAAGCTGGTTCAATACCAACCGGGAAAACGATAATCAGCACAACCATGTTGACCTGCGGTCAGAATTGAAACAGTACGACCCTGCAGCGGCAGCCCTGTGCAAAGAGATCTTCGGAGATGGATCGTGGCGATATGTGCATCCGACTCTCCGAAGCCACGAGGCTCATCTCAATGAGATCAATCGAAACGCTCTTCCCACTTTCCGCTGGGCCGATGGCATGGAAGAAGCGTACCAGGCCAACCAAAGTCCTCAGTGAGGTCGATGGAAATCAGGGGCATGGACCTGGAGTCAGACAATCGAGCGAATCATCTGTGGGATCTGGACCACAGGCTAACGCGCCTGGTGCCGCTGGTGGTGGCCCGCCCGAAAACAGAAACGCCAGAAAGTGAATCGCATCCGCGATGTTCAACGCTCCATCATCATTGGAATCACACCCATCGCCGCAAGTACCAAGTGGTCCTCCGGAGAAAAGATTGGCGAGCAGGAAGATTGCATCGGCAACATTCGCACCCCCATCCGTATTGCAATCCCCTCGGAGATATGAAGTTGCTCCACTTGCGGTGTTGCAGGGCCCGATGTCTGTAGGAATCGAGTTGGCGGCCACATCCGCGAAGACAGGATTTTCGATACAGATCTCTGGAGCACCAGCAGGACAACCATTGCAATTGAAGGCAACAACTGTCAATTCGCCTGGTACCAATGTGGGGGGGATCTCGACCAGCATGAGTGAAAACCCGAGAACCGTTCCGCTGGCCGCACCTACATCGACGCTATAACCGAAATCTTCAGCAAGTCCGCCAGTCGCTGAAACCAGTAGAACTGCTGCCGGATCAAAAACCAGATCGAACTGGAAGCCAGCGATGGGAACCGAACTGGTCATCATCATTGAGACCGACCCAGCACCGGTAGCCGGATCGTATTGAATCGTTCCCAGCTCCAGCAGAATGTCTGTGCCCGGGGGGATCGGAACCTGAGATGACAATGGTGCACAGAAAAGGAAAAGGGTGCTGACGAACAGTAGAAATCTCATCGCCAATCTCCTAGTGGGGCATGAAGCCCGGTTCTCAGATGCTGTAACCAGACTTGATCCTGCTGGTCTACATCTGACCATCATATAGGTCATCGGCACATTGACCCACTGCCTAGTTTGTCGTGCTCGTTGCCCCTGAGGAGCTTTCAGCGGTTTTCCTGGCGGATCGTGAACTTTTTGCCGCGTGAAGTCGCAATTGCTCTCCAGGAGGGGCGAGGATCATGATGGCGATGATGCACCCGATACGGTTCTTTCCGAGGTAACCATCGCCACCATTATTCCTCTTGCCTCCGACGTAATGGAGAGATCCATCGGGGCGATGCATCAGAGATAAATACCAGCGCCACTCCTGGATGAAGTTTCGGTATCCCTCGCGGTCCAATCTCCACAGTGCAGAAGGCGCCAGCATCATCCCCATCGAACCGACCGCATGCGCTTCCCGGGTCCTCTGTGGATGGGTTGCCAGGTAGTTCCCCAGTTTTTGGGCCAGTTCTGCTTCCTGATTGGCAATCGATAACGCCAGCGCCATCGAGGATGTGCGCAGAGAAGCATCTCCGGTGCCAGTACCCTTCATCGTCCAGTAACGGATCCCACCATTGGGATCGATCGATTGGCGAATCTGAGCGATGCTCCTGGACCAAGAATCTTCATCGAGAACCACTCCAGCTTCCGAACCCATCGCCCAGGCCAGCTGGGAGAGGGTGTTGATGACATTGAAACCCTTGTTGTTGTAACCAGGAACGACGTCGTGTCCGAACAGGCCTTCGGGACTCATCCGGGCTCTCAATGCGTTGCAACAGCGTTTGATCACCGGGTCATTTTGTTCATCGCCCGTGGCAATTCTGTGTTCGGAGAGAGCGACTGCTGTGGCAGATATCGCCCAGTTGCCCAGATTGTCGGGCCCCTTCTTCAGCGGATCATCGGGGATCCAGGACTTCCCTTCAGGGCCACGTAACCATACTGCTGCCTGGTCGATCGCCTGACGATTCTCCGCGATATCGCATGACAGCAAGGCAACCAGAGCCCAGGCGGAAAGAACTCGATCCCCGGTCAGTCCGACCGGAGAATTCCAGTATCCGGTACCGGTTCTGGTTTTAATCAACTGCTTGCATGCATTGGCTATCAGCAGTTGCCGTCCTTCTTCGCTGCTCAGGCTGTGTCTGAATGGTAGTGACACTTCAAGTACCGTCGATTTTTCATCACGGATGAGATCGATGGTGAAGGTCCGCTGGCCATCGGCCTGCGAGGCCCAGTGATCGAGGGCTTCTCCCAGTTCTCTCTGGGGACCATTCCCACCGTCATCGATCTTGTTGCTATGGTTGCTGAAGGGAGTTCCATTGATCCCTTGAATTTGATCTCCTTTTTGCAAGCCGGCTGTAGACGCGGGGGAGCCAGGATCAACAGAGATGATGCTCAACAGGGGACTGCCCGCTTTGACCTCCCCACGGCCACCAAGGATTCCGATGGGGAATTGTTCCGAAGCCATCGTCGTTGACGCTACTATCAGCATGGATAGCAAGAATGTGGTGCTTTTCATCTTCTTCCTCCCGCGTCCATTTTGACGTGGGAATCTGACGAAATCACTCCCCATGGCGGTTAGAATGGCGACGATGAAAAATAACAGAAACATACAAAGAGGGATCAAAGCCTCGATGAAGCTGGTCACTGTCCTGCTACTGGCAGTTGGGGTCAAGATTCTGGCGTTCAGCCCGGCAATTCCCGTTGCGATTGCCGGGTTTTCTCCGGCGATTCCCGTCGATGGACCGAAAATTGCGCTGGTCGAGACAGAGGTTTCATACGGGGATCTTCTACAGGGCGAGGTTGTAGAACGCGATATCCTGGTTCGAAATGATGGGGATGCAGAGCTAAAAATCTGGCGAGCCAATCCCTCCTGTAGTTGCACACGAATTATCAATTCTCCCGATACGGTGGCTCCGGGAGAAATCGCCAGGTTTCGCATCGAGGTCGATTCAAAAAAAATAAAACCGGGTTCCACGCGTAAAGGCGTTACCTTCGAGAGCAATGATCTGAACCAGCCTCAGCTGCGTTTCATTTTCACGATGAACGTCATCAATCTTTTCACCACGGTTCCGAGACCAATCCAGTTATCCGGTTTGATGTCGAAACCAAAATCGATGCGTATCAAATTATTTGCTGCAACCGATCTCGGTTTTGAGGTGGTGGGAGCTCGTTCTCGAAACGGTCATTTTGAGATTACGGATTTTCACAATGTCGAGGAACATCGTCTTTATGAGATTGAAGTTACCGCGGGTGCATCGTCTACACCTCAAATAATCAAGGATCCGCTTGATCTGTTGATACGTGTCAAGGATGGCCGCGAGGTGGTTGTTGGGCGATATGTGGAGATCGAACACCTCGATCGGATACAGGTCAATCCTCCCAGGGTGGTGCAATTTGGTAACAAGGATACTGATCCGCTACTGGGTGATGGTGTTCCTGTTGTTTCCAAAGTGATTCAGATTCAAAACGTCGATCCCGATTTCACCCTGGAAGTGAAAGACGTGAAGCTGGAGGGATTTCCCGAAGGACTTTTTGAAGTTGAATCAAAAGAAGTAGTTCCTGGTCGTATATTTCGGATCGAGCTCTTGCTGGGAGAATATCGAGAAGAGGTGCTTCTCCGGGGGTCTCTGACGATCGAGACCAACGACCCACGTGAAGCAAAGCGTGTTTTACTGGTGGCGGCGAAATTTGGCAGACTCTAACTGGTGGCGCTGCCACCCGTAGCAGCTGATCCACCGGAATTGTCCTGTTTTCCCGCACCGGGTTTCCGCCGCCTTCGCCTTCTGCGCTTCTTTTTCTGGCCCGGGGGGGCCCCCTTGGCGTCCTGAGCTTTTGCAGCTGTATTGCGGTCATTTGTGTTTTGCTGGGAGGTGTTTCCTTCGCCGGAACCAGGGGCACCAGTTCGTTTGCGTCGACGACGCCGTTTACGACGTTGAGGATTACCTTCTGCCTTCTCGGCTCCGACCTTTTCGCCCTGTTGTTGATCCCCGCCCTGTGGTTTTCGTCGTGATCTTCTTCGCTTCGAACCCTTGCTGGATGAATTGCCCTCACCAACTTTGGTGGTTCGTTTTCGTCCTGAAGAAGAGCCTCTTCTGGAAATTTTACTACGTTTGCCCGATTTCTTTTTCCTGGTAGTGGTCTCTTCCGCTGCGAATGGATCAGGACGGTTTTTTAGCTTCGCCGTCAGTGTACGAAACTGTGTATGGAGAGTTTCCGGTGCTTCATCCACTTCCAGATCAGCGAATTCTCTTCCCCCGATGAGTTTTTTTACTGCGACTAGAAATTGATCGAATGTGTCCGTCGGGATTCCCAGATTGGAAGGATCAGATTTTTTCTGTTGGGATTCGTCATCACTGTTTTGTACAGGAGCAGCGCTCTTTGCTCCTTGTCTCTGGTTGCGACTGCGTCTTGAGCGACGAGTTGCTCCGGGTACGGCATTCGATCCGCTGGAATCGACGAGCCTGCCATCCTTCAGCAGTATCTCTACCGACCATGAGATCACCCCGTCCGCCTCGACCTCCGGATCGTCCGTATCGGAAGACTCGGAATTGGCATCGACGCGGTCTGCTGCACGGTAGTAGACTTCGTTCCAGTCCCAGATCCGACTGAGGTCCAGGGCTTCCCAGAAATCGCGCCATTGTTGTTCTTCTGGCTGGATCTTCTCTTCCGAGATCTCGGTCCACTCGGCGGCGAATTTTCGCCAATAGAGCATTCCCCCCTCCCAGCGAATCTGCCAGGAGGTACGACCGAATCCACCGTACTTCACATTTAGATTATCAGGCTCGACCTTTTCCAAGGTCCCAACTTCCCTTCAAAAGACGACGGGAGGCTACCATGGAGCAGCGGTGGAGTTTAGTCCACTCCTCGGTTCAGTTCTTCGCGTAGCGCACGAATAATTGAAGGATCCGTGATCCAGCGCTGTCCCGCCTCCACGGAAGTTGTTGGTCCCAGTGGAATTTGCGTGGATCTATTGGTCGATGGGCCACAGATCTTTCGTCGGCCAGAAAGATGTAGCCAGCGCAACTCGGTTTTTTCAACCAGCTGGAGAGCTGAGCCGGGGCGGATTCCTCCGCCGGCGATGACTTCAATTCTGCCTGCCGAAGATTCAACAATTCTGGAGATCTCCTCAACACCTTCCATCGCGGTTTCCGCTCCACCGGAAGTGAGCAGTCGCTGGCAACCACAATCGATGATCTGTTCAAGTCCAGTGACTCGATCTACGCAATGATCAAATGCCCGGTGAAAAGTTACAGGCCTTCCCTGACAAGCCTCTACAAGCCACTGCAGGGCGACCGCATCGACCTTCCCCTCTTCAGTCAGAGCTCCGAGAACGATTCCTGATGCACCATTTTCAATATGGATGGAAATTTCATCACGCATCAGGGCGATGTCATTTTCATCCAGGACGAAATCGCCATCTCGAATTCTGACCATGGCATTGAACGGAACTCCCGCGCTTTTTGTCTTGCGAACAGAAGCTGGGGTAGGGGTGAGTCCACCGAGGTCGAGAGCACTGCATAACTCGATTCGATCCGCACCTGCAGCAGCAGTAATTTCAGCAAAGGCTGCGTCCTCGATGCACACTTCAATCTGGACCGATATCCGCTGGGAAGTCATTTGTTATTCATTCCTTCCATCAACAATCTGCTGTGCGAAAATGCGACTCGATGATGTGGTTCGGAGTTCCCATTGCAATCTCCTGAGGCGAGTAGTTCGGAAAAGGAATTGATGAGTTCCACCTGTTTTCGATCCGTCCTGTTGATTCTGGGCAGTCTATCGCTCTTTTCCGGTTGCCTGGGAACCCCGCAGCGATCGACCCCGTTGACGGAGGAAAGTAGAGAGCGATACGAGGAGTCGTTCAAGATCGCCTGTGACCGCATCGAGAATACCTACTGGGATATGCAGGCCATCAAACAGCGCTGGGAGGAGAGTCGTCTTCACTGGGGGCAGGCGATGGAGACCGCCACGACGGTAGAAGAGGCCAGAAGCGCACTTCATGGGCTGTTCGCCTCGCTTGAGCTGTCACATTTTGCATTGATACCGAGAGAGGCTTCCGAGGGACTGGGCGAGGGTGGAAGTGCCGAGACGGGAGCCGTGTTGCGGGTGGCAGATGGACGTGCGGTTGTTGTCCGGGTCGAGAGTGAGAGCCCGGCCCGGAGTGCCGGTATCAGCCCCGGCGACGTGGTGATTACAGTCGAGGAAAAGCCTCTGGGCCCCCTCATAGATCAGTGGTCGAGTGGTGGTAATCGCTATCTTCCGGTGCAAGGTCTTGCCTCCGTGATGCAAGGTGTTGACGGAACGACTCGCTCTTACAGCATCGAGAATGATGCTGGAGAAGTCAGAGATGTTGAGATCACACTCGCTACTCCAATAGGAACGGGTAAACCGGTTAGTTTCGGTCATATAGGACCGATCCCCCTGAGACTTGAAAAGAAAATCCTGGAAGGTGGTTTCCTTTACCTGAAGTTCAATATGTTCCTCGGGCCGATGCAGGTGATGCCCTGGTTTCAGAGTGCGCTCGAAGAGCATGCGGATGCGCCGGGGCTTGTCCTTGATTTACGTGGAAATCCAGGCGGGTTGGGTCTGATGGCGTGTGGGATCGCTGGTTGGTTGATCGAGGGGGATGGTTTCGAACTTGGTGTGATGCAATTTCGGGACTCGGAGATGAAATTTGCGGTCAATCCGCGATTAGATCCCTGGAAGAAGCCAGTGGCAGTGCTGGTTGACGAGGGAAGCGCCTCGACAAGTGAAATCCTCGCCCAGGGATTACAGGACCTGGGAGTGGCGCGGATTTTCGGGCGCACCACCGCAGGAGCCGCCTTGCCGTCGATGATCGTGAGCCTGCCCTGTGGAGATCTGATGCAGTACGCCATCGCCGGATACCATTCGCGATCAGGAAAACGACTCGAGGGTGTCGGTGTGGTGCCGGATGAGGTGATTCCGGTCAGCCCTCAGAATATCCGCGATGAGGGAGATCCGACCCTGAAGGCTGCCTTGCGCTGGTTCAGCAGAAGTGCTGGTACTGGCATGAAACCAAGTTGATGATGTACTCAGGATGGAAGAACAGCCAAGAAGTCGATTCGAAGTTCCCGGGATTGAACAGGAGATTTGAGATGTCGAGAGCAACAGGTTGGAATCTTGATCAGGTGAGAGCCCTCATACTGGGTTTTCTGGTACTTCCCTGCTCTGTTGTGAGTTTCGCACAGGATCCTCCTGCAAACCCTGAACCCACCGCCAAAGAAGAGCCTGAGAATGTGCTCAAGGAATTACAGGTGACCTTGATCGAGGCGGTTGGTGGTCGAGAAGCGCTGGAGAAACATGGAAATCGCCGAATGGTGGCAAAGGTTTTGATTCCCGATGCTGCGATTGAAGCCAAGCATGTCGGCTTCGTGTCACGCAAGGGGACGATGTGGGAATCGATGACCATCGAGGGTTATGGAGATTTCCAACAGGGATTCCATGGGGATGTCGCCTGGTCGATGGATCCGATCAATGGTCCACGAGTTCTAGACGGTGTGGAAAAGGAACAACTTCGCAGGAGTTCCCATCTACAGCCTCTCTTGTGGTTTGATAAGGACTATGTTTTTGCCTCGATGAGTGGGACAGAGAAGATCGGGGACATGGACTGTAACGTCTACAAACTCAAAACCACCATGGATTCAGAAGAGACTTACTGGATCGATGCAAAAACCAATTTCATCATCCAGGTTGCATTAACGGTTGAATCAATCATGGGCAAGATTCCCATGAGGATTCATATGGGTGATTACAAACAACTTGAAGGAATCTGGTATCCTCACGCACTTGAAATTCAGCAAGGAATTCAAAAGATTCAGATGTCCATCGAAAATCTTGAATACGATGTAGAGCCAGAATCAGCAGAAATAACGGTCCCGGCACCGGTACAAACTCTGGTCGACCGAAAAAAAGAGTCGAAGGAAAAAGAGCAAAAGCCGGAGGAGACCGAATCCAAACCCTCGGGAAGATAACCTGAATCAGGCGAAAGTCGCGGGGTGTGAAATACACCTCCGGGTCAATTTTTTGGCAGCTTGAGCCCTGAGATGTAGATCTCGATGGTGCTGTCTTGCCAGAGGCTTTTTTGAAATTCTAATCGCTTCTCGTTTTCCAGTTTCCTGATGATGATTGCCCGGATCTGATCTTGCGCCTTCGTGAAATCGAGGGCTCCGCCCGGTTCCTTTTTCTCTAGCAAGATTTTGTGGGCATATCCTCGACACATAAACCAGCTCGAGGTTTCACCTGTTTCCAGGGATCTGACAATCTTTGGCACAGGCGGGAAAAAATCATCGAGCTGGCTCTCGGACATTTCATAGAGTCCACCAGATTCCTGCCGTGGTCCCATCGACCATCTTTTTGCCACTTCCGTGAAGTCCTCATTTTTCGTCAAGGCATTTTCGACTTCTTCCCTGATCTGGTTGTAATCAGGGTCATTCTCCGCAACCAGCAACTGGCGGAACGAGATGCGACCATCTTCGGCAAATTCCTCGGGGTTATTTAGATAGTACTCCCGAAGTTTCTTTGGCGAGATACTTCGAGTATTTCTAATATGCATCTTCTTCAGTTCTTCGATGGTTAATTCGTCTTTGAGCCTGTTTCGAAGTTGAATTTCGGTTTCGCCAAACTGATGTTCCCACACCGACAGATAATCATCGACGGAGAATCGTGTCCCCTCAACTGAACTGAGCTGTTCAACGGTCCTCTGTAGATGTGATTCTACGGCACCAGGAAAAAGAACAATCCCGTCGCGAGCGGCTCTATTCAATAGTAATTGACGCTCTATCAGATCTCTGAGAACCAGTGGACGCATATTGTACTTTTCGCGCTCGATGATCTCAGAAGGTATCTGGCCCGTTGCCATGGCAATTCTCATATCAATTGCCCAGTTCAATTCAGCAAGGGTGATGACTTTGCCGTCTACCTTCGCTGCAAATCCGTTTTTGATGATAATTTCCTGGCCACCGAGGTGGTTCCAACTGGCAAGTAGTAGCGTTGTGATCAAACAGAGAGCTACCAGAGCCGATGATGTCGGAATGCTGCTGGAAGCGGTGGAATGAGCTAAAGGCGAGATATTGATTGCCATGGTTTCGAGAGATCTCCTACCGGCCAATTGGGGTCCATTCGCTTCAATGGAAGGATATCCGCACTTCTCGTGGCATCCAGTTCTGGTGCCGGTGTTGGCGAATTCAGCCGATACCACTATCATCTGACCTCAACGCCGGAACGGGTTGGTTCCGACGTAGATAGGTCTTGGAGAGGGTCTGGAGTTCAGATGCGTATCGTGGTGGTCGGTGCAGGAGTGGTAGGTTTCCATCTGGCGGAGCGATTATCCGTGGAGGGTCACCGAATTACCATCATCGATGCCGATCAGGACCTGGTCCATCGAATTGATGAAAGACTGAATGTTCAGGCGATCCTCGGAAATGCCGCGAGTCCTCGCATATTGCGAAAGGCCAAGGCTGATAGTGCGGATCTCGTGATCGCGGTGACCGACCGCGACGAGACCAACATTGTTGTGAGCCTTCTTGCCAAGAATCTTGGCGCAAAAAAGGTCGTTGTTCGCCTCAGAAATGCAGAGCTATCCTCCAAGGCGTCTCCGTTATCGCCCGAAACATTTGGCGCAGATCTCGTCGTAAATCCAGTTGATGCAACAGCAGAAATGCTGCGCCGATTGGTCCGAAATCCTGGAGCTTTTGATGTTTCAGATTTTGCTGACGGAGAGATGTTGCTGTGGGGATATCAGGTGGAGGAGAATTCACCTCTCGATGGCATCGTGCTGAAAAATTTACGACAGCGATATGATCGCATTCCCGGACTGATCGTAGCCATCTCTCGCGATGGAGACCTGATGATTCCGCGTGGCGATGATCAGCTAATTTGCGGAGACCACATTTACGTATTTTTACCGAGAAATAAAACTGCCGATTTCCGCGCCATTGTGCATCCCGAGGTAGAAAAAGTGGAGCAAGTCTTTATCGCCGGTGCCACGCGATTGGGAAAAGAAGTGGCAAGAAGACTCGAAAGCGATGTGAAATCGATAGTGCTGGTCGAAAAAGACAGAAAGCGAGCCGAAAAAGCATCCGAGGAACTGGAAAAGACTCTGGTTTTGCATGGAGACTTCACGGATGCCGATTTTGTCAAAGAGAATCGCATCGGTGATGCAGATTACTTCCTCTCGCTGGAAAGTTCGGATGCAGAAAATCTGACCAATGCGATGCTGGTCAACAAACTGGGTGTGAGAAGAATCTTGATTCGTAGTGAACAGGAGCAGTTCCAGCCAGTTTTGCGCCAAGCAGCGGTCGGGGAAGTGGTGAATCCAAGGCGAACTACCGTGAGTTCCATCTTGCGAGATATCCGCCGGGGTCGTGTAGTTGCGGTATCGCAGGTTGGCGAGTCCGGAGCTGAAGCTCGCGAGTACGAGGTGACTGAAGATCAGGCAGTTTGTGGCAAGAAGATCCAGGATCTTCATCTTCCCAAGGATTCAATTATCGGTGCCATCCAGAGAGGTGATGACATTTTTACTGCCGGAGGAGATTCGGTGATTGCTGAAGGCGATCACGTCGTTATCTTTGCACTTCCTGAAGCGGTCGATGCCATCGAAAAGGTGTTCACTCGTAGACGGGGAATCCTGCGTTGAGGTTCAGACCGCTTCTTGCTGTCCTGGGGCTCCTCATACTCACTCTGTCAGGAGTGCTGGTTCTTCCCTTGCTTGTTGCCTGGGGCCTCGAATCCGAAATCGAGTTGCCCGCGTTTTACACGACGATCTTTATCTGTCTCGCTACTGGTTTGATCCTCTGGGGAGCCAATCGAGGGAGTCAGAAAGATCTGCGTGCAAGAGAAGCATTCGCCGTCGTCGGACTCGGCTGGGCTTCTTTGAGTTTCTTTGGAGCGTTACCGTTCTGGCTGGCTCCCGGTGGGATCCCCAGCCTTCTCGATGCGTATTTTGAAACGATGAGTGGCTTCACTACCACAGGAGCCACGATCCTGACCGATATCGAGGCACTGTCTCCAGGTCTACTGTTCTGGAGAAGTCTTACACAGTGGTTTGGAGGCATGGGAATCGTTCTCCTGACGGTCGCGGTGTTGCCGCTGCTTGGGTCCGGTGGGATTCAGATGATGCGTGCTGAAGTACCGGGACCGACCGCCGAGAAACTGGCTCCCAGGGTTGCCCAGACCGCCACCATGTTATGGGGGTTGTATTTCCTGCTCACCCTGGTGGTTGTCGGACTGTTGTTGCCCGTCATGCCCTGGTTCGATGCGCTCACACTTTCCTTTTCAACCCTGGCAACCGGTGGGTTTGCGATCAAAAACGCCAGCGTGGCTCATTACGATAGCGCATATGTCGATACGGTGATCACGAGTTTCATCTTGATTGCCGGTATGAGCTTCGTACTTCACTATCGAGCTCTCTTTCAGCGCCGATTTTTGTTTTTCCGAGATAGCGAGTTCAAGTTCTTCCTGGGCCTGATCGTTCTCTCCATCCTGTTCGTTACCTTCATGCTCCATCTTGGTGATTATCCGGACCGGATCGAAAATCCAGATAAATATGAATCTCTCATATCTTGTTTTCGATATGCCAGTTTTCAGGTGGCTTCCATCGGAACGGGCGCTGGCTTTGTTACCGCAGATTTTGATCATTGGCCTAATGCCTGTCGCGTTGTCTTGATTGTTTTGATGGTGATCGGTGGTTGTGCCGGAAGTACCGCGGGAGGAATCAAGATCTTCCGGGTTCTCACTCTGGTCAAATATGGGTTGCGAGAAATCGCGCTATTGATTCGACCTCATGCAGTCCTGCCGATAAAAATCGGTGGGGAGTCCATCGAAAGAGAAGTCATCTCCAGGGTGATGGGATTTCTGGCCCTCTGGATGCTACTTTTTCTCGTCTCGTTACTGATGCTGTCATTTATTCTGGACCCAGCATGGTCGGAGGAAGCGGGTAGTCTTTCTCCTGAGCATGCTCACCAGGTCAGTGGTGCCCTGGAGGATGACCATCTATTGACCGCTCTGGGAGCGACCCTGGCGACCATTGGAAATGTAGGACCAGGAATCGCAGGTGTAGGCCCTCTCGAGAATTTCTCCGCGATTCCAGACCTGGGAAAAGTGTTGTTGATCTTTCTGATGTTGCTGGGACGACTTGAGATTTATGCCGTGCTGGTGATCTTCATCCCGATGACCTGGCGAAGGTGACCGGTTTTTCAGGGCAGATCAAAGAGCAACAAGTCGGAATCCTGGCTCACATCGATCCGATAACTGTCCACCCCTTCGATGGCGGCTCCGTCACCTGATTCGAGGGTGACTTCATCGATCAGAACCGTTCCAGAGATCACCTGAATCCAGTGCCCACGTGATTCTCCGATGCTGTTTTCGAAGAAAGAATTGCCGCACTGGGTCCGCCGAGATATCCGTACGTCCTGAGCGATGGTCAGAGAGCCCCCTTCTCCATCGCCAGATACGATCAGTTGCCACTGCCGGACTCGATCTTCCGGGCCGAAGGTTTTCTGGTCATAACAGGGATCAATTCCGTGTTGAGATGGGACGATCCAGATCTGATAGAGATGAAGTTCTTCCTCGTATCGATTCTCTTCGCTGTGGACGATCCCGCGTCCAGCGCTCATTACCTGGACTTCATCCTGTGAAAGGACTCCACGGTTACCGATGGAGTCCTCGTGAGCGATGGCTCCTGAGAGTACCAGGGTGATGATCTCCATCTCCCTGTGTGGATGGGAAGGAAACCCCGTTCCCGGGGCGATCCAGTCCTCGTTCATCACCCGAAGGCAACGCCAGCCCATCCAGTCCGGATCGTGATAATCTGCAAAACTGAATGCGTGACGAGTTTTGAGCCAGCCGTGATCTGCGAACCCCCTGCAATTGGCTGGTCGACACTTGATGATCAAGAAATCTCGTCCAGGAACCAAGCTACAGTTTCGATACCCCTCTGGTAGTCAGGCAGGTGGAACTTTTCGTTGGGAGAATGGGCGTTGTCATCTGGCAATCCCAGTCCCAGCAGAATGGTGTCGATGCCGAGGACTCTCTTCAGATCGCTGACCACGGGGATCGATCCACCTTCATGTATATACACCGGTGTCTTGCCGAATCCCTTTTCGACGGCCCTTGCGGCGGCTTCGAGCCATTCGCTGTTGCGTTCCACCAGCACAGGCTCCGCACCATGGTGGGTGCTGACCTTCATGGTGCAGCTGGGTGGGCACAGCGAATAGAGATGCTTCGTGACGAGAGCTTCGATATCTCGCGGATTCTGATCGGCAACGAGGCGCATCGACAGCTTGGCACTGGCATGGGCCGGCAAAACCGTTTTTGCTCCTTCACCGGTCCAGCCACTGAGGAATCCGTTGATATCCAGAGTGGGTCTGGCACCTTTTCGCTCGAGAGTGGTCCAGCCCGCTTCACCGTGCAGCTGGGTGACACCTACTTCTTTCCTGAACTCCTCTTCATCAAAGGGAAGCTCGGAGAATGCGGCTCGTTGCTGTTCGGTGAGATCACGGACCTGGTCGTAAAATCCAGGAATCGTGATACGCCCCTCCTCGTCTCTCAACGAGCCGAGGATGCGGGCGAGAGCATTGGCGGGATTTTCCACCGATCCTCCAAAGGATCCGGAGTGGAGGTCTCGATTCGGCCCCTGGACAAAAATCTCCAGATATACGAGCCCTTTGAGTGCGACGGTGATGGCAGGGATCCCTGGGCCGAACTGGGAACAATCGGCGATCACTGCCACATCTGCTGCCAGTTCTTCTCGATGAGTTTCGATGTAGGGAGCCAGATTTGGCGAACCGATCTCTTCCTCACCTTCTATGAGGAATTTGACGTTGACCGGCAACGATCCACGCTCGCGAAGTACCCCGCAGACCCCCCGTACCAGGGCCAGAACCTGGCCCTTGTCATCGGTAGCTCCCCGGGCAATCAGGTCATCTCCTTCAAGAGTCGGCTCGAAGGCGCCGTGGCGCCACAGTTCGAGAGGCTCAGGTGGCTGCACATCGTAATGGCCGTAGATCAGGACCGTTGGAGCTCCTTCTGCAGCGGTCCAGGAGGCGTAACAGACCGGATGTCCTTCGGTTTCGTCGAGACGCGCCTGGAAGCCGCTACTGGTCAGTTCTTCGAGAATCCACTCCCCGGCTCGCCGGACATCGTCATTGCGCTGGCTGTCAGTCGAGATGCTCGGGATTCGTAACCAATCCACCAGCTTGTCGATATGTTCCTGACGACCCTCTGCGAGGCGCTCGATGACTTCCTTCATCTAGATCTCCTTACCGCTCAGGTCTGCTGGTGCAGCAGCCCCGAGATCCGTACCATAAACGACCAGGAAGCTATGAGGGAGCTAACTCAAAGGAATGGAGAGGACCTGTCATGGAAATCAGCATCGAATACTGCGTAAAGTGAAACTACACACCACAGGCCACCAGTTTGGCGGCTGACATCAGTGAGAAATATGGCGTGTCTCCTCGTCTCATCGAGAGTGGAGGAGGAGTATTTGAGGTATGTGTCGATGGAGAACTCATCTTCAGCAAGAAGGCACTCGATCGATTCCCGGAGCACTCGGAGATTTTTGAAGTTCTAGATGCCAAGCAAGCCTGATCTACGAATCAGAAGATAGGAACAGAGTTCGCGATGAGCAAAGACACCCAGGAAGTCATATTTCAGGTCCAGGATCTGCACCGATCCTTTGGATCCAAGCATGTACTCAAGGGAGTAACACTGGGTTTCTTTCGAGGAGCCAAGATCGGTTTGATCGGAGTCAATGGTAGCGGAAAGTCAACGCTGCTGAAGATCATCGCGGGAGTGGATCCCGGATATGAAGGATCGGTCACCATCGCCAAGGGAGCGAGCATCGGTTATGTGCCTCAGGAACCAACGCTCGATGATTCGAAGACGGTTCGTGAAAATGTAGAAGAGGGTGCTGTTGCGGTACGTCAACTCCTCGATGAATACAACGAAGTTACCGAATCATTGGCGACGGAACTCTCTGACGATGAGATGCAAAAGTCTTATGATCGTTTAGCAGAGTTGCAGGAGAAGATCGATGCCTCCGATGCCTGGGAGATCGATCGGCAGATCGATCAGGCGATGCATGCTCTTCATTGTCCTCCTGGAGATTCCGCAGTTGGTCATCTATCGGGAGGGGAAAAGCGTCGGATTGCTTTGTGCAGGACGCTCATCTCGCATCCAGATATTCTGCTGCTGGACGAACCGACCAACCACCTCGATGCAGATACCACTGCATGGTTGGAACATCACCTGGCCAATTTCAACGGTACGGTGCTGCTCATCACTCATGATCGATATTTTCTCGACAATGTGGTTGGCTGGATGCTGGAAATGGATCGTGGGCGTGGAAATCCATTTGAAGGCAATTACAGCCAGTACCTCGAACAGAAGCAGAAGATGCTCGATGTCGAAAAGCGTCATGAGGAAGACCGCCAGAAACTGTTGAGCAAGGAACTCGATTGGATTCGCCAGACTCCCAAGGCGAGAGCAACGAAGAGCCGGGCGCGGGTCGAGGCATTTCACCGCCTGCAGGAACAGGTTTATGAATCTCACAAGGACCTACCGGCACTGGTGATTCCGTGCGAATCGAGACTGGGTGAAAAGGTGCTCGATGTCGAGAACATGAAAAAGGGCTTCGACGGTCGGGTGTTATTCGAAAACCTGAGCTTTTCATTACGACCTGGTTGCATCGTCGGAGTCATTGGCCCCAACGGCGCAGGAAAAACCACATTGATGCGATTGGTCGCAGGCCTCGATCAGCCCGATGCAGGTACTGTGGAACTGGGGTCCACCGTCGAGATCTGCTTTGCCGATCAGAGCCGACAGGAACTCGATGATGACAAGAGCATCTATCAGAACATTTCCGAGGGATATGACGTGATCAACGTCGGAAAGATCGAAGTACCGAGCCGCGCTTATGTCGCACGATTTGGATTCACGGGCGAAGACCAGGAGAAGAAGGTCGGAGATTGTTCAGGTGGAATGAGAAATCGAGTTCAGATGGCCAAGATGCTCCGGCGAGGCGGCAACCTGGTGATCCTTGACGAACCGACCAACGACCTCGACATCCCAACTCTGCGTTTACTGGAAGAAGCGCTGGAAGCTCTGCCGGGATGTGGAGTGGTGGTGAGCCACGATCGGTATTTTCTTGACCGTGTGGCGACCCATATCCTGGCTCTGGATGGAGAAGGTAGTGGACGTTTCTTCGAAGGGTCTTACCAGGCCTATGCCGAGCGGATGCGTCAGGAACGCCTCGACAGGGGTGAGGATCCCGATCTGCCCAAGGGAGTGCACCGTAGATTTGCCTGAGTCCGATTTCAGTCGCGGCGGGTGTTCCACAGATTCTGATATTCGGTGCGATCGGGTACCGGTTGATCAGGCTGCGGTGGGTACTGCCTCATCTTTCTGAATGGCAGCGGCAGCACACCGTCTCTGGCTCCTGTCAGGGGGTCGAGATCCTTGCACCAACCAAAGGTGTCCAGTAACCAGGTTCGCTTCCAGCCCTCTGGTAACTCGGGGAGCTTCGATGCGTCGTACTCCAGCAACAATTCATCGCCTCCACCGATGATGACGAAACGGTCATCGACTTCAGCCAGCAATTCATCGACACGACCGTATCGAGTGACATGACCCTGTTCCATCTGTCGATAGTCCAGGGTTGGATCGCGCTGGTCGTAGTGGTAAGTCGCCGGAAGCCGACCATCATCGCTATACTCTCTGGGGTAACCTCCATCACGCAACCAGGCCGAGTGGAGCGGGATTTTGTGAATCTGGGCTTCTGGAACTTCTCGTACCGCTGCCAGGCAGATTCGATCCCAGTACAGTTCCAGATTCGAATCGAGACGAAATTCACGGGCTCCTTGCGCGACGATATCGCTCACATCGAGCACCATGGTTTTGGGCATTCCAGCTGGATATCCCATTTCCTTGCCAAGAAGTTGCCAGGGTTCATCTGCATTTCTTCGCCAGCGGAAGGTGGGGGCGGACAGTCGTGTGGATCCCTGCCAGGCAGCAAAATTGATGCGCGAATAGGGATATTCAACCCAGCCATCCAGAAGTAGAGCGACACGTGCCCCGTCTGGAGTTTGATCAAACGAAAATTGCCACAGTTGATTTTCGCAATAACCGACCCACTCGGGTACTGGAGATCTGGGACCAGCATAGATGCGATCCAGATGGCGAACTTGCTGTGCTTCGATTTTCCCGTCTGCATCCCGGATCTTTGATGGAAAGATTCGTTCACTTTCTTTTAGCAGCAGGGGCTTTCCGGATGGTGGGGGAGCTTTGATCGGAAAGAACTCTTCCGGGTAACATGAATCTTCCTCGGGATGATCTATTGCAATGAGATTGAGTTGGTCGGCGTAGCAGATCTCCTGCATCGGCTCCATGACGCTCAACCGTAGACGGTTATCGACAACTTGAAGTGCTTCCGGTGCGATTCTGACCACTTCGGTTGGTTCTGGAGGAGCGTATTCATCAGGCCCGATCCAGGCGCCAAGGCCACCGCCGCCCATGAAATCACTGATAAAGTTCCACTTATTCCCATCGAAAGCAAAGAGCACCGGACAGGAAGATGATTTGCGTTGAACTTCTTCAATCTCCTGACACTGATCAGTTGGCACATCGAGTTCAGCCTGGAGAACACCGTCGGGCCAGTCGATGATGAGACTACCGACTCGATCAAAAGTACCGGTGCCTACAATTACGGGGCTGAGTCCTCGTGAGTTGTGGCCGAGACTTCCTTCTTGAAAGGTCAGTATCGTTTGATCTGGGTTTCTGAGTTCCAGTCTGGCTCCGAAGCCAAGCAAGTTTGTACGTCGGTCGTCTCCATCTCTTCTTCCACCGAGGTGAGCTCGAAAGGTGTGTAATTTATTGGAAGAAATATCGAGGTTATTACGTAGAAGCCAGAGGGAACCGTCGGCTTTTTCCATGATCAGATCGGGATCACCGTCTCCATCGATATCTCCGGTGACGACGGTCACTGCTGCCGGCAAGGATCGGGAACTCAGTAGCGGTGCGCCATCGGTATGATGCAATACTGAGGTTGACGATGTGCCTCCCAGCAAGATTTCCTGGGTTCCATTCAGATCGAGATCAGCAGCAGATATGGTGGCGAAATTTGCGGAGGTCACCTCCACGGGTAATGGCAACTCTCCGGCAAATATCGCCTGGCCCTCGGCAGACTTGACGGTTCCAGCGCGCTGGAGGATGCGAAGTTTTCCATCTTCCAGGAGGACCAGTTCTGCATCGACGAGCTGGCGTTTCGACCTTCCCTCCTGGATCGGTTTTTGATTCACATCGACCAGCAGTGCCGAGGTTGCCGCGATCGGCGCGCCCGCGGTCAACGGTCGATGCTGTGGATCCTCGGAAAATTTCCACTGAGGTGCACCGGAGATCCACGATAGTGTTGCTCCTGACAATAAAAGGTCGGGATCGTGGTCACGGTCGAGATCGCGAACGGCGATGATGCTGTTGATGATTTCAGCGCCATTCAGATCAGGGGAATCCTCCAGGCTTCTAAAATTTCGACCCTCATTGAGGGAGAGCTGTAGCGGACCCTCGCCACTGGCCAGCAGTAGATCCAGATCTCCCTCCATGTCGATGTCTGCGAGCATCAAATCGATTGCCGGTGCGCTCAGGGTCGAGATCGATTCCTTGAAGTCGGGTGTTCTTCCCTCTTCACCACGCAGAATGCGGACTTCTTTGCCAGACGAGATGGCAATATCCGCGATACCGTCTTCGTCTACATCTCCCACCGCAAAGCAAATCGCGTGCTTCAGGGCAGGTAAATCGGCGATTTTCTTCGGCTTGTCTGTCAAATCCCACGAGCCGGGTTCGTCACCGGCAATCCACAGGTCAGGGATGCAATCCAGGTCAGCATCGACGAGGCAGAAAGGAGCGGCTCCCCCCTCACGAGGACCGGTTATTTGCTCCAGCCCGGGGATACCACTGGAATCAAAGATGAACGGTGTCGAGATCGGCGGACTCCAGTCCCGGATCGCCTCGGCGAGTTTTCCCTGCTCCGTGTACTTGTTGCTGTGGGCACGACCTCGTCCGGAGGATTCCAGTTCCTGGAAGGTTGCGAGGGCTCGGTTGGCGTCATCGATCTGGCCCGCCCTTCGCCATGCCAGCTGCAAGTTGTTCCAGGCACCACGGATGGTCGGATCGAGTTGCACCGCCATCTCGAAATGGGGAAGAGCCTCTTCGTTCTTTCCGGCGCGCATCAGACCGATGGCGACCTGATAATGGCAGTCGGCATCGCGAGGGGCCTTCTCCAGCGCGATTCTGAATTCTTCCAGCGCTTCGCTCTCTTGGCCCAGAAAACGATGAATGATCCCAAGGGTGTAGGCGACACGAGACTCATCTGGCTCACGCCAGTGCGATCTCGGTATTGCAGCGGAGTTCCACAGGTCACGGGAAACACGAAGCGTCTGGAGGGCACGATCGACTCCCTTCTCGGCCTGGTTCAACTGAGCGACGGCCAGGTTGAAGCGAGGGACAAAGTGTGAGGGAGATTTCTCGACCAGTTTCGTCAACGTTTTTTCTGCATCCGCGAACCGATGCTGTGAGAGCAGTGTCAAACCCTTGAGATGGAGAGAGAGCAACTCTTGAGTGGGAGGGGTGGGAGCAGAAGTACACGACGAGAGAAGAGAGGAGCAAACGAAAACGAGAATCAGGAGTAATCGACGAGCCAGCATCCCTTCCCCCTTCGACTGCGGTGACCTTCGCGGCCCCAATCTAGTCGTTGCAAGGGGCCAACTCTACCGGGACTGCTCAGGCTCAACGAAGTTGTCGGCGCAATGCTGCCGGAAGATCGGGGCTAAGAAAGCGGTAGTTTCGTTCCAGTAACCGCTTCGGAGAAACGCGTGCCCCCTGAAGAAGCAGGGTCTGGCCCATTTCTCCAAGCAGCAGCTTGATCAAGAACCCGGGAACTGGAGGGGCTACCGGTCGACGAAGAAATGCCGCGAGGATCGAGGTGAAGTCGCGATTTCGGACGCACCCTGGAGCGGTGCAATTGAGGACTCCCTCGAGTTCAGGGTCCCGAAGGGCCAGGAGTATGATCTCGATCAGATCGTCGAGATCGATCCAACTCATCCATTGTCGCCCCGTTCCCAACCGGCTGCCCAGGCACCACCGGAACAAAGGAACTAACTTCTTGAGAGCTCCTCCATCGTCAGACAGGACCAGTCCAATGCGCAAAAGAACCACTCGTGTCTGGAGATTGCCAAGAGGATTGGTTGAGGCTTCCCAGTCGGAACAAAGCTCTGCCAGGAAGCCGCTCGTAAAGGGAGAGTCCTCGGTGACCACTTCATCGCTATCGCTGCGATATCCACCGATGGCACTGGCTCCGATGAAGATCTTTGGAGGAGAAGTCAATTTTTGAAAGAGAGCTACCAGGTTTCGAGTTGAATCGACGCGACTGGAACGAAATTCCATTTTGCTGGTGGGACTCCAGCGTCCCTCGGCAATGTTCTTCCCTGCGAGATGGATGACTGCATCGACCTGTTCGAATGCCTGTAGTTCCTGTTCGGGAATCTGGTCAGGAGGATCGAGGGGCCGCCAGCGGATTTCTCGTTCATCGATGGGGTCCCGGCGAACGGCTCTGAGAACCCGATATCCATTTTCCTCCAGCGATGGGATCAGAGCGGAACCGATCAAACCGGAAGAGCCTGTCATCAGCACCGTGCAGGCCCGATTCTCGGATCCGTCTTCTTCCGGGTTATCGTATCGATCTGAAGGCATGTCCCCTGTGATCTCTTAACGCTGATTCCTGGCGGATGATTTGCTGGCCTGGCCCGTTACAAAATTGAGAGAAGTGAGCCAGGCCAGAAAATTCAAAGACAATCTCTTCCGGTTTTTTAGCAGGCTTGAGGATCGGCGGCCACCTTCTGCAAGGTTGAAGCTGATCTTTTTCAGTGCATCGATTCACGGGAAGACGCTCATTCGAAGTGCAGGTGTTGCCTTACAGGGAGACCGATCTTTCGGCCCAGATCTGGAACTCTCGATGCTTGTGTACTTCCGCATGAGCCAGATTTTCTCCGCTAGCAACTTCCACTACCCGATCGAAAACCCGTTTTCCAACCTGAGAAATCGTCTCTGTTCCATCGATGATCGATCCTGCATTGAGATCGATATCATTGGGCATACGTTGATAGACATCAGTATTGGACGCTAGCTTCAGCACCGGGCAGATTGCATTGCCGATTGTCGTTCCTCGCCCGGTAGTGAACACCACCACATTGGCTCCACCTGCGACCATGCCTGGCACCGACTCCTGATCGTAACCAGGCCCTTGCATCAACTGCAGTCCGCGACCGGTTGGAGGTTCGGAATATGCGGTGGTTCCTTCCACTCTGGTCGTTCCACCCTTGGCGATCGCCCCCAGGGATTTGATGGTGATGTTGAGCAATCCACCCTCGATGTTGCCGGGGCTTGGATTCTCAGCCAGAAGAGTGCCCACCGTTGAGGCGTACTCCTTGTACCAATCAACAAGTTCGTAGGCTTCGCGAGCAACTTCTGCATTACGAGATCTTTGTGCCAGTACGTGCTCGGCACCACAGAACTCCGGTACCTCACTGAGCAGGACGGTTCCTCCACAGCGAACGATCAGATCAGCGGCATGGCCTAGCGCTGGATTGGCCGAGATCCCTGAAAAACCGTCGGAGCCGCCGCACTCGAGACCGAGCACGATTTCGCTCGCAGGAATCGTTTCCTTTTGACAGCCATTCACCACCGGCAGCATCTCCTTCACCGCATCCAGGCCCTGCTTGACAACCTGTGCGGTGCCGCCAGCGGATTGAACCCCGAGCCACTTCACGGGTTTTCCGAATCCATCCGTCCCTCGTCGACGCAGATAATCCTCCATCTTGGACAGATTGGTTTTTTCGCATCCCAGCTCAATCATCACCACCGCTCCGACATTGGGATGGGCAGCATAGTTGGCCAGTGTCCGTAGAGTGACATCGATGTTACTTCCGTCTGAACAACCACAGCCCTTGTTGTGTGGAATTCCGATCACTCCATCGACGTTGGGATGGATCTTTGGATCGAACAGTGTGTGTTCTGCGATGATGGAAATCTGGGTTGCTTCATGACTGGCGCACATACTTGTGGGAACGACAAGAATGTAGTTCCTGGTGCCGACCCTGCCATCATTTCTGCGAAACCCCTGAAAGTTAGGAATTTCATCCGAGGTGAAATAATCCGGCGGTGCGGTGGTGAGTCCCTCAGGGATATTCCGAATTACCGGGACGTCATTGTTCATGTTCTCGTGAGTCACCACTTCGCCAGCTTCAATACCAAGTGAAGTTCCGATGGGCTGGCCATACTGAGTCACGAAATCACCGGATGGGATTTTTCCCAGAGCAAATCGATGTCCAGCTCGGGGATTACCTTTCAGCTCGATCTGGCCTCCATCGGATAGACCGATGAGGGCCCCCTCATCGATTCCAAACTTGATCACAGCGACGTTGTCATCCGGATGGATGTGGACGGCATGCTGATCCAAGACAAGTATGTCGCTGGAACTGGTCAAGACGGTTTCCTCCCGAGATACGGTGGTCTGGCAACTAAATTTACCATTGCAGTATATCGGGGGACTGTTCTGCGGGGAATTGGCGCTTCTGGCTACACATCGTTGCCGAGGGCTGGTGACCTGCCTATCGTGGTGGCTCTGGATGGTTCTGTTCCATGCCACGAGGAGGTCTTTACCGATGTCATTTTCCCTCTCCAGTGAATCCACAGGTGATTCCGTTACCAGACGTCAGGTTCTCAAAGGTGCTGCCGGGGCAGCTCTGCTGGCAGGGGTTTCAGCACCCGCTCTGGCGAGCAAGACCATCGATACACCGAATCGAAAAAATCGGATCAAGCAGTCAATTGCCCACTGGTGTTTCTCGGAATACTGGACTGTTGAGCAAACGATCGATTATGCCGTGGCCCTCAATTGCAAGAGTGTCGAGCTGATCGAGCCGAAGTTTTTTCCCTTGCTGAAGAAAAAAGGACTCGTGTGCGCCATCGGGCAGATCGATATGGCACCAGACCCACCTTTTGTCAAAGGCTGGAACAATCCAAAACATCACGATCAACTGGTGAAAGCGACGCGCGACTCCATCGATGCCTGTTCCGAATACGATTTCCCCAACGTCATCGCGTTCACGGGAATGAACGATGGTTTTTCAAAAGAAGATGGCGCAAGTAATTGTGTCAGCGGTTTGAGGAAGATTGTCGGCTATGCCGAGAAGAAAAATATAGATCTCTGCATCGAGGTTCTCAATACCAGGGACGACACTCATCCGATGAAGGGCCATCCTGGGTATCAGGGAGATGACACCGAATACGTGGTCGACATCATTCGTCGCGTTGGATCTCCCAACTTGAAGCTTCTCTTCGATGTCTATCACATTCAAATCATGAATGGCGATGTGATCAGACGCCTTCGTCAGTACAGGGATTTGCTAGGTCATATTCACGTCGCAGGAAACCCTGGCCGCAACGAGATCGGCGATGATCAGGAGATCTGTTACCAGGCCGTGATGGAAGCAGTTGTCGAAATTGGTTACGAGGGGTACGTCGGTCAGGAATTCCTGCCGACGGGAGATCCTCTCAAGAGCCTTGCCGAGGCGGTCAAGATCTGCGACGTCTGATTCGAAGGATCAGCTACTGACCTCACACCACTGCCCGGTTTTCGCCGATTCGATGACCGCATCGCAGACCTGCTGGGTCTGGAGTGCACAGCGGAAATCGGGTTGAGCCGCTTCGCCTTCCTCGACGCCCTTCAGGAAATCTGCAAGCGCATTGATGAAGGTGTGTTCATATCCAATTGTGCAGCCTGGGACCCACCAGCGATCCATGTAAGGGTGCTCGAAATTGGTGGTGTGAATTCTACGCCAGCCGGTCAGGTGATCTTCGACCTTCTGCCCGTCAGCATTGCGAGTGTGTTCAAAAAAGTCGAGATACTGAGGGTCTTCCAGGTCGAAATGACAGGATCCATCCTGTCCGTTCAGCTCAAAGGTATTGAAATTCTTGCGACCACGAGCGTATCGGGTCGATTCGAATGTTCCCATCGAACCATTCTGGAAACGTGCCAGGAACATGCAGGCATCGTCGATACCGACAGGCTGCACTTCACCCGTTTCTTGATGCATTCTTTCTCGGACGAAGGTTTCAGTGTCAGCGACTACCCTGGTGATGGGCCCATTGAGCCACATCGCTGTATCGATGGAGTGCGCCAGTAGATCGCCGGTAACTCCCGATCCCGCACTATCAAGATCGAGCCTCCACAGTGTGGCACCGCCCTGAGGAACGTCTTCAGCGATGGTCCAGTCCTGCAGATAAGTACCCCGGTAATGGAATGGTTTGCCGATACGGCCTTCATCTACCAACTGCTTTGCCAGGGAGATGGCGGGTACCCGTCGGTAGTTGAACCAGACCATGTTGGGAACATTCGCCGCCTCGACCGCCTCGGTCATTTCGACTGCTTCGGCAACATTCATGGCGAGTGGCTTTTCGCACAGGACCCATTTCCCCGCCTGCGCCGCTGCGATGGCAATCTCCTTGTGGAGATGATTGGGAACACAAATATCGATGGCGTCGATGTCGTCCCGATCGATCAATGCGCGCCAATCGGATTCGACGGAGGCGTAGCCCCAGTTGTTTGCAAAACTCGTGGCATTTTCCTGATCTCTGGCACAGAGAGCCTGAAGAACTGGTCGAGTCTTGAGATCGAAGAAGTGATTCACCTTCTGGTAGGCGTTGGAATGGGCCTTTCCCATGAACCCGTAGCCGATCATTCCAATCCTGAGATCTTTCATCGAGTTTCCTCTCGCACCCCGTAGCGACAATTGAGTTCGTCGATGGCAGTTTTACAGCTGGCGGTGGCTTGCCAGGCATCAGGCCAGAAACAGAGATCGATGGTCCACCAGTCATGGGGGATCGATTCCTTGGCAAGAGCGGGAACGATCGAATCGAAATCGAGTATGCCGAGGCCAAAGGGCGGATGGCTCGAAGTCTCGTCCGATCCATCGGGAGCCTTGTGACAGGTGTTGTCGGAATCGATGAAGTGCAGGTGATTGATACGACCGCTCAGCATGCTGATCAACTCGAGTTGTCCTCCGGGAAGGATTTCTTTTTCTCCAGGGTGTCTGGAGCCGACGACCGCTACCATCTGTCCGTGACAGGTGTCATACATCACACCGAAATTGGAACAGGTAACCGATTCCAGGATCCTCACCACATCGGATGGCTTGTTGAATGCAAAACCGGGTTCGAATTCCCAGGTAACTTGCAAACCATGACCGTCAGCGATGGCACAGCATTCATTCCAGGTGGAAACGACCCTTTGAAAGGCGGTTTCTGTATCAACGGTTTCAAAGATGGTGGGGGGCTGGACGGTATCAACCCGAATCGTGTTGATACCCATGTCGGTACAAAATTCGCAGTTCTTTCTGAACTCCGATACATAAGCGCTGGAATCATCGGTATCGATCAGATGTTCACCCCACAGGTTGGCGGCGAGGCCGCTGAAATCGAGTCCCATCTCTCGGACCCTGTTCGCGACCTCCTGTCGCTGACTCTGTTCCGGAAGGTCATCGGGATTTGGATGGGGAGGGAATCCACCAAGTTCGACTCCGTCGAAGCCGAGCTCGGAGAGCTTCTCGCAGACGGTGAAGAAGTCGACAGGGTCTTTCTCGTAAGGACCGATGGTGTAGGCCCAGGATCCGATGGAGATCTTTCTCATCTGTTTCCTCCCGATTCTTGGATTTATTCATTCAACGAGATTACGTCGTAGCCCCGTGAAGAGTCCTGGTCAATTGCTATCTTTTCGGATGGGCGCTGGCCCAGGGTTGGATTGCAGTGGAAACTGCCCTGCAGAGTGATGGAGGGTCAGTTTCGAGCAACCGGATACGAGCCATCGGGGAGGTAACTTGAAAGCACTTCGCAGGCAGGCCAGGGAAGAACGGGCAGTGGCTCTCGAAGAAGTCGAGGAGCCGAAGCCAGGTCCTGGCCAGGTATTACTCCAGGTACAGCATTGTGGGATTTGCGGCAGTGACCTCCATGTCTATCTCAATCACAAGGGATACGAATCGGTGCTACCTCAGGTCACTCTCGGTCATGAGTGGGCTGGAACCGTTGTCGGCTGGGGAGAGGGAGTGGAACGCTGGGAAGCAGGACAGAATGCCACGATGATTGCCCTGCAAGGGTGTCTCGGCTCCGACTGTCGATATTGCTCCTCGGGTTTGACCCAGCTCTGCACATCGCGTCGGGTTCAAGGTCTCCATCTGGATGGTGGAATGGCTGAGCGGGTTGTTGTCGATGATCAGTACTTGATACCAATTCCCGCAGATCTGAATACTTCGGCTGCTTCCCTGACAGAACCGCTGTCGGTTGCCGATCATTGCATCAACGACTGTTCCGAAATCAGATCGGGTGATTACGTGGTGGTTTGCGGTCCCGGTGTCATCGGAATGCTGTGTGCATTACTGGCACGCCAGCAAGGAGCTGACGTGGTGATCTCGGGACTGGATGCGGATGAACCGGTACGGTTGGCAATTGCGCGCGAAATTGGTTTCAAAACCATCACGGTCGGCGGGAATCACCCGACCCTGACTCAGCAACTGGAAGGGCAGGTTGTCGATGTTCTGGTCGATGCTTCCGGAGCTTCTCAGGTGTTAGAGGAGGCGACCCGAATCGTTCGACCCGATGGGACGATCTGTGTTGTTGCGTTGTATCCCGAGGAAGTGACTCTGGATTTCAATATCCTGGTCCGAAATCAGGTAGATCTCAGAACCTGCTATGCCTCTTCCCTGCCCAACTATGAGCGCGCCATTCAATTTCTGCATCGAGGCGATATTCCCGTCGATCAATTGATTCGGTTCTACCCGCTGCAGGCAGGAATCCAGGCATTCGAGGAGGCGGAACGTCAGGAAGTGCTGAAACCGGTTCTCGAGTGCTCCACCTAGGTGAGCTTACCAGTGTTACAAAAGTCACGATAATGGCGAATTGGAGCTCGCGGTGACGGCGAAATATGCAATACTCGCTCGTTGGAGGATTGTTATGAAAGTTATTAATTTCCGGTTTGGGGTGGTATTACTGGGGGTTCTGGGGCTATTCGGGATGCTGGTGAGTGGTTGTGGGAGCAGCAGCAGCACTGCCACTCCCGAAGTTGTCATCGCACCCTGTGACCTGGCCTATCCGGTCGACCTGTTGGTAATTTTTTGCGGCATTCCCATCACGGTCCAGATTCCCACGGTGGATTGTGGAATCGTGACAACCTGGGAAGTTTCTCCTGCACTTCCTGAGGGCGTTGTATTCAATGCCTCCGACGGATCCATCTCGGGGACTGCGCTCGTTGCAGGATCCGATCAGATCTACACCGTAACCGCGAGCAATGAGGGAGGCTCCAGCTCCTTTTCGGTCCAGGTGAGAGTCGAGTCTCCTGCGGTTTCTCCCTCCGGGCTGTCCTATCCGGCCAACCTGAGCATCGTTCCCGCCGGAGTTCCGATGAGCCCCCTGGTTCCCAGTGTGGATTGTGGTGAGGCAACATTCTGGAATATATCTCCTGCACTTCCGGACGGGCTCACTTTCGATCTGTCGAGTGGCACCATCTCGGGCACGGCGGTCAGCAACGGTCATGATCAGGAGCACACCATCGAGGCAGGAAATGGTGTCGGTTCAACAACCACGACGATACGCCTGAGAGTTGATCCGATATTTACCTATAGTGCTTCCACGGGGCCTGGAACTTACTCCGGGGTCACGGGCGAGGGCCAGATCAGCGCAACCTTGAAACTTGAAGAGGATTCCATCAATCCGAGTTACCCGACCTTTATCGCGGCTTTCAATCTGGCGATTTCCAATGATCCAACCGAACTGGTTCCAGTCACGGCTGATCCGGCTTCGTTCATTCAGGATATCAACGGTGGTACTGGTCCCAGTTTCTGGTTCACCAATATGCAGAACGATCAGGTGGTGGTTGCTGCGGTACTCTTTTTCGCCGATCCGTCGACCGTTCAGTTTGAAGTTGATCGAGAAATTGCGCTCATCGAATACGACACGATTCCTTCGAGTTTCATCGATCAAACTGATCCGGTGCATGTATCTCTTCAGTGGCAAGAGGATAGCCCTTACACTCCGACCACGAGCGACATGCTGATCGTGGCTGATTCCGCTGAAGGAACGGTTCCCGTGGGGATTGATTCTGAAGGGGTTCTGATCAGAAACGATTGATCTCGCGAAACTCCAGGGGAAGGGGCAGTTGCGATGACACCAGGGTTTTTGAAGGAGCCGTTGTCGAAAAATCTCAGTCTATTGATTTTGCGATGTATGGCGGGGTTGATCTTTGCTCTGCACGGTTATGACAAGATCTTCGGTGAATCCGGAGTCTCCGGGTTCGCAGTGTATGTTGAATCTCTGGGAATCCCGTTTCCATTATTTGGAGCCTGGCTTGCTGCCCTGTCAGAATTTATTGGCGGCCTGGCCTTGATCACTGGTGTTGGTGCCCGACTGATGTCGATCACTCTGATCTTCACCATGTTGACCGCAGCGCTGGTGGCTCATCCTGGCGAGTTCCCGGGAAAGATGGAGTTTCCACTGCTTCTGGCAGCTACTGCGCTGGTCATCGGTTTGATGGGACCAGGGAAGTACGCGATTCATTTCGGTGATCCCAACAAATAAGGCCGGGTCCTCGAGTACTTCATGACAAGAAGGGCTGCGGGAGGTCAGACGGTGTGATCGTGTGAGCCGTGCTCTTGCAGGTACTGCTCCATCCGTGCTCGGACATCATCATCGATGAGTGTAATTCCGTCGATTTCGCGGTTGTGCAGGAATTCGATCACATCATGGACCGTGACTATGGAGAAGCATGGCATCTGTAGCTCTTCTGAGAGCTGATCGAGAGCGGATCGATCTCCGGTTCCGCGTTCCCGCCGATCGACGGAGATCACCAGACCGGCGATTTCCACATCGGCAACAGCTCGCAGTTTGGGAATGGTTTCGCGAATCGAAGTACCTGCGGTGGTGACATCTTCCACCAGTAATATCCGATTTCCATCGACTGGAACTGAACCGACGAGAGACCCACCTTCGCCATGGTCCTTCACTTCCTTGCGGTCGAAGCAAAAACCACGATCAATTCCATGCTCTCTGGCCAGACAACTTGCGACCGAGGTGACCAGCGGAATGCCTTTGTATGCCGGTCCAAAGAGTAGGTCGAAATCGTCACCGATACGCTCGGCGATCGTCTGGGCGTAAAAGGAAGAAAAACACTCGATCTGTGAGCCGGTACGGACCATTCCTGTATTCACGAAGTAGGGAGTTTTTCGTCCACTCTTGGTGGTGAAATCGCCAAAAGTTAGAACGCCACAGCGGACCAGGAATTCAATGAACTCTTCCTGGACAGGATTCAATTTACTCACCGAGAATCACCTTCCTCGATATTGTTAAGCTCCGGGATCACGATTTTTTGCTGGGCACTGAACATTCCGATGGGATCCCCCCTCTCGGACATCGTCTGTGCAATGGTGGCGATTGTACGGGGAATTATTGCAGAGTGAACCAAATCGCCGTTGACCTCGAATTGTACCGATCTATCCAGATCGATCATCGAGTCATCAAGGCGAATGGTGACGGCATCGACATCTTTGCAATGGAGGATGCGAATCTTCTGGCCTTCGCGACTCACTTCTATGCGACCTCGAGATCTCGGCTCATCGAGAGCGAGCCAGTAAAAGCGTCGGTGGGTGACATCGTCTTGCTGCCATACGATCCGTTCAGGACGTAGATTTCGTGTCTTGTCAGCCATCCAGGGTACCGCTGCGACGTCTTCGCGATCCATCCAGTGTCCCTTGTCAGGGTAAATCTCGACCCAGTGGGGGTAGCCTTCTGGATCTGCAGTGGACAGTTCTTTCAGTTTGTTCTGCCAGATTTCTGCCTGACCGTTGCGGTTGTAGGGTTCGTCCTTGGCTCCCATGTGAATGGTGAAAGCGGTATTGCGAAGGCTATCTGGACGAGCGTCGTTCGGATGTCCCGCCATCATCGCTGCGGCAGCCCAGCGATCTGCCATTCGCGGTCCGATCTGATAGACCCCGTCACCTCCGGCGGAATACCCCATCACGTAGACATGGTTGGGGTCGACCTGGTGGAAGACGATCAGATTCCCAATCAGCCGATCAAAGAACTGATCGATGTGGCCCTGGTGCCACATATTCCAGGTGTTGGTCGGAGCACGTGGTACCAGGTATACACCCTCTTCAGGCCGGTAGAGCTTCTTCTGGTTTTCCCATTGCTGATCGTTTACCTCGGCTGGAGCGCCACCTCCACCGTGCAGGGAAATCCACAATCTACGTCCCGTCTGCTGTGGAGTTCCCGCCACTTCGAACCAGAAAGGCATCTTCAGATCACCGATGGTGAGAACTTGCTGTTCCATTTCATCGGCTCGCTGTTCGAGAATCTGAGCAGCATGTGCTTGCCAGATCTGCCGGGCCGCCTCATCCGCGTCTTCTTGAGTCAGAGGTACATCAGCCAGCAAGGTGTTCTGGATCGAATCTGAAAGACCACATACCGCCAGAAATTCGCCAAGAAATCTGACCGTTGCAGTAGAGGCTTCCTTTTCAGTGAGAGAGGCCAGTTCGAGGGCGATCAACTGTTCGTCTTTTTCAACCACTACTGATGAGCAGAAAACCGAATCCTTGTGTCTGGCGATCACGACAATCTTTTTGTCCTTCTCGAGGAGAGCTGAAAGATGATCATTTCCATCGAACCGTTCATCTTTTGCTATTCCTTCAAATAGAAGTTCCGAATCCTGGTCAAAAACCTGGATTGCAGCGGATAGTCGTTCCCCGGTTTCAGGATCTACAACGACGAACCGGACTCGAGCCTGTCCGTCAGCAACGATCGGTTCCTTGCTGGTGTACCGGTCGGTGACATCGACAGCTCGAATGCTCTGATCTTGTGGTTTCCAGACCATCGGAAAAGAAATGGGGCTATTTTGCCAGGTGACTGCGTAGATGGCGCTGTCAGGGGTTTCACGAGAAGCACCGGAGGCTCGTCCGGTGAACCAGGCTCGATCGAGCTGGTCCCCGGTGGGTTCAGCGGCACCGGTGAAGTGCCAGCCATCATCCCAGATCTCTACCCAGGAGTGATTTCCACTACCATCGGACCACAGGGGGGTACCAACAAATCGTGCCGGAACTCCCACGGAACGACAGGCATCGATGAGCAGTACCGAGAGCCCTGTACAGGATGCGAGGCCTGCCTCCATCGATTCGTAAGGGCTTTGATCCGCCTTCGGCCGTTTCGTCGAGTACTTCACTTCCAGCATTCCGTAAATTTTTTGATTGAGAATAGCCGCTGCTTGAGATGGGCTATCAGCTTCAGCTACCAGTGAGCTAAAACGCTGCCGGAAGTCTGGACGCCAGCGATCTCGACGTTCATTGATACTGGCGTAGGGTAAAATCGCGTCGCGGAAAATTTCTTCCGGAATCTGCTGTCTCCACGGTGCTGTTTCCATGGCACCACGAGCTTCTCTCAGATTTTCGAGCAGGTACTCAGCCGTTAGATCTTGTAGATCTGAATCCGGCATTCTCTCCAGCAGCCACTTCATCTGTTCCAGTTCTGCAGCGGAGCAGGAAGTCATTGCCTTCTCGATTTCAGAGCGATTGGATTGGGCTTTCTCGAGGATTTCCGGAGCGATACTGATTTGCCTGCTCTTCTGACCTTCGTTCCGGTCACGGAGATTTTGCTCGAGTAACCAGTTCCACAGCTCCTTGCCGGAGTATGCCTGTTTCCAGGAATCGTGACCGACATCTGGATACAAGGTGTATTTGATCCGGGTCCCTCCGGCAGCACGGATCGCTTCGACCATCTGCTTCGATCGTTTTTCCTGGACAACCGAGTCGTCTGCACCGTGGAAGTTCCAGATCGGGATCTCGGTGAGTCGTGGTGCGGTGGCGCGATGCCCCCCTCCACAGACTGGAGCCGCTGCAGCGAATCGATCTGGTTCGGCAGCGATCAGGCTCCAGGTACCAAATCCACCCATACTCAATCCCGTGATCAGGATCTGGTCAGAATCGACGGGCAGAGTTTGCTCGAGATGATCGAGAAGTTTTGATAGAGCGGGAGTATCCCAGTATTGCCCCCTCGGGCACTGGGGGCTCACCACGATGAAGGGAAAATCGGGCCGTTTATCGACAAATCGAGGAGGTCCCCATTTTTTGACCTTCTCGATGTTATCGCCTCTTTCGCCCGCTCCATGCAGGAAGAGCAATAGTGGCATCTTCTTATCTGCATCAAAGGACGTTGGAACAAACAGTTGATAATTCATCTCGACGGTACGATTTCCTTCTTCGTCAGAAATCTCAAGAGTGACCGTTCGAGGTACTTGCTTGCCCGGCTCTGGATCAGCAGCAACGAATGGGTTTGACAGTACCAGGCACAAGGTGCATGTGATCCAGAGCATGGCGGCTCCTTGCTTAATCGATGAAAGTCTGGAAGGGGATGACGATTTCCGTCTCTCCATCACGATTGCGGGCAAAACCGGATACCAGCAGGTTTCCGCCGATGGAGATGTCGAAACTGACGACTCCATTTACCTGAGCCAGTACAAAATCACTCAGATCGAAATCCCCGTCATTATCCTGATCGCCGAAGATCTCGAAGGGATAAAGAACATTGACCGGACCGGAACCGCCATTGATGCGAGTTCGGAAGCCGCCCACTCCAATCGTCCAGCCGCTGGCGGAACCGATAGGAATCCCCGGAGGGGGTGTCTGGATGGTACCGCCGGTATTTAACCAGCTGCCGAGGTTCGCACTGACGGCTCCGGTGGCGACGGCTATGTTCGGTGGAAAATTGATCGGTTCAGAAATGAGACGGATATCTCCATCCCCGGCGGTGAGAATCCTGTCGCCACCAGCAGTTGTGGCCAAGGACCCGGAGACGTGAACCCTCCTGTTTCCGAGATTGACTGCAGCAATCAGGTCGGAGTGAGACAGTGGATTGCCTGCGTAGTTGTCAATGACGATCGAATCAGAGGTGATACTGACGAAGATTCCGTCCTGAGTTCCATCTCCGTTGTCTTCGTGCAGGGAGAATCCGTAGTCCCCTTCGGTAACCAGTGATCCCGGACTGAGACCGATGAGACCACGAACCAGTACTTCTTCACCATCTGCAAAACCACGAGCCGTTGCGATGGGGATCGAGACATCGAAATTGCCACGTGGAAACACTTCGAATTCATCATTGTACCGGTTGAGGAAACCATTGACTCGCAGTGTCGAACCCGGGGTAAGAAAACTCAGTAATTCCGGATTCATGTCAGCTGTTGGATGCCAGAAGGTTCGAGCCACGCCGGTCCCGTCATCGAGCCAGATCTTCCATCCGAACAGGTCACCACCCGGGACTTCATCACGAACCACCGTGTCACCACTTCCATCGGGATCGACCACGATGTCACCATCGAGCCCGACGACGAAAGACTCTCGCTCGGGATGGTCGATCGTTTGGTCAATCTCAGCGGTATCCAGTGGATCCGGAAAGAAGACGAAACCACCACTGATAAGCGTGATATCGGCGATGTCATCGACCGTGATGGTGATCATCAGATCGAGATCTCCGACGATTCCTGTGACCTGCACCCGGTCACCGAGACTGAATCCGCTCAGGTCGAGGCCAAGCCCTGGATCGATCTGGATATACACCGCTGCGGTGCCATGACACTCTTGAAAATCCTGGATGGCAAAACCAACCTCGCCGGTACTGCTTTCAAAGCTGCCCGGGGCGACCGTGATATAGCCGACGACCGTTACCTCTGAACCAGGAATCGCCTCCAGAAGAGAAAAGAGAGCTGGAAGATCAGGCAGGGGATCACATGGATCACTTGATCCGCAGCCGCAGAGACTGATCAGGAATACGGTAGTTAACAAAATATTCACACTGGCAATTTTATTCATCGGACTCCTCTATCGATCTGCTGCTCTACCACCAGATGAATCAATCTCCAAGGGTGTAGTAGCTAGGTCAAGCTCAAGGATGCCATGAACTTGTCGGTCTGTCATACCTGTCATACCTGTCATACCTGTCATACCTGTCATACCTCTCTTTACATGAATCCCTGAATTTCAGCTCTAGTGTGGTGAAACTGGCTCTACTGTCTGATATGCTCTGTGAACTTGATTGGTTATTTTCTGGGATGTGTTGCTTATTTCGATTCGACATAGACTGTCAGAATATTCAACATTTTGTATTCGTATTTCGAATGGTCTAGGGAGTTATGAGGAATAGAGCGCGTATTTTCAAGATTGCATCTTCGTCATCAAATTTTGAGCATTTGCTCCTGGCCGGATTAATTTTTTCGGTCGTGTGTATTGTGCTGACCAGTCCAACACCGATTTTCGGCCAAACACCATCAGGGCTGGGATCCGGGCAGTTTCTGCCTCCACTTACCATCGAGGTGGCTGATGATCCTCAAGATATGGCTGTGGCGAACCTGAACGGGGATGAATTTCAGGACGTGGTAATAGGTGCGGATTCTTCCAGAGTTATTCAGGTACTTCTGGGCAATGGAGATGGCTCATTTGACAACTCCTCGATTCCGCTTGTATCGATTACGGATGACATCCTTGAAATTGTCGCAGGTCGTTTTGACGGAGATGAAAATGATGACATTCTGGTCATCACTGATTCTGATTCCCTGTATCTATTGAGTGGAACAGGAACGGGACCCCTCGAGGCTCCTCAGCTGGTCTATTCTCAATCCAATCCGATAGCGTCTGTTAGCTGTGGCGATCTCAATGGAGATGGTCAAGATGACATAGCGCTGTCGTCGGCTTGTGGAATTTCTAGTTGCCCACCCACTCGTATATTGCTTTCGGATGGCCTGGGAGGTTTGAACTTGGATTCCGCACTCTACTCCCCGTCGGATGCGCTCATGATCGATGATATCGATGGCGATGCTGATCTGGATCTCGTGCTGAGCGCTGTCGAGCTGGAATTCTATCTCAATGATGGGCTGGGGAATTTCACACTCTCACAGTCGTTGCCTCTCAATTATGCGGTAGAAGAAATGATTCAGGCAGATGTGTTCCTCGATAATCCAGATGGAATTGGAAATTCAGATCTGATTTGCCTGACCGATAGCGGTGACAGCCTCGCATTCTTGGAGGGCGAGGGTGATGGTACCTTTGGCGATCCCATCGAACGGTACTTCGATCAAGTTGATTCAGCTCAGGAAATTACCGCAGCCCAGCTCGACGGGATGGGGGCTGCAGATCTTCTTTTTTACAGCGATGCTACCGATGAATTCACGATCCTATTCGGTCATGGAGAGGATGGACTTCCATACCAGGGTTCTCTTAGTTATCCGACTCCCAATAATATCGCATGCATGAAGGTTGTAGATTTAGATGAGGATGGCGTTCTGGATGTGATAGTTGCTAGTAGAACTGAAGACGTGATGGCTGTCTATCTCGGCATTGAGGCCCAAGAGCCTTTTAAAAGAGGCGATGCAAACTCTGATAACTTTTTCAACATAGCGGATCCGGTGACAATCCTGGAGGCTCTGTTTCTTCCAAATGGAGGTGTCGGGGGCTGTCCTGATTCTTTTGATGCAAACGATGACGGGCTCGTGGACATTTCTGACGGAGTGATTTCGCTGATGTTCCTATTTGGTTTGGGCGAGCCATTGGCTGCACCGTTCCCCGAGTGTGGAAACGATCCGACGTTCGATCTTCTCAACTGCCAGTATTCTCTCTCTTCGCCCTGTCCCTGAATCAGTCCTCTGACTTGCATTCTCGGGGTCCTTTCCGGGGGAAGGTCAGTGGCATATCCCAGGCTCATCGGTGACACTGAGCCGTCGCAGCCTGTGGAATCAGAGTTGGGCGGGGGGCTCGTGCGTAGTTACCTGGATCTTGTCGTCGATGTTCTTGAAAATGGTGTACGCAAGGGAGATCGGACCGGTACCGGTACGCGGGCACTGTTTGGAAGACAGATCCGTTTCGATCTTGAGTCTGGCTTCCCCCTCCTCACCACCAAGAAAATTCATCTGAAATCGGTGATTCATGAGTTGCTGTGGTTCATCTCCGGCGAAACCAATGTTCGACCATTGCAACAGGCAGGTGTTCGGATCTGGGATGAGTGGGCCGATCCGGAAACAGGAGATCTGGGGCCAATCTATGGTGCTCAGTGGCGTAACTGGGAAGGACCAGAAGGAACGGTTGTCGACCAGCTTGGGCAAGTGATCAACGAGATCAAGACGAATCCTGATTCTCGGCGATTGATCGTCAGTGCCTGGAATGTCGCATTGATTGAGAAGATGGCTCTTCCTCCCTGTCACTGCCTCTTCCAGTTCCAGGTACTCGATGGGCGATTGCACTGTCAGCTCTACCAGAGAAGTGCCGACATCTTTTTGGGAGTTCCCTTCAATATTGCTAGTTACTCGCTGTTAACCCACATGATCGCTCACGTCACCGGACTCAAGGTGGGTGAGTTTGTTCATACCTTCGGTGATCTCCATCTTTACGACAATCATGTTCAGCAGGCCAAAAAGCAACTGGAGCGAGATCCCCTCCCCCTTCCCACATTGCGAATAAACGCGCAAATATCAGAGATCGACCAGTTCAAGTACGAGCATTTTCAGGTCGAGGGATATGATCCGCATCCTGCAATCCCCGCACCGGTGGCGGTGTGAAATGCGAATCTCCCTGATTGTTGCGACCGGAACCGGTGGAGTGATTGGTAGCAACGGAACGATCCCCTGGCATCTGCCGATGGATCTGGCCCATTTCAAAAAGACCACGATGGGATTTCCCATCGTCATGGGACGACGTACTTTCGCATCAATTGGTCACCCATTACCTGGACGCCGAAATCTGGTGTTATCGCGACAACCTGAATCTCTTCCGGAAGGAGTGGAGGGATTCGGGAGCCTGGAGGAGGTTCTGGAGGCATGTTCAGGAGAAGATGAGATCTTCATCATCGGAGGAAGCGAGATCTATGAGTTGTTTCTGCCTCTAGCACACAGGATTTATCAGACGGAAGTCGATGGAGATTTCGCTGGCGATACTTTCTTTGCGCAACCTGATCCAGATCAATGGAGCCAGGTGTCGAGGGACGACCATCCTGCCGATAGCAAGAATCGATACGGTTGTGCTTTTGTCGTGATGGATCGTGGGAGCAGTACTTCATGAGTTTCAGGGCTAAATCTGCTCGGCAGTTTTCTATCGGTCTGCTCTTGATCGTCATATCGGCGGCGGGTTGCGCGGTTCCCTTCTCCACCCGGCAGGCGATTCCTCCAATCATCGAACAGATCACACCGGAGAGTTGTCGACAACAATTGAGCTCTCTGCTCGAACTGGGGCCCCGCTGTGCTGGAGTCGAGGAAGAAACAATCCGCGCAGTTGAATATCTGACACGACGTCTGGAACAGATGGGATATCAGGTACAGCGCGAACCAGCCGGGAGCTGGCTCGATGTAGAGCAGGTGAATCTCATCGTCGAGATCGAAGGACATGTCGATCCGACCACCATCGTCGAGGCCGGAGCACACTACGATACGGTGAGAGATTGTCCCGGAGCAGACGACAACGGTTCTGGGGTTGCAGGGCTGCTGGAGATTGCCCGGGTGCTGGCAGACCATCGTCCAGAAAGAACGGTTCGCCTCTGTTTTTTCGCTGCGGAAGAGGTCGGCCTGATGGGCAGTGAAGCCCATGTTGCTCGAGTTCTCGAAGATTCCTCCAGGCGAGTCGATGGAATGCTGGATCTGGAGATGATCGGTTATTACAGCAGCGAGGCTGGTAGCCAGGACGCACCGATCCGTATTCCTTTGCTGGTCTCTCTGCCCTATCAGGGAGACTTCATCCTTGTGGCTGGTAATTTCGATTCAGGTGGATTGGGGAACATCTTTGAAGGATGTGTGCATCGGTATGTGCGAGACCTGAATTACTTCAGTGCCAACAGGGTCGCGGGATATTTTGGCGATGCGTCACGCAGCGATCACTATCCATACTGGCAGGCTGGTTTGAGGGCCATCATGCTGACGGATACCGCAAATTTCCGTAATCCTCATTACCACCGGCCAACCGACACCATCGACACCATCGATTTCGATTTCATGTGCGGTGTGACCCGGGCCACGGCAGCCTCCCTCATCGAATGGGGTGGGCGTATTGCGGGGAATTCTGAGTCCCGGCAACTGACCAGTTTCAGCGCACAGAATCGGTAAATCCGGGCTAAATTAGCTGATATGAGCCAAATTTCAGGAATAGAGCGCGACGACAACCCACATCCGGGGTTGATCCTGTGAGGTCCTTCTGGGACCGTAGCATCGTTCGTGTGCACTCATGCTCGCGATGTCAACTGACGATTCGACTGGACCCTTCCAACAGGAGGTACTGAATGCGTTACTTCTACAGATTTTCCGTGCTGTTTCTGGCGCTCTTGCTGCCGATGGTGTTGCTGGCGCAAGACCCTCAGCCCAATCCAACCCCAGCACCAAAACCGACTCCTGGTGAAGATCATCCGACTCCACCGGTCGTGAGGCCCGGCGATGAACCGGCTCCTCCCGCACCTCCCAGGCCGGAAGATCGTCGTCGTAGAGGTCGTGGTGGTGCCAGTCTCATCGAACGCTTCGATCGCAATGGGGATGGAGTTCTCGATAAAGAGGAACTTGAAGGTCTTCCGGAGAGTATTGGCCGTCGTATTGGCGAGGCAGATGCCGATGGAGATGGCACCATCACTGCGGATGAACTGGAACGTGTACTCGGTGGTAGCCGACGCCCCCGTCCCGATGGTGAAGGTGGGCCTCCAGGCGGTCGTCCAGAGCGACGTCCCGGAGCTGGCCTGATTGAACGATTTGATCGCAATGGCGATGGAATGATCGACAAGGAGGAGATGGAAGGGATGCCGGAAGGTATCCGTGGTCGCCTCGGCCCTGCCGATACCAATGGCGATGGCATTCTTTCTCCAGAGGAACTGGAAGGTGTGTTCGGTGGTGGTCGTCCGCGTCCCGACGGACAAGGTGGTCGTCCACGTCCCGACGGACAAGGTGGTCCTCCTCCTCCAGGTGAAGGAAATGGTGATCAACCACGTCGTCGCGGTGGACTCGAGCGCTTCGACCCGAACGGTGATGGGGTGATCGACAAGGAAGAGATGGAAGGCTTGCCAGAAAACATCCGTCGTCGTCTCGATCGTAATGGTGATGGAATCATCTCCGGTGACGAGATGGGTGGAGGCCGTCAGGGTGGTGACCGAAATCGTCGCCGTCGCGGTGGACGCGGTGGAGAGGGTGGAGGTCGTCCTGGTGGTGGCGATGGTGTGAACCCGTTGCCGCCCGGTGGTGGTGAAGGCGGAGAACGCCCACGTCGCGAGGGCCGTGGTCGTGGCGGAAGAGGTGGTGGAGAAGTCACTCCTCAGCCGCAACCTCAACCAACTCCGAAGCCGACCCCGACCCCGACTCCAGATCCGGAGCCGACACCACTCTAGAATCGGATAAATTTGTACGAAAAGAACGCCGCGTTCGGGAAAACCGGACGCGGCGTTTTTCTTTCGACACCTCTGGCATCGATCAGCGGTCTGCTGGCATTGCCAGTCCCGCCGCTCTCAACCGCTGTGCCAGTGTCCGCGCCCACGCTTCGTAACCGGCAGCGGACAGGTGCAAGGCATCGGGACTGTACAACTCTTCGCGAATCGTTCCATCGCTGTGCAAGAACGCTGCATCGAGATCGATGATCTCGACTCCTTCGATGTTTGCGAGATGATCGAGTTGATCGTTGACGAGTAGGACATCTTGCCTGCCCTCGTCATCGGCGTTTTTTCCGCGGGCCAGGATGGGATGCAGCAGGATCAGCGCATCGGGGACCTTTTTCCGTGTTGCCATCACCACAGCCTCGATACCTCGGGCGATGTCTGCGGGAGGATCGTGATGGATGTTGTTGGTGCCGATGAGGATGGTGATGACATCCGGGTTTGCGCCGTCGAGGGTGCCGTTTTCGATGCGCCACAACAGATGCTGTGTACGGTCACCGGAGATTCCGAGATTGCCGACGCGAATCTGGCCGAACCAGTGGCGGAACACATCGGCAGCCGGTGCTCCCACTCTTCGGCCTGGCCCACCCCACGACTGGGTGATGGAATCACCGACCAGCAGCAGATCACAGTTTCCCTGGGATGCGATCTTCACTCCGTCGAGGTGTTGATCCATCCACGGGCGTCCATCGTGCCATCCGGCCGCGGCGGCTCGATCTTCGAGGCTCGGTTCTGGCACCACGGTTCGCGGTGGGGGGCCCTGGCAGGAGAAGAGGGCCAGCAACGCCGAAAGCAGTGAGAAGCGTTGTCGTGACGACATTGGAGTTTCTCCTTTGACAATTCCTGGTGCCAGACGATCCCCTGCTGACATGACCCGGTCAACAGGAGAGACTGCTGTTCAGGAGGTCCGATGGTCCTGATAACGAAGGCTTTGATGCTGCTCACCCTGGTTTTCCTTCCCGTGGAAGATCCGAACCCGACTCCGACTGAGGCCGGAGTCCTGATCGTTGCCGGCGGAGGCTCCATCCCCGCCGACTTGCGACCCCGTGCTCTCGACCTGGCTGGCGGCAAAAATGCGCGCGTTCTCATCGTCCCCTGGGCATCTCAGCGAGAAGATGCGGGTCCTGGGACCGTTGCGACGTGGCAAGAAGCGGGAGCGACGGATGTGACGGTGATTCCCGATGATGCTGGCAAGGCTCGAAAGGCCATCGAGGAGAGTGATTTGATCTGGTTGGTTGGCGGATCTCAGGTGCGATTGATGGAAGCCTTTCGCCAGCGCGAGTTGATCGAGGCGGTCCGCACCAGTCACGGTCAGGGAACCGTCATCGCCGGGACCAGTGCCGGAGCTGCGGTGATGTCTCGGTACATGATCACGGGCAATGCGGAGCTCAAGTCATTGGTCGCCGACAGCACCGAACTGGTCGAGGGACTGGGTTTGTGGCAGGGCGTGATTGTCGATCAGCATTTCCTGGCCCGTCAACGGTGGGCACGCCTGTTCACGGCGGTCGCAAGTCATCCCGATCAGATCGGTGTCGGCATCGATGAACGAACTGCGGTAGTTGTCGATCCGGATGGTTCCTGGCAGGTGATCGGCAGCGGGCCCGTGGTGGTGATCGATGGTCGCAAGTCAAAGACGGATTCGTCCGCCAGTGTGGTTACCACTGATTTTCGAGTCACCTTCCTGGCCACGGCAGAACGGTGGACTCCAGCTCAACCAGCGAGAGCTTCTGGAGGCAACTAGCTCCCTGGATCTCCGTTCATTTCATCGTGGATGCCGACCTCGAAGCGTCCGCTCGAATCGGCGGCGGCACGGTACATTCCTCCTGTGCTGTAGGAGAATGCAATGTTGCCCGCGGCATCGACGGCGATGAGGCCGCCGTCGCCTGGTTGCAAAACCTCATGGATCAGCGTGTCGCAGGCACTCTGGAGTTCCTCACCCGCCAGCATCATGCGAGCAGCGACCGAATAGGCGATGGCGTGTCGAATGTATTCCTCGCCGGTACCGGTGCAGGAGACGGCGCAGGCCCGATCATCGGCGTAGGTGCCGGCTCCGATGATGGGGGAATCTCCGACTCTGCCCCAGCGCTTGTCGGTCATGCCTCCGGTGGATGTGCCGGCGGCCAGATGGCCACGACGATCAAGCACAGCGACACCGACGGTGCCTTTCTTGCCCTGTGTTTTCTTGAGCCATTGCTCTCTGCGACGATCAGTGGAGAAGAAGGAATTCTCCACCATCTCGACACCGGTTTGATGGGCGAAGGTCTCGGCTCCCTCCCCGGCGAACAACACATGACGCGTATCGGTCATCACTTTTCTGGCCAGGGTGATGGGATGGCGAACATTTCTAACCCCGGCGACCGCACCGCAGGAGAGATCGGCTCCATCCATGATCGAGGCATCGAGTTCGTGCTTCCCCTCCGAGTTGAACACAGCTCCCTTGCCAGCATTGAACAGCGGATCGTCCTCGAGATATCGAATCACCTGTTCGACCGCTTCGATTCCATCTCCGCCGCTGCGAATGATTCCGGTGCCGATCTTCAGTGCCGAAGCGAGAGACTCCTGGTATGCATCCTGTAGTTCCTGGGGAGCGTCTCTGGAGATGGCTCCGGCACCGCCATGAATGGCGATTGCCCAGCGATCTTGCAGTGGTTCGGTGATTCCACGCGGCAACTGGCATCCGGAAAACAACACGAGAATCACGATCATCCAGCAGCAGGGGTGGGGTCGCATCACTGTCACCTTTTCTTTCGCGATCGAGGTATCATTTCCTCGGCTAGGCTGGTCGCCTGCCAACTCAGTGCTTAGAATCAACGGCAAGGAAACTCCGGACTCGGAACCGAGAGGCAGGATAACCGGAGTTCCAACCCAGGTGGAGAAGATGGCATACCAACCACAAGAGATCGAACCTCGTTGGCAACAGCACTGGCAGCAGAAGGGTCTGTTTCGTGCCGGTGAGCGGTCCGAAATACCCAAGTACTACGTTCTCGATATGTTTCCCTATCCATCCGGTAGCGGTCTTCACGTCGGGCACACGGAGGGCTATACCGCCAGCGATATCGTGGCACGTCATCGCCGCATGAAGGGTTTTGACGTGCTGCATCCGATGGGATACGACGCCTTCGGGCTTCCCGCAGAGCAGTACGCCATCGAGAAGGGTGTCCATCCGGATACCTCGACACGACAGAATATCGAGACCTTCAGCAAGCAGTTAAATGCCATGGGATACTCCTATGACTGGGATCGGGAGTTCTCGACCTGCGATCCTTCCTACTACCACTGGACCCAGTGGATATTTCTCAAGCTGCTGGAACATGACCTCGCCTACCAGGAAGAAGCGATGGTTAACTGGTGTCCCGAACTGGGCACCGTGCTCGCCAACGATGAGGTCATCGATGGTAAGAGTGAACGCGGTGGTCATGAGGTAGTACGGCAGCCGATGAAGCAGTGGATGCTGCGAATCACCGCTTTTGCTGATCGTCTTCTCGATGGCCTTGATGAAGTGGACTTCCCCGAGTCGATCAAGTCGATGCAACGTGATCGGATCGGTCGCTCGGAGGGTGCCGATGCCATCTTTGACATCGTTGATTCCGATCAAAAGCTGGAAGTTTTTACCACACGACCCGATACCTTGTTCGGTGCGACATTCTGTGTTCTATCGCCAGAACATCCTCTCGTCGATGAACTGACCGCGGATGAACATCGAGAAGCAGTCAGTGCATACTGTCAGGAAGCAGCACGTAAGAGTGACATCGAGAGATCAGGTACCGATGCCGGCAAGACCGGGGTTTTCATAGGTGCCGAGGCGATGAATCCCTGCACGGGAAAGGCGATGCCGATCTGGGTCGCAGATTATGTTCTGATGGGATATGGCACCGGTGCCATCATGTGCGTACCGGGGCACGACCAGCGTGATTGGGATTTTGCGTCCCGCTTCGAGTTGCCCATCGTGGAGGTGGTTTCCGGCGGAGATATCAGTCAGGAAGCGTGGGTTGGCGAGGGTCCACACGTCAATAGTGGATTCCTTGATGGGCTCGACAAGGATGAATCGATCTCCCGGAGCATCGAGTGGCTCGAGGAGAGAAAGATCGGACGTGGAATCGTCCGTTATCGTCTTCGTGACTGGATCTTTGCTCGCCAGCGTTACTGGGGTGAGCCGATGCCCGTGGTCATCGATGAAGAAGGTAATGCTCATCCTCTGCCGGAATCTGCACTGCCGCTGGAATTGCCGCATCTCGATGATTTCGCACCGACCGGTACCGGCAAGTCTCCGCTGGCCCGTGCCGAGGAGTGGATCAGTACCGAGGTACCAGGAACCGGGGCACCGGCTTCGCGAGAGCTCGATACGATGCCAGGCAGTGCCGGTTCGAGCGCCTACTTCCTTCGTTTCATCGATCCGAAGAATGATCAGGCGCTTGTTGATCCAGAACTGGCGAAGCGCTGGATGCCGGTCGATCTCTATCTTGGAGGTGCCGAGCATGCTGTCGGTCACCTGCTCTACTCTCGTTTCTGGACCAAATTTCTCCACGACATCGGCGTTTGCCCTGTCGATGAGCCGTACGCAAAACTGGTCAACCAGGGGATGATCCTCGGAGAAGACCACCGAAAGATGTCGAAACGCTTTGGCAACGTCATCGATCCACTCGATGTAATTGCTGAACAGGGGGCGGATTCACTGCGGGTTTACGAGATGTTCATGGGACCGATCGAGGCGGACAAACCCTGGTCGACCGGCGGCTTGATGGGAGCACGTCGGTTCCTGGATCGAGTCTGGAGACTGTTTTTCGATCAGGATGACCAACTTCATGACACTCTTTCGGCAGAACCCACTGATGAGCAGATGAGAATCCTGCACAAGACCATCGATAAGGTCGATCGGGACACCGAAGCGCTGCATTTCAATACGGCCATCTCCCAGATGATGACCTTCGTCAACGAGATCAACCCGATGGAAACGCGTCCTCGAGCGATTCTCGAGCCTTTCTGTCTGGTGCTGGCCCCGTATGCCCCTCATCTGGCGGAAGAATTGTGGAAAAAGATAGGTCACAGCGAATCGTTGCTCTGGGAACCCTTTCCCGTTGCTGATCCAAAGTGGCTTCAAGAGCAAATGGTGGAGGTTCCGGTGCAAATCAACGGAAAGGTACGAACCAAAATTCAAGCCTCTCCGGATATCACCGAGGACGAGATCCGAGAACTAGTACTTGCCGATCCTCGTGTACGGGAGTACACCGATGGCAAGGAGATCGCCAAGTTCGTCTGGGTACCAGGCCGCATGGTGAACCTCGTGGTTCGCTAGAGGCGTTGTGCGGTGAACTGGCGGCGACAGATCGGCCATCGGGCCGGGTCTTCAGGAACGACCGGGGCGTATGGAGTGCGCCCCGGTCGATTTTCTTGAATGTTACTGCGAGAAAGAGGGAAAGATGAATCGGGAATTGATCGACGAGTTGACCCGTGCCTACTGGATGGAACTTGAGGCGGCCATCAACTTCATCTCCTCCTCGACCAACCTGGTGGGAGCCAAGGCAGATCCGATCAAGCAAGCTCTGGCAGCGGATGTCGCCGAGGAAACGCAACACGCCCAGGATCTTGCCCGACGAATCCACATCATCGGTGGCACCATTCCGGGCAGCATGCAGTTTTCTCCGGTGATGAAATCTCTGCAGCCAGGAGATGATCCCACAGATGTCCTGAGCGTGATCCGGGGTGTGATCGAGACGGAAGCGTCTGCGGTGGCCCAGTACAAGAAGATCATCCAGTTGTGTGGAGATGATCCAGTCACGGAAGATCTTTGCGTGCGGTTACTGGCGGATGAAGAGGAACATCTGCGCCTCTTCCAGGGCTACCTGATGGAGTACGAGCGCGTTTGAATCAGGGGTGGTGGAGCGTCTAGTTCTTCACCTTCAGTCGTATCTGCTGCAAGTTCATTCCATAGCGACTGCCTGGCGGACTGGACTTGAGCGGGGGAGGGTCCGGCATCCCGACACTGAAGTTAGCGGCGTAGCAGAGCCAGGCGGTTTGACCGTCCGTGCCGATGAACTTCGACGGGATGTTCACGAAGTAGCCCTCTTCGCCGAAGTGCTCCATGTATACCACCAGTTTCCACGGCCCCGTGATGGTCGGTGACTCGAGGATATAAGTGTCGTAAGCGCCGTGATTTGCCCTCCCATCGGTGATGCAGAACAGATACCGCTTCAGGACCGGGTTGTAGGTGATCGAGGTGGGACCGACCCGACCTCTCCAATCGATGAGTGGTTTCATCTGCGCACGCTCACCCGTCCAGGTCGGTTGGCCGTCCTCGTCGTGTCCGGCAAAGAACTCGTACTG
>JAYZTT010000019.1:0-139672 GCA_036125855.1 Planctomycetota bacterium
ACCGCCTGGATGGTCGCAGCGACATAGGTCAACGCTGCCGCACCGAGCACGCTTCGCACTCCACCTAACTCTTCCTCATCGGAGATGATGCCGCTATCAGCGAGCACGCGTTTGGCGCGGGCGCTGGCGTCAAACTCGACCGGCAAGGTGATGATCTGGAACAACACGACGGCACTGAACAGTGCGATACCGATGTAAATCAGCGGTGGATAACGAAAGATCATGCCGGCAAACAACATCGGAAAGGCAAACCAGGAACCGAGGCTAGCGGCAGGAACATAAGCGCTGCGCAACGCCAGCATCGGATAACGGGTGGCGTGCTGGATGGCGTGACCCGCCTCGTGCGCGGCAATCGCGGCGGCGGCGACACTGCGTCCGTGGTAATTGTCGGAGGACAGCCTCAACACTCGATTTCGCGGATCGTAATGATCGCTGAGCTGACCGGGAGTCTGCTCGATCTGAACTCCATCCGCCCCACCGATCTCGCACACCTTCTGCGCTACCTGGGCACCGGTCCAACCACTCCGCAACGGCACCTGCGACCAGTGCTGGAACGCACTCTTGACGCGCATCTGGGCCCAGATCGCCAGCAAAAATGCCGGACCGACCACCACGAAGTACATCGGGTCAAAATAGAAGAAAGCCAACGGCAAGAAGTGCAGGGAGATGGTCACTCGAGATCCTCCTTCATCTCAATTACGCACCCGAAATGGCGGGAGTTCCAGCGTAGAGACTCATTCTGCCCATTTTTATCGCAGCCGATACCGCTTTTCCGCTGCGAAACCTAACTGCGACCAGCGGTCCAGTCCTCCCGCACGATGGCACAGAGGACCGCATCGCGTGGATCGGTCAAACGGACCAAGCCATGGCGTAACAATCCCTCTCGCTGGAAGCCCGCTTTCTCCTGCACCCGAGCCGATGCCGGGTTCTCCGGGAACGAATAAGCGAAGATTCGCACCAGTTTTTCATCGCGTTCGAAGGCGAAATCGACCAACGCTTTGACCGCCTCGGTGCAGACTCCCTGCCCCCAGTGTTCGCGCCCGACCCAGTAACCAATTTCGTGAATGTGGGCAAACTCACCTCGACGCAGATCGATGGCGCCGATCAGCAGATCGCTGTCTCGCTCGACGATGGCAAAAATCTCCAACCGACCCGTCTTGCGTAGCTCCGCATGGGTCGAGATCCACTCACTGGCGGCTCCATCGGGATAAGGGTGGGGAATCTCTCCGGTGGTCAGAGCCACCTCCGGATCGCTCACATACTGATGGACACGCTCTGCATCCGATGGACGCATCGGACGCATCCGAAACCGCTCCGATTCAAAGGTTGTTTCCTCAATCGCTTCCGTCATGACTCCGTCATCCTTCACTCTTCAGAATCCTTGCTCACAATCCGTAAAATTCGCCCGACAACGATCAGCAACAGTCCTCCGGCCACGGTCGGAAAGCACCCCGTGGTCAGCATCTGCAGTACCAAAGCACCCCCCAGCATATCGCCGGTCAGCGTTAAATAGCCGGACACGACTCCCAGCCCGCAGAAGATCAGGCCGCAATACCGCAAGGTTAGAGCCCACTGATTGTCATATTCTCTCGACATGCTTCTCCTTTGGCATTCGCACTTTGAGTCTCTTGCATCGATGAGACTCTTGTTACCAGAGAGTACTGCCAAGAAGGGACTCCGCAAACGGTCCCGGTCTCACGATCACCGTTGAACCAGATGCTTGCCCACGCACCAACTCGACCAGCAGCGTCCAGGTCAGTCGGAACGGCGCGTGAGGTCGGGATTTTTTCGCCCCATGTAACCGTGGCGTCCGAGCAGGCTCTTCCGACCCTGAGTCGTGAACGAAGAGCGTTCCGCTGCCGGGCCTTCGTCTGTGGTCTGGGTGTAGGCCCAGTCCGCGCGATAGCTGAAGGGGTGCTCGCCGTACTGCTCGATCAACTTCTTCCAGGTGGCACGCGCCTGGGCGTGTTCACCCAGATGGAAGAGTGAGATGCCCAGGAAGTAGCGCGCCTCGGGCGCGCGGGCTCCCTCCTCGGAGTATGTAGCCAGCCGCAGGCGCATCGTCTTCACATCGTCGCGAGCGAATGCGAGTAAGCCGTGTTCGAGCGCGATGTCGTCTGCGAATTTCTTTGCGTCGAGTCCCTCCAGCACTTTCTCAGCAATGTCGAGATCGCCGGCGCGTCGGGCGATTTGCGCGACAAAGAGACTCTCCTTTGCACTGCGCGGCCCGGAGAGCAACGCGATGGCCTCTTCATCCTGGCCGAGATAGTGGCGGGTGTGGGCACGCGCAAGTCGTGAACGCTCCTCTTCTCCGCCAGATGGCCTGGCGTACTTCGAGTTTTTGCGCAGGACGTTGCGTAGGGCGCCGAGCACCTCGCTCTCACTCGCATAGTTACTGACTTCCCCCAGCAACTCTCCATCGGCGGTAACAAACAGCACCGGCGGAGTCGGTACCCTGCTGCCGCCCAGTTCCGGTTTCAACTCGATCACGAACTTCCTGGCATCGATGTCACTGGCGGGACTCTTCGAAGAGAGATCGAAGTAGATGGGGATGAAGCGCTGGTTCAGCAGACCGATGACACGCTCGTCGGTGAAGGGCCCCGACCGGAGCACCTCGGCTGCAGGTCACCAGCAACCGGTGGCTGTCGTGCCGAACGCGACCGGCTTGATGGCAAGCAGGCGACCCTCCTGCCGCGCCCGTTTCCGGGCATTCTCGAAGGGCAGCGCCCACACGATGCCGGTGCGGTCGAGGCGGACAGGATGCTCAAGAGCCGGATCCTGAGGAAGAGACAGCAGCAGCAACGTAGCGATCAGCATCATCTGATTCTCCTCGCGCGGGTGACCGGGAGAAAGCGTCGATCATCGGAAATGATCTCGAAATCGCTCACTCTTCTTTCTGCTTGTTTGCAAGCTTCACACCAACCACTGCCGAAACCACACCTCCCACAGCACCGCCCATTACAGCAGGTTCACTGACTCCCAACGACTTCGATATGATGACCGTCAACACCGACGAAATCACGGCGATCACCACCACAACACAGTAGTACTTCCACATGTCTTCCTCATGATTCTTCTCTTTGCTGGTCTTGATTGAAAATCTGATTCTTATCTTGGCAGATGAATATCGCTAGCACACCATCCTTCCAGACGGCACGATGGTGACAGGAGGCCACTTGTTCCTGACCACTTCCTTGATCCTGGCTCTTTCGTTCCCGACCCCCATCGATTCTGTTCAACTCGACGGACACGATCTCGATGCGTGGTCGCGGGCGGTGCTGCCGGGGGCCGAGGAGGCGTGGCTGACCATCCCGTGGCACGCCACTCTCCATGAAGGACTGCGCGCTGCCGGTCAGCAGCAGAAACCACTGCTGTTGTGGCTGATGAATGGACATCCTCTCGGTTGTACCTGAGGCAACGGCGTGGCGGGCCGGCGGTCCGTCTGGAACGACCCGCGGGTGATCGAGAAGGTCAAAGCCTTCGTGCCTGCCACCGATGAGGTGTGGCGGTTGCAGAGGCATCAGGACCGCGAATGCCGCTTCTTCCGTCACAAGGTGCGCGGCAACCCGGCACCGGTCGGCGGTTCGTGGCAGGGTCTCTACATCTTCGCCCCCGACGGCACGCTGCTGGCGAGGCGCAACACCCTGAATCCGGATGCCGCGATGAAACTGATGGATTCTGGCCTCGAGAAGTGGAGTGCTCTCGCCAGGGAAGAGCGAAAGGCTGCCGATCCCGCCGAGTACTTACCCCAGCACCGCTGGGAGAACTCGATGCCGACCGATGGTCTGGTGCTGCGCAGTACCTTGCGCGATCTGCCGGCAGAGGGGATCGGGCCGGAGGGTCGGGGGCGCTGGAATCGCGATCATGCCTGGTTCAACCGGGAAGAAGCACGAAGCTGGATGCCGGAAGAGGTTTCGGTCCGGCAAAAACACACCCTACCGCAAGCTCTGGCGCTGCGGCTGGCGCGCTTCCATGTCGTCGATAATGTCTCGGGCCAGGAAGGTCCTTACGCCACAGATGACATCGAGCACGCCGAGATCGAGATCGAAGTCACCGCGGTCGAAGGAAACATGGCCACCATCCAGATCAGCGGCGTGTTTCGTTCCGAAAGTGATGGTGTCTATAAACTCGGCGAAACCGACTGGCGTCACTTTCCCAGTCGTACCCGCGGCATCGATGCAACGCTCCGGGGCGAGGCGACGTGGAACATCGCAAAGCGCCGCTTCAGCGCGTTTCGGGCGGCGGCTCATGGCAAGGCTTGGGGTGGCAGTGGGCTCAATGGCCGACGCGGTGTGACCCGGGAGCAACCGGCCGCCATCGGCTGGTACTTCGAACTGGTCGAAGACGATCCACGCGATCGGCTCGCTCCCGCCTTCATCGACGTCTACAACGCCGACTGGGTCATCCAGCCCGACGCCTAGCGGTCGCCGTTTGATCCCGCGTGTTCCTGCTCAAGTCTCTTGCTGTCATCTACAAGACTCTCTCCAGCATCGACATCGTGTTCAAAATGCAATGTGCAAGGATGAGTGGCCATAGTTTTCGCCCAAAAGCCACATAAGCAATTCCCATGACCAGTCCAATAAGACCCACGGTGATGGATCTGTCTGATAGATCATACGAGTGTCTGAAACCGAAGATCATGGCCTGGAATATCACTGCAAGGATGGTCGCCATGGAAGTCTTCGAGAAGAGTCGTTCAAACCAATTCAACAAGAACCCTCGATCCAGTAGTTCTTCAAGAAGTGATTCGAGCCAGATGAATGGAAGGATCGAAAAGAAAAGTAGCCAGTTCCCCTTGAGGTCTCCGAACTTGGAAACAGAACTCTGCTCGGATGTGTCTGGTGCCAGCACAATTGGTAACAGGTCTTTCACCAGTTCAAAGAGCATTATCGAGAGAGGAGTGCACACCAGAATGAATCCAGTGACGAGTAATGTTTTCTTGAAACTCTGGGCGCGGTTCAAGCCCAGGTCATTCCATGTCACTGCTCTTGCTTTCAATATCCAGGTGGCCACGACCAGGGTAGTCAGTGAATGAAAGAGACCATTTGCTATAAATCCAACACCAGAGAAAACCACTTCTCTGATCAAAAACATGACGGAAATATAGACGACTAAATCCAGAAAAATAACTTTGGGACTGTTTTGATTCAAAACTGAGTTTTCCCCTTCGCCGACCTGCTAGCGGTCGCCGGCCGTTCCCACCTTACCCGCCGGAACTCCGGCGGGAATCTTCGGCCGAGCAGCACCCTCGAGAAGATGCGCTCTCCATCCCTCGACGATGCGTCGCCACTCATCGACCGAGCGGGTCGGATAGGTGGCGGGCCAGCCACCGGCACGCCAGGTCTCGTCGGGATCCTCATCGCCCACCCGCTTCGAGAACTGTCCGGTGGCACCCCGCATCGCCATCAGCAGATCGGCGTGGGCTGGATCGGTGGCCAGGTTGTGCAACTCATGGGGATCGCTGCGCAGATCGTACAACTCTTCCACCGGCTTCGATGCGGCGACAAACTGCGCCTGCTCAGGCGTCAACTTGCCCTCCAGTGCCCGCAACTGCAACAGTGCCAGCGTCGGATACTGCTGCTCCTTGTAGTTGTTGAACTGACACCAGGGACGCTCCGGCATGCGGTTGAGGATGTACTTGTGAGTGGCGGTTCGCATCATCGTCATGGCGTCGTGGGTGTCATCCATCTTGCCCCTGGATGCGAACACCGCATTGCGAGCTGGAGTCGTCGCATCGAGCAGCGAACGGCCCTGCATCCCATCGGGTACGGCGATACCGGCGATCTCCAGGATGGTGGCGGTGATGTCGATGGTCGAGGCCAGTTCGGCACGCACCGTGGCGGCGCCGATGGTACCGGGCCAGCGGATGATCAGCGGCACGTGGACACCGCCGTCGTAGAGAAACTGCTTGCCGCGTGGATGACAGCGACCGTTGTCGCCGATGAAGACCACCACCGTGTCATCGGCGAGGCCCTCCTTCTCGAGTCGCTCGAGGATCTTGCCGACCTTGCGATCCATCACCTGGATCTCGCCGAGGCCACGGGCCCAGTCGGCGCGTACCAGCGGCTCATCGGGGTAATAAGGGGGAATCTCTACCTCGGCGGGATCGACCGGATTCTGCGGGTCACCTTTCCAGAAGCGGTGAGTGTTCTGGATGGTGATCTGGGCGAAGAAGGGTTGCCCGTCGCCACGGCTCGACCAGTCCTTGCCATCGAACAGGGAGGGCACGGTCTTGAAGTTGAAATCGGTCTTGGCGGAGTAGCCGCAGCCGAGGGCACAGTACCAGCCGGCGTTGCGCAGCAATTGCGGCAACGTCTCGACCCCTTGCGGTAAATCCTGACGAGGCCGGGTTCGGTGCTGATGAGCCCCGACCGAGGACTGATGGCGTCCGGTGATCATCGCCGAACGGGATGTGGAGCAGACCGGCGAGGTAGTGAAGGCGCGGACAAAACGAGACCCCTGTGCCGCTAACTGATCGAGATTCGGCGTCTCCACCCCCCGACAGCCATAGCAGGACAGATCGGGGCCGATGTCCTCGGCCAGGATCCACACCACATTGGGTCGCCGACCGGGAACGGTGTCACTCTTTTGCAGCTCTCGCACCTCGATCTGTTGCCACTCGACGTGCATCTCCATGCTGCCGTGCAATTGCAGGGCGATGGGGCCCTCGAGGCGGCCCTTGTCTCGCTTGAGCCGGGCGGTCCGGACCCCGTTGATGCGCACCTCGATGAAACGGCCGCGAGCCAGCAGTTGCAGTGATGACCACTCTCCCGGTCGGTACACCTCCTGCATCCGGGCCACATCCGGTCTGGTCACCCAGCCACGGCCACCGGTCTCGTACAGTCCACCGGTCTCGGAACTGGAGTCGATCTCGACCTGGAACCCCTTGGCGGCAACGTTGTTGCCCTGCTCGATGGCGATCCGGAAGTAGAATCCACTATCACCGGCCTGAACCCGAAATCGGGCACGTGCCTCGAAGTCTTTGAAGGATCGATCGGACACCAGCAAACCGTGACGTTTTTCCGCAGCAGGACTGCGGCCGACGATGATTCCATCCTCGACGGTCCAGGATCCACCGGGGGTGGTATACCAACCGGTCAGGCTCTGGCCATCGAAGAGTGGCTCGAAATCACCCGCAACGGCCGTGGAAGCGCTGCCCCACAGCAGACTGGCCACAACTAGCCACGGAAGACTCCCCTTCATTCTTCAACCCGTTCCACCTCCACCGCCACCACCACCTTGCGGATCACCCGCTGGGTATCGCGCAGGACACAGACCACCTCGGTCTTGCCCGGCTTGACCGCCAGCAGGCGGATTCGACTCTTCTGTGGTTCGAGTTTCGGCTGGAGCCACGGTCTGGCCCCCGATTCGACCGCCCACCAGCGATTGCGACCCGCCATCGGTAAGGTGAGATCGAGGTATCGGCCCTTCTTGACCTGCAGCACCTGGACCGGGGTCGAGGCGTTAGAAACCACGGATTCCCTTTTGACGGAGCTGGAACAACCCGAAAGGGTCACCCCGAGAAGCAGAAATAGCACCAGAACAGTCAGGCAACGCAACCAGGTCATCGGCTCCACCTCCCACCGGATCTTCAAGGGAGGCTCATCCTGGGCGAGAAAAGGGGTGTGCGCCACCCCCAAAAGAAATGAGGCGCGGACAGGGGGAAAGTCCTGTCCACGCCCCGGTTCTCTCTGAATCAAATCTAGCTAGGTACGTAGTCCCCCGGTGACGAGCCATGCCAATGCGAGCGCAGCTCCCCAGTCGCTCCATGGGAACGTTCCGCCAACGAGCGCAGCGACAATCAGCAACATCACAGTTTGCTTGATATCTGCACCGCTGAGTCCACCGTTGGTGTAAACGCCCATCGCCATTCCTGCCACGGCAAGTGCCGTGATGGCCGTGGCCCAGGTACCGGAATCGGACAGAGCACCCTTGATTCCACCGACAACGTCATAACTGGCATCACCGCTGTGAGCCAGAGCGCCCATCAAAACTCCAACTGCCGCAAACACTACAATTCCAATTGCCTTGTCTTGCATCGATCCATCCCCCGTAATTTGTTTCCGCCTTGAGGCGGAGACCAGGAACCTCCCTGGCCATTCGACCCCGGTCTGTCAGGCTAAACCGCCGCGGCGACAACGACTTTCCCAACCTTTCCCTGACCGGTTCTGCGCGTCATCCTGCGTAATTGTGAGGTGCCGGTTCAAGACTCTGGATCTCTTCCATTCCCCCCTGGAATTCGTAAACCGATCAGAATAGCCATTCAAAGGCGATACAAAGTACTTACGCCCCATCGCCAAAGAATCGGATTCACGGGGCTATTTCTATTATCGGCCTTCAGGGACCCGCGAAATTTTGACTCTTCGACGGTGATCGAGCCTGCTCCGGCGCAACGTCACCGTGTGGTGATACTCCTGGTGGAGTCATCGTTGCCGCCAAAATCCGTGACGAGTCAGCCGTTGACCTGTCACTTCCAGGCCGTTATCTCGGTGCCAAAGTTACCTCACGTTGACCGACAGGGAGGCTTGCGTGACTTCTCTGGCCACTGGATTTGCCATCTACCTGATCGTCCTGCTGGGCGTTGCCTTCATCACCTCGAAGTACAATCGAACCCTGCCCGACTTCCTGCTGGCGGGCCGGAAGCTCGGTCCCTGGGTGGTGGCGTTCTCCGAGAGAGCATCGGGAGAGAGTGGCTGGTTACTGCTGGGCCTGACCGGACTGGCCTATGCCAGCGGACTCGGCGATCCCTCGGGAGAGAAGCTGGAACCGGCGCTGTGGACCGCAGTCGGTTGCGTCAGCGGACTGACCCTGGCCTGGATCCTGATCGCCCGACCGCTGCGGGCTGCCAGCGAGAAGTACGGCGCGCTGACGCTGCCGCGCTATCTGGAAGCGCGCCTCTGCGAATCGACCGGCCGCAAACACGATCCGCTGCTGCGCATCGTCGCCACCGCCATCATCGCATTCTGCTTCACCTTCTACGTCGCCGCTCAGTTTGCCGCTGCCGGTAAGGCTCTCAACAGTGCCTTCGGCTGGGAACCGTGGATCGGAACCCTGCTGGGCATGGCGGTGATCGTCCTCTATACCCTGATGGGTGGGTTCCTGGCGGTGGCCTGGACCGATTTCGTCCAGGGCTGGCTGATGCTGGTCACGCTGGTGGCCCTGCCGCTGGTCGCCATCGGCGAGATGGGTGGCTTCGGAGCGGTCGGGGAAAAGGTCAGCGCCATCGATCCCGACCTGCTGACCCTCTCCGGCGGCCGATCGGCCACGGTGTTGTGGTCAGGCATCATCAGCGGTTTTGCCATCGGCATCGGTTATCTGGGCCAACCCCACCTGGCGGTGCGCTACATGAGCATCAAATCTCCCGAAGATGTGGCCGCGGCTCGCGGAATCGCCGTGGTCTATGGCTTCCTCACCTACGGCGGCGCCGTACTGCTGGGGATCGCCGCACTGGCCTGGTTCGGAGCCGACAACTTCACCGACACCGAGCTGGTGATGCCGGCCTTTGCCAAGGCGGTGTTTCCCGGCTGGCTCGCCGGGTTACTGATCTGCGGGGCACTGGCGGCGATGATGTCGACCGCCGATTCTCAGCTGCTGGTCACCTCGTCTTCTTTCACCGAGGATCTCTATCACCAGCAGATCGAACCGGACGCCAGTCAGGAAAAACTGGTCAGGATCGGACGGGTGGTGACGATGGTGGTCGGCTTGCTCGCCTTCGCGATGACCTTCTTCTCGGAGAGTTCCATCTTCAAGAAGGTACTGTTTGCCTGGGCCGGCCTCGGAGCCGCCTTCGGTCCGCCGATGGTGCTGTGCCTGTGGTGGCAGGGAGTGACACGCAACGGCGTTCTGGCCGGCATGATCAGCGGGTTGGTCACGGTACTGATCTGGGACAACTTCGATGCCAACGGTTGGTTGTCCAGCCAGATCGAAGGTCTTCGTCTCTATAGCCTGGCCCCAGGTTTTCTCGTGTCGCTATTGGTGACGTGGGGTGTGAGCTGCCTGAGCGGCCGGCAATCCAAGTAGTGAGCCTGATAAAATAGGAAGCAGGGGTGTTGGTTTTTGACCAACACCCCTGCTTGTTTTTTTCCGTTCAAACGATCAAGGACAGGGCGGGAATGAAACGCAGTTGAGGGGATCGACCGTCGGATCAGTTCCACAACCCGGATGGGGGATTGGTGGTGGGGGTCCGGAACCCAGTACATACCACACCAGATAGATGGGGTCGGCGATATCAACCGCTCCATCATCATTCGAATCACAAGCATCGAGACACAATACCGGCGTTCCCAGGAAGATCAGACTCAGCTCGGTGACTACATCCGCAACGTTGATGGCTCCATCGGCATTGGCATCGCCTCGAACAAATCTCTGAGTCGGCGGAATGACAAACTGACAGCAGTCTGACACGGTCGTCGGCAACCCCATGCCAACCACACAGATATAGTGTCCGCCCGAACCCGGAACAGGGACCAGAGTCTTGATGATGCCTCCTGTGGCTGGCAACACCATCGCCAGAACTCCGTTAACGTTCACGTCATAGTGGGTAAATCCACCTGGATCGATAAACGCAATATGAACCTGATACGATCCCGAGATTGGATCGCAGGTCAATCCCAGAGGACCTTGTGCTTCCAGCGGACTGATCGATATGAACAATGAGAAAGCCACGAACGAGGCGAGCGTAATTTTCTTTTGTGACATGGGGCCTCCCTGCTCCTGTCAAAAATACCGATACCGGTTCGGTGATACCGCTCCGCAATTCCGGAGATACCTGTACATCCGAATTCCATCGCTTCATGGACTCCTTTTTTTTGCAGTAGTGATGACCAGCAATCTCTTTCGACATATCGATACTTTGAGGCATTCGATGCCACCGAGTGTTCGATCCTTACCACAAACTCGATGGGTACGGACGACACCATCCTGCCGACGAAAAAGTTTGTCACCGTAGAAATCGGATCGGCACCCATTGATCCTGGTTTGGCGGAATAAAACGCTATCGGACCAGCCACCTTCCTCTCCACTTCGGAACGAATCTCTGACAGGAGAGGCAACTGGCAGTCCCCCCTGCTCTTGCCTGGCCATGCAACCATTCGTACAATTGCTGCCGGTAGCAGTTGTAGACAAACTCCACTGATAGGCTGCAACGCCTGCTGAAGTCCGGGAGTTTGACGGAATCGTTGGTTGCCGAAGAATTGGAGTTCCTCATGTCCGCCTCTGGCTCACCCCTGTACCCGGCTCTCTCTTTTGTGGCAGTGATACTGGCCGGATCAGCGATATACATCGCACAACAGCAACCAGTTCCTGCGCCTGTCCAGACCCAGGCTGCCTTTGATCCCACTGCCCTGGAAGAAAGCATGTCCGCTCTCCACCAGGAAGTGATGCAACTCCAGACCAAGATCGATGCGCTGGATCAAGTGGTGACTGAAAAACCCGACACCAACAGTGAGCCAGAAAATGAAGAGGCGCGAATCCAGTTGCGAGCGATGGAAGCCGAGCGAATCACTGCAGCGGTCGAAGCAGTGATGGAAGAAAGAGGTGCCGATCTGGCCCAGCAAGCTCAACGTCGCGCCAAGAGAGAAGCAGGTCGAACGACCATGTCCAAGTGGGTCGGCACTTCTCGCGGCAAGTTGCCGAACCTGTATGACCAGATCGCCGCGAGGATGGAGCTGGACCCGCGGACGGAAATGGATGTCGAGGAGATCCTCGAAACCGGTTTTGAAACGCTGACGATCATCACTGACGAACTGGTGGAAGGGGATCACGATGATGAAGAGATCCTCGCCCTGCAGATTGAAGCCAAGGAAGAATTTGGAAATATCATCGAGCAGCTCGACGAGATTCTGGACCCTCAGCAGATGATCAATCTCGGCCAGATTTACAGCCAGGAGGTCGATCCGAAGGTCGGCGGGGCGATCACCAATGCAGGAAATCAGAGCGAGGGTGAGGCCGAGGGAGAGAACTGATCGACCTGAAAATTGAATGTGTATCGCGCTCCTGCGGATACATACTGAGACACTGGCTGATTTCTGGGGTTAAGACTGTGACTATTGTTTTCCGATGGAATGGAGTTCCTCATGTCCGCTTCTAGCTCTCCTCTGTTTCCCGCACTCTCATTTGTGGCAGTGGTTCTCGCGGGATCAGCGATTTACTTCGTGCAACAGCAGCCAGAACCGGTACCGGTCCAGACTCAAGCTGACTTTGATCCCAGTGCCCTGGAGGAAAGCATCTCCGCCTTGCGCCAGGAAATGAGGGGGCTTCAATCCAAACTGGATTCGATGGAAAAATCTGTGTCAGAAAAACCTGAGACAGCGACCGAGGCCGAGAGCGGCGAAAAACGGATCCAGTTACAAGCGATGGAAGCCGAGCGAATCACCGCAGCGGTCGAAGCTGTGATGGAAGAACGAGGTATCGAACTGGCCCAGCAAGCTCAACGTCGTGCCAAGAGAGAAGAAGCCCGCACCCGGATGCCCAACTGGGTCAGAAATGCTCGCGCCAAATTGCCTAACCTGTATGACAAAATCACCGAAAAGATGGAGCTGGATCCCGAAACCGAGATGGCAGTCGAGGAGATCCTCGAGACTGGTTTTGAAACGATGACGATTCTCTCGGAAGAACTCGCCAATGGCGATTTCCCCGAGGGGGAAGAAGATCAGATGTTCGCCGAGATCCAGGGTGAGATCAGAGAAGAAGTGGGAACGATGATCGGCGAGCTCGATGAGGTGCTCAATCCGGCACAGATGGTCCAGCTCGGTCAAATCTACGGCGAAGAAGTCGACCCCCGTGTCGGTCAGGGAATCGTCAACAACGGGAACCAGGGTGACAGCGAGAATGAGGGTTAGACCTGTTCCATCCCGACAACCATCGAGAGAACAGAGCGGCACCCTGTCGATGGCCGGGTGCCGCTCTATTTTGACTGGACAGTATCGATGAGCGATTCTAAAAACTCACTCTTTCATTCCATCTCGTTGCTGGCGCTCATCCTGTCAGCCACCGCCATCTTCTTGCACCAGCAATCGACTCCAGCACCAGCAACGCCCGGTAACCCGAAGATTTCCTCCGACACCTCGCAACTGGAGGAGAGCCTCTCCCGGTTGCGCAACGAGGTCCGGCAATTACAAACAAGACTGGCATCCATCGAAGCCGCAACCATCCGATCAGATTCCAGCAGAACACCGGATCGTGGCCCTACCAGCTCCACCGATATTCTTCTCGATGAAACCGGATCCACCGATGCCACCGGAAAATCAGTCAGCGCATTGCTCGGTGAAGATCTCAGTACAGATGAACGGTTGCTGGCAGCAGTCGAGGCGGTGATGGAGGAGCGGGGTGTCGAATACACCCGAGCGGCAATGCGTAGATCCGAGATCGAAGAATCGCGCGACAAGACCACCGAGTTTGTCGACGGAAGTCTCGAACGGGTTCCTCGCATCCTCGACCAGGTGGCCCGCGAGATGAATCTCGGAGCAACTCGACAGTTACAGCTCGAGGATGTTCTGCTGACCTATTCCGATACCGCAACACAGATCACCGATGAGCTGTACAGCGACCCACCTCCCAGCTACGACGAAACGGAACAGATCGTTGCAGAATACTGGCAGGTCTTCGGTCAACTGGGTGGCCAGTTGCAGGAAGTTCTCAACGAACAGGAGCTGAAGCAGTTTGGCCAGATCGTCGGAGTGATCCGGCAACAGCAAACCGAGGAACAGCACCAGGAAAACTGATTTGCCGGGGGCAGAGCCGGAACCACCCTGCCCCCGGCAAATGCGTTAGCCTATCCCTGTGACCTTGCTCGGACCCTCCAGTACATCAAAGCTACGGGCAGAGAAGTTCTTGAAGTTCGGGTTTCCCGCAACTCCCTGGAAAAACTCCGTCTGACCGAACGCCTCCATCGCCTCACGGCTCTCCCAGGTGTAAACACCACCGTAGGTATTCCCCTCGGGATCACTCAGCCAGGCCTTTGAAATCAAACCGGGCACCTCTGCAAAAGCGGAGGCTACAGTATCAGCAACCTCCATGTACTCTTCGTGACCGATGCCTTCAAGATTGAAATTGACCACCTGTATATGCAACTTTCCCCCATTCAAATTGCCGAACCACCTGGTCGTATCGCCAGCTGCAATCTACCCAATTCACCTGAAGCAGGAAACCTGAGTATTCACTAAGCTAGCCATTCCTTGATCACCTTGCCGTGAACATCGGTGAGACGATGTTCACGCCCTCCGAACAGCTTGGTCAGTCGACGATGATCGACGCCGAGAAGATGTAGCATCGTCGCATGCAGATCATAGATCTCGACCGGATTCTCCTCGGCTCGGTAACCGAACTCATCGGTGCTGCCGTAGACGCTTCCCGCCTTGACTCCCCCACCGGCCATCCAGAAGGTAAACCCATAGGGATTATGATCGCGACCATCGTTTCCCTGGGCAAAGGGGGTGCGGCCGAACTCGCCGGTCCAGATCACGAGCGTCTCTTCGAGCATTCCGCGACGCTTGAGATCGGTCAATAGCGCACCGATCGGCTGATCGACGGCGCGAGCGTTGTTCTCGTGACCATCCTTGAGATTGCCATGTTGATCCCAGCGATCACCACTGACCGATGGGCAGGTCAACTCGATGAATCGTACTCCGCGCTCCACCATTCGACGTGCCAGCAAGCACTCACGAGCGAAGATTCGCGTCGGTTCGTAGGAATGATTGAACCCGTACATTTCTCGGGTCTTTTGCGTTTCCCCGCTGATGTCCGCCAGTTCCGGCACGGCGGACTGCATACGGAAAGCAAGCTCACCGTTGGCAATCGCTCCCTCGATGGGCCCTGGATCTCCTGAAGATTGCAGTCCCATCCGATCGAGCCCTCCCAGAAGATCGAGCTTTCGTTGCTGGCGATCGACTCCCTCACGCTGATCGACATTCGCCAGGGCGCGATCTCTTGGCAACACGATGGAGCCCTGATGTTTCGCTGGCAAAAACGAGCTGGAAAAACACCCAAGCCCTCCCGGCGGAATCAACCCGCCGTTTACCACTACAAAGCCGGGCAGCTCATCGGTAATCGCACCAAGGCCATAGGAAACCCACGCCCCCATGCTCGGTCTCCCGGCCGTTCCGGTCCCGGTATGGAGAAAGTAATTGGCGTTGGTATGCTCCGAAAACTGATTCGTCATCGAATGCACCATCAGTAAATCATCCGCATGTTTTGCTACATGAGGAAACAGATCACTGATGGGATGGCCACATTCACCGTACTGGTGGAACTCCCATGGCGACTTGAGGGTGTTCCCGACGCTATTGAACTGGGTTCGTTCTCTGGGCGCTGGAAACGGCTTGCCATGCCACTTCGCCAGTGCTGGTTTCAGATCGAAGGTATCGACCTGGCTCGGCCCTCCATCCATGTAGAGGAAGATGACAGAGCGAGCGCGTGCGGGGATATGTGGACGATCAAGCCAACCCGGTTGACCGGGGACTTGTGCCAGAACCTTATCGCCAACCAGAGCGGTCAACGCCACAGCGCCAAAGCCCTGGGCACAACGCGAGAGCATCTCCCGGCGACCGATGGGCTGCTGTTCATATCGACCACAATGATGCATCACGTCCCTCTCCTCGAAGTGCCTAACGGATGAAACGAAACTCCTTGGCCTGGATCAAGGTATGGGCCAGATCGGTCCACCCCTCCTGCCCCCTGTCGCTGACAAATTCACGTGCCATCTCCACTTCCTCGCCGGAGGGAAGCCGGCCAAATGCCTGCTGCCACATCGACTCGATGCCTGCAACCAGCCCATTCTCCTCCGACATCTTCATGACTCGTTCACCCCACAGGCGAGCCTGATCATGGACGAACGGATCATTCATCAGAGTCAGCGCCTGAGCCGGAACATTTGTCACCATCCGGTCCCCCACCGTGGTCGCTGGAATTGGAAAATCAAAGGCGGTCAGGAACGGCGGAAGAAAGTTTCGACACACCTTGATGTAGATGCTTCGTCTGCCATGACCATCGACTGGACCGTTGCCACCAGGGCGCCCACGGCCAGTGATGAAATCGGTCAGGTGTACAGGCACCGATGCACCGCCGATCTTGCGATCGATACGTCCCGAAACACTCAGGATCGAATCGCGAATCGACTCCGCCGTGAGTCTCTTCTGGTGAGATCGATGCCAGGTATCATTAGCAGCATCGATTTCCTTCGATCTCGGGTCGGGGTGAGTCGATGCCATCTGATAACTACGACTGAGCACGATGTCTCTCAACAAAGCCCGACGAGACGGGTTCTCACGCAGTCGAATCGCCAGATGATCGAGCAAGGGGAGATTGCGAGGCGGGATGCCCAGCGCTCCCAGATCGTCACTGGTAGCTGCAACACCGCGCCCCATCACTCGTGCCCACAGCCGATTGGCCTGGGTTCGCCAGAATAGCGGGTTATCGGTTGCCGTGATCCAGTTCGCCAGCGCCTCTCGACCCGATCCTTCACGGTAATTTTCCAGAGCATCTGCCCCACCGAGATTTTCCAGAGCTCGCCTCGTAACAATTTCTCCCGGTTCGTTCGGATCTCCCCGTACCGACAAGGGAACATCGAAACCAATTGGAGCATCTACCGCTGCAAGAATGCGAACCGGTTGAGGTAATGATTCGTCCAGGCGACGGAGTTCCTGAACTGTATTGACCACTGCAGCGTTCCAGGCATCCCCGTAACGGGCGGGATCCACCAGACCAGCGGACAGAAGAGCCTCGGCGCGAACTGGATCAGCAAGCAGCATGGCGGAATCGGTGGCCTCGTCATCGAGTACTGACCAATCCGCTCCGGAACCTTGCCGGGCACCTTCCGAAGAGAGCCATACTCGATCAACAGCAACCCAGCCACGTCCCTCGTCGTGTATTTCGACGTGGGCGTTTCTCCCCTGATAACGCGCCAGATCGATCTGCAGGTGTTGCCACTGATCAGGACTGTTGACACTCTTCCGGAAGTTTTCGAACAGCAGAGCATTGTGCTGGTCGATCCAGTACCCCTCGATGCAGATTCGAACCCGGGTCGATTCCCCCTGAACTCTCAGGTGCAAGAATCGATGATCGATGATGAAGTTCCTCGACAGGATGGAGCCTACCAGGCCTCGACCACGCGCTGCAGAATGTGCGCAGGTCGCATCGACAATTCGGGGGCGTCCAATCAGCAACACCTCTCCAGCTGGCAAGACCTCGAAGGCATCCCCGACCACGGTCCAGTCTTCGAGGGGATTCGCTCCCGAAAAATCCGCCAGCAGCAGATCATCTGGAGCCAGCTGTCCCTTCAACGCATTTGCCCGGTCGAGAACTGGCCACAACCTGACCCACTCCCTCAGTTCATTGCCATCGAGTTGCTGCTGCAGAGCGACCTGTTCAATCTGTGAACGGCCCGGCATCCCCTCGATCGACTGATCGGTGAGCAGGAAGTGATCGCAACTGACATGCCCCCACTCCCCGTCGTGGTCATCAACCACTTCGATGCGCGCCTGTTGACCACGCCACCGTCCGACATCCCAGCGAACTTCATTCATCCGGTTGTGATTACGACCAGTCGCTGAATGGACCACCTCCTCATCGATGATCAGATTGACACAGCTTCGGCCGGCATGTTGACCACCCCCGATCATGAACAGCAGATAATCACGATCGACCAGGAAGGAAGGGCTGGTCAGTTTTCCCTTTCGTGCATCACTCTCTTTTGCTTCAGTGCCGGGCCGACGATCATGACTGTTGGCGGCAAACTGGCCTCTCACCTCATCCGGTTGCTCATCGAATAACTGCTCGCGACTGTGAGGCTTTTCTCCGAAGGCCTCTCCCTCGACTTGCCAATCTCCCCACCCCTCTTCGAAACTGTTCAGTACAATCTCCGGGGCAACTTCACCACCATCGGTGGTTGCTTTCTGCTGCAGCAACTGCCGGGCGCTACGTGCCAGCTGCACAAGCGGTCGAGACTGCTGGATCTCCATTCCCTGCCGTGTGGCAGCGGTCAACTGGTCGCGCAATGGCGCCATCTCTTCGACCTTGCTGGCGATCTTGCTGCCGGGATCCTGAGGATATAGCACCCGACGGGTCGACCGGATGATCCCCGAGAGCCCGGTCCAGTCCGCCTGTGTGATCGAATCGAACTTGTGATCATGACAACGCGCGCAAGAGACGGTAGCCCCGAGGAAAGATCGCGATATCACATCGATCTGATTGTCGACCCGGTCGAAGGTATCCTGCAGAACATCGACCGGCGCGTGGGTTCCCTGTGACAACCAGAACCAGCCGGTTCCGGGAATCGAGTCGTTGGTGCCCTCCTCTGGATGAACCCGAGGATTCTCCAGTAAATCGCCTGCGATCTGTTCCGAGACGAAGCGATCGATCGGAACATCCGCATCGATGGCTCGAATCACCCAGTCCCGATATCTCCAGGCGGGACCGACAGCGTAGTCGAACTCGTGACCGTGAGTCTCTGCGTAGCGAACCAGGTCGAGCCAGTGGCGACCGAAATGTTCGGCATAAGCGAAACTCTCCAGCAGCCGATCCACCACACTCTCTCGTGCATCCGCTCCCGTGTCGTTCAGAAAGGCATCGATCTCATCGGTGGTTGGAGGCAATCCGGTCAGGTCAAAGGTGACTCGGCGTAACCAGGTACGACGATCGGCATCGGGAGCGGGAGTCAGTCCCTTTGCTTCGATACTGGTCAAAACAAACCGATCCAGTGGAGCGCGAGCCCAATCCACATTTTTTAGCTGTGGAAGTGCCGGCTCCGTGATCGGCTGCCACGACCAGTGCCGGGTATAGGGCGCACCCTGTTCGACCCAGAGTCGAAGCATTTCGATCTCATCAGCCGAGGGCCGGTCACGTCCATCGGGCGGCATCGGGTCTTCATCATCGAGGATGCGAAGCAGCGCCAGACTATGATCCGGATCTCCCTCGTTAAAGGCCGGGTACTGACGATCGAGCGGAGACTTGGCGCTCTGCTCATCATCGAGGCGGAGGTTCTTCTTTCGAGAAGACCCATCGTTGCCATGGCAAGGAAGGCAGTAACGAGCCATGATCGGACGGACATCGCGATCAAAATCAACCACGGAAGAGACCTGATCGGGCTGCCCGTCACCTGTGGGAGTTGCCAACCTCCCTTCGGCTGTGGAGAGGAGCCCGGCGACCAGCAACAGAAGCAGTAGCGAACGGCACTTCATGCTGGGATGCTATCCGCAGCGGCGGGTCGGCTCCAGCACGGAGCACCCCGGGATCGGGAGAGGAAACGATGACCGAAAACGCTGATGATCGTCTGATCGTGCCAGGCTCGACGATCCTCATCCTGTTTCTCACTCTGCTGGTGGTGATCCCGGTGGCGACGTGGAGGATGTCCCGGGGCCTGGCAAGTCCCCTCGTGGAAGTGGTCACCCTGGTGCAGGGGGAAGATCACTTCCGGGGCCGCTGGAAGATCGGCAAGTACGAGTATCTCATCGGACAGGAGCAGGACGGTGCCTCTTCGCGCGATTCCGTCCGCCTCACCATCCGGGAATCTGGACAATCCGATTCGATTTCTTCCTCGACCACAGACCGAGATGGCACGATCGAATCGGTAATGTTCCTCGATCCGGATGGCGATCGATTTAATGCCGCGGTCGTCGCGATTCGCCGGCCTGACGAAAACGCAACTCTCCAGCTGTTGCTGTACAACTTCACAAGCTCGGGAGATCCAGCCAGCGGTGAATGGTCTGACATGACCAGAATCCCACCGCATCTGGCAATCGGATATTACGGTCACGACTCCATCGAACGTCAGAGCGAGATGGTGGTCCGAACATTTCCCATCTACCGAGAGGACGACGGGAAGTTGCAGGCCACTGGCCAGACTCGATCACTGATCTGGAACTTCAGCACAGGCCGCTGGCGGCCCGATCCACGAAAGTAACCAAAGGCCTCGATATCTCAATTTTCGCGATTCGATTTCAAATCGCGTCAGTGGCAAATGGTGAGGCTAAAAGAAACATCCTAAATTCGAGATATCTCAAGTCTTAGAGACCAACTCCGGATTTCAATGGCCCCCCTTCATTGCATCAAATAAAATAGTGCGCTGTATGTAAGATGACCTGGAATTTATTTCTCGTTCAGAATGCCTACCAACCAAGTTGTGCGCAGTTGAAGCGGAAATATCGCGAGGTTTCGAGTAATTATCGTCGTTTTACAGGATGAGAGCCTGTCTCTCTTTTTAGGAAAATTGAGAAACGATTCTGAACGCGTCTCCGATGCCGATCTGAAACAAGTAGCCGGTGGTGCCGGAAAAAAGCAGGCGCTCTACAAAAAGAAGAAGGCGGAGACCAAGAAGTCGACTGATGAGCCAGGCCGGGCCAGTGCCCCAACACCACAGGTGACGAGCGCTGGGGTGGCCAAGGCAGTTTCTGATCGGCAGTGAAAAAATCGGGACCGACACAATAAAAGATCCTGATTTCATACGTGACGAAGTTTCAAACGATGTCTCATCGATGTCTTATCACGACAGCGAAAAGAGAAATCGACAGCCAAACTAGAGAGGAACGAATTTAACCGCACGCTTTATCCGGCCCCGGCCGGGCCGATTTTGTCGGTTAGTTAGTTGAGCGTGTTAACTCAACAGCAGTGTTGATCTCAAATGATTGATTTAATCCTTTGGTAATCAAAGGCTTATGAATCGACCGGTGTGAGGAGGCTGAATAAATGTGGCACCCCCTCACTGCCTCAATTAGGATTCATGGAAGTTAAGCAGGATGGTCTTGTCTCAAATAGAAATGCTCGCCAAAACATTTCACATTTCTGAAAGGATCCAGTTCGTAGTTTGCATCCGTCTTGATGGGGGGCCCCAGCAGGGGGGCAGGACTCTAACCGGAATGATGTATGAGAGAGAGTCCAATCAATGAGACCTTACAATCCGGATGAACTCGCCGATAACAGCCTGGAAGACATCGTCGGTGGCTCCGGTCAATGGATAGAGAGCCAAAAAGATTCGAAAGAGTCGGATCCGGGGAAGAAACCAGGGGGTTTCGTAATATCCAGAGGAACTCGTGACGGCGAGAACTTATCAACGGGGAGCCCGCCACAGCAAACTAGCGGCTCCAAGAAATTGTAACGATGAGACAAAGACATTTTTTTGGATTTGAAGAAAGGGAATAGTATGAACAACAATCCTGAGCATCTTTCCGATGCTGATCTCGAGGATGTTGCAGGCGGCGCGGGAAAAACCGCTCCTGGGAAAAAGGATCCAGCCGGGAAAACTCCCACCACTGGCTCCGACAGCCCCAAGCCGACCGGCACCAAGCCAAACCCAAATCAAGGTAACACCGGCTTCCCAGGCCAACAGGGAAACCACATCGGGTGAAGCTACTTTGTACTTAGTGTTTTCGTTTGCTGTTTGAATTTAAGGACTCCAGTGGGAGTCTGATTGAAATGGATAGAATCCAATTTCCTAAGGAGGAAAAATGAACGACGAGAAGTGGGTATCCGATTCTGATATGGAAGACATCGCTGGTGGCGCTGGTAAAAAAGGAGCGAAAACTCCCCAGAAGGATGACGGCTCCAAGCCAGCAGATCCGCACAAGCCAGGCGCCGGAAGCGGGCCTTACAAGGGTAGCGACAAAAAAGGTCCGGACTTCAGCTAGTCGTCTGGAAGCTATTTGACCCTTTTAGTAGTCTCAAAAGTAGACTCAAAGTAGTCGATCGTTTCCGGCCTGTTGGCCAGGAAGCGGTCGGCTACTCCTTTATTGCCATTTGTAATTCGTCTATTTAACGCCTTCCTATCCTGGCAACGATTTACGTCATCACTCTGGTTACTGTAGAGGTGGGCCATTGCGAAACTCTCTCGTCATTCTCGGGATCCTTGAGGATCAGGATATTGAGTGGTTTACACGAATCGGCAAGAAATCTGTCCTGCCACCCGATGAGATTCTGATCGAGGAGGGACATTCGATCGAATCGCTGTGGATCGTACTGGAAGGCTCGCTATCAGTTACAACGATAAAAGACACCAGTATCAAGCTCGCGACGACCTATCCTGGTGAGATTGTCGGTGAAGTTTCATTTCTCGACTCTCGCCCTCCTTCCGTCACCTTGATTGCAGCAGAACGCACGACCTTGCTGGAAATCACTCGAGCTGAACTGAAAATAAAACTGGATAATGATCATAGTTTTGCCAGCCGCTTCTACCGGGCGATTGGAGTGTGCGTAGCTCAACGATTAATTCACCTGACACAGACTACCCTCACCATCAGCACTCTCGGTGCTGTAAAAAAAGAAGCCCAGGAAGAGCAGGAAGATCTGGGAAGTTTAGTAGATCCGGATGTTCTGGAATCGATGTCATTAGCTAGCCGTAGATTCGAATACTTACTCGAAAGAGCTACAAAGACTTAAATCGAGTCCAAACTGAACTCAAGCCAGGAGGATGAAGTGCCCGCTGAACAATCTTCTCTTTTTCGCCAAAAAGCTCTGGATCATATTTCCACACCTGAACAGCTGGACACGATGTTACAGGTCCTGCCCAGACGGAACTGGATCCCGTTACTGGTAGTAGGACTGGGCTTCCTTGGCTTTGGGTTCTGGTGCGTCTTTGGACAGATCCCTGTCCATGTCAGTTCGATGGGAATCATGGTTCACCCGGGCAGGAATATACCGCTACAGAGCCACTCGCAGGGCCAGATCATCCAACTCAACTTCAATGCCGGAGATGAGGTCGAAAAAGGCCAGGTCATCGCAGAAATCTTCCAGCCGGCATTGATCGAACAGGTGCGAGTAGAGGAACAACTGCTTCTACAACTCCGAACAAAGATCGACACCGTCGAACCCTTGAGGAAGTTCACCCTGGCTTCCGAGAAACAGTTCATCCAGGCCAAACGGAACTGGTACCAGCAACGCATCGAAGACAACACGGCCCTGGCCACAGCGCGGCAAGTTGAAAGCAAACGATATCTCGAAAATCAATCGAGTCAGATCCAGGGGCACAAGGCTGACCTGGAAACTCTCGGCAAATTCCTGGAAAAGAAACTTACCGACTACGAAGCTTTGACAGAGCAAAAGATTTTTGCTGAATATGACCAGGAAGTGACCGATACCAGGCAGGAATTGCTGGGGAATAAAATCGCACTCTCCGAACTGAACCTGAAACAGCAAGAAATTGAGTTCCAGCGGCTAAAGTTTCTGACTGAACATCAAGTTCGACTGGAAGCGATCACGGAACTCCAGCGCAGTCTTGAGGAACTGGATGTCCAGATCGCAAGGCTCGATCAGGAAGAGCTCACCGAAACAACGAAAACACAACTAGAACTGGTATCAGCTGAAGGTCGTCTACAGAGACTCCAGCAAGAGCTGGAACACCAGTCCACAATCGTATCGCCCCATTCGGGTAGCATTCTTGAGCTCACTGTTGCAACCGGACAGATGCTGATGCCAGGCCAACAGATCGGTTTGATAGAAACCACCAACTCACCGGACACCCTGATCGCCATCGCTTATTTTCCGGTAAAAGACGGCAAGAAAATCAAATCAGGGATGAAAACCAGAATCACCCCATCAACGATAAAACGAGAGCGATTCGGCAGCATCATTGGCGAAGTCATCAGCGTGTCGCCGGCTCCCCGATCAACAGATTCCATCGCATCGATCGTTGGCAACCGAGAACTAGCCATGAGCTTTGGTACTGGCGGTTCGATGATCGAAGTTCGTAGCAAACTGGAACCAAACGAACTGAACTCGAGCGGATACGACTGGTCCTCAGGTAATGGGCCAGACATCAAAGTGACGTCTGGAATGACCTTGAACCTCGACGCGACCCTCGAGTACAGAAAACCGATTACCTTCCTGCTTCCATTCCTCAAAGGACTCGGTAGTTAATAGATCGATCATGTTTAACAGTGGCGACAGCAAACGGGTCCGAACACCAACCGTTCTACAGCTTGAGGCTGTGGAATGTGGAGCCGCATCGCTTGCCATGATTCTCGGTTACCACGGCAGAATCGAGCCCCTTGCCAAGCTCAGACAGAACTGTGGTGTCTCGAGAGACGGTAGCAAGGCTGCCAACGTTCTCAGGGCTGCTCGAAAATACGGCCTGGAAGCGAACGGACTGAAAGCCAGCATCGCTGCCCTTCGGCGCCAGCAAATGCCCTGCATTCTGTTCTGGGAATTCAATCACTTCGTGGTTCTTGAAGGCTTCAAGAAAGGCAACGCACTTATCAACGATCCAGCGATGGGTCATCGGGTAATTTCACTGGCAGATTTCGAACGGAGTTTCACAGGCGTTGCTCTCGTCATGCAGCCTGGTGAAGACTTCAAAAAAGGCGGGAAGAAACCCAGTCTGCTCCGAGCGGTCGCGGATCGATTGATCGGCTGTTCTGTTCCCATCTCGTTCTGCATCCTGATTGGCTTCCTGATGGTAATCCCTGGAATCATGTTTCCAGTGCTACTGCAGGTATTTCTTGACGAGATCATTCTCGAGGGGCGCACCGGTTGGGCAAAACCCATAATGATTGCCATCGGCTCATCAATCCTGTTGAGCATCGGATTGAAGTACTTACAGCTGAACTCTCTTCGACGACTGCGGCTCAATTTAACGATCAAACTGTCGAGTCAGTTCTTGTGGCATCTTCTCAAACTACCGAACGAGTTCTACGTCCAGAGGTTCGCAGGTGAAGTTGCAAGCCGATCTCAGCTGAATCAAGACCTGGCCTCTGATCTCTCGGGCAGATTGGCGCAAACGGTCATCGATGTAGCAATGGCTGCTCTGTATTTGACAGTGATGCTCTATTACGACGTGCTCTTGACCTGTATTGGAATCTGCTTCGCAGCGCTCAATTTCATCATCCTGAGATGGATTTCCGGAAGCAGAATAGAATCGTCGATGCGGGTACTCCAGGAGTTCGGAAAAGCGGAAGGCTCTGCCATGGCAGGGCTACAGGGTATGGAAACGATAAAAGCCAGTGGTCTCGAATCGGGTTTTTATGAAAAGTGGTCTGGATATTACTCCAAGGCGATCAATGCCCAGCAAAAACTACAGGTCTCCAGCATTCTTCTCAACACCATGCCCGCCCTGCTCAGTTCCATCGCGACCATCCTTGTCATCATCATCGGCGGCTTCAAGGTAATAGACGGATTCATGACAATAGGTATGTTGGTCGCCTTCCAGTCCTTGATGACCAGTTTCCTGGGCCCCGTGGAAAACCTCCTTGATCTCGGATCCGTGACCCAGGAAATGCGTGGAGATCTGGATCGGATCGATGACGTACTCAAGTATCCCGTTGAAAACCAGAACGAGAAGGAAACCGATGAGAGTTCGCCCAATGGAAAGACATTTCTCTCCGGCGACGTGTTGCTGGAGGATATCTCCTTCGGATACAACCCTCTCGATCCGCCCCTGATTGAAAATCTCAATCTTCACATCAAACCAGGAGACAGAGTTGCACTGGTTGGTGGCAGTGGATCCGGTAAATCGACGCTGGCAAAAATAATTTCGGGAGAACTCAAACCCTGGAGTGGAAAGATCTACTTTGACGGGATTCCGAGCGACGAGTTACCGAGAAGCCTGTTCGTCAACTCCTTCTCTTTCATCAGCCAGGAAATCTTGCTGTTCAGCGGTACCGTACGGGACAATCTGACCCTCTGGGATTCGACCATTCCCGATATCGATCTGCATCAGGCATGCGAAGATGCCGCGATCCTGGATACCGTCACCGCTTTACCAGGGGGTTTTGACTCCAAGCTGATCGAGGGCGGGAACAACCTCAGCGGCGGCCAGCGACAACGGTTAGAAATCGCCAGAACACTCGTCACCAATCCCACGATATTGATTCTCGATGAAGCTACTAGCGCCCTGGATACAGAAACCGAACGCGTTGTGCTTGATCGGATGAGAATGCGAGGGTGTTCCTCCATCTTCGTTTCTCATCGACTGAGTACCATACGAGATTGCACAGAAATCGTTGTTCTTGAACAAGGAAAGGTCGTGGAACGTGGTAGCCACGAGGACCTGTTCGAGGCAAACGGTGCCTACTCAGAACTACTCAAATTGGACGATCAGTTCAAAGAGCAGAGCGCATGATGGTACCAACAGCACAACTTCTAGAACTCAATGGCACGATTCGAACGGTATCTGGCCATCGATCCCTGTTGCTGAATGATCGAGAAAAGATCTGGGTGGTCAACGGGGGCGAAGGTGAGGTTGTATCCACTGATGTTGAAGATTCCCACGCCACAGGTCGGCGTCGCTTCATAGCGACCATCAAAACTGGCGATATCCTGTTTTCCATCCAAGATGATGATCCCAGCACCAATCATGCGGTGATGTTGCTATCCCAGGAGAATCTCAGCGTCGTCGAATTATCAGTAGAACATCTCGAACATGTGGCAGCTTCCCTCAAGATCTCCGCTGCCAAGGCGATCCAGAACTGGGCTTCCAGAATCACAAAGCTACTCGATCTGGGGACCACCCCGACCTCCTGCCAGCAGATCAGATCTGGTGAAGAGCTGGTTCTATCGCAAGGACACCATGCAGAGACAATCTCCGAGGTCTCATGGATCAAGCTCGATAGAGGGAGAGGTACCTTTGCCGGGACCGATTCAATCCTGGATCCAGATCAGATCCACTTACTCCCATCGGGAAGCTGGATTGAGGCTTCAGAAGAACTCCAGATTGCGGCAATCGATGCAACGGATGTGTCTCACGAAAGCGCGCTGACTGCACTCCAGCAGCTCAATCACCGCATCCAGTCAAAACGAAATTCCATCAGGAAACACGAAATTGAATCGAACACTGACCGCATTCACAAGAGAGACCTGATCGAGCAGCAAAATTCAAAACGTGCATTTTCGCAGATGGCCTCGGTTCTGAATCCTCAATCCACTCCGACTGGACAGGGTGAAGATCTTTATTCAGTGATGAAACTTGTCGGTGCCCAGAAAGGCATCGAGATCTTGCCGATCGCGGACTCAACCGATCTCAATACACTGAGTGATCCTGCAGAGGCCATCACCAGAGCATCACGGATTCAACACCGTCGCGTCATGCTCAGAGGGAAGTGGTGGAAAAGTGACGTCGGCCCACTGGTCGGGTACTGGAATGAGGACGGCAGACCAGTAGCGATCCTTCCGGCCAAACAGGGACGTTACTTGATCTACGATCCTCGGGATGGAACACGTACCCCCGTCGATGAAAAGAGCGCATCCTTGCTGTATCAAGATGCACTCGTCTTGATCAGGTCGCTCGACGAAAATGAAAAAAGCCCTTACGGCCTGGTAGCCTTTTGCCTGCACAAAAAGCTACCCGACATGGTCTCTTTCTTCATCGCTGCAGTCTTCCTCACCTTGATGGGCATGCTAATTCCTCAGGCGATGGCCATCGTACTCGACCGGGCGATCCCAAACTCAAACTCGAGGTTGTTAATCGAACTGGGCGCAGCACTCGTCGGTGTGAGCATCGGAATGACCATTCTCAGTGTTTTCCAATCGTTCGTCAGTATTCGTTTGTCGGTGAGCACCGACTTCGATGCACAATCGGCGATCTGGGATAGACTTTTACGCCTACGAGTCTCCTTCTTCTCCAAGTACTCCACTGGAGATTTGTTGCAACGCGTGACTGCAGCGCATTCCATCAGCCAGGAGCTGAGTGGATCAACCCTCCTGACACTGATGACTTCATTCATGGCTCTGCTGAATGTTGGCCTGCTGATGTATTACAACTTTCAGTTAGCGATGGTCGCGATTGTCATAGCGATTGTCGTTGCAATCGTCACTGCCGTCGGTGGCGCCATCATTCGGCGGCACTCTCGAAAATTGATGGAAGAAGAGGGTGAGCTATTTGGATTTGAGGTACAGCTGATCAATGCTGTCAGCAAATTACGGGTAGCGGGTGCGGAACGGCGTGCTTTTTCTCTCTGGATGGAACGCGTCGCTCGTCAATTGGACCTGTCCAACAAGGTACAACGCACCGTCGATTTGTTGACCCTTTTCAACCAGGCGATCCCCATGATGAGCACACTGATCCTGTTCATGCTTGCCATACCCCTGGTAACCAACCAGGGAGCAGGAGGTTCTGAACTATCGATTGGTATCTTCCTCGCCTTCAATACAGCGCTCGGTATCTTCCTCGGTGGGGCCCTGACTCTCAGTTCAACCCTTGTCGGGTTGTTAGATTCGGCAGTGCTGGCCGATCGTATGAGACCTCTTCTCACAGCGGAAATGGAAACTGTCTCTGCCAGTGTCGATCCAGGGCAGCTCAAGGGAGATATTGAACTCTCCAGAATTCATTTCCGATATTCTCCGGATGGCCCGAAGGTTCTGGAAGATGTATCGATACACGCCAAGCCAGGTCAGTGCATTGCACTCACCGGCACTTCCGGCTGTGGGAAATCAACTTTGCTCCGGCTGATGCTCGGATTTGAAACCCCCGAAAGCGGTGAAGTTCGATTTGATGGGCAAGAAGTTGATTCGATCGACGCCACCGCTGTCCGTCGCCAGCTAGGTGTCGTTCTACAATCCGGGCATATCGGTGCTGGTTCCATCTATGAAAACATCACCGTTGGTTCGGTATACAGCCTGGAAGAAGCATGGGAGGCAGCTGAAGAGGGTGGCATCGCTGACGACATCCGATCGATGCCGATGCAGATGCATACCGTGGTCAGCGAAGGGGGAACCAACTTATCGGGAGGCCAGCGTCAGCGACTTTTGATTTGCCGAGCTCTGATTCGGAAACCAAAAATCATCTTCCTCGATGAAGCCACCAGTGCTCTCGATAACCGTTCTCAGAAGATCGTTAATGACAGTCTCAATCGGCGACAGGTTACTCGCATTGTGATCGCCCATAGATTGAGCTCGATTCGTGATGCCAACTGCATCTACGTGCTGCATCAGGGTCGTGTCGTTGAACAAGGCACCTTCGATGAACTGGCGAAAGCCGGTGGTACTTTCGCCACCCTGCTGGAACGTCAGAGCAGCTAGATCTACTCGGTGGATAGAACATCCATCCATGATATTTTTCGGCAGCCTGTCGGCACTCAATACCGGAACCGATCATCCAGCAATCGGGTGAGAACACTTGCCTCAACAGGACTTTCAATCCACCATGGTTAACTCGACAATTGCGCCTCACCGGCTCATCTCGCTACAGTGAGATCTGCAGTCCGATCCAGCGCAATAGTCGGATTCATCAGACTGGTGCCGCGTTCAAAGCGTGATAACCAATTATTATTGATGCAGCGTGATGACATCGACTGGAGGAGGCCGCGTGGGGCAATTTCATATGGGGATCAATATGGGTCACGATCGATCCGTAGCAGTGGTCGAAAACGGCAAGATCGTCATAGCCATCGAACAAGAGCGACTCGACCGGATCAAACATAGTGTCGGGTTCATGCTGCAGGCACCGGAAGTCATGGAACTAGTACAGGTTCCCGGGGAAAGCATCGCCTATTGCCTTGACCACCTCGGCCTTCCTCTCAGTGCCATGTCGACCATCACGGCCAATATGCCCGGTGAAGACATGGCACCGCAGATCATGCGCGGCAAATTTTCGGCGGAACTGGCTGATCGGCTCAGAACGGTACCCAGTCACCATCTCGCCCATGCATATTCTGCTTTCTGGCCTTCTGGATTTGATGAAGCGATGATTCTTGTCGTCGATGCCAGTGGAAGTATCACGAAGACCCGAGAGGGAAAACGCACCGAATCCTACACCCTCTATGAAGGTCACGGATCAGAGCTCAAGGAACTCCACTCAGAACAGGTGAAATCTCATCTGGCAGCCCTCTCAACGATTGGTTTTGTGTACGAAACCGTTTCACGACGGGCGGGCTTCGTGACCAATCTCAAATCCGGCTTGAGCTTCCCTGAATCCGGTAAATTGATGGGGCTCGCTGCTTATGGTGGCCCTCAGGAAAACTGGCAAAATTGGATGGCCAAACAGGAGGGTTCCTATCAGATCAAGATGTCCGCCTATGACATCTTTCTCGAGATGGCTGCGCTTGAAAAACGCTACGATGACGGCCAGGGAAAACCATATTTCCGTCCATGGCTGGTCGATCTCGCCTACAAGGTACAGACCGAACTGGAACAGATTCTCAGTGATCTGATTTCCGAAGCATGCCAGCAAACAGGGCTGAACAGGCTGTGCATCGCCGGCGGAGTCGGCCTCAACTCGGTGGCCAATTACAAAATCTTGCGAAATTGCGGACTCGAGGACGTGTTCACTTTCCCGGCAGCTGCCGATAACGGCATCGCTGCTGGTTGCGCACTCTGGGCCTATCACACCCAGGAGCCCGGGCAGGAGCGACCGGCTCTGGGATCGGTTTGTTTTGGCCGCAGCTACACAAAAAGTGAAGTCGATACGGCGATCGAGGCTTTTTCCGATCGAATCGAAGTCCAACAACATGAACCAGAAGACTTGACCCATCAGGTCGCCAGCGCACTGACCAGGGGAAATATCGTCGCGCGTTTTGAATCAGGATCAGAATACGGGCCCAGGGCTCTGGGACACCGCTCCATCCTGGCCGATCCGACCTTTGAGCGAATGAAGGATGTGGTCAACGCACGGGTAAAATTCCGCGAGGCTTTTCGTCCATTCGCACCGTTCGTGCCACTCGATCGAGCGAACGAGGTATTTGAGCTGAGCGTCCCTTCCCCTTACATGCTTCTGGTCGCTCCGGTACGCCAAGAGTACCGGGAGTCGCTACCTGCCATAACTCATGAGGACGGTACCGGGCGTGTACAAACTTGCACCCACGATCAAAATCCTTTCTTCCATGATCTGTGTCTTGAAGCGGAACGATTAAGGGGCGGTGTTCCGGTGCTACTGAACACCAGTTTCAACGTCGCCGGTCAACCGATCGTCGAGACTCCAGAACAGGCGATCGAAACCTTTCTCCGTACTGATATCGATTACCTGGCCCTCGATGATCGTTGGATCAAGAGAAGCCACCAACCGGTCAAGGATTACTCAGATCACATCCTCGATCTTCCAGAAGAACCTCTTCCACAAGGTCTGGAACCAAACCAACCCAGCGTTCTGGAGCTGATGGAAGAACTGGATGAAGCAATCTTCCGAGATGGACAGAGTCAGAGCTGGAGCGAATCCGAAGTAACAGCTCTCTCTTCACAGGGAGCCCGATTCAAGGAAACGAGCATGCTATTTCCCGAGACACCCTTCCTGGTGCCTCTCAAAACCCAGCTGAGCGAAAACGCAACCCTGATCGTCGATCCCCACAATAAATCGCTACTGGTTGATGAAACCGGAAAACTTGCTGATCTACCACTCACACTGGAACAGGTTCACACGGTTCTGGCTCTACAACACGATCCAGGAAGCCTCAGTGAGAATCTTCGTCTTGAGTTCAGAAGCACTCCGTTGGAATTCGATGAGCTGGTCATGCAAACGATCAAGATCATGGAACAATTCAAGGTGCCGATCGATGACGGTTGGCGTAACAACGCTTCCGAAGATAGCCAATCCTTTCCGATACCTCCTTCAGAAAAAACCCTGGGAACATTCGAAGATGAAAATTTTCGTTTGGATCAACAACTACGTAAAATTAGACGCTCTATTCTTGATCACGGCTACCAGGAGCATTTCATTTGCGAACTGCTGGGTGTCGAATCTCTTCAGGCGATCGAACCCACAAGACTGCACTACCTCGACAAACATCTCTTGCCTGATACACCCCAGGCAGATTTGATCAGGCTGTTTCTACTCAGAGCATCCGTTCCAAAACAGCGCGTCGAGGAGATCTTTGGCCAGCAAGACCTATCTCTCCTGGAGACTCTCGGATTGCTGGAAAGTAACGGAGATGAATTTGCCAGCCTGATCGACCTCTTCTGTTGCGGAGGGTTATTGTTCGCCACAGACCATCGCTACATGATTCAACCCGATGATAGCCTTGAAGAAGATCCGGTGATGTACATCGGAATGGACAGTCATGGGCTGGTTCAAACCGCTCCCAGGGAACATTGTGAACAAGTGCTCGATCTGTGCTCTGGTTCCGGCGTACAGGGGATCGTTGCCAGTCGATATGCACGCAATGTGACGGCGGTTGATATCAATCCCAGAGCAATTCGATTTGCTCGATTTAATGCACAATTGAATGGAATCGAAAACTACCAGGCCAGACAGGGAAACCTGTATGAAGTTGTCGGCGATCAGCAGTTCGATTGCATACTGGCCAACCCTCCGTTCGTGCCGAGTCCTGACGATTCGATGAAATTCCGCGATGGAGGTGTATCTGGAGAGAAGATCTTACGCTCGATCATCGAGGGCTCCTCGAAACACCTGTCGGCGGATGGAAGACTTTGCATCGTTACCGATCTCGTAAACGTCAAAACCTATGATCAGAAACTTTCCACCTGGTTGGGGCCGATCGATGCTTACAGCCTGATCCTCACCACTGCTGACCGGGATGAAATCTTGTTTTCAGTCCCCCACTGCCATGCACCCTTTTCTCAATCGCTGAAAAACTACAACCAAGAACTCGAACGATGGATCAATAATTTCAGAAGCGCGGACCTTGAAGCTGTTAACTTCGGGTACATCCTGCTGTGGAAACGCCCCGAGGAGATCGGTTGCGATATCACACAGCGAACAGTCCACAATCCAGTAACTCCCATCTGGGAACAAGTTCAAGAATGGCTACAGCAACGACGACTCTGGGACAGCGATAAATCGGGATCCATGATTCTTGCTCTCCATCCCGAATTGCGAATCAACACTGAAGTAATGATGAACAGTAATGATCAGCGCACAGAACTGAGATTTGGTGAGAACCCATTCTTTACCAGTTATGGAGTCAGCAAGGATATCGTCGATGATCTGCACAGGATCTACACGACAGAACCAAATCTAAAGCGTGGATTGGAACTGGCCGATTCTTCCTGGATCGAAAGACTTCATCGGATCGGAATCCTTCGACTGAATGAAAGACGACGAATCCTCAACAACGAGACCAGCAATCAGTCAGGGAACCGAAAAGAGGCTGTCGAAGAACACTCAACCAAGACGACCCCGACGTGCCTCTCCACCTATCTGGGATGATCATCACCACTATTATTACTGCAGGGCACAACAGGGCCAAATCACCCGGTAGTGGTCATGACCCTCAGCGACCATCAATCTGATACCAGGGTGTCGAAGAACTCCGCGACAAACTCAGTCGCAGGTTGTATCGATAAATCGTCAGCCGTACCCCTTTGAATGATCTTGCCCTTCTCGATGACATCGACGGTCGCCCCCAGTGCTCGCACATCCCTGACGTCGTGTGTGATGACGATGGATGGGATCTGTCGTTTTGCCAGATGCTCTGCCAGGTGCGCTCGAAGCGATCTTCGCGCCGTTGCATCGAGGGCTGCCAGGGGTTCATCGAGGAGTAGCAGCTGCGGATCGATGACCAGGGTTCTGGCCAGTGCCACCGTCTGCTTTTCACCACCGGACAGGGTTGCCGGCCAGCGATCGATCAGGTGAGCGGCTCCCAGGTCCTCCAGGGTTTCCTGCGCCACGGCACGGCGAGCCTGGGCCGAGAGATGAGGCTGTCTCCGGGTGCCAAAGGCAACGTTGTCAGCAACCCGTAGATGAGGAAAGAGGCCGTAGCCCTGTGGCACATATCCGATGCGCCGCTCCTCCGGTGCCAGCTGGATCCCCTTCCGGGAATCGAACAGGGTATGCCCCGCCACCTCGATGTGTCCGGAGTCGGGGTGATGAGCCCCTGCGATGATGCGTAACAGCGTCGTCTTGCCTGAACCATTGGGACCGATCAGTGCCACGGGGGTGTCATTCCCTTCCATCTCCACATCGAGATGGAACTCGCCGAAACTCAACTGGATGGTCAGTTGCCAGCTCATACCGATGCTCCCGTTCGCCTCTTACCGTTCTCGCTATCCACGGAACGATTCCAGCGTGACCAGAGGGAAGGGGCAAACCGCAGGGCACAGAGCAACAGTAGCGCGATGGCTGCCAGAACCAGCGACAGGGCCAGAGCTGTCCGGACATCGGATTCCAGTGCCATGTAAATCGCCAGCGGCATCGTCTGGGTGGTGCCTGGAAGGTTGCCCGCAAACAGCAGAGTCGCTCCGAACTCGCCAAGTGCTCGAGCCCAGCACAGAGCCGCACCACTGATGAGTCCTGGCAATGCCAGCGGCAGAGCCACCCGGAAAAATGCACCCACGGGAGACTGACCAAGAGTTCTCGCAACAAGCATCAGATCATCATCGACACGACGGAAGGCAGATGCAGCAGATTGGATGTAGAACGGTGCCGAGACCACCACCTGGGCCAGCACCACGGCTACCGTGGTGAAGGGAATCTGCCAGCCAAAGGCCTCCAACGTGGAACCCAGCAATCCGCCCCGACCGAAGGTCTGCAACAACGCAATCCCGACCACGGCCGGTGGCAAGATGATCGGGAGATCGACCATCCATTCGACCCAGCGCAGCCGCATCCCTGTTGAACGGGCCAACCACCAGGCCAGCGGAGTTCCCAGGAGGATCACCGCTGCAAGGCTGAACAGTGTGGTACGTGCACTGAGCCACATCGCCGGAAGAAACAGGGGATGGTCCATCCCCTCGAGCAGTTCCCTGGGAGACGAGGCGGTAGCGATGGCAATCAGTGGAATCACCAGCAGCGCGAGCATCGGCAACGCACACAGAAACACCGGCCATGACCGAGAGGAGGAGTGGCGAGGTTCCAGCATCACCCCTCCACGAATCCATGCCGGATGAGAATCGCCTGTCCGGCAGGTGAAAGCGCGAAGGCAATCCAGTCCCTGACGACCTGCTGCCCTTCACTGGCAGCCAGTTCGCCGATGAAATACCGGGCCTGAACATTGATTTCCGCCGGGATCGGGATGGAACGAACCCGATCAGAGATCGCTGCGTCTGTTCGATAAACCAGCGCCGCATCAGCTTCTCCGAGTTCAACCTTGGCACGCACCAGACGCGCGTTGCTCTCCAGCGACACCACCCGGGATTGCACCTGTCTGGTAAATTGCATTCCCAACCTGTCGGCTGCCTTCAACAACATCTGACGTGTGTACTGACCGACCGGAACCTGATCGGTGCCGACCACGAGCCGTTGAGCCTTTGGAAGATCCTCGAAGGACTCGATTCCCGCCGGGTTATCATGAGGGACGATCAACACCAGTTCGTTATGAGCAAACACCAGCGGATTCTTGACGAGACCCGCCTCGACCAGGATTTCCGTGTGCTGCTGATTGGCAGTTGCCAGAATATCCGCTGCAGCCCCCTGCTCGATCTGTATTCGAAGCACCTGGCTACCAGAAAAGACCAGGGAGACCTCCGTCAGTGGGTGTGATCTTTCAAACTCCCGTTTCAATTCCTGGAAGGCTTCCGTCAACGAACTGGCTGCGTGAACGATCAGTACCTGTCGATCACCAGCGACTTGTTGCCGACAACCGACTCCATGACCAGCAACCAGCACTAGCGCCAGAACAACCGACACACAGCGCAGGCTGCTCCGGAATCGACACCTGGCAGAAGTAGATGAATGGACGGTACTCAACAACACGGGCTGATCAGTTCCAAACTATTCCGAAGGGAGCGAGATCACCTCAGATGGCATTTCAGCGGCTCTAATCTGGTTCAGGACACTCTGGTAAAAAGTAACCCCACTCGACAGAAAGTAAAAGATCCATATCATCGAGAGAACGGCAGCAACGCGCTAAAATAGCCTCGTGAAAGTAGGCCGAACATGAGAAAGAGCCTGTTATGGATCCTGGCGGTCATCATCATGATTTCCGCCGTTTTCTACCAGAGACTGACGGGGCCAACATACCCATTCCGGGGAAGCTTCACGGCGAGTGAACAATCCTATAAATACAGGCTCGTCAGATCTCAAGAAACCACGGCCGGGGCGCGAGTCGTACTACCCAATCCAGATGGCCCTTCAGAGAAGATGAAGCTCGAGGCGAAACTTCATCACAAACGGTTCAAAACCGATGACGAATTTCAGGCCGACTCATTCGTGCTGGAAGATGGCGGGGAATGGGCCGCTTACCTACCGGTTCAACCTTCAGCCGGCAAGATGGAATACTTCGTTACCCTGGGAGTTGACGGCAAGAACTACAGGATCCCTGAAGAGGGCCAGGACAACATCGTTCTGCGATACAAGGACCCGGTGCCGGGGGGTATTTTGTGGCCACACATCATCATGATGTTTTTCTCGGTATTGATCGGAATGCGTGCAGGACTGGCGGCCATATTTGGTACCGATGATATGCGAAAACTGTCCTTCATCGCACTCGGTGGAATGACACTTGGAGGGATGATCCTCGGACCGATTGTCCAGAAGTACGCTTTCGGTGAATACTGGACCGGATTCCCCTTCGGTGGAGATCTCACCGATAACAAGATGCTGATCATGTGGGTGAGCTGGCTGATTGCGATCGGTGCCATCGGAACCCGAGAGAAGAAGAATGAGAAGGTGAGTCGCAGCGTGGTCGTGTGCGCCGCCCTGGTGATGACAGCGGTCTATCTGATCCCACACAGCATGAGAGGGTCAGAGCTTGATTACACCAAGGTGGATCAGGGCGTTAATCCCAGCGAGGCGATCGGTACAGGTGACTGATGGGTTCGACCTGGGTTCATCTGCTGGTGGTCCATGTACCGGTTTTAATATGCCCGGTGGCGCTATTTTTTCTGATCCGGGCTGCCCGATCCGGTTCCGAATCTGATTTCAAAATCGGTAATGCATTGGTGCTGATCAGTGCCATCGCGGCAGTGATCGCTTATTTCACCGGGGTCAGTGCTGCTGAATGGCTCGACGGAATCATCGAACTAGATCAGGAGCAGGTGGAAGATCATGGACTCTGGGGTCGGATCTCTTTCACCATCATGGCAATCGTGGGAGTCGTATCACTGATGGCCATCATCGCTTTCCTCCAGGAGGAAAAACCACATCCATCTTTACCTCGGATAATTCTCGGACTGACCCTGATCGGATTTGCATGCTCCGCCTGGACCGCCCATCTGGGAGGAATTCTACGGCGTCCTGAGCTGGGGTTTTAGAGCCTCTGGAGCTCCAGACCAGATTACTTGCGCTTGATCTTGTGGAGCGTGTGCTTGCGCAAACGAGGGGAATACTTCTTCAACCCCTCCTTGAGCTTCTCGGGGAGCCCGCCCTTGACGTTAACCTGGGTCCTGTAATTGAGGTCCCCGGTCTCGGTGCACTGAAGCCACACGTACTCGCGGTTCATCTTGCCTTTGGCCACAACAATCTCGCTTCCGGAAAGATATCTAGCTACACCGTTCACCACGGTAGAGCCCGGCATCGAACCATCCCCCTCTCCCATCGTCAAGGAAAACGGGGCAGTCAGGCTGGTTCAGGCCCGGATCCGGCCAATTTGAGCTGAATTGGAACGGTTGCCGGGGCCCCGAGACGAGGGTAAACCGAGTGGGTGCTTGAGCCCCAACAACCGTCAGGGAGCCCCACAACGATGGACACATCGACAAACCATCGGCAAGACCCGGACCCTCTCCAGCTTCCCCGGGAGCTTCAGGGGGCCCCTGTTCTGGTCACGGGAGGCACCGGATCCACCGGGAAATTGCTGATCCAGTGGCTGCTGAAGGAAGCCAGAGCCTCTCGTGTCATCGCCTTCTCCCGGGATGAACAGAAACACCACGACCTGCTCCAGGACCCCGATTTTCAACATCCTGCCCTGCAGTCGATGGTCGGTGATATCCGCGACAGAAATCGACTACGCCAGGCTCTGGAGGGGGTCGGACTCGTTCTCCATACCGCTGCCATGAAGCACGTTCCCATCGCCGAGGATAACCCTTCGGAAGCGGTTCGTACCAACATCGAGGGGACGATGAATCTGATCGATGCAGCCCGCGATGCAAAAGTCTCCCGAGTCATCGCGCACTCCACAGACAAGGCAGTCGAACCAGCCTGCATTTACGGAGCCACCAAACTTGTCATGGAAAAGTTGCTGATCCGTGCCAATACAGAATCAGATCGATCGGGTCCAAACTTTGACATCGTGCGTCACGGAAACCTTGTGGGCAGTAGAGGAAGTGTCATTCCCTTGTTTCAGAAGCAGATGAAAACAGGGAAATTGACTGTAACCGATCCTGATATGACCCGGTTCTGGATCGATGGAAACTCACTGATCTCGATTGTTCATCGAACGATCCAGGATGGTCTCGGTGGAGAAATCTTCATTCCGAACCTCCCTTCCTGCAATCTTGACACCCTGGTCAAGGCGATCAATCGGGATGCAACGGTTGAGATCATCGGCGCTCGGCAGGGTGAAAAGCTACACGAAGCACTGACCGCCAGGGAAGAGGCCGCGAGAATCCGCCAATTCGAGAACCATCTCGTCGTCATTCCGGAGAATTGTTCAACGAACGTCCGGACTGATGGGAATCCAGTGGCGAGTGATTTCCAGTACCGCAGTGACCAAGCTCCACTTCTCGATGCACGAGAGATGAGAAGATATCTGCAGCTGGATTCCGATGTAGAACTCGCATGATCGTCAATGAGTGATCTCGGAGCAGGAATCTTGTGCCTGCATCGAACAACTGCGGTAAACTAGCTATGAAGTGGCTATCCAACACGGAAGGGAATCAGATGATCCGATCCACCATCTTGCTGCTGATTCTCTTGGCGAGCTGTACCACTCTATTGGGGCAGGGGTTGCCGATCCCGACCACGCTCGAGGACTGGGTACAACCGGGAACCCAGCCTGGCACCATCATCGAACCGATCATCGCCGGAAGCGCATGCAACCTGTGCCATTCTTCATTCACCAATGCTCCTGTTGATCGATGGAAAACAAGCATCATGGCCCAGGCCGGCAGGGACCCGCTGTTCCACGCTTGCCTTGCCATCGCCGAACAGGATGCAGGAGCCGCTGGCGATCTCTGTCTTCGATGCCATACCCCGGGAGCCTGGTTGGCAGGCAACAGCACTCCCACCGACGGATCAAATGTGAGTGGGGTCAATGATTTCGATGGCGTGACCTGCAATCTTTGTCATCGAATGGTCGATCCTCGATATGTTGCCGGACAGAGCCCAGCGGTTGATCTTGATATTCTGAATGATCTCGCAGAAGTCCCAGCACATTCACACACCGGACAGTACGTCATCGATCCGCTTGATCGACGTAGAGGTCCCTATAATCTCGGATCAAATTTCCCCTGGCATCCATTTTTTGAATCCACTTATCACACCAAGTCTGAGCTGTGCGGGACGTGCCATGACGTTTCCAACCCGGCTTATATCCGTCAGGGCCAGTCGTACGTACTGATGGATCTCAATGCTCCCCATCCCACTCATGATCCCAACGATGAGTTCCCCGTCGAGAGAACTTATGGGGAGTGGAGTCAAAGCGAATTCGGGCAGGGCCCGGTCAACATGGGAGGACGGTTCGGCGGAAACAATCCCAATGTGAGTACTTGTCAGGACTGCCACATGCCCAGGACCTCGGGAATTGGCTGCAATCTGGGAGGCCCGGTCCGCAATGACCTCGCCATTCACTATTTCAGCGGTGCCCAGACCTGGGTCCTCGACGCGATCCATGCCCTCGATACCAGTTATCTACTCTGGGACACACCGGCATACATGGACCCAGCACTGATCAATCTCGCAAAATCTCTCAATGTCTCGATGCTACAGGCCGCCAGTGACCTGGAACTGACAGTGATCAATGACCAGTTGAAGGTTCGCGTGATCAATCAGAGCGGCCACAAACTTCCCACCGGTTATCCGGAAGGGCGCAGAATCTGGATCGAGGTCCACTTTCAGGACCCATTCGGACAAACGCTAGCCCACCACGGAGCTTACGATTTCTCGACTGCAGAACTTGAATCTTCCACCACTACCGTCTTTGAAGCAAAACATGGAATTGATGGGCTGACTTCCACCCTGTCCGGACTTCCCGAGGGACCATCTTTTCACTTCGCACTGAATAACAAGATATTCAAGGACAATCGCATTCCGCCTCGCGGATTCACCAATGCAGGTTTTGCAACGGTCCAGGCAGAGCCGGTGGGAATCGATTACGAGGACGGTCAACACTGGCACGACACCTACTATGAAATTCCTGATGGCTCCATGTTGCTGACGGTGAAAGTTTGGTACCAAACCGCAAGCAAAGAATATATTGAGTTCTTGAAAGACGAAAATATCACCAACGACGCCGGTGATATTCTCTATGAACAATGGCTTCAGCAAGACAAGGGACCGCCAGTCCTGATGGATGAAATCTCCCTCGAAATCGGAATCGAACCTTTCGTACGAGGTGACGCGAATGCAGATGGAATGCTGAGCATTTCCGATCCCATCGATGTTCTCGGCTGGCTCTTTTTTGGAGATGAGTTTGGCCACTGTCCGATTGCAGCTGACTGCAATGATGACAGCAGCGTAAATCTGTCCGATGTGGTTTATGCGTTGAACGCCTTCTTCGTCAATGGCCCCGTCCCGGCAGCCCCCTATCCAGCCTGTGGCCCCGATCCAACTCCAGACTTTTTGCGCTGCTACGACTACCCCTGTCCCTGAGGACCAGTTTTTTATCAGCAATCAATTCGATTCAAATGGCACATTCAACATCGATGATGGATATTGGTCAGCGTTACAGCTGGAAACCTGACCCATCTTTCAGAATTGGATCTCCAATTGAACTTCTGGCGAACTGCATTACCGATGATCCTGCTCGCAGCCCTCATATTCTGGAACTGGCCAACCGAACCAGTCGATTTTGGCAGCACCAGCCCATGGGCAGGATTGGTACTCGAAGTCGACACCAGCGCGCTGGAAAACCCTCCGTTATTGCTCATCGCTTCTCTCCCAGCCAAAGATGAACATCAAAAGCAATGTTCACTGATCGTCGGAACTGCTCTCTGGCAACGTGAGGGGAAAGTCCCCCTGTTACTCGATGGAGAAACAGATCTGCTTCGTTTGCAGAAACTGGAGCTAGACGATGAAACCACCGTACTCTACCGGAAGACCCGTGGGTTTATCGGTGCCTATCCCATCTCCTCCGATGACAACGTTGATAAAATGATCGGTGGAATTTTGTACGGTGATAAGATTATTCCCGCATGGAGTTCCAACAGTGACCAACCAGTTGTTCTCCAGATCCCAGGCGCATTGCACGTTGTCGACTTCGAGATCCTCCATGACGATCAAAACAAAAAACGCTGGCGCAGCAATAGAAGCGATTTTCGTCAACTATGGGATCAGGCTGAAAGTGAAAATCCGGAGCTCCTGAAGCCTTTCCTCCACGGAGAGGTCGCCATCGGATCGAATTCGTAGACCGATTTTGATCGTCACAATCTCCGCAAAGGATTTACTCAATGATCGTTACAGACCGGGGAGAATACCAAATTCTACGTTCAGCACCGAAGGTGGCTCAAAGTTGAAGAGATTGATAACATCCGCCCATGATCGATGATGGCTCCAGCGCTCCACTATCTTCGGACAGGACAGATTTCAGTGCTGCCGGGTTCTATGAGGCAGAGACTGACGCACAGGATCTGGTGCTTCTCGAGATGCATCTGTACATGAGACTCTCACGTGAATGGGATCTTCGTTTCGAGAAGATGTTCAAAACTGGAGCCCTTTCGAAGTGGTATTCATCCGTCGGAAACGAAGCCACAACTGTGGCATGCGCTTCGACAATAGACGCAGGAGATGCCTTGCTGACCCTGCACAGAGATTCTGGAGCTATTCTCAGACACTACCTCGATGCTGATCAACTTCTTCCCGGATTGCTGCCAGAAGGTATGCGATACAGAAACCCACTGGATGGAGATTCCAAACAGCGTCTTCTGCGCTTGACCTGCCAGATGCTTGGCCGGGATGCCGGATTTTCTGCAGGATACGAACGCTCATATCATTACAACCACTTCGAAGAAGAACATGGATTGATCCATATCGGAATGATCAGCCACCTGGGTTCGATGATTCCAGTCGCCGCAGGTGCAGCCCTGGCCTTTCAACAGGAGAAATCCGACAGAGTTGCAATAAATTTCATTGGAGAGGGTGCGACTTCAACCGGAGATTTTCATGAAGCTCTCAACATCGCATCCGTCTGGAAGCTCCCGTTCATACTCATCATCGAGAACAATCGATGGGCATTCTCAACACCCACTTCACAGCAATATGCCTGTGAAAATCTGGTAGACAGGGCAAGCGGTTACGGAATCCCCGGGATACAGGTGGACGGCAACGATCCAGAGGCAGTACTCGCAGTGATGAATACAGCGGTGGCCAGAGCTCGTGCCGGCGATGGACCAACTCTTGTAGAGGCGATGCTTGGCCGGCAAAGAGGGCACTCCGAAGGAGATGATTCACTGCTACAGGTTCCTGCCGAAGAGCTGGAACAATATCGCGAACATGATCCGATGTCTTTACTGGAAGAAAAACTGATCAAAAAGAACATCGCCTCCCAGGCGAAGATCGATGAAATCAAGGAACGCTGCGCAGATCTCGTCATTAACGTCGTCGATGAAGCGATGTCGATGCCTGAACCAGAAGTCGGCAAACCCCGGAGGATTTATGCCGACTGACACCACTCCTCAATTAGAAGACACTCTCTACATCGATGCCATCAGCAAAGCTCTACTGGACGAAATGCGATCCGATGATCGCGTTGTGTTGATGGGGCAGGATATCGCTGGACATGGTGGCGCATTCAAAATCACTCGAGGATTTCTTGAAGAGTTTGGAGAGCAGCGAGTCCGAAATACACCGATCGCCGAAAGTGGGACCATCGGTATTGCAACCGGCGCGGCAATGCTTGGCATGCGACCCGTTATCGAGATGCAATTCGCAGATTTCATCTCATGTGGGTTCAACCAACTGGTTAACGTCGCTGCAAAAATGTACTGGAGAACTGAAAGATCAGTCCCCTTTGTGATTCGGCTACCCGGAGGAGGCGGAATGGGAGCCGGTGCTTTCCATTCGCAAAATGTCGAGGGTTGGTTCCTGCAAACACCCGGGTTGAAAGTCGTTTCGCCGGCCTTTTCCGATGACGCATACCGACTGCTCCGATCAGCGATCCAGGATCCCAATCCGGTGCTCTATTTCGAGCACAAGTACCTGTACAGACGGGAGCAATCTCCGATCACCAGCGCCTCGATTCCAGACCGGATCCATGGCCAGGCTCACGTCCTGCGTAAAGGTGACTCTGTTTCCACCATCTCCTGGGGCTGGATGACGCACAAAGCCCTCGAAGCGGCCGAAATTCTCTCACAGGAAGGAATCGAAACGGAAGTCATCGATCTCCCTGTTCTCTCACCACTGGACCCTCAACCGATCATCGAATCTGTCGAACGCACTCAGCGGGTCGCGATTGTTCATGAAGCAACCATCACGGGTGGATTCGGTGCTGAGCTCGCCGCTCGAATCTGCGATGACGCCATCTGGAACCTGGATGCTCCAGTTCGCCGCATCGCTTATCCCGACAGCCCTGCACCATTCCACAAGGGCCTTGAAGCTGATCGGATTCCATCCGTTGAACGCATCTGCTCTGAACTGAGGCGACTGGTCACCGAGTGATCAAACTCCTGGAAATATTTGTCAATTATTCGGTCCGACGGGAGTGTATTTCCGGATAGGGAGTCGATGGGAAATTTGGGGGTTCAGTTCCACCCCCGATCAACAACATGAATCAAAAAAAAGGTAAGTCTCGCAAATCGCCGGGGCCCCCACCAGATCCAGGAGAACTCCTCGATTATCTGGTGTGGCGGCAACTAGGATTTGAAGATCAGTTTGGTGATGAATCGCTGAGCACTGATGAAGAGCGGCGCAGCCTTCCTCCTCTTCCGAAGTAGACTTCAGGAATCATACCGATCTGATCCAGCGAGCGGAATTCCATACTTCCGCATCCTTCTGTAGAGGGTGCGTCTAGAAATTCCGAGGGTTTTACACGCGATGGATTTATTTCCATCCGCGACCTCCAGAGCTCTCACAATTACCTCGCGCTCGGCCAATCCAAGAACTTCACGAACCCCGGGATCTGACGCGATTTCCCCACTGTTCAGAACACCTAGCAGTTCCAGTACCTTCGGGCCATCCACTGTCTGATGATTTGAAACCAGAATCCTCTGCGCCAGATGAGTCGCTTCCCAGCCATTTCCGGGCCACCCGTGAGAGAGGATCAGCGCTTGCGCCTCCGCTTCCAGGAGCGGTTGCTTCTGTTCGTCACCAGACAATATCTTTTCGATAATCCACAACGCATCGATGGGTCTTTCGCGCAAAGGTGGCAGCCAGACCTGAAAGCCAGCGAGCCGATAGTATAATTCCTCCCGAATCCCCGCATGTTTACCTTTCGTCGAAGAACATGCGATGATCCTCACATCGGCGGTTCTTTCCTCTTCCCCTGAAACCCGGCGATAGCTCCCCGATTCAAGAAAACGTAGCAACGAAAGCTGGAGGGCCATCGAGCTTTCATCGATAGCATCCAGTAGAAGCGTGCCCCCTGAGGCAGATTCTATCAATCCGGCCTTCTCTGTTGCCGCATCTGTGAAAGCACCCTTCTCGTATCCGAACAGTTCAACCTCGATAAGTGACTCGGTAACAGAACCACAGTGCAGAGCTACAATTGGGCCGTCACATTCACTGTGTTGATGAATTGCTTTCGCCAGCAGTTCCTTTCCCGTTCCACTCTCACCCTCGACTAACACGGGAATCTTCGTCACCGCGATCTTTTTCAACTCGGCGATGGCATCCTTCAGGGTTCCAGACTGAGTGATGAAATCGCCGATACGACTCTCGATGCGCTCCGGTAAGACTTCAACAATGGGAGCTTGCTTCTTCTGAATACTGTCTGATCTGGAAGATGCGGACTTCACATCCGATTCGCGTGATCTACTCAGTTCAATATCCATGACCATATCAATGCAGGCACGAACGACATTTACATCCATGTCATCAAGAATACTTGAATCAAAGGAATCGAACTTTGAATCGAGATAAAGGGCCGTGGGATCTCCTTCAATAGATATCGGAATCACCAGGATCCAGCGAGATCGGGTAACCCCTTTGGTTTCAGAAGCAGCTCTGAATCGACGATCCAGATGGACATCCGAAAAAAATGTGTGCCCTTTCTCGTTACACCCGAGCTCGAATGCATGGTGGGAGATGGATTCAGCTGCCTTCGATATTTTTCGCCCATCCGCATCTCTGGAGCACCAGACTCGATAGCCTCCATCGTCCCTGGAACTGATGAGAAAAGCTCGTTGTCCACCACTTCGTTGCTGAAACCAGGCCAGCAGCGGCGACAGTGCCTGAAGCCTGGAACCGGATCGATCCGCCTGGAGAAAGGCTTCTCTGAAAAATTCTAGGAGTTGATTCTCTGGATTCGACATGACTTCATGATGGTAGGCGACGGAAGGCGATTGATCGAGTCTTACTCCCGAAAGCAAACATCAGAAATAGGACTTCAATCGGCCTCTTCGCCATTTCCGATGATCTGGGAGACGATCCGTTGTATGTACTGATAACCCTGAGGCCTCAGAAGGCGTACACAATCACCTCGATCAGTGACTGATAACTCCTCGATTTCGGAGAAAGATTCGCCATCAACGACGACACGAATCGGTCTCTTCTGGCAACCTTTACCAACCACTCGAATTTTCGCACCAAGTGGAACGATCATGGGAAATTGCAAGGAGTGGAACTGGACCGGACGATGGGCGTTGAGCGGTGTGACGACGATCCCATCCACATCAGGATGAATAACCGGTCCCCCCGCAGCCAGAGAATAAGCGGTAGATCCAGCGGCAGTGGAGATGACCAACCCGTCTCCTGAGTAGGCATTCAGGAGTACTTCGTCGATGTAGAGACCCAGATGGACTGTCTGGCCGGAATCTCTCTCCAGAACAACATCGTTGATTCCGGCAGCCTTACCAGTTTCTCCTCCAGGCTTGGTCCATCGTGCCGATAGAACTGGCAACTGCTGTTCAACAAATTCACCACGCAGGAGCGTATCTACCATCGAATTAGGATCTTGACGGGAATTCATCAGGAATCCTACACGCCCAAAATTGACGCCATAGATTGGAACCGGAGGATGATCAAGAACTCGTAACAAGGACATCAAAGAACCATCGCCACCGATGACGATGATCAGATCCTGATTCACGTCAGGTAGATCGGATTCCCTGGGGGACCAGCAACTGGATTCGACTCCTGAATTTTTCAGACAGGCGGACAGTTCCGATACGAAGATACCAATCTCCTCGGAAGAGGATTCTGCCGCGATGAGAACTCGTTCTAGGCTCAGCACTGGAAGACCTCCTCGATCAACTTTCGGTGAAAGAGACCGATTTATCCCCCTGGGATTCAAGAGCTCGCATGAAATATGGAATCGTATCGCGCAAACCCTCGGTCAGTGACACTTTCGGGCTCCAGTCGAGAACCGACTTTGCCAGGGTGATGTCTGGCTGTCTGACCTGTGGATCATCCTCTGGCAACGGATGGTGAGTGATATCGCTGCCTGAATTCGTCAGCTTGATGACTTCTCTGGCAAAATCGATGATGGGTATCTCATCAGGATTTCCCAGATTCACTGGCTCGACCACATCCGATTCAAGCAATCTCCAGATTCCATCGACCAGATCACTAACATGGCAGAAGGAACGAGTCTGGCTTCCATCTCCGAATACAGTCAGTGGCTCCTCGGACAGCGCCTGGCAAATAAAGTTGGGAAGAGCACGGCCATCATTGAGTCGCATACGGGAACCGTATGTATTAAAAATACGGACGATTCGAGTGTCGACTCCATGAGTACGATGGTAAGCAAGCGTCAAAGCTTCCGCAAATCTCTTGGCCTCGTCATAGACGCCCCGAACTCCGATCGGGTTCACATTTCCCCAGTAAGATTCAGGTTGAGGATGTACAAGTGGATCGCCATAGACCTCGCTGGTACTTGCCAGTAGAAACTTTGCACCGCAGGACTTGGCAAGTCCAAGAGCCTTATGCGTCCCCAGTGAACCCACTTTGAGGGTCTGAATCGGGAATTCCTGGTAATCGATGGGACTCGCTGGTGAAGCGAAGTGGAGGATCGCATCAATCTTCCCGGTTCCGTGGATGAAGTCCGTCACATCGTGATGGACAAATCGAAACCTTGGATTACCCATGAGGTGCTCGATGTTTCGAATATCACCGGTGAGCAAATTATCCATCGCTACGACATCACAGTCACGCTCAAGAAACAGATCGGAAAGATGAGATCCGATGAATCCTGCTCCGCCAGTGATCAGTACCCTGCTAAATGCCATTCTGAGTACTCCTGGTTCCGATCCCGTGATATTCAAGACCATGTTTGAAGGTCATCTCTGCATTCCAGATGTTCCGACCATCGAATACAACCGGTTCTGTAAGAAGATTTTTCAAACGGTCAAATTCAGGCCTTCTGTACTCATTCCACTCGGTTACGAGCAAGATGGCACTGGCTCCCGAGACAGCATCGTAGGGATCTTCGAAATACTCCATGAGATCCCCCATCTCCATCCGAGCATTAGGAATCGCCTCTGGATCGGTTCCATGAACTTTCGCTCCCCGTCGAACCAGTTCATCGGCGATCACTTTCGATGGAGCTTCTCTCATATCATCGGTTCGTGGTTTGAAGGCCAGTCCCCACATCGCGAAAACCCGTCCGGAGAGATCTTCCCCGAATCTTTTTACCACTTTATCGACGAGATACTTCTTTTGCCGATCATTGATCGCATCCACAGCATCAAGGATTTCAAGAGAGGTGCCATGATCTTTTGCCAGCGAGGAAAGTGCTCGGACGTCCTTGGGGAAACAAGACCCTCCGTATCCAACACCGGGGAACAAGAAATGTGGACCGATACGGCTATCACTACCCATTCCCTGTCTCACACTCGATACATTAGCTCCGACAATCTCGCATAACCTGGCGATGTCATTGATGAAAGAAATCTTTGTAGCAAGCATCGCATTTGCGGCGTATTTCGTCATCTCAGCAGATGCAGGATCCATGATCAGTAGCGGCTTCCCCGTTCGAACATATGGAGAATACAACTCACGCATCATGTCTGCGGCTGAATCATCTTCGGTTCCGATGACTACTCGATCTGGTTTCATGAAGTCATCGATGGCAGCGCCTTCCTTGAGGAACTCAGGATTCGAGACGACGCTTACCGAATACGAGGTGTTCGACGAGATGATATCTGAAACCATTCTGGCAGTTCCCACCGGAACGGTAGATTTATTCACGACCACGAGAGGGCCAGTCATCGCCGTTCCTATCTCCTCTGCTACGGCTCGGACTGCCGACAGATCACAGGAACCATCGACCCCCTGTGGGGTCCCGACTGCAATGAAGGCGACCTCTGCCCCATCGATGGATACCCCGAGATCCGTCGAAAAGGAAAGACGCCCAGAAGAAGCATTCCTTTCGACCAGTTCTTCGAGTCCAGGCTCGTAAATGGGGATTTCCCCGCCCCTGAGGCTCTCCACCTTTGAGGCATCATGGTCGACACAGGTGACGGCATTGCCGCTCTCGGCAAAACAGGTCCCGGTGACCAATCCAACGTATCCCGTTCCCACCACTGTGATTCTCATGCTCGGATTCCCTCATTTCTGGTCCAGATGGGACTGACTCTTCACAAATGGAAGCCAATAATCACAGAAATCATATCAGAGGCTTCCCATTGTGATACCTGAGCTTGAGGAATTCCTGGCGGTCTGATGTCGCTGGGAAGTGGAGATGCGTACAATAGAAGCATGCATAGCGATGATTTCCTCTCGGGGCTGAATAAACCCGAGCCTTCTCCCAAGAACAAAGAAACTCCCGACGAAGAGAATCCGACGATTTCATTCGCGGATTTACATCTTCCCGAAGTTGTTCAACAGAGACTCACTGCGCTCGGATTTATACATCCAACTCCGATTCAGGAGTTGGCGATTCCAGTCGCGCTGGACGGCAGTGATTTGATCGGGAAAGCGGAAACCGGGACCGGAAAAACCCTGGCCTTTACTGCTCCCATCATCGGGAAGCTAGATCCCGAACGTGTCGCCGTTCAATCCCTCGTCTTGTGTCCGACCCGAGAACTTGCTCAACAGGTAGAAGAAGTTGCCTCGGCACTCGGTAAAACACTAGGGATTCGTGTCGCGCTTGTAGTCGGAGGAGTGCATCAATCACAGCAACTGCTTCAACTACGTAGTGGCGCACAGATGGTTGTTGGAACACCGGGCAGGGTGCTCGACTTCCTGCGCAGCGGAAAGATACGCCTCGGCTGGACAGATCAGGTTGTCCTCGATGAAGCGGACCGAATGCTCGATATGGGATTTATCGACGACGTATTCGAAATACTCGAACACACTTCTGATGATCGACAAACATATCTGTTTTCCGCGACATTACCTCCTCGTATCAAATCTCTCATGAATCGCTTCATGAAGAATCCCAAGATCATTTCAACCATCAAGGAGATCGCAACGGTCCCGGAAATCGACCAAAAATTTATCCGCTGTGAAGACTGGGCCAAGAAGTACTGGGTCCATCAGTTGCTGGATCAATACCAGGAAGAGACCTGCATAATTTTCTGTAACACCCGTAGAGCTGTGATCGAACTCGATCGAGATCTATGGGGACGAGGGTACCCTGCAGGGTCCTTGCATGGTGATCATGATCAGGATCGGCGATTCAAGATCCTTGAAGGGTTCAAACAGAAGAAAATCACCACCATGGTGGCTACCGATGTCGCTGCAAGAGGACTCGATGTGGAAGCGGTATCGCGTGTGGTGAACTATGACATTCCCGATGAAGTGGAGACCTATGTTCACCGGATCGGTAGAACTGGTCGAGCCGGAGCAAAGGGTGCAGCCATCAGCCTGGTCGATGCTTCCTCGAAGATTTCGTGGAATCGGATCATCCGGGAGACAGGATTCCCCATCAGCGAGGAAAAATGGCTCCCACCTCGCGGTGCCAAACCGGATCCAGGTTCGCGCTCTCGCCGAGGTAAACCGTTTGCGAGATCTGCCGGCAGCAAGGCGACAGGAAGACGTGGTAAGCGACCGGGGAAACCACCTCGTGACTTTCGCAAAGGGGACTCAAAGAAACGTGGTCCCCGTTCAGGCGGGGGCAAGAACCGCCGAAGTGGTCCCCGCTAATCAAGTCCCAACCTTCACCAAACCAAAAAACTGGGCCCTGCAACGGAATCCGTTGCAGGGCCCTTTCGCAGCAAGGTTAACAGTGCAGGACTAGTACATCCCGCCCATGCCACCCATGCCACCCATGCCGCCCATGCCGCCCATGCCGGCGGGAACGCCGCCACCTGCAGCGTCATCATTGTTGGGCATGTCGCTGACCACAGCCTCGGTTGTGAGAAGCAATCCTCCGATGGAAGCAGCATTCTCGAGAGCTGTGCGGGTAACCTTGGTCGGATCGATGATTCCAGCCTCAATCATGTCGACATAAACGATGTTGAGAGCATCGAAACCATGAGAATCCTTACCTGCCTTGACTCGCTCGCTAACGATGGCGCCATCGACACCAGCGTTCTCAGCGATCTGACGAATCGGAGCCTCGACCGCACGACGTACGATATCAACACCAATCGCCTCGTCACCATTAACGTCAACTTCATCGAGCTTCAGGCTGGCACGTAGAAGAGCGACTCCGCCACCCGGGACGATTCCTTCTTCAACAGCCGCACGGGTCGCGTGCAGAGCATCCTCGACGCGAGCCTTCTTTTCCTTCATCTCGGTCTCGGTCGCAGCACCCACATTGATCTGGGCAACACCACCAGAAAGCTTGGCGAGACGCTCCTGCAGCTTTTCGCGATCATAGTCGGAGGAAGCCTTCTCCATCTCGGCACGAATCTGATCAATCCGGCTCTTGATATCAGCGGAGGAACCAGCGCCCTCGATGAGAGTCGTCGCTTCCTTCTCGATGATGACTTTCTTGGCACGACCCAGGAACGAGATATCGACGTTCTTCAGATCGATTCCGAGATCATCGAATATGGCACGGCCACCGGTAAGGATGGCAATGTCTTCAAGCATCGCCTTGCGACGATCTCCAAAACCTGGAGCTTTCACGGCGCAGCAAGAGAAGGTGCCACGCAGCTTATTCACAACCAGAGTCGCGAGAGCTTCGCCCTCAACGTCTTCGGCCAGAACCAGGATCGGCTTTCCAGATTGTGCGATCTTCTCGAGCAGAGGTACCAGGTCCTTGATGGAACCAACCTTTTTCTCATGAATCAGGATGTATGGATCCTCAAGTACACATGCCATCTCCTCGGTATCCGTCACGAAATGAGGAGAGAGGTAACCCTTGTCGACCTGCATTCCTTCGACCCAGTCCACGGTGGTATCAAGGGACTTCCCTTCTTCCACGGTGATGACCCCATCCTTGCCGACCTTCTCCATCGCGTCCGCGATGATGTTGCCGATTTCAGGATCATTATTGGCCGCGATGCTGCCGACTTGAGCAATCTCGGTCTTGTCCTGCACCTCGGTGGACATGACTCCCAGCTCACCGATGATATTTTCAACGGCTTTCTGGATTCCACGCTGCAAGCTCACAGGATTCGCACCTGCGGTTACGTTGCGGAGGCCTTCATTGAAGATTGCATTGGCAAGTACAGTTGCTGTGGTGGTGCCGTCACCGGCGTTGTCAGAAGTTTTCGAGGAAACTTCCTTCACCATCTGAGCTCCCATATTCTCGAAAGAGTCCTCGAGTTCAATTTCACGCGCCACGGTGACACCATCCTTGGTGACAGTGGGTGCGCCAAAAGATTTCTCAAGAACGACATTACGGCCTCTGGGGCCGAGCGTGACCATCACAGCCCTGGCAAGCTTCTGTACGCCACGGCGTACAGCGTCGCGAGCTTCGTGGTCAAACGCGATGCGCTTTGCGCCCATCGTGTCAGTTCCTCTCATGTTCATCTGCCCTTTACAGATTTCACTGCATAAAGGGCTCGGTTATTCCCAATTAACTAGTCAGCGTTGACAATGGCGAGAACGTCGTCCTCGCTCATGATCAAGTACTCCTGACCTTCCACTTTGATCTCGGTACCAGCGTAGGAACTGAAGATCACACGATCATTCTTGCTCACCTGGAAATCTGCGCGGTTACCATCCTTAAGCAACTTGCCATCTCCAAGAGCCATGACTTTGCCCTCTCTGGGCTTTTCCTTGGCATTATCTGGCAAGAAGATACCGCCCTTGGTCCGGTCTTCCGCTTCGAGCCGCTTCACGACAATCTTGTCGTTGAGCGGACGAAGATTGAGTTTCGACATTGGAGTCTCCTCCCTTTCTCGTGCCCTTTTGGACATTCTCTCCTCGATCTCGACGCCCCCGCATCAGGAGTGCACAGAGATCAACTCTGATCAATTCTCTAGCAAGGTGCGAACCAGATCCCGAATTCTGCTCCGGAACAGATCTGGCTCGACTGGTTTCGGCAACAACGCGAAACCACCCGCATCTTCAACGTCTTTTTTCAGTTCAACACTCGCTTCACCGCTGACAAACAGAGCAGGAAATCTCCACCGATATTCGCGGCGAATCCGTCTCAACACTTCAACCCCCGTGAGATCCGGCATGTGCACATCCAGCACCAGGAAATCAAACGGGCGAACCGCTAGCTGGCCGGCGACACTCCTCTGCTGGAAGTTTTTCAACAGAGTGAGGACTTCCTGTCCTCCACTGGCGTGCTCGGTCATGAATCCATCCCTGTCGAGCAGGGCGGCCAGACTTCCGCGTACCCCTGGATCGTCATCTGCCAGCAACACCCGGTAACGAGATCCTGAGAATCTCGCTCCTGGGGAACCTGTTCCCGGTGTCGATATCTCGGACAGCATCAGAGCGACCTCTCAGAACCCGGTCCTTCCCGGGCATCCCTTCATTTTGCAATGATCGTGCCGCCGGACCTCGCCCCACCGATCTATTCACAAGTCACTTCCAGAAAAGAGTTTAGATCCAATCAGGAAGAGCTTTGATCATTCCTCGATCGCAAGAAACTGCCAGTATGACAGCATGCAGTCGGTTAGGCAGAGCAGTCCTGCCAGCGTGGCAGTGTCTGCCGTGGGCTGGATCTGTTGCTATATCAGGAGCAGTTGGAGACCATCGGCAACCGAATCGCCAAGGAAGGGGTTCTCACTTTGTCCCAGCTCCCTCATGACCCCACCAACCTCATCATCGAACAGATCCGATCCTGCATCGATTCTGCCGACAGTGAGGAACGTCTCAGGGAACTTCTTGCAGGAATTCGTGCCGAAGATATTGCCGATATTCTCGATGACTTCGACCCCACCGAAACGCTGAAAGTGTTCGCCGCGATCGGCACCGAGGCACAGGCTGAGGTAATTGATGAAACGGATGCCACTTCTCGCGAGCAGGTCCTCGAAAATCTCGACCTGAATCGGTTAAAGCAAATCCTCGAGGAAATGCCGCCCGATGAAGCCACCGACTTGCTCAATGAACTTCCCCAGGGACAACGCAGAGAAGTTCTAGCGGAAATGGACCCGGCCACCACTGTCGAATTGTTGCGATTGATGCAACACCCGCCGCATTCTGCTGGTGGAATCATGACTCTGGATTACATAGCGATCAATCCACAACTCACTGCGGAAGAGTCTCTATCGCGAATTCAAGAGGACATCGATACCGAGGTTGTGAATTACGTCTACGTGATCGACAAAAATCGTCACCTGATCGGCGTGATCTCGATTCGAGACTTACTCGGAGCAACTCCACAGCAAACGGTCAGTGAAATGATGACAGCCGAAGTGATTTCGGTGCGCGTTGACGAGGACCGCGAGGACGTTGCAAACCTTGCTCGTAAGTACAACCTGCAGGCGATTCCCGTGGTTGATGAACATGAGCATCTACTCGGAGTCGCAACCATTGATGACATCGTTGAAATTCTCTCTGACGAAGCAGATGAGGATATTTACCGACTGGCTGGTGCTCCCGAGAGCCATCCGGCCCAGCAAAAAATCCTGAAAAGAGCTCTCGTCAGAATCCCCTGGTTACTGCTGCCGGTTCTCAGTGGTTTCATACTGGCATGGATGCACCCAGGAGAACTAGATTTCGACCAGATCCTCAACTCCACTGCTGATCAACGACTGCTGCTAGCAGCGTTCATACCCCTGGTGATGGGAATCGCTGGTGGTGTGGGCACGCAGTCGGCAACGGTCGTCGTGAGGGGCATGGCGGTAGGTGACATAGAACTGGGACGATCTACTTTCCGTCTATTCCGCCAGGAAGTTGTCGTTGGATTGCTGATCGCCATAGCGATCGGAGCCATCGTCGGAGCGGTGCTGTTCATAGCAACCGGATTACAAATCACCGATCAATTTCTGCGACTTCCTCTCGCTGTAGCTACTGGAATAGGTGCAGGAATTATTTTTGCCAACGCATGTGGCACCGCCTTGCCGATCCTGTGCGAACGAATCGGGCTCGATTCGGCACTGGTGGCAGGGCCATTCATCACCAGTTTCAACGATGTGACAGCCGCAATCATCTTCATGGCTGTGGCGGAAGTAATGCTCAGATCGATCTAAATCGAGGGACTACTTGTATTCCGATTCATCAATGCAGTAGCGATCAATCTTGTTGTAGAGAGTCTGGCGGGGAATCTTCAGCTGTTTGGTTACCCTCGACTTGTTACCACGATTGCGACGCAAGGCCGTCAAGATAACCAACCGCTCCACTTCTGAGACGATGTCGTTGAAACCTTCTGTGGCTGGGATCCTCAACATGATTTCATCCTGGGTCGACTGGACCTTGTCCCCCTGTAACCGCTCAGTGGTCGATCCGTCCAGATACTGTTGAACCAATTTGCGAGGAACGACTCGACCCTTACAGGTCAGGATTGCCTGTTGAATTACGTTCTTGAGCTGCTGAATGTTTCCAGGCCACGGGTGTACCACCAGTTCGTTCACAGCGCTTTCGGAAAAGCGCATCGATTGCTCTGGAGACTCATCCAGTTCAGAAACAAACCGTTTCAAGAGTAGCGGAATATCTGCAGCTCTTTCTCGTAGAGGTGGGAGCTCCAGAACGAAACCTGCAAGTCGATAGTACAGATCTTCACGGAATTTTCCCTGACTCACCATCTCCAGCAGGTCGTACCTTGTGGAGGCGAGCACTCTTACATCTACGGTGACCAGCTCGGTTCCACCAACAGGACGGAGCGCACCTTCCTGCAGAACTCTCAACAACTTCTGCTGGATCTCCAGCGGTAATTCTCCAACTTCATCGAGGAGAACCGTTCCGCCATTTGCACTCTCGAAGATGCCAGTTCGATCTTCATCTGCACCGCTGAACGCACCCTTGCGCCAACCGAACAGTTCGCCCTCGATCAGACCGGGAGCCAGAGAGGCACATGAAATGACTTCGAACACTTTCGAGGATCTGGAAGAGTCTTGATGGAAGGCGCGAGCAACGACTTCCTTACCCGTGCCCGTCTCTCCACGTATGAGAACATTGAGATCGGTATCTCGCAGTCTCTCCACCTGCTTCAGCACCTCTACCATCTCCGGAACTACGGTCGAAATCTCACCGACTGCGTAGGAAGGAATCAGTTGCTGTTTGATCGGCTCATGATCTACCAGATGAATTTCAAGATCGTGTTGCACCATCACTTCCTCGAGCCGTTCGACTCTTGACTCGAGGGTCGCAACCAGCTTTGCCTGCCTGGAAATCAGAAAGATGTCGACGATATCGAACAAAACCTCATCGATCATTTCACGCAGTGATGCAGCAGCTGCCTTGCCAAACCCCACTGCGGGATCTCCCTCTATCACAAAGAGCGCACGTTCTCCGCTGATCAGCGGTATCGAATAACTCAAGATCGGAGCCAACGCATCGGAGCCGACACCTTGAATCAACTGCGGTGCTTCGAGACTTCCAAGGCTTTCCAGTAGATCAGAGTCTATGGTTCCTGAAGGCCTCTGGCCTCCGACACTCCGAACCTGAATCTCCTCGACTTGCCGATTACCCTCTGGATCGGGGGCTGATATCAAATGGAGAGAGACACAACGACTCTGGAATCTCTTCAGCAAGGCTCCCAGCAGGAGTCCTGCCAGAACCTCAAAGCGCCTCTCATTCTCAACTTCTTGCAGGCCATTGAGGCCATTACGAAGTTCCATGTCGAGAGAGCTATCCATCAGGCTACCAACCTCCGGTTATTCCGATTACTCACGAACCTGCACCCGATCCCAATTCGGGTTATCCTTAGAGGCAGCAACTTGTCAAAGTGGCCGCCAGTCGATCGAGAGCGGCCAGGTGCTGACGACTGTCCGTAAGGGGTACCAGTAGGAATATCGGCTTTGAGCCGTGACCAACTTGAGCATTTCCCTCAGCAGAGCTGTCCTGTAAGGAAGATAGGAGAATCCTGGGCGCCACGCAATTACCCGGGAGCATACTGATGTCATGTTGACCTGTTTCATTCTGTTCTGCCTGCTGCTGACCAGCGGTCCCGCCGGCCTCCACCTGGATGACGACCTGGGGACCTGGATTGAAGATCTGGGCGCAGATGACTGGGCCAAACGTGAGGAAGCAGCCCGTCGAATCCTGGAATCGGGTCCGGAGGCTGTAGTGGCTCTCCGTGCGACCCTGCTCGATCCGGATCCAGAAATTCGTGCCAGGGCCAAGGAACTGCTCGCCATCCTGTCCCCGCCGGTCCTGCACCTCGACGTCATTCGCGTCGCCAATCTTTCTGGATCTTCCCTGCTCTCCTCCCGTGACGAGATCACTGGCACCACGATCCGATTCCATCAAAACAACCTGATCCAGACTTCCGTCACATCGAAAAAGGAAGATCGTCGCATCCAGGCGGAGATACGTGGAACCGAACCCCCTTATTCAGTCGAAATTCTATTTCCAGGAATCAACACTGCGAGTATCTCCGGCCCGCCATCACGAGGAGTGAAGCCAGGAATCCCCTGGGTCGTGTTCACTGAAGAGAGAGTCGTGATGGAGAAGGCCAAAGGAAAGACCGAAACAACCGGGGAACTGGCGACATGGGTGGCACTTCTCAGCAACGACCTGGAGGGACAGATCGCGACACTGTCTCCGCAACAACGAATATCGGATGCCATCGCCAGACAGCTACCCAGCAGTAGAGATCCGAACTTGATGCTCCTGGCGGGCGTCTGGCCAGCCACCGGACCGATCCCTCCTCCCCCGACCGATGCTGAGCCGAGGCTCCTCGATGCAACGTGGATCTCTCGACTCTGTCGCCAGGATCCGCAAGCCCTCGAAGAGTTCTCTCAATTGATCTCCTCACATCTGGAGGGCATCGAAGTGCTGTCCACCGAGCGTGTCGATGCACTGATCGGGCCACTGATCGAGGCAGGGGTAGATCGATCTGTCGATCTTTTCGTTCAACACCGCGGAGATCTCTCTCCCTGGAACCAGCATTTGACGTGGCTGGCTCTACAAACTCGCATCCAGGATCCGGAATTCATCGAGGCTCATGGCAGGGATCTGATCGAAGCCATCATGTCGCCAGAAGCATTGCCGGTGCTTCGCTGGACCAACTCACGGATGGCCTCGCTGTGGACCGCACTCCAGGAGGTGGTACCGGCCAGCACCTGGAAGGAGGTCCTGGCCGGCAGGCTCACCGAGGCACTGGCAGAAGATATTGCCCAATCGAGCGGTCGAATTCCGCTCTTGCTGGGAACGCTCTGTTATCTGTCCAATCGATTCAATTCACTTCCCGATGGCTGGGAAGAACCTGTGGCGAAGCTCCTATCAACCCATCATGCAGAAATCGCGCTGGCGGTGTTCACGGCACAAAATCGCCAGTCTGACCTCTCCGACGAGGTCTGGTTGCAGGTCATCGATGAATTTGCCTCTGGAATGGCAAACTCTGATAACACCGTCAGTTTTCGAATCCGCGCGAGTCTTACTCGCTTTGCCAAGTTCGATTTTCTCTCGAATCCTGTCAGGAAAGCTTTTCTGCAGATGCTGTCAAAGGCTCTGCTCGAAGGAGCACCCAGTCATCGTTCTCACGCCGAACAATTGCTGTCGAACGGAACAGGGGGTGAGCCCCAACCGAGACAACGGACCAAGTCCGATGATTATTATCAAAAACGCGCCAAGTACTGGCAACAGAGACTCAAGGAGATCCCCGACGAGGAACTCTATGCTCGATCAGCGGAACGCGGAAACTGGATCCAGCTATCGATGGCGGATCTGAGGATCGATCCGGCGGGACAGATGAAACCCCTCAGAACCCAGCGACTGGTCCTGCAAACAGGACAAAAAGTGATCCGAATCGGAGATGGAGGGGATGACGAATCGATCCTCATCGAAAACAGTGCCAATAACACCTATCGACTTTCAGGCTCTGTTTTGATGTTCAAGGATCGCCCACTATTGACCCGAATGCGTCCCAGGTGGAGGCGATGGGCCCATCGCTTCAACTCGACCCGGCTGGGACCCGAAAGCGCCGAAATCCGTTCCAACATCACCTACCAAACCCTCGTACTTTTAAAACCACTCGATGACGAGATCGGGTCTGCTCAACCGGGGTGGGACCCAACGGTGAAGTGGAGCGATTTCGAGGATGCCGTTCTCGAAGCCCTCGGCTCTGACGTCCATTCGACTCGACTTGCTGCCGTGGACATCGTAACAACCCTGAAGCTCTCTTCGGCCTTGAACCCCTTGATTGACCTCTGGGAAGAGTCTCCCCACGATTCAATCGCCGGTGCTTTACTGGTTCTGGGAGATCACCGTGGAAAAGAACGGTTGATCTCCACTCTCACGTCACTGGAAACCCGTGTCACTCGAGATGGTCAAAAAGCTCTCGATCAGTTGCTGTCGATCGGCGATCCCAGCGCAGTGAATAAGGTTCTTGGCTGGCTTGAAGTTGAGCCGGCGAAACGCAATCGCATACTGGAGAATCAATTGCCAAGGGCGATTCAAGCACTCGAAACGCTGCTCTCGAAAGATCAGTTTCAGGAACTGATCCCCAGAGATCGGCTGCTCGCCGCCCTGGTACAGCGAACCGATACCAGGAACCTCAGGAACTATGCCATTCCGATGCTCAGAAGGCTCACAGGGATAGATCTGGGCTGGTGGAACACCTTTTCGATCACCGATTCCAAGGAGCGCTCTGCTGCCCAGGAAGAGGTCGGAGAGCTGTGGAAAGACTGGTGGGCCAGAAAGAATCGGACGAAATAAGATTCCTGTAAAGTCGGCACCCCGAATTAGCCGATGAACCTTCCGTAGGCGAGAACCACCCGAGTCCACCTCGACCGACCAGCTGGTCGGGCATGAAAGACTCGCCTCGGAAGGGAACTCAGATGAAAGCTCGCGAGGTTGGCCTTGAGGCATACTTCCATGACATCAACCGTCATCCACTGTTAACGGCCCAAGAAGAACGAGAACTATCGATCCAGGTCCGCAAGGGCGACCCCGAAGCGCGCGACAAGATGGTTCGCTCAAATCTTCGACTCGTCGTCAGCATCGCCAAGCACTACGTGGAGCGAGGATTACCTCTACTCGATCTGATCGAGGAAGGAAACCTGGGGCTTCTGAAAGCAGTGGAGAGATTCGATCCCGCTGCAGAATGCCGCTTCAGCACGTACGGAACCTGGTGGATCAAACAATCCATCAAGCGTGCGCTGATCGATACCGTCAAGTCGGTTCGGATTCCCTCGTACATGGTCGAAACGATTACAAAGTGGAAAAAAGCGGCTGCAGACCTTGCCATCGAACTGGGACGACCTGCCTTGTTTCACGAGATCGCCGAACGTATGGAAATCCCCATGGAGAAAACCGAGATCATTCAGAATGCACTTCATGTGGCGGACTCCGTCAACCAGACCATCTCCATCGAAAACTCGTGGACCATTTCTGACATCATCGAAGATCCTTCACAGGCACAGCCACACACCTCCCTGGCAAAGAAGATCCAGGTAGAGATGATCCAAGATCTTCTCTGTCATCTCGAGGAACGGGAGAGGGTGATCCTCCGCATGAGATACGGCCTTGATAACGGTGAACAGATGACGCTCAAGGAGATCGGGCAAAGAGTGAATCTGTCCAGAGAACGTGTCCGTCAGCTGGAGAATGATGCACTCGGCAAATTGCAAGAGCTGGTAGCCCAGGGCCAGATCGAGCAACCTGAGATATACGACGAACGTCTGGAAGAAACGCGCGGCTGATCGAGCAACCGACTCTTCCCCCCCATCGAGGGTTCGGATAGCATCCCTACGCAAATCGGGATCTGCTATCGAGGACTTCTGGATCAGGGAGGGAATGCCGTGAACGAAGCCACCGACGAACGTATCGATTTCCTGCGAGAACGGATCACGACCGTCCCTGACTACCCCAAGCCCGGGATTCAATTCAAGGACATCACCACCCTCCTGGCCTGCCCACGCGCCTTTCAAACCTCGATAGACCTTCTTGAAGAGCGAATTTCTGACCTCGAGATCGACATGATCGCAGCGCCCGAGTCGAGGGGCTTTTTATTCGGTGTTCCTCTGGCACTGAGAAAAGAAATTGGTTTCGTGCCGATCCGGAAACCGAACAAGCTACCCCGTGAAACGGCCTCCATCGAATACGCTCTTGAGTACGGAACCGACACCGTAGAAATGCATACCGATACGATCCAACCCGGTCAGAAAGTACTACTGGTTGATGACGTTCTGGCAACCGGCGGCACGATGGCTGCTTGTTGCAAACTTGTTGAAGAGGTTGGAGGAATTGTTGTCGGCTGTGCGTTCTTGATGGAACTGATGTTCCTCGATGGTCGCAAGAACCTGAGGGATGCCAGCATCATCAGCGTGCTCGAGGAGTCCGATTGAACCGGAATTCCGCACTTCGCCTGGTGCGCGTTGCTTCTGAAGAAGCCCACAGAGCCACCAGGGGGCTCAAAAAACCTGGTTTCCCGAAACTGTTCTATCTCTCCTACCAGATTCGCGATCTCGATATCTTCGAAGTGGAAGCTCGTTACGGGTCTCTCTATCGCAACGAATCCTATCAACGCAGAAACTGCCTGGCTGATACCCATGTCGGAAGCTATCGGCGTGATCAGACCACCGACGGCGGACTTGGTGACAACTCCACCGAGGATGAATCTCATGGTTACCTCGAACTACCCATTTCCGACCGTTCCGAACCGATGCGAATCGGACTCTGGAGACTCACCGATGCGAAATATCGAGAATCGGAAGAAGCCTACCTACGCAAGCGCGCCCACGAATTGACCTACCTGGACACCAGTGAACATCTGGGTGCATGGCAAAAATGTCCTCCTGTGACAGATCATGGTCCAAACAGTTTTCCCGCCGTCGATGAAGAGTACTGGTCAGAATACGTCGAAAAGGCCAGCGCAACGGTGCGCTCCTATCCTCTGGTTCGAAACAGTCACGTCGAATTGAAGGTCCGGCACCAGACCAATCTGTTCGTGAATACTGAAGGCTCATCCATCATCGAGAGTCGATCATTCTGGCAACTGGAAGCCCACCTCTGGTACCTGAGTGAAAAGGGAGATGGAATCCCCTGGACCGTTAGCCATTTCGTTCCGTCTCCTGACCAGCTTCCCGACCTTGCCACCTTCAAACGAGAGATTCGATCTGCAGCAAAATTGCTGGCGAAGATTGCAGTCGCTCCACGTATTCATTCTTATTCCGGTCCAGTCCTGCTTGATCCAGTTCCTGCTGGATTACTGGTTCACGAGGCTCTCGGTCACCGTCTGGAAGGCAATCGCCTGCGCGCCAGTGGCGAAGCGCGTACTTTTGCTGACTCGCTCGGCAAAAAGGTACTTCCAGATTTCTTGAATCTACACGACGACCCGACTCTTGAATCCTCAGTTGATTGCAGGGACCAGCGTAAAGGCCTGGTTGGGCATTACCGGTTCGACGATGAAGGAACACCTTCCTCCCGGGCCCAGTTGATCAAATCCGGGGTTCTATCCGGTTTCCTCACCGGACGGATGCCGGTCGCGAAACGTCACAAGTCGAATGGGCATTCCCGTTCACATCGCCATGAGCGAGCGATGAGTCGCATGGGGGTCACGATCCTGGAAACCGATGTCGCCCGCAATGAACAGGACCTGAAGCAGGAGCTGATCGAACAGGTCAAGATCCAGGGTGCCCCCTATGGAATTCGTATTCGTAATGCCTCGGGAGGAGAAACCGCCACCGAAGCATACGATTTTCAGGCATTCCTCGGCGACATCGATCTCGCCTCGAGGATCTATCCCGATGGAACAGAAGAACTGGTTCGAGGAGTCAACTTCATCGGCACTCCACTCAATGCGATTCATGGGATTCTGGCTGCCGGTGATCGCCAGGAAGTCGACAACGCCTGGTGTGGTGCGGAAAGTGGATTCGTCCCCGTCACAACCATCAGTCCTGCATTATTAATCCGTCATCTAGAATTGCAGAGTAAAGCTGAAACCCCATACACCCAGTACTGCTATCCGATGCCTGGAGACAAATAAAATCGTCTGAACATCACTGCAATTGATCTGCGATGTCGGGAAGCAAGGGACGCACAGCCTGAGTCATCAGGGCCCGATTCGATCCCTCCCCCACCCGGGTCACAAACAAATCTGCAGCATGGCGAGCCAGTCCAAATTCGTCGAGACCGGCGACTCCACCGCATATTTCCATCGCATCCAGCAATAGCCGTGAAACCGTCCGACTGGTGTCGATCTTCAGCTTCGCGGCCTGTTCCTTCTCCATCGTTGAGGCGTCATATCTACCACAGAGCGAAATTAGCCAGGTGAGGTTTCGCTCGAGCACCATGTCCATCTCGAGGATTACATCCTGAACCCGCTGGAAGCGACCGATCGGACCTCCGAATTGATCCCGTTGCTGCACGTAAGTACGGACCTTATCGAGGGCAAACGCCAGCGACCCCAGCGCCAGAGAAGAAACGAACAGACGACCGCCGTTGAGGGTCGTTGCCATGACATGAAATCCCTCGTTCAGGTTCCCAAGAATTTCATCGCTACTGACCTCAACGGAATCGAAGGAAATCGAACCCGTGGAAGACAGTGGCCAGACGGTCTTTCCTTCCATCTCCTGGTAATGAACTCCATCACGATCTCTTGGAATGATAAAGCAGGTACTCCGATGGCCATTTCGTCCCGCTGGGTCGGTCAGGGCATGAACTACAATGTGGCTTGCCCATGCCGCATTGGTACTCCAGCATTTCTCGCCCCGGATCACATAGTTGTCTCCAACGGATTCTGCAACCACCTCCGGGTTGGCCGCGTCGGATCCGCGACCCGGCTCGGAAAGCCCGAAAGCAAACATACTTTTTCCACTTGCGAGTTCAGGTAGATGTTCCTGTTTTTGTTTTTCGTTTCCAAACATCAATACGGGACTCGCACCCAAAGATGCCGCCGCACCTACGGTGATGGCGATGGATTGGCTCTGGTAGGAAAGCGCCAGTCCGGCAAGAACCAGATCGGTGAGGCCCCCACCCTGTCCCCCATGAGATTCCGGTACTGATAGACCGAACAGACCCATCTCGCCGAGTTGCTCGATCACCGGATCGGGAACCAGCACCTTGCTGCGTTCCCAGGCCAGCAATTGATCTGCGATCTCGTCATCGGCATATCGAGAAATCGCGCAGTACAGTTCAAATCTCTCCTGATGCAGCAGCGGTTCCAGATGGTGATCCATTCTTCGCCTGCGCATGGTGCCCCTTCACTGCCAGATTCGTTCCTCGACAATCACTTTATAGATTGTTAACGAATATTCTTCAGCACATATCTAATGTTTCGTGGCGATTAGACACAAATCGACAAACCACAGGTGATCAGAGGCGCACATGAATGGTATCCTGGAGCATTACCGAATGGAGGAGGTGATCCATGAGGTCCTTGTTTCCTTTCAATGCGACGCTAGCGATTGTTGTTCTCTCTCTTTCGATCTTCCTGACACAGCCTGAGTTGATGGCACAATCCTGTGCCGAAAATCTCCAAACCTATCCATCCTATGGACAGCAAGAAATGGTCCTGGAGTGGACTCTCCCACCGACTGGAATCAGTTCGGCTGAGTTCGAGATCTATAGAGGTGATTTACTCATCGGTACTGTACCCGGCACCACAACTTCCTTTGTTGATGATGTCTCCGGGCTAGCTGCTGATCGCCATCACGTCCTGAACTATTCGCTCGTCCCGAGTGCCACGACTCCACCATGCCCCAATCTCTATACCCGCGGGATCTTCAGCACCGGTACCATTTTCATCTATGACGGTTTTGAAAACTATTCTACCGATACGGAACTCGAGAGTGCCGGTGGCTGGGCCATCGTCGATGAGAACAATCCAATTGAAGATTCCACCTGGACCCTGACCAATCCCCTGGGCAGACCAAACCCACCGAAGACCGATGGGCATGAGACTTACGGCAATTTCATCGTCTCGGACAGCGACTACGGAGGCGCGGCAAATACCAACCCCATCGGATCGGGAATGTCCCACGACATCTGGACTCCAGCCATTGACTGTTCCACTGCCGGGCGGGTTGTCTTGCACGCTTCAGTTGTTGCTCAACTCAATGACAATGGAAACGCCGTGTTCGATATCGATGTCACCGTAGATGGTGGAACGACCTGGGAAACCGCCTACCGCCGGGTCGCTCCGACCCGAACAACGGTCGAACCGATCGCCACCATCGATAATGCCGATGGCGTCTTTCAGTGGCTCGAGGTCGACATCACCCCTTACGCAGCGGGAGAATCGTCGGTTCGTGTCCGGTTCCGTCATTTTGAACCAAACTGGGACTGGTGGATCTCCCTCGACGACTTGCTGATCGATGATGTGCTGACATCCTCCGGAGGAATCGACGTATTGCTCGAGGAGGAAGACTTCAGCAATGGCATTCCAAATGACTGGCAGATCGATGGCCTGAATGTGGCCTCACCACTCGACACCTGGAATACCGAGGATCCATGCGCTCGCTCCGTCACCGTCAATAATGGTGGTGTCCTTCCCTACCTGAATGGCAAAGCGGTGAACCGACTGGGAGATTTCTTTGCCATCATCGATTCCGATTGTGATCCAGACACTCCCGAAGATGAGCGCCTCATCACTCCGGTGGTCGACTGCACCAATCAGGAAAATGTTTATCTGAGCTTCGATACCGAGGTGATGCCTTACAACCAGGAAACTCTTTCCATCTTGCTCAGCCTCGACGGTGGAAACAGCTGGGTGCTGCCGCCAGTATTTGAAGCTCCCACAACCACTGCACCAGTGCCTGACAACGATCCGATTTATGGAGAGTTCTCGTTTGAAGAACCTCGTGCCGCAGGGCAATCGGAGGTTGCCTTCATCTTCAAATACTCTAGCCCTGGAAACCAATGGTGGTGGGCCATCGACAATGTTTCGATCACCGCTGGTGAATATGCCGCTCCACCCCCACCTCCTACCGGCACCACTTTCCGGAGAGGCGACTGTAATAGCGACGGCGCCTTCAACATCGCTGATTGTATTTACCTGCTCGCATCACTTTTCAGCGGCGGCCCGGCAGGGGAGTGCCAGGATGCGTGTGATATGAATGATGACGCAGGCACCAATATCGCCGATGCCATCACCGGCCTCTCCACCTTGTTTGCAGGAGGGGCTCCGCTTCCTGCACCCGGCAGTACGGATTGCGGCCTGGATACAACGGATGATTCACTACCGTGTGATGCAAACTCAGCCTGTCCCTGATCAGATCTGCGGACAACCCTCGACTCCCAGCCGTTGATCCATCATGATCGCGACTGAGGAGGACAGAGTGACCGCCGAATCCAGTTCGCCACTCATCTCGAAATTCCTGGCCTTCATCCTCGTGTTCCCCGGATTGACTGCCGTCGCTCAGGATCCACTCCAGTATGTCGGTAGACAGGTTTGCGCGGGTTGCCACCAGCAGCAGCTGAACGAATGGACCGGCTCTCACCATGATCTGTCGATGCTGGAGATCGGGGACGCAGCCAGCCAGGCCTCTTTTGCTGGTCAGGAGGTCCGTCATGGCGGTCTTCTCTCGCGATTCATCACCGTCGATGACGTCCCCGTGATCGAAGTGGAAGACTCCTCCGGGAAACAGACTCTGCCGGTCAAGTACTTCTTCGGCGTCACCCCATGCCAGCAGGTCCTGGTCGAGGGAAAACGAGGCCGCCTCCAGTCCTACCCGGTTCCGTGGGCCGATTCGAGTGCAGAGGGAGGAGCACGCTGGTATCCACTGTTTCCCGATGAAACAACTCCACCGGGTGATCCCCTGCACTGGTCCGGAATTCTCAACAACTGGAATCACATGTGCGCCGAATGCCATTCGACCGGTCTGGTGAAAGGATACGATCCTGCGACGGACAGCTTCAAGACCAGCTGGCAAGAGCTCGATGTTTCTTGCGAAGCTTGTCACGGTCCGGGGAGTCAGCATGTTTCCTGGGCTCGCCAGTGGAACAGTCTTCCCCAGGATGAGCGTCCCGAGCCTCCGCAACAGACCGGCTTCCCGGTGAAACTACATCATGAAGTAGCCAGCTGGGTCCGCGCCGAGGGTGAGAAGGTAGCCCGCAGAGATCCACCCCTGAAACATCATGGAGAAACCGAAAGCTGCGCACGCTGTCACTCTCGCCGCACAGCCCTGACCGATGGTTCGATACCCGGTTCTCCCCTGTCAGATACCCATCTTCTGAGTCTCCTCGAGGTCGGCCTCTATCACGACGATGGTCAGATCCTCGATGAGGTCTATGTACACGGTTCCTTTCTTCAGAGCCGCATGTACTCCGAGGGGGTTACCTGCTCCGATTGTCACGACCCTCATAGCGGTACGTTACTGCTCGAGGGAAATGCGCTCTGTATCGGCTGCCACGACCCCGGTCTCTACGATCTGACAGCTCATCACCATCACGCCGAAAGCACTTCCGGTAGTTTCTGTGTCGACTGTCACATGCCATCTCGAAACTACATGACGGTCGACCCTCGACGTGACCACTCGTTCCGGATTCCCCGACCCGATCTGACCATCCGGATCGGCACGCCAAATGCCTGCAATGGATGTCATCAGAATCAAACCCCGGCCTGGGCTTCCGAAAAGGTGGCGGATTGGTTCCCGCAGGGCCAGAGCGGAAACTTCCACTGGGGAGAAGCACTCCATGCGGCAAGAACCGGAGCTCAAATCGCTCCGAACCTGCTGAGAATGGCGCTCGAGTCGGACCAGACCCCGGGGATTGCCAGGGCCACCGCTCTCTCGGAACTGAGCCGCTGGCTCGATGCATCGACCCTCGATCTGGTCGACAAGAACCTCGATGATCCGGACCCGATGATTCGTCGTGGCGCGCTGCTGGCTCTCACCCTGGCCCCACCGGAAGCAATCGCCAGCAGAATCTTCGGCTTCCTGTCCGATTCGAGTCTCATCGTCCGTCTGGTCACCGCAGAACTGCTCGCACCTCTGCTGAGGGCGCCAGAAGCCGCAGAAATTCATCCGGCATTGATGAGTGCCATTTCTGAATATCGAAAAGTGCAGATGATCAATGCCGATCGACCGGAAGCACATGTCAACATCGGAGCCCTCGAGACTCGACTCGGCAATGGCGAGGCGGCTCTCCAGGCCTATCGGGAATCACTCAAGAGGGAGCCTTCCTTTGGCCCGGCATCGGTCAATCTGGCTGACCTGCTCAGAGCCCTGAATCGAAATGAAGAAGGAGTCCAGGTCCTGCAGGAGGCCATCACCCGTGTCCCTGATGATGCAGGGCTCCATCATGCCCTGGGTCTGGCGTTGGTGCGTACCGGCAACAAGGAGCAAGCCACCGCAAGTCTCGCCAGAGCAGTAGAACTGGCACCAGAATCGCCCCGCTATGCCCTCGTACACGCCGTGGCACTTCACGATTCCAGTCGCACGCAGGAAGCGATCGCTGCACTGGAGGCAGCGCTGCTGATCCATCCGGAGGATCCGGATCTACAGGGCGCATTACTCGAGTACAAGAACCGCCAGGCAGACAAGAAGCAGGACTAGGATCGCCGTCCTCGTCGCTTTGATTTCATCATCGAACCATGACGCGGAGGCGAACTCGATCTTCGCCCTCTTTGCGAACCATCCCCTGCCGAGATGATCGCTCCCTGGTGATTTCCGATCAGGTCGGTGCGCCCGCTGTCCCTTAGCATTTCACGCACCAGTTGTGCGTTTTCAGGCTTCCACCATTGCAACATGGCGCGTTGCTTGCGTTTATTTCGCATCTTGGTCTCGACGAACACGGGCTTCATCCGAGTTGGGTCGATTCCAGTCCACCACATGCAGGTAGCAGGTGTCCCGGGAGTCGGAATGAAGTCCTGAACCTGTTGAGGTCGGAGGCGTCGCGCCTCCAGGAACTCTGCGATGCGCACTGCTGCGTCCTGCTCGCATCCGGGATGGCTGGAAACGAAATAAGGAACCAGATACTGCTCCTTACCTGCTTTTTCACTCGCTTCCTGAAAACGATCCTCGAACTCCAGATAGGTATCCATCCCGGGTTTCTTCATCAGACGGAGAGTTTCATCGTCGATGTGCTCGGGAGCTACTTTCAGATGTCCGCCCACGTGATGGGCAGCCAGATCATCGATGTACTCCTGATCTCGATTCGCCAGATCCATCCGAACTCCGGAGGCGACGTGAACCATTCGAACACCATCAGATTCTCTGACCTTCTTCATCAAACTCTTGACCGGGCCGTGATTTGTTTCCAGCAATTTACAGATGGTCGGGTGAACGCAGGAAGGCCTTCGACAGCGGCTTTCGATTTCAGGCCGGCTACATTTCATCTCGTACATGTTCGCCGTTGGACCGCCAAGATCGCTGATAACCCCACGATATCCCTCGAGCCGCTTCAGATCCTCGACCTCATCGAGCACGCTCTGTTCGCTCCTCGAGGAGACCGCTCTACCTTGATGCTCGGTGATCGCACAGAAGGTGCAGCCCCCGAAACAACCCCTCATGATGTTGATGGAAAACTTGACCGTTTCATGAGCGGGAATCTTCTGGCCTCCATAAACAGGGTGAGGCTCCTTGTTATAGGGAAGCGCAAAGAGTGCATCGAGTTGCTCCGTCTCCAGCGCTTTCATGGGCCGATTCACGATCACCGTGTGATCACCATGTCTCTGCAGCAGGATCGGAGCGGAATCGGGATTTTGTTCGCGATGGAACAGGTGCTGCGCTCGAGCAAACTTTGACTTGCTCTCATCATCCTCACCGCAGATCTCATCAAATGAAGGAAGCTCGATCACTTCTGCTTTCTGATCAGACTCTTGCAACCACCAGGGTGTTCCCGCCTGCCAGCTGGCCTCCTCGTAGAAATGGGGCCGTCCCAGTTTTCCCACCGAGTATGCAGTCCCTGAAACATCACGGATCGACTCGACCGGTTCTCCACCGATCAAACGATCTACAATTTCTACCAGGGCTTTTTCGCCCATCCCGTAGACCGCGATGTCGATCCTCGCATCGAGAATCAGTGATCTCTTGACGCGCTCATGCCAGTAGTCGACATGGGCAAGGCGCCGCATCGAGACTTCCACTCCTCCGGCGATGATCGGCACTTTCTTGTATGCCTCACGACATCGCTGGGAATAAACGATGGTGGCCCCATCAGGCCTCATTCCTGCGCGCCCCGCAGGAGAATACTGATCTTCAGATCGTGGCTTCTTGTGGGCGGTGTAGTGATTCAGATGGGAATCGAGATTGCCAGCGGAGACCAGCCAGGCAACTCTGGGTTCATCAAATACTCGAAACGGCTCGACTGATTTCCAGTCTGGCTGCGGCAATATCGCCACACGGTGGCCTCGCGCTTCGAGCAATCTTCCGATCACTGCATTGGCAAAAGACGGATGGTCGACGTAGGCATCCCCCGAAACCAGGACGAAATCAACACCATGGATCGACCGGTCAAAATCCTGGCCTTCCGCCGGTAACCAACCGCGATCGACACACTCCTGACGGGTAACCGGCAGGTATGGGGAGAGATCTTCACGTGACGAAGGGAAATTTTCACGATTCGGTCGCTGACCAGATTTCGAAGGCATGGGCCTCCACCGCCGAGCGGTTTCATGAGCACGAACCCGGGGAGTCGATTCGACTGGCCGGGAACAGCCGGGTGTCCGTAAATATCGGTCCACAGTGAGGAAGTCGGGAAAAGCCCAGAACTCCACGGTAGCAGCATACCAGTTATTCAATTTCGTATCGAGCAATGCTGGACATTCTGCCAGGGTCATCGGAGCATCGGATCAGGAGGTTCATTGAACGGTAATATACAGAACTGGGAGATTTCCGAAGAACGGGCATTGCAGGCGGAAATCAAGGCGCGCCTGGAACTCCCCAACCGAAGAGCTCGTGAAATCATCCTGCGGGGAGGCGTTCAGATCGCGGGGAAAATCGTCCTCGATCCGGGTTTCCGGGCCAGGATCGGCGATAGCCTGACGGTAAATACGGAACCGATGAAAATCCGCACCGCCCTGCGCAAAACTTTCGAGCAGGAGATGGAAATCTTGCATCAGGATCGCCATCTCCTGGTGGTTCACAAACCCGCAGGCTTGCTCACGGTCCCGACCGATGAAGATCAGAACGAAATCTGCCTGCTCGGTGAAATCTCCAGGAAACTGCGCAAGGACGGCGAGAAACGGCCGACTCTCTTCATCATCCAGCGGCTCGATCGTTTCACCAGCGGTGTTCTGTCGATCGCCAGAACACCGGAAGCAAGAGAGCGGCTCAAACAGCAACTCAAGACTCGAAAATTCGAGCGAAAGTATATCGCCATCTCGAAGGGAAGAACAAATCTAGACGAAGGAGTCTGCCGGCTGCCCGTGATCGAGGATCCGCGCTCTCTGAAGATGAGGCTCGCTCGCAAGGGGGAGACGGGAAAGGACGCCATCACGAGATGGAAGATGCTGGAAGTCAAAGGGGATCACTCTCTCATCGAAGCACACCTGGAAACTGGTCGACGAAATCAAATCCGTGTTCACCTCGGAGCGGTCAGCTTGCCCATCATCGGGGATACGAGATACGGAGTCGCCTCCCCCTGGATCCAACGGCCCGCCCTCCACGCCGAATCGTTATCCTTTCACCATCCTATCTCCATGAAAGAGCTTACATTCACCTCGCCACTGCCCAGAGACATGCGACTGGCCTGGGATGCAGTTGAAACCAACTCGTAATCGCCGGTACCTTCTTTTGTAAACGTGTTCTGCCTATTACCATGCATGTATCCGCTATCGATAGCCTTCGCATTATGTAGTGTTCCGGTGAGGAGGAACTGTGCATTACCGAATGGTCGATGGAAAAACACCAGCGCGGCTCGGTGTTTCTCTTGTGATGCAGGCATTCATCATCTTTGTACTCCTGGTTGGTTTCACAGGCGATGCCATGCCTCCCGGCGAGGGATATGCCTCTTCTGGAGGCGATGCCAATGGTGATGGCACTGTAGATATTGGCGATGCCGTCTTCTTGCTCAATCATCTGTTTGTTGGCGGCGAAGCTCCCGCCCCATGCCCACCTTCCGGTAGCGGATGCAGCAATTCTGGCGGCGATGCCAATGGTGACGGCCTGGTCAATATCGCCGATTCGATCGCGATTCTGTCATTTTTGTTCCAGGCTGGCCCCGATCCTGTCGCATGCCCACCCGAAAACCCGATTGAAGATGCCAACATTCCAGCAGGTTTCACATTCCAGAGTAACAATGCCCAGGGATATCCGGAGTACACTCACGACGATACAGGGATCCTGTTCGTGAGAATTCCATCGGACAGTTTTTTGATGGGATCTACTTCCGAACTGGATGCACCGTACAGCCCTGGCGCTGACGAAACTCCCCTGCATATGGTCACCCTGAGTCCATTCCTGATGGCCAAGATGGAAGTCTCGCAGCAGGAATATTTCCAGGTCACCGGATCCAACCCCTCAGCCCATGTTGGAGATAACTTTCCGGTCGAACAGATCTCATGGAATGATTTGAATGCCCCGGGTGGATTCCTCGAACTGACTGGTTTCTCTCTTCCGACCGAGGCTCAATGGGAATACGCGTGCCGTGGTGGCACTACGGGGCCATTTAGCGGCATCGGTGATCTGGCGTTGATGGGGTGTTATCTCGACAACTCCAGCGGAGAGACCTTTCCAGGAGGTAGTTTCGAGGCGAATGACTTCGGCCTTCTGGACATGCATGGAAATGTCTGGGAATGGACGCAGGACAATTACAACGCAGCATTCTACAGCGATCCATGCTCTTCAGGTCTTGATCCTGTTTACGACAGTGGGATGCCGGAACGTGTCGTCAGAGGTGGAGCATACAACAGTAATGCGTACACCTGCAGAAGTGCGAACCGCTACTTTTTGATCTCTCTGGTACTCACCAATGATTCGGTAGGATTTCGGCCGGTTTTCAATCTGACAGATTAACGGCTAGCCATCAGGATCTTTCGAAACGTCAGATTGATGCGCTCTCCGGGAGGATTGTTACCACGGCGACGTGGAATGGAGTGCTTCCAGTTTTCCTGGGTCGCTGCCTCCATGATCAGAAGAGAACCAGCCTCGAGACGGATCTTGAGGGTCTCCACGTCTTTCCGGGTTCGATGCTTGAACAAGAAATCTCTGGAGGCACCCAGACTGATGGAAGCGATACATGGATTCTCGCCCAGTTCTGGTTCGTCATCACTGTGCCAACCCATCGCGTCATTGCCATCTCGATAGAGATTGCCCAGAACCGAATTGAACTCGAAATCTTCGCGGGTTTTTTTCAACCGGTCACGAATCAACTGCAGGGTTCCGGTCCAGGGAGCGGGATCGTGTTGGCTTCCAGAGTATTGATAGGTGGCTCCCGGATCGCCATGCCACGCTTCGAGACGGGGGATCGGATGGCGCTTGCCGAAGAGGGTCACCGCACCCTGGGTCCAGTTCATCTCTTTCCGCAGTGCTTCGAAATAATGCAAAGCCTCCGCCGGTTTCAAAAAACCAGGCAGGTAACGAACATCACCCGCCAGATTCGAGGGTAGCACGGCGCGAGAAGATTCCAGGGAATCAACAGGTGAGATCAACCCTTCTCTTTCCAACCACCTGAACCCTTGTCCATCTTCCCCTTCTTCTGCTTTGGCATCGTCGGTTTGCCTTTTTCAAGGTCGCAGCAACCATCTCCATACTTGTCGTAGAAGCGGGTGCCATAGTTGACAACATTCTCGATATCAAACCGACTCATGTTCAGAAGAGGACGACGGGCCATTCTCTCATGCATCACCTGATCGACGGTACGCATCACCGAGCCATCGGTCTTGCGCCGGAAGTCGCTGCCGTCCGTCTTCTCTTCCTTCATCTTGTCAAACCCCTGAAGTGAAGAGTCCTTGACCACCTGTTCCGTGTGATGCGCAGCATGGTTCAGATGAGCCAGCTGAAACTGATCTCTCTTCTCCAGTATCGACAGATCTGAAGCATCCAGTTTTGCCAGTTCAAGAATGAATTCTACTTCATGAACAAAACCGTCCGGATCCCAGTAACCGGGAAGGCAGTGCAGTACATTTCCAGAGGGAGCCACGAATAACAGCTGGACATTACGGCCACCGGCACCATTCGTGGTATGGAGCGCACTACTGGCCACAGCATGGTCATGGGATTTACCTGCATAGGTTTCGACCCCCTGGATGTTGCGCCAGCCACAGACGAAGTTCGCTTTGAGCAACTCGATTATTTTTGGTTCAGAGAGCGTCACGGCCCTCAAGGAGTGCCCAGCGCTTCACAATCCGCCATCGAGTTTCCCCACAACCTGAAGCCAGAAGAGTGGTTTCCCCTCCTCTGCCGCTTTCGCCATCGCCTGATCGAAGTCACCGTGCCAGTTGACTCCCGAGATCATCCTCTCAACGCGTTGACTCACTTCCGTTCCGCTGAACTTCGGAATCGAGCGTGGGGTCAGGGGACGATCATCCGCCATGGAGATGGAGGCGACGATGGAAACGACAAACACCACCGCGATGGTGCTTAGCCAGATCGGTAGATTCTTCAAATCGGAGGTCATGGAGAACTCCCTTCTCTAGTCTTCAACCAGCGCTCCCATTCTGAAACCGAACGAAAATTCTCGCCGGTCATTTTCTGGAGCGCGTTCCTTACCTTTAATTTCCTGGTTGCGGAGGGAACTTGCAATCCCCTTATCAGCACTGGCAGCAATTCCGGCGTTTTTTCGGCAATTCCATGGCCCAGCACCACATCGAGCAATTCGTCTTCATCGTCCTCCAGGGAAACGGAGAGGGCAAATGCCAGCAATTCGGGATCATCGGGGTTGGCCAGCACCGCCAGGGCCGCATCTCGGGCTTGCAGCAAAATCTCCATCTGTTCCTGGATCAGTACCAGAAGATTCAGGGCCAGTTCAGATTCTCGACGATCCTTGGGAGAGAGTGGCGCATCGGGATTTCTATCGAGATGGCCATATTTTTTTCCGATCTGTCGTGCTCGGCTCGCGACAGCTCTCAGCAGATCTCGTGACTCCTGTCGCAAGGTTTCGAGAGCAAACCACGCTTCATCGTGTCTCAGTTCTCGAAGAGAGCTGATGGCAAAACTGAACCCGGGCATCACTTCGTCGGGGACATGGTAGGAGGTGAGTGCCTCACGCCCCATCTCGAGCAGTTCTTCGACACTGTGCTGGACAACAACTTCGGTAGTCGAGTCATCTCTTCCGGATGCTTGGTGATCTGGAGCGGTGCCCCTTCGTTGGCGCATCTTGCCTTCTTTTCGGAGGCGTGCGACTTCAGCCCACGGGTTCGGCATCGAAGGAATGACGATCTCCTCGGGATCGAGCGCCGGAACCACGGCCGGATCGGTTCCCGTGTCAGGGATTGCGTCGGTAGGCTGGCCGGTGTTCTCAATCGCCTCAGCAAGAGTCAACAATTCTTCAAGGGTCCATTCACGCCCCGAAGAGGTACTCCATTTTATTGAAGCGACACTGGCCTGATCTGCTGGATCTGAATCCAGTGCATCAGTTCCTGTCTCCGCTTCATCTGTCGATTCAACAACCGCGACGTTCTTCTCTTCAGCGTCTTCCTGATTCGGAGTCCAGGGAGTCAATGGTTCGGTTGAATTGTTCGCGGAAGAAATCGTCTCTTCAGTGGAGGGCGACCGGTTCAGCACTAGAGGGATCGCAGCAAGGCCGATGATCAGGCACAGGGTGGCGACAGCGGGGAGACCATCTCGAACCTTGTCTCGAAGGAGCATCTTCTTCGGATCGGTTTTTTCCTCCAGCACCAGAGAACCGTCACGAGCGATTCGTACCCGATATTCCCCTACCGAAAAGCGACTGCCACGATGCAAAAACGCAGTTTTCACGCGACGACCGTCGACCCAGACACCGTTTCTCGAATCATGATCTTGCAGAACAAAGCCATCACCAGAAGGGATGATGGAACAGTGGCGACGAGAAACCCTGGAAGAGGGGATCACGAAATCGGCACTTTGTGAGCGTCCGATGATCCGCGCTTTCTCGGTCATGGCGGGCTCTGCCCTTCCGCACTGGCTTCTCTACCCCGTTGGCTCCCTGACCCGGTGATTCGATCTGGCCCCATCGAGCAGGAGTACTATCACCATGTTAGCCCCGAATGATCTTCAGTCCCAGCGCCGAAGCACTCTCACCTTGAGGTACTCCGTCTCTGGAAGACGAATCAGAACCGGATGATCGCTGCCGCTACCCAGTCGATCCTCGACGAAAACACGGAACGGTAGATCCAGTGCGGCCTGACGGATGGTGTCTTCAAACATCTCGGATTTCAGATGATGACTGCAGGAACAGGTAATCAGTCGTCCACCCGGAGCCAGGAGCCGAAGAGCGGCGCGATTGAGATCACGATAGCCACGAATCCCACCCTTCACTTCTCGCCGACTCTTGCAAAACGCCGGGGGATCGAGAATCACCAGATCGTATAGATCCGATCGGTTTCTCAGATCTCTCACCACATCGAAGGCATTACCACTGATCGCTTGCGGCTCGGAAAAACCGTTATCGCGAGCTGTCTCCCGGGCGAGATCGAGAGCGGTACTCGATTGATCGACCATCGTCACCGAGGTCGCACCTCCGGAAAGCGCCGCCATCGAAAACCCGCCCTGGTAACTGAACAGGTCCAGCACCGTCGCCCCCGATGCCAGTTGCTGCACCTTTTTTCGCGCCGGTCTCTGGTCGAGATACATGCCGGTCTTCTGGCCGGCATAAGGCCTGACGATGTGCCGGACTCCATGCTCGAGGATGGAAACCCGGTCGACAGATTCCCCCGAGAGGAGGACCACCTCTTCTGACAGGCGTTCATGACGGCGGATCGAGAGGTCATTTCGCGCCAGTATCATCCTGGGGCTGAACATCTGCTCGAGTATCGAGGCCAGAAGCGGTAAGGCATCATCGATCAGCGCGGTGGTCGCCTGAACCACCAGAACATCGGCATACCGATCCACTACCAGACCGGGTATCAGATCAGCCTCCCCATGCACCAGGCGCACCCCTGTCTCCTCACCGATCAAATCTTCGCGCAGGGAAACCGCTCGAGAAATTCGGTTCGTCAGAAACTCGGCGAGGGACGGCACCACTTCTCCGGGCCAGGAGCCACAGAGTCGAAGAGCGATCTTCGAGCGGGTACTGGCACAGGCGAGCCCCAGATCTCTCCCCTCATGATCTCGGACCCTGACGATGGCCCCTGTCGAGAGGCCAGGATCGACAAGATCGGTACTCTTCAGGTCATCCTTGTAGAGCCATGGATGACCACGTCGAGCCAGACGGGAGGCATTTTTTTCGAGATCGATCACCAGCAACGACAGCCACCTTTCGAAAGTGAATCCAGTGACGATGGTGCCCACAACGACCAGGAAAGCAACGGCAGATTGAGCCCCCCCGGCAGCGCAGGGGCGGGGGGCTGTTCGATTCAGCGGTGCAACGAGGTAGGTCAACGAGGCGGTACCTCTGCCCTGGAAGATCGATGAGGGCTCAGGGGGCCTTCTTCAGCGGATCCGCTGCGGCAACCCTCTCCGCCTCGAGCTTCATCAGCAGGTCCAGTCGCGTTCCTTGATGGTCTGGATGATCGGCGAGATCGGTCGTTTCCTGTGGATCGTCTTGCAGATCGAACAGCTGGGTCTTGCCGATGGCGGGATAGTGGATCAGCTTCCAGCGGCCGACCCGGATCGCCCTCTGCACCTTCTTGTAGGCGGTGTAGATGCTCTCGCGCCCCTGTGTTGAGGTGCCCTTCAGCAGACCCACGAGACTCTTCCCCTCCGACAATTCAGGCGCGTCGATCCGTGCCCAGTCGGCGATGGTCGGCACCAGATCATGGAGGTATACCGGTTGCTTGCAGACGCTGCCCGCCTCGATCCCTGGACCGACGATCAGCAGTGGAACCCGGGTCGAATGCTCGTACAGGTTCTGCTTTCCCATCAATCCATGGCTCCCCACCGCCAACCCGTGATCTGAAGTGAAGACCACCATCGTGTTTTCGGCCAGACCAGTCTCCTGCAACGCATCGATGATCCTGCCGACCTGTGCATCCATCTGGCTGATCATCGCGTAATAGGCAGCCAGCTGCTCCTTCACCACTTCAGGGGTGCGGGGGAATGGCGCCAGTTTTTCATCGCGGATCTTCAACTCTCCGTTGTCAAAGGGATGCTCCGGCAAGAAGTTGGTCGGTAACGACATCTTTTCCTTCGGGTACATCGACAGGAACTTCGCCGGAGGAGTGCGAGGATCATGGGGTGCGGTGAAGGAGACACAGGCAAAAAATGGATTGTTGCGGCCGTCACTCACCTGTTCTGCGTTCTCTCTTTCCTGCTCTGCGTTCTTTCTTTCCTGTTCTTCGATGATCGCCTGCTCCTCGATGAAACGGATGGCCGCATCGGCGAAAGCGGTCGAGGAGAAGGCGGGCAGCGGGTGGCGTTTGCCATCGGGGTATTTTCCATCCGGCTGATGATCGTGGACCATCAGCTTTGTATGGCTGCCCATTCCGCCGAAAAAGATCTCTGCACCGCCACCAAAGGAGCGCTGGAAAGCCGCCTTACCATTGTGCCACTTGCCGGTGAAGAAGGTGACCCACCCCGCTTCCTTGAGAAGCTGTGGAAGGGTCACTTCCGACTCGGGGATGTTGAAGACGTTTCCCGGCAGTCGATGCAGCGAACGCCCCGTCATCATCATGTAGCGGCTGGGGGCACAGACCGCTCCGCTGGTCGACCCCATGCAGTAGGCGCTGTTGAAACTGACCCCATGGCGCGCCAATCGATCGAGGGACGGAGTTTCGATCTGGTCGTTTCCCAGGGCAGCGATGGTATCGGCTCTCTGATCATCAGAAAGAATCCACAGGATGTTGGGAGGGGAATCACCGCCAAGGCAAACTCCTGCCGATTGACACAGCAGTAGCAGGAGGAGGAACGGAATCCTCACTGGAGCCTCTCTTTCAGATTCTTCAATCCGGCATCGAAGTCGTTGCCGATTATCGATTCGATGAATCCGATCATGTAGGGGCCCAGGGGCGGCATCGCAATGCCGTCCATCATCCACAGCACCTCACTCCCACCCTTCATCTGGGTGATCTGGATCACACCCTGCGCCGCCGGCATCCCCTCGAACTCGAGGGTGTAGACGATTCCCCGCCCCGGCTCAGCACTGATGATTTCCATGGTGCCGGGCTCCATCGAATCCCCCGTCCATGAGGAGGATGATCCGACCACCGACTCCTTGATCGAATATTCCACCTCGAGTCCGGGATCGAGAGACTTGTTCCAAACCGTCCACTCCTGCCAGGTGGTGAGATCGGAGACCACTTCGTGCACCTCCTCCGCAGTGGCGGCGATGAAGGTGATCCGGGAAACAGAGTATTGATCGGGAAGGATGTAACTACACGCAACCAGCACCAGGATCACGCCCAGGATGACCAGTAGTACTTTCTTCAACATCTCAACCTCCCCATCGATCATTGACCGATACCGGTACCGCACAGACCATCGAATCATCTCCCACCAGGCAACAAAGCAGGATCAAAACGCTCCCGCAGCATGATGCTCGATTTTCGGTGACAGATCGACAGATGGAATCCCCCATCCATCTCCGTTATTCTCGGTGTCATCAGGAGAGGAGATCTTACTTGAGACTACTGCGTAGAATGCTCCTGTTTGGCTGTTGCTGCGTGGCCTTTCTGATCCTGGTGATCATCATCGGTGGCGCATTCCTTCCTTCTCGGTGGAACGTCCAGGCCACTGCCACCTCTGCTCATTCGCCGCAAACCCTGTGGCCGCTCATCTGTGATTTTGAACGGTGGGAAGAATGGTCCGCCTGGGACGATGACGCATACGGCGAACGCACTACCCGGTTCGAGGGAGAACCTGCCACCGTCGGGCACAGCTATTCCTGGTCGAGCAACGGCAGTCGTGGAACCTTGACCCTGACACGGGCACAGGAAAACGTGGGCATCTGGTACCGCGGAGCGATTGAGAGCGATACTCCAAATGCGGAGGGATCGATTACCCTGAAAATCCTTGCCGATGGAAGAACCAGCATCGAATGGATCGATGGAGGGGATCTCCCGCCTCTGACCGGACTGCTGGCTCTCTGGATGAACTCGTCGTTGAAGGCAAAGTTTGTCGAGGACCTGCATCGCCTGTCGGCGATGGAGTCGTCAGAATCGAGCGGGAGGTAGTCGTTGTTGATCTCACTGCTGCTGGCCTCTGTGCTGCCGGCGGACCTGCCACCGGTTCCCCCCGCCGTCAACGAGCTTCTCGAGGCCAGCTGTTTCCGCTGCCACTCCGGTGAAAAACCGAAGGGAGGCCTCGATCTGGAAATTGTCGTCGAAGATGGAGCCGAGGCGGAAATCGACGACTGGCGACAGATCATCCATGTCCTGCGGAGCGGTGAGATGCCTCCCGAGGAGGAACCTGGCCCCACCGCCGAAGCGCGAGCAACAGCAATTTCCCGGCTACAGCAGTGGTCGAGAAAGCTGCTGGAAAATCGACCGGAAAATCCCGGTACCGTCGCCGCTCAACGACTCTCCCGTAACGAACTGCGTGCCACGCTGCGCGATCTCACGGGTATCGAGATCGATGTGAACCGTCACCTTCCGGCGGATCCCTCTTCCGATGGGTTTGACAATCAAGGGGCCGCTCTTTCCCTGTCTCCGATGGTCATCGAACGTCTGTTTCGGATCGCAGAGGAGGTGGCATTATCAGCTGTCATGTCGCCGCAGAGAGGATCGACTCCGGCTACCGGCTACGAAATCGATCAGTTATCGATCTCTGGCCAGGGAAGAGTACGCTCCGACCATGCCTATTTCTGGAGTGGAGGAAGTGCAAGCTGTCAGCACTTCTTCCCTCGAACAGGTACCTACCAGATTGCCGTCGAGGGCTGGGGACAACAGGCCGGGGCGGATCCGGTACGGTTTGGCATCAAGGTCGATGATCAGCGGGTCGACATCGCCGAGTTTCCTGAAACACAGGAAGCCCCGGGAACCAGGATCATCACCACCCGTATCACGAGGGGCTCCAGACAGATCAGTGCCAACTTCTTCAATGATTACTATCGACCGGAACACCCCGATCCCGGCCAACGAGATCGCAACGCCGCTCTGGTCAGCATCAAGATTTCGGGTCCCGAAGAAGGTCTCGAGCCCACCGAGTTCCAGAAGCAAGCACTGAAGGGGCAGGGGGATCCTGTCGCGAAGCTCAGAGACGGGATGCGAAGCTGGCTTCCCCGCTTCTGGCGCAGACCGGTGCAGGAACAGGAGATCGCCCAGCTGGTATCGACTGCTCGCAGTGCCGCCACCGATCCACAGAATGCCGAGTCCTTGCTGCGAGCAGCCCTCATCGCGTCCATCGTCTCTCCCCGCTTCATGCTCAGAACCGAACCCGATCCTGCAGAGGTAGGGTCAGGCACCATCCGTCCCCTCAATGGATTTGAAATCGCAACTCGACTGTCATATTTCCTGTGGGGCACCACTCCCGATGAAGAACTCCTGAGATCTGCCGGCGATGGGGAACTCGATCAGCTGGAAGGCATCCGCCAGCAAACTGCCCGCCTCCTTGCCGACCCCCGCTCCCGCTCCCTGGCAACAGAATTTGCCACCCAGTGGTTGAGGATCAGGGATCTCGAAGATCGCCAACCCGATCAGAAGCTGTTTCCGGGTACCGGCAAAAAACTGCTGAACAACATGCGCACCGAGACCATCGAACTGTTTGATCACGTGCTTCGAAATCACCGACCGATAGCGGAACTGATCGATTCCTCCTATACCTTCGTCAACCAGCGACTCTCCCGTCACTATCAAATCTCCGGCATCAAGGGAGAGCCGTTTCAAAAGGTCACCGTCGAGCAACCGCGAGGTGGCGGATTACTGTCGCAGGGAAGCGTGCTTCTGGCGACCAGCACGCGGCAACGGACTTCTCCGGTCTTGCGCGGAAAATGGATCCTCGAAGTACTGCTCGATGATGCCCCCCCTCCACCGCCACCAGGGGCCGGGACTCTACCACTGCCAGGAGAAGCTGGTGCGGAGCTACCTCTTCGTCAACAGCTCGAATTGCATCGACGCGAACCGAACTGCTCGATCTGCCATCGTAGAATGGACGCACTTGGGTTTTCCCTGGAACGATTCAACGCGGTCGGAAAGTATCGCGAAGGGGAGATCGATGATCGCGGAGAACTGCCAGATGGATCCGTCATCCAGGGGGTCGAGGATCTCCGCTCCATCATCAGTAAATCGCCAGGATTCCGTCGTTCCCTGGCGAAGAGCCTGTTCGTCTACGCACTCGGCCGCAGTCTCACTGATGAAGATGCGCGGGCTCTGTACCGTCTGGAATCACGCCTCGAGGTCGATCCCACGCTTCCTGATCTCATCGATGAAATCGTATCCCTCGAAGCTTTTCGCAAGCGAAAGGTGCCCTGATCGGTACTTGTTCTGATGCGATTCACGGTGTTCCATCGAGGAGGTGAAAGGGAGATCAATTCGATGCCTGGATCGCTACACCGACGTACTTTTCTGCGCGGCCTGGGAACGGCGATGGCTCTCCCCTGGTTGGAAGCGATGACTCCGCTGGCACGCTGGGCGGAAGCGTCGCATCCCGCTTCAGCTCCGCTCCGCTCGGCTTTCCTGTTCATCCCCAATGGAGTTCATCAGCCGGATTGGACCCCTGAGGGCAGCGGCAAGAACTGGGCAGCCTCCCCGCTGCTTGAACCCCTGGCACCGGTACGAGATGACGTACTGGTGATCTCGGGGCTCGATCATGGAAATGCCAGACCGCTCGGAGATGGTCCCGGAGATCACGCCCGATCGGCAGCCTGTTTCTTGACCGGGGCTCATCCCCATAAAACCGCTGGAAACGACATCCGGGCGGGTGTGTCGGCAGACCAGGTGATCGCATCAACGGTCGGACATCATACTCTTCTACCGTCCTTGCAACTGGGAACCGAGGGGGGACGGCAATCGGGCAATTGCGATTCCGGATACTCCTGTGCTTACTCCTCGAATATCTCCTGGCAAAGTCCCGACAGACCCCTACCTCACGAAACTCACCCGCGCCGGGTCTTCGAACGGATGTTCCTGATCGGGCCCAAAAATGAAACGAGAGAGGCGCGCCTGAAGAGACTCGCACGCCGCTCGAGCATCATCGATTTTGTTCGTGAAGATGCCAGGCGCCTCGAAAAGGAACTGGGTTCAGGAGACCGACGCAGGCTGGAGGAATACCTCGGTGGGATCCGCGACATTGAACGCCGCATCGAAAGGCTGGAAGAACTCGATGCGATCCAGCAACGTGAAAGTTCGATAGAAAATATCTCGCGGTCTACTCCGGCGAATATCAGTGAGCATATCCGATTGATGCACGAGCTGATGATCATCGCCTTTCGTCTCGATTTGACCCGAGTGGTCACCTTCATGTGGGCCAATGAAGGATCCAACCGTGCGCATCCTCATCTGGAAGTCACCGAGGGCCACCACACCCTCACCCATCACAAGGGCAATGAATCGCAGATCTCTGCGGTACGAAGGATCAATCGCTGGCAAACGGAAGAGTTCGCATTTCTGGTCAAAAGGCTATCTGAAGTCAAAGATGGGGAAGGATCGCTACTCGATTCGACCGTGGTGGTTCACGGATCGGCCATCGGAGACGGCAATCGACACAACCATGACAACTTGCCCGTCCTGGTTGCCGGACGCGGCAACGGCCTCATCGAACCGGGTCGCCATCTGAGAGCGAGCAAGAATACACCGATGTGTAACCTGTTCATGTCGCTGGCCCATGGCACAGGCTCAGCCGTTGAGCGAATTGGCGACAGCACGGGCACCTTGCCAGGTCTCACCACCTGACACCCGCCTACCGGTGAGCCATCAGACAGCCAGGCTGGCGATACCCTGCTCGGTGCTCACAAGCAGGAATTGCCAGGACTCTGACAATCGAGGGCATCATCGGTCGGATCGAGACCGCAGGTGCCGACCGGATCAGGGGTCGGTCCTCCACCGCTAAACAGAACTGCGAGCAACGTGATCGCATCCGAGATGTTGACCGTACCGTCGTCATTGGTATCGGCAGCATCGAGACAGCTCGGATCGACACCCCCACTGAAGAGGAATGCCAGCAAGAAGATCGCATCGGCAACATTGGTACCGCCATCGGTGTTGACATCCGCACGAATGAAAATGTCTCCCACCTGGGTTGCGTTGCGATGGAAAGAAGACGATGAGGCGCTGTAATTGCCGGCATAGATGTCGAGTAATCCATCTTCATCGATATCGACCAGTTGCATTCCTGAAAAGGAATTGGGGCCATCAATCTCCAGGACAGACTGGAACCCCAGCCCACCCAGACCCTGAAAAATCTGGAAATTGCCATCTCCCGGATCTCGAACGACAAGATCCTGGATTCCATCCAGATCCAGGTCTGCGATTTCTACATGCCTGCTGGAATCGCTCACCGGTATCAAAGTCGGGTTTTGCGGTACCCCTCCTTGAAGTGGATAGATGCCAAGAAAACCATCTCCTTCTGAAACGGTTACAATCTCGGGGGAACCCCCATCGAGGTCGACCGCATCAACGGACCAGTGCGCGCCTACCAGCCCGGCTACCAGTCTCTGCTCCGCTCCAAAAGTCCGATTTCCGGTAGCCATGACCGTGGCAATTCCGCCACCGCTACCACTGTTGAAACCGCAACAGAGATCCAGATCGCCATCGCCATCGAGATCTTCCACATCGATACTCATCGGAAATCCGGTGACATCAATCGCAGTGAGAGTATCGAAAGCATCGATGGGATCATCGATTCCGGTTCCCCATGCCACCAGCAGTCTTGATCCAAAGAAATCACCGGCAACCAGATCAACATGGTCATCTTCATCGACATCGACGGCGAGAATCTGAGGATTTCCACCACCCCAACCCGGAATCAATCTCGGTTCGAGAGTGAAGGATCCATCACCGTTGCCGCTCAGATAACTGAACTGCGAATTGATGAGATCTGCAACCACAACATCAGCGTTTCCATCCTCATCAAAATCTGCCACCGTCAAAGACCAGGGGAAGTTGACGGTTATCGGGCTGGTGATCGCCGGACCAAAAACACCATTACCTGCACCGAGCATCACGAGCAGAAGGGGATCGACCCCTGGCTCGCCGACCACTGCAAGGATGTCGAGAGTCCCATCCCCATCGACGTCATCGACCTGGGAATGATTGATCGGATAGTTCATCGGGTAGTCGATACTCGCATCAAACTCGATGGTCACCGGCTGCGCCTCGAGCAAGGTGCCGATCGACACCGCCGCAAACAAGAGAACAACAAACCAAACTGCTCTAAAATGAAGCACTATTTCCCTCTACTTTCGTGGCTCATCACCGGCACCATGAAGCCAGTGTGCAGGATCCGAACTCTCATCCGGATCCCGAACGAAGCTGGACAGGGTTTCGTTCCTCTCAATCAGTCTTGAAAGGAGCCGCGGGTAAACCGAAGCTAGAAACCAGATTGGCCCGCACCGGATTGTCCTGCCAGGCGTAGCGTACCGCTGTCGGAGCGGTCGCATCTTCATGAGTGACGCGTAGCTGGTCTTTTTCCACCACCTCTACATCAGCCCAGTGCCAGGCCCCATCGGAACCCTGTATCGCAAATCCATCGATCTTCTTGCCGCGGCGACCGGTCAGACCATCACCGGCAAAATCGAACTGAACCAGGATGGCATCTCCATCCACCTCATGGCTGCGGTAGAAGGGGCCCGACTCGGCAAGATCGGCACGACCGTGACAGCGATTCATTGCCCAATCGGCCAGGCGTCGTCCCACCGCTTGCTTGTTGCGAGGATGGATATCTCGAGCGTCTCCCACATCCGTCAACACCACAAGACCGGTATTCCGGACGACCCTATGAGTGAAATCCTGGGCCTCGCGAAGCTTCGCCCAGCCGCCCTGAACCGGATCATCGCTGACACCTTTGAACGCTGCCAGTTGCACGATTCCGAACGGGAAATCTCCCTGGCCCCATGCCGAGCGCCAGGAACCGATCATCAAGGGGAGCAACTCTGCATACTCATCAGGCTGACCGGCATTCGATTCTCCCTGATACCAGACCGCGCCGCGGATTCCATATCCGACGAAGGGAGACAGCATCGCATTGAACATCACCGCGGGGTCACTGCTACCGAGACCCGGAGCAGCGGGAGGGGTGGGAGGATTGGGACCGCGATCTCCTGAAAAGCGCGCCCCCCTCTGCCCTTTCCAGGTACCCGACAGGGCGATCGCCTGATCCGCCTTGGCGCCAGCAGGCCGTATTCGGATCTGGTTGGCATTTCCCGTGATACCACCGGCACCCCCTGTATCGAGTGCAGCGATGGCAATCGTTGCTTCTCCAGCTCTGACCCGATCACCGGGAATCGTGTAGTTGCGCTGAACAGCATGCTGGTTGGTGGTCCTGCCAACTTCTTCACCTTGCCAGAATGTGATGTCGGCATCATCGATGGCTCCTGGCTGAAGGACCAGATCTTTCCCCACCCACTCCGCCGGGACCTCGATGGTCTTGCGATACCAGATGAAACCGTCCCAGCCCTCGTCATCTCCAGCCCACAAACCGGGGACCGGAAATTCTTTCCAGTCGCCATCTGAAAACTGTGGAGCGGCCCAGGTTTCGGTGACTCCTGGATCATCTTTCAATTTCTTCTGCCACCATGTGTCGGCTGTTTTCTCGAAACTGTTTTTCTGCTCGTTGAACAGTTTCTCGATCTCTTCTTTTGATCGATTTCCCCAGCGACGCATCTCCGCTTCGAGCTTGGAAACCCGCCCCCGGAAACGAGGATGCCTCTTCATCGCCGGCATCGAGGTCCATGGTTCCGCGCGGGTTCCACCCCAGTTGATGTCGAGCAGACCGACGGGAACACCCAGTTCCTCGTGCAATCGTCTCGCCATGAAGGTGCCCACTGCGGTGAAGTTCGCGATGGTGTCCGTCGTGGACACTTCCCATGCGGCGTTGATATCCTGTTCTGGAGTTCTGGAGAGAAGATGTGGTGCCTTGATCCTTCTCAGCCATGGAGTGTCCCCTGCGGCAATTTCTGCATCGGCATCTTGAGAAGCGCGAACTGACCACTCCATGTTGGATTGCCCACCGCAAAGCCAGACTTCACCGACCAGGATATCCTTGACCTCGATGGTCCCATCGGAACCCGTGATGGTCATCATGCGGCCCTCGGCACTGGCAGGCATCGGATCGAGGGTGGTTTGCCAGTTCCCATCGCTATCGACAGTCGTGGTCTTGTTCTGACCAGAAAACTGGACTGAAACCTCGGTTCCCGGTTCTCCCGTTCCCCAGATCGGCAATGATAAATCTCTTTGAAAAACGGCGTGGTCGCTGAAGACCGCCGGCACATCGATCGCCTGCAGCGCAGGAATCATCAGCAGGAAACAAGCTGCCAGGCTAATAGACACACTCACCGAAAACCGGGTCTGCAATTTCATCTCCACCTCCAGGGGACGGGAAACCATTGTTCCGAGATACTTTTAGATCGTCCGATGCGTGAGGTGGCAGGTCAAGGACGCCGGGGAAAGCACAACAGCGCAGTCAGGAGCTGCGTGAGGGCTTTTTGCTGAATTTCCGGATAACGAGCGTACTCCGTCCCCAGAGAATGGGCTGGCGGCCACACCGCGCTTTCGATTTGTAGCTGTTCCCACAGCTGCTTGCGAAAATCGGCATCGGGCTCACTGGGCCACAGGTAGATACTGGGTGACGAACCTTCTCGCACCGTGGCCAGCATTTCTCTGATGGTGTCATCCAGGCCAACTTCAGGATTGAGCTCCACTCTGCGCAAGGGCAACCCGGCTCGGGCACAGGGATATCCCCAGTAAGGGCTACCCTCCAGCAACATTCCCGAGACCCCCGAAGTGATTTCGATGAGCCGTTTGCTCAGACCCGCAAGGGTTTCATCAACCACCAGATAGCGTTTCTCAAAGAGTGCTCTCTGTTCAGGGACAAGGCGGATGAGACGATCCTTGATGGCGTTTGCTCCGAGGCGCAGCAGCTCTGGATCAAGCCATGTATGTCCGTCAACTCCCTCGAAAGATCGCTCGCCTTCGGGACCGTGACTGTGGGTCACTACCTTTGGATACCGAAGCCACTGATCCTCGCAAACTCGAGCCGCCTCGAGTGTCTTGACGATCGGCAGAGAAACCCGCTGAGCCCATTTTTCCAGATTGGTACTGTTCAGGATGATGAGATCCGCCGCTGCCAGTAGCTCCAGTGCTTCCCCATCCGGACTCCAGGTCGCTGGATCGGCACCTTCCGGCATCAGTGGAATCAGCTCCACATGATCGGCAGCAATCTCGGAAACGATCCACGCCAGTGGAGAGATCGAAGCAACAACCCTGGGAACTGCAGCAGAGGAAACCTGCGGATTCTCGTCAACTACTGGTTTGCTTTTCATCGAGCAACCAGCGACCAGAATCAGTGCCAGCAATCCAGATATCCACGGTGACTTCTTGACCACTGCCAAATCCTCCATCACGGCAACATCAGTGGGCCATCTGCGACAAATCGTATCGCAGCGAACGCCAGGAAAAACGCCAGTATACCGCCCGTCACCACCACGATGGCAACCTCGGTGAATAGAAGTCTTGCCACGAATCCTCGGGGAGCACCGATCCTTTCAAGGGTCCGGACCTCTCGCTCCCTCACCTTCACATCGAGAGTCACGATCAATCCCAGCAATAACGCGGTGGCCACCAGCACCAGCAGAGAATTCGCATCCAGGATCGCCTTGGCGCGAAGCACCACCGCCAGCAACTCGCGAAGTTCAACCATCGAATCGAGAACCTGGAGCCGATCATCGCGGCGAATCCGGGACCGGATGATGGTCTCACCCTTTTCATCCGCAGCATCGATGATGAGCGCAGTGATGGGAAGATCATCAGGATCCCCGTGGAAATGAAAACTACCCTCGTTTTCAGGAGTCACTTCCACCGCTTCCACCACCGCCGCACTGGCTGTGACGTTGTTGCTCTTGTTCTCCAGGATCAAATTGAAATCCACATTGGGATCGATGACCTGATGGCCGTGCCCTTCGCCGGAAACGATCCAGGAAGTTTGCAAGCTGACGAAAACCGCGTCGTCATCGGGAGTCCCGGTCGCAGCAAGAACACCCTTGATCTTGAGCAACAGCGGATAAGCTCCCGCCAGATCATGTAGCTTGTGGACATCGGTAGGGACGGTGTCTCCGACCGAAAGCTCCAGCTTCCGGGCCACCCCTGCGCCGATCGCCGCTTCTGATAGCTTCTGTGGCCAGCGGCCAGACAAGAACTGAAACTCACGGAAGGGGGCGTAGTCCGGGGTAGTGCCGATCAGCGGGTAATCCCTGACGGAACCCATCAAATGGATGGGAACAGGAACAGCGTAGCCCGATTCAGCCACCGCTCTCGCTTCCTTCATCGCGATGGTTCTTTCCACTTCTCCCCGGAAATACAGCGAGTGGATCAACAGATCCGATCGGCTGCCAGGAGCACCGATCACCAGTGGAGTGGAGACCGCCCTGGCTTCCAATCGCTGTCGATAGAGATCGAGCAAGCCCTCAACCGCTGTCGGCAGGACACCTACCAGGGCGATGCACATAACCAGCACCAGGGAACGGATCCGATGGTAGGAAAGTGATCGAAAAGCGAGTCGGAACAGCGGGCTGATCATGAAGAATCCCCCCCGATCTTTTCGATACGATCAAAACCGTCCAGCATCGTGGTGTCGTGTGTCACCACGATGACCGTCGCTCCGGTGATTTCTGCCTCCTCGAAGATCAGATCGAGGACGATTCTTCCCGAGGTGGAATCGAGACTACCGGTCGGCTCATCCGCCAGTACCAGGGTGGGAGATGTCATCAAAGCACGGCATACCGCGGCTCTTTGCCGTTCTCCCTGAGAAAGAGCCCTTGGTTTTCGTTGCAGAAGATCGGAGATCCCGCAGCGCTTCGCTCGCCCGACAAACTTCTCCTGCTCCTCGGACGAAGGCTCGCGACCCGATAGCCACAGTGGCAAGAAGGCATTTTCTCTGACATCGAGATGCTCCAGCAATTCGAACTCCTGAAAGACCAGGCCGATCTGTTCACGACGGAACTGACGACGGGCCGATTCACCAAGCTGATCGACTCGCGTATCTCCGATCACAACCTCACCAGCGGTCGGAACCAGGATCCCCGCGATACAGGACAGCAGAGTCGTCTTACCACAACCAGATGGCCCGGTGATCGCAACCTTCTCACCCGCTGCTATCTCGAGTGCGGAAACCTTGATCGGGACTTCCTGTCCATCATGCCGATGAACCAGATCCCGGACCTTTACCGATGCTCCACTGGTCACTTCACTGACTCCTGACCATCATCAAGACGCCTCTGTTCGATCACCTCGACTCCATCGATGCGCCAACCGGTTCCCTCGACCCAGCTCACATCATAGAGCGCGCGCGACAAGTTCTTTCGCCAGTGCCCATGTCCCCAGTGCTTGACCGTCCCGATCACTTCCCAGGTAGACAGCACCTGGAATGCCGGCTCCTCGGCCATTGCGGGAAGTTGAACCTCGGTATCGATGGTTCGTACCGAACGGATCTCACAGATGGCCGCTTCCTCCAGCTTCATCATCAGGCTCTCATGGATCTCATCATACGTTTTCTTGAGGAGATCACCCGAGACACTACGAGCCAGCAGATCGTAGATCTGCCCCTCGTCATCGTAGTCGAAAGCGCGATAGATATTTCGATGCAGTGTTTCAAACAGAGCACCAGCTTCCGCTTCTTCCGGCAACTGAATCGGTGAAACCCAGGGGGGCCGTACCTCCACCACCGTCGCACCCAGCGTGATGAGAGCCATGCCGCCGCAGATCAGCACTCCTGCTACGGTTCCGACCGTGAATTTTCTCGATTTCCAGACGATGTAGAGACCAACACAGGCGCAGAAAACCGGCACCAGATCGAGCAAGAACCACGGTGCTCTGATTCCCGGTGCTACCAGTTCAGGATCAATTACCGGTCGCGCTTGTGGTGGACTCCAGCTCTGTACCGGATCGTCTTCACGAAATCGAATAATCCTGAAATCGTCACTGGCGGCGAGAATCATGTAGACCGATTCGAGAGGGTATCCATCCTCGCTATCGTAACGACTCCACACGAACTCTAGTTTCTGTGGTCTCGACTTGGTCGGGTACTTCACCGTAATACCGGCGTAGTTGAGAAAATCGTTGAGATCGAAGCCCTCTTGCCATTCGAGATCTTTGATGACAGGGATGACCTGAACTCCATCGACTTGTACCGGAAAGTGAATATCGAGCCACTCGACAATTCTGACGCCGAACTGGCCCCATTCTCCCTTCAATTCAGGATCGAGATCAGGAATCAGGGTCGGATCGAGGGAAAACCAGTGACGAAATAGAAACTCATCGATCAACACGTGCAGCTCGGTTTCTGATTCACGAACATCGACCTCGACGTTGACCGGTTTCGGAACGTGATCAGAAGTAGCAGCTTCAGCGGCACCTGGCAGTACAGAGCCGAAGACTCCTACCAGGAGCAGTGGCAACAACAGAACTGGTGAGACTGGGTGAAACAAACGCTCAGATCGGCAGATTACATCTCCTCGATCCGAGCGTTTGAGATTCCAACTACGAAAGAAAATCAGCGAACAGCTCCTCGCTTCTTCTCTTCCTTCTTTTCTTCCTCTTTCGGCTCCTCAGCAGGACGCTGACGGCGCTGCTGCCCCGGCCATTCCATGGTGGCTTCCATCCGCTTGCCATCGCGCTCAAAGACGACCTTCTTCTTCGGCTCGCCCTGCATCATGGCACGCATCAAGCTGCGACGATCCGTCACTTCCTGGTCATCGACCTTGACGATCTTGTCGCCAGCCTTCAAACCGGCTTTCGCTGCCGGAGTATCTGGAACAACTTCAGAAAGAACATTTTCATCGAGCATCACGCCCATACGGCGTCCACCGCCACCGCCACCACGACGACCACCGCCACCCTCTTCGAGCATTCCTTCACGAGATAGCAGATGATCCAGGTTGCCCATCCCGAGTGCCGTCAAGGCAATCACGGTCGTCGAATGTTCCAGGTACTCCGGAATCACCAGATCGAAAGTATCGAACTGGGTGTGAATCCCACGACGCCAGTCTGCGCGACCTTCCTGGGTCCAGAAAAATCCCGGGACACCTTTGGGAATGAAGGACTCGTGATCACTACCGATCCCTCTCGGTAATCCTGGAACATCTTTGATGGTGAAGGGAAGATCCGGGTTGAGATCCATGACCGGAGTAAAAACGGTTTCGAAGTCCTCTTTCATCGCAGCGGTGGCAGGAAGTCCTGCGATCGCATTGGGACCACCGTCATAGACGAAAACAGCGGAGATCTTATCCAACAGGTCCGGGTTCTGTTCGACCCATGCTCGGGAACCAAGTAGTCCCTGTTCCTCACCACTCCACAACATGAACCGGATGGTGCGACGAGGCTTGGCACCAGCAGCCATCAAGATCCGGGCTGCTTCGATGGTGGTCGCAGTGCCAGTACCGTTATCGGTGGTACCGGTGGCACCATCCCAGGAATCGATATGGCCTCCGATGATCACAAACTCATCGGGAAACTCGGTTCCCACGATGTCGCCGATGACGTTGTAAAATTTGGCAGGACCGGGCTGGAAGTGATTGCGAATATCGATACGCAGAGTCACCTCTTCTTCGGCTTCCAGCTTTTCAACGATGATGTCGTACTGATCCTTGCGTAAATTCACTCGAGGAATCGTCGGCAGGTCGTCCCACGTGACCCGACGGTTGCCGGTGGTGGTGATCGATTCACCTCGAGTCGGATAGATCCAACCAGCGATTCCTGCCTCTTCCAGCTGCTCTTGTATTTCCCGTTGAGCCTGACGAGAGCCACGATCACGACGTCCTCTCTGGGAGGGCATCAAGATCCATGCACCCTTCATCTGTTCCGTATCCAACGATTCGGCATCGGTAGGAAGCATCATGGCAGGACCTTCCTCGACACCACGGGTACCGGCTGACCAGGCGGGAGTTCCAAATTCCAGGTCCATCTTCTCCGGTGCAATCATCTGGCCACGCCAGGGCCCACGCTGAAAGGCCACCTCGAACTCACCGGCCTCTTCCATGACGACATTCTCAAGCCCGTAGGAGATGAACAGATCCCTGGCCCACTGACAGGCGAGATGGTCCTGATGGCTACCCGACAACCTCGGACCGATGCCATTGACCAGTTGATCGAGGACATCAACTACGTTGTTGTCATTCAATCCGATATCGATGACCTTTTTTTGCATCTCCGTCAAATTGCCGCGATCTTCATCTTCGGCATGAACGGTGGGCAGAAGAGCAAAGGCGGCAATGAAGCACATCGCGAGAGCGGGAAACCGCATAACATTTCCTTTCAAAGGACTTTTTGGATGTGAGAAACCCCCCTGGGGGCTCTCCCCCGACTCGACCAAGATCGGCCAGGATCGATCAGAATCGCAAGGAACAACGGTAGGGTCAAGGTGGCTATTGAGGCTCAACCGCGCAGAGGCTCACACAGGGGGTCAGGAACTGCCCTGACGCTTCTCCTGTTTTGCCCACGAGTCCTTGAGGGAGACAATACGAGCCAGGTGAGGTGATCCAGGACCCGATAATTTCTCATCCGCTACGAAGTAACCGACTCTCTCCAGCTGAAAACGATCGCCCGGATTGGCTTCCTCGAGGGCCGGTTCGCAGAGGGCTGTCGTCTCTACCAGCGAATCCGGATTGAGGAGATCGGTGAATTCCTTCCCCTCTGGTGGATTGTCAGGGTTTACCTCATCGAACAGATGAGAATACAGCCGCACAGGAAGTTCCACCGCGCAGGACGCGGGAACCCAGTGGATGATTCCCCGGACCTTTCTGCCGTCCGGGGTCTGGCCTCGAGCGGTTTCGGGGTCATAGACACACCGAAGTTCCTGTACCTGCCCTGAATCGGGGTCCTCAATCACCTCATTGACGGTCACGCAATAGCCATAACGCAATCTCACCTCGGCACCGGGAGCGAGCCTGCGCCATTTCCGGGGAGGTTCCATGCGAAAGTCATCTCGATCGACCCATACTTCTCTCTCGAATGGAATCAGGCGGGTTCCCGCCGAAGAATCTTCGGGGTTATTGACCGCTTCCACCATGATGTCGGCATCTTCCGGGAGATTCTCGATCACCAGCTTCAGGGGATCGAGCACCGCCATGCGACGAGCAGCTGTTTGATTCAGATGATCTCTCACAGCATTTTCGAGAACTGCGAGTTCGATGGTTGAGTTGAACTTTGCCACACCGATGTTCTTCATGAAGGAACGGATCGCTTCGGGTGTGTAACCTCGACGCCTCAGCCCTGCCAGGGTCGGCATCCGAGGATCATCCCAGTCTTCCACATGCCCATCTTCAACGAGGGTGCGTAACTTCCTCTTGCTCATCACGGTGTACCCAAGGCTCAAGCGAGCGAACTCGGTTTGACGGGGAACCGATTCCAGACCGATCTTTTGCAGGAACCACTCATAAAGAGGTCGGTGGTTGGTGAACTCCAGTGAACACAGTGAATGAGTGACTCCTTCAATCGCATCTTCCTGACCGTGGGCCCAATCATATGTCGGGTAGATACACCATTCGTCACCCGTTCGATGATGGGTGGATCTTTGAATCCGGTACATCACAGGATCTCTCATCACGATGTGGGGTGATTCCATATCGATGCGTGCTCGTAATGTTCTTTCTCCATCGGCAAATTCTCCGGCTCGCATCCGCTGGAACAGATCGAGATTTTCCTCGACGGACCGATCGCGGTGAGGACTGTTTCTGCCCGGCTCGGTGAGAGTCCCACGATACTCCTTGACCTCATCACCGGTCAGGTCGCAAACATAGGCATCTCCCTGACCGATCAGCTGGGCTGCCCATTCAAATAACTGCTCGAAGTAATCACTGGCAAAACAGAGCTCGTCCCACTGAAAGCCAAGCCATTTGATGTCATCCTGGATCGAATCGACATACCTCTGCTCTTCTCGCGCTGGATTGGTGTCGTCAAATCGTAAATTGCAGCGACCTTGGTACTTTTGTGCCAATCCAAAGTTGAGGCAGATCGCCTTGGCATGACCGATATGGAGAAAACCATTCGGTTCCGGGGGAAAACGAACTTGAATTCGACCTGCATCGGTACCCTGTTCGAGATCCTGGTCGATCATCTTCTCGATGAAATTGGCTGAACTGTCCGGATTATCCGGTAGGTCCCGATCCAAATCGCTCATCCACGCCCCCTCTTATCGGTTTCTCGAACGATTGTGTCGAAATGACACAACTCCATTGAGCAGACATTCCTGTACCTCTACACCCGTCGCTTTTATGGCGCTGAACTAGGCATTAGTATTTAGAACTGGGAAAAGTATGCAACCGATCGTGAGTCATTATGACATGCGATTCAAAAGGAGTTGAGTGTACGGGCAGGGGAATGACGATTCGTCTTCCCCTAATAGCACTCCATGTGGAGAGACGGAAGTCATGAATTCAACGCAATTTTATACCGGGGGACTGATTCTTCTGATTTTGACCACGTTGCCAGCTCTGGCTTCGGGGATGGGTGGTGGTTCTTCATATACGATGACCTTCACCGGTGGCGCAGCGCCTCAAGGATCACTAGTAACAGTCCCATTTTCATTCACTCACTCAGCACCCACTGGTGTTCAGGGATTCTCTTTTGGAGTATGCCACGATGCCACCGTGCTAACTCACGAACCGTCAGGACCTTCTGCAGATTTCGACTATGTCGCAAACTGGTCGACCACCGTCGAACAACTGAAACAGGGCGGCCTCCCAGATTTCTTCCAGCAGAATGAAGAAGCTGGCGGCTGGACCGTTGGTTGTGTGATCTGCTTTACTTCCTGTGACGTACTCAGCAGTGGAACTTATCAGTTCGGAAGTGCCGACTACCGATTGAACGGTCCGGTCGGAACGATCACCTCCGTGGGTCTCTGCAGTACCCTCGGAATCCCCGCGGTAACCAGTGTAGCCGTGGTGCAAGGCGCCTCGATGCCGATGGACAGCGTCGATGGTTCGATAGAAATTCTCGAACAACCGCCAGTTCTGTTCCACTTCGGAGCCCCGGAAAAGCGGGTCAATTATGACCCGGCAGATGGTGAGGCTGACTTCAGCGCAGATCTGACCATCACCGAGGACTCGACGAACGCAACCTATCCCACATCGACTCAGGGTTTCTCGATGAGCATCTCGACCGATACGTCCTATGTCACACCAACATCAGCCACCATCGTCGGTCCAGTCCTGGCATTGAATCCTGCTTTTGCTCAGGCCCAGATCGATCCCACTGGCTGGACGATGGGAGTGGTGTACGCCTTCCAGTTGCCGGTCTATCTTGAGTTTCCCTCGGAAACCCAGGCGATTGAAATCTCCGGATCGACGATTCCATCTTCTTTGATCGGTAACGACGTCGGACTGACGATTCCCTTGCATTTTGAAAGCCTCGGTACCCCGGCGATTCATAACGTGGTTACCGTCAATAATGATAGTATCACTCCTGTATACGATGACGGCCATCTGGAACTGAATCCCCAGACGATCAAGGATTACATCCGTGGCGACTCCAACGGAGATGGAATCGTCAACGTCGCCGATGCGATCTGGAGTCTCCAGGAGATCTTCAACAGTGGATCTGCAGGCACCTGTTTTGACGCCAAGAATGCCAATGGCGACTCCCTTTACGACATCGGTGATCCGATCTGGCTGATCACCTACATCTTCTCAGGTGGAGCTCCACCGCCAACTCCAGGACCTCTGGATTGTGGAAACGCTGGAGAGCCTCAAGATTGTGAAATCTACGACGGTTGTTGATCCATCAGCGACCACAGTCATGACCATGACCCACCCCGGAATGCCTGACTGGCCTTCCGGGGTGTTCTTTTGCCGAAGAGAAAAATTGTGGATCGAGAGAGTGATCGACGACCTTGCCAGGTCACTTTTTCACGGGCCTTTTGTTCTTCTGATTTTCTTCACGAATCCGCCTGGCCGTTGCAGCCCATGAACAAATTTTGCATTCACTGAGATCGTGTCTCCTGGCAGGACAGTATTCCCGGCCGAAGTAGATAATCTGCAGATGTAAATCATTCCACTTCTCTCGAGGAAATAGCTTCTTGAGATCGGTTTCTGTTTGCTCGACGGTTGTGCCCTTTGACAGCCCCCAGCGAGCGGCTAGACGATGGATATGGGTATCGACAGGAAAAGCCGGGACCCCGAAAGCCTGTGCCATCACGACGCTTGCAGTCTTGTGACCAACGCCTGGGAGTTCTTCAAGACTCTCGAAGTCCTGCGGAACTTTCCCTCCATGTTTCTCGACCAGGATCTGCGAGAGATCACGAATCGCCTTCGCCTTGCGTGGAGCCAATCCACAGGTGCGGATCAGTTCGAGGATTTCATCGACCTCAAGCTGAGCCATCTTCGAACAACTTCTGGCACGACGAAAGAGCGCTGGCGTGACACGGTTGACCATCGCATCGGTAGTCTGTGCTGATAACAGCACCGCGATCAGAAGTGTAAAGGAACTGCTGTGTTTCAGTGGAATCGGAGGATCTGGATAAAGCCGTCCCAATATCCTGGCGATCCTTTTCGCTTTCTCCTGACGTGACATGACGACTCCTGGCTCCATCACGCTACAATGTTCCCGGACAGCGAGACGAGGATCGAACTTCTCATCCCATGCTGTAGCGGCAATTTGGTTGTGCCGCCAGTTTTCTTCGGAAACGGTTTCCTGGAATTCGGGAACTGAACCGCCAACGGTTCGTCCTGTGGGTAGGAAGAACTGGAAAGGAGCAGCCAGATGTCGATTCATCCTCATGATGACTCCCTGCTGCCCGACGACGGTTCTGTCGAGGCGACGCGAACGCTGCCTCTGTTTCCGTTACCGGATCTGATTCTATTTCCGGGTCAGATGATCCCACTTCACATCTTTGAGCCTCGATACCGCGAGATGGCCGAGAACCTGCTCGACAACACCGGTGAGGTGGTCCTGGGGACCGTTCTGGGCCCGGACAAGGACCAGCTCGATGAGGTGGCACCTGTCCAGCCCATCGCGGGGCTCGGCCGACTACAGCGCTACCAGGCCCTGGATGACGGTAGATTTCTGCTGATGGTGCTCGGTGAAAAGCGGGTCAGGATCTGTCGTACCATCGAGGATGACCCCTATCCGCTGGCAGAGATCGACGACCTGGTCGAGGAGGATGTTTTCATCAACGAGCAGCAGACCCTCGGCCTTCAAAGCGCGATCGAATCGCTGGAACAGGACATCGAACTGCCTGAGGGCACCCCTCCGGTGCAGATGGCAGATCTCCTGATCATGGTCACACCGATGACGATTGAAAATCGGTACGAACTATTTGCCAACCCTTCCATCGAAGACCGAGCGCTCAGGATCATCGATCTTCAGGAGATCGCTGAAGATGACGTATGAGGGACTGACCGCTGGACCACACCTTTTCAAATAAAAAACGGGTCGGTGGCAAGACCACCGACCCGTTTTCTCTTGTCTCATCGCAGCGCGACAAAATCACTAAGGACACGGAGGATAGGAATCGCAGCTGATGCTATCGGCTGTTGGATCCCCGCCGCAGCCCGGTGAGGGCGCTGGTAAATCGGTACCGGTATCGAACAGGTAAGACAGCAACTGGACCGGATCCGAGATGTCTCGAGAACCGTCATCGTTGCAATCGATGGTGTCAGAACAGATCGAATCGCTACCGCTATCGAACAGGAATACCAGCATGAAGACGACGTCAGCGATATTCACTCCGGCATCCACATTGGCATCTCCACGGACGAACTGAACTACCTCGCAGGAGTCCGGAATGCCATTGTTGTTGGCATCAGTGCTGGTACCGGAAGCGATGTCGCAGTTGTCGAGAGTACCATTTGAATTGCAATCCTGACCACTCCCGGAGATCAACTCGCAGCTATCCAGAACACCATCCAGATCGCAATCGACAGATCCTCCGGCGATATCACAGCTATCAGGAATCGCATTGGAGTTGCAATCGGACTCGGTACCGCTGGCGATGTCCTGCGCATCGGGAATTCCGTTGTTGTTACAATCGGTCAGATCGCACTCGTCAGGAATACCATTTGCATTGGTATCGGTGCTGGTTCCTGAGGCGATGTCGCAACTGTCTGGAACATCGTTGGCATTGCAATCGGCAGCAGTTCCGGATGCGATTTCACATTCGTCTGCAGCGCCATTGCCATTGCAGTCGTTGAAACCGGCTCCCTGTGCCTGAATTACAAGCGCCCAGGTATTCACCACTCCGTCATCAGCTGCCGGGAAAACATCCGTGACCGCGAGATTCCACGTGCCTTGCTTTTGCTGACCATCCACCGCACTGAGAGGTTGAGTGGGTACCGTTCCGGTTCCGTCGTCATCGTAGGTAGTGTTGATATTGTCGCCGCCGATGCCCGTTTCGTTATGAAGACGTACTGTGGTACCGGCAGGACTGGATACATCCACGATCAGATCACCGATGAAGGGGTGAGTGATGTTCAGCTGCACGTCAAGATCGAGAATCGTTCCGGCATCAGCAACGATGAGATTGTCGCTTACATTCGGGGGAACGGGTGCTGCTGGATTCGATGTGTAAGTGTTCACACTCACCGCATCACACTCATCCGGAATTCCGTTAGCATTACAGTCAACGCTGGTTCCTGAAGAAATGTCGCAACTATCGAGAGCACCATTGAAGTTACAATCGCTGGCGCCACCGGCGATTTCGCAGGTGTCTATCGCTCCATTGCCATCACAGTCTCCAGCACCTGAAGCGATGTCACAGCTATCCGGTACGGTGTTTCCGTCGCAGTCCGATTCCAACCCACCGTTGATATCACAGGCATCGGCAACCCCATTGTTATTGCAATCGGGCTGACATTCATCCGGCACGCCGTTTCCATCGCAATCAGTTGAAGTACCTGCCGTGATATCGCATGGATCGGCAATCCCATTCTGGTTGCAATCTTCCTGGCATTCATCGGGAACCGAGTTGCCATCACAGTCTGAAGAAACTCCGCCAGCTATATCAGCCTCGTCAGGTATTCCGTTGCTGTTGCAATCGGGCGGAGCCAGCTGGATGGCACCGGATGCGATCACGCTGTAGCCCTGGCTACCGCTATTGACCGCTGCGGCACGGATGCGAACGGTCCAGGCACCTGTAGCTGGATTATTGATGTGAACCTGCTCGACGTTATTCCGGTCGTCCTTGGTGCCCCCACTGCTGGAGAAACCACCACTGAAGACATTCCCCCTGAACAGCGTTCCTCCCGGGGAGGTCACTTCCAGATCGAGATCGTTGACGGAAGCAAAAGCAGATCCTGCAGTGGCTGCCACATCGGTCCAGGCCGCAGTGATCCGAAGAACCTGAGCGGAATTGACCACGTTGACGTTATAGGACATCTCTTGAGCGGTGTTGAGGCCATCGGCATTTCTGACATCGTCGAGAACTCCGAGAGACCTCGCATCGCCAGCAAAGAACAGAGGATCATCGATGCGAATCCGACCCCACCCTTCCAGGTTGGACGGATAACCACCGACTCCCGTCATATCAACTGCAGAGTTGATCACGGTCGCCTTGATGAGAGCTCCGGTCGGTACCAGAGCATCCGCTCCATTGGGAGAACCACTGGGGTAGTAACCATCGACGTAATATTGACGCACCAGAGCGGAAGCTCCTGCCACGGCGGGACACGCCATCGAGGTCCCGGTCATTCCGATGGTACTACAGGCGGAATTTGCCTGAGAAGACTGGGTCGAGCAGCCAGGTGCGTACACCTCTGGCTTTCTGCGCCCATCGCTGGTCGGACCCACTCCGCCAGAACAATGGCTGCCCTGGCTGGGAGTATCCTGGGTAGCACCCACTGCCAGCAAATTCTTGGCGTTCTCAGGATTGCGCAACGTCGCTCCATTGGTCACTGCCAGACAGACGAAGCTCTCCTCGTTACTACGAAGGAACACATCGAAACCTCGTGCCAGGCTGTCATAGGAAGTGGTCCCGTCATTACCCCAGCTATTGGTGTGGAGTCGGCCACCCTGACCATGGTGAGTATTGAGACGATTGACGATGCCTGCTTCGGTGAATGCAGGAATGGTGTTGACGACCAGACTCGCTTCATAAGCGATTCCTCGGGAATCAGAACTGGTACCGTTATTGCCAGCGGCAGTTCCCGCAACATGAGTACCGTGAGATTCGGCACCGATGGAACTGTTATAGGCAAGAATTTTCCCCGTCGGGAAGGAACAGTGATTCTGATCGACTCGGCCATCGAGAACACCGACGACCTGGCCTTCCCCATGAATTCCGTTGCTGTAAACCGGTGTCTGATTGGTCAGATTTGACTGGACGATCCAGCGCGTGGTACTGTTACGAAGTGTGATATCGGGAGCATCTTCGATGAACAACACTTGCTCGAGTTCGACTATTCTCCCCAGCTGTTCGGGAGTCGCGATCACTGAAATTTCGTCGTGATGTCCAATTCGCTCCACCATCGCCACGGTCGCCTTGATTTCCCTGAGGGCAATCATCGCCTGCTCGAGGTCTGCACCCGGATGGAGGGAGACGATCAGTGCCAGCAATCCCTGCTCATCAAGTTCACGCCTGACAGGCTGCTGGTGTGTCCCCAGTTTTTCGATAATCCCCGGTTGAAGTCGCCAGGAGGCAGAGAATTCGATCACTCGAATCACCGCCGGAATCCTGCCAAGCTCCAGACGGCTCACTCCGTCGAGCCGCACTGTAAAACTATTTAACGGTAAGTAATCGAGCAGTATTACTCCCAGATTTTCGAGAGCTGTCTGAAGCTCTGAACTCAATGGCTGATCGAGAACCAGAACCTTGACCTCGGTACCCCGAAAATAGGGGTCTTCCAGATCCAGAAGATCCGGCAGCCTGCTGGTCTGGACTGTATCTGCCTGCAGATACAAGAACTCGCTCACCAGAGGAGCTCCAACAGGTAGCTCCTGAGCAAACAGCGGCTGGCATGACAAAATGAACAACAGAAGGAGAACGGGGGTCCACCAAACCCTTGAAAAGGTCATGAGATTCCTCTCTTTTCTTACTGAGCTCCGAGCCTAGAGCCCACCCCTGATGGGGAAAATCGCAATACGGTGGTTAATCCGGAACCATCACCGAATTGGACACTCTTTTCTCAATAAAGAAACGGATGTATGAATGACTGGCAGTAGATACCTCAATACTGGCAAATATTGTCGGAAAGGATGCCCTCGATGACACCCACAAAACGTTCCAGTAATTCTATCCTCTGCATCCTGACAGTTCTCCTACTGTTTCTGACAGGATGCCGTCAAGTCGAGCGAATTGCCGAGCAACAAGATTTGCCGTTGAAGGCATGGAATCGGGATCTCTATCACTCGGAAGGGATTCAGGTCTACGCCACCAGCGCTTCTGCTGCCCGGGAAGTGGCTCAAAAGGCTGAAGATGCAGCCGATGCTTTTCTGGCGAAAACCGGAGAGGAACCGCGGAAGATCCTGTTTATTGCAGTGTCTGCCAGCGATCCGGTCGATCAGGATTTGATGAATGCGGGCCTGCAGGGGCTCTCTCGCATCTCGGGAAAACCCATTCCGGATCTAGAAGAATCGATGCAAAAAGAAGCTCAACGAAAAGGCACCAAGGGTATCGAAGAAAACGAAGCGGTACTCCGATCGATGCTGGGAATGATACCCGGAATCCTCGAAGCCCCCCCCTCACGCCCCAACAATCTGTGGAAAGACGCGGTTGTGATTCCAACCTCCTCGCGAATCAATGTTGCCATCGACGACATCATCTTGTTCTTCCTGGAGCGTGAAAATGTGAGCACCCTGAAGAGAGTTCTCCTGACTCCAGTCGTTGCGATCGCCAAGAGTTACATCGGCACAATCCTCGAATCTGTCCAGGAGGCCATCATCCTTGGAGTTCACGCACAGGGCCGAGAAGGCTGGACGCAAGATCGCGTTGAACAGCTGATCAAGGAAACTCTTGAAGAGTCTGGCTTCGAGCAACTGGGAGAAGACATCACCAATCGGACAAGAAACATCAGGGATTCAGATTCCGAAGAATCGCATGACTCGGAAATCAACCCGGAGTAAAATCCTCAATTCCTTGAATTCAATTGAAAGTACAGTTGCGGGAGTTTGCACAAAGCGTCGAGCTCTTTGCAGTAACGGCCACAGTTTTTTCAGGAGCTTCCCTTGAAACCAATGTCATTAGTAACGATCTTTTCACTGGCAGCCATCGTTGGCTGCAATACAACTTCTCCGAAATCTCATCACGGCGGCATTGTCGAACGTGATTTCAATATTCGCTATGTAACCAGCATGAAAGATTGTCCGGTTGGAGAAAATTTCCGGTTGTGGATTCCCATTCCTCATGACGATGGCCGGCAAAGAATCAGCGACATGGAGATTTCGGGACCGGTTGCCGGAACGCTTTACCACGAATCAAAATTTCGCAATCAAATGTATTATGTCGAAGGCATCTGCTCTGCAGATCAGATGGATTTCACCATTGAGTACCATGTGACTCGTAGAGAGTGCTCCATCGATCTCGAGGAATATCAGAATCAGGAGGAGGATGGTGATCGGGGTGACGAGTTCGACATCTTCCTTCAACCATCGACTCTTTGCTTCGTCACGCCCCAGGTAAAAAAAGAGGCTTCGGAACTTATCGATGGAAAGAACACTACCATCGAAAAGGCTCGAGCCTTTTACTATCACATCCTTGGTGAGATGGCCTACGACAAGGCGCACGACGGGTGGGGACGAGGTGACATCATCCACGCTTGCAATGTCGGCAAGGGAAACTGCACTGACTTCCACACCTATTTCAATGCTCTTTGCATGGCAAGTGGTATTCCCTCAAGGTTCCAGATCGGAATGTGGGGAAAGTACGAGCAGGTGAGCGGTGAATACAGAACCGGTGGATATCATTGTTGGTCCGAATTTCATGTTGCCGGTCAAGGGTGGGTCCCAGTTGACATCTCGGAAGCTGACAAGGTTGAATCGAACCGCGATGGGTTTTTTGGTTCTCAAACGGCCAACCGGGTCACCATCAGTACCGGGCGGGATATCATCTTGACACCTGCCCAGAACGGACCGCCGCTCAACTACTTCGTCAATCCTTACGCCGAAATCGATGGAAAACCTTTCACCAGTGTCAGCAAAAGTTGCTACTGGACTGACATACCACTGAACTAGCTAAGGAAGTGATCCATGTCTGAACAACCAAAAGTCGTCGACACAAAACCAGTCGTCATGGAAATCGAGGCTGGCACCTATTCATGGTGTGCATGTGGCAAATCTGCGAATCATCCGTTTTGCGATGGAAGTCACGCAGGATCTGGAATGGCACCGGTCCGATTCGAAGTTGCCGAAACTGGCAAAGTCGCGCTATGTGCCTGCAAGATAACTGCTGGCGCACCATTTTGTGATGGGTCTCATTCCAGTATCTAGAATCGGTTCCTGGTACACATCACCGATAGAGATCAGAGTATCCAGTGGCTTCCTGATGGTGGTGTCCATCTGGGGCAAGCCGTATCATGCTCTCGCCATCCGATATTTGCTGGACGGACCCATTTCTCCAGGGATTCTGGGAATTCTATCAGGAGTACTGGGTCTCTCCTTCTAGAAGGCGGTCGAAATGCGCGCTGTCATTTTCTTCTCATTGCTCACAATTTCCATCACAGCATCGGCTCATGATCCATACGACGATGTGCCACCTCCGTTCCTCGTGATCGACAAGCTCGAAGGGGAGGACCCGTTCCGGCAGCTCGATGATGTGCTTCCAACGCCCACCGAGGCGCGTCTAGCATCGGGAGCTCCGGGACCACGATACTGGCAACAGCGGGCCGACATGGATATCGAAGTCCATCTCGATGCGGAAAACCACAGTCTCCACGGCAAGGAAAAGGTCACCTACCACAACCAATCCCCCCACACTCTCACCTATCTATGGATGCAACTCGATCAAAACCGATTCCGGCACGATTCCATCGGCAATCTCACAGATGCAGAAGGCCTGGGCGAAGAGCAAAGCATCAGCTGGCTACGTCGGCTCGCATTCGAGGAAGAGTTCCAGGGTGGCTACGACATTCTCGGTGTGAAAGATGCCAACGGTTCTGATCTCGCTCACGTAATTGTCGATACGATGATGAGGATCGATCTGCCGTTTGCATTGAAACCGGGAGAGGTCGTCGAATACGAGGTCGAGTGGAAAAACAACATCGTCAATGCCGATCTGTTACGAGCCAGAGGTGGATACGAATGGTTTGAGGAAACGAACAATGCCATCTACGAAATCGCTCAGTGGTTCCCAAGGATGTGCGCCTACACCGACTATGCCGGCTGGCAGAACAAACAATTCATCGGCAGTGGTGAGTTTGCTCTGGAGTTCGGCGATTACCGGGTAGCGATCACAGCGCCAGATACATTCATCGTCAGTGCTTCCGGCAAACTGATGAACGAACAAGAAGTTCTAACAACAACCCAGAGGGACCGACTTCGTATCGCAGAAGATTCAAATCGCCCACTCTTCATCGTCACTCCCGAGGAGGCTCTGGCCAATGAAGAGAAAACAAGCAATGGTGAAAAAACCTGGATCTTTGATGCAAAGGACGTGCGCGACTTTGCGTGGGCAGCTTCGCCCAAGTTCATATGGGATGCGATGGGGGTAAACGTACCCGGTGGCACCCAGACGATGGCGATGTCCTTCTATCCAAACGAGGGTGAGCCCCTCTGGAGCCGCTACTCGACGCATGCCATCGCACACACCGTGGAGGTGTTCTCAAGGATTTCAATCCCATACCCCTATCCTGTTGCCATCAGCGTCAACGGGCCCGTCGGGGGAATGGAATATCCGATGATCTGTTTCAATGGGCCCAGACCCGAGGAAGACGGAACCTATTCCGAGAGAACCAAGTACGGATTGATCGGTGTGATCATTCATGAGGTGGGTCACAACTGGTTCCCGATGATCATCAATTCAGATGAACGGCAGTGGACCTGGATGGATGAGGGGCTCAACACCTTCGTCCAGTTCATTGCAGAACAGCTCTGGGAAGAGAAGTATCCCTCCAGAAGGGGCGAAGCGCGAAACATCATCGGTTTCACCACAAGCACGCATCAGGTCCCCATCATGACCAACAGTGAACAACTGATACAGTTTGGTAACAATGCATATGCAAAACCCGCAACTGCACTCAACATCTTGAGAGAAAGTGTTATGGGTCGAGAGCTATTTGATTTCGCTTTCCGTGAATATTCACGTCGATGGGCATTCCGTAGACCTGAGCCAGCAGATCTCTACAGAACCCTCGAAGACGCATCGGGAATCGACCTCGACTGGTTCTGGCGTGGCTGGTTCTATTCGACCGATCATTGCGATCTCGCCATCGACCGCGTCGTTCGATTCCATCTCGACACAGGAAATCCTGACGTCGAAAAACCACTTCAGAAGGAAGAGCGTGATTCTGATCCGGAGTGGATCAGCAGGACCAGGAATGAGGGCCTGACGATCCGCACTGAACGCTTTCCTGAACTTCTCGATTTTTATAACTCCTTCGATGAACTGGATGTTACTGAACAGGATCGAAGAGGTTACGAGAGATTCCTCGCCCGACTCAAGGATGGGGATGCCGAACTGATGCAGAGATCCTGGAATTTCACCGTTCTTCAGATGAGAAACTTCGGTGGATTGATGATGCCCATCCCCTTGAAGGTCACCTATGAATCTGGCAACACCGAAGATTTCAGACTTCCCGCTGAAGTGTGGAGGCAAAATCCGCGGGTCATCTCCAAATTGCTGGTAACCCCGGAGCCCATCGTACGAGTCGAGGTCGATGCATATCTTGAGATCGCCGATGCAGATCGCGCCAACAATGTGTTCCCGCCAGAAATCGATGATCAGCGGTTCAAGATTCGACCGGATTCAGATCGCTCCAATCCGATGCAACGTGATCGAGATGAACGAATGCGGATCGAAGCCAATATTGCCGCGATCAAACTGGGCAAGGAGATTGTGAACAAGATGAAGTCGAATGCTGGCCAACCGGTTCCAGCGGCTGCACGAATTCTCGGCGAAGTAGATCCATACTCCTTGATCGACCCATGGGGGCAAAACTTTGCCGTGTTCGATTCCGACCACGAACTGGAATGGGCACGCATCATCAGCTCTGGCCCCGATGGAGAGCCAGGTTCTGAAGATGACATCAGCTGGCAGGTGTTCAAGGACGGTCGGATCGAAGAACTGGTCGTGAAGGAGTAACCAGAAGGTTATTCGGCCTGAATCTCGACCACCGTTTCGATGACCTCACCTGGTGGTACGTCGAGCTGGAACGGGCTGACCGGTAGAAAGTCCGGCAAATCGGGAATCGTCACCGAGTAAAGACCAGGCTGGCTGACCAGTAGTCGATATCCCACTCCGGTACGCCCGCGGGTAACCACGGAACCGTTGTGACCCTGTGCTTGCACCGTCGGATGCCATTCCAGATCCCAGGGGACCGAAGTGCCCTCCTCCTCCAGAAACAGCAACATACCCATCGCCGGCTCCAGGAACATGGTGAATGCATTCTCTCCACCAGCGGTCACCTCTTCGATCTGATGCTTGGGTCGATACGCAATGTCAGAACAGGAGAGCATCACAGATCCCAGGGGAACCTGTAATTCGAAGTAACCATTATCACCGGGACCGACGGGAACGGCCCCTGATCCCGGAACCCCGGGTGGCTGTACAGGGGCCCAGCGAATCAAGTTCGGAGTGGCAACACCGCTACCGTCTGCCAGCATCGTCTGGACAGAAATATCAACGGGCATCGGTAACTCCAGATAGACATCTGGCAATCCTTCCTCGCCAATTTCAAACAAATCGCCATAGCCAACTGGCAATACCATGATCCCGTAGTTCCCCTGCTTCACGAGCACCGGACCCCAGTACCAGAGGGTACCACCGCCGGCATCCTCACTCGTCATATTGGAACTGTGTATCTCCACGGTATCGTTCACGGGGTCGCTACCTGGGCCAGTTGGCCTCAACCTGACGGAAAAGAAGTCGAGAAACCAACCGGAGGGAACAAAAACGCTTCCGGAGACTTCCACACGCTCTTCATCATCGAGTGGAATCTCCAGTTCCATCTCGATTAAGTCTCCGGCAACAATTTCAATTTCGAACTCGTCCAGTACTTCCGGCTGGTGGGCCCAGTGTCCAACCTCCAGTGACGCTACCCAGGTACCTGGCAAGATCCCATCGGCGAGTTCCGTGGTGCCTGCACTGACAGGAACCTCCATGTGAGGTGCGCCACTATGCCCGACTTCTCTGAGTCTGAGCATGACGCCTTCTCGTTCTGCGTCGCCGATGAAATGGAAATTTATAGCCCCGCTCCGCTCCAGGGTCAGCTCTCGTTCACCACCATCTACCAGATCGACGGTCACTCGTTTCCATTCATACCCTGCAGCTCGGGCATGAATCGCCACGGCGGATCCGATCAGACCTATTCTTCCATCGAGTGCGACCGGTGATTCTTCGGATTGTATCTGAGAATCCTGGGCCAATGCCCAGCCCGGATGCGCCAGGGAACTGCGGGTGTAATCCTTGGCCCGGAGCACTTCAACGTTGGTCAAGGATTCGCCAGTCTCTGCAGAGAGTAGATGCAAAATGGCAAGAGAGTCGTATCGAACCACGACCCGTAATGATGCTGAGGATCGGGCGGGTACCGCCGTGGTGGGCGAGATGACCCTTGCCGGCTTTCCTGCCAGAACAGCACTGAAAAAGCGAATGGAAGATTGCTCTGGAATGTTGGTAACGAAGCGTCCACCTGCCACTGAGATGGAGCGAGATTCCCCCGATACACCAATCTGAAGTTGTCCCGTCAGATTGGATCCAGCAGTGGGGTCATCTTCTACCGCTATTTGACCAGTGACACGAACCATTCCCTCAGGTGCTCTGCCGGAATCTGAAGAGCCGCTACGAGAACCCCTTCCCGAACGACCGGATCGACTGTTCCCACGACGATTACTGGTAGGATCACTGCCATTTCGATCATCGATGGAATTATCAGATTCCGTTGGTCTATTTGTTCTGGAAGAACCGCCATTATTGCTGCGGCCTGATTCACTTTCGTCACGGAATCGTCTTCCCGTTGCGTCTGTTCCGGATCGACCGTCGTTTCCCACACGACTACCACCCGCGATAGAGCCTGAACCATCTGAATTGCCAGATGAATCCTCGGATCCCGCCTCGCCTGCTGCTGAACTACCGGTGACGAACTCACCATTATTCCCAGCACCGACGGAATCGACCACATTTGGTGGGCCGGATTCGTCAGATAGAAGGAAGAAAATCACCCCCACGAGAGACAGGATGATCACTCCCGTGATCAATAGATTACGAGGATTCAAAGTGGCTCCTACAGCAGAGAACAGGGTCTTTCCAATTGTACCTGATAGGTATCAAACGTCATTGTTCGGTCGGAAGAATCCAAGCCAGTTTTCCATCGACCAGGGTCAGAACAATTTGCCGATCCTTCACAACCGGTATCTCAAGAGACTCAGAGCCGTAATAAACGACCAGTGTTTGACTTCGGGAGGGAACCAACCGGGCGGTCAGCAATTGCCCATCTTTCCACGAGAGAGAAACTTCCACCCCAAATCGGGTACGTAAACCGGTGACACTCCCGTGCTTCCCCCAGGATTCAGGAAGTGCCGGGAGCAAACGCATCACATCTCCATGGGACTGGATCAGAGCCTCGGCAATGCCTGCCGTCGCTCCAAAGTTACCATCGATCTGAAACGGTGGGTGATCATCGAGGAGATTGGGAAGAGTCGATTTCGCCAGTTGCAATCGAAGGCTTTCGGCTACCTTTTCGCCATCTCCCAACCGGGCGAAAAAGTTGAGCAGCCAAGCACGGCTCCAACCGGTATGCCCGCCTCCATGTTTGAGGCGATGGTCGATGGAACGACGTGCAGCTTCGATGAAGTCAGGCGTGAACTGGCGTGTCCATTCCTCTCCAGGATAGAGCGCATACAGATGACTGATGTGTCTGTGCCCGGGTTCCACCTCTTCCCACGGCCTTGACCACTCGAGAATGCGACCATCTTTCCCGATGACAGAGGGTGCCAATTTTGAATGGGCTGCTCGAATTGAACTGACCATCTCATCATCGATTGCAAGAATCTCAGCACTCTTGAGTGTCATGGTGAACAGATCCCGGATGATCTGCTGATCCATTGCATTTCCCATCCCCACGTCCGCCACCTGACCATCTGGAGTTCGGTAGGCGTTCTCAGGAGAAGAAGAGGGGCCACTGACCAGTTTTCCGGTGGCAGGATCTTCGACAAGATAAGCAACGAAAAATTCACTGGCACCACGTAGTACGGGCCATGCACGTTCTCTTAAAAATTGCTCATCACCACCAAACTGATAGTGCTCCCAGAGGTGTCGACACAACCAGGCACCTCCCAGCGGCCACAACCCCCATACCGTTCTGCCTATCGGTACCGTGAACGCATGAACATCACTTGTGTGATGAGCCACCCAGCCGGGAGCATCGTATAGCTCTCGTGCGGTTTCCCTGCCACGAATCGCCAGCGCATCGATGAAATCAAAGAGTGGTTCGTGGCACTCGATCAGGTTGGTCACTTCTACCGGCCAGTAGTTCATCTGTAGGTTGATGTTGATGTGGTAGTCGGCGTTCCAGGGTGCCGAAATGTGATGACTCCAGAGTCCCTGCAAATTTGCGGGAAGACATCCTGGACGTGACGAGGCGATTTGAAGATATCGACCAAATTGAAAAAAGGTCGAGACCAGATCAACATCGTCTTCACCCTTCTTGATCCTCCTCAGGCGTTCATCCGTTGGTAGATTTCGTAGATCGGAAGTTCCAAGATCTAAATTGACCCGCCCCATCAAGGAAGAATGGTCCGAGACATGTCGGGTTCTCAAGGTTTCATACCAGCCGGATAGGTCCTGTTGGTTCTCGAACCTGTCATGTATCGCTCGTAATCGATTCGCGTCGTAGTCTCCCTGCGGGTCGCTATCGGCACTGATCACCACAACAACTCGATCCGCATCCTGGATGGCGATTCGATTCTCGTCACGACGAACCACTCCGCCCTGAGCAATGACACTCACCTGGCACTCGAAATGGGAACCAGGATGCTGGTCTCCATGACTGGCTCGACCACCAAAACGGAGCCAGCCATACTGACCCCGGATGCGAGAAGGTTCGATGAGTGCTGCTCCGGTTTGCCGATCAAGGCCCAGATCGATGGTAATCGATCCATCTCTGTCCGCCTCGAATACTACAGCCATACATTCATCCGGTCGGCTTGCGATCACCCGGCGGCGATGGGTGACTCCCGAACTGGTGAATTGTTCCGTCACCTCCGCTTTATCGAGATCTAGCCACCGGCGGTAGTTAATTGCCTCTGTAATCTCTTTTTGATGCACGTTCAAATCACCGAGAGTCTGGTAAGAACGTGTCCAGCGTTCGCTCATGAACTGTTTTTGCATCAGCTTCTGAGCTTCGACAACCTGACCCTCGAACAGCAATTGACGAGCCTTGTCGAGATACTGATGTGCGCCACGACGTACTCGATCAGCGGGAGTTCCTGCCCAGATTCCATCTTCGTTCATCTGCAACTTCCAGTTGCGTGGTCCCCCCAGCACCATTCCCCCGAGATGGCCGTTTCCCACCGGCAGACCTGACGTCCATGTTGAATACGCTGGTGATCTGAACCAGACCAGCTGGTCCCCTTCCGGTCGGTCCGGATGTCCGCTCAGAAGCATGCCGCCACCGGGAGCGATCGCACCGACACCCTGGGTTGCCAGATATTGCCGTGCGGCCAGTGTGGCTCGCAGGGTGCCAGGCGGAGTTGGGTACTCCTTCCAGCTGATGTCATCTCCCTTGCGACCGAGCCAGCTTCCTCCACCCAGAGAGAGAACCCCGGAAGGTCCTTCAAGAAATATCGGACCGACCGTGATGCCACCTGCTCCGCCACTATCAAAGATCCGGATGCTGATGAAATTCACTCCAGCATTCACTAATTTGCCTGGAATCCTGTAGACACGATCCTTGCTGGAAGCTCCGCGGCCTCCAGCTTTCAACTCGCCGAAACCCCCGACCTTCTCGCCGTTGAAATAGGTTTCATCGCTATCATCGATACGACCTGCATGAAACGTGAGTGGCTGGCCCGACCATTCTTCTGGCAACACCACGTACGCCTTGAGCCATGCGAAGCCGTCATGATTTCCGAATACGGTTTCCCATCGACCCGGAACCGGGACCAGTTGCCAATCCTCTTCGATGGCAGTTACCAGAGCCGGGGAAAATGCAACCACAAGAAATGTAAGTACCAGTACTGATAGCCTCAGTTTCATCGACATCGTGATTCCTCCCGCTGCAGGATGCACTGACGATGACACCTCGCCAAGAACTGCATCGGGCTTCCACACAATCAGAAATGATAAAATAGAGAAAGGCCCGAGCGCGCAACGCGATCGGGCCTTCATCCTGCCGTTATCTTGCGTCTTGAACTAAGACGCGTACTTCACGCTTCAGCCATATGGTCTGGTTCGTGGAGTTGAAACATCTTTGCCGGCAAGGATCTCGTCGATCGCCTTTTTGACGTAGTTCTCTCCGGACTTACGATCATCGAATGCGCCCTGGTAAAGAACTTTGCCATCTTTGATGACAAAACAATGGGGCGTACGCTTGGCACCAAATTTCTTGCCGACCTTACCGTCAAAATCGGTCAAGACCTTGTGCTCAACACCGTATTTTTTCGCAAACTTCTTCAGACCGTCGACTGTGTTGTACTTGGTCGAACAGACCGAGAACCACTGGACGCCCTTGGGCTTGTAGGTGGTAACCAGATTCTGGACTTTCTTCGTCTTGTAAAGTGGTATGACCGCCGGACAACCCGATTCGGTCCACTCCAGCACGATGATCTTATCCTTGTAGTCAGCGGACTTGTAAGTCTTGCCGTCAAGACCCTTCAGTTCGAAACTGGTAGCGGATGCTTTCTTGGCATCCTCGCTCTTCTCGTCGGCATGCAGGAATCCCGCACCGATGGCAAGAAGCAGCACGAGAAACAGTGCAATGGTTCTCATCGGCCGTTACCTTTCTTCTCTCCGGATCCGGATTCCGGTGGTACAAACTGCACTGCCTGCAGTGCCCGGACAATAATCGCAGGCATCCCGGGAACTGGCCCCTTGGCCTTTCCCGGAGCAGGGACAAGTGTCGCACTTAAATTGCGATATTGAAAGTCCAACCCGAGCTCCTCCAGGCGAAAACTGACCTGCCAACCTCTGACTTCCGGGATCTGGCCCTCGGCTTTCCGAACCCACGGCTTGACCGTGGCTTCCGAAATCACTCCAGCTTTCAGGCCATGGGGAAAAGCGAACCAATTCGTGGCAACTGCGGGTCGAGGTCCGACACGTCCCCAACAAACTACCCAGGTGCCACTTCTGACACGCCCGGTACTGGCATCGGGAAACCATTTGAGATCGTACAAAAAACCGCGGGCCGCCGATGCTTCGACCGGATAGCGATCTTTCCAGCGCTGGAGCATCGCCGACCCTTCGCTGTTTCCGGTCGGTTTTTCTCCACTCCTGATCTTCAGAGTCGCCTGATTCTCACCGTAGATGCAGGTCGTCTTGCATACCTGCCAGGTTACATGCAGGGGAATCTCGACATCGAGATTTTCAGAATCTTCCTCGGTCTCAGCCGGGCGGATGCGGTATCTCAACAGGAATGGTTTCTTGTAGCCGATGGCGATGAGATCGCCGGGCTCCACCATTCGTTCGGGAACAGGAAAGTCTGGCCCACTCACCTTCCAGCCTTCAGGCAATTGCCAGATCACCTCCGGTGCATCTCCACCATCACGAGCTGAATGCCAGTACCCGTGCCATCCTGGCTTCGGCTCCACCAGAACCCCAACCTCGAAGGAAACGCCCGGCTGGTAAGTCCTCACACTACTGAACACCCGGACGGAACATGGGTCTTGCTCCTCCAGTTCGTCCAGTATTCCATCCTGTCCAGAAACTGGAGTCACCAACAACAACAGCAATGCAAGAATCGCCCTGCTCATGACTGGTGGTACGATCGGGAAGTCGGACTGAATACTCATCGATTTTCCATTCCTCTATCAGCAGGACACAGTCTACCGCGAACTTTCAACTCTGATTCGATGAAATTGTTATCCCCGCTGGCTCGAATCATATCTCTCTCAAAAAATGAACCTGGCTCCAGGCGACCGTACTCGCCGAGACGTGTACCATGCCCCCGGAAAATGGCCAATCGAGCCGTCAGAAGGGATCCTCATGAGTGACCCCAGATCTGTTCGCCTGTGGGTTCGACCGGCGCGATTCATTGCAATCCTGTTCTGTCTCTTGCTTCTTTTCGGGTGGCAGCTGGAAAAGAAGATGATCTTCGTACCCTTCACCAGCTGGTCCGAGCCTCTTCCGGCAAGCGCACAGGAGATCAAATTCTCCAGCGCTGATGGCACTGAACTATCAGGAGCCTGGTTTCCATCCGAGGAAGCCTCCGCGGTTCTTCTGCAATGCCACGGTAACGCAGGGAACATCTCTCATCGATTCGAGATCGCCAGCCACTGGCAAGAACAGGGTTGGTCTGTCTTGCTCTTTGACTATCGCGGATACGGACGTTCCCAGGGTCATCCAACCGAGCAGGGAATCATCGCTGACGCCCGTGCCGCTGTCGCTACTGCTCGTCGATTATCCGGTAAGGAAGTGGTGGCGTATGGCCGCAGCCTCGGCACCGTTCCAGCGGTGGTCCTCGCCGCCGAAGGATCGCTGGTAGGGCTGATCCTCGATTCGCCACTTCTCAACGGCTCAGCGATTGCAGATGTTGTGATGCCAGTTCCTGGATTGGGGATGCTGATGCAAACCCACCTCGACAACTCCGGCAGGATTGGATCGATCACCTGCCCACTTCTGTTGCTCCACGGCGATGCCGATGAACTGGTACCCTACGACCAGGGAGTGGAGCTCTATCGCCTCGCACCTCAACCGAAGTTACTGGTCAAGATTCCCGGTGGTAAACACAACGATCAGCGGCTGCGTGGTATCGCCTTCGAATCGGTCCGGGAATTCCTCTCCGAACTTACCTCGGAGTAATACCTTCGCTCCACAGGCCAGCAGATTCTGGACCGGTCACCGGCTACCAGACATCGGCAGCTTTGACCCGCTCGGTCGCTGTCACTTCATCGACACTTGGTGAACACTCTAATCCAACGTAGTCGCGATAACCGAGGTTCCACGCCTCCTTGAAGACTCGAGAATATTGAACTTCACCAGTACCGGGTTCGCGACGACCGGGATTGTCTGCAAGTTGCAAGTACCCGACTTGATCCCATCCCTCGCGAAGCCTGCGGCACAGATCTCCTTCTGTGATCTGCATGTGGTAGAGATCCCAGTTGATCTTGACCATGGGCGAATCCACCTCACGGCAGATTCGTACCGCATCGGGGCTGCCGTAAAGACAGTGTCCCTTGTGGTCGACCCGGATATTCATCGGTTCGAGAATCAACATCACGTTCGCATCTTCGGCCAGTGGAGCAACTCTCTTGAGCCCGGTGATCACATTTTCATGCATCTGTTGCTGGGTCATGCCGGGCTGATCATTTCCTGCGATCACCGTCATCTTGCGCGCCTTGACCTTCTTTGCCGCCTCGATGGAAGCAGCAATCTCCTTCTCCAATCGATCATGATTCTTCGGATCGTTCATTCCAGGAGTGAATCCCCAGGCTGTGAACTGAGCCACTTCGACACCGGTCTCTTCGCAGGCTCTGGCGATCTCTTCCAGGTTCTTGCCGCGCCACGGCCAGAATTCGACAGCCGGATATCCCAGCCTGGAAGCGGCGCGAATTCTGTCCTGATGGGAGACACCGCCAAATCCCCACATCTCGATATTGGCAGCAAATCGTGTCTTCCCCCACGGAAGCGGAATGAATCCATCATCCTCCGGTGATTCAGATGCGCCAACCACGCCTGCCGCGGAAAGAGCTGCTGCAGTGGTGAGAAAATCTCTGCGGTCGATGGTCATGGAATTCCCTCTCGCTGGAATGCTGTCATCAATGTCGTGTCTCATCGTTCCTGGCACCGTGCCCTGACACTGCTTCCGACGCAAGTTGGTGTTCAGCTGTGCAGTTGAATGGCCAGAACCGGAAGTACCCTCAAACCTGGTAATCGATACCGGATTTCATCACCTCAACACCGGGTAATGATAGCTCTTCCAGTTCACTGACAATCTCGTCGTACTGGTTGGCTTTTAGATGGACCGCCAGCATTCGTAATTGGTCAGGATCAGGAGCCTTCTGTCGTTCCGTCTGGAAGGTATCCGGGGTCAAGTGCTTGGAGGCGTCGGCAAGCCATTGCAACCGTCGTGGAAACGCCAGCTCCAGAATCACCGTGGAGAGGCCTTGTAACTCGTGACAACGTTGCCAGATTTCCGTGGTCGGACCCGTATCCGTGACGATCGCACAAGCACTCGATTCATCCTCGATGATATAGGCCATCGTCTCAACCACATGATCGACCGGGACCGCAGTGATTCGCTTGCCCTCCACCTCAACAGGTACTCCGGGCCTGATGATTTCCAGGCGCATCAGATCCTGTCCCAGCTCTTCACAGATCCGGAGGAAATCGGGCCAGTGCCGATCATTGAGGATATCGCGACGGATATTCTCGGCGGTAACCTCCGTTGCGTAGATGGTGATGGGAGCCCGTTCCGGATCCCCCACTCCAAGCTGGACATCCAGGAAGGTTGGAAGGCTGGCGACATGATCGCTATGCGAGTGGGTGATAAACAGGTGCTTCACCCCGAGCTGCATTTCAAGACTTGTATGGAACCCAATGCTGCCGGCATCGATACAGATGGAACCATCGATCAGATAAGAGCTGAGTAACTGAGCTGGACCATCTCCCCCGACAGTCGAAGGTAACAACTGAAGTCTCAAGACTCAGCTCACTCTTCGTTCATCGCTGGCAGTCAGCCGAACTGCAAGCAGCTTCGTCAAACCCAGCACCATCCGGTAGGCGGTTCGATCGCCGTGGTCGAGCAGCTCCTGGAATTTTTCGATGGAAAAACGACGCACACGAGAGTCAGAGACGGCGACGATGCTGGCACTGTGCTCCTGTTCAGAAACCAGACCCATCTCGCCAAATGAACTGAGATCAGACAGTCTCGCCAGAACGGCAGGAACTTTTCCTTCCGTCTTGATCACATCGAAGGTTCCCTCTGCAACGATGTAGAAGTGCGAAGGGACATCGCCTTCATGGATGACCACTTCTCCCGCCTCGACATGGACCTCCTCGGAATATCCAAGCAAGGCGCCGATCTCTTCCGGCTGAAGTCCCTCGAACAGAGGAACGGTGGAATATCGTTCATAGCGTGGAGCGTCCAAATGCCTCCCAGGCATCCAGGATCAGCCTGAAAACGGCTGCTCTCCGGAAAATCGGATCCCGCGACGGGGAATCGTTGTTTCTAGGAGGGCCACGCTACACCCCACCTCACGATTCGACAACAGAGTTTGGTCGTGGAAGCTGTTCCGGCTGTGCCAGGGGATGTGTCAGGAGCTCCCACCAGGGGTTCCCGGGCCATCTGCGCTGGAAAATAAGGGCCAGAATCAACGATTCAGGGACAACCGCTGTATTCCTCGCAAGTTCCGGCATCGTCGGTGGTATCGACCCCACAGCCGGGATACGGACCAGCAGGGGCCGGTGCTCCCGGACAGAAGACGGCACAAAGAACCCGCACCGCATCCGAAATGGAGACGTTCCCGGTATCGTCAGCGTCGAGAGAGCTGTAACAGGTGGTCGCCGTGTTGAGGAACAGAAATTGAAGCACACCGATGCCGTCGGCGAGATCCAGGGAGCCGTTCTGGTCGACATCTCCACGGATGAACTGAGAACCTTCGTATGGTGTCAGTGTGAGGGCACTATCCACAGTGACTGCAGCAAAAGAAACTCCTCCAGCACTCGACACGACATTTGTCCCGGGGTCACCATTCAAGTTGTCCTCGAAGTTCAGGGCAGCCGACGTCGAACTCGTGGCTCCTGTGAGCGGACCAGATAACATCTGGTAGTGAATGTCCAGTGCCGGTGTTGCTACCGGAAAGCTGAGGGTCCAGGCAAAAGACAAGCTAAAGACGATTCCATGAGACATCCCATTGGGAAAAATGGTCCCCTCGTCAAATTGGGGAGCAACTCCTTCGGGGGATAGTAGTGGCGTGGTCACTTCATTGATGGAAAGCAGTGCTTCATCGTGAGACATGATCATCGAGAAGCCGCCAACTTGAATTGGATCCTCTCCTGCGGGACCAGTCTGTTGCATCTCTATCGACGCAACAAAGTCCACACTCTCAGGATTAGCTACCGGGTAGAAAACAGTGTCACTGGGAGCTAGAAACTCGAAAACCGGATCCTGAGCTGCTGTCACACCATTCAAAACAAATAGCATGATCACAACCACAGAAAGAGCCTGCACTGTTTTATGTTGCTTGTTGGCGTTCATACGTTGCTTCTCACAATCATCACGGGCACGGCGTTACTGCAGAGGGCGTCGGATCAGGGCCTGAGTCACGGAACGGGGCCGGCGGTTCGGGGCCGTCATCAAACAGATAATTTAATAAGAAGATCGGGTCAGCGATATCGATCACATTGTCATCATTGCCATCTACCCTGGCCAGGCAATCAGGAGGAGTACCATTTGTGAACAGAATGTTAAGAGTGTTGATGGCATCACCGATGTCGACCACTGAATCCTCATTGGTATCACCGCGCACGAAATTGCTGGTGGACTGGATCTGATAAACCGATCCGTCACTGTTACCGGTAACGATGAAGCTACCACCTTCGAATACGAGACCACCTGGATCTTCGATTCCGGCCAAACTGATGCCTTCACCGATCTGGGTCGCCTCTCCATTTTCGATGCTGACTTCGATGATCTCCAGAGTTCCGTCAGGAGTTTGACTGGTGATGTACAGAGTCGAGGTGCAACCGATCAGGCCATTGGACTGCGCACACTGCTTGGTGGTGCAGCCCTTCTGCTGGGCACCGGGATTCGGATGGACAAAGGAGGAGTCCGAATCTATCTCGCCACTTCCCGAATGAGCCATGCCGTAAATATCACAGGTATCGGGTCCAGTGATGTACATGTTTCCGGTCTCGGCATCGTAATCCATCCCGCCGGTTCCCCCGCTGAGCGGCCCCGGAAGCATCTTCGTCGAGGTCGGAAGAACGGGATTCGGCACAAACAGGAACAAATCGCGCAGGAACTCGCCGGCGAGGGTGATTTCAATCAGGTGCATCTGGCCGGAGGATTGACCATTTCCGATCACCAGTGAACCGTTGCCGGCATCTCCGACCGGAACATAGGCGATACCCGTGCAGGGGACTCCCTCCTCGAAAGGACTGGGAACCACGGCGATGGCACCGAAATTCTCGTCGAGACCATAGATCTGACCATTGGCTGCATCGGTCACGTAGTACTTTGGCTCTCCGGCAAGAGCACCCGAATTGAGGGTGATGTCATAGATTTCAGTGAAATCCGCACCGACATCGATGGGTACCTCTTGCTCCACTTCACCGGAGCCGATCACCACCGTTGTCTGGAGACAACCGGAACCACCACCGTCCAGGACCACGATCACCTCGTAAACATGGGTACCTGGCGGCACATCGGTATCGAGCCAGCCAGCCTCGGTCCCATCGACGGTCACGACATCGCCCGGCACCCCATCGGAGATTCGAGTGATCTCATAGAAATCAGGGAAGTTCGCCGTTGGATCGAACCAGGTCCAGTTCAGTTGAACAAAGTGATTGTCATCAACGATGACGGCCTCACCGGTGAGGGTCGACAGCGGTGGGACATAATCTGGAACCGCATCGGTCGGGTCGTTGGCCGCGTCAAATGGATTCGAGGCAACCTGTAGCTCATTCTGATTGCTGTACCCATCGGCGTCGTAATCGGATTCCTGTTCAAGAATCGCTGCGGGGATTCCACCCCCATCGGCGGTCAACAGAGTCGTCTCGCCAGCAAAGGAAAGATCGGTAGTCATTTCGCCCGACTCGTTATAGGAGGTCAGCGAAGCTTCACCGGTATTGGGATCCTGGCCAGCGATCCACAGCTGACGGATTCCATCATAGGAGATGAAGGAAACGCCGCGTGCATGGGTCAGAGTGGAAGTGGCAACTACGTCGTTATTTTCGCTCCAGTCGTAGAAGAAAACCTGGTTCCCCGAAGGATTCAGCACGGCCAGTCTCTCGGTGTAGATGTCCTGGGACTCAACCAGAGTCACCGCCAACTTTGTGGTCGCCGTCGATGGAGGTAAATCGAGTGTATGTTCGAGGGTTCCATCAGCGACTCGCTTTTCAATCCGGTCGGGCAACAGCAGGTAGACGGAACCACCTTCTCCGGCAGCGATGTCCGCAATGGTGCTACCGGGACTGAGGGTCACATCGACGATGGCATTTCCCTGCCCATTGAGACGGAAAAGACGTTCGTCGCCAGCCCCCCACAAACTGCCCTCGGGGCCGTTTGCAAAGTGCTCCAGCCTGGAGTTGTCACCGATGGTCAGAGAACCACCGACCGCTCCGTCCTCGTTGCTATCACCAACCCCATCGCCACCATACAAAATGGTGCCATCGGGATAGATGAGTTGCAGGCTTCCGTCGTCGTGTGAGACAAAAACTCCGTCGCCTCCGAGAGGAGCCACTGCAATCGGCGATGGACCGGTCGGGATTTCCGTGATGACGGTACCGGTACGGCCAACGATGATCACACGTTGTGCAGAAGCAACCAGCGCCCAGGTGGCACCGTTATCAGCCACGGCAAAATCGGTCGGAATACCGGGGAGATCACCCGTTTCGGACAGCGCTCCGGTGCGCGTGAATGCACGGAACTGACCGCCGGTAGGTGTGTCGAACAGTGCACGGATTCGATTGGCTGGTGAACCGGTCGGAGTCGCTCCCAGCAACGCCACGCCACCGGATTCGACTTGCGGTGTGATCTGCTGGCCGGTCGGACTGGTGAACTCCACATCGATCGGTGGATTTCCTGTGGTCCCGGGAGTCACGGTTCCAAAACCAGTTTGCGCGGTGGAGTCGACATCATAGAGAGCAAAAGCTGCAAGACGTGGCGCACCCGCCGGAATCGCCTGCTCGAGTTCGTAATCGATGAGGACCCCCATCGCGAGTCCGTCAGGGGAAGCAATGATTCCGATAAAATCTGGCGCGAGGGGTCCGGCATACTGCAGCGTTATCGGCTGAAGTATCGCAGGGTCATGAATCAAGCCGAAAGAGAACGCCACGATGGGAACATCGTTCTCAATCGTGATGTCGAGGGTCGCCACTGCTCCTGGTTGAGCTGCAGTGGTTCCGACCGCAATGACATCATCTGCCACGACCGTTCCGGTCAGCAGTAAACAAGCCAGTAAAGACACGAGCGACAGGCTCTGTGTTCGCATCACAAGCCTCCCCGGGGAAGACCCCGATCCACATTTTTATTATCAATCAGTCCAGATCTTCCGAAATTCAGCGCCAGAAGCGTCGAGATAGGCCTAGGCAGGTCTAACCTGAATTACGCGGGCGGAGCAGAATGGAGGAAAATCCTTCATATAGCATTGTACGGTCAGATCCGGTTCCTGAAAGCAACCGGACAGGAGAGTTCTGACTAATTTATTGAGTTTGTTAACTCTCGAGCCGGCCCAGGCGGGCCTTCAGGAAACGTCGGCGATCAGCAGCTCGCTGAATCAGGGCTGCTCGTTCCTCAACCGCCTCAACAGCGAGTTCTTCCCACTTTTCACGCTCCTTCGACCCCTCCTCCTCGAGGCTGGCTCGCGCCGACAGAACCATGTCCAGCGGGGCACCGGGCGGCAAATCCTGCTCGTCGAGGATGGGAGCCAGAACCCCGAGAGATCGATCCCGGTCTGGAGCCACCAGAGCAAGCGAAGCTCCTAACAAACAGCGTTGCCGGGAAAAAGCCAGTCCGTTGCACCGCTCCAGGACATCTCGAATTTCCTGGAAGGTCTCAATCGTCAGTTTTTCGTCACGCAGTTGCATATGGCGACAACGAAGCGTATTCCACAGAACCATCGAGTCGAGTTCCTCTTCCTTGACCAGTTCCTGCAGGGCGGATAGATCGACCTCCGCCGGGTCCTTGCCTGCTGATAAGGCATTGAGGCCTTCGCGCAACCGACCCTCCTGGATCAGCGAAGAACTCTGAATTTCCTCGGCGATCTTGAGTCCCATTTCATTGGCCTCGATCGCTCCGTCCCAGTCTCCCATGGCAGCGTGAATGTCGACTAGATCGAAATGGCTTCTCGTTTCTCCTTCTCGATCACCGATGGCATGGCGCACTTCGATCGAACGCTGGTAACAATCGGCAGCGATATCAAAGCGACCCAGCAAGCGCTCCACCTCGCCAAGATTGCGATAGTTCCGACCCAATCCTTGCCGCTGTTGAATCAATCGGAACGTTTCAATCGCGGCGCGGTATATCTTTCCCGAATCCTCAAGATGACCCTGATAAAAATCGGTACTTGCCAGGCCAACCCGGGCAATAGTTTCATTATCGAGATGACCCAACCGATGAAAAATCTCTACCGATTTGGCGTAATTGTTACGGGCATCATCGAACTGTTGCATCATAAGATAAATATTGCCGAGATTGTTGAATAGCCGCGCCTGTCCCAGTTCATCATCCATCTCCTTGGAGATGCGCATTCCTTTGGTGTATTCCTCAATGGCTTCAGCCAGGCGACCCAGTTTGCGAAATCCAGTCCCTAGATTGAGCTGGAATTTTTGAGCAATCTGGCTGGTTCCAGAGCGTTCCACTGCCTCACGCAGATCTTCCAGTATCCGGATGGAATCTGCCGTAAATCCACCTCGGTCACAGATCTCCGAATGCATCAGTTGTTTTTGCAGATAGATCTCATCTTCTGAATCCGCTTCGATCTGCACCAGGTATTGCTCGGAGAGCTCCGGTTTTTTCCCTGTACTGATGGAAACTCTGGCGGCACTGAGCAGAAAACGGCCAAGCTCCTCCCTGGACAGGACCGCATCATTTTCGATGGCTTGATCTATCGATTGAACCAGTGCCTCTCCCTCAACATATCTGCCCTGGCGCAACCTTCTCTCGAGAGCCGGAAGAAGGAACTCAACAGCCTGTGGATACTGCCCTGCATCCAGAAGCAAGCGACCGATGGGGCCAGCGCGCTCGGGAAGATGCCCTTGCACATCGATCAGTACTTTTGCCAGTTGCCTGCGACGTCGCAACAGAGCGCGACGCCCCCGAGATTTGATGATGGAAATTACAGCAGATCGAGCTGACTCGGTACGAAAGCGATAGAGAGTCAAGTCGGTATCAACGGCTTCACCCAGACCATCCGTCTCAAATCGATCCAGAGCATCATCGAGTAGGTCTGCATCACTGTAGATGCGTTCCAGTACCTCGACCGCGATGTCTCCCTCGATCAGAGCTGCAGTCTCCAGTACTTCTGCCTGCTCTTCAGGAAAGCGGGCGATGGATGCGGCAAACAGGTCGCTACGTTGCGAAGGCAAATCCTCCAGGAACTTTTCGCGGTGGGGTGGATCCCCCGCGATCTGCCACCGTCCCTCAGATAGTCGAGCAAAGATGCCGCTACCTGTTGGACCGAGAGAACGCACAAGATCGATGGCAAAGCCGATGTTGCCTCCAGCTCGCTCGGTCAGGGCTGCCGCTAACCAGGCGATATCGTCACGGAAAGGTGCCGCCGGATAGGAGAGCTCCAGCAGTTCCTCGACCGCTGGTACTTCGATGGGATCCACATCCAGAATCAGCAGTGGCCAGCCATCGCCACCCCAACCGTCAGGCCGGTCCGTCTGCCCATTCTCTTCAGGTTTGGTGCAGGCAGCGAAAATCACCGGGACTCGATCCTGTACGCATCGTGCGATCAGGCCGGTGAGCAGACGCGCTGATCCCTCATCTACTTTCTTTTCTTCCATATCGTCGAGCGCGATGAGAAGTGGTGCTTCTCTGGCCGATGCAGCCACCAGCCGGTACCACCAGAAGGAGCGCATCTGTTCCGAAGTTTGTTCGAGAGATCCTTCTCCGGTCAGCTCATCGAGAAAGAAGGAGATCGCTGCCACATCTTCGCCCAGCAATTCTTCCAGCGTCTGAGCAGCACTCTCTCGCAAATCGAGGTCATCGGTCTCGAGTAGTGACACTCCAAGAATTTCTCTCAGAAGATCATGAAAGCCCTTGAATGGCTGTCCGGCTGCGCCACGGAATGTGCCGTGTACATCGCGTACTCCTCGTCGCCGGAGTTGTCGTGCCAGCTCCAGCAAAAGAGCACCCGTACGTTGTCCTTCTTCACCTCCGATGAGTACCGTCGCACCAGGACTGTTTTCGGCATCGAGATGACTTTTCGCCTTCTCGATCAGAGCTCCACGACCGACCAGTGGGAGCGGATCCGCATCCCGAATTCGGATCGGGCCTTCAGGCTCCACCATCGCAGGGCGACTATCGAAGGATGAGATCAGTTCAACAACCGGAGGAGCGATGGTCCCGGTGTGAAGTGGCTCAGCTCCAAGCAACCAGACCTCACGTTCCCCGGCAGCAATCTCTTTCTGCTCGGGAACCGTCTCGTCACTCCAGCGCCATCCAGAACACTCCGGCAACTGGATACTACAACGGGTCTCCACGGGAGAACGATTGCCCACGACAACGCGTATCCACAACATGTCTCCCATGGTGATGTTGTCACGCAAGGTATGACCGCGAATCGATAGTCGACCGGTCACCACTTCAGCACTACTACCCTCGGAGGCCTCGATACTCAGATTCTCGGTGAATACTGAATCGAGCAGTGCAGTTCCATCTCGACGTGCTCTCTGTCCAGAAGCAAAATCGATGAACTCGGTGCGTCTTTCCCGCGGAGTTCTGTCGAACAGGTAAGCGATCTCGTCCTGGAAGTGAAGCATCTCACCCAGCACCACCAGCAAGCTGCCATCTGGCCTCACCAGATAACATTCTCCCGGTTCCACCTCGGAAGGGGGAGCTTGCGCAGCTGGTCTTGGTGCCCCCAGTCCCTGCAGCTGCAGAGCAACACCTTCTTCTTCGAGAGAATGAACACGCAACTCCTGAGCCCACTGGCCCATCTGATCGAGCAGCGCATTGCTACTCTCTTCAAATAGCGGTGCAGTTTTCTCGTAATGGTCGTCGGCCAAAAAACCGGCGTGACCGATGAAATCATTTCGATAGGGCGGAAGATGCTCAATCGCATCTTTAAAGGGGAGAGCCTTGCCGGAACCTCGTCCTGCAACTTCTTTCACAAGTCGACCATGTTCTGCTTGCGGACTGATGAGCATCTCGCGAAGGTCATCCAGAAGGCCTGGCGATCCCACTCCCGTGGAGAGTCGCTCCTGTTCCCTGGAGCCGTGTCGAAGCAACACTTCAACCCATGATCCAAATGATGGTCGTCTCAGAAAGTTTTGAACCCGCTTGAGGCGGTCCACCGGCAATTGCATACGTGACCGTGCGGTGAGAAGAAGGATTCCCTGCCACCTGACAATCGCCTCCAGACTGGCGAATGCAGCGGCGTGGCGAGATCGAGCATCGGATCCGGTAGTGCGGAGCGCATCGAGGACCCTGGCCAGAGGGCCAGGCAATCCATCTATACGCGGTTCAGCACCGGTCGGTTCCAACGTAACCTCCTCCATCCTGTTACTCTGCACAGGTCGCCCGGCAGAGCAACAGAGATGTGAAGATCATAGAGTGCCAAAGCTCTCGATGGAGCCTCTTGCCACGCAGGGATCCTGTCGCCACCATCAGAAGAAGAGCATTTTAGACACCGGGTTTCATGGGAGGCCGATATGTTCGGAGATGGTAGAAAACTGGTGGTTGTCGGAGACCGGGTTCTGGTATCCCCCACCAAAGGTGAGGAAAAGACGCGGGAGGGACTGATCCTTCCGGCAAGCGCTGTCGAGAAGAATGAAGTTCAGAGTGGCCGTGTCGTTGAGGTGGGTCCAGGAACCCCGATGACCCCTCCCGCAGATATTGGTGACGAACCGTGGAAGATGTCTGACCCGCCGACTCTCAAGTTCTTACCACTGGAGGCAACCGTCGGTGACCAGGTCTTGTTTCTACGCAAGGCTGCTATCGAGATCGAATTCGCGGGTGACTCATTCCTGATCGTTCCCCATGGAGCCATTCTGGTGCTCGCCAGAGATGAGGAGAGTGGAGCTGGGGGCGAAACAGAATTTCGGGAAGACGACTTCAAGATCTAGGTCTCGATCCTGAGTCATCTCCTATCGACGGGAATCTTCAACACGGGAACAGGATCAGTGAATCCTTTCAGCTCGTAAGCTTCGATGACCCCGCGCGATGCATCGATGGAACCGGCCTCTGCGATTTCAGGTAGAGTCACGACCTCGCCGATCTCTCCCTTTGATTGCAAACGTGCAGCGAGATTGGTGGTCTTGCCAATCGCCAGCCACTCCTGCTTGAAACTGGAACCGAGCAGGCCAAATACCACAGGGCCCGAGTTGACCCCCGCCCTGAGATCCAATCCCCACTCCTCGCCCTGGGCACGACGGATCCTGCTGGCCGCATCGGCTCTCTTCACCAGATCGATGGCAAAGTGCAGCCCTCGATCTCGGTGTCCTTCTCCCTGACAGGCAGCGAGTAACCCATCTCCGAGATATTGCAGAGGCCGGACCTGATATCTTGCCAGCAACGGCACCGCCAGTTCGAAAACACTGCGAACAGTTTCCATCACTTCTTCAGCAGAAAGCTCGGTTGATCTTCGTGTGAATCCGGCGAGGTCTGCAAAAATGATGGTGGCATCTTCTGTCGTCGTTTTTGCAATCTCTTCAGCAGGACGACCGCTGAAGCGTTCGATGGTGCGGGAAGCATGCCTTTCTGGATCCGCTTCGCGGAAGGAGCGATCAACCAGTTCGAGCCAGTATGGTTGGTTTGCCTGCACCGCCCGGGTGAAGGCCTCATCCAGCTGATCGATCGCGCCTTGCTGATCTCCCCGGCTCTGAGACTCCTCGGCAATCAGAAGCCGCGTCAGAATCTCTCCCTCCGATACTCGCTCCAGCGAATCGATCATCTTCTCGAGCGGCTCTCGCCAGCTGGCAGCTCGCTGTTCTGGTGGCGACAGCCGAACACGCCAGTACGCCAGCAACAATTGTAACTCTGGTTGGCGCAAGGAGACCGCTGCCTGATCGAGATCAGCGAGAGCTTCTTCCAGCCGGCCCTGGCCCGCCAGGGTCCGCGCGCGAATCAATAACGCAAAACCGATCAACGGATGAGTGCTCTCCCCACACTCGGAGAAGATCTCATTGAGCAATTCGAGACGAGAGGTGAATTGTTCCGGGACATCCAGTTCGACCGCCGCCTGCAACGCCATCGTCGCGAGACGCAACCTGGAGAGTGGCTCAAGATCGCTGGCGCGTCGTGACCAGGTCACATCGAGAACCTCGAGCGCGACACCCGGGTTTCCTGACTGGATCTCGGCCAGGGCGAGACTGCCTGATGAGATGGCAATTCCCAGATGATCATCGACCAGATCCTTGGCCAGAATCGACCTGCGGAAGGTCCTCCTGCCTTCACTCCAGGCACCCAGATACAGATACGCGTTGGCAATCGTATCGAGCACCCAGGGAAGGGAAGGCGAATCTCCGATCTGCTCCATCGTATCGGCCATCACCTCGAGGGCTTCACCTGAACGATTTTCCTGGACATAGATTCTGGCCAGCAAGAACAGGGCACGAGCACGAGTTGGCATCTCGGAATCGGGCAAGCTGGAAATCAGCTGTTTGGTCCGTTCCTTGAGGTCGATCAGGACCTTCTGGTCGCCCAGGCCATTGCGCAATTCCAGACGTATATCGAGAAGCTCGGCGATCCGCTGCCACTCATCAGAGAGCGCACCGACTCCTTCGAGCAATTGATGAGCGCGATCCAGATCGAGGCGTACTTCTGCCACCGCGGCTTCGGCAAGCACTGCCGCCTCGGCTGGAGATTCGGAAGGCGGAACGGGAATCGCACCGTCACCTTGAATCACCGCCTCTTCAACCGAGGCCCACCAGGAAAAGAGCTGATCAGGATCGCTCACTGCGAACCTTTCCCTCCCCCGTCATCCAGTGGGCGAACCCAGATATTGCGAAACCGGATCGGGTTTCCGTGATCTTGAAGGCTGATCGGCCCGGTCGCCTCGTGCTTCGAATAAGATGGTAGTGAGCGATGGGAAGTGGGACCGAGGAACTCGCGGCAATTGTGTACTAGCACTCCGTTGTGAATCACCGTCGCTCGTGCGGGCGTGAGCAAGGCACCATCCTTGGCAAATCGCGGAGCGGTGAAGAAAATATCATAGGACTGCCACTCTCCAGGCCCACGACAGGCATTGACCATCGGTGGCCATTGACCGTAGAAAGCTGCGCACTGTCCATCTGGATAGGTCGGGTTGTTATAAGAATCAAGAATCTGAACCTCGTAGCGGTTCATCAGGAATACTCCCGAATTGCCTCGACCCTGTGAATTCCCTTTGACCTCCTGGGGGGTGCGAAATTCAACGTGCAGTTGCATGTCACCAAAAGATTCTTTTGTCGTGATGTTGCCAGACCCGGGTCGGGCTTCCATCGCACCATCGACAAGAGCCCAGCGGGCTTTCTGACCACCGCTGGTCCAGGCAGAGAGATCTCCCTTGCCCAGTAACACGATGGCATCCTCGGGTGCTGGAACCGGCAGGTTTCCGGAACCCGGGTCCACCACGACTGGCCACGGCCGCTCCGAATCGTGAACACGCCACTTCTGTCCCGGAATGACGGGGGTATCGCGATAACCGGGTCGATCCCCATCCTGGTAAGCAGTCGCTGACATCGCGAAGAGCAAGAGCAGCATCAAGCTGGCGCAGTAAATCCTTGTCATGAGGGTACCTCCCGCAATTTGAATCGGTAATCCATCTCCCGGAACCAACGCATCCTCGGTCCTGGGGACAAAACGAAGTTCCGTCAGGATACGGCACGGTTCAGAGCCCCGGAACCCGTACGCCGCTCCACGCTGCTTGGACACCTCAATTCCTCATGCGATACTGGGGCCTGATACCACCTGGAAGTCGTGGCCCGTGGTAAGCAGGGCATTCCCTGATCCAGGCCCGTTTTGCTCCGGAGGACTCGATGTTGCCTGGCGCACCCGTTCTGTGCATGCTTCTGCTCTCTCTGCTGGCTGGCGCAGATGGTCCGTCCATCGAGCCTCTCGGTGAGGAAAAGAGCGTGGTGCCGGTCTCCTACAACCAGGACATCCGGCCGATTCTCTCCAGCAAATGCTTTGCCTGTCATGGCCCTGATTCTGCAGCCCGCAAGGCAGGTCTTCGACTCGACAATGCCGAAGATGCCTATCGCGATCGCGATGGAATCGCTGCCGTAACACCTGGCGATCTCGAGAAAAGCCTGTTGATCGAGAGAATCCACGCCGAAGATCCTGACGATGTGATGCCACCCCCGGAATCACACAAGAGCCTGACGGAATCGGAACAGGAGGTTCTGGTCCGCTGGATCGAGCAGGGCGCCAAGTACGAGGTGCACTGGGCCTGGACACCGCCGGTTCTGCCAACACCTCCGACCGTGGCAACGGAATCACCCCAATCACCAATTGATGCGTTCATCCGCGCTCGTCTGGAGCAGGAACAACTACCATGGAAGCCACGAGCCTCTCGCGAAACGTTGATTCGACGAGCCACCTTTGATCTGACCGGACTGCCTCCCACCCTCGAGGAGATCGACGCATTCCTTGCCGACACCGATCCCGGCGCCTGGAAACGGGTTGTCGATCGACTCATGTCGTCGCCTCGCTTCGGTGAGCACTGGGGGAGGATGTGGCTCGACGCAGCTCGCTACGCAGATACTCATGGTTTGCATCTGGACAACTACAGAGAGATGTGGCCATACAGAGATCGCGTCATCGAGCTGTTCAACGAAAACCAGCCATTCGATCAGTTTGTCGTGGGACAGCTTGCCGGAGATCTACTTTCGGAGGTGCAACTCCAGGATCAGGTAGCCAGCGGATTTGTTCGATCACACCCGACCACCAGTGAAGGCGGAGCGATCAATGACGAGTACCGGATGATCTACTCGGTCGACCGGACCAACACGTTTGGCACGGTATTCCTGGGACTGACCGCAGGTTGCGCACAGTGTCATGAGCACAAGTTCGATCCCATCTCGCAGGAGGAGTACTACGGCATCTACGCCTTCTTCAACAACACCACGGAGGCGGAGATGGATGGCAACGCCAAGGCACACGCTCCGGTGGTGAAGGTCCCATCCACGGATCAAGCATCGCGTCTCGATCAGATCACCGAGGAACTGAAGATCGCCAGAGAAAACCGGGATGCTCCCGATCCGGAGATGGATGCCGCTCAGCTTGCCTTCGAACAGGAATGGTCCAGAAATTCTAACCGCTGGCAGGTCATCACAGCGGAGCAATTGACCGCCAGCGGAGGCGCAGAGTTCGAGGCACTGCCTGACGGTTCTCATCGAGCAACCGGTGCCAATCCTCCCAAGGATACATACACCCTCACCACTCTGATCGACGGAGCCACCTTTCGGGCGATTCGTCTCGAGGGATTGCCCGATGCATCGATGCCCGGCAATGGGCCTGGAAGATCGCCAAACTCCAATGTCGTACTGAGTGAAATCGAAGCTCAGGTGATCGGTGTCGATGAGGAATTGAATGACATCGGTGAGCCGGTCACGATCCAGTTCACCGGCGCCTGGGCCGATCATGCACAGCCAAAATTCCCCGTCAACGCGGCCATCGATGGCGACACCACCACAACCGATAAAGGCTGGGCGGTCTCGGGGTTTGATCTCAAAGAAGCGCGAACCGCCATCTTCTCCAGCGACGAACTGTTTGGCAGCGAGGGTTTGTCTCGATTAACGGTACGGTTCCTGTTCGAAAGCCAGTACGCACAGCATGCCTTCGGCAGGGTGCGTTTCGCGCTGGCAGAACAACCTCATCCCGATCCCGAGGAACTGGCCTGGATCGATGACCATCAGGACAATGGTGGTACCACCTATACCGATGGTGCCACTCGTGACTGGAACTGGGTAACCGGCCCCGATCACCCGGTGCACTCCGGTGACAGAAGCCGCCTGCAAGAGGTCGATCAGGACCGCATCATCCAGCACTACTTCCTGGGAGCCTCGAGCACTCGCACGATTCAGGAAGGTGATCGCCTGTACGGCTGGGTCTGGATCGATCAGCAACAGCCAACCAAAACGGTGATGTTGCAGTTCCATGCCAACAACTCGTGGGATCACCGCGCCTTCTGGGGTGAAGATCTGATCAACTTCGGTGGAACTGGAGTCGATGTCGTCGCTCATCGACCGATGGGGGAGCTACCGACCAAGGGGCAGTGGGTTCGACTGGAAGTGGATGCTGCCCACGTCGGCCTGACCCCGGGTTCGGTACTCGATGGGTTCGCTTTCACCCAGTTTGGCGGTAAGGCGTACTGGGATGATGCAGGAATCCTTGGCTATGGAGAGTTACTGCAACTCGAACCTCTCCTCAGTACCCCGGTCGAGTTTCGTACAGAAAAGAACGCTCAGAAGGTACGCCGCTGGTTCCGTGAACGTCATAGTCCCCTCTTCATCGCGTTACTCGAGCAGATTCAAACCCTTGAAAAAGAACGCTCTTCCCTCGAGGGGATGATCCCCACCACCCTGGTGGCCGCCGAGCGGCAGGACCGCCGGGTGACGCGGATGCTCGACAGAGGGCAGTATGACCACCCGGTCGGAGATCCCGTCAAACCAGCGGTCCCCGCCTTCTTGCCCCCGATGCCCGAAGGTGCACCAGAGAATCGCCTCGGACTGGCCCAGTGGCTCACCGATCCGCAACACCCACTGCTGGCACGTGTCACCGTCAATCGCATCTGGCAACAGCTTTTTGGAACCGGGCTCGTGCGAACTTCTGAAGATTTTGGATTACAGGGAGAATGGCCGAGCCATCCGGAGTTGCTCGACTGGCTGGCCCGCGATTTCATCGACGAAGGCTGGGACTTCAAACGATTCATTCAATCTCTGCTGTTGACCGATACCTATTGCCAGGAGACTCACATCACCCAGCTCGATCTGGAACGTGATCCAGGGAACCGTCTTCTGGCCCGCGGGCCTCGCTTCCGCATGGATGCAGAGATGATTCGTGACCAGGCGCTTTTCCTGTCCGGCCTGCTGGTCGAGAAGATGGGCGGACCAGGGGTCAAGCCATACCAGCCGAAAGGGCTGTGGAAAGCGGTAGGCTACAGCGGCAGCAACACCGTCAGCTTCACCCAGGATGAGGGCGAAGCACTCTATCGCAGGAGTATCTACACCTTCTGGAAACGAACCAGTCCGCCCCCCTATCTGGCGATTCTCAATGCCCCCAACCGTGAGACCTGCGTCGTTCGTCGTGAACGAACCAACACACCGATGCAGGCACTGTTACTGCTAAACGACATCCAGTACGTCGAAACCGCCAGGCACCTGGCTGAACGGCTCCAGCGAGATCTCCCCGAAGGGACTGATCAGCAGCGGATCACTCATCTGTGGCGACTCGCCACAGCTCGCTTCCCCACTGCACAAGAATCGAGTCAGCTTGAATCGTTCCTGACAGAACTTCGTTCTCATTATCAGCAAAACGAAACAGCGGCAGTGGAGTTGCTATCGGTCGGAGATTCTCCACGCGACGAGGCCATCTCCGCGACCGAACATGCTGCCTGGACCTTGATCTGCAATCTGGTTCTCAACCTCGATGAAATCGTGACGAAGGGATAGTTCATTGGATCCTCACCTGGAACAAAACATCCTGGAAACACGCAGACAGTTCTTCGGGCGTTCATTCCACACCATCGGATCGACTCTGGGCCTGGCCGCGCTTTCTCAGTTGAATGGAAATCCACTACTGGCTGGCGGCGACACTGCCCAGACCCTCGCTCAGCCAGGGGTCCTCACGACTCCGCACTTCCGGCCCAAGGTAAAAAGAGTCATCTCGCTGTTCATGTCGGGAGCCCCCTCGCAAATAGACCTGTTCGACCACAAGCCCAAGATGCAGGAGTACTTCGACACCGAACTTCCCGATTCGATTCGAAAAGGTCAACGCCTCACAACGATGACCAGCGGACAATCGCGCTTTCCCATCGCACCGAGCATCTTCAAGTTTGATCGTTATGGCCCTGCGGGTGCCGAGATGAGCGAGCTGATCCCCAACATCGCATCCATCGCAGATAAGATCTGCATCGTCCGTTCGATGTTCACCGAGGCGATCAATCACGATCCGGCGATGACCTTCATCCAGACGGGCAGTCAGCAACCTGGAAGACCCAGTCTCGGTTCCTGGCTCAGCTACGGACTCGGATCACTCAACGCCAGCCTTCCATCTTTCATGGTGATGCAGGCCACATGGACCGGCCGAAAAGAAGCCCAGGCACTTTTTGAAAGGCTATGGGGAGCTGGAATGTTGCCATCGGAATACCAGGGGGTAACCCTTCGCTCCATCGGAGATCCGGTGCTGTACCTCTCTGACCCTCCGGGAGTTGAAAGAACTACGCGCAGATCGATGCTCGATCATCTGGCACGTCTCAATCAGAACACCGCTGACCGTATCGGAGATCCAGAAACTCAAGCTCGCATCGCTCAGTACGAAATGGCTTACCGGATGCAGAGTTCGGTTCCTGAACTGGTCGACACTTCTGACGAACCACAACATGTCAAGGATCTCTACGGCCCTGAAGTCGACAAGTCGGGTACCTTCGCTTCCTGTTGCTTGCTGGCCCGAAGGATGGCGGAACGCGATGTTCGCTTCGTGCAGATTTATCACCGCGGCTGGGATCAGCATGGCGCTTTGCCTTCAACGATCCGTCGACAGTGCTCCGATGTCGATCAACCAACGGCTGGATTGATCAAGGACCTGGAAAGGCGCGGCATGCTGGATGACACACTCGTCATCTGGGGGGGTGAGTTTGGCAGGACCATCTACTGCCAGGGCGCACTCACCAAGGAAGATTACGGCCGTGACCACCACCCTCGCTGTTTCAGCATGTTTCTCGCAGGTGGCGGTGTCAAACAGGGTTATGTCCATGGAGAAACCGACGATTTCTCCTACAACATCACCAGGGATCCAGTTCATGTACACGATATGAACGCGACCATCTTGCACCTGCTGGGAATCGATCACGAACGACTGATTCATCCATATCAGGGTCGAGATTTCCGGCTCACCGATGTTCATGGCAACGTGGTCCACGATCTCCTCACATGAGAGATCTTGCCAGCAGAGAGAAGTAACATGGTGACCTGTCAGCGTGGAGAACCACTCCTGGAGTACCGTGAGTTTCCGATGGCGCACTGGCGAGTCACGCCAGCCACAGCCGAAGCTCATTCCGAAGTCATCCTTGTTCATGGTCTCGGTGAACATGCAGGGCGAATGATGCCGGTAGCACGGCGACTGGCAAAACTCGGTTACAACTGTCGGGTTCCTGACCTGCCGGGACACGGTGGCTGCGGAAGTAGCGCCCATCTCGCCATCGTTGAAAGCTATCTCCGCGGCAAAGATGCGACCGAGATTCTTGATCGGATTCTTACCCTCCCTGTATCGCAGCAGCAAACGTTGAAGCGAGAAAGCAGCCAGAAGCTCGCCGATATGTATCGCACTTCCTTTGACCAGATCATCGAAACGGTGCAAACCCTGGCAACCTGGAGCGTGATCGATGGGAGCGATGCCGGAAGACCTCATTTTTTATGGGGACACAGCATGGGAGGCCTCGCCTGCTTCCAGGCTGCCTGTCGAATTGATCGAGACCCCACCTCGGCTCCGACCGGATTGATTCTGTCATCACCCGCCTTTGCTCCCCCACCTCAGGATCACGATCTGATGCTCAAACTGGTTTCAGCACAGGCGTTACTGGTCTCGTCTTTTACAGTTCTGAAACCGATCGCAGCAATGCAACGCCTCTGTCTGCGGATCCTCGCTCTCGAAGGCGATGGGCGCTGGGCATCCAGACATGTCAGCAACGATGCCTCCGAAGTGCGGCTCCATGTTGAGGACCCGTATCACAATCACCGGATTCCGCTCTGTTTCGCGGCCCGGTTGTTACCTGCAATGGCATCTTCGCGAAGCAGAGCAAGAAACTTACGGACACCGGTCTTCGCCTTTGCACCTGGCTACGACTTCATCGTCAACTCGACCGGCACCCGAACGGTTGCTGCTTGCCTGCCGGTATCGGTCGACCCGCTCAGACCCCATCGGCTTGAAATATTTGAAGATATGCAATCGCACGATCTGGCCAGATCATGGTGCGGCAACCCGAGCCTCGATCGAGTACACCAGTGGATGCAGGGGAACGGCTAACCGCCAGAACAATGTAACTGAAAGATTTCATGCACCTGTGTGGTGTGATGATCGATCTCGACTCGAAGTCTCTCCTCGGGACTACCCACCATCGATCCCTCGAATCCGACCCGAAGTGCCAGCTCATGCAAACTCTCATCTTCCTCAGGAACCGCCTTGATACTGGATCGATGCATCATCGCCAGACGGTTCTCGACCAACCGCAAGAACTGATAACCATTACGCAATGTCGTCGCCTCTGATCGATTCAGCAACGAACTCTTATCGAGTGCTTCGATGGCACTGATGGTACGAGATTGATAGATCTCCGGGTGCTCTGCCTGATGCAGGACGATAAAACTCTGGACCAGGAATTCGATATCGAGCAAACCACCTGGCCCGGTTCGAAAATCGATGCCCTGACCACGTCCTGCCTCTCGTCGTCGTTCATGCATTTCCCCCAGCTCTTCCTTGATCTGATCCGGTTCCACCCCACGACCGAGATGGGCCGCTACCCACTCGATGACTTCCTGTCCCAGAGCTTCCGAACCGGATGCCCGGCTCAACCGGACCAGCGCCTGGTGTTCCCATAGCTGGGAACGGTCTCCCATGAAGTACTCCTTGAACTCATCGAAACGAGTGACCAGCGCGCCACCGGCTCCATCGGGTCGGAGCCGCAGATCGACCTCATACAGCGGCCCTCCAGTTCCTGGGTGGCTCAACATCTCGGTGACATGTTTGAGATGCTCGGTCCAGAATTCTCGCGCGTCGTGTCCTCCCTCGGTGGTTCCATAACCGTCATGAACCAGGATCATGTCGATATCACTGGAATAACCCATCTCATCCCCGCCGAGACGACCCAGGGCAAACAGGCAATGACTCGGTTCTGCTTTCCCTGCAGCGGGAATGAGTTCACCCAGCTGGTCACGTGTATGCACCAGTGCTCTTTCATCGATCACTCTCAGGACAGCACGGGCCACGGCAGAAAGACTGAGAAGTACCTGATTGAGTGGTAATCGACCACTCAGATCAAGAATTCCGATGTGGACAAAATGAAGAGCACGAAACTCATGCACACGTCGCAGGAAATCTTCCTCTTCGCTGATGCCCTCGACCGATTGTCGCAGCTCTTCCAGTAACGACTGTTCCGTGGCGCGCCTGACGGTTCGTACGCAATCGACAATCTCATCGAGAACTCCCGGATGGTTGAGCAGCAGCTCGGACAGATAGCGGCTTCGACCGAACAGATCGACGAAAATCTGGCAGGTTTCAGGTCGTTCCGTTAGCTGCTGATAGAAGATCGCCGGCGCACCGAGAGTCTCGACACAATGGACGAACATCAACGCTGCCTGATCTGGATCAGGGCTGGACCGAATCGCCTTTAACAGCACCGGAAACAGAGCCGCCAGATAATGCCGGGCTCGGGGAGAACGTAAGCCTGGCTGTCGGGGAAATGCGAGTCTCCTGAGCAGGTTGTAGGCCTTGCGCGGGTCGCGAAAGGAATACTTCCCGAATACGCGATCGATCACTTCCTGTTCCGGCTGGAAAGCCAGAACCACATGGACCTCACCCGCCTGGTCGTCGCCATACTCCCGGAACAGATCGTGAAAAAGGCTCTCCAGGATCTTTCGGATTCGTTGTCTTCTCAGGTCGAGTGCTTCTTGCAGGGAATCGCTGTCAGAAAACCCGAGTGATCGAGCCAGCGCTCTGAACTGTGCCGGATCATCGGGAAGGCTGAAGGACTGACGTCGATGCTGCAACATTCTGTGATGTTCGACATTGCGCAGAAAACGGTAGCCATCGAGAACCCTTGCCGATTCGGATGGAGTCAGGGCTCCGATGGCACCCAGTCTACGAAGGGCATGATAGATGTTGCCACCGCGAATCGACACGTGGACCTGTCCGTGCAGCAGCTGCAGAAACTGCACCAGGTATTCGACATCACGAATCCCTCCCCAGCCGACCTTCAGTTCCGCGGCGTCCTGGCCGGCGGGGCTACTTTCGAGCACCTCCTTCCAGCCCTGGAGGCGACGGATCTCTTCCAGATCGAAGGGGCGTTCGAACACGAACGACTCCACCTCCGCCAGCAATCCCGATACTGCATCCGTCTGGTCGTACACAGCACGGCTACGGATATGAACGATTCGCTCCCAGGTTCCGGCAACCGCACGAAACTCCGCCCGGGCCTGGCTGACCGTCGGAACCAGCGGGCCTGTGGTTCCGCCGGGCCGCAGCCGGAGATCGGTGCGGTAGATGGGAGTCGCTCCACCGTATCCGGAGAGCAGTCGAAGCACCCCCCGTGCCACCGCTTCACATGGGGCTGCGGGGGTGTCGTCTTCACGGATAAAGTAGAGATCGATATCGCTGGAAAAGTTCAGTTCCCGGCCACCCCACTTGCCGAGTGCAATCACCGCCAGCGGTAGATCTTCACCGCCGAGCACCTCGAGAGCACTGCAGACGGTCTGGTCGGCCAGTACGCTCAGAGCAATGCCGGTCTCCTCGACATCGAGAGTGCCCGACAGTTCACTGCATACGATGCGAAGCAACTCCCTGCGGTGCCAGCGGGTCAAGGCGCGAACCCTTACGGTTTCATCCGTACCACCCAGCTGAGGAGGCTGCGGGCCATCTCCCTTCTGCAGCAGGAATCGCTCGGAGGTGACCTCCAGGAGATTGCCTTCTGCCAGCGGAATCATCGGCTCGCCGGCACCGAGTAAACGGATCAGCCGTTCCAGTCTCTCCGACTCCAGTAACCTGGCGGGGAAACCGAGCGACCCACAGAGGAGTCGTTCCAGTCCCCCGAGGGCCACGTCCGGATCGGCAGCGGATGAGAGCGCTTCCAGAATCCGGCTTTCCTGCTCGGTTCCGACTGTTTTCAGGATGCTCCGGAAATTCCATAGAGCCCGGTCGAGTGAAGCGACCGATATTTTTTCCAGCTGGGCTCGCTGAAACTGCTCCGAATCGCCGGAAGGAGGCAGAAGGGAGCCAGGTTCGAGGTCCGGAGTGTTTCCTGCCAAGGTTTTGCCTCCCATTGCTGGTAACCATGCCATCCTTGAGGGGAAATGGCGTGGAGGAAAGAACTTCCTGAAAACACGTTGCCACGGATCAGGTGAAATCGCCGAGCTGTTGGGTTAGAGTTCTGCTCTCTTCAATGACTTCTTACGGAGGAAAATCGCGGTGAGCCAAGCCGAAAGCTCCTGTCTCAAGCATGACATCCTGATCGTCGGAGGCGGCGGAGCCGGCTTGCGAGCAGCCATCGCCATCGGCGAGGAAAACCCCAATCTGAGCGTCGGTGTCGTCTCCAAGATCTACCCGATGCGTTCCCACACCGTCTCCGCCGAAGGTGGAGCGGCCGCAGTCATCCAGGAGAGCGACAGTCATGACCACCACTGTTACGACACCATCAGCGGTGCCGACTGGCTAGCTGATCAGGATGCGGTCGAAACCTTCGTCGAGGAAGCACCTCGCGAGATGTTACAGCTGGAACACTGGGGCTGTCCGTGGAGCCGTAACCCGGATGGAACCGTCGCCGTGCGACCGTTCGGCGGCATGAAGATCGAGCGCACGTGGTACGCCTCCGACAAGACCGGCTTCCACATGCTGCACTCGTTGTTCCAGACCGCCATCAAATACGACAACGTGACCCGCTACGACGAGTGGTTCGCCACCAAGTTGTTGATCGAAGATGGACGCTGTCAGGGGGTCGCCGCGGTGGAACTGGGCACCGGACAGGTGAGGGCGATCGGCGGTAAGGGTGTGATCATGACGACCGGCGGTGCCGGACGCATCTTCCCCTTCACCACCAACGCCGCGGTCAAGACCGGCGATGGCATGGCACTGGCCTATCGAGCCGGAGTGGCGCTCAAGGATATGGAGTTCATCCAGTATCACCCGACCGGATTGCCGGGGACCGGCATCCTCATCACCGAGGCCTCTCGAGGAGAAGGTGGAATCCTGCTCAACAAGAATGGTGAGCGATACCTGAAGGATCACGATCTGGGAGAACCCCTCGATGTCACCGACGAACAGCATCCGCGCAAACGCACCATGGAGCTGGGACCGCGCGACCGCCTGTCGCAGGCGTTCGAGATGGAACGCCAGAAGGGAAACACCCTGCAGGGCGAGTATGGCGACTATGTCCATCTCGATCTGCGCCACATGGGCGAGAAGAAGATCAACAAGAAGCTGCCCTTCGTCAGGGAGCTCTGTCAGAACTACGTCGGAATCGATCCGGTCCACGAATTGATTCCGGTACGACCGGTGATTCACTACATGATGGGCGGGATCGACACAGACCTCAACGCAGCCACATCGCTGCCGGGGCTCTTCGCTGCCGGCGAGTGTGCCTGCGTCAGCATCAACGGCGCCAACCGACTCGGCTCCAACTCGCTGACCGAGTTGCTGGTGTTCGGTGCCCGTGCGGCTCGCTCGGCGGTTCGTTTTGCCGAACAGAATCCGACCATCGACGAGGCAGCGATCACCGCCCAGGCCACACAGGAACAGACCCGCATCCGCGAGCAGTTCTTCCAGCCCGGCAAGGGTACCGAGACGATCGCCAGCATCCGCGCCGATCTCAATCGTGCGCTGGAGGAGGGCGCGGGCATCTACCGCACAGAAGAGTCGCTGCAGGCCGCCTGCGATCAGGTCAAGGAGTTGAAGGAACGCTACAAGTCGGTCGAACTGGCGGACCACAGCCTGACCTTCAACACCGAACTGATCGCCGTACTCGAACTGGGCAGCCTGCTCGATGTTGCAGAAGCAGTCACCCACAGCGCACTCAACCGGCGCGAGTCTCGCGGCTCGCACCAGCGTTCCGACCATGTCGAGCGCGATGATGAACAGTTCCTCAAGCACTCATTGGCCTACCAGACCGACGGCGATCCACGCATCGAATACAGCGATGTGTCGATCACCCGCTGGCCCCCA
>JAYZTT010000020.1:0-6973 GCA_036125855.1 Planctomycetota bacterium
CCACTTTTAGACCCAGCTTTCTTCATCGCGATCGCCTCCAGCACATTTTTCGGCGTAAGGGGGAGCCGGAAAACCCTGGTCCCGATGGCATCGGCAACGGCATTGGCCACGGCTGCGGCAGTCGCAACAACCGGAGGTTCACCTAGACCCATCACCTGGGTATTCGATTTCCCGTTGTAGACATCAATCAACACGACATCGATCTCTGGGCAATCGACCGAGCCGAGAAGTTTGTAATTCTCGAGGTCGTCGTTGAGCATGCGGCCCTTGTGGCGGTCCATGATGCGGCGCTCGTGCAGTGCGAAAGAAACACCTTGAATCACACCGCCCCTGACCTGGCTCTCAGCGGTCAGCGGGTTGATCAGCTTGCCAGCATCGGCCACCGCAACCACTTTTTTGACCCTCACAACGCCAGTTTCCATGTCGACTTCGACTTCTGCGGTCTGGACCCCCGCATTGGTATCTGAGAATCCGGCGTAGTTGCGCCGAGGACGTGCCTTCAGTACCTCGATGGCATCATCATCCATCAACTGGCAGGCGTCGTGGAAAGAAAGGCCCGTGTCGCTTCCATCGTTGCGGATGACCCTGGCTTTGCGAATATCCAGCTCGGAAACATCCCAACCTTTTCGCTCGGCAACCACTTCCAGCAGTTCTTTCTTGGCGTAGTGAGCGGCCAATCGTGCTGCCGGGGTGAGAGTCCCGATGGTCGTCGAACCGCCACTCATCGGACCCTGAGGATCGTTGGTGTCACCAATCTTGGTGGTGATCATCTCCAGTGGAATCCCGATCTCCTCGGCAGCCACCATCCCCATCACGGTGCGGGTGCCGGTACCGATATCCTGAGCACCGTTACGGATCTCGACCGCTCCGTCCTTGGCGATCCGGACCAGCGCGCTGGCTCCGCCACCACCAGCCGAAAACCACAGGTTGCTAGCCATCCCCACTCCGGAGCAAATGTTTGAAGCTCCCCCTCGAGTACGTTCCTTGTCCCAGCCGATACGCTCCTTGGCGATGTCGTATTCGGCGATCCGGATCGGATGTTTATCGTTTTTCTTGCGGAACTCGACAGGATCCATATCGATCGCCGTGGCCGCCATATTCATGATCTGCTCGAGAGCTACCGACCCCTGGGGCCATCCTGGAGCTCGGTGAGCGCGCGCTCCACCACAGTTGGTACGAACCCCGTATTCGACCTTGTCGATTTCTCCGAGTTCGTAGATGCCATCGTTGTGAGCTCCTGCGCCGCCGGTGCCCGTTCCTGGAGTACCCCAGCTTCGAATCTGAAATCCTTGAATGGAGCCGTCTTTATTGACCCCCATACGCATCTTCTGCAGGGAGTCGGGGCGGTTGCCAGCACTCGTTTGCTCACCAGATCGATCAAGAAGCAACTTCACCGGAGCACTGGCCTCTTTCGCCAACAAGGCTCCGAGCACTCCCTCTCGACCCGCTGAAAACTTCGAACCGAAACCGCCTCCGACATACTCACAGATCACCCGGCACTCCTGAGCCCCAACCGGGCCCCTGTTGCTCGACAGTTCGCGTTTGAATCCAAAGGTGGCCTGGGTCGATGCCCAGCACACCAGTCGTCCATCTTCCCAGCTACAAACCGCGCCGTGGGTTTCCAGCGGAGCGTGAGTTTGAACTTCGGTACGGAAGGTACCTTCGACAACGGCATCGCAGTCATCGAGGATCGCTTCGACCTCCTTCTGTCGAGCCGCCATTCGTTCTCGTGCCTGCTGGTCGCCATCCCCGCCATCGTTGCCTCCGCGGCGACGGCGACGAGCCCTTGGGCTGGTCCGCTCCACATTCTTCTGGTCGCCTCGGCCGACCTGAGGGGCACCTTCGGCCATCGAAGCATCGAGAGTAACGCAGAATTCTTTGACATCGTAATCGACGAGGATCGCCCGCAGCGCTGCTTCTGCTTGTGCTTCGGTGTCGGCAGCCACGGCCGCCACTTCCGCACCGGCGTACCGGGCACTGGAATCCTCGAAGACATCGGGCACTGTGAGAACCGCTCGAACTCCGGGCATCGCCTTGGCCGCCGCGGTATCGATGGCTCGCACATCCGCATTGCCATGAGGGCTACGCAGGATCTTTCCATATAGCAGGCCTTCGGGTCGCTGGTCGTAGGCAAATTTTGCGGTCCCGGTGACTTTGGCCACCGCATCGAGGCGAGGCTTCCTCTGACCAACCACATCGAGTTGCTGATCCGGTTGCCAGGGAGGAATATCGCCATCTTGAATGCGTACCGTCAGGTCGCGGAACTGGTCACCAAATCCAACTTTGATCGTAATCTCTTCAGCCATCACTTCCCTCCCTTCCGGAAGGTGTGCTCCACAGCTTCGATGATGTTCTGGTAGGTTCCGCAACGGCAGATGTTGCCGGCGATGCCCTGGCGAATCTGGTCTCGGCTCGGTTTTGGATTTTCCGCCAGCAGGGCGGTACAAGAAACCACCATACCAGGAGTACAGAAGCCGCACTGAAGCGCATCTTTTTCAACGAAAGCCTGCTGCAGATCACTCAGATTTTCCGGGGTACCGATGCCCTCGACGGTGGTGATCTCGCGACCCACCGCATCGATGGCGAGCATGCTACAAGAATCGACCACGCGACCATCGAGTAGTACCGTGCAAGCTCCGCAGGAGCCCCGGTCACAAACCCTCTTGGCCCCCGTCAATCCATGATGATCCCGAAGCAAGTCGAGCAGGGTCGTGCTCGGAGGCGCTTTCACCTCTAGCTCGGTTTGGTTGACGCTGAGGCGGATGGAAACCGGTCCCGGCCCCAGGACGTCCGCATCAGCGTCCTTGCCGACGTGGGCCACGGCAGTAGCGGGAATGTGAGCGACCCCGACCGCTGCCACCGCGCCGGCCCCCTTGAGGAAGGTCCGCCGCGAAACCCCGTCTTCATGTTGTGGTGGTAATCCCGACTCCGGTTTCATCGCCATAATTCCTCCCCGCATGCCCAGCAAGCCCGGCTCGATCAACCCAGATCGTAGCGTGCCGGGACAGGCACAGGAAGAAGGGGGAAAGCAGCCGAACGGGGGGCCAGATATCGCCACCCGGGCCGAGATTCCCACTCAGATTCGATCCTGGCTCATCCAAACGAAAACAGGCCGCCGAGGGAAACCCTCGACGGCCCGATTCTTGAACTAGAGTTGGTGATCTTTCGGTCTCTAGTAGCGACCGCCATCGTTACGCTCGGGGCGAGGCTTGGCCTCACTGACGCGAACGCTACGTCCACCCATATCACTGCCGTCGAGAGTATCGATGGCACTAGCAGCGGCTTCATCGGTCTCGAAAGTGACGAAACCAAAGCCCTTGCTACGACCGGAATCACGGTCCATCACGACCACAGCATCGGTGATCTCACCACAAGCTTCGAAATGAGTGCGAAGTTCAGACTCACCGGCTGCCCAAGGCAGTCCTCCAACAAAAATGCGATTACCCATTATTCTCCCTGACCTCTCACGCAACCTCGATCAAGCCGAGGAAGGCGACCTGGGGAGTATTAGGCCGCCCTGCGAACACAATGCCTGGCTACGCCAGACGGAACACGAATTGCTCATAATCACACACCGGCACGGTACCGAAGGTGATAGGAGCGGAAAAATCTGTAGGAATGGTATTGAAAGCACGACGAACCGAACGGAGCGCGCACCTGTGCGAAGAACTACTCAAAATCTATTCACACCCCTGATCGTCGAGTGCCCAGGGATCGATGCAACGACCCCTCCCTGCGATACGGGAAATTATCTCGCCGCGACACTTGCCGCATCTCCGAGCCCCGTATCAACCGACTATTCTGCACAAATCAGAGCTCTTCAGCAAGCAGACTCGGAAAAACCTCACCTTCTGAGCCAAAGCTCAAGCGCCGCCTGGAGATCTCGATCAGAGATCTCGAAGATGAGTCGCTGCAATAACCTACGGGATTCGGGGCTGCGATGTTGGACCAGAGCTCCAATGACAGGATCGCGATTTTTCCCAGAATCCCATGCCGTCGCCAAGACCTCGACCGCTCCAGGGCCGGATATCTGGCCCAGGGTGGCGATCTCTGCATCGCTGAGACGGCGTCCCATTTCCAATTTATCGGCCAGTTCTTTGACCCATGATCCCTCAGTGGAATGGGCAACAGTGCCAGCCCCAGCCAGTGCCAGCTGGACAACCTCACCCTGTGTCAGCAGTTGTGCCAGGGTGCCGATGTCTACCCCTTCCCGCTCTCGCTTTCGCAAGTCGAGAGCGAACTGCATCATCATGTCAGGCTCCGCCATCAGCGTTGCCATCAGATATGCCGTCCACTGCTCAGAAGCTTGCTGGTATAGGGGTCGAATGCCGGAAATCGGGTTCAATTCTCCGTCCGCTTCCATCAGCCACTCAAGATATCGAATCGTAGCGACAGCCGATTCGAATTCACCGGTGCGAATCAAGCCAAAGATCTCATCGGCCATTCCCTGAAAATTCGCCAACGCAACGGCATCGTCAAACGCCAAAGAAATCTCCCTGGGAGTTTCCTCGATGGGAACCGGTGGCGGCTCTGGAGCGGGGGGCTGAGTTTCCACCTGTATCGGTGACGAATCCGGTGGAGGCTTCAACAACAAGTAGGCGATTCGCTCTTCGAACCGTTGCTTGAGTTCTTGATAGGAGAGCAATCGTGCTTTGAGTTCCTGGATCTGTAGCTCCATCTGCTCCGTGGCGTTTTCTTCCGGGCGCTCAGGTGTTCCACCTGAGAAGAAGAAAAACGCCAGCAAATAGCCGAACAAGGCGGCACAGAAGTGAGATAACAGCAAGCCACGTATCGTCATATCCTTCGATCCTGATCGTGTTCGAAGATCACCAGCCTCTATTGTCCCGTTCACCGACAGGGGCTGCAACGTGACAAGAAACCGGGGCTATCGGTCACGCCACATTGTACTAGGATGGCCCCTGGCGCCCTGCGGGAGTCGTTTCTGGCGTCACCAGGAGGTCACGATGGTGCGTATCTCTGTATCCGCTGTCCTTTCGATTTGGCTTCTGGCAGCGCCGCTCACCGCGAACCCGCTGGCACCGACACAGACCGAATCCTCCATGCTGCTGGCGACTGCCAGCAGTGCGGACACCTATCTGCTGATCGAGGCGCTCGATACCGGAGACAAGGAAAAGCTCGGCGAGACCAGTCCGGCCAAGATCTTCAAGGCTGTGACCAAGGGTGTCGCGGTGGAACGACCCGAACCGGGCACCCGCAAGGAAAAGATCACCGGAGCGGATGGGCGCCAGGCGGACATGTGGGTCCACGTGCCCTCCGGCCGGATCAAAAAATACGGACTGCTCATCATGCTGCACGGCTACGGTGGCAACGGCGAGCAGCTTCTGACAGTCGCCTATAGCAAGTTCGCCAACCGAAATGGTTACATCATCGTCGGCCCGGAAGCGATGAAGCCACTCGACGGCAAGAGCAATCCGGATCTTCCTCCGACCATCCTCGGCGAGACCACCAAGCACTGGTGGACCTATCGCTCCGACGGATTGGTGATGGCGATCGTCAATCAGCTATCGGCAAGATTTCCCATCGACCGCAACCGAGTGGTGCTATCGGGGATGTCGATGGGGGCCTGGGGCACCTGGAATATCGGCATGCGCTTTCCCGATTGCTTCAGCGCCATCGTTCCCTTTGCCGGTGGACTCTGGATGGGGGACTACAACACCGAAACCCTCGGCGAACAGTACGCACCGCTGATCGACAACCTGAAGTGGCTTCCCTCTTACTGTGTGCACGGCGACCAGGACAACATCGTTCCGACTCGCTTTTCTCGTTTGCTCACGGAGGAGCTGAAAGAGCGCCGATACGACCACACCTACGTTGAAATCGAGGGTGCCAATCATTTCCTCAATTTTGACGAAAACGATTCGATGATGCAGGAAGTCATCAAATGGCTCCAACCGCGAAAACGGATTCTACATCCACCAGAGGTGATTCACGTCATCATCGATGACGACCACCCACGGCAGCACTGGCTGCGGATCGATGCCAGAAACGACGACAAGAAGCTGGCCAAGATCCACGGCCGCATCGCCAAGAAGAACACCATCGTTGTCGAATCGGAAAACGTCGATGCTTTCACCATCTTCGTCGACAATGACCGCCTCAGGGAAAAGAGCAGCATCACGGTCACTCACAACGGCGAACAAGTGCATAAGGGTAAGGTCAAAGAATCGGTCGACGCCTTGATCGAATCATGGAAGGGCCGGCGCGATCCCAACCTGTTGCATACCCGCATGATCACTGTCGATGTCGGGGTGAAAGAGGACAGGGCGAAAAAAGACCAGTAGAAGCGAGTCCTGGATGCCCCGGCTCCGGGGCTCTGTCGACCACTAAAACCTTTGCGAGGTTGTCATATGAACGTGATCAATATTCAGGAGAAGTTCGATCTCTTTTCGGATCAATGGTCTCCCAAGAGAATCGGTGAACTGAACGGGCAGCAAGTCATCCTGGCGAAGATCGAGGGAGAGTTCGTCTTTCACAAGCACGATGATGAAGATGAACTGTTCATGGTGATGAAGGGTCAGCTATCGCTGGAACTGAGAGGGCACGACGAAGAGCTCACCACCGTGGTCGTGAATCCTGGAGAGTTCTTCATCGTTCCCAGAGGTGTCGAACACAAACCAACTGCCAAGGAAGAGACGCATCTGCTGCTCTTTGAGCCATTGAGCACGAAACACACCGGCGATGTGATGGCAGATATCACGGTGGAATCCTACGAGGAGATTTAACCCATCTGAACTCGGCATCGTTGACTTCGCTGCACCCGCTGAATTCAGGAGGCGGCGTCCTCCACCTCAAACCACGCCCAGACCCCTTCCAGCAGCTACAGAACTCGAACGAATCCTGTCACGCTCGCCGTTCCTTCCGGATTCAGAGGTAGGTCTACCCTCGGCAGCCGTGCCTGGCGAAAATTCCACAGCAGGACAAACGAAAGAAGCTCGTCATGACAGAAGAGAAG
>JAYZTT010000021.1:0-43303 GCA_036125855.1 Planctomycetota bacterium
TCGGAGTCGGATCGGGGGAGCAGTTGTCGGTGGCGGTTGGATCGGTCCAGCTCACCGTCGTGCTGCAAAGCCCCATGTCTGTCTTCAACCCAGGCATATCTGCGGGTGTGTTGTGGATCACCGGCGGAGTGGTATCGGGATCGGTGCAATCTGACAGCTCGGTACAACTGGCCTCCGCCGAATCAACACCATTGGTCCGGCCCACCAGGATATAGGTGGTTGAATTCGTTTGTGTGAGGACATAACTTTCCGCCAATACCCCACCGCTGGGTAAAAAGGTATCGATCAAATTGGCCGGATCGACGGAATCCTTATACAAACTGAGAGTGTCATAGAGATAACCATTGGTCCAGGTCAGAGAGACGGTGCAGGTACAGGGATCGGTTTGAATGCAGGTGAAACCGGTCACCGGCGGCGTGGTCACCAGTACGTCACCGTTGACGAGTGCCACTCCAGCCGGAACGTCCGTTGTGTTGTAGGTTCCCGGTGTCGTCGTGTTGTCATCGGTGATTTCAATCACTACCGCACCGAGCCCACCGCTGAGACTGTTGGTAAATACCGTTTCAGATATTGCACTCGGTTTGTCGGAACCGTCTGTGAAGTGAAGAACCGCAATTTCCTGATCGGCACCCATCGTGAGAAAGTCGGGAGATGGAAGCGCCAGGTCCGGGATGATCACACCCAGTACTGCTCCTTTTAGACCTGTGCCAGCCCCGGTCGGGGTGGTCGGTGTCGCATCATCCGTCGTATCGAAGACAAACTGAAATGCTCCGGCACCCCCATTGAGACCTGTAAGAGCGGATCCTTCAGAGATGGATGTCAGAGTGAGGAAACCCCGATAAGTGATGCCAAAGTCAATGGTGGAAGCTCCCACGCCTGTATTCACATCGATGTAGATGGGAACATCGACCGAACCGCTGGCCAACACCTCGGCATTTCCAGCCTTCAGGGTGAACTCTTGTCCTAGACATTCACTGGCAGAAAAACTCATCATCGTGATCAACGTCAAAATTCCTGTGCGAATGCTGAGCATGACACTGTCCCTTCCGCTGCCAAAATTGACAGGAAACACTGCCGAAGAGTGCTGAATAGGACAGCTCCCCCGACGATTTATCTCTATCTGTAGATCTGATCTCTGAATCCAACAGACCGTTGATTCACCGAATGATCACTATAGAAAAGTGTCAAAGTCCCTGGTGCAAATTACCAAAACCACAAACACCAAATTGCAGGTCACACACTCCTCTTCGATCATAAGATGAATATGGTTATTGTTGGATAATCTGCAAACTGCCGAACAAATTACCTTGTCCCGGCGAAGGACAGATAACTCTGAGATCACGTTATTACAAGACTTTAATTTTTTCGATCTCGAACTGAAAACTGAAACAAAAATGCAAAGAAATTGTGACAGTTAACCCCTTCCGAGATTCACCCAATACAACTACGCTTCAACTCAATCGGATCGAAAACTTGAGATCACAACTCAGGCAACTGGAATATATTCCTATGTATCTACCCACCACCGATTCAGTTGGTTAACCAATCCCATCTCGTTCCTCCGATGAAAGTTGAATTTACCACAGTTGAATCGATCGTCGCCGAATCGACCCCGCAGACTGCATCAGGATCTGATATCGTCGGAGAGCCAGGCAGGAATCTTTCCTTGAGCATCTTGCCGCATGCACCAGGCCAGGATTATGATCGCCATTGCCGTCATTGAAGTCAAAACACGTGGCTAACACACCACCGGTTAAGAGATGAGGTGTGCAATATGGTGGTATCGGTGCTGTTAAAGAACCGAAGAGAATACAAGCTCCCCGTATCATGAGCCTAATCGACTCATATCAGATGGAGACTTTCCGCGTCGACAACAGTGGAGATTTCATCAATAAATTCGCGACCTGGCGGTCGCCGCCACCGCCATCGGCGGCACCATCATCGCGCTACTCCCCATCCTCCTGGCACGCTACGGCACCCGCCGCCGAACAACCCCGATCCCGGCCTGAACCGATCTCCATCGCCGCTTCAGGGACAGTCGTAATCGCCGCAGTTGAGTGGGTCGTCGGTGGGATCGATGCTGCAGACCGCATCGGGAGCGGGAATTGGTGGAGAGCCGGGTAGGAATAGCTCATTGAGCATCGTCACGGCATCGGCCAGGTTGAGGTTTCCGTCGTCATTGCCGTCACAGGAATCGAGACAGGCGGGTAACACCCCACCCGAGAAGAGATAGCTGAGTAACTTGATGGCATCGGCGATGTTGAATGCCCCGTCGCCATTACAATCGCCACGGATAAAGAAACCTTCCGGTCCATACAGGTAGAGACTCCCGGTATCGACAAAACTACCGATTTCATCGAAGGCCTTCGCAACCACCAGCACGTCAGCATCGATTTCGACAGAATTGCTAAACATGTTGAAGGTCTGTGGATCGGGATCGTAGATTGTCTGCATCAATTGCCAAGGGCCCGATACTGCTGAGCGCTGATAGATATAAACGCCTCCTGCATAATCAAAACCACCGACAACGATTCCATTAGCACCGATCACCATAAGATCATCAGATAAGGATACAGAAGCACCAAATCCTTCTACATCGGAGGGGTTCGGCCCCAGCACCTGACCGGGAAGATTGCCACCCAGTGGTCCCATATCTGCCGGAAACCACTGACCTGTTGAAACATCTCGTTGATAGAAGTAGACGCTACCGCCGTCGATTCCCGCGGAAGATTCATCGAGCGGTACTCCGATGGCCAACAGATTTCCATCCAATGCCACCACACGTCCGAACTCTTCCCATTCCCCCGGCTCCGGATTGGCGATAGTCGTGATCAGATTCCATTGTCCATCACTGATATCGCGTTCAAACAGATAGACGTTGCCCGCGTTGGCCACACCCCCATTGGGTCCCCCGTCTTGCCACGGTGCTCCGATCGCCAGCACGTCACCGTAAAGCGATACCGTTTCGCCAAAAATGGCGGCCTCCTGAGGATCGGGATGGGGGATGAGTTGAGCCTCGATCCACTGATTGGTCACCGGATCTCGTTCGAAGATGGTCACGCTACCGCCAGAGATCATTCCAGGGGCTGAGATATCGCCAGCAGCGCCGATCGCCAGCCGATCTTGCCAGAGCGAAACTGACTTGCCAAACTCCTCGTAATTGCCCAGATCTGGATTCGGGATCGACTGATTCAGAGTCCACATACCGGAAATCAAATCTCGCTGGTAAAGATGTACGCTCCCGGAAAAGGGTGCTCCGCCAGGCCAGTCTTCTGGAGCCCCCACTGCGAGGGCATCTCCAAAGAGAGAAACTGACCAGCCAAACCAGCCAGCGAGAGTCGGCAGTTGTCCCGCAACAGAACTAGTGGTTTGGCCCGGTTGCCACAGCCCACTGACCGGATCTATTTCGAAGATATAGACCTCGTCATCTCCGAAAGCACCCACCGCCAGGCGATCAACCGAGAGTGACAGCGAAAAGCCAAAGGAAGCGTTGCTGGAGGGAGCAGGATTGGCAAGGTTTCCCTCGCCATCGGGGGTATCGAGAGGAATCCAGGGGCCCACCTGAGCACTGAGCAACGAGCCAGTGCCAAGAACACACAGGAAAATTATCCAGTGATGAAAGGCAGTGCTTCGACGGCTCGTGTCGATCTTCGGGTAGGTGCGATCTCGGATCTTCAACAACATTCCCTTTCAGTCTTCGATGCTACCCGTGACGATTTGGCTCTCTAATCAAATTTTCCGCAAGTTCAGACGCGCACTTTCGATGGAGGATCGTCATTCGACTGCCCTGTTAGCCCCAAATCGTGGCAATTCTGCAGACTCTCGCCAATCGCGTTGATCTCGGATATGATTCTTGTAGGTCGATGCTCCACTGGAGTCGCTCGGCAGAAGGGAATCCTGATATGAGCAAAAACAAGATGCTCTGGACGATCTGGGCAGTGGTCCCGGTCCTCATCGCCATCTGGTGGTTTGGTCCTGGCCAGGATCTGCAGGCTCGCACCCGGGTCGCTTCCACCGTTGAGCAGGCGGTCGCCGCAGCGGATGGTGAGAACTGGAAACTGGCTGCCGAGTTATTTGGTCAGGCCATCGGCGAGGCTCCGGCCAATTCTCCCGAATCGAATCGCTGGTTGCGCCTGAGAGCCAGCCACGCTGAGTTCATGTCCGGCAATACCTGGAATGGTATCTCGGGGATGGAAGAGGTTCTCCAGGAAGCCAAGGACGACGATCCGGAACTGGCAAGAGATGCACGAGCTCGCATCGCTTCCGCTCAGTACTTCGCCACCTGGAAACTCCGCCTCGAGGGTGCCAAGCCTGAGGTATGGAAACCGGAAGCGGAAAAAGCGCGCCAGCACTTCCGTCTCCTCGCCGAGGATGCAGAAGCTCGTGGTGCCGAGGAAACCGAAGATCTGAAGAAAAATGTCGAGTCGGTGATCTGGCTTGAACGGATGGATCTGGCCGAGTTACAGGCACTACCACTGCCTGGCGGTTGCTGACAGGGTTCCGGACTCCTCGGTTCGAGGGGTAATGGCAAGAATCCAAGAATCGGTGACAGTCGTGGCAAGGCAAACAATGTCGGTGCCAGCCGTTCAAGAGCCACCGGATCCGGTTCCTGATCGGGTCATCAGGTTGGTCAGTGAGAATGGGTCCGTATCGATTTTCGATACGGACCCATTTTTCCATCGCGAATGACCCCTCCCATCAGGAGATCGTGCCCTCGATGGCTTGATGATCTTCACTTACAATCCTCTCTTCGCTGATTTACCCGCACCATCTCGACGATCTCGGAGGATTCCATATGGGTTTGCAACCTCGTGTCGGCCTGATCATCACCCTGCTGGCAGGCCTGCTGGCAGCAGAACTGCTCCACTCGCAAGCCGCTCGTCCGATTCGGGCAACACGTCTTCAACGAATTCCTGCCGGGGTTGTCGGGGCTCAACCGGTGCAGATACAAGCAGTACCACAGCCATTTCCAGCACTGCCGCCGAACCACTTCGTTGGGCAGGACTGTACCAGTTGCCACGACCCGGATTTCATGGCTGCCTTCATGGCTTCCATCGGAGGTCCTGTCGATCTTGCGCAGCCGACAGATGACGCAGCGCCCGAGGAACAACCGAAAATCTCCATCGCCGCAGCTCTCATCTCGACATCGTTGAATAAACCAAGAACCATCGAAGAGGTTCTGGCAGCCCGACGCGACCTGGCCTTCGGCGGCCTGCCCGAGATGCCAGACGATGACAGCGACAGGCAAAAACAGGCCAATACCAGAGCACAGCGAATCGCCCTGATGATCCGATCCGGAAACTGGAACGGCTACCAGCAAGAACTCGATGCCTGTCAAGAGCAGGCCCCTGAGGTCCATGAGAATGTAGTGCAGCTACTGGCTCGGAGAGACCAGGCATTGCTTCCGGAAGAGGTGCTCGATCTGGCCACGGTCAACTTGCCGGATGGGGTTCCGGCTGCTGTAGAGCCAACCAGTACCCAGCCGGGAGAAGTCGAGGAGCCTGGTGAGGCCGGATCGGAGCTGGTCATCGATTCTGGCGCGGAGGTGATTCTGGACAACGTCGAGGTCACCAGCGACGAGGATCAAAATGACAAACTCATCAGTTCCTACGCCGTTCTGCTCAAGAAAGCAGCAACTCGGGGCTCGACCCGTACTCTTTTGCAACGACTGGAACAGGGTGTCGGTCGATTTGGTGGAAGTGACCCGGAAAACCGCGCCAGAGCCTGTGATCTACTGGTAGCCGCTGATCTGCACGCTGAAGCAAAACCCTATCTGGATCCCTTACCCGAGGAGGGTAACGCCAGTGGCGAATTACGGATCCGGCACGGGCTATACCATCGTGCGGTAGCCGCCAAGGAAAAGCACCTGAAAGTCAAACGAGAGCATCAGGTCCGTTCGGCAGATCTGTTCGCGGCTGTCGCCGAAGACAGCTCCGTCGATGCAAAAGATCGAACCCGGTCGGTAACACTCCTGACGGAACTTCTCCCGGCTCTTCCACCAACCTGGACGAGCGAATGGCGAACTCGGGTCTTCTCCGGAGAAGGAGCAGTAGGCCAGGCGATGCTCGCCCATCTGGGACAATCCTCCAGGAAGCTGTTCCAGAACCGGGGATCGTCAACCGACCAGCGACTCGATCTGCTGCGTGCCATCAAAACCGCAGTCAGCTCCCTGCTCGATCAGGTCGGAGATCAGATCGGCCCATGGCAAGCATCCATCGATGTCCTGGCCGTGGCGTTCGCCGATGAAGCGAACCTCAGTCTGGGAAGACCGGTGTCGACTGCCGCCAACCGTCGTCCCAGTCGCCCTATCCCGGCCAAGGATCTGGTCGATGCGGCTCCTGACGGTCGCTGGATTGGTGCCATCGCTCCATCCTTGCGCCAGGCCTGCACCCTGGCGGCCATCGCTTGTGCAGCCCGGGCCGATGAGCCCGCCCAGGCGATGGAAGCGCTGCGTGCGGTCGCCACCGATCCCGCCGTCGATATCTCGGAGCTGGCCTCGACGCTGGTCTCTGAATGGCAACGGAACCTCGATCCGAACCGTCCCGATGACGAATTTTTCTCTTCTCGAATCATCACATCCACCGGTGTCTTCATCAGTTCCTTCGGCGGACAACCGAGTGCTCCATTGACTCGTTCCAAACAGCGCCGCAGTTTGCGCCAACTCGGAGAAATGGTGACAGAGCTGAAAGCACTGGGGGTTCCCGACATCGACTGGGAAGTGCTGGTTAATGCATTCACCGCCAGTCACAGCCAGGCAGAGGTATATCGCCTCGAGGACATCGAGGAGTTGTTCGGTTCTTTCGATGAACTTCCCGGTGAAGTTGCCGAGCCTCTGGCGATGGCGATGTGGCGACAGTTGCAGAGAAACTGGCGAAGTCCCGAACTGCAACAATCCAAGGGAACCAGACGAACCACCAAGGAGTTGCAAGAAGAAGTGGAGCGCGGTTATCGCCTGGCACAACGGCTGGCACAGCACGCAGCCCAGCAAGATCCGATCGGGTGGCGACCCCAGATGCTGGCCGGCAATCTCTATTTCGATCTGGGAGAATACTGGCGAGAGCTCGATCCCGACCTGGAGAGATACGTACCCCAGCGGGAAGCAGCATTTGCTCGATATTCTGATTCGATAAGGATCTACACCGAAGGTCTCACCGATGGACGGGAACGGCGCAATGTCATTCCCCATCTGCAGTGGTTCACCAGCGCCCTCGGAGCCAGCGAGTTGTCCTTCCTCACCATGACCACCAAACCTGAAAACGATCAGGTCGGTCTTCTCATCGATGCCTTCAACTCTCTCGATGCTGACGAAGTCCGTGAACATCGAGGTCTGTTCGCCAGCGCCGTGGAAAATGCCATCGGGCGAGTGCCTGCCGATCTACGGTCAAGATTTGTCCGCCATGCGATGAGAGTGATTGGAGATCACCCGCTCGGTCGCGGCACCAGACGTCTTGCTCGACTGTATGAAGATCTCGAATCCGAGGTGGAACTACATGTCAGCATCGATGGAGGTACCGATGTCGGGGTAAAGCCCTTCGGAGTGAGAATCGGCCTGCGTTACACCGATGCTCTGGAAAGAGAAACGGGTGGTTTCGATCTCTACATGCGAAATCAGGTGTACGTCAGACTGGCACCCCAGCCGATGGACTATCGCGATGATTTCGAATCAAGGATACGCGAGGCTTTTGATGAACACTTCGAGATCGAAGCTCTCCAGTTCAATTCTCCAGATTTTCGTCCTTACTCGTTCCAGCGACCTGGCTGGATGGAAAAATCATTCGCGTACCTGATCCTCCGGGCAAAAGACCCTTCGGTCGATCTGTTACCTGAAGTGAGGATAGATCTCGATTTCAAGGATGGCACCAACGGATCGGTCCGGGTTCCTGTCGTCTCGGCGGTCATCCCCATCGTCGCCACCGAGGACTCTGGAGAACGACCCACTGAAGGAGATATCCAGGTTGAAGTCACACTCGATGACCGTGAACTCGATCTGTCGAAGCTGAAACTGGAAGTCCTGGCACAGGGTCTCGGTGTTCTCCCCGACCTGAATGGAATCATCCCCGGCTGGCAAGAGAACCTGGTCGCCAGCGGATTTCCTCTGGCGGAAATTGACGGCTTGCTCGATAACGGTCTCAATGTCGTCAAGATCGATGATGAGATCATCCCGGTGGTTCCCCAGTCAGAACGGTCCTGGACCATCAATCTTCAAATTCCCGACAGTCTCAGTAGCAGTGAAGCATTCCAGTTCCCTGCCGTAGCAGAAGGCATTGAACTCACCTGCAAGAAGTACTCTGATTTTGACATCGTGGAACTGGAAGAACCAAAGGTGATGTTACAGATCCCGACCAAGGGTCTTCCCGATTGGGCCATCATGACCATCGGTGGCATCATTGCCGTGCTATTCCTGATCATTCTGGGAAGAAAGAAAAAGGTCGAAGAGACTGTGGTTCCTCGCTGGCAAATGCCAGAAGAAGTCAGTGCGCTTTCTGTCACTCACTTGTTACGTCGAATCGAAGAAGAGCACGGACTCATCGATGAAAATGATCTCCCCGCCCTGCAGGAAGAGGTCGCCACCATCGAAGCCCGGTATTTCTCGGAACAGAGCGAAAGCCAGGTCGATCTCCCCGATCTGAAAGAAACGGCACAACAATGGCTCAATCGGTCAAGAAATTGAGATCCCCTGCGCTGCTAGTACTGGTTCTGATCGTTTCAAGCTGCGGTCCTGTCAAAGATCTAACTTCAAGCCCACAGGGTCCGTGGACCCGTGCAGAATTGACCGATGCGCAGCAAACCTCTTCGCTGGATGATGTGAATGCTTTCATCCGAGCACTGAAGGACCAGGGAGCCCCCATCACGGTATCCACCCTGGGGCAGAGTGAAGGTGGTCACGATATCCCGATGGTGGTGCTTGCCGATCCTCCCTGTAACAACGGTCAGGAGGCACGCGACTCGGGAAGAGCCGTGGTCTACCTGCAAGCCAACATTCATGGCGGCGAGGTGGAGGGAAAAGAGGTTGCCCTGGCTCTGTTGCGGGATGCCTCTCGTGGCCAGTATCCGTTATGGCTACCCAATCTGGTGATCGTCTGCGTGCCCGTCTATAACGTCGATGGCAACGAAGCCCTGGGGCCAGCGCTACAGCAACGTGGACATCAGGATGGTCCCGATCCGGTGGGACGCCGTACCAACGATGACCGCCTCGATCTCAATCGCGACTGCCTCAAGGCAGACTCCCCCGAGATGCGGGCTGTCCTCAATGAGATCTGGGCTGTATGGGATCCACACGTGGTTCTCGATCTTCACACGACCAATGGCACCCGCCATGGCTACAGCCTCACTTACTCTCCTCCGCTGGGAGCGGATGTCGATCCCGAGATTCAGCACTGGTCAAAAAAAGTGTTACTCCGAGATGTCGCTGACAAACTGAGAGAGAAATACGGTCTTCTCACCTTTGATTATGGCAATTCCTCCAGACGCGAAAATCCCCGCACCTGGCGTTCCTTTTCACCGTTACCGAGATACGTCACCAATCATGCGGGCGCCCGAAATCGATTTGGAATTCTGTCAGAAGCCACCTCTTTTTTGCCATTCTCCCACCGAATCGAAGCTACCACCCTGTTTACCGCCACGGTGATCAATCATGTTGCTTGCCATGTCGATGAAGTGATCAAGATTTGCGCCGATGCAGATCTACGTAGCCAGCAGTTAGCAGCCATGAGGGGACAACTGGGACTTGTGTTCGAAACGACAAGTCGCGGAACCGAGCAAGTCTTACTCGAAAAAAGAAATCCAGAGGAACCCCGCCCAGCTCATAAGGGGCCCCTTGAGGTGGAACCCGTCCCCCATGACATCCGGGTAGATTTCAAATCTGTCGAATCGCGAGTGGTTCCCGCAGGCTGGTTGATACCTGCTGAAGAAACTCAATTGATAGAGAGAATTCGACTACACCGACTGGATCACGAGGTGATTACCACACAGCGACTCTTCATCACTGAAACTTTCTGGGTTTCCGATCTCAAAACAGCTCCCAGAAAATACCAGAATCGAATCAATCGAACGGTGGAAGGTGAGCTGAGGGAAGAGAATTACCTGGCAAAAGCTGGGGATATAATCGTCCCGGGAAGGCAAAGTCAGGTAAGGACCGCATTTTGGCTTCTTGAAGCGGACTCCCCCGATGGAGCCACCACCTGGTCGTTGCTGGAAGGACCTCCAGATACTGCGAGACCTCACCCAATTCGGAGAATTGTTCACAGTTCAAACTGATAACTCAAGTTACCAACTCTCAAAGTATCGACCCATCTCGACGCTCATCAATTATCATTTGTTAGTATTGTCACCTTAGGGATAAAAGTCAGTCTTGAACAAATTTGAACGATATTTCTGATCTACAATTGCACTTCTACAGGTTCAAACCTTGTCGCTATTTATTTCGATAGTTGCTGCTAGACACCCCGTAAATGCATGAGTAGGCTCGTTCTGTTGGGTGTTGTTAAGAACCCTACGCATATTGTGAAGAGAAAGTGATTCGAGGTGTCGTTCCCTATGATGTATTGCTCTGTCAACATGACGGCCAATAACGATCCCCTGAAGTTTGTATCGTACGAGGAGGAAGGAATAGAATTTAATCGTCACTGATTAGTTATTAACTCCCGAGTAGCGGGGGTTTGGTTTTGATATATAGATCGGTCGTTATGACCGACAGCCATTATCAGGCAGGTGCCGTTCTCCGAGGAGGAAAGCCTGCAGTATGAGAGGAAATGTTTCATGAAAGCCGTATTCACAGGCGTTCTGTTTCTCTGTGCTTTATTTATCTGCGTTCCTGCGACCGCGCAAAACGCGACTCTGTGGGATGACGCTACCGGTACATCCACCAGTCTGACTCGGATAGTTCCGCTTGAGTTCTTCAATACAGAAGGACCCACCTGGGACATTACCTGTCAAGCTTCAGGCCGTGGTGGAACCGTCAGCTGCATGGGAAAAGTTGTAACCGTCCCATGGATGATCAATGGTGGCCCCATGATCTGCGAAGCTACCGAAGATGGTTATGAAGACGGTGGCGGCGAAGTCTTGTCCGACGAATTTTGCAAGATGACTGATGAATCCGCTACAAAGAACTCTCTCAGCCTTGGCTTGATCAATGCTGCAGGAGAAGCTGGTCGTCAGGGAGCCATCCGCTCCATCATCGCGACAGACCAGGCTCGTTCACGCAACCCTGGCGTCACAACGGCTCTGGGAATGAACAATCCTGGCCCAGGCGCAACTGAAGATGTTGTGCAGAGAGACATTGAGCAAAATTTCTTTGATATGGTTAATGCAACCTATCCTGCGCACGCAGCGCTTCTTCCTTCTGATTTCATGGCACGTGTAGGAATCATTAGCGATGATCCGGGAGAATGGATTCAGCCAATGATGTCTGGTGGCACCTACAAGAGTGCCGGACACGTCTACGTAGATGGCGCTGGTAACCGCTACCTCATCCCAGACATGATCAACGTCTTTGAACTCTCAGAAAACACATCTGCTGGTTCCGCTATCAACGTCACCGTGGGAACCGATGGAACTCCTGACTCTTTCCTCATTGAATCGGGTGAGAGTAGAACCATGCTTTGCATGTTCAACTCCGATCCACGCTTCCCTTCAGCTGTCCTTGGCGTTGCTGATCAGCACATTCCACGTGATATGTGGCTGGCAGATGCTGAAGGCGGCGGAATTGACACCGTCGGATACGTCAATGGAGAACACGTCATGATGGTGATGGAACTCTTCACTGACATGGTCAATGTCGACGGAATTGTCGAAGTAAGTGTTGAACGCTGGCGTTTCCGCGACGGTGGTAACGAAATTCGTTTCCGTGGTGGAATAGACGAGCCTGAAGGTCTTGCCATGACAGCAACTGCAATTGGTTGTAGTCTCGGTCAAAACTTTGCGATTCCATTCGGTATCGCCATGGAAGGCGATCCGGCCACAGGAGTCGGTCACTTTGCCGCACGTCTTGAGTTCGACCTGGTCCCAGGTGCGGTCACCGCTGATGTCACCCATGTCAATCTTACAGTTCGTCATATCACCAGTGGCCAAGTCATGTTTGATGAGACGTTCAATCGTAATGAAGTAGATCCGGCTAACCCGACAGCAACCAGTTGTGGTGGCGCCGCTGGCTTCGAAGAGATCTGTACTGACGGACTCGATAATGATAATGATGGTTCGGCCGATTGCGCCGATCTTGACTGTGCCCCAAGTTTTGCTTGTGGTGGAACAGAAGATATCGCTGCTGGCGAGTGCGAAGACGGTCTTGATAACGATCTTGACGGCCTTGGTGACTGTGCCGATCCCGATTGTCTCGATCCGGTGACCGGTTTGCCTGTCCCGGCGTGTCTTGAGCCCGATCTCCCAGGTGGAGTTGAAGCTACCTGTGGTGACGGTGAAGACAATGACGCAGATGGCTTAACCGACTGTGCCGATCCAGACTGCGAAGGGGAACCTGGCCCAGATGGCCCTGCTGCCCCATGTGCAGCCCCACCGGAAGCACCGGGAGCACCGGACGACCCGGGAGCACCGGAAGAAGACTGCGAAGTCGTCGGTGACGAAGATGGTGATGGGTTAGCGGATTGTGCCGATCCAGACTGCGAAGGCGCGAATGGACCAAATGGCACCGATTGCCCAGAAGCTCCGTAACCGATAAAAGAGCCCAAGGCTCTTAAATCAGAATATTCATCTGGTAACAGGTGATTATATCTGGGTCCTGGCAGGAGAAATCCTGCCAGGGCCTTTTTTTTTGGGTCCATCTGGCAGCATTCTGCTCGTTGACCCACGAGCCTCACGGCGAGAGACTTACGGAAATGATTTCGTACCAGACCTCTCCCCCCACCCGAAACTATGACCAGCTGGTAGGAATCTACGACATGCTCGCAAGATTCTGGTCGGGAAATGCCATCCTGGCAGCCAGGATGTGGTGCGCCGAACGAATCTCTCCCGGTGAGCACGTCATGGTGGTGGGCCCAGGCACTGGAACCGATGTGGCCTGCATGGCAAAAAGCGGCGCAAACCTGCTACTGATCGACCAATCACTGCGAATGCTTGAACGGTCTGTCGAGCAATGCAAAGTGCAAACAAGCAATACCCCTCAGTTAATTCACGGAGATTTCCGCATTCAGACCGGCCTCGAAACCAGCGATTCTGTGGTGGCACCTTTCTTTCTTAACATCTTCTCAGCACAAGAAGCTCTTGATGTACTGCAGCAAGTAACCGATCTGATCGGCCCGGAAGGGAGAATCTTGATCAGCGATTTTTCTCCTCCCCCCACCAGCTTGCTGAACCATATCGCCATGGAAATCTGGCATGCCATCCCCATGTCCTTCTTCCATCTATTCACTGGTAACGCCTGGCATCGAGTCCACGACATCCCCGAACTGGCTACAAGATCTGGACTTGAAATCACTGCGAGAAAACAGTTCTCCATCATGAAATGGGGTCCTCGTTGGATTGAGGCAATTGAGTTGCGCAAGATAGATTCTCGATGAATCGAATCCTGAGATATCGCATCACTCCCATCGTCGCTGCCTTGGGACTCTCCTGCTGGTCACTTCAGATTTTTTCCCCGGTAGAAAACCCATTGATGGTTCTTCTTGCGATCGGTTCAGCGACCTGGATTATCTATCCACTCGATCCCATCCTCGATCCGAGAGATCGAAATCCAGGCGAAAATATCCGGGTGTGGACTGTTATTCGATTACTGACGGCTCTGAGTATTTTTGTTTATTCGATACTGGAGCTACGTACTGAAGCGAAATACCTGGCGATTCTCGGCTTGCCTGCTGCAATCTGTTACGCAATTCCATTCAAGGGCAGAAGAATCAAGGATCGTTCTCTCACAAAGATACCCTTCATTTCTCTGGCAGTTTCGATCGCATGCATTGGAATTCCCTGGCTGCAGTCAGGGGGAGTTCAATCACTACAGGCGATGGTCGGATTCGCACTGATGTTTCTCTTGTTATCTTCCAATGTCATCGTCTGTGATCTTCGGGATCGACTTGGAGATCAGATGTCAGGATTGCATACCATCGCTACTGATCGACCCGCCACGGCACTCAAGATAATTCGAGGGCTGTTTATATTGATTTGCCTTCTTGCCTGGATCGGAATAAACGAACCAGCAACTATATCCATCGGGCAGGGGATCGGAGTACTTCTGGCTACCATCGTCTTGAATTTTGCGGCAGTCAAAAATCAGCAGCCAGTTATGACTACCTTGCTGGCAGATGGGGCCCTCACCTTACCTGCTCTTTGCGGAACTGTATTTCCCATCTAGGGTGCTAATTGCTGACCATCGACCAGTGAATTACGTCTTTGACGGTTACACCAACCGCTTCAATCCCACCTTTTCCCGTCACTGTCACTCGAATCGTGTTCGTTGATGTTGATTCAAGACCTTCTATCCACGTCTCACTGGCCGGTTTCGAGGAGAGGTCCGGTCCTTCATACATCTCAATCCAGTTCTGGTTTTCATCCTTCAACTCGACTGAAACCACAAATCCAGGCCTCGATCCCTGTACAATTATGATCGATTCCGGTTTCACTTTGGTTCGAAATTCGAACTCTTGCGTGACGGTCTCTGGGTTGGAATCGGTCTCGGCCGGGGCCACTTGCTGGTAGTGAGATAATGGCAATGGAAGATCCGGCGAGTTTGCTCGACTGGCGCGTAGGTTTTCCAGATCCAGTCGTAAATTCTCAATCAATATCTGCACATCGGAATCCGGCCTGGTTGAAGTGAATTCGACCAGTTGCCCTTCGATTCTTGTCAATCTTGCCTGTAAAGCTGCGATCTCATCGCTCTGATTTCCCGAAGTTGATCCCTGAGCTTCCACTCCCTGGGCAATCACTGAGATTCCGGACCCTGAATCTCCGATCAGCCAGATCGAACAAACAGCTGTGATCATTGCGGTCAAGGCCACCGCTTTGGATATCGGCATTTTTATCAGATTCGACATCGGGACATACCTCCGTAGAAGACTAACCCGTTTCTTCAAAAGAGGCACATCCTCCAACCTTTGCTTGCAGCCACCACCTCCCTACCTCTAGGATGAAAACCATGATTGAGGAGACTTTGATGCTGAACTCTGAAACGGACATCGCTCAATCCCAGCTCTCGATTTGGATCTCTCATCCGGATGAACCGACTGGACCGCCAACTGGACCAAACCCCGAGGAGGAACGAGAAAGTTCCGTCGCTCTCGATGAAGATCTGGATAAGCTCTGGAAGGTGGTTGTCTGGAACGATCCGGTCAATTTGATGAGCTATGTAGTTTATGTTCTGCAACGTTTGTTCGGCTATTCCCTCGATAAGTCCACACAGCTGATGCTTGAGGTCCATAATGACGGTAAATCCATCGTGATCATCACCGAGAGGGAAAAGGGAGAACGCTTCGTCGCCAACCTTCATTCATATGGCTTGCAAGCAACGATGGAGCAGGAGTGATGAGGCGCACCTACTCGATTCGTACCGTGCTGATGACTCTGATGATCGGAGAGATCATCATCGCCATCACACTCACTGCGTGGCTCTGGTACGGAAACGGCCAGGCCTCCGTGAAGAGCTTGACCGAGGATCGGTGTAGCGAGATTTCGAGTCGCGTCGAGGAGCGGATCATGACCCTGATCCTCGCCGCACAGAATACCGCAGAAGCACAGAAACAGCTTGTCGAGACGGGCCTGGTGGACCCCTCGAAGAAGGGGGAGGTCGATCAGTTATTGCAATTTCAGTTGCAGCACCTGATCAAGAACCGGTTCCTCACGAGTATCGCCATCGGAATGCCGGATGGATCCCTGTTCGGAGTTCAGCGTGATTCCGATGGCAAGTTGCAGTTACTACGAAGTGAGCCTGGACAGGATGTGCTGGAAGAAGTGGCAGTCCTCGATGGAAACAGCAAACGCATCGAAGGCTTCAGTGTGGTGGACCGGCCCTGGTATCGCGGAGCAGTGGAATCGAACGGTGCCGGCTGGACCGGAATCTACAAGTTTCCCGGCATTCCACCTCAACTGGGATCATCCGCCTATCAGGTCATCGAAGATGAAGAGGGTTCCCTGATCGGTGTCGCTCTCTGCGACATCACACTGGGACCAATCGACCAGTTTCTGCGAGGCCTGACCCTGACCGAGAATGGTCGATCCTTCGTCATCGACAAGGCAGGACTCCTCATCGCCACCAGTCGTGGCGATTCCCTCATCAAGAAGGACGATGGTTCGTTGCAACGAGTGGCAGCCATCGACTGCAATGACTCTTTCATACGGGAGACGATGGAGATCACCGGTTCCGAGATGGGAGATCTCGCAACTTGGGCCGGTTCGGGAATTCTCGAGATTGATACCAGTGCAGGGCCGGTTCAGCTGGCATGGAATCCGATCATGGGGCTCGCTGGAATCGACCTGATTTCGCTGATTGCCATCCCCACTGACGATCTGGTGCAGGAGATCTCCGATCGTACCCGGTTCACGGCAATTGCCTTCCTGGTGCTGATTCTTCTGACGATCCCGATCGTATGGCGCACTGCCTGGGGTATCACCAGGCCAGTAAGAGAACTCAATAGTGGCATGAAGCGTATTTCCCGCTTCGAAATCGATGGAGACAATGGCCGACCTTCGCGTCTCACCGAGTTGAATCAGATGCAAATTCGAATGGAAGCAATGCGTCATGCTCTGGCTTCCTTCGAAAAATACGTCCCGTCCCGGGTTGTGAGGCAACTAGTAACTGAGGATCGGGTTGCTGTTCCCGGGATGGAACCCGCCACCGCATGTGTCTATTTTTCAGACGTGGTTGGATTCACCACGATTGCCGAAACATTACCTCCGGAAAAACTTGTTCAGATTGGTGGTGAATATCTGCAAGAGATGAGTCAGCAAGTTCTTGATGAATCAGGAATCATCGACAAGTTCATCGGGGATGCGATCATGGCATTCTGGATCGCTGAAATCGATGGAAGCCGAGTTACTGCAAACGCTTGCAGAGCAGCCATCAATTCTCAAAAAGGTCTGGTCGAAATGCGTGAAGACTGGGGACGCAGAAATCTGCCCCAGATGAAGGCCCGAATTGGACTTCACACCGGACCCGTACTGGTTGGAAATATGGGCTCAAGCAGTCGACTCAACTACACGGTCATCGGCGATACCGTCAACCTGGCAAGTCGACTGGAAGGACTGAATCGCCTCTATGGCACCGATATTATTGTCAGTGAAGAGGTGGCCAAAATCGTTGCCGATGAAATGCATTGCCGGATCCTCGACCATGTCGCCGTAAAGGGGAGGCGTCAGGGTGGTGCCATCTACCAGCTGGTCTGTGAGGCCGATAGTGCGACAGAATCCCAGATCGTCATCGCAAATCAACATAATGAGGCACTCAAATACTATCAGGATGGTCAATTTGAAAAGGCGAACAGCTCCTTTGAAGATATTCTGAGATCATTTCCAGAGGATTTGCCAGCTCGGGCTCTCGCGGACCGATGTCTCCAACTCAGCAAGAATCCTCCAAAGAACTGGTCTGGTTTTTCCCCTCTGGATAGAAACATTCAGGAAACTCAGCAATCACTTTGAAGACCAAGAGAGCCAGAGAAGAAAAACACCTTTCCTCCAGCCGCGGCCATCATAGGCTTGATTCCTGGCGGTTCGGATTGAAAATACTCCCTACTGCCAATTCGAGAGATGAATTTAAACCGCCGGTGACCACCATTTGAAGTTAGCGAAAGAGAATACCGATGCTGTCAGCTCAACGAAATGACGACGGCTCTTATCAACTCTCCGGTCATCCGGCAATTTTAAGAAGTCTATGGACGATTCCCGGGGTCCTTCGCAAGATCATTGAAAATCCGGACAGTAATCAGAAGGCCGCCGCTCGATTGTTTCCGCCTGCATATTCGGATCCGGATGCGCAAAAAGAACATCGAAGGCTGCTAGAAGATGACATTCAAAAACGTCAGTTACAAAAACTGGCTATCTTCGAAAAGGTTCTGGCAGCTAGCGATACAGGAATGAGTACCCTCGATATTCCTGAGAAAGATTTCGATGCAGTTCTGGCAGTCCTAACCGATCTCCGGATCGTCCTCGCCACCGATCTGGGCATCGAATCCGATGATTGGGAAGATGATCTGGACGAGGAGCAGATGGAGGATCCAAGACTTCAAATCTTGCAAATTCTTGGAGCCATTCAGCATCTATTGCTGGAGACGACTGGATTGGTCGATTTCGAAATCGACCCGGATGATCTAAAGGAATGATCAATGGGTAGCCTCACTCGCAGACTACTGAGATTTCTCGGCCTGATACTCCCCACCATGAAGAATCGCTGGGTATTCATCCATGCAGAAAAGCGTTGGCATGGCAATTTAAGAACTCTCTTCGATTCCTGTTGTCGCGATGAAAGAATTCGTCCGTGCATTATCGTAACTGGAGATGGTTCTGTGGAAGACCTGGAATTGCTGTACGGGAATAAAGCTGAAATTATTTCTGTAAACGCGCTCCAGAAGTTTTGGATCATTCCAACTGCTTCTGCAATTTTTGTTTCTCATTACGAAAATTCAGACATTCATCATAATGTAGTTAATGTCTGGCACGGAATCCCCTTGAAATCGATCGGGGTACTGACACCAAATCGATCCAAAAAGTTTCTTCGTAAGTTGCGTCGTTTTTCATCTCTCGTTTCATCATCACCCTTTGACCGGATGGTGATGTCTGCCGCTTTCGGGTTACCGCCGAAAAAGGTTATTCCTTCAGGTCTTCCTCGCAATGATCTGCTACATCCGGATTATTCACTTCCAGCTGATCTGAAAAAACTTGATGATCAACTGGTTGCTGATCTTTCTGATCGAAAACTTGCGCTTTTCGCCCCTACATTTCGCGATCACAGGATGAAGGAAAAGGTCTCTCCGTTCACTGGTAATCAAATCTCCACCCTGGTCAATGAACTGGAGAACCTGGGATTTGTTCTTGGTGTCCGTGGCCACCACACGAACAATGATATGGAATTCCCCGATAACGATTCCATCGTTGATTGCTCCGCAGCTCGTTACCCGGAAATGCAGCTGCTCCTTCGAAGAACTGATCTTCTGATCACCGACTATTCAAGCTGCTTCTGGGATTACCTGCTTCTTGATCGTCCGCTTGTCAGTTTTGCTCACGATTATCGCGATTACGTTTCCGGTAGAGGATTCACCTATAACTTCGATACTGTCTTTCCTGGACCCATCTGTTCTGATTTTCAGGAATTAATTGATCTCCTTCCAACTCTGATCGACAAGAGCAACGATCAAGTCTATGCAAAAAAGCGAGTCTTCATCAGAGACCTGATCGTAGGGTCTACCGATGGAGGCGCGAGCGAGAGAGTGATCGAAAACATCATCAATTAGTTACCCAATGGAGTGCCATAGGTACTGGCCTGAAGGTAGGCCCAGAGAGGCCGCTCCATTCACAGTAATGGTTTCTGATTTCTTCCATCAAAACTACAGACTGTATGTGGTTAATAGATGCGCGGATTGCTTGTCTCGACAAATCCAGATCAAACGAATGAGCTAGAAGCCAGGGATCAATTCCCCGGTCAACGATGTTGTGTCGGTGAGAAGGTTCACAGTTTTATACGCTCACCAACTTGAGCCACCCGAAACCCCCTCGCTTCTACATCCATCTGAATCTGCTCGTTGAAGAGTGCAGGATTGGTGTGATTGAGGTGGATGAAGCGGAATCGCCCCGGTTGTTCAAGTGCCGACTCACGGAGTACCTCCATCGTCACGACCATCGGTGGATGAGGAATCTCGGAGAGATCGCGCCCTGGTAGCTCTCGTCCATCGTAAAAGGTTGCATCGAGGTAACAGATATCGACTCCCTCGATGAGTTCCTCAAGAACTCCTCCATCCCATCGATCGATGTCTGGACAGAACAGAATCGTTTTGCTGGGTCCCTCGATGCGCCACGCAACGGTATCGGAAAATTCATCACGATGTTTGACGGAGATGGCGCTCGCCTTGACCCCTGGCAACACTTCCGTGAGAACTCCTGGCTTCACTCTGGTGATGACAATCTGCTTCAAATCGATGAGTTGACTCCAGGGACCGTTTTCCTGCAGAAAACTCTCCATTCTCTCCGTGCAATACACATCGACGGCATCGGTAGATGCGACTTCCCTCCCAAAGTGAATCAAACCGGTGTAATGACCGATGTGGGCATGGGTCAGCATCACTGCATCGACAGGTTTTCGCCGATCATTTCCATACCCTGTCAAATCTCGCAGTATAGACAGTTGCTCCTCAACCGCGGGCGTCGCTTCTATCAAGACCGTCGAACCGGAACCATGATCGACCAGAGCCAGGCAAGCGGGGCCAAATCTCACCCCAGCTTTTCGTGCATCCACACAGCAGGATTTCTGGCAACCCAGATGAGGGACTCCCCCATCCTGGGCAATTCCCAGCACCACCAGTTCGATGTCGGACGATGGCTTCCGCAGATCGATGCCCTGGCAACCGATCTGCAGAAGCAATACCAGTAGTACCGATAGCTGACGAATCACTGACCGGTGGAACCGTGAGAACTACTGGGCATCGGGAACAGGCGAATGTTGCGAAACTGAATCGGAGCTCCTTCTGATTGAAGGCAGATCGGACCAGGAACTTCCGCACAATTTGTTGCCGTGTTCAATATCTTGCCGTTTACCATCAACACCACGTCGCCACCAATACAGTGAATTTCGTAGTGGTTCCATTCCCCCAGGTCGTTTTCATTCTCCATCAGATGCTTGGTGTTGCGACCACGTGTGCGCTCCGGATCAGTCTGCATCGGGAACTCCCCGATACACCAGAAGTCACCTGCACTACCGGCCATTAACTGCGCCTCGATGCTTTTTGGCCACACCTTATGTTCCCCCACCTGACGAAAGAGCACCCCTGAGTTGCCACCTTTCTTGGTGACCGGATCCCAGCGCCAATCGAGTTCCAGGATGAAGTCCTGGTACATGTTATTGGTGTAGATGTATCCCGCTGGCTTTCCTTTACAGGTGATGATTCCATCCGCCACCGACCAGACATCTTCCGGCTTTCCATCGTTATTCAAGTACGCCGACCAACCATCCATGCTGTGCCCATTGAAAAGTTGCACGAAGTGGCCAAATCGCCAGCGCTCTGTCGTCGGGATCTCGCGTACTCTGATCGAACGGAACCAGACATCGTTTCCATGATCCTGGATGACGATGTGCCCCTTCTTGACAGTTCCAAAGTCAGACCAGGCAGCAAACTTGCTTGCAGCCACACGTCGATTCCAGTCGACTGAGCCAATCTGTGCCCGACAGACAAGGACTCCGTTGAGCCAATGCTCGACATTACCTGCGCAATGTACGATGCGGGTATGATTGACCTCGCCAGCAGGTTTCAACTTCTTGTTCATCGGAGAATAAAGCGCATACAGACTACCAGCAGATGTGTTGCTGGACGATGTGAGGTCCGCGTCCCCTAGTATCTGGTATTCGGGTGCGGAGAAATAAGAAGCACCATTGTTTTCGTTGGCCAGATACATGATGCCACTGTTGGCGCCCGCCCCCGACTTCCATTCCAGTTCCAGCTCAAAATCATCGTACTGATCAATCGTGACGATGTCGCCACCGCCACCACTGGCCATCACCTGCAACCAACCATCTTCAATATTCCAGCCCTGAGTAGGGAATGCATCTTTCCGATATCCCCTCCAGCCTCGAGGAGACTCTCCATCAAATAGCGATACCCAACCCTGAGCTGCCTCTGATGAAGTGATGGCATTGGGTTCTCCGGCTTCCAGTGAACCAGAGAATGGCAAGACCAGGAGGCCCAGAAAAAACAGGGCAGCGGTAAGACACAAGCAAGGGCGATTTGACACGGTGATCCTCCTTTAATTTCAGTATGTAGCACAAGGTACGCCCGACACAGGCTCGGTCAATGCAGTACCCAGATCTGAAAAGGGCACTGGTGTCCGTGCAAATCCTGGTGAGGATACTCACAGGAAGGAGATCTCATGCCCATCTTGCTGCTCGTGGCTCTCACTCTGCCCGGTATCTCCCAGGAGACCCACGTCACCCATGTGGTCGAGGGATGGTCGATTCGGGTCGAAAAGAAGCTTCTGGAAAAAGAACCTGATCTGGCAGCTGAAGCGTTATCTCTGGCCGAGATGCAATTGCGTGATCTTGTCTGGGTGTTACCAGCAAAACGCATCGATGAGCTCCGAACAGTTAAAATTGTAATGGATCTGGATCGGCCAGGAATCAAGGGTTTGCAGTACCATCCCGATCTCAACTGGCTCAAAAATAGAGGCCATGCGCTAGACCTACATAAGGTCGTCCACATTCCTCAAGCTCAATCTTATGTAGATTTAAAAAAGTCCAATGTTCAACCATGGGTGATGCTCCATGAGCTGGCGCACGCCTGGCACGATCAGATCGTCACCTTTAAAGACCCCGAGATCATCGCCGCTTATCAAGCAGCTGTGAAATCAAATAAGTACGACCAGGTACTTCATATCAATGGAAAAATGAGACGTCACTACGCCCTGACCGATCACAAGGAATACTTTGCTGAGGGTACCGAAGCCTATGTTGGTACCAACGATTTCTACCCGTTCGTTCGGCCGGAGTTGAAAGAGCACGACCCACAATTACACGCCATTCTCAAAAAGATCTGGGGAAGACCCTGAACTGACAAAACTACTGTTGGTCTCCCAGCTCATTTGTTTTTCACCAGTCATCCAACAATCATCTCGGGCCCAATCTCTCTAACCCCTGTCAAATAACAAACCTTTGGAACCTGAGTTCGGCCCTTTCCGCCTGCTTCATAACATCTAGAATGTCTATCGAGGAGTGTCATGGCGGTGAGGAGTAATTAATGAAATTCTGGATCCTGATCTTCAATTTGCTAGCGATCAGCTTTGCCCCTCTTTGTGCTCAAGATCCTCAGTTCAGCAATCAGACCGCCAGCGCTGGCCTGGCGGGAGTCTTCTTCGATCCAGGTATCTACAATCACGAGACCTACACAGGACCGGTGGTCTGTGGAGATTTCGACCGAGATGGCTGGCAAGACCTCTACGTACCCAGCGGTGGGGGAAACAACTTGCCCGATCACCTCTTCATCAATGATGGTGATGGTACTTTTACCGATCGTGCCAGCGAATGGGGCCTCACCGATGTTCACATGGGCAAGGGTGCTGCCGTCGGAGATTATAACAACGATGGCTGGCTCGATATCTATGTCACCAGTGCTGGAAGTGGTGTGACAGGAACTTCAGGAAACCATCGGCTATACCGAAACTCCGGCAATGGATCCTTCGTCAACGTAGCCGTCAGTGCCGGAGTCAACACCACTTCGAGTGTCGAAGATGGGTTTGGGTGCTGTTTCGGTGATTACGATCTCGATGGTGATCTCGACCTGTTCGTCGCAGGGTTTGCCTTCAACAACAGTGGCAATCGGCTATTTCGAAACAATGGCGATGAAACTTTCACCGATATGACTGCAACCATCGGGCTCTTTTCTGGAATCCCCGGCAGTTCCGGATTCGCACCAAGATTTCAAGATATGGATGGAGATCGCTACCCCGAGCTACTACTCGTTGCTGATTTTGGAACCAGTCACTACTTCCGAAACAATACCGATGGCACCTTCACCGAATTGAATAACAGCTCCAACACCGCCCAAGAAGAAAACGGCATGGGCCAGACGGTTGGAGATTACAACAACGATGGCCTGATCGATTGGTATGTTACTTCCATCTATCGCCCCAACATCGGATGGACTGGCAACAAGCTGTACATCAACCAGGGAAATCATTTCTACCAGGAGACTTCAGTTGCTGCCGGAGTCGATGATGGTGGTTATGGCTGGGGAGCCATATCCATCGATGTCGATCATGACCGTTTCGTCGACATCCTCGAAACCAATGGTGCCGGTGGGCAGTTCGACAATGAGCAGTCCTATTTCTGGCGCAATCTGGGTGACGGCACCTTTACAGAGATGGCCACCTCCGCCGGACTGATCCACGACGGGTTTGGAAGAGGAATCCTCAACTTCGACAGTGATAACGACGGTGATCAGGACATAGTGATCGCTGGTAACAATGAATTCCTGCGCTACTTTCGTAACGATACCGACAGCGCAAACCGACACTGGATTCGTATTTTCCTGGATACCGATGGTGACCCCACAGTCGCAGCAGATGGAATTGGAGCGGAAGTTCTGGTCTCTTCCGCTTCCGGGCCGCTACATCGATGGATCGATGCGGGAGATAATTTCATCTCCCAGAGTGAAATGTCAGCACACTTTGGTCTTGGAACCGACGACCAGATCGATCTGATCCGTGTCGTTTGGCCCGACGGTCTGGTCCAATCGGTTAACGATATCGAGGTCGATCAGACCATTACCTGGCATCGAAATGCCATCTCATTGATTCGAGGAGATGCCAACGGTGATACAGAGATAAATATTGCCGACCCCGTGGCAATTTTGACCAACCTGTTCGGCTCATCTGTGATTCCATGTATGGAGGCCGCTGAAGTCAATGGAGATGGAGCGATCGACATCGCCGATCCGGTCTATCTCCTGGGATACATCTTCAACTCCGGGCCTTCACCGTCACCACCGTTCCCCGATTGCGAAAACACGGTAGCTCAGTATCGATGCGATATTAGCAATTGCCCCTGATCAACCGAGAAGTAAGCGGCGGTCGATTCCAATCATGAAGTTTCTTCGACAGGGTACTGTACACCGCAATGTTCGCAGTTCGGAAGCAGGCTGTGCCGGATCTTATCGCAATCGTCACATTTGCCGAACAGATTGGTACCGCAGGAGGGACAGATGTACGGATCCTCTTCTGCGCTGGACTGAACATCACCGGCAGTAGACATCGGTCCCTTTTTTGTCCATACCGCTCCACGCAACGAACCTCGACGCACCGAGAAATCGCAGATGGGGCAACGACATTTTTCATAGGAATCCCGATAACGACGCAACAGCAAATCCCTGGGGGGTTTCACTGCATTGAGAAGTATGTAACGCAGGAACCCAAGAGTGATCAAGATCGCCGTGAAGATTGCGACGTACTTGAAGTACTCCATCGGAAAGTTCTCCCAGGCAATGACAGCAACTGCCCAGAATGTGGCGACCAGAGCGGACAGATAAATCGGTCGATAGGGACTTTTCTTTCCGGAACGAACCAGCCAAGCAGCGTACAAAAACAACGGTAACTGGATGAGAAGTTGATAAAAGGCGATTTCCATTCGATGCGCGCGATTCGCCGCATAAATTCTATCAAACGCGGGTCGGCGATGTTCGGAAACGACTTCCTTCTGCTCACGGATTTGATCACTCAAATCAAATGATCTGACATTCAATTCTGTAACTTCTACATTTGTCGTCTCGAATTGCTCTTGAGCGGCGAGAAAACGTTCGCGGGCATCTGCGAGAGCTTTGACATCGCTTTCTGGCGGCGCATGACCCTTCTCGATACTGAGTCGCTGAAGATCGGCAACCTCTTCCAGCACCTGGCGAGCATTTTCCATGCTGGCCTTGTAATCCTTCTGCGCTTCTTGTTTGCGCCGCACCTGCCGCGCAACCTCAGCTTTCTGATCCTCCAGATCTTTGAGCAATTCCATCGGCGCTTGATCAAGATCGGCAAAGTAGGCATCCGTATCAGGACCTTTGATGTCGCTGATGTCACCTATAAAAAAGCTGAGTACCCAGATGAAGAGAAGGGTAAGCAACGTACAGAGAAAAAATGTTCCCAGTTTCTGAGTGAAGGTACTCTTTCCCGCACGGTTTTTCTTCGCCATCAACTGATCCTTTCACAGGACTTCATCAGGGCGTCATTGTATCTGTTGATTTCTTTTCGACTTCCTGAATCTTACGAGCACGATCTGAATCGACGTAATCGCTGTGGCAACTGGCCTTGTCGTCGTCAGCTCCCATCGTCTTCTTGGTCTTCGATGCGAGCTTGTGGATCTCTGATGGTTCGAGCACACCGCGCTTCTCAAGAATTACCCGTTGTTCGGCGGTCAAGGCAGCACTTCGAATACTGGCTCCCCTTTCAAATCCCTCCGCCTTACCACTGGCAAACTGCTGGATCTCCTTGGAGATCCGGACGCTACACCAATCGTGGCCACACATTGCGCAAAAATCGGTATCAACATCCAGATCCTCGTCATGCAGAGCTCGAGCTGTGTCAGGATCAAAGGAAAGATCGAAATGTTTCTGCCAGTTGAGAGCAGCTCTCGCCTTGGTCAATTCATCATCTGGATCTCGACTACCGGGAATACCAAGAGCCACATCAGCCGCATGTGCAGCTATCTTGTAGGCGACACAACCTTGTTTGACATCATCGCGTTTGGGCAATCCAAGGTGCTCCTTGGGAGTGACGTAACACAGCATCGAGGCACCATGATACGCCGCAGCGGTGGCCCCGATGCAGGATGTGATGTGGTCGTAACCAGGGAAGATATCGGTAACCAGCGGACCGAGTACGTAGAAGGGTGCGCCGTGACAGAGGCTTCTTTGCAGTTTCATGTTGAACTCTATCTGGTCGAAGGGGACATGACCTGGCCCTTCCACCATCACCTGCACGCCGTGGCTCCAGGCAATTTCTGTCAACTCAGCGATGGTTTCCAGTTCTCCCAGTTGCGCCTCATCGGATGCATCTGCGAGTCCACCGGGGCGTAAACCATCTCCCAGCGAAAAACTGACGTCCCAGCGACGCATGATCTCGCACATCTGATCGAAACAGGTCACCATCGGGTTGTCGTCATCGTGGGTGATCATCCATTTTGCCAGTAACGATCCCCCCCGACTGACGATGCCGATCAATCGATTCTCGATGTGAGGAATGTGCCACGGCCGTACGCCGGCATGAACCGTGAAGTAGTCAACTCCTTGAGCCGCCTGATGCTCGATACTCTCCAGAATGATCTCGTGGGTCAGATCTTCGATTTTTCGACCGATGATCATCGAGTAAATTGGCACAGTACCGATCGGCACCGTGCTTTCGCCGATCAGTGCTTCCCGGCACGCATCAATGTCACCACCAGTGGAGAGATCCATCGCAGTGTCGGCCCCCCACCGTTGCGACCATTGCAACTTTTCAATCTCCTGATCTGTTCCGGAAGAAACAGGGGATGCCCCCATGTTGGCGTTGATCTTGGTGCGGCTGGCCCGACCAATCGCCATCGGATCAAGTTGATGACGTAGATGTTCCCGATTGGCGGGAATGATCATACGTCCTGCTGCAACCTCATCACGCACCTGACGGGGTGTCAGATGCCCTTCTCGCTGTGCCACTCGTTTCATCTCGAGGGTCACGATCCCCAGTCGAGCACTTTCAAGCTGGGTCACCGCCTGGAAGTCTTCGGGAGCTACGCATCGGATGAACTCACCGATTTCCGGATGGTTGTGGCCACCACAGCCCAGTTCATTATCGCAAGCTTCCAGTTGCCAACCTTCTGGCAGGAAGTCCCAGGCGGTGCTGGTGGATGGTTGCGGCATATCGGGAGTATCGGGAGAAGAAAAGGAGAGAGGCCCACCGATGTCTGGTGCATTGGCAAAGGAACCGGGATTGGTCCCGTCTGAATTCGTTGAAGGATTGTGAGCCCCACGAAGTGGTAGAGACCAGGAGTGAGATTGGTTCTTCATGACAACTGCCTTCCCTCCGCCGGCACGATCCGGATCAGGTTCCACGGGTCCATCTCAGCATTACCCAGAATGCGCCCCGAGCAGATCGGCAGTGTAGATGCAGATTCTCAAGTGAGCGAGGGGCATATGGTGCTGGCTCTAAATTATTGGTGCATGGAGGCCCACAAAAATCTCAGCTGTAATCTGACAGGGATTGGGCAGATTCAACTTCAATGCTGAATACTCCATACCAGTCACCCTGAGTATTCCTCGTCAGTACTGGTAAGAACTCGAATTTAACGAGATACTGGTAGAGAGACTCGCTTTCGCCGATGAGAAAGGTGCATGTGATGAAAACACCTGGTTTATTTTTACTACTATTTTGTGCTTTAGCCCTGGTCGGTGCTCAGGATCCCCCTCTGATGTTCTACAGCAACGCTGATCGCATCAGTACCTTACGCAAAAACGATCCCGAGATGTATCAACGGATACTCGCCCCGGTTCAGGCCCACATGGAGGCCTACTTCGATGGCGATATGGCAAAATTACAGAAGGCATGGAAAGAGACTGGCGTCGTCCAGATCGATAGAACTACATTTGAAGGCGAGCAGTCCAAGGTCCTGACCACCCGTCAATCCATCAGCGCCTGGATCTCCGAGGTCGAAGTAGAAATCAAAAAGCTCGGCCTTGAAGATTGGAAGCTCCTGCAGCGAAAACCTCAACATGATCTGATACTCACAGTTTTGAGCTTCACGAGCCAAGGCGCTCTCGTCCTGGTCGAAAATCCGATGGCATATTCGATGGGACCCGATAGCGAAGGCGACGCAATCGGTGACAAGCTGCTGCTTTTCAAGGTCTTCCACAACGCGTACCCCAAAGATGCGACAATTCAGCAAATGACTCTGGGAATCGGTAATGGCTGCTGATCAGTCCTGATTCGGTTTCTTCCTGGGGATCACCTTCACCATCTGGTTTTCGACCGGCTCAAGTGTGGTCTGGTGAGCCTCGGCAACGGCACGTAATCGCTCGATGATCTCCGGGTGCTTCTTTGCCAGATCCTTCTTCTCCGATGGATCGTGCTCCATGTGATAGAGAAGCGGTGTCTCGTGAATCGTTTCCTTGGCACCAGAGCGCGGTCGAGACCTGAAATGCATCTTCCACGGCCCATTGCGAATGGCATAGAGGATATCGCCTCGATAGAAGAAAACGGTGTCGCGTGGCGAAGCACTGTCACCGCGGATTCGGCCCGAGATATCTGATCCATCGAGAACACGATCCGCTGGCGCTTCGGCTCCAGCAAGAGCGCAGAAGGTCGGCAATAGATCGAGTGTCGCTCCTGGATCGGTCACCACTCCTGGCCTGGCACCACCGGGCCACCAGATGATGGTCGGCACTCGCATACCGCCCTCGAATGTGGTGCCCTTGCCGGCGCGCAGTAATCCGGCGCTCCCACCCATTGCGCCATATTCCAGCCACGGACCATTGTCGGAGGTGAAGATGACGATGGTGTTCTCGGCAATTCCTCGATCACGAACCGCATCGAGAACCTTTCCGACACTGGCATCGATCTCCTCGATCACATCGCCGTAAAATCCTCGCTGACTGCGGTCGACAAAGGAATCAGATCGAAACAGCGGTACATGGGGCATCGAGTGAGCCAGATAGAGAAAAAATGGTTGGTCCTGGTGTGCATCGATGAATCGAACTGCTTCATCTCCATAGCGCTTTGTGATGGTACGTTGATCGGTGGGACGTTCGATCAACTCATCATTTCGATAGAGTGGCACATCCCAGTACTCGAACTTCGGCTCAAGAAAAGCATCCCAGCCCCTCGGACCCTTATCATTGCGATCCATGTCATTGGAATAGGGCACACCGTACCACTCATCAAATCCATGTCTGTGTGGCAGAAACTCGGGCAGATGTCCCAGATGCCACTTTCCAACCATGCCGGTAGCGTATCCCACCTTCTTCAGTAACTCCGGGATGGTGATCTCGGAACCAGGCAGACCACCGGCTGAATCGGGAAACAGAACCCGGCGCTTCGACGAGCAGAGTCCACTTCGAATCGGTAGCCGACCCGTCAGCAATCCAGCGCGACTGGGCGTGCAGACCGGTGCGGCCACGTAAAACTGGGTCCACTTCTGTCCTTCAGCGGCCATCTGATCGAGATGCGGCGTGGCAATCGTCGGGTGTCCAAAGCATCCCAGATCTCCATAACCTAGATCATCGCAAAAGATCACGATGAAATTGGGAGGACGATCAACCGCTTGCAAGGAATCACCCGAGGATAGCAAAACCAGTAACAGGATGATGAATCTCAAGGTGACTCCTTCACGCTCCTCGCAAACAAGGGCTGCACGCAGATGATAGCCCCGATCAAGATGATGGCCATCGGTCCATGCCAGAGGTCTTCCATGACAAAGGTATAGCCGACGTAAACTGCCAGCAACAAACGAATCATCGGAACCCAGGGATAGAAGGGCATTCTGTACGGTCGAGGAGTGTCCGGTTCTTTCTTTCTCAAGGTGAAGATGGTCAGGGCCAGCGGAAAATCGACGATGAGCGTACACATACCATTGAGGAGAAGCAGTTGTCTTTTTTCTGCGAAGGAAAGCGCAAGGATGATCAACAATGCCTGCAGGAACAGGGCATTGATCGGAGCATTCTGTGTGGTACTTCGTCCGATGGCTGCTGGCATCTGACCGTCTCGTGCCATTCGCCAGCTGATTCGCGCTGCAACCTGGATGCAGCTACTCAGGGTAGAGATCAATATCAGGACAAATACCAGATCAAACAGGATGGCAACTTCATCTCCGAACAGACGGCGAGCGGTGAAGGTACCCAGATCAGAAATCCCTTTGCCATCGGCATCGACCATCTGTGAAGGATCGGTTGCCAGGACAAAAACCAGATTGACCAGCAGATAAAGGACCGAAATTCCACCCAGACCGTAAATCAATGCTCGTGGGATATTGCGACCCGGTTCTCGTACTTCACCTGCCATCAGAACGACTGCGTTGTAGCCGGCAAAAGCGAAACCCGCGAACATGCTCGAGAAGAAGATTTTTTCGACAAGATCCCACCCCTGGGGTGAAGCAACCTGGTTTCCCTGTGTCGTCACCGTTGTGGTCACCGGATCTGCCAAAAATGCTGCCAGAAGTCCTGCGAGAACAAATGCAAAGATGAGTCCCACCTTGAGGACGGTCGTCACATTATTGAAAAGCACACCGATCTTGACGCCTCGACAGTGAACCATCGTGAGCAGAAGAACCGCTCCGATCGATGCCACCAGCTCCGGTATCGCTGGAATCAGGTTGTTGAGGTGTTTTCCCAGGGTTCCCGCGACAAAAGCTGTTCCGACGGTCCATGCTGCCGGACCGGAGATCACTCCGAACACGAAACTGACTCTTGAACCATAAGCTCGATGGACAAACACATAATCGCCGCCGTTCTGCGGGATCATCGCCCCCAGTTCGGCAGTGGTCAGGGCACTGAGTATCGCGATGAGAGATGCGACCATCCAGGTGACAAGAACTGCCCATGAACTACCCAGTTCAGCAGCAAAATGTCCCGTCGTGGTGAAAACTCCCGCACCAATTACCGTCGTCACCACCAGCACCGTGCTGGAAAAGAGGCCGATTTTCTTCTCGTCAGTTTTCAATCGTCTTCCGCTCAGCGTGTTGATCCCCGAGAACTGTCGTCGTAGCGTAACCCCAGCTTGCAGGGTCAGAAACGGATGGCCTCCATGACCGAAACCACCGACCAAACGATTCCCGATGACCGGACGATCCTGGCCCTGGCCACGGATCTATGGCGATACGAGGGAGAGAGAAGGGTCGACTCCGGGGGCTCCTGTAGAGTATGGGCTGGATGCTGTTTGGATGGGGAGTCCGCATTCCTCAAGTGGCATCCAGAACCACGTAGCTGGAGGCAAGAACAACAGGCGATCCGTGACTGGCTACCCCAGATTCCACAAGGGATGGCAAATCATTCCCGACTGATTGCCGCCAACGAAGAGCATCGTCTTCTGCTTCTGTCTACGGTTCCTGGAGAACTGGTCGAATCGCGGAACTGGCCCGCCAAAGAATTACATCTCATCCATCGTCAGGCAGGCTCGGTGTTGAGGGAACTTCACCGCCTGGATACCATCGATGACAGTATCTCCCTGGACGATGCTTTGCGGCAACGCCTCCAAGGATGGATCGGCAAAGCGGACGGGATCCTCGACGAAAATCAGGTGCACAGTGCTCGCCAGTACTTTGTTTCAGAAAACCTGTTCGCCAGTGATCAACGAACTCTCTGTCATAATGACTATCAGCCACGCAACTGGCTCTGGGATGGAGAGCGAATCGGCATCATCGATTGGGAACATGCCCATCCCAATCACCCTGCTTTCGATCTGGTGAGACTACAGGTGGGAGCCTGGCACCATGAACCTCGGTTACGAGAGTCGTTTCTTGCTGGCTATCAGCAGATCCCCGCCTGGCTCGAAGACGAACGGATGGATGCCATCGTCGCTCTCTTTGCGCTCGGTTGCGTGGTCTGGGGAACTCAACATCGACAGCCAGATCTGATCGCACTGGGTCATCGATGTCTGTTGTAAAAAGATCAGGGCGAATCCGGTTTCTCCTGCGAATCTTCCCGCTTGGATGATCCCTGAAGCTGGAGAACCAGATCCATTTCCCGGCGGGCACTCTCATAACCGGGCGCCTGCTCCAGAACCGTCTCCAGCTCAGTACGAGCTTCTTCCAGGCGACCCAGAAGCCTGAGAATTCGAGCTCGGGTGACCCTGTGGATCGGTACCGGTCGTCTGCGGAAGATGGCATCCAGTTCCTTGAGGGCTTCCTCGAGAACCGAATTTGCTTCCGCTTCTCTACCAGCAGCCATCAAGATCTCCGCTTTTCTCTGTAACCATGGCGCCTTGAGGGCAGCTCTCTTCAACTTCTCCTGAACCAGGCTCAGTGCGACGTCGTAATTGCCATTTTCTTTTTCCGCTCGGATCAAGCTGATGGAGAGCAGGGCGCTCTCTCCGCTTTTTTCAATCATCTTTCGATACAGCGATGCAGCAATTCCAGGTGCTTTCCGTTTCTCGTATAACATCCCAAGCCGGAGAGTTTTTTCGAGATCAGGAACCAGGGCATGGACCCGGGCGAGATCGATGATGGCTCCATCGACGTCCCCGAGACTTTCCCTGATCGCAGATCGCTCACTGAATACTTCTAGCGAGGTATTTCCCGGCATCTCAGCCAGTTCATCAAGTAACTGCAACGCTTGTTGTGTTTTCAGGGAGTCACGAAGACAGAGGGCTCGTTCTAATTTTTCAGCGTATGGATCCACTCCACAGCCGCGAGCCAGCTGGAGATCTTGCAATCCCAGTTCAGGTCGGCCATGAGCTCGGCACAACTTTGCCCTGAGCAGATAGAGAGGGCCTGGATCGTCACTCTCCTTGATCTCCTTGTTGACCCGGTCAACGTCAACATGAACCCCATCATGGGCTGAGATAGATGTTGTCCCCATCAGAAACAACAGCAGTAACACAACCAGGTTTCGCTTCATCACTTCTCCTTGGGAAGCTGCGATGAAACCACACCGAGCTTGGCCCTGGAACCATCTAGCAGTGTGATCTCTGCAATAACTTCAACGATGGTCGTGGGATCGGGATGTGTGGTGAGGATCCAGTCCCCGCTGCTCGTATCTTCCGGTTCACCAACTACCAGAATCGATCGACGAACCTGGGCAAGGGTATTCCAGTTAGCCGGTAAGTCGTGCCACAAGGTGCTGCCCTCGGGGACATGGCTCTCGATTTCCCTGGCAATTGTTTCTCCGGGGCGGTCTTGCCCGCGAAAAGGCATCCAGATCAATGAATGAATCGCGGCCCATGCCAACAACACCAAAAAAATGCGGCTCCAGGCCTTGCCTGGAAAGATCTTTTCGATCAGCAGGGTCGGGAAAAATGCTCCAAGGAAGGCCAGCACTGCGACCCAGATCCAGCTGTTAAATTTCATTTCCGGTATCGATGATAACTGATCTGAAGCCATGTCGAAGAAAGAAGTGATCACCACCACAGCAACTCCCAGGATCGCGATCAATGTTCTCAGAATTCGAGACACTACTAATATTCCGAGATGTTCTGTTTGATATTTATCAAACTCGACCCATGAAATTTTAGCGACCAGCCAGCAAAGCAATGGCAATACCGGCAATAGATATCGGGGTTGAACTCCTGGCCACAGCAAATAGATGAAGGCCGGCATCACGATGACGACCATCAACCAGCGTAGGGAACGATCCATCGACCTTTCGGCGCTCACCTTGTTCGAAACCCAGTAGAACAATACCAGCGTGGCAGGGAAAAAGCCCAGCAACGCTCCCATGATGTATTCCCAGCGATGTCGCCACCACTCGGAGCTCGATCCAGCTCTTGTCATCTCTTCAGACCATCTCTGGATGGCTTCAGCACTATCGGGTCGTTGAAGAACAGCAACGATCCAGAGAGAAGTGATCCCCAGGGCCACGAGGGGGGGTGCCCACCAGCCAGTTCTACGCCATCTCCCGTGCTCGCCGCCCACTGCTGTCGCCACCATCACTGCGGCCACCAGAGGAATCGCTGCGGTACCTTTTGCCAGAAAAGCGATCAGAAGACCGCCGACCATACGAATCACGGATCCGATCCTCGGCCTGAAGTGAATCTGATGGGAACTCGCCAGCATCTCCAGGGCATAGACACTACAGCCAAAGGTCAGTAACAGATCGGTTTCTCCGAGGCTCGATTTTCGAATGATCATCGGACACAGAAGAAAGAAAAACGCGGCAAGGAATCCGACTCTTCCAGCACCGAGACGTATGCCGGTCCAGACAAGGTATGCTGCGGTCAGAATCGTCGCGATGAGCGTGGGGATCCGTACTGCTATCGCATCCACTTCACCCCGCAGGGCACCAACCATCGCAGTCAGCCAGGGATACAGAGGTGGTTTATTGAGATACGGCTGACCCGATACGGTTGGAATCACGTAATCGTTACTGGAGAGCATCTCTCTGGCAGCCATTACACGTCTTCCTTCTTCCCAGTACAGCTCCCGATGGGGAATCGAAAAGGAAAGAACAGTAACTACCAGCAAGAGTAAAATTGCAGCGAGACGTATTAATGCCGGAGAAAATTCATCGCTGCTCGCAACGGTCATCATTTCTCCCCGACAGAGCTCATTCCCTGATCAACGAACCAGATCGCTCACGATATTTCCTTCGATTACAGTACCGATGCAGTGAGTGGTGTATTCAAAAGGATCGCCATCAAAGAGCGCAACATCCCCGTCCTTGCCGACTTCAATCGATCCCACTCGATCAGAAACACCCAGTAGCTCTGCCGCGGAAGCAGTAATCAAGCCGAGCGCATCGGCGAAGGAACAGCCGTAGACGCTGGCGATGGCAGCCTCCCATAGCACCACTCTCGTCTTCGGCACATACGACTCGTATCCGCTGCCAAGTGCCACCTGAACCCCGGCTGCCACCAGTTTTCCGGCGGTCTCCATGCTGGCGTTCTTGCCAGCTCCCGATGCACGCATCATCGTCGGATGAATGATCACGGGAACTTTTTGTTCCAGTAACGCCTCGATGTGGTCGTAACACTCGGCCCCACCCTCGAGCACCAGTCGAATATCCAGTTCTTTCTGCAATCTCAGAGCATTCTGAATATCGACAGAAGAGTGAGCCGACACCATCAATGGAATATCACCGGAGAGGACACGGGCGAGTGCTTCCTTGCGCAGATCTCGCGCTGGCGGATCTTTTTCCGGATCGGCATCCGCCGCATTCATCTTGTCGAGGTATCCACGGACATGGATGAACTCCTGGCGCAACATCGCCATCTGCTTGGCGCGAGATCCTGGACTCTTGCCGCCGCTGCCATAACCAGCGGAACCGAGGGTGGAGGCGACCATCATTCGCCGCTTGAGTACCGCCTCATCGACATTGTCACCACGCGTCTTGACGATGAATGTCTGACCGGAGATCAACTGCCCGGGGGCGTGTCCGGTATGAAGTGTCGTCACTCCCAGGGACCGTACCCATTCGATGAGCGGCTCCCTGACGTTGTAGGCATCGTAGGCATCCAGTTCCGGCTGCATCGGTGCAGATCGCTCGATCTGATCCTGATCGTGGTCATAGTTGAGCCAGCCTGCCAGACCAACGACCGAATGAGCATCGATCAGACCTGGTGTGACTACCGCAGCATCCAGGGTCGTTACCCCATCCGGGATCTCAACGGAATCGGCAGGTCCCACCGCAACAACTTTGCCTTCCCGAATCAAGATCACTCCATCGGCGATCGGTTCGGCCCAGGAGCCATCATCGGTGCGGGCCATCGTGTGGATTACTTTTCCTCGGATGGCGATCAGTCCATCCACGTTCGGAACAATAACTTCCTTGACGGCATCTCCTGCGCATACAACCCCTGATATCGCTAACAGAAGACCAGCAACGATCCACATGGGACTGTTCATCATTGCTCTCCTCTTTCGCCACAACATTGATAAGCCTGATCATCTCCTGCACCTCGCCCGCCGACCGCGAATAGCCGCTGCTCGGGATCGGAGCGGTCGAAGACACGGATTCCCTCGACCCAGGTTTCGAGCACCTGAGTATAAACACTCAGGGGATCACCACTGAGAATGACAAAGTCCGCATCTTTACCGGGTTCCAGTGAGCCAGTTCTCTCCTCAAGACCCAGCATCTCAGCTCCGGATAGGGTCAAGGCTCGTAGCGCCCCTTCACGACTCATTCCCGCTCGCGCTCCGAGTGCCGCAGAGCGTAAGAAGAGTCGGCTATCTGTTATGAAGTCGTCGGTGTGAAACGCCACGTTCACGCCAGCCTTTTCTAGCTCCACTCCGTTTTCCATGCGAATGTCACGAGCTTCCAATTTTCCTCCCGGAGAATCGATCACGATGATGGAGCAGGGCGCCTTGGCGGCAGCGATTTCATCAACAACTTTCCACGCATCGCTGACATGGTGAAGAACCACCTGAAAACCAAACTCATCCCGTAACCGAAGAACTGTCAGGATGTCATCATGGCGATGAGTGTGGTGATGAACGATACGCTTGCCTTCGAGCGCCTCGACCAGAGCTTCCATGCGAAGATTTCTTTCCGGCATCTTCTCAGGATCTCCTTCAGCGCGAGCAATCTTGTCACGATATTCTTGCGCCTTGACGTAGGATTCCCTGACCAGAGCTGCCGATTTTGCGCGGGTGCCGGGAAATGGCGACGAACGTTGCGAGTTGGTGCCGTTGGCCATCTTCAAGCCACCCATCGGCCAACCGGATTCATCCTTGATCAGTAGCTCATCGACGGTGCCGCCCTTGCGCAATTTCAGATAGGTGGTCCTGCCGCTGATCAGATGGCCGGATCCTGGCATCTGGTTCACCAGGGTCAGCCCTCCGGCGCGAGCTCTTTCCAGCGATGCTGATCTGACATTGACCGAATCGAGTGTCCAGCACTCCGGCTGGATCGGACCCGAACTGTCGCCGCCACCCCCCATCCCTATGTGACTGTGAGTACAGATCAAACCAGGGATGATGGTCTTGCCGCTGACATCCACATTTTCTGCGCCGGTTGGAACGACCACATCTTCTCGTGCACCCAACGACTCGATCTTGCCATCGCGAACCACGAGGGCTCCATCTTCGATGACGGGACCGGAAACTGGCATCAATCTGGCACCAGTAAACACTTTGATATCTGCAGCAGCACCGATCCCTGCCGAGAACAAAATCATCGGACAAAGAATCGACAGAAGACTCATTCTTAACTTCCACAGTACTTTGGTGCTCAAGGGGTCACCTCCTCGGAATTGCTCGATACCATCGATGGGCACCAGGGAACGTCGAAACGATATCCCAGGCTTCTCGGCTGTGAAAGACCCCCATCCAGGTTCTGTCTGCACAACTGCGACAGATAATATCCTCAAGCGCTGGCTCTGGTATCTTGTCTCAATCGACATCCTGCTATCATGCTGGATCGAACACGGCAGAAAGGTCAGATATGTTTTCGGCGACAAGCCCCTGGTCCAGGACCATCTCGTATCTTCTGCTGTTGCTGCTGGCCGGCTGTGCTGGCACTCCCGGTGGAATTGAAAATCGCCAGGTTCGTATCTCGATAGCCCGATTGGGTTCCAGCAGCGGTGACCCGGACGGCTTCGCAGCTCTACGATCCGCCTTTCGATTGCGCAATCCTGGTCACGATGTCTCCTTTCAGAGAAATACCAGAGCTCTCGTGACCTACGGGAAAACCCGCGCTGCCTTCGTCCAGTCGGGTGAGGCACGAGCAGAGATCTCCGGTGGCTTGCTTCATCGCATCAGCAATCTGTCAGTGGGCGACATCGTGATCTTGCGTCCAGGAGAAGGATTACTGGCAGATACCCCCATGTCATTCGTCGTATTTGAAGTACCCGATAAACCGCCCCATCAGCTTCCCAGTTACATACGTCCCGACTGGGATCCTTCCATCACCGATACCCCTGGCGGTTGCGCCGAGGAAGAAGGAGCCTATCGCCGAATCCTGCTGACCTGGAAACCGGATGTAGGACCTTACATCTGGCACGGGATCAATGCACACCGGGTTCGCATCTCGGATTCCTTCAGTCACTACCATCCAATCGATGGAGGATTCGATGAGTTCTACCTGGTTCAGATGGTACAACCGGGTGCTCACATCCTGACCAGCCCGCATGTCAAAGCCATCGAGTCGAGAAATGTCGACCGGAATCAGGCAGCCGAGTTGATGCGGCGAGATAACCTCGCTGTCGGCGATCTCGTATATCTTCCTCGCGGTCTCATCCATCGAGGTCTTGGTGGAGTGCTAGCCCAGGTGATCACGATTCCGGGATTCCGTCCCGGTGCAGAGGTCGGTGTTGATCATCATCTGCGCGCCATCAATGAGCAGTTACAGCTCTCTGACGCTGAAGCGATTCCTTATCATCTGAACGCATCGTTGGAAGCCGTGGTGAAGTAACGACATCGGGTAACTGATGGCACCCTTCTCGATTCAGAGACTACCCGGTATCATCGAGTAGAGCGGGAGGGCTCCCGTCACGGAAGGTAATTCGATGTGTTTCGTCGTCAGACCATTTCGATGGTCTCTCGTCCTGATTTTGAATCTGATCAGCATCATCACATTGAGCTCGTCGGTGAGAGCAGATTTTGAATACCTGGACTTCCTCGATATGACCGGCCTGACCCTGGTGGGAAGTGCTGCACAATCGGGAGATCGAGTCCGGCTGACTCCGGCCCTGACAGGTCAGGTTGGTGCCGTTTACACCACCGACCAGATTGAGCTGGCTGGCGGCTTCGATACCACCTTCACCTACGAGATCAATCCAGCTGCCGGTGGTGCCGATGGGATGGTTTTCATAATCCAGAACGAATCACCCACCGCACTCTATTCCAACGGCGGTCCACTGGGATACGACGGAATGACCAACTCCCTGGCGTTAGAAATCGATACTTACATCAATGGAAACTTCAACGATCCGCCGGTCCCACACATTTCTCTACACGGTCGACCTGGTACTGCAAACTCCGCTGATGAATTGATTGCCGGCATCGTCTTTGACAACTCGTCACCCAATGTCGGTGGCCTTCGCACGATGCGTGTCGCTTATGCCAACGGATTCATGGACATCTATCTCGATGATTTGTCTGTGCCGAGGATGACGGCGGCTATCGATATCGCTCTCTATCTCAATTCCGATTCGGCCTGGCTCGGTTTCATCGGTTCCACCGGAGGAGTGACTCAGGTCAATGACGTATTGAGCTGGACCTTCGTCAACAGTGGAGCCACCCAGTTCATGCGTGGCGATAGCAATCTCGACAATTCAGCCAACCTGCCCGATGCGATCTACATGCTCAGTGCACTCTTTATCCCTGGATCTTCCCCGGTCACATGCCTCGATGGCGCAGATGTCAATGACGACGGCAACTTCAACCTGCCCGATGCCATCTTCATGCTGAGTGCGCTTTTTGTTCCCGGTTCTACCCCGATACCGGAACCGGCAGGAAGTTGTGGTGTCGACCCGACCGATGACCCCAATGACTGCGAAACTCCCATCTGCCCCTGACCACCAGATCCTGTTGCTAGACCCCGGCGGGAGCCTGGAAGCTCATCACCTCGAGGATGCCATCGAGATCGGTAGGAGCGCTGGCCCCCTTCGGGCGACCGGCGATGGTCCCATCGGGTAAATCCCGTGCCTGCCAGCCGAGTCCCTGGATCCCGTTGCGGATGGCAACTGGCTCGCCGTGCAGCACCAGCCACCCCTCCTCGGGGACTACACGCTTGACGCCCCAGCTACCGAGGCGAATTCTCAATCGCTGCTGCCCGATCAAGCGCGCCGTCTCGACGGGCAGTGGACCAAATCGCTCCTGTAGATCCTCGGTGATCCCATCGAGTTCTGTCTGTCTCAACGCCGTGGCGATTGAACGGTAAGAACGCAGCCTCTGGCGGGTGTCCGGGATGTACTCCTCGGGAATGCGGCACAATCCCTTGAGAGCAATCTCCACATCGGGTGGCTCTTCCCACGGCACTCCTCGTAAATCCGCCACCGCCCGCTCCAGCAATCGACAGAATAGGTCATAGCCAATCGCCCCGATGTGACCCGATTGTTCCTTGCCGAGGATGTTTCCAGCACCGCGAATTTCCAGGTCTCTCATGGCGATCTGAAAACCGGAACCCAGTTCCGAGTACTCTTCAATCGCCTGCAGGCGTCGGCGTGAATCCTGCCGCAATGGCCGATCTTCCGGGATGAGAAGGTAGCAGTAGGCCTTGTGATGACTCCGACCCACTCGGCCCCGTAACTGGTGTAACTGAGCAAGACCGAACCGATCCGATCGCTCGACGATGAGAGTATTTGCACTGGGAATATCGAGGCCACTTTCGATGATGGTGGTCGAAACGAGGATATTGGCTTCCTTGTCGATGAACCGAATCATCCGGTCTTCCAGTTCATGTTCATTCAGCTGGCCATGAGCCACCACAACATCAGCCTCGGGCAATAACTGTTCGACTCGTTGCCGGCATTCTTCGATGCTGGTCACCCGGTTATGTAACCAGTAGACCTGACCATCTCGATTCAGCTCACGTAAAACGATCTGGCGAAAGCGAGCATCATCGAAAGTGCAAACTTCTGTCTGGATGGGCGCGCGACCTTCCGGAGCTTCATGCAAGCTCGAGATGTCCTTCACCCCCACCAGGGACATGTGAAGGGTCCGTGGAATCGGCGTGGCGGTAAGGGTGAGCACATCGACCAGTCGACGTAACTGTTTCAGCTTCTCCTTGTGGGCCACTCCGAATCGCTGCTCTTCATCGATGACGATGAGACCCAGATCAGGGAAGGTCACATCACCGGACAGAAGACGATGAGTTCCGATCAGGATATCGACATCGCCACTGGCGGTTCTCTCCAGCACCTCACCCTGTTCCTTGCGCGACAGAAACCGACTGAGAGCCTCAACCTTCACCGGCCATTCCGCCATCCGCTCCCGAAAGGTCACCAGATGCTGCTGGGCCAGGACCGTGGTCGGAACCAGCACCGCGACCTGCTTCCCGTCCCGCACCGCCTTGAAGGCACCACGCATCGCCAGTTCCGTCTTGCCGTAACCAACATCTCCGCAGACCAGACGATCCATCGGTTTCGGCTTCTCCATATCGATTTTGATGGCGCCAATCGTTTCTAGCTGGTCACCGGTCTCCTCGAATGGAAAGGAATCCTCGAAAGCATGTTGCGCGTCATCATCGGCGGGAAAATTGTATCCAGGTCGTTCGGCTCTCAGCGCCTGGATTTCGAGCAACTCTGATGCCAGATCGTGCAACGCATCCTCTGCACGCGCCTTCTTTTTTGACCATGCGGTACCACCAATCTTGTCGAGCTTGCCCGGTCTCTTACCACCTCCGACAAATTTCTGGACCAGATCGATGCGTTCCACCGGTACCAGTAGTGTCACCCCCTCAGAAAACTCAAGAATCAGAAAATCACCCTGACGAGCTCCATCGCGGATGTTGCGAAGACCACAATAGCGGGCGATGCCATGGGTGACATGGACGACGAACTGGCCTTCTTCCAGTTCGAGAAAGGTATCGACCGCACGGCCTTCGACACGTTTCTTTTGAACTCTTTCGAGACTTCTCTTGCGACCCAGAGCGGCATTGCCACTGACAAAAATACCTCCCCCGGGTTCCTGCCAGCGGAACCCTGTCGAGAGGTCGCCGATCCGTACACGAACCGTCGATCCGATACTTCCTTCTGCCAGCACCTCGCGAAAACGCTCTGCTTCCGCCTCTTGCCGCAAGAAGACCAGTACATCACCAGCACGATCGGTCTCCTCCGCCAGAGCGGCCAGGGTCGACTCGAAGGATCCCTGAAATCTCTCCGCCGAGACGACCGGAAGCTGTAGCGGTCGACGACCCGCTTCTGGAATCAACGGATCCATCTGTAACCGCAGAAAACGACCGGCATGAGCCCAGAACGACTCACACAGTTGATCTCGCTGACGTGAAGCCCACTGCCCCACCAGGAAATGCGCCTTCTCCTCCACCTCACGAGGATCCCATACCGCTACCACGCTGTTTTCAGGTAGTACGTCAAAGAGCAGCTGCTCTCTCCCGGTCCATCCGCGAATGAACCAGGCTTCCTTCGGAGCGATGGTCAGGACCAGCAATTCAAGATCACTGCTGACACGGCCATCTCGATGCGAGATGGATTGAATGCTTTCAATCTCCTCGTCGAAGAAGTCCAGGCGATAGGGAATGCTTTCTTCACGAGGCCAGATATCAAACAGACCGCCTCGGATGGCAAAATCACCAGGTCGGGCGACCTGCGGAAACCGTCGATAACCCGCTTTGATCAGCGACTTCGCCAGATCTGCCGGAGAGGTTCGATCACCACGGCGCAACACGACACGGTGATCTGCTCCGGTATCATGAGAGAATGGTTGAAGAGCCGCCTGCACCGGCGCAATGACGGTGCGTAAATTTCCTTCCTGAAGATCTCGCACCGTTTCAAATCGTTCGCGGAAAGTATCTGGGTCCGGTTCGGAGTCCGCCTCGAACAGACTTTCCCACATGCCGAAGTTGCCGATCGGTTCTCCGGTAAAGGTCGTGGTATCACGACGCAATCGTTCAGCGCTATCAGGACTCGAACAGAGAACGACCATCGGCCGATTTAACTGCTCGGTCAGGTGCGCCAGCAGGAGCCCGACGGCACCTTCACCGCAGCGACCCACATCGAGTAGTTGCTCATCGACGAGACGCCGACCGACCTCTGCCAGCGTCGGCGAAGTCGTGACGACCCTCTCGACCAGAGGATCACGATCAGGAACAGCACCACTCGTCATCGCTACAGCTTCCCTTTCACCGGAGCCGAGGAAGGGCGTGAAGGAAGCAGGATATCCGTAGCCCGGCGAGAGCTCTTCCCCCTGGGAAAAAAGTGTTGGAAATCGCTACACAACAAAACCCGGTTGCGAGACTGCGGCAGGGGAAATTGCACTGAAATGGCTCCAATGGTGATTTCAGGCCCTTTTGTTGTTGGCACGTGGATTGCGATTTCTCTCCTGCCCGCCCGGTTGTCCCGCCGGTTCATTCACGAAAGGAGGGCCGTCATGGCCTCCCACATCATTTCAGGCACC
>JAYZTT010000022.1:0-22044 GCA_036125855.1 Planctomycetota bacterium
CAAGGCCCGGCTCAGGAGTGTGGCAAAAGAGCCACCAGGGCGCAACGGGGCGAAATGGGAACCGTGTGACGAGTTTGACTGGAAGCTAATCAGTCACTAGCACGATCTGAACGGTCCCGGGGCCATGCACCCCGGTCACCAGCACGCCCTCGATATCAGCGGTCTTCGACGGACCGGTCACAAGGGTGACAGATGAAGGAATTCCGGTGGCTCCGCACTGCAATACTCCATCATCGCCAGACAAATCGAGCAAATCCTCGACCAGAACCGAGCAGGGAACCAATACCAGATGACGGGGCGGAACCAGTGATGCGAGTCGCGATTCATTTTCGGAAGAAGTGAGTACCACCGACCCGGTCGCCGCCACCGCAGCACTGGCAACAGTGACACCGCAATCGACCTGATCATAGAGCGTATCGAGATCGACATCGGGAGAGCAGATATTGATCTTCTGTCGGGTCAGATGATCTCGCAAATCGGAATCGAGACACGGATCTTCCGGTAGGAGAACCGTCGATAGCTTCTCTGACTCGATCCAATCGGCAAGGACCTTCGACACCTCCGCTCTTCCACATCGTTTGACCGACATCCCGACGGCGCGGGCTCGTGAACTGAACTGATCGATAAGGCTCGCCAGCTCATCTTTTACCGACGGCAGTGGCCGCCGGATGATGTTGTGGTCGAGAGAAACCCGATCTGGCGCAGCACCCTCTCGACGACCAAGAGCCTTTCTGACCCTCTCCAGAAAAATCTCACGGGAGGTTCCCTTCATCGGATGGCCCCTCCCTTCTTTCTCCAGCGTTCTCGAAAACTGCGACGAGCTGGTAATGCCAGATCACGGTCGCGAGTCCACCCGGAAAAGGGACCGGGAGCGGAGGTCACCTTGTCAGAACCGCCCGCGATACAGCGCAGGAAAAATCTCTGAAGTTTCGAGGCGATCCGGTAACGAAGCGCACCGGAAAAGGCATAGCCCAGTAGCGACAGGGCGAATCTCTCCAACCAGGATCCCCTGCGCCTGCGCAGCTTGCGCCGCAATCCCACCAGCAATCCAGGCAGATCGATGTCAACTGGACACGCCTCGTGACAGGCGCCGCACAGACTCGAGGCTTCTGGCAAGGTCGGATTCTTGTCGAGTCCGGCCAGCAGCGGAGTGATCACCGCTCCGATCGGCCCGCTGTATACCGAACCGTAGGCGTGACCGGTCGCCTTGCGATACACCGGACAGGCGTTGAGACAGGCGCCACAACGTATGCAGTGCAAGGCGGATCGAAATTCGGGATCGGCGAGGATCTTGGTTCGACCCGCATCGACCAGCACCACATGCATCTGCTCCGGACCATCGAGATCTTGCGATTTTTTCGGACCGGTCAAAATCTGCGTGTAGCAGGTCAGCGGCTGACCGGTACCAGACCTCGCCAGCAGATGCAGCAACACCGACAGATCATCGAATCCGGGAATCAGCTTTTCGATACCCACCACCGCAATGTGAACCCTCGGAGCCGACGTACAGAAGCGACCATTTCCTTCGTTGGTACAGATCACCAGAGAACCGCTGTCGGCAATCAGGAAGTTCCCACCGGAAATCCCCAGATCCGCCTGTCGATATTTCTGTCGGAGATGAACCCTGGCGATGCGCGTCAACTCTTCCGGCTCTTCGGTATATCGAGCACCGAGTACCTTCTCGAAGGCACGGGCCACCGATCTGCGATCCTTGTGAATCATCGGCATCACGATGTGACTGGGAGCATCCCCATCGATCTGGATGATGAACTCGCCCAGATCGGTCTCGACCGTCTCGATCCCTGCCGCTTCCAGGTCGGGAACCAGATGAGTCTCTTCAGTCACCATGCTCTTCGACTTCACGCACAGCTTCGCCTTTTCCTCACGGGCGATCTCGACGACGATCCGGTTCGCTTCCTGGGCATCGCTTGCCATGTGCACATGAGTACCCACCGCCTCGGCCTGGTCGATCCACTGATCGAGATAGTGATCGAGATGATCCACGGTTTGCTGCTTGATCGCCGACGCCAGTCTGCGGATCGACGCCACATCGTCGCCGAAGGCCTGTCCCAGGGCGTCCCTGCGCGCCTGATCCTTGAGGGTGGTGGCCTCGCGTACCGCGCCCTGCAACGTCTCGTCCTTGAGAAATACCTCTGCCCGCGGACGGATGTCATGGCTACCACGAGGAAACAGAATCGGTTCGCCGTCGACGCTGGTCGGAATCCTGGATCGGCTCATCCGTCATCCTCTCCCTCGTCATGGGAGAGACCCAGCGCCTGACAGAACCACTCGCTGACATGCAGCACCGGCACCGGTGTCCCTCGTCGTGACAAGCGTCCGGCGATGTTCATGGTGCAACCGGTGTCATTGCAGATCAGCACCTCAGCTTCCGTCTCGACCAGAGCACTACAGCGATCTTCAGCCAGGGCACCGGAGATGGCGCCGAACTTGCTGGCAAAGGTGCCACCGAAACCACAGCACTGCTCCTCCTGGCGAAGCCTTGCCACCTTCAGGCCCGGTACCGAATCGAGAAAGCGTCCTGAAGCTTCAAATCGGTCCAGTTCTCGCAGGTGACACGATGGATGCCAGGCGACGCGGCTCGGGGCTGGTCCTGGTGATCCGACAATCTCATCCGGTGCCAGACCCAGCGAGTTTTCGATGAACTCGACAAGCTCCTGAGTGCGATCGACTAACGACCGTACCTCTTCGGGCATTTGATCTTCGCCTGCAAACAACTCACCGGCATGCCGTCGAATCATCGCGGCACAGGAACCGGATGGCGTGACGACCGGTTCCTCTCCAGCAAAGACCTGAGCCATCCGCAGCACCAACTGGCGAGCGGTCTCCGCATCTCCTGAATTTCTGTGGGCCTGGCCGCAACAGGTTTGACCTGACGGAAAAACCACCTCGCAGCCGAGATGCTGCAAGAGCAAGGCCGTCGCCTCGGCGCTGCGAGGCGCAAACTGGTCGGCCAAACAGGGGATAAACAGCAGAACTCGCAATCCAGCAGCCTCCTCGAAGCTCCCGAAGCCCAGATTCTCGGCCCTCTTGCCAGGGTTCCGTCCCCTGCAACATCACCGCAGGAACCCCTCTCGACAAGTCGGTGCCTGACTGTTCCTTGACACCCCCCACTCTCCCGTCGAATCTGATCTCTTCCAGGGGAAGCCCCCCTGGCTCCGTAGTAGATTTTTTACCCGAGGAGGTACCCCTTGGCATCCATCCAGGGACCCGCGCTATTTCTGGCGCAATACATGGGAGATGAGGCTCCCTTTGACAACCTCGACACCATCACCGACTGGTGCCGCGATCTGGGATACATCGGTGTCCAGATCCCGACCTGGGATTCGCGCTGCATCGATCTTGATCAGGCCGCAACCTCCGAACAGTACTGCCAGGACTGGAAAGGCAATCTCGACCAGAAGGGTATGGCGGTGACCGAGTTGTCGACCCATCTGCAAGGACAGCTGGTCGCAGTACACCCTGCATACGACATCCTGTTCGATGGTTTTGCTGCAGACGAGGTCAAAGGGAATCCCACCGCGCGCACCGAGTGGGCGATACAGCAGGTAAAGAACTGTCTCAAGGCAAGCCAGCATCTGGGACTCACGTCGATGGTGACCTTCAGCGGAGCTCTCGCCTGGCCCTATGCAAATCCGTGGCCCCCACGTCCTGCCGGTTTGATCGAAGAAGCTTTCTCCGAACTGGCCAAGCGGTGGAAACCGATTCTCGATTACGCAGATGATTGTGGCGTCGATTGCTCTTTCGAAATCCATCCTGGAGAAGATCTTCATGACGGAGCATCCTTCGAACGATTTGTCGATGCAGTCGATGGACATCCTCGGGCTTGCATCAACTACGATCCGAGCCACTTCGAACTGATGGCGCTCGATTATGTCGACTTCATCGACATCTATCACGAGCGCATCAAATCGTTTCACGTCAAAGATGCCGAACTGGTTCGGTCTGGTCGCACCGGCGTTTACGGCGGTTACCTCGACTGGAAAGATCGCTCTGCAAGATTCCGTTCTCCGGGGGATGGCAACATCGACTTCGCCAGGATCTTCACGACGCTGACCCAGCACGGATATGACGGCTGGGCAGTGGTCGAGTGGGAATGCCCCTATAAAGACGCCTCGGTGGGTGCCGCCGAAGGCGCTGAATTTGTCGCCTCTCACATCATCCAGGTCACCGATGCCTCCTTCGATGATTTCGCCGGAGGCAGTGATCCACAGATGAACCGTAAAATCCTGGGTCTCGACTAGAAAAGAGCATCGATGAGTCAGCGAGTACGAATCGGCATGGTCGGTGGCGGTCAGGGCGCATTCATCGGAGCGGTACACCGCATCGCTCTCCGCATCGATGACGCCTTCGAACTGGTCGCCGGCTGCTTCGGTCGTGATCCGGAAAATACCAGGGTCACGGGCGAACAGCTCGGCATCGATGCAAACCGTTGCTATCCAAGCTGGGAACAGATGATCGAACAGGAAGCGAAGTTGCCGGAGGATCAACGGATCGAAGCGGTCAGCATCGTCACCCCCAATCACGTTCATCACGGACCTGCCAAGGCGGCGATGGAAGCGGGGTTTCACGTCATCTGCGACAAGCCACTTTGTATCTCGCAAGAACAAGCAGATGATCTCGCTGCCACCGTAGCAAGTAGCGGCAAAGTTTTTGCCCTGACTCATAACTACTGCGCCTCACCGATGGCACGGGAAGCGCGTGAGCGTATCGCTCGCGGCGACCTCGGCACAATTCGCAAGGTCTATGTCGAATATCTGCAGGGGTGGCTCTCTGAAAAACTGGAGGACTCGGGCCAGAAACAGGCGGACTGGCGCACCGATCCGAGTCGTTCCGGCCCGGTCGGAGCTCTCGGTGACATCGGAACTCATGCCTACCAGTTGCTGGAGTTTGTCACCGGCATGAAGGTCTCGTCGATCTACGCGATGCTGCACACCTTCGTCGATGGCAGAGCCCTCGACGATGATGACATGGTACTGCTGAAGATGGAAAACGGTGCCACCGGCACGCTCTGTTCGAGCCAGGTCTGTTTTGGCCGTGAAAATGGACTGCGGTTACGAGTATTTGGTACCGAAGGGGCACTGGATTGGGATCAGGAGAATCCCAATGATCTCCGGGTGACCGGTCCAGATGGTGCGGTCACGACGATCCGCACCGCCACCGGTGCCGCCGGCGAAGCGGCCGGTTCACTGACCAGAACTCCCGCCGGCCATCCGGAGGGATACCTGGAAGCATTTGGCAACATCTACACCGCTTTCGCTCGTGCAGTCCGCGGTGAAGAGCAACCGGTCAGCGGCGCCTATCCGACCATCGAGGACGGGGTTCGTGGCGTTCGCTTCATCGGCTCGGCACTCCTCTCCAGCCAGGAGAACCGCTGGGTCGACATCCCCAGCTAGAAGGAACCGGCATGACTGATCGCTATGCGCCAACACCGGAGGACCGGTTCACCTTTGGGCTGTGGACCGTCGGTAACCCTGGACGAGATCCTTTCGGGCCCGCCGTCCGACCGACCCAGGATCCCTGTGACCTGGTGCGCAAACTCGGCGAGATCGGTGCTTACGGTGTCAACTTACACGACAACGATCTGGTCCCCTTTGATGCCACCGCATCCGAGCGTGATCGCATCGTCGGCGAGTTTCAGGCCGCATGCGAAGAGAGCGGCATCGTCGTGCCGATGGCAACCACCAACCTGTTCAGTCATCCGATCTTCAAAGATGGTGCCTTCACTGCCAACGATCCGAAGGTGCGCGCCTTTGCTCTGCGTAAAACGATGAATGCCATCGACCTCGGTGTTGAACTGGGCGCCAGCAACTTCGTCTTCTGGGGCGGCCGCGAAGGAACCGAAGTGGAGGCGTGTCGCGATCCACGCACGGCCATCGCACGCATCCGCGATGCCATGAACTTCCTCTGCGAATACGTGAAGGACCAGGGCTACGATCTTCGTTTTGCCCTGGAGGCGAAACCGAATGAACCCCGTGGTGACATCTACTTCCCGACCACCGGCCACATGCTCCATTTCATCGAAACCCTCGAACATTCCCAGATGGTCGGAGTCAATCCGGAAGTGGCCCACGAAACGATGGCGGGGCTCTCCTTCGTCCACGGCGTCGGCCAGGCGATGGAAGCAGGTAAGCTGTTCCACATCGATCTCAACAGTCAGAAGATCGGACGCTATGACCAGGACTTCCGCTTCGGCGCGGAAGATCCGAAGCAAGCTCTGCTGCTGATTCGCCTGCTGGAAGGCACTGCTGGCGGTGAACGGTGGCAAGGCTCGCGCCACTTCGATGCCCACGCCTATCGCACCGAAGATTACGAAGGTGTGTGGGAGTTCGCCCGCGGCTGCATGCGGACCTACAACATCCTGAAAGAGCGGGCGCACGCCTTCGATGCCGATCCGGAAGTGAAACAGCTCACCGCCGAGATGGTCGATGCCTCCATCGATCCACTGCTGAAGGACTACTCTCCGGAAAAGGTCGCGGCGTTACGTTCTCTCTCCATCGACCCCGATGCCATCGGCGCAACAGGGATGCAGTGGGAACGACTCGATCAAATCCTGATAGAGCATCTGCTGGGAGCTCGGTAGGCAGTCTCTGGTGCACGCGATGAGTTTTTCACCTCAACGATGGCGATCGCTGAATCGATTCGAACAGGAAGCCGATTTACCGGTCGAGGGCGCGACTGTGCTTTCGGGTGTGCGGACTCTCTCCCGGGTAGCGACGACGCATATGGCCCGACGGCCGGCCGTGGAGCAGTTCCAGGAACCAGGCTTCATGTTCGATCTCTTCGGCCAGGATGTCCTTGGCCAGATCGTAAGTCACCGGGTCCTTGCCGAAGGTCATATTGCAGACCTGATTCCAGTTGGCGATGGCACCCTGCTCCGCCTTCAGAGATCTCTCCAGGATCGCTTGAATGTCATTGGGTGGCTCCGGCACCTGCAGGAATTCACAGCCCGACATGTTGACGAACTCATGGGCATGAGTCGGTAGGCTACCCCCCAGCTGGAAGATCCTTTCGATGCACGATTCGAAATGACTGAGGTCTTCCATTCGAGCATCCTCGAGCACTCCCTTGATCCCCTCCCCCTCGATTCCGGTGCAGTGCATGCGCAGATTGGTGAAGTAGTAGTAGGCTGTGAACTCGACCGATGCATTTTTTGTCAGCTGCGCGACGAGAGCTTCGACATCAACACCGTTATTTTCTAATATACTAACGCCTACAGGCTTTACGTTTGATTCCGTCACCATGACCTCCCACCAAACTCACATCACCCCAAGTATTCTGTACCATCGGAATTTCGATTGTCGAGACATGGTACTGATGTGCCCTCGCCAATCAAAGTGCTATCATCAGTGGAGATTTATTGAATCTGTTGTCCGTTAGCCACCGAGAGGTGTTACAACTCCATCAAACAGGAGGGAATCCGATGCACTCACCAGCCATCCAGGGGATTATCGGATATCTGGTCACTCCATTTAACGGAGCGAAACTCAACCTGGACTGTCTTCATACACTCCTCGACAGGATGCTGGCCTCCCAGGTCGATGCCATCGCACCGCTGGGTAGTACCGGCGAGTCTGCTTACCTGACAGAAGAAGAGTGGACCACGGTCGCGGCAGAAAGCTGCCAGCGAATCGCCGGTCGAGTGCCGGTCGTCATCGGCATTGCAGAGGTTTCCACCGCAGCGGCTGTGAAACGCGCGGTCCTGGCGGAGCAGTTCGGGGCAACAGCTGTGATGGTATTACCGGTGACTTACTGGAAACTTGATGACGAGGAAATCTTCCATCATTTCGCCAAAATAGCTGACTCCATCTCAATTCCCATCATGGCCTATAACAACCCTGCTACGAGCGGCACCGACATGAGTCCAGAATTGATCTGCCGGATGGCTCAGGAGATCGACAACGTTGAGATGATCAAGGAGAGCTCAGGAGATCTTTCCCGGATGGTTCAAATCCGAACCATCTCGGAAGGACAGCTCCCCTTCTACAATGGCTGCAATCCGATGGCGCATGAGGCATTCGCTGCGGGAGCTTCCGGATGGTGCACTGCAGCAGCCAATTTGATTCCAGACCTCAACATCGCACTTCACCGGGCACACCAGCAGGGTGATGCGGATCAGGCACTCACCGTCTTCCAGCAACAGTTGCCTGTACTCGATTTCATGATGAGCAAGAGTCTTCCGGCCACCGTGAAATGCGGGCTGGAGTTACTGGGAATCCCGGTTGGGGCACCTCGCCTGCCGTTATTCCCCCTATCCACCAGACAGAGCGAACAACTGGCCGCACTGCTTCAGAGTCTGGGAATCACGACAGACACCCTGGAACAGTCGTAGGCCTGCCGGAACCCATCGAAAAAACCGCCGATAGCACAACCAGCAACAACTGGCGATAGGCTCTTCTCACCCCCATCATCTGGCCTCATGAGAAAACCCTGAGAATCGGGAGGCCCACCTTGCGCTCAGTCATGGTTCTGTTGCTGATGAGTCTGCTGTCGTTACCGGTGTTTGTTGCCAGTTGCCGTACCCCGGAAACTCCGCTGGTTGGAAAATCAAGCGATGGACACTGGGTACCGACCCGGCAACTGGTCCGGCCAGCCGGCAACGCCGTCGAGTTCGCTGGCCGACCCGTCGATCTCGTCGCCCATCCCGATGGCCAGATCATTTTCGTGAAAGATCATCGAGGGATTGTCGTTCTCGACCGTCAGATGAAAACGGTACGTCAAGAATTGAGCTTTGCCGGCGGTGGTGGATCGATGCACGGCATCGCCATCAACTCACAAGGTACCAAACTGTGGGCCACCGATGCGCAGTCGAGCTTGCATGAAGCATCCATCGATGACAAAGGCAGGGTTTCCTGGACCCGAAAGATATCGCTCCCTGGACCCAAGGGAAGTGACGCCTCCCACTCGACCGGCATCGCCATCAGCAACGACGAAAAAACCGCCTATGTCTGCCAGTCTCGCAACAACACGCTGGCCATCGTCGATCTGGAAAAGGGTGAACGAGTCGCCGAGATCGCGGTAGGAATCGCTCCCTACGAGGTGATCATCACCGACGACGGGAAACGCGCCTACGTCTCTGACTGGGGTGGGCGTCATCCAGGAGAAGATGACCTGACCGCCGAATCTTCCGGCACCGATGTGATCGTCGATGAACGAGGAGTCGCCGCCAGTGGCTGCGTCTCCTTCATCGATCTGGACCAGTCACGCAGCGGCCAGCAAGTGGCGCTGGTCGATACTGGCCTGCATCCCTCCGACATGGCCCTGACCTCCGATGGATCGACCCTCTATGTTGCCTGTGTCAACTCCGATCAAATCGACGTCATCGACACAAACAGTGCAAAAGTCACCGACCACATCGCGACAAGACCGCTGGCGGAACTGCCCTTTGGTAGCTTGCCCAACGCTCTGGCCCTCGATGAAGCGAATCAGCGCCTGTATGTCGCCAATGGCGGCAATAACGCCGTGGCGGTCGTCAATCTCGCTGACGACCACAAGATCGAGGGCTTCATCCCTGCCGGGTGGTTCCCGGGAGCGCTGTCACTCAGCGATGGCCAGCTCTACATCGCCAACGTCAAGGGAGTGGGCAGCCGCAGCGGCGACCCGGCTCCCAAGGGCTGGAGTGTTTACTGGTATCGGGGAACGGTGAACCAGGTCTCCATCCCCACTCGAGGAGAACTGGTCGCGATGACCCAGCAGGTTTCCAGCGACAACCGCAGTCAACATGCACTTCGTTCTCAGACGGTCAGAGGCAACGGTCAGACTCCTCGTCCGGTACCGAAAAAACTGGGTGAGCCATCGGTCTTCGATCATGTCGTCTACATCATCAAGGAAAACCGCACCTATGATCAGGTATTTGGCGATGTCGAACGGGGTAATGGCGAACCCGATCTGTGCATCTTCGGCCGCGAGATCACACCGAACCATCATGCCCTCGCCGATGAGTTCGTGTTGCTCGATAACTACTACTGCAACGGCGTCAATTCTGCCGATGGACACTCCTGGAGTACCGAGGGTATCGTCACGGATCATCTGGAGAAGAGTTTCGGAGGCTTCACCCGCAGCTATACCTTCGGAGACGACCCACTGTCCTATTCCTCGGCAGGTTTCATCTGGGATCGCGTTCTGATGGCGGGACTCTCATTTCGTAACTACGGCGAGTTTGATTACGCCGAACCGATCCCCTCCGGCCTCAGCTTCCAGGCCATCTACGACGATTTCATCAGCGGCGAGAAGAAGATCAAGTTCTCGCAGAAGATCGGTGTTGCACGCATGAAGGAGTACAGCTGCCGTGATTATCCCGGCTGGAACATGAAGATTCCGGATGTATTGCGTGCCGATGTGTTTCTCGAGGAGCTCGAGGGCTTCTCCGAAAGTGGCGGGTTCCCCAACTTCTGTGTGGTCTATCTGCCGCAAGATCACACCACCGGGACCTCCGCCGGTGCTCCCACCCCACGGGCCCACATGGCCGACAACGACCTGGCCATCGGCCGCATCGTCGAGGGGATCAGCAAGAGCCCCTTCTGGAAGAATACCTGCATCTTCATCATCGAAGACGATCCTCAAAACGGTTTCGATCACGTCGACGGTCACCGATCTCTCTGTCTGGTGGTGAGTCCTTACTCACGCCAGGGAGGCAAGGTGATTCACGACTTCTACAACCAGACCTCGGTGTTACACACGATGACCCGTATCCTCGGTGTACCCCCACTGACCCAGCTCGATGCAATGATGCCGGTGATGGAAACCTGCTTCATCGATCAACCTGATTTCTCACCCTATCAAGCAAGACCGGTCTCCATCCCTCTCGACGAGAAAAACCCAGCCAAGAGTGCCCTCAAGGGAAAAGAGTTACACTGGGCTCTCGCCAGTGAAGCGGAACCGTTCCACATGTTTGACATGGCCGATGAGGACACCCTCAATCGCATCCTGTGGCACGCCCAGATGGGAGTCGACACCCCCTACCCCGACGCGTTCGCCGGCGCACACGGCAAGGGCCTGACAGAACTGGAACTGATCCTGACCGGCGATGATGACGACGACTGATGGAAGCGAGGTCCACGATGTGGCCGATCTACAGTGTCCTGCTACTGGTAACCGTCTCGTGCACCGGCCCGGTGATTCAGGACGATCCTGCCGTCCAGCTTCGCCAGGGCGGTTTCCAGAGTGAAGAGGCAGGTCGCAAGCAACTGGAAGCCTACGCTGCGACCTTCGACAGTGCCGAACAATGGAAACAGCGCGCCGCCAACATTCGAAAGCAGATATTGCGAGGCGCAGGTCTCGATCCGCTGCCGGCCAGACCACCGATCGTTCCCATCATCCACGACCGCCGCATCTACGATGGCTACAGCGTCGAGTCGATCGCCATCGAAACAGTGCCCGGCTTCTACCTGACCGGCTCCATCTACCGACCCACCTCAGGGGAAGGGCCGTTTCCTGGCATCCTTTCTCCTCATGGGCATAGCCGCGGCGTCGATGGTGGCCGAAAGCGCAATCAGAACCAGATTCGGAGCGCGGTACTGGCACGGATGGGCGCGGTGGTGATCGGTTACGACATGGTCGGCTTCGGCGACTCGCTACTGGCCGGCTGGAAGCACCAACACCCGAAACTGATGCCGCTGCAGACATTCAATAGCATCCGTATCCTCGACTATCTGGTTTCCCGATCCGATGTCGATGCAGAACGGATCGCCATCACCGGGTCATCTGGCGGTGGCACCCAATCGTTCCTGCTGACCGCCATCGACCAGCGAGTCAAAGTTTCGGTGCCGGTGGTGATGGTTTCTGCACACTTCTTTGGTGGCTGCGATTGTGAGAGTGGCCATCCGATCCATGTCAGTGACCAACACGACACCAACAACGCTGAGATCGCTGCGCTGGCGGCACCTCGTCCGATGATGTTGATCTCCTGTGGCGATGACTGGACCAGGAACACCGACAAGGTCGAGTTTCCCTATGCCCGGAGAATCTATCAGCTACTCGGAGTCGAGGAAAATGTCGAAAACCTGCACCTGGCCGCCGAAGAACATGACTACGGAGCGACGAAAAGACAGGGGGCCTATACTTTTCTCGCCAAGCATCTGGGGATCGATACCGACGGCCACAAGAACAGTGACGGATCTTTCGATGAGAGTTTCGTCACGCTGGAAAGCTGGCAGAGGATGAAAGTCTTCGACGAGAAGCGACCGTGGCCAGCTAACGCGCTAGCCCCCAACTCCGACTTCACGTTTCCCCGCGCAAAGAGTGGCAGTAACTAGACGACCATCGATCTCGATTCAGGAATCGGGCGTCGGTTCGATGCCCTCGACATGGGCCGCTCCCGATGCCACTCGCACCTGTGTGGACGAGCCAACGATCTTCTGGATCTCTTCATCACTTTTTCCGGCATCGCTGGCATAGTGACGGCGTTCTGCCTCGCTGATGGTTTCGACGATCAAAGTTCCTTCCACCATCACCGGCTGACCGACCGCCGCCATCGGAATCAATCGTTCGCCATCGATGGGACAGGTGAACTTGACGAAAACCCCATCCTTGTCACCACTATCAGTAGGCGCCATTCGTAACCAGCAGCCTTTTCGCTGGCAAACATCGACCACCTCGCCACGGATTTCTATCGGTCTCCCGGCGAACTGCTCGGGGGCAGCAAGAACCTGCGCCAGTTCGACCTGCTCCAGGGTTTTGTCTGTCACCGGGACACCAAAGGTGGTGCTACGAGGAGCAAGAGTGCAACAGGCGGACAAGACCATGAGTGGTAAAAGAACCAGAAGAGTGCGAGACATGGAAGAACTCCCATCGCGATGGCAAACCCCATCAGCAGAATCGTTGATGTCTCTCTGATCATGTATGGGATCCACGTCACCTGCAAGTCGATGGATCATGCCAGAACGAGATCAGGCGGCGGTAGCTGGTTGCAACGCAGCGGGAACCTCGCTCAGTAGCCGCCGGAGACCGGGTCCTTCTCTCTGTATCGAGATCGCTTCGGGACCCAGTTCAAAGATGGGATAAGAACCGAGGCCGGTGCGAGCCATTTCACACGTGACCACCAATCCGACATCCCGCTGCTGAGCAAACTCCATTGCCCGTTCACGATCGGTGATGGACCCGAGTGGATCTCCACTCAGGTTAGCACTGGTGCACAGTAGCGAGCTAACTCTGCGGCCACACCACAGCTCTTGATCCACCGATGCCGCCAGGACCTGTTCCGCTTGCCGGAATAGATCCCGGTGAACACCTTCCAGAATCAGGCTTTGATGGGTCCCCCCCCGGATGACGGGTGAGCTGGCTTCGACATCGGCGAAGGCTGTTCGGACGAATGCACCCGTCAGTCGCTCAAGCCGGGAGGCTGAACGGAAGTAAGACGGCATGGCACCGTCCAGAGCCTGGTCGAGAAATCTCGAGCAACTTCCCATGACAGTGCCATAGTTCTTGCCGGAGAGGCGATCTTTGAGGTGATCGAGTTGTTCCACCCCGTGACGAGTCGGAGCTGCAACCAGGGTGTAGACAGTTGGCAGTTGTAACAACACCGCCTCGTTCTTCACCCGTTCCAGGATGACATCGAAAGCTCCTGAATCCTGAATATCAATGATCTGCATTAGTTCCCTCTTTCCTGTGGGGCTATCGAGCTGGCCTGTAACAAGCTGCCACCTCCGGGAATCGACACATCCAGTTCCAACTTGTCGAGGATCGACCGAAGTGTGGCGGTCGCCGCCGACAACACCGGCAACTTGTGCTCATTTTCCACCACCGGGATCGCCTCGAGTGACGGCATCTGAACGCAGGCGGACAGCACCAACGCATCGGCGCGACTCAAATCGAGATCCCTGGCGATCTCGACCAGATCGAGAGGATTTCTACGTCCCACTTCCAGGTTGTCGGCAATTTCCAGTGAAATCGAATCGACCACTTCAATCCCCGCATCTTCGAGACAATCGATGACGAGCTGCGTCAACGGTTTCATGTAAGGAGTGATCAGGGCCACGCGCGATGCACCGAGTGATTTGATGCCGTCGATCAATGCGCCGGCGCTGGTGATCATATGCGCAGCGGGATTTCCTTTTCTCACCAGCGTGGTGAGTCGATTTGCGAGACTGGTTTCATGGGCGGGCCCCTGACTCATCACGGCTACCAGGCAAGCGTAGGCTGCCACGTCGACCGCGGCATCGGAGAGCTCCTCGACGCACCGATCCGCCTGGCCATTCATCGCCTTGAGTTCTTCGGGACTGACCGTCTTCATGCGCATTCGCGACGAGTGAAAAGTAAAGCGATAGGCGTTCTGGTCCTCGATCCGATCGAGCAGCTCGGGAAGCTCAGTTTCCATGGTGGTATTGGAGCTGGGGACCACCAGTCCGATGCGATGTCGGCTGGCCGGACGCATCTTGACAGGCATTGCTTGCGAATCGGAGTTGTTTCGATGCATCTGAGCCCTCCCATCTCTCCTCATTGAGGAGCCAAAACAACGATGTGCTGTTTTTGCCCCTACCTGTTGAATCCGGAATTTTGCTGCATCTGGACTGATCGACCTGATCCAGCGGCAAATGGCCATTGAGAGCTCTCTGGGCACAGGATAGTGTGACCCGCCGGGAGGCAAGCGATGGCGACTGCTCTGTATCTGGGACTCGATGTCGGTACCCAAGGGGTCAAGGGAGTCGTCATCGACCCCGAAACCCGCCCCTGTGTCATCGCCCGTGCTGCTCGATCCCTCGACCTGATCGAAGGACTACCCGCCGGCGCTGCCGAACAACATCCCGATGACTGGTGGAACGCCGTGATCGAAGTGGTCCATCAGCTGCTCGCCAACGAGGAGGTCGAGACCGATTTGATCGCCGGAGTTGGAATCAGCGGCCAGCAACATGGTTCTGTTTTCGTCGATGAGAATGATCGAGTCGTTCGTGCCGCCAAGTTGTGGTGCGATACCAGCACCTCGGCAGAAGCAGAGGAGCTCACCGACAGGATTGGCCGTGCGGTACCGGTTGGATTCACCGCCAGCAAGGTGACATGGCTGGCTCGCCATGAACCCGATAACTGGCAACAAACCGATGGCGTGCTGCTTCCTCATGATTTCATCAACTTGCGACTGACCGGGCAACGAACGATGGAAGCCGGCGACGCTTCCGGTACCGGCTGGTTCGACGTCCGCGAGCGTTGTTTCGATGAGGCGGCGGTGGCCGCGGTCGATGAGCAACTGGCGGCCAAACTACCGCGGTTGCTCGAAACGGGAGAAGCAGCCGGCACGGTATGCCCGGCGGCAGCGCAACAACTCGGCATTCCCGAGGGGGTACTGGTCGCCCCCGGCGGCGGCGACAACATGATGAGCGCCATCGGTTCGGGAGCGACTCGCGCCGGTACCGTGGTCATGAGTCTCGGCACCTCCGGTACCGTCTTCACCCGTTGTGATGAACCGGTGGTCGACCCGGAAGGCCTGATCGCGCCGTTCTGCTCCAGCGATGGAGCCTGGCTACCGCTATTGTGCGTGATGAACTGCACCAACGTGACCGAGGAAGTACGCAACGGTTACTTCCCGGATGACCCGGATGCACTTGAGAAACTCACCGATCTGGCGGCTGCCGTCGAACCGGGTTGTGGTGGCGTTTCTTTTGTTCCGTTCCTGCACGGCGAACGCGTTCCCAACCTTCCCGATGCCACCGGCACCATCAGCGGTTTGCGTCCCGGTAGTTTTGCTCCCGGCGTCATCTTCCGTGCTGCCCTCGAGGGGATCACCGCCAACCTGGCGAGTGGAGTCGACCGACTGAAGGGGTTGGGGGTCACCGTCGATGGCCTGAGACTGGTCGGCGGCGGTTCGAGAAACCCACTGTGGCGTCAGATGATCGCCGATGCCTTGCAGGTACCGGTGACGCTACCGGAAGAACCGGAATCGGGTGCGCTCGGCGGTGCCCTGCAGGCGTTATGGACTCACCAAAGAGGAGAAACTCCGGACATCACCAGCGACGACATCGCCTGCGACCGGGTGCCGCTGCAAGATGTGGTGGTCGAGCCGAACTAATCAGAGAGGTTTCAAATGAAAGAAACTGATCTTTGACAGCAGAAAGAGTGACCGAGATAAGATCTTCTCTTTTCACCGACCTCTGAAGACCAGGCAGGAGAGATAACTCGCTAACGCGGATCCAGCTTCTGTAGCTCGATCTTGCGGAACTCGGTCGGGTGGCTCTCTGCCTGCAGCGAGATGTAGCCCTCGCTGAGCATCTTCCTGGCCCCGGCTGCCATCAGCTTCTTGGCGTAGCCGTCACGTTCGTCGAGTTGCGGCTCGGTGTATTCGAGCACCGTCTTGCCGTCGATGATGTGACGGATGATCTCGTTGCCGCGCACCTCGATCTCGACGGTGACCCACTGGTCGCCGTGGTAGGTCTCGGAGGTGGAGTCGAGGCAATGACGCGTTAGAAGTTTCCCTCCCATCACGACATTGGTGCTGGGGGTGCACAGATTGGCGGTACTGCGCTTGCTGTCGCCGCCGGGTCCGCCGAGCAGTTGCACCTCGATGGAAGCGGGGAAATCCTGACCCTTCTCGATGCTCTCCGGTGATTGGCAGTGCAGCATCAGACCGTTATTTCGAAACGCCCAGCCGGGCCCCCCCGGAACCTGCTTGCCGACGAAGCGGTACTCGACGCGCAGCCGGTAGTGGGAGAAGGAATCCTTGTGGAAGATGTGCCCGAACTTGGCGTCGAAGCTGTCGTACTTGCTGTAGTCGACCTTCAGCACTCCATCTTCGACACGAAAAGTGTCCTTGTAGTTATCACCGAGATCGTGGCCGGCGAACTTGATCTTCCAGTCCTTCAGATCCTTGCCGTTGAAGAGCTGGATCCAGTCCTTCTCCGGCGTGGATGGCGCATCGTCACGGGTAAAAAACATCAGATGCTGCCATGGCAGGTCATCGAACTGTTCGACGAGACGGTAACCTGCCGGCAGGTACTCCTTGAGGATCTGCGCCTTGCTCATCTTGTGTAACTTCTTGATGGGCACCTCGGGATCCTCGCTGCGGAACTCGACCAGGGCGATGCGGCCATCGGGTTTCAGCGCCTTTCGCATCATTGCCAGCATCGCCTCGGGATCGCTGAACTCGTGGTAGACATCGACCAGCAGGATCAGATCGCAGGAGCCATCGGGAATCTTCGGATCGGCGGTATCTCCGAGGATCGTCTGGATGTTGCCGAGTCCCGCCTCGTCGCTGCGCTTCTCGAGCATGTCGAGCATCGGTTGCTGGATATCGACCGCCAGCACCTTGCCGGAGGCCCCGACTCGTTTGGCCAGTCGCAGGGCGTGATAACCGTTGCCACAGCCGAGATCACAGACCGTTTGCCCCGCCTCGACTCCGAGTGCTTCCATCAGCACCGAGACCCGCTCCTCCTTCTCGCGCGTCTCCCGCAGCAGCCACTCGGCACCCATCCAGTGCATCGTCTGGGCGATGGTGCGCCCCTTGTACTGCGGCTTGTCATCGTCCTGGGCGAAGCCCGGGGAGGTCAGCGGACCGAGTGACCACAACACAGCGAACACGATCCACATCGAGACTCTGCTTCTCTTCATCGGAGGCACTCCTCATCGGTCGGTCAAGGGTCAGGGGATTCGTCTTGCAAACGGTAGGGTACAAGAGAGAGCGGGGAAGGTCACGCGACCGGATCTGGCGGAAAATGCCGAGCGTTGGGTGTCGAGTGTCGGTGGACGGGTTGTGGGGCGGCCTGGGGTCCATCGTCAGCGATAAAGGAGGCAGGCAGAGATACTGGATTACCATCCTTGTGGGTCTCGAAATCGACGGCACCCCGGTGCCGAGACGCTGACCGTGCCGCCGGTCGATGACCGGCGGCAGGGTCAGCAGTCGATGGAGGCACGAAACGATTCGAACAGTGTGGGGAGCGCGAACCGATCCCATGGCTCGGGGGTTGGTTGGATCCCTTTCACTCACCCGTCGAAGGTAACAGTGCCCGATCCGGATGTCCAAGTACCGCCATCCTTCTTCTTGGTTTCGGTGCCGTCCTTCTGTTGAACAACATGAGCTGCCTCATGGCCCCTAGTACCCCCGGCCACATTCTTCAACTGCTCATCGTCGATCTTCTTGGCGTCCTTTTTATCCTTCTTGTCCTTCTTCTTCTCATCGGTCATGTCGCATCCTTTCGGCGGGGCGGCTGTGCGATGGGTGGGGGCCACGAGCCAATCCCATGGCTCCGAGCCGGATTTTTTCATCCTGTCGGCGACGTACCTATATTTTTCGTCCTATCAGGCAAGGGCGTCAGTTTCGAAATCACCCTTCAACTCATTACCCCCCTTTTTATCAACGGAACCATCTTCCACTTTATAGCGCCAATACAAATCCACTGTCCCCCCAGCCACATCCTTCAACTGCTCATCGTCGATCTGCTTGGCGTCCTTTTTATCCTTCTTGTCCTTCTTCTTATCATCGGTCATGTCGCCGCCTTTCGTAAAGAGAGAAAATAACGTGCGGGGCACATGCCCTGCATTTCCTACATCCGCAACCCGGAGCTTTTCAGACGGAACATCTAGAAAATGGTGATGGCGAGACTGCTGCCGGGCTCGGTGGCGCCGTTGCACTGGCGATGTAGAATCCGGAACGACCGGACCGACCGCTCGCAGGGATCGATGAAATCCTCGAGGCGAAGTCACTCCAGAAGTGTTGCCGTTGCCGGAGACTCGATACCACCGGAGGAGTTGAAGTGGGATTCTGTACCGTCATCAATTGCATCGATGGACGCACTCAGTTGCCAGTCATCCGCTATCTCCAGCAACGATTTGGTGTCGACCATGTCGATTCGGTGACGGAGCCGGGTCCAAACCTGATCCTCTGTGAACAGAAGAACTCCCACGCCATCGAGTCGATTCTCCAGCGTGTCGGTATCTCCATCGAGCACCACGCATCGGTCGGCATTGCCATCGTTGGCCACCACGGCTGTGCGGGCAACCCCGCCCCCCACGAGGATCAGCTGGTGCACATCCAGAAGTCGATGGAGTTTCTGTCCGAGAAACTGGAGGGGCTGGAGATCATCGGGCTGTGGGTCGATGAAGAGTGGCAAGTCCACGAGATTTCGTCATCTTGATGAAAACTCTTGAGGAGGATCGACTCTGCTAGTGGGTGCGCACCAGGGTGATCTCGGTGCCAGCACTCTGCAGCACCATGCGATCGTTATCGATCATCCGCACCCTGGCTTCCTTCCTCACCGATCCGAACTCGGTCGAGACACCGAGTCCATCGCCGAAGATGGAGGTGATTTCAAGCTGCCCATTGATCTCGCGACCGTGGATCTGTGCGACGTACGCGCCGGAAGAATCGATGGTCAGCTGCAGATCGGAGGTGAGCCGTTCCTTCACATCGTTGGCCAGCTTCTTCATCCAGGACAGCGACGAGGGGGCAATGACAGCAGCCGAGGGCTTGCTGTGCACCTCGACCGTCATTGGAGCACTCTTCCAGGAGCCGATCGCACGCACGTAGGTATTTCCCGCCGAGCAGCCGGCAGAAATCAGTGGCGCCAGGGCCAGGAAGGAGAGAAGCAGTGTCAGTTTGGTTCTTGTCATCGGTTTCTCCTTTCCCACAGGGCTCTATAACGCCCTTCTCTCCTATCCTGTTCCCGGGTTCGCTCGGACCGACTGACCCGCCCGGAGCCACCAGATGGCAAAAAACGGCTCCAAAATGACGCTTTTGGGCCGTATCTTGCCCCCTCGACCCGGATTCCGCCCCTCGAGCCAGGAGGCCGCCCCTTGAATCTGAAGGAAAATCGGCTGCTGCGCACCGCGATGCTGTGCCTGCTCTACTTCGCCCAGGGCTTTCCCTACGGCTTCGTGATGTACGCACTGATCGCGATCTTCATCGAGGGCGGCTTCACACGTGCGGAAACGGTACTGATCTCCGGCTTTGCGGTGCTGCCATGGTCCTTCAAGTTTCTGTGGGCACCGATGATCGATTCGATTCGCTGGCCGGCTCTCGGTCTTCGTAGACCGTGGATCGCCTTCGCTCAACTTGGTATGGCGGTAACCCTGCTGGCCACCGATCGCATCGGCACCATCGGCACCCTGCATCAGGATGCGACCGTCGAACTCTCGCCCTGGCTGGCTCAGTTCTTCTCCTGGATCCCCGATTCCGATGTAGCGGAAGGAGCCACCTCCATCAGCGCCATCTTGTTTGTCGGCGGCATCTTCTTCCTCCACAACTGCTTCGCCTCACTACAAGATGTCGCCACCGACGCACTGGCCGTCGACATCCTGGAAGAGGAAGAACGAGGACGCGTCAACGGCTTCATGTGGGGATCGAAGATCTTCGGCATCTCGGTCGGCACCTATGGAGGCGCCGTGATGGTCGAGGCCTACGGCATGAACGCCACCATCCAGGCCCAGGCGATGATGGTACTGGTGATTCTGGTAGCGGTCGTATTGATGCGTGAGAGAGCTGGAGAGAAGAGATTTCCGTGGTCGAAGGGGCAAGCGGTCTCGAGCCAGATCGCCGCACTTCGATCGCCGGTTGTCGTGCTAGAGGAACTGCTCCGGGCGCTGGCGCTGTGGACCACCGCCATCGGCGTGCTGGTCGCCATCCTGACCTCGGTGTGCCAGGGAGTTTTCATCAATCTCGCCGCGGACACCTTCGTCAACGTGTTCGACTGGACCGCCACCGATTACTCCAAGGCCCAGGGCAGCTATGGCGTCGGCGGCGAGGTGATCGGGGCTCTCACCGGCGGCTTCTTCTGCGACCGATTCGGTCGACGCAAGATGGCCTTCATCGGCGGGCTGATCGCATCCGGCAGCCTGATCGTATTCGGACTGCTGCACCCGTACTGGCTCGACGATTCCTTCTCTCCTCTCTGGGTCATTCCGCTGTTCAAGGGAGCGATTGCTTTCCAGACGGTGTCGCTCTTCTCCCTCTACATGAAGATCTCCTGGACCACCGCCGCAGCAACCCAGTTCACCTTGTACATGGCGGTCAGCAACTTCGGCACCTTCATCGGAACCCAGCTCAACAAACTGGACTGGCAAGCCTGGCAGCTGTTCGTCCTCGGAGGAGCCAGTGCGCTGATCCCCATCCTTCTGCTCCTGACGATGCGACCCGAACTCGTCGTGGCACGACGACTGAAGGATGAGAAATCCACATAGAGAGAATTCTTCTCTACTTCCACCACTGGCCAGCTCCATTCCAGCAATCCCCAACCGTAATTCATCGTCATCTAGCCGATTCCGCTGATCGATATGCCTTGCTAGCATGAACGCATCGATGCTGGTACCGGTCGATAGGGTACTTATTCTCAAGTCGTTCCGTCGCCACCATCCCTATGTCCTTGCAAGGTGTGCACAACGCGCAGGAGGTGTCATGCGTTCAGCCAATCTGACCAATTCCCGCTTTTTCTCGCTGCTGTGGCTACTGCTGTTGGCAAGCCTTACGACGACCGCCTCGGCGCAAATTCGTCCGGCAGATGTCGATGATTTACTCGGACTCAGCGGCTCGCAGCTGATCGAGCTCGACATCCCGGATGAACTGGGCGGCTACCTCGAGGTGGCGGTGCCGATCGAAGGAAAACTCGAAGTCCTGGAACTGATCCCCCGTTCGGTTCGTGCGGCTGATTTTCTGATTCAGAGTACAGACGACAACGGCAAGACCATCTTCACTGATCCCGGACCAGTGCGCACCTTTCGTGGTGTTGTCTACGATCACAAGGGCTCAGATGTGGCGGGCGCTCTGCACATCGAGGGGCTGTGGGCCCACATCGTGCTGGCGGACGGCAGCTCCTACTGGATTGAACCGCTGGCAGAACGGTTTCCAGGGTTCCGGCGTGAGGATCACGTTGTCTATCGGGGTGATCAGGTGTTGCCCAGTGACTGGTTCTGTGGAGTGAACGGAACCGCTCAAGGGTCGCCCCTTCCCGGAATGGTCGGAGGCACCGGATGCAATGGAGATTTCTGCATCGCCGACATCGGCATCGATGCCGACTTCGCATTCTTCACCAATTACTTTTCGAGTGTTGTTCGGAGTAGTAATCGAATCGAACTGGTGATGAACATCGTCAACCAGCAATATGAGCGGGATGT
>JAYZTT010000023.1:0-39424 GCA_036125855.1 Planctomycetota bacterium
GCCGGCCTCCTCGATCAGGCTCCGGATAATGGCCCACGCCATCCGAAGATCATTCTGGTAAAGCGCATAACTCCCCAGCGCGACCTTGGTTTCCATCAGGCCTTCAGAGCAAGGCGGATCGAGATCCCTGAAGAAATCGAGAGCTTGTTTCAGCCGTGTTTCTCCATCGTCGTATCGCTCTTCAAGAGTCGCCAGCTCTCCCTCGCGGAGATACTGGTATCCTGTTAAACGAGGGATGTTGAAATGTGCCTTCGTGATGAGCTCTCGAGATGCCTCAAGCTCTGTTCTGGCGACCTCCGACATTTTGCTATCGAGAGCGCACTGCGCGGCGTTTAGATGAACTGCAGCTAGTCGACCCCAATCTTTTTGCATCTCCATTGGAGATCGAAAAGTTTCAGATCTCCAGATTTCGATAGCTTTGTTGAACTGGCCTGATTCACGATAGAGCTGGGCAATGCGATATTGGATGGAAACGGCACAACTGAAATCCAGGCCAATCGCTTTTTTATATGCAGCTTCGAGTTCGCGATGAGCAGTTTTAAAATCTCCTCTATAGGAAGCCGAAAGACCCAACAAGAATTGGAAAAGGGATTCTTGCCAGATGGAAAGAACTCCAGATTCTGAGTACTTGCAGCTATCAGCACGACTATCGATTAACTCAGGGATCAGATTTGCGTGACCATTTCTACACATGCGATTGCACTCGTGGAAAAAAGCGTAAGCGTGAAAAGGAGAATTCACAGGAACGTACGGTGATACAATTCTGTAATACATAGCCGTTTCACGGTAGGTGATACCCTCGAATTCAAGTCTCCGGATGAAGAATGCCGCACCCAGTTCGCGTGCTGTGATGCTAGGGGTCAGATCTGGGTTCAGCAGAACGCCGACGATCTCTTCGGGTGAGTTGTCGGCGCACAGCTCCATCGCCTTGTGAAATTGTACCGTGGTTTCGTAACCAATCTTTTCGATCAGGCCAGGTACCATTGCTGAAAGCTGCGAGCACGATTCAGTGCGCGCAAATGCAATCCAGGCGGCTTGCTGATGACGATCGGCGTTTGGAGGTTGGCAGGTCATGGCTGCACCTCCAGATCGACAAAACCACCGGCGGTGGTTGGTTGCCAGGAGATCTCCGTGCGCCACGTCGCATCGGTTCCGCCCGGCAGCTGTTCTGTTCCGGTCAGCAGCAGGAAGACCCGTCTACCCTGTTTCCAGCATTTCAGGCGATTGATTCGGGTGTTGTCCTGTTCGAGCCACTGGCGCATCGGTAGCAGTTGCGGCGGGGTCTGCCCCTCCTCCATCCAGTCGCACACCTGTAGCAACAGATCGAGTTCCGCCTCGGAACCGATGACCGCCGATGGAACACGGCCTGCTGGTACCTGGCTCTGGGCCATCACGAAGTTATCGAGCATCAGATCCGGTGTGTTGCTGTTGTTGTTGTGGACGTAGCCCCAGCGCACCACCGAACTGGTGAGCAGGAATGGGGAATTATCGAGAGCCAGCGGAAGTGGTTGTCCCTCGATCTTCAGGGCACCGAGGTAAACATCGGATCCATTGGCGCTGATGATCTGGGAGAAGCGTAGCGAGGTGATGGCATGACGCGCAGCAAAATGCGGTTCCAGCACCGTGGTTCGCATTGCCTTTAGCGAGTTTCCGAAACACATCATCTGGGGCGGGTCCGCGATGATAGGACCCGGATCGTCTTGCCCCCAAGCTGTCGATGGCAGTAGCAGCCAGATGGCTATCAGAATGACCGACAGGTAGCGGTTTTTGAATCGCGGTAGTCGGAGCGGGTAACCCGGCTTTCCGGGTGCCTGTACTTTCCGTTGCGGAAGCACGGCTCACCTCCCGAAGATTGGGAAACAGATCAGGTCAGTGTGCAATAGACCGCGGATCGCCCTGGGGACCATCGATCAATTGGAAACTGTACCTTTCCCGTTTCGATCCAGCGGCGGGCTGAATCGGAGACTCCCCCTGTGGGTGAAGGGCACCTGAATTTTGTTGAACCTGCCCATGCAAAGTCACCGCAAAAGGAAAGAATCCTTGACCCCGGCAGGCTACACCTCCGCTCCCCCCAATTGCAAGAACGCAATTGCGACCCCCACGTCCGCTTCCGGTCGCCCATCCAAAAACCCGCCCCAGCACCCCCCCAAACAGCCCCAAACCCCCAAAAACCAACAACAGACCCCACTGTCCCGTTTCAAGGCAATTCGTTATGCCATGCTGTTCGCTCATCAGGTAAGTCTTGCGAGATCAATTCCCGCCACGGTAGCAGCAACTGATCAGCACCTTGGTGGTAGCAGGAGCCCAACCGGTTCAAGGATAGACTTGGTTCCGCAATTCCGATTCTATTTGAAAAAACATGGGGCCCCTCTCTATAGAGAGGGGCCCCATCTGTTCGGGGTCAAATTAATTGTGTCGACAATCCTGATTCGCTGCGTATAGAAGTTGTCGCCGAGGGGTTGGTTGGGCTACTTGTCGTGAAGGTTGTCTGGCTCGTAGGGCGGATCATGGGGTTCATACGGAAGATCGGTTTCGATGGCAGGAGTGTCTCTTAGCCATCTCTTTTTGAGCGTTTCCCATATAGCCCCGATGGTACGAATGAGGATTCCTAGCAAGATCCCTCGAAATGAGTACTTGGAAACAACCTTGATCTGATCAGGACCGTCAGCCCAGAAAAGCATGAGTAACATGCATACAAAGAACGTAATTCCCGATGCATTGAACACCATCTTGCCGAATCGAGTGATTGGCGGGTCAGCAGTAACGGTTGCCTGGTCGCTATCCTTGTCGGCTGCGATTCTTGCTGCCGTTCCGATGCTCATGAAGAGTGCGCCGATGGCCGCCGTGCTGCCGAACAATGCGGCACCTCCGAAGGCGAGGAATACGAACCCAAGGCCATTGTTACCGTGGGGAAGCACACCAGGGATCATCATCACAAAAAATGGAACGAAGCAGAGCCCCATCATGATCAAGGACACTGTAGCGATCCGCTTGCCGGATTTTTCCAGCTCCACGTATTGTCCTCGCTTTCGATTTCTGCCTTGGGAGTGTGTCCATCGTCATTCGCAGTAGAACACAGAGCCTACCTGCCTTGTTCCGGAATGAGTGAAATTCCAGATCCCTGGGACCAGTGAGTATGCCCCTGAACGTAGTGAAGGGGCATACGTAACTGGCCCCGGGGGACACTCAGCAGGCCAAGTGGCCTTGCAGTCTCCAACTTCATTTCTTTAGCGCCTTTCCCTGGCAGCACCTTGCTGTCGGGGAGGAGCTTTCGTGAAAGGGGCAAATCATGCCCAGCAATAACAGTATCCAGGCGATCCACCCTTACCTTGACAATGGCCTGTGGGTTTTTGATGACGATGCCGTCGGGCTCGTCAAGGAGCCGTTCGTGGCCGGTGCCGACCTGATCATGGATCGGCTCGCCGAGCAGCTTCCGGATGCTCACAACGGCTTCACCCTGATCTTTTCCGAGCTGCCGTTCCCTGGACACCAGGTGTCGCTGGAATGGATGCACGAGGAGTGCGGCGGCAACGTCTATCGCTGCAACGAGCTCGACATGATCGGGTGGTTGTGTCCGGCACTGCTCAAGTACTTCGCCGAGGCGCCGCAGCAGATCTATGCCGAGGTGCGACCGCGGCCCGAGGTGAGGTAGCGGCACCGGTGGGCGGGCCGTGCTGGTAGTACGGCCCGCCTCTTTTGTCGATGTGGGTCTGTGGTAATTTGACGCCATGAAAATTTACACACTCTTCTGGCTGGTTGTTGTTTGCGTTTGCGGTTGCGCGGGGCTTCCTGGGGGAGCTTCCGATTCTTCTCCACAGGTGGCGGAAATTCAGCAGGTGACGAACCGTTATCTTGCGGCGTTCAATGCTGGTGACCTCGATGCGCTGGCTGGCTGCTGGCATCTGCCTGGCTGGGCCTCGACGGGGAAGGCCAGTCACGCTGTGCTCGACCGAGCCGCTGCGAAAACCCTTTACGGTGACCTGTTCGAGAAGATCCGCGCCGAGGGGTTTGATCATTCCGAGCTGTTGAGCGAGGAGTTCGAACTGGTCAATGAAGGATATGCCTTCTGGCGCATCACCTTCACTCGCTGGGACAAGGATGGCAATTTCATGCCGCCGGAAGTTCACGGCGCGGTCTATACGTTGCTCCTCAAGGATGGCCGGTGGGGCATCACCACTCTCGTCCTCCTCGATCCCGATGCTGGTAGCTAGAAGAGCTGCGCCTATTGGATGAATTACTCATCGAAGCGGGAAAAAACTTCGCCCTCCACCTCCGAGCAGTCTGGAGATGGGGGGCGAAGATGGATCCTGTGAGATCGGTACTGATTTTACTAACCAGCTTGCATCAAGACGCTCAGGGGGCCGATTTGAATCGTCTGTCCGCTGGACGGCGCAGGACCTCGGACGGATGCGACATTGGTTTGAAGAGAAACTCCCCCTCCTGCCGAGAGCGCTTCCAGCTCGGCATCGGAAAGACACATCGTTTCTGTCGTTTGATTCTGTTGATTGACGGTCATGGAACACCAACTTTCGATCCAGTCTGCCCGGGGGCGGGCCCGGTTACCCGACGGGCAATTGCCCGTTACAGAAAGATCCGGATTGGCTCCGATGCGGGACCCCAGAATTGAGAAAATTTGAACGAATTGCTCGGATGCCTTCCCTGGTTCCCTTCGGGCCAAAACCAGACTTCTGTACTGGCTGATCCAGCTGCAGATTCTCCTACTGCGAGTAGATCGCTTCGCGCATCTGTCTCGGGATCTGACCCTTGAACTCACGGGCTCGGCTCATGAAGAGGCCGTACAGCTTGGTCTTGGGGTCGATCCAGAAGTGGGTGTTGTGCCAGCCCGCCCAGCCGTAGATGCCAGCCGGTACATCCGGATTGTCCTTCTCTGGAGCAGAAAGCACAAAGATGCTGAAGCCATAGTGATAGCCGGGATCGTTCGGTTGTTCGGGAGTCCACGCCCTGGTCATGGTGGCGATGCTGTCGGCGTTGATGATCTGTTTTCCCCGGAAGTTGCCGCCGTTGACCAGCATTTCACAGAAGAATGAATAGTCTTCCAGGGTTGAGATCAATCCTTCACCGCCGAAGTGTGCCTTGTTGTCGGGATGATAGGAGAGGCTATCGAGCAACCCTGAGGTGAACCCCTTGATGTTGCCGTCATTGTAGAAGAGTGGCTGGATGCGCCCACGACTCTCTTCATCGAGTACGAAACCGGTATTGCTCATGCCGAGCGGTTCAAAGAGGGCTTCCTCGAGATAACCGGCAAATGACTTTCCACTCAACACCTCGACCAGTCGACCGAGGATCGCCTGATTCACGCCGTAGGCGTATTGGGTGCCGGGTTCAAACGCCAGCGGCACTTTCGCCACCACCTCGACATATTGTTGCAGATCCTGGTAACGAGTTTGATTCGGTTGTGCCGAAGTGTAGTCCGGCGGGGCCATGAATCCGTAATAGGTGTAGCCAGAGCGATGGGTCATCAGGTGAACCACTCGCAGCACTTCTTTGGCGGGACGAACCGTGTCTCCATCTCGCACGGTCAGGTTGGTGAAGCACGGCATGTACTTCTCGACCGGGTCATTCCAGTCGAAGAGCCCTTTTTCGTGGAGCGTCATCATGGCGACGATGGTGATCGGTTTCGACATCGACCAGATGGGAAACAGGGTGTCATCGGTGATGTCCTTGTCGCCTTTTTTACCGGAGTTGACCACCTTGCGATGGATGACCTCGCCGTTGCGGACCACCAGGGCCACGTTGCTGCCGGTGACCTCCTTGTTGATCAGGTTCTTCTGTAGTTCCAGCAATCCCTCGATCTGTGCTGGAAGCGGTGCGGTGATCGATAAGAACAACAGTACGGACATCAGTCTCTGGGTCATGAAACTTCTCCTCTGTCAGCCAGCCCGATGGTTTAGACGAATCCGACGCTCTCATTGAGATGAATTTACCCGGGTAGTCTCCAGTAAGTAAAGGCAACCTCTGCATGGCGCTTCACCTGTCGTGAAGATCATCTGGATGGAAGGGTGGATCATATGGCTTGTATGTTTCATCGGTGTCGGGGGTCGGTTCTTCCCGTTCGGATTTCTTCCGACTCTTGTAAGTCTTGGTAGTGGATTCCTCTTCAGGAGAATCACTCTTCTTCGAAGTGGGAGAAGCGATGCCAAGGAGAAAGGAAATGACCCCGCTGACGAACGCCAGGAAGATGAAAAAAGGAGTACCCAGCATGGCCAGAAATATAAAACCAAGACCATTGTTACCGTGAGGAAGCACATCAGGGACGATCATCATCACGATGGCTGGAGCCGCGCAGAGTGCTGCCAGGATCAAGAAGAAGCTTGAAACCTTGTTGTTGGGCTTATCGACTCGTGTCACGTTCTGGCCTCATTGAGATTCCAGGCCGGCAAGAGCACTCTGCCGCTGACTCCCAGGATCTTGTTTCTCTCCTCTGACGTGACCATGTACTCCTTGTTGCTGATGCAGAGAGATGTTGGAAGTGGTTCACGCTTCCAGGGCCCGGGTCAGGATCTCGATGTCTTCCTCGAATGATTCCGGACCCAGGGGGCCGAAGGAGAAGCGGATGAAGTTTCTCAGGGGTGACAGACTGCCGTAGCGATGCATGTCGCAATCGTTGCCCTTGAGGATTGCGGCTCCTTCAGGAAACAGGCGTTCGTTGAGTTCTGCTGCGGTCATTCCGCCCGGCAGGCGACACCAGTGGTAGAAGCCACCGTCGCCGGTAAAGATCTGTAACCCCATTTTCTCGAACGCCTCACCGTATCGCTGACGTTGACTACCGTAGTAAGCAGGGATCGCCCTGCGCACATGTTCGACACGGCTCTCTTCCATCAGTTCGAGGGCGTAGCACTGGGAGGGATGGGAAACCCCGCCCATGCCGAAAGATGAGAAATTGCCGAGGATTTCGATGTGGTGCTTGGCAGCGATCGCCCAGCCGATACGAATTCCCGGGGATTGCAGGCCCTTGGTAGCCGCACCGGTCACGAAGATGTTGGTCTGGTCGATATCCCGGATGTGCGACAGTGCGCTGACCGGCGGATCATGGAACAGCTCGTACGCCTCATCGATGAGCAGTCCACAGTGGGTAGTGCTGGCAGCGGCGACCAGAGTGTCAATTTCCGCACCTGTACGTGTGATGCCGGTCGGGTTACAGGGGTTGCTCAGCAGCATCAGTGTGCGTTGGTCCGGATCGGTGGCGGTGTAATTTTCTATCGGCGGATAGAATCGATTTTCTTCATCGCTGTCGATCAAATCATAGGGCACCCGGAGTCGTTCGAGGATGTCGTAGTAGGGGGTGTACTCTGTCGAGGCGATACGGACGCGGATTTCCTGTTCAAGAAAAAGTAGCACGGAAAACAATGCGGGTCGGCCGCCGGCGAAGACCATGACATTGTCGGCATCGATGGTCGCGCCATAGTACTTGCGGTAGTAGCTGGCGATTTTCTCACGCAGAGCGGGCATGCCCCACGACTTGGGATACATCAGGTTTTCAGAGCTGACCGCCACTGTGGAGGGCATCTCCGGTCCACCCGGGATTGGCTTGGTGCGCGGATAACCCTGGCTCCATGGATGAGTACCCGGTTCCCCCATCGGCTCACCGTAAGCAGCCTGAAAGGCATAGAGGGTTTCGTAGATCCCCATCGGAGGCATCGGCTGGAGAAAGGAGGTGGGGTTATCCGGTGAGGTTTCCAGGTTACGAGAATCAGTCGATGATGCTTTGCTCATGTGACTCCTCGCACTCGCCACTCACACGGGAGTGGCCTCGATTCAGGTACACGATCAAACGGGGATTGGGCGTTATTTTGTCACAGGAAACAGCGCAGAGATACTGCGATTGAGAAATCGATCGGGGTCATTTTTCGCCCTGGTTCTTGGCCTGACGCTTGGCGCGGCGGCGATCCGCTTCCTTCAATAGCTGCTTGCGGATGCGGATGTGGTTCGGAGTGATTTCGACCAGTTCTCCCTCGACCACGAACTCCAGGGCTTCTTCCAGCTTGATACGCTTCAGAGGGCGGACATTGGTCGCATCGTCCTTGCCGGCAGCCCGTACATTCGAGAGCTTCTTGGTCCGAACAACGTTTACTTCCAGGTCATTGTCGCGACAGTGCTCGCCGACCACTTGCCCCTCGTAGACCTGTTCACCGGGCTCGATGAAGAAGGAGCCCCGATCATAGAGTGCATCGAGGCTGTAGGGGGTTGCGGCTCCCGTTTCAACGGCGATCAATGAGCCAGAGTTGCGGCGGGGGATCGAGCCAGCCCGTGGCCCATGTTCCAGGTAGCTGTGATGTGAGATGACACGACCAGCAGTGGCGGTCAGCAGTTTTGTGCGTAGACCGATCAAACCTCGTGCCGGAATCTTGAACTCCATGTGCACCATATCACTGCTTGCACGTGAACTCATGTTGATCATCTCGGCGCGGCGTTCCCCGATGAGTGCCATCGCAGATCCCTGGGCGTCGACGGGGCTCTCCAGAACCAGATGTTCAAAGGGCTCATGCCATTTGCCATCGATCTGACGTTCGATGATACGAGGCATTCCAACGCAAAGCTCGAAACCTTCACGACGCATGTTTTCGAGAAGGATTCCCAGATGCATCAATCCGCGCCCTGAAACGAGAAACTCTTCGGGTCGTTCTCCCTGTTCGACCCGCAATGCGACATTACGTTCCAGTTCCTGCTCGAGTCGCTCCTTCAGTTGTCGGGAGGTGACGTATTTTCCATCGCGGCCGACAAATGGCCCATCGTTGACACGAAAGGTCATGTGCAATGTCGGCTCATCGACGAGGATGGCTGGTAGGGCACTGGGCTGCTGGTTGCACGCAATGGTATCTCCGATGTCGATGCCCTCCAGGCCGACCACCGCACAGATATTTCCGGCTTTTGCCTGTTTGACCTTCTTGCGACCGAGCCCCTCGAACAGGTGAACTTCCTGAACCCGGGCCCGCCGTGGATCGGAGGCGGGAGAAAGCACCTGGATCTCCTCACCGGCAGAGATGGTTCCTGCTGCGATGCGTCCGATGGCGATGCGTCCGATGTATTCGGAGTGATCGAGTGTGCTGACACGCAGTTGTAGAGGTGCGTCCTGTTCCACCGGCGGAGAAGGAACATGTTCGATGATGGCATCGAAGATCCTGTGTAGATCAAAACGCTCACCATCGACCTGTTCCATGCACCAACCATCGCGACCGGAGCAAAAGAACACGGGAAAATCGAGCGCTGCGTCGTCTGCCTCGAGGCTGACCAGCAGATCGAAAACCTCATCGACCACTTCTGCGGGACGACCGTCTGCACGATCCGTTTTGTTGACCACCAACATCGGTCGCAATCCGTTTTCCAGTGCTTTTTGCATGACGAATCGAGTCTGGGGCATCGGTCCATCGAAAGCATCGACCAGCAGCAGGGCTCCATCGGCCATCGACAGCACACGTTCCACTTCTCCGCCGAAGTCGGCGTGGCCGGGGGTATCGATGATGTTGATACGGTAGCGGGTGTCGTCTCGATTGACCTCGATGGCGCAGTTTTTTGCCAGGATGGTGATGCCGCGTTCTCGTTCGAGCGGATTGCTATCAAAGATCAATCCATGTTGACCGCCGGCGAGCCGGTCCAGCTCTTCGTTGCGAAACATCCCCGACTGATAGAGCAGTCGGTCGACCAGGGTTGTCTTGCCGTGGTCGACATGGGCGATAATCGCCACGTTACGGATCTGTTCCTGCATCGGAGGGTGCCCTCGCTCTTCCTGTGGATCTCGGAAGAGGCGGCCTGCACATGCTTCCGTTGCAGCAAATCCTATCGGATTCGCAACATTGGGAAAGCAAACCCGAATCAGTGCGGTACCTCACCATCAGCGTTAAGGGCTTTGTTCTGAACTGGTTAGAGGTTTTTTCTGGCGGTCGAGTGGTGCCGAGAAGTCGCTGCAGAAGGGTCGGTATCGATCGAGTTGATCGGCGAAAGAAGTGAGGCGCAGCGATTTTCTACAGGTCTCCCACATTTTATACATTACGAAATGACGCAGTAATCTCGGCGATGCCTGATAACAGCGCATCTATTCCTTCGGTCAAATCGCCAGGAACTGATCTGCCCAGAGGTTCGTTGTTTTGCTTGAGCGCTCTGTGAGATTTCAACGAATTTCAATCTGAACTATAGCCCGCAGAGAGGGAGGAGCGATGGGTTCTGCCAGACTAATTCTGGGGCTAACGCTGGTCATCGGGATCGGTTCAGCAGCGAAAGTAGAGGGGAACATCATCCTGGTTCCCACCTCGGTGTACCAGGCGGTCTGCGTCACCGAGTCGGAAGCAGCCGATCTCGACGGCGATGGGTTGATCGACATGATCGCCCTGAACGTGCCAGTGACCGGCACAAAGTTGCTATACATCTATCCCGGCACAGCGCCGGGAGAATGGGCCAGCACGCCCATTGTTCTGTCTCTGGCGGCGCAGTCACAACCGTGGGGCCTGGAAATTGCCGATATCAATCTCGACGGTGTGCTCGATATCGTCACCGGAGATGTGTTCAACGGTACGGTGGTCTGTTTTCTGGCAACCGGTACTTTTAGCTACTCTACCGTGGTCACGACACTTCCCGCCGGTGGCGGCTTCAGCCTGACGGTTGCGGACTACAGCGGCGATGGGTTGCCGGATGTGTTGCTTCCGGGTTCATGGAGTTCCAATGCCATGATCGCTCGCGGGGATGGATCCGGACAATTCATACCGGATGCAACGCTGGCGCTACCCGGGGTATCCGCGACGATTGCCGTCGGCGATCTCGACCTGAACGGTTTCCAGGATCTTGTGATCCCGTTTGGATCGGGAGGTAGCGTTACCCTCGGCATTCTCCGTGCCATGTCTCCAGGTAATTTTCTTCCGATGGAGACCTATCCGATCAGCGGAAACTACGGCATCGACAGTCTCGAACTGGTCGACCTCAACAACGACGGGCATCTCGATATCGCCCACCCGGATGGTTTCAATAATGGCATCCAGGTGCGACTCAACGATGGTTCCGGTGGTTTCGGGATGCCGGCTGTCTTTCCTGGTGGCGACAGTAATCCCCACTACAGCGCATCCGCTGATTTTGACCAGGATGGAAATATTGACCTGGTGCTAGCGGGCAACACACTCAGCTCTCAACCGACCACCATCGTCATCTACAAGGGGAATGGTGACGGTAGTTTCACCATCGCTGACACGCTCACATCGGGAGACTGCTACGCCCTGAATACCGCCGATCTCAACGGCGACGGAAAAACCGACCTTCTGGTTTCCAATGGCAATCTCGACTATGTCACACCCTACTTCAATGAAACAGATATTGGAGGCGGGGGCGGTGGTGGAATCGACAACGACTTTGTTCGGGGAGATTGCAATCAAGATGGAAAGATCAATATTGCCGATGCTGTGGAGGCGCTCAGTTTCCTGTTCATGATGGGAGGCACACCACTTTGTGTGGATGCCTGCGATGTCAATAACGACAGCAATTTCAACATCGCCGATGCGGTTTCGCTGCTGAACTACCTGTTTTCTGGTGGATCGGCTCCAGCACAACCTTATCCGGTTTGCGGACCGGATTCTGATGTCGATGTTCTGGATTGTGTAAGCAGTCCTACCTGTCCGTAGCATTTATCTTGGAGGGTCGTCTCTGTTTTTTGCAGGGCGGGAGATGGCCCTCCATCCCTTTTCATCAGAGAAATAAGAGTGGGTCGCAGGCCGGAAGCGGATTCTCAGCAGCCCTCTGTAGACTGGTTGCAATCGAGAACGTCTGGCGTTGGATCGCTGCCGCACTGCGGGAAGGGAGATGGTGGCGGTATCGAACCAGGCGTGAAGAGATACATCAGTGTATAAATAGGGTCGCCGATGTTAACCACTCCATCGTCATCGGCATCCATCGAATCCTGGCAAACGCCCCAGGGGCCACCCGTGAAGAGACCGGAGAGCCCAAAGATGACATCGGCGATATCGAGCACCCCGTCAGCATTTCCATCACCACGTTTGAATTGCGGGAATCCGATGACCAGTTCGGGCAGCAAGGTTGTGCCTTCGTGGGTAAGCCAGTTGGAATAAACGACGGCCCCACCGCTGGCAGGATCTGCCAGTTCGCAGTAGTCGATCATGGCGTCTTCGTCGGGAGTGCCACCGACCACCTGGTAGTGGACTGTGGTGATGTGATGCCCGACACCGATCGGAAGAGATACTGCCCCGAATCCATCGAGGATACAGGCGAGACCAGCACCTCCAGGCTCGAGGTACCAGTTATAGAAGAAGCCGACGGCGTCGGTGGGTAGTGCGGTTCCTGGTTCGACATCGATCGGTTGCAGTTCATCCGGGTCGTTACAGATGGAGAATCCGAATCCATCGAAGGTGGGGTATTGCGTTGTGATCCGGTGGGTTGCACTGACCAGGTCACCCGGATCTCCGATGATCGGGACTTCTACATTGTATCCCGCATGAGGAGGAATCTGAGCCGGAGCTGGCATCGTCACGCAAACGATGACAGCGATGATTGAACCACAAAAACAGAGCCTTCGAATAGATTCAGACATGCCACCATTGTACAGGGAAATGTTCATGCCATGAAGAATGCGCCAATCAGACCAGAATTTCTTCAGGAAGTGGCCGTGAATTGTAGGTAGAGGCCATCGAAAAGCCGTATGCACCCGCATTGAGTATTGCGAGGAGATGACCTTCTCGAACCTCGGGCAAGGAACGCTGTCTTGCCAGATCATCTTCTTCGCAGAGACAGCCGCTGATATCGATGGCTTGCTCCGGGCCCTGTGGGTTCGACACGTTTCGGATCTCGTGCCAGGCGTCGTATAGTTTCGGACGAATCAACTGATGAAAACCGGTATCGACACCAGCTACGGTTCGACCGCCCACCTCTTTCAAGACGTTCACCCGGGTCAAAAGAACTCCGCTTTCGGCGACCAGGTATCGGCCTGGCTCGAACCACAGCTGTAATTTTCGGCCGGTTTGTTGTTCGAATCGCTCCATCGGCTCTTGCAAACAGAAGGCCAGAGCATCGAGATCGGGATGATCGTCATCTTCACGGTAGGGGGGGCGGATTCCACCACCGAGATCGAGGATTCGAACATCGGGAAATTGTTTCGCCAGATTCATGAGCAGTTCAGCAGCGGTACCAAAAACCGTTTCATCGAGGATCATCGAACTGGAGTGAACATGCAGTCCTTCAACCCGGATCCCGTGCAAATCGATGATACGCCGTGCTTCTTCCAGCTGTTTGCGATCGATGCCAAAGCGAGAACGTTGATACCAACCGCTCGCATCACGGCTCGATTCGGGCAAAACCAGACCAGGATGAATACGCAGAGTGCAGGGCACTTCTGAACGATACGCTTCTCCCAGCTTTTCCAGGTACGACAGATTTTCGATGTTGAGTCGTGCTCCCAGTTCGATGGCCTGTTCCAGCTCATCGAAAGGAACCCCATTGGGAGTGAAGATGATGTTGCGTGCCGAGAAGCCGGCCTCCAGTCCGAGTCGGACCTCATGGATCGACACGGCATCAAGCCCAACATCCTGACTCTTCATCAGCGCCAGTACTTCTCGATTCGAATTGGCCTTGAGGGCGTAAAAAATGCGATGGTCAAAGGGAGAGAAGGCACTTCGAAAACGGTTGATCTGGTTCTCGATGGTAGAAGAGTCGTATACGTATAACGGAGTGCCGTGTTTCTCGGCGAGCTTCTCCACCTGTTCTCCGCCGATTTGCCAGTGTCCATCCCGGTATTGCATCGGTTCCTTCCGTCAGCCAAACCAGATTTTCGCATGGAGATGAGGTCATCGCATCTGGAACGGAATCAGAAGCACCCTCGAATTTTTTCGCCGTCACTTCCTCTCAAACCGCGAACCATGCGCTGCAATTCACCGATACGTTGCTTTTGACGGTCGTTAGGATTCTCGAGGTAGTGTCTCAGGTGCCAGAAAGCCATCCCGTGAGCGCACCAGAGTGCCATTTCAGGCAGTGCGTTACGTTCAGCCTCGCTCAATACTCGATGCGACTGATAGCCCTCAAGCAATGCGCTTACCAGTTCTTGCTCAAGCGCTTCATCTCTGTAACCAAAGCCGATGATGGCCATTCCGACATCGAAAATCAGTGCATCGACACAGGAATCCTCGAAATCGATCAGGGCCACCAGTTTTCCGTTGCGAAATATTGTGTTGTCGGGGAATGCATCAGCGTGGACAAGTCCGCGGGGTAGATCGAAGGGTAAATGCGTTTCGATAAATCGGGTTTGTTCGAGGAACTCGGTTCGAAACTCGGGGTACTGTTCCAGTTCAGTGGATTTTTCGATGCGAAACTGCCGAAGATCTTCAATCGCAATCAATGAAGTGGATGAATATTCAGCAGGAACCGGCTTCAAGGAAAGGCAACCCAGGGCCTGACCGACCTGCCGGGCAGAATCTGCGCTGACTTCCGGGGGGGCACCATCGACAAAAATGTACACCATCACTTTTTCTTGCTGGTGGTGGCTGATGAAGCCCCCGTCTTTTCTGGCGATGGGGTATGCCGCAGGAAATCCACTTTCCTGGATGGAACCAAGAAACAGAATCTCGTCGTGAATTCGTTCCACTGGTTGGGCGCGGCAGAAACGTGCCAGGTAGGAACCAGTCGTTGTTTTTACTCGATAGTTGATGTTGGCGTAGCCGAGGAAAAGTCCAGTAATCTCTTCGATATCGCCCAGATCACTCGCCTCAAAGGCGATCTGGATCGCGTCCTGGGCTGCTGGATTGACGATGGCATTTAGTGGTTCTGACATGAAAAGCATTGTAGCTGTTGCGGGTTCGATCTCGGTGTATTGCTTGGGATGAATCGATTGAAAACCTCTGGTCAACGGGCTCGATTCCTGTTCTCATCGCCGGACTATTGGTAGATTTCAAGAAAGGCCCCGGAAGGTGATGAATTACAGGTTGAGGAGCGCTCTCTGGCTCTTACTACTGTTGTTGTTGCAGCTCTGTGCAGGGCCATCTCTCTGGGCACAGGGCTGACCCGCCTGAACCAACCCGATGGCTCCCGACCCGGGAGCTCTGGGTTCCGGTCTGGGACCCACTCAACATGGAACAGGAACCTGGCAATTTCGAGCATCCCTTACCCAGGGGTTTGGCTTTGATGGCAGCCATGTGGAAAATCATGGCATCGATGTCAATGGCGATGTCATCGAAGTTCCTGAGCACAATCATGAGGTGGAGCTGGATATTTCACGAGTTCTCTTGCAGTTCGATTACACTTTCGAAGAACCATGGGGAGTTCGTTGGCGGATCCCGCTTGAGCGAAAATCGCGAGTTTCAGCGCTGGGGAGTATCCAACCCGGTGCTACCGCTGAGGAAATCGAAGCGATGGAGAGAAATTTACAAGCTCACCACGCTACTCGTAACTTGACAGGATTCGGGGATGCGGATGTGCTTCTGGCATGGCATGGTCACGATTGGGGTAAGGAGGGAGCGACGTTTGCTCTGGCTGCGGGAACCACCGTTCCGCTGGGACGAACCGAGGAAAATCCTTATGCCGCAGGAGATGCCGGAGAGATCCATGAACACATTCAACTCGGTAGCGGAACCTACGATCCGCTAGTCGAGTTCTTCTACAGTCGACCGCTCGGCGACGATGCTTTTCTCAACTCCTTTGGCAAGGGACGCTTCCCTGGCACGGAAAATGATGAAGGCTATCGCGCCCCCCGTACCGTTGACCTTGGCGTTGGTTATTTCAAGCCGATCGGAGCGTTTGGTCCCTGGGAAGATGCCCATGGCAACATCGCCCTCCTCTACCAGGAGCAAGGAAGAGCGTTCTGGGATGGAGAGATCGACCCCAATACCGGCTTCGAGACCGTTTCGGCGAGTATAGGAATCAGCTGGCAGGATGAAGATATGCATGGCTGGACCCTTTCACTGGTTGTACCCATCTCCATCGATACACCGGATGTCTCGTCGGGAGTCTATGAGCCGGGTCCCATCTTCAGCCTCGGAGTCGGCTTTTAGCGGCCGGGCAACCCGGAGACCTCTCACCTCTTCTCGGCTAGACTGCCTTCATGATGATTTCACTTCTGATTCTCAGCTTGGCGGCAACTCCTGCGGTAGTTGCTGAAGACTTCGTCGATGTTTCTGTGGGCAACATGCCACTTGTGTTGTCTGCACCCCACGGTGGAACTGATAAACCGGTGGGCGTTCCTGATCGGACAGAGGGAACTCTGGTTCGAGATAGCAACACACTCGAGCTTGCCATCGAGCTGGCTGCTTCCATCGAGAAACGAACCGGCAAGAAACCATTCCTGGTGACCAACCGGATGCATCGGGTGAAGATGGATCCCAATCGGGCCATCGAAGAGGCGACCCAGGGCGGTGTTTTTGCCGCGATGGTATATCGCGCCTATCACAAGGCCCTGGAAGAGTCGTGCCAGCAAGCGTTGCAAATTGGCGGTGGTGATGCCCTGCTGATTGATCTCCACGGTCACGCTCATCCCGATGACTGGATTGAGGTCGGCCATCTATTAACAGGATCAGAGCTGGCGGTTCCCGATGATGAACTGGAAAACGTAGACTGGATCCGTGGCCCCAGGAGCATCGGTGCGTTACTCGAAAAAGCCGGATTCCAGGCGGTGCCGTCACCCCGTTTGCCACATCCGGATGGCAAGAAGTACTGGAGCGGCGGTTATATCACCCGCCACTATCGCAAAGACGGCATGCGGACCCTTCAGTTTGAACATCCCTGGAGTGTCAGAAAGAAGGAAGGTCGTGTCACCAGTGTCCCGGCACTGGCGGAAGCGATCGACGAATTGATGATGCAGTGGAAAATCGGTCACAAAGACGGTCGAGCACAGAAAACAGCACCGGAGAAAGCCCGGACCGAGAACCCCAGATCCACCAGACCCAATGTCATCATCGTCATGACCGATGACCAGGGCTACGGCGATCTCGGCTTTAACGGCAATCCGGTGATCAAGACGCCCAATCTCGATGCGATGGCGAGGGAGAGTGCTCGACTTGAGCCATTTTATGTATGTCCGGTCTGTACACCGACCCGCGCCTCACTGATGACGGGGAGAAGCCACCAGAGAACTCGCGCCATCGACACCTACATCGGTCGAGCGATGATGGATCCTTCGGAGGTGACCATCGCAGAGATCCTGCGCGATGCGGGTTATGCCACTGGTATCTTTGGGAAGTGGCATCTGGGTGATTGTTATCCGATGCGACCGGGGGATCAGGGTTTCGAAAAATCTCTGATCCATCGAGGTGGTGGCATCGGTCAGCCATCCGATCCGGTTGGTGGCGAGCGCAAGTACACCGACCCGATCCTGATCGATAACGGCATTCCACGACAGATGAAGGGCTACTGCACCGATATCTATTTCGATGAAGCGCTCAAGTTTGCTGCCCGGTCACACAAAAAGGACAAGCCATTTCTGGCGGTCATCACCGACAACTGTCCGCATGGACCCTGGCACGATGTTCCTGCCGAGGAACTGGCGCTCTACGAAGGTGTGGATCTGTCCGCAGATGCATTTCCCCAGGACGAAGGTGCACCGCTGAAAGGGAAGTGGAACCAGGATCAGGTACGCCGTTCCTACGCGATGATTACCAATATCGATGAAAACATGGGCAAGATGATCGAGAAGATTGATGCGATGGGGATCGGTGAGGAAACATTGATCATCTTCTTCTGTGACAACGGACCGGAGGGGAGGCGGTTCGTCAGTGGATACCGAGGATCGAAGAGCAGCACCCTTGAAGGAGGAGTTCGTTCGCCCTTCTTTGCTCGTTGGCCCGGTACCTTGATTACGGGAGCGGTAACAGGCACGCCCGCTGCCGTATACGATGTGTTGCCCACCGTTCTCGCTGCCTGCTCCGTGCCAGTTCCGCAAGGATTGGAGATCGATGGCACCAGTTTTCTGCTGGAAATGAAGGGAGCGAAGGTCAAGAGGAAGCCAAGGACCGTGGTTATCCAGGCACACCGTGGTGACCAACCGGTTCGCTACCACAACTTCATGGTTCGCGCACGAAACTGGAAACTCGTGCATCCATCGGCTTTCTGGAACGACACATTCGAGGGGGAGCCAGACTTCCAGCTCTATAACATGGAAAGAGATCCGTACGAACTCGAGGATGTCTCCGAATCAAATCCGCAGATCGTTCAACGATTACTGACACATTATGAGAAGTGGTTCGAGGATGTTTCAGCGGAAAGAGAAGATCCATGGGCACCACCGCGCATCGTCATCGGAACTGAGCATGAAAAGAAGACGGTGCTGACCCGCCAGGACTGGCGACATACCCATGGTCGTCCATGGGCTCGAGATTCACGTGGTCAGTGGCACGTGACGATTGCCGATGAGGGGCCCTATCAAATTGATTGCCGATTTGCTCCGAGGGCAGAACCCGGTGTGGTGACTCTGGTCTGTGGAGATCTGGTGATTGCACAGTCGTTGCTACCGACGACCAGGAACTGTCGTTTTGGCGAAGTTGTATTACCGGAGGGAGACGTGGAGCTTGAGATCCACATCACTCACGGCGAGCAAATTCGCGGGATTCGTCAGGCGGATATTCAGAAGATCTCATCGGAGTAACCCTCTACACAACAGCCAACAGTCAGGGACAGGTGTTGCTGGCGCAGCCTACCGAGTCAAGGGTGGGATCGGACCCGCATTGTTGATGGGGTTCCTGGGGTGGAGATCCGTTGGCGAATAGATAGGTCAACATGTAGATGGCATCGGAGATATCGATGGAGCCATCGTCATTGTTGTCACAGGCGTCCTGGCAATAGGCAGGTCCGCTGCCCGTGAACAGGAATCCTAGTAGAAAGATGGCATCCGCCAGGTTGTGTGCGGAGTCTCCATTACAATCACCACGTTGAAAAGACGCGGCGGTCGGAATCAAGATGACCAGTTCATTCTCAAGACAGGCATCGAGACAACAGTAGCCTGAATAATGAATGGCATTCTCACCGGAGAAGCTGTTGCTAAATTCCAGCCAGCTGCCGACGCAAGTACCTGGCGTGATGGCACCGGGTTGAGTTGAGTAAGTTGCTCGCAATGGATTGATGGAACCAAAAAAATCGACTGATTCTGTACCGGTCGGACCGAAGGTGACATCGACAGTCCAGCCATCGGGCATCAACTCCACCAGCATCAGGTCTGGGCCGGTTCCATAGTTGAGATTGGCGATATCAGGAAGCGCAATGACGCTATCGATTTGCAGCACATCCGGATCATGGCTGATCGCCATCGAAAACCCGGTGACCGAATCCAGCCCGAGAAGTCCCTGGACGATGCGTGGATCGACGACCACCGATCCGTCCCCGGTCTGTTCATCATAGGTCCCGATACTCCGTTCAATTTCGTAGATCACCCCAGGATCGATAAAGCCATTGAAAATGAAGGAGTCGATGGTGATGGGATCGTAGGCCTGTCCTGCCGATTCGATATAGGAGTCGAGGCCCGGTCCGTTAGGGGAGCTGGGGCAAAATTCGATGATGGAAAAATCATCGAAACCAGTGTAGTCGTAATCGATTTCGTACAGAAAATGATCAGAAGATGGGGCCAGGGAAATCACATCACTGTTGTCGATAATGCAGGTGACGGTGAAGCCGCTACCAAAAACCGCTACATCGTGAAAATCGGGAGGAGCTGGAAGATTTTGTATCGCAAATCCGAATAAGACTTCCTGGAGGGTGACGCTGTTTGGGTCGTGGCACATCGTGATGGACCAACCCGATACCTCCGAGCCCCCCTGGCTATCGAGATGAATGGTTGTCCGGTCCATGAAGTAAGGGTGGGGATTCAAATTGAGAATATAGAGATCGGAGGCTGCCGCAGACTCAAGGCTGGTGATGGTTACAGCAGCGATGATAAGCAGCATGATCGGTAAACGAAGAGCCGTGATGTTGAGCTGCCGAAACGAACAAAGTGGATGAATCATGGTCGTCACATTTCAAATGGAACCAGTACATAATTTATCATTCAAGGCCATGGATCACAATGGAGGGCGCGCTTGCCGCTACGCGTCATCGAGCAATGCGCGGGGAACAAAACGATCAGAGTTCAAACTTTTTTCGCAGAGAGCGAGCGCTGTAGATCATCATTCCACCTGTGTATGTGATCAATCCAGACGCCCACATTCCGTACTGGTATAGAATATTGGGATTGCCAAGATCGAACATGTTCTCTTCGGTCAAGGTTGGTGCTGGACCATCCATCAGCTGGTAACAGGCAATGCCGAGAATCACTCCGATGATCAGAAACAGAATGCCGCGACGATTGCTTCGAGTTGTTTCTGCAACGATGGCATTCTGTAACAATTCACTAAATTGTTGTTGGTTTTCCATGGCAACTTTCATCGCTTTGCTGGACATGATAACCGATGACGTGGTGATTCATCAGCAGGGGCGAATGATGGTTCGAACTGCCTGGAGAGCGATTCTATTTGAAAGAATCGGGCACTGATCGGCACAGATCGCTTCGATCTCGGATGGTTTTCGCTCCTGATCATCGAGGAGTTCTTCCGGGATGTCGATACCGACCAGTTCTTGCTCCACATCAACATTCTTCAGGCCGAGAGTCTTTACCCTTACTGCTTCCAGTTGATCGCTGATCTGTTCCACAGACAGCACCCTGCTGATCGCTCCGATGCGATCCTCAGGAGTAATTGTGTTGATGTGGGAAGACTTCTCGAGAACCTCATCGATGATTTGCCGCAGTTCTCGATCACAGATCGCAAATACCAGAGACTGGACGAATCCACCACATACAACGATTCCATCACGGCCGTACCGCTGAGCATCCCAGTGAATCGGATGGGTGTTGCGGTACAAGGTTGAGAGTGCCAGGTTCTCGGTCCAGCCTATTGGCCTTACTGCAGGGTGCAGAATTACATCATCGACGGAGAGTTGTGCATGAGGAGCATCGGGAAAGGATGGTACCGATTGGAATCGGTCCAGCGGAGTGTCGCCGATTCCTGAGAAGTACTTCGAGTGATCTCCCTGGTCTGGCCTTGGTTCCCGTTCTACTGGTTGTGGTATCGGGTCGTAGTAAGAGCGTTTCAGTAGCGAAAAAACCCGTTCACCACGCTGATTGACCAGGATGTGAGTGGTGTGAAGTACGCTGGCATCTCCTCGAGAAGTATTTCCCATACGATCCAGGCGAGTAAAGCTACGGAAGGTGTCACCTTCCCGAGCGACCGCTTCTTGTCGGGCATTCTCCAGACCAAGATGGTATCTGCAGCTTTGCGAAAAAGGCTCAACTGAGAAGCAGAGGGTCATGTTGAGAAGCATCGATGCAGGAATTGCGATGTCATCGAGGCCACAGCCGTAGGCATACTCTTTACTGGTGGAGATTCGACTCGAAGCAGGAAATGCCGATTGCCACATGGTGCGCCAGCTGGAATCGATGGTCACTTCGTGGGGACTTTCGAGAATTTCACCGGGGCAAGCAGTGGTGAGATTCAGGCCGTAGACGGGGAGCTTGCCTTGCATCGGTGATCAGGCTGCCTCTCGGGACTCTGCCAGGATGTCGGCCATCACCTTCATCGCCTTCTTGAGCATCGGAGGGCCGATCATCTTTCCATCCAGTTTGGCGATGGATCCCTGGGTTTCAATCGCCTCGATAACTCTTTTTGCATGATCGATCTCTTCTTGCGTGTAGGAAAAGATTTCAAGGGCTTTGTGCATCTGAAGCGGATTCAGAGCGAAGCAGCCGTCAAAACCGAGACTTTTCATGCGCCGATTTTCCTGCTCGAATCCATCCAGATTGTCCAGATCGAGATAGGGTGTTGAAATCGCTGCCAGATTGTTCGCCTTGGCAGCCATCAGAACCATCGACCGCGCTACCTGTACCGATTCTTCACTCAGGTCTGCATTCATCTCCAGACAGAAATCGACATGACCAAATGCCATGGCGACGTTACGAGTTGATGCCGATGCGATGGCGGAAGCCTCAAGTGTCGCGCCGGGGCGTTCGATCAGAGGCACGAAGACATTATGCCCCGAGTCCAGACCAAGTAACCTTTCAGATCGCGTCACGATCTGCTCGATCTCGTTGACGTCCGAGGCAGAGTTGATCATCGGTAGCAATAATCCATCCAGGTCCCGGTGAAGACAGAGAGCGAGGTCGAGTTTCATCTCTTCCGGATTGTCAGGTCCATTGATTCTTAGTAGCGTCTTGCGATTCTTGAATACCCCCGCGCGAAACAAATCGACGATCCGCGAGCGCTGACGAGCCTTGTGCTGGGGGGCGACGCTGTCTTCGAGATCGAGCAGCAAGACAGCATGGCGAGGCATCTGGCGAATCTTTTCGACATCGGTGTCGGCCCGCAGGAAGAAAACGCTTTTGAACGAATTGGAGCCAAGGTTTTGGTAGGTGTTGTCGTTTGACACAGAGCCTCCTGATACTGATATATCCGGATACCTGAAGCTGTGTGACAGGCTTTCTGGTGTCTCATTTGCCGTGACCTGGGCCTTTTCAGCCCCTATCCTGCCTGAATGAACTAATTAGGAGGTTTCATGCGCAACTGGATCCTGATGGTGGCTTTTACCGTGGTCCCTGCCCTTGTTTGTGCGGATACGCCCACTCCGCTAAAGGTCTTCATTCTGGCCGGACAATCGAACATGGAAGGCAAGGGAGCGGTCAACACCCTCGAATATCTCGGGGAGGATCCGGAGTACGGCCATCTGCTCGATAGCATCTACAAGGGTGGCCAGTGGGTGGTTCGTGACGATGTCTTCATCGATTACCTCGGCCGCAGCGGCCCCCTCACGGTCGGCTTTGGTTCCAAGGGAGGACCACACGGTGGCAAGATCGGCCCCGAACTCGGCATCGGCACCGTGCTCGGTGAAGCCTACGATGAAAAAGTTCTCCTGATCAAGACCGCATGGGGCGGCAAGGACGTGGCGAAGGATTTCCTACCACCTTCGATGGGTGGTCCCGGTGAGTTCTACACCAAGATGATGGAAAACGTTGACCGGGTGCTGGCGGACATCGGTTCGGTGGTTCCTGGCTACAACGATGAAGGCTACGAGATCTGCGGCTTCATCTGGTTCCAGGGCTGGAACGACATGGTCAACAAGGAGAAGACGGCGGCGTATGCCGAGCGCTTCACCGCTTTCATCGATGACATCCGCAAGCACTGGGATGTACCGAACCTGCCGGTGGTAATCGGCGAGCTCGGATCCGGGGGCTTCAAGGCCTCCGGTGGAGTGTCTCGATTCAGAGCGGCACAGAGCGAGGTCGCTGCGGTCGAGCGATTCCAGGGCAACGTCAAGTATGTGCCGACAGCATCCTACTGGGACTGGCATGCCGATCAGTTGTACCGTGACGATGTGTGGAAGGACGAAGAGGAGCGACACAGATTCTACCGGATCGCATCCGACCGACCGTACCACTACCTGGGTAGCGGCAAGATCTATTACCTGATGGGGTGGGCGATGGGGCATGGCATGAACGAACTGCTGGGGGCAGAGGGATTGCCACCTCGTCGTAGTAGTGGCGGTGAGTTCTACCGCTTTGCTCACCGGGTTGTTCATGTTCCTGAGGAGGTACAGCAGCACATCGGGGGTGCCCATGGTGGTTTTGCCGTCGATCGCATCGCCGATGGGGGAGATGGATCGACCTGGTTCTGCCTCAAGGGTGTGGGGTTGGTCCGTATCGATCCCGAACTCACCACGATGAAGGTGATCGGTGGCGATGATTCCATCGTCAATGCCAATGTCCACAACACCTGCATCCTGCGCCAGGGGAACAAGAGGTTCCTGGTCTTGCCTTCTGATGAAGCGCAGAAGATCTTCATCGTCGATGACAAGGGGGCGCTGGTTCGTACCTTCCCCAATCCTCATGGCGATGGAGGGGGAGCTTTTCGGGTCTGCGACATCGAAGTGGTGGATGGGATGATGTATGCCGCCAACGGCTATGCAGACAACATCATCTTCGTGGCGGATCCGTTCGAGGCGAAGACGGAGCAACCGGATGTGGGCGTATGGTCGCCGATGACCTTTGGCGGCAGTGGCACAGCCCACGGCAAGTTCGGAACCGCCCACGGCATCACCGCTGTTCCAGGAACCGACAACTTCACCGTGGCGGATCGCGCCAACGCGAGGCTTGAGAGTTTCACCCGGGAAGGTCGCTACATCGGGGGAATTCAGTTCGAGGCGGGCACCATGCCCTGTGATGTCGATTATGCTGGAGGTCTGGCGGTGGTCGGTTGCCTCAAGGGAGCCGGTGGAAGTACCCCGGCGCCGATCCACCTGCTACGAGACGGCAACATCATCGCCACGCTCAACCTCCAGCAGGATCTCGGCCTCGAAGGCTGGACTCACGTCCACAACGCCGCCATCCGCGTCCTCAGCAAGCCGGGCCATCTCGGCATCCCGAGGGTGATGATCATCGCCAGCAGCTGGAATCCAGGCCGGATTGCAGTACTGGAGCAGGTGCTGCCGTAGAACTGGTCTTCTAGCTGCTCTCCACGGTTTGCTTCTTGAGTATCTGTTCGATCCTGACCGAACGATTCAGGTATTCGAGGAGAAGCTTGAGCAGCACCAGTCCGCAGAGCCCTGCCAGAATCTGGGCCGTCAGCCCAGCGAGAGCCACGATGACAGTCATGAGATTTGGGGGTGAATTCAGGACGATGATCAACGTTGAGATGATGGCAATCGATAAGATGATCAACGTCAGGATGACTGCGACCTTGTAGACGAAGGGGCCCCATCCCGGGATGGAGTTTCCCTCGAGGTTTATTGCAAGTAGTGATGGTCCACGATTTGGATGTACTCTGCGTGTTGTACTGCGCTTGGGCATGACGGGCCTCTCTCTCTATTTCTGTTTATCCGATTGCAGAACTCCGCATGACGGAAGAAATACGAAGAAATTAGATAATTTAATAAATCGAGAGAGCGCTGGATCTTGTGCAAAGCAGCGATAGGCGAGATTCAGGCCAGGCCGGTACTCAGGTACTTGAGCATGGGGCGGATGACTCCGCCTTCATTCATGCCGCAGCAGGGAATGCCACCGCTGTAGGCGTGAGGAAACTGGGGAAACGCAAATCCCTGGACGCCTGCGATATGGAACACCGGCACCCCTCTTTCTTCGAGATCGCGGATGACTCTTTTACGAGGAGCTGGATAGGTTTCATTGAGCAGCACCACCCCGTCCCACAGTTCGGGAATGATCTGCTCGAGAGCGCCTTTCCTGGCGACATCGATGAGGATTACCTCTTGTCCGCGCAGTTGTTGAGGGAAGTCGTCCTGACGGTCTACCGTGTAAACCGTTCGACCTTCTTTTAATAACTGTTTCTTCAGTTGAATCCCGACGCTTCCCCGGCCACCGAGTAACACCACCGGAGCATCATTGCTCATCGCGAGCTGCTGTCGAACTTCCTGTTCGGCCAGCGAGACAACTTGACCGACGAGTCCGGAACGGCGATGGAGTTCTTGAGGTTCCAGTACACCTTTTCGTTGCATGGCGCTGGGCAAGATGCCGGAGTATTTGATGCTGGTGATCCCGAGCCAGCTGGCGACCAGATCCGAGTTTCTCTTCAGATCTGCAACAAAGTTTTGCTGTTCAAAATCTTTCTCGGTTCCGGAGATGCCAAAGATCAAGCCGGGTGATCCACCCTGGAAATAGAGGCCGCAGATCACCGGAATCTTTTTCAGGTACGGCTGGATGAACTTGAAACCGTAGTGATCGACGTATTTCTGGCTGGCCGGATAGACGATGAAGAGGGAGCGGACCGGTCTGAACAGGATCCGATTGACCAGTCCAAGCAGCAACAAGGAGATCGGATTGCTCAGCAACACGATCCCTGACAGCACCAGTGATTTTCGGCAGAAGTTTTTCACAGTGCGTCCTTTTGCTGCAAGCAGCCAGGATTGGGAGTTCAAAGGTTGAGGAGTGGCATTCACTCCCGGATGGAGTCATCCGGAATTTCCGCAGCATCGGACCGGCGAGGCAAAGGCGCTGGTCTTGCCCGGAGAGTCGAATTGCAGCGATTTTCGCGGCTGATCTACAGACTTCTTCTCATCCGCTTGATGATCCAGAACAGGATGAAGAGAGAGAACAGGGTGATGGGCACGTAGGTGAAAATGGTCAGGACCAGCTGTGACTCATCCGAGATGCCTGGTACCAGCACCGATGTATTTGGCTCCTCCATCTTGTAAAAGACGGTGACCTCGGAACCGACCGGATACTGGTCGGTCACTTCCTTCGCCTCTGGATGAGTGTCATGGGACGTCATCACCTGAACTACATCATTTTCCAGCGTCTGGCCGTCGACGTTGTAGCGATAGAGAACCAGCGCTGTGTAGCTCGTTCTTGATTTCCGATTGCCACTTCCACTGGAGGTGTGAGATGTGACTTTCGTTTCGACAACCTCGCCCGAGGTTGTCGGCCAGTTCACCGCATCCTTGGCTTCGTTCGCTTCCTCAAAGATGAAACCGAGTCCCACATACCAGGCGATGAAAAACAGGATCAGAAAAACGCCAAAGCAGCCATTGAAGAGCTTGCTGACCTTCTGCGATTTGTTGAGAAGCTCCTGATGAGGATTTTGATTTTCCAGCTCGTGCCCATCGAGGTCGGATTCCTGATCGTGGTTCATGCCAGCTCCCTTTCGGGGGAGATTCTACATCAGGGGCAGATCGGATTCAGGCAATCAGGCGAGGTGGGTTGCGTAGGATCGACTCCACAATCGGGCCAGGGTGGCGGTGGAGGCCCCCCTCCCTGGAACAACACCATCAGCATGACGATCGCATCGCCGATATCTATGGTCTGATCTCCGTTGAAATCGCAGGCGTTTTGGCAAGCAGGTGGAGATCCCGCAGCGAACAGGCCGTTCAGATGGAAGATGACGTCGGCGATGTTGAATGAAGCGTCGTTGTTGCAGTCGCCACGTATAAACTCAGGTTGTGGCGGTGGGGGTGGGCCACCACAGGAAGGATCGAGAGTCGCATTGAAGATGCAACCCATCGGGAAGCAGGTGGCGACACAATCTTCCAAGGTGCCAGAGATTCTAGCCTCGGTACCTACTGGTGGAATCGGAAGCGTTCCGAGATCGACCAGGTAGTTCCCCGGTAGTGCATAGGGAGCAAAGAGGGGGCAGGAACCGGCCGGATCGGCGACGAAGATCCCACACTCATCGAAAGGCACTTGAGCGGTGACGGGCGTCACGATCAGCAGCACCAATGCAGAGAGAAGAAATCCTGCGGACTTGCCACGACTTGTAAGAAATCCCATCTTCGACTCCCTTCGACTGACTATCGCCAAGAGTGGGATTTGAGCCAGTCATCCGACCCTATTTTATCCAAAGTGGGGCCTGAAAGGAATCACCAGCAAAGGCCTCGAATCCGTCAGAATCGCTTCATTCCGACGCTCACAGCTCGCATCATGGGCTGCGATCATGTAGCCCTTGGGGTTGCCGATGCACGACACTGATGTCAGGGAGAAAAACAGATGAAGATCGGAGTGCCGCGGGAGATCTGGCCGGGCGAATGTCGAGTGGCCGCTTCTCCTGCCAATGTCAAAAGACTGCAGAAACTCGGTTTTTCTGTAGTCATTCAAAAAGGCGCGGGACAGGCAGCCAGTTTCGATGACGAAAGTTATCGCAGTATCGGCGCAGAGATCGTGGACGACCCTGCAGCCGTCTGGGATCAGTCTGACATCGTTATCAAAGTACGCGCACCGATGGTGAATCCAGATACCGGAACTCACGAGGCCGATCTGCTTCGAGAAGGTGGCACCCTGATTTCGTTCATCTGGCCCGGTCAGGAACAGGATCTGGTGCAAAAACTTGCTTCTCGCAAGGCGACGGTTCTGGCGATGGATTGCGTACCGAGGATTACTCGTGCACAAAAACTCGACGCGCTCTCCTCGATGGCCAATATCGCTGGCTATCGAGCGGTGCTCGAAGCGGCTCATCACTTCGGCAGCTTCTTCACCGGGCAGATGACCGCCGCCGGCAAGGTTCCTCCTGCCAGGGTTCTGGTGGTGGGAGCGGGCGTGGCGGGTCTCGCCGCCATCGGAGCAGCTCGAGGTCTTGGAGCCATCGTTCGCGCCTTTGACACCCGACCCGCCGTGGAAGAACAGGTCCAGTCGATGGGGGCGGAATTCCTGACCGTCGAGATGGAAGAAGATGGAACCGGATCTGGCGGATACGCCAAGCAGATGAGCCAGGCGTTCATCGATGCGGAACATGCACTCTTCGAGGAACAGGCTGCGGAAATCGATATCATCGTTACCACCGCACTGATCCCCGGAAAGCCGGCACCGCTTCTGATCACCGAACAGGCTGTCAAGAACATGAAGTCTGGATCGGTGATCGTCGATCTCGCCGCCGAACGAGGTGGAAACACCGCAGGTGCAGTGGCAGACCAGGTGGTACAGAGTCACGGAGTGACCATCATCGGCTACACCGATCTTCCCAGCCGGATGCCAAACGTTTCCAGCGACCTGTACGGCAACAACATCTGTCACCTCCTCGATGATATGGGTGGTGCCGACGAGTACCGCGTCGATGAGGATGATGAGGTGGTTCGAGGAACACTGGTGTTGCGCGACGGCGAGATGAAATGGCCTGCACCGGTCAAGAAACTACCTGAAGAGCAGAAGAAGCCGGAAGCTGCGCCGCAGGAGGCTCCTGCAGAAGCATTGGTTCCAGCCGAGAAGAAAGATCGAGGACCGCTGGTTCTTTTCTTGCTCGGATTGGCACTCATCGCAGTGGGTTGGACCGGAGATGATGGGTTCTTGCACCAGATCACCGTCTTCGTTCTGTCATGTTTCGTCGGCTACCAGGTGATCTGGAATGTCAGCGCTTCCCTCCATACTCCCTTGATGAGTGTTACCAACGCCATCAGCGGAATCATCATCGTCGGTGGAATGCTCCAGCTAGGCGGGTCTCTTGATGAACCTGCCACGATCCTGGGTGTGATCGCCGTTCTCTTCGCCACGATCAATATCGCGGGCGGTTTCCTGGTCACCCAGCGCATGCTGAAGATGTTCCAGGGATAGGGGGGCGATCATGATACCTGCTGGAGCCATCTCTGCTTCCTACCTGGTTGCTGCCATCCTCTTCATCCTCAGTCTTGGTGGGCTCTCCAATCAGAAGAGTGCTCGTCGTGGAAATCTCTACGGCATCATCGGGATGATTCTGGCAGTTGGTGCGACCACGATTCTCATCACGGGTCAGGCTACGGGAATCGAAGAAGTGCTAACCGATGCCATGACTCGAAACTTGTTTGCCACCGCCATCGGTGTTGGAGCGCTGATCGGTGCGGTGATGGCCGCCAGGGTCGGAATGACAGCGATGCCAGAACTGGTGGCAATCCTCCACAGCTTTGTCGGGCTGGCGGCCGTGCTGGTCGGCATTTCTACCTATCTGAGACCTCACGAACTTCCAACCAACCCCTTCGTTCACAACATCGAGATCTATCTCGATGTGTTCATCGGTTCCATCACCTTTACCGGTTCGGTCCTGGCATTCCTGAAGCTTCGCGGAAGTGTATCGGGAAAGCCGCTGACCTTGCCGGGGCGTCACCTGCTCAATCTCGCGATGGTGATCGGGTGTGTGGTGCTGGCGATTGACTTCGTACCAGCAGAGGGACATACGGCTGTGGCTCCGCTACTCTGGATGACCCTCATCGCCTGTGTCATCGGCTTCCACATGGTTGCTGCCATCGGCGGTGCCGATATGCCGGTAGTGGTCTCGATGCTCAACAGCTACTCCGGGTGGGCAGCTGCTGCCGCCGGCTTCATGCTCAAGAATGATCTCCTCATCGTTACCGGTGCGCTCGTTGGATCTTCCGGAGCGATACTCAGCTACATCATGTGCCGTGCCATGAACCGTTCCTTCATCAGCGTCATCCTCGGTGGATTTGGTACCGATGGAGGAGGCGGAGGCAGCGCATCCGCAGCCAAGGATCAAGGTGAAGTAATCACCTTTGATGTCGATGAGGCTGTCGAGGCGATGCGGGAAGCATCGGAGATCATCATCGTACCCGGGTATGGTATGGCGGTGGCCCAGGCTCAACACTCTCTCAGCCAGGTGGTCGATTTCCTCAAGGAGAAGGGGAAGTCGGTGCGATTTGCAATTCATCCGGTAGCGGGAAGATTGCCAGGACACATGAATGTGTTGCTGGCGGAAGCCAATGTTGACTACAACATCGTGCTCGAGATGGATGAAATCAATGACGACATGCCCGATACGGATCTGGTTCTGGTGATCGGTGCCAATGACATCGTGAATCCCGATGCACTGGAAGATCCTGCCAGTCCCATCGCGGGTATGCCCGTGCTTGAAGTCTGGAAATCAGGCACCGTTGTGGTGATGAAGAGGAGCATGGGGACCGGCTATGCGGGTGTCCAGAATCCACTCTTCTTCAAAGACAACACTCGGATGTTGTTTGGTGATGCGAAGGAAGTTGTCGACAAGTTAATGACGGGATTGCGAAGCCCCTGAAGATGAACTGCCATCTGACTCTTGCCAGTTTCGGTCCCGATGCGATGTTTGATCTGATGCTGGTTATTTTTGGACCCATCCTTGTGGGTCTGGTGGTGTTCTGGTGGTTACTGGGGATGGCTCTCAAATACTGGGGTTCCCCGAAAGGTGTTCGCGTTCTTACCGTTGTGGTTGGCATCGTCGGGTTTCTGATACTGCTCGCTACCGATGATGATTGGTCGCTGATGGTGGGAACCTTCTTCTGGGTGGTCGCCTCGGTTCGTTCCTGGCATATCCAGTTCCGACTGAATCGTGCAGCATGAATTACCATTCTCTGGTGCTGATGTTATTGAGTCTGGGGACACCTGTTCCCGACGGCGAACTTCGTGTGATGACCTGGAACATTCATTATTTTGTTCCGGTGACTGTCAACGCAGATGAAAAGGTAGTTGCGGCAGCTGGTGGCGCTGAATCGGTGATCGAGGGAATCGTCACCGCTGCTCGTCGTTACGATCTCGATGCCATCGCCCTGCAGGAGGCAACACCTCGAAAACAGGTGATGGAGGCTGCCCGGCGACTCGGCTGGCAAGTGCGCTGGTTTCACGGTGGTTGGACCGGCGAAGGCTGGAAGCATGGAATTCCCGGCGCCATCATGACTCGCTTGCCCATTCTGGAGAGTTGTGATCGACCCGACCTGGCACCGTATGCAATCGATGATGCTTTCTCGAGAACATTCGGCGAGGTGGTGGTGCTGCATCAGGGCGATCCCCTGGTATTGATGACGGTTCATCTGCTTCCCGCATGGAAAAACACCACGGAAATCCGACTGCGAGAGATCGCTGCGGTAAAGAGAGCGGCAGAGAGACACCGGAAACTGAGCCGCTCGGTGATCGTGATGGGGGATGCGAACCATCAACCGGCAACTGCCGAATATGAGGCGTGGGTGAAGGCGGGATTTACCGATTCTTATCTTGCCAGTGGCGGCGACCCTGTTGGCGGCTGGACCTGTCCAAGTACCGGGTTGACCGAGAGGATCGATTACATCTGGGTCACGGGCCCGCTGTCGAATCAGGTGCTCGAAGCCAGAGCTCTGGCCGATGATGAATTCCATATCGACAGGAGTGAGCCGGGGGATGGTGCCCTGAGTGATCATATTCCAGTTCTTGCGATACTGGGTTCCCGTCAGCATCGAAGCGATCAGGGCGGCGACTGATCTGGTTTCCGTCCCGTTTGGTTCCCCAGCAGGGCTGGCGGAGGCCTAATTCGCTCCAAATCGCCAAATTTCCCCCTTTCGAATGGCAACAACTCCTGCCGATCGCTTGCCCGGCACGCGCCATTTCGTTAGCATCGGGGTGGGCTATATTGATTCAATATGACAGGAAAGTTCGGGAAAGGGGCTCTTTGGAGCCCTTTCGGGGCGAACGGATTCTTGGTCGGGGAACATCCCTTACCATGATCCGGGGTGTTCCCCAAGATGTGCCCGCCAGGCGCACATGGACACGTGGGTAGCGTCCGGAAGGACGTGACCCGGAAAGGGTCCCTCTTGATGATCAAGCAGATTCCAGCAAAGTCCTCGATGGTGCAGGTCTTTCTGTTCGTTTTCCTTCTCGTTGCGAATTCGTCGGTACTCGATGCGCAACAGATTTCACCAGGAGTTCCCGATGCCGACGCAGTCGCTGCTGCGATGGATGCATCGAAAGCTCAGGTCCAGGAGTTGTTCTTCGCTGAACACTCAGATGGCGAACTGATAGTGGAAGTCGATCTGCCACGATATGGGGTTGCCACATTGAGCCTTTATCCCCACAGCGTTCGTAGTGATCGCTTTGAGATACTGGTCGATGATGGAACACAACTGCTACCCTATCCCGCACCGCCGATCCGCACCCGTAAGGGAACCGTTCTGGAGATTCCTGGTTCGCACGTTCGTGGCAGTTACCAGGATGGGAAATTGACCGCTCTGATCTTTACAGCTGATGAAGTTTGGTCCATCTCTCCCACATCGGAACTTGGATTTCCTGGGACCGAATTCTGGCACGGAATCGTTGCCGGACAGGACGAGCTTGATCTCGGATACACCTGTGGAACAGCCGATCCACCAAATCCACCCTCTGGCGGTTCAACCGGTGGTACGCAATCTTTTGGAACGACCTATTTCCTGACGGAAATCGGCATTGATGCTGACTTCGAGTTCTATCAGGCCAATGGATCCAGCGTCACCAGTACCGTCAACGATGTTGAAAACGTGATCAACGGAGTTGAAGGGGTTTACGAAGATCCGGCAATTCTCATCACCTATGAGATCACTGTACTGATAGTGAGAACCTCCAGCGCGGATCCCTATGGAAGTATCAGTTCACCTGGATCTCTCCTGAATACCTTCGGAAATGTATGGAGCTCGACTCCAGAGAGCCAGATCCAGCGCGACGAGGCGCATCTGTTCACAGGTGTCAATCTCGATGGCGGCACCATCGGTATTGCCAGCCTCGCTGACATCTGTACCAACAATGCATACGGATTGTCCCAGTCTCGCTTCACCAACAACTTCAACCGCAGAATTGCATTGACGGCACATGAAGCTGGGCACAACTGGGCTGCCACACATTGTGATAGTTCAGCTTCCTGTCGAATCATGTGCTCTGGTCTTGGTGGCTGCAGTGGTCTCAACCCACTCAGCTTTACCTCGGGGCCTATAGGTCAGATTGTCAACTACAGAAACACGCGAGCCTGTCTCTCCAGTCAACCGCCAGAGCTTTCATTGCCATTTTTTGATGAGTTCACATCTTCTACCGTGAACTCAAACAACTGGATTTATAATGAAGGTGGATTCGGTACCACCAATGGTACCGGCGAGCCAAGTTCTCCCTTCTCTCTCAACCTGGATCGATCCGGCACTGGTGAATATCAGTTTGACGAGATCAGATCGAACAGGATGTTGCTGGGCGGAACCGTTCCCGTTCTACAGTTTTACACCAACCACTCAGGCGTTGAGGCAGGTGAAGAACTGGTCGTGTCCTATGTCAATGTTGGACTCGATTGGACAGAGCTTGATCGCGTCGTCTCCGATGGCTCCAATCCAAATAATTTCGCAGTACACACCTACACGCTGCCATCGAGTGCCCGACACAATAACTTCCGCTTGAGGTTCTACACAGATACCAATGAGACCAATGACGACTGGTACATCGATGACGTCTCGATCACGGATGGCCCACCACCACAGCAAGAGCCTCCAACCATCACCTCCGTGATTCCGGTCAGCGGACCCACGGCAGGCGGTACCTTTGTTACCATCAACGGAATTAATTTTAATACCGATGTTGTGATTCTCATTGGTGGCTCTGTAGTGCAAAACCTGAACTATCAGAGTGCCACACAGTTGACCGGGCTTGTCCCGTCATCCAATGTCCCGGGCCTGGTTGCGGTCATTGCGAGCCAGAACTCGGGGAGCGATTTGCTCGATCCTGGATTCCTCTATACCGAGGAGTACATCATTCATGATAGTGCTGAGGGGGCGCCGGGTGGAGTCGTTGATGCTACGGTCAGCGCCGATCACGATACCGTGGTCTCTGGCTATTCGATCGCCATCGACTTTGATCCCGGTGAACTGAACATCCTGGATGTGAATGACACCGGTACCGTTGCGGCGGGTGCAGATTTCTTCACTGCAGCGCTGAACAATGACCTGACCGTGGATGGTGGCTGGTGGACTCTGGGTGTCGTGATTGATTTCAATGGCCAGAACACGATACCCCCATCGACACAGTCTGTTCTGGCCAATGCCAGCTACCTTGTTGCCCCGACGGCCACCATTGGTTCGCAACTGGCGATGATGCCGGTCAACGGGATCGGTAGCCCATCTCCCACCGAGAACCTGCTGGTCGATCCGGCCGGAGTGGCTGTACCGCCATTACTGGAGGGGGGACTGATTACGGTCTCCGATACTGCGTTCCTCAGGGGCGATGGAAACCTCGATCAGGATATCAACGTGGCGGATGCCGTGTTCTGTCTCAACTACCTTTTCAATGGAGTGGCTGCTGATTGTCTCGATGCCATCGATACCAACGATGATGGCTCGACAAACATCGCAGATGCCGTGGCAGTTCTGGATTTCCTGTTCTCCGGTGGTACTCCTCCACCACCACCGTATCCCAACCCGGGATCGGATCCGACGCCAGATAGTCTCGACTGCAACATCTAGCAATCGAGCCGTGGTTGCGGCTTGCCGGTCGGATAGTGAAATGGCCTGACATCGAAACGATGTCAGGCCATTTCTTTCTTATCCATACATTCCCATCGGTCGAGCGTGAATTGAGAGCCATGAGAATCGGGCATTGCCCTTGCAACCAGAACCAATTTTGAAATGAACCCCGAGCAACAACAACGATTCGGGGCCAGGCTGATAATTCAACAAGGGAATGGCCATAGCGTTTCACCTGAAAATCTATCAAAGTGGAACCATGACAAATCAAACACGCAGAACGGTTCTAAAAAAGATTGGAGCGGCAATTGCGGCATCGTGGGCGTCGTTTTCTCTTCCCGTTCCGGCCCAGATCTTTGCCAGTGACAGATCGAGGAAGCCAGTACGCCTGGGTGTCATTGCGGATTTGCATGGTGGCCTGGCTGTCGACGCCCAAGAGCGCCTGGACGCTTTCCTGGAGGAGATGCAGGGAATAGAAACCGATGCCCTGGTACAGCTTGGCGATTTCGCTTTTCCCAATCTGAAACACCAGTCGTTTGCTGACAAGTTCAACGCTGCCCATGAAAACAGGATTCATGTCATCGGGAATCACGAGTTTGATTTCAATTTGACTCGAGAAGATTGCTTCAAGGCGTGGGGAATTGAATCCGCCTACTACCGTCGCGATCTTGACTACTTACGATTGATTGTGCTGGATGGAAATGAAACCGGTTCGCCAACTCAATCCGGATACCCTTCCTTTATCGGTGCCAGGCAAAAAGATTGGCTTGAAGCCGAATTGAAGGGTGCGGATCGGCCAGTGTTGATCCTCAGCCATCAACCATTGGCGGGCCCATCTGCTATTCAAAATGCCATCGAGATTCAGGAGTTGCTCAGCAGTTACCGCGAGAACATCTTGCTTTGCATCAACGGGCATTCTCACGTTGATTCACTCTTGCAAGTCGATGGCGTCAATTACTTGCATATCAACTCGGTGTCTTATTACTGGGTCGGCGGGAAAACAAGAATGGCTTACTACAAGAAGCCTCTGTTTACCACGATGACCATCGATCCACAAAAATCACTGGTGACCATCGAACCGAGCTTTTCTTCGTGGAAAGGGAAATCGCCTGCTGATATCGGCTACTTTGATCGCGATAACGCTTCTCCTGAAACCATCATCGTTCCGGCAATTCGCGGGCGACAGGTGAACGTTCGGAAAAATGAGGTTCGAACAAAACCCTTCATCCAGGAACCTGCCAATTCGAAGACGAGCAGAACTTTGAAGGTGATGACCTGGAATATATGGGGCCAGCTCAATCAGGACCCGAGGTATACAAATAATGAGAAGACAGCTCGTGAACGAACCATCGAGATTATTGGTCAAAGTGGTGCCGATATCATTGCGATGATCGAGACTTATGGTTCTGCAGCCGATATTGCCAAGGCGCTGAAATTTCATCATTACACACCATCCGCAGGTGCAAACTTGTGTATTTTTAGTCGCTATCCTTTGACTGATATCGAGCCACTGGTTGGGCTCTCGCCATTCTCCTTCATCGCCGCGACGGTGAACTTGCCCGACGGTCAGAAAATTCGTGTCTACGATATCTGGCTGACGAGTGGCGGGCGGCACATCGTTGAGGTCAAGAACAAAGAACTCTCTGACCTGGATTTCTGTGCGGGGGACGATCTTCGTTATGATCAACTGCAGAAGTTTTTGTCACACGATGATTTCCAGGAGGGAATTGCCAACTCCGCAGAGACCCCCGTAATTGTCGCCGGCGATTTCAACTGCGTTTCGCACCTTGATCACACCAGAGGTACCCGCCATAGCAAATTGAATCAGGGGAGGGTGCTTTCCATCAAGGTCTCCAGAGCGATGCACAAGGCCGGATTCTCGGATACTTATCGCCAGTCAAACCCCGACATTCTCGATTCGACTCTGGGGCATACCTGGACTACCGTTGGAATGGGTTACAAGTATGTGAGCGGGCAGGGTTTTGTTCCTGTGAAAAATAATCCAAATCCTCAATATCGAGATCCATACGCCCGGATCGATTACATCTATTCGATGGGTTCGCGGCTTGAAGCCATCCAGTCAACGGTCATCACTCATCATCCATCGCAGTCCAGAAGGAGCTTTCCGGAGTTTCCTTCCGACCACGCTGCGGTTCTCACCGAGTTCAAAATTCCCAAGTCCTAGATCTGCACTCCAGAACTTTCATACTTGATTCACATATTGAACTGGATGTTGCTCGCTGGTCTCGGCGAGGAGTTGAGACAGGCGGTCCGTTGAATTCCATTCGAGATCTTCCTCAGGAAATTGAATCGAGCGCTGCTGCAAGGTCTCCTTCAGTTTTCTTGATCGCATCGCACAGGGTTCCCAGGCTCACACCTGATTTCTGGGTCTGTGCCAGTAACTGCAAGATGATCTGCATTCCTTTATTGGGATACTTCTTCAGCAGTTCTCTCCAGGTTCGATCCTGTTCAGTCGTCAGTCCCAGTCGTCCCAGTGCCATTTCCATCTGCGCGATCGCAGCGGCCAGCCCTGCTACCGGCAACGCTTGAATCGCTGGATCAATCGCAATGGGAGCTTCTTGCTCGGTGTCGGGATCAATTTGAAGAGAAGTCCATACTTCCGTGAGCAACCTGTCCACCTGACCGGCCGTTCCCCCATCGGTGGAGCGATGAGTCGGAGGTTCCGCTTTTTCATCGACGCAGGCTTCGTTGATATCGATACGTTCGATCCCCGCCCTGGCCATTTCTACCGGCCGGTGATCGATGGGATCGAGCACTCGTTCGACGATTCCGTGCAGGCCCCTGGCGCCTTCCCCGGCTTGCCGGGCTTTGCGGGCGATGGCCCGCAAGGCACCTTCTTCGAAGTTGAGATCGATACCATGTTCTGCCCAGAACCGTTTCTTTTGAGCGATGATTCCATGTTCCATCTTGTCGAGAATGTGAATGAAATCGTCTTCATCCAGTTCCTTGAGTAGAGAGATGTTACCGAAACGTGCAGCCAGCTCCGGTCCGATTCCCAACGTGACCAGGTCCGTTCTTTCTATGACATCATTGATGATGAGGTTTGTTTGATCTCCATCGTCATCTTCTTCCGCCTGAAAACCGATGCGATCATCTTCACCAAGACGACCCAGAACGACTTCCGTGATCTCGGGAAAAGAACCACAACAGATAAACAGGATTCCGGAAGTGTCGAGGGTGCCTACCGATGGATCCCTGTGATTCATGACCAGACCGTCCATCATGGCCAGCAGCGAATCCTGTACCGCGATACCGGGGTCGCCCGGGCCCGCGATGGTGCGTCGGCAAGTGTCGAGTCGATCGATGAGAATGATGCCCTTCTGGGCGTGATTGAAATCACCCCCGGCTCTCTGAACCAGCGCACCGATGATTCGTTCCACCTCTTCGCCGGCGAGTACCGGCTGGACCAGCGAAGATGCATCCGCATGGATCCAGGGCACTCCGAGCAACTCGGCTGCTTGTTGCACCAGGAACGATTTCCCCACTCCCGCTGGCCCCAGCAGTAGCAGGTGCTGGGGAGTCGCATCGCTTTCGGGAGAGAGATGTTGAGTGATGTAGTGATTGTAGATCGCGACCGCCAGGTCTCGCTTGGCTCGTGTCTGGCCCTGAATCTGCTTGTCGAGCTGGGCCTGAATTTCGATCGGATCGGGAAATGTGCTTCGATCAGTGGTCATCAAGGTGGTCCTTCCACTTCTACTGGCGACATCCTAGCGGAGAAGGGAGGTGTTGTCAGGATCTCCCGGTTTCCTCGAGCCAGGAACCAGCGCTGGACGACCTGTTAGATGGCCCCTAAGGTCTTCAGGAGGCAGCAATAGAAACGGAATTACCCCGTGACCGATCGAGCTGAGCAACTGCACTGGGATCCAGAGGAGATGCGTCGACGCGGCCATCAGGCCATCGACTGGGTTGTCGACTATCTCGCCAGCATCGAAGAGCGCCCGGTGCAGTCGAGGGTGGAACCGGGCGAAGTCGCGGCATCGCTGCCGCTTCACCCGCCAGCGACGGGGGAATCGTTCGACGATGTGATGGCCGATCTCGACCAGGTGGTGCTGCCCGGCATCACCCACTGGCAGCACCCCTCCTGGTTTGCCTTCTTCAACTCCAATACATCCGGCCCGTCGATGGTGGCAGACATCATCTCATCGGGTCTGGCGGTGCAGGGGATGCTGTGGCAGACCAGCCCCGCCTGCACCGAGGTGGAAACCCGCATGATGGACTGGCTCGTCGAGATGCTGGGGCTACCCGACAGTTTCCTGTCGACCGGCGACGGCGGTGGAGTGATCCAGGACACCGCATCCAGTGCCACCCTCTGTGCGCTGATCGCCGCCCGCGAACAGGTCAGCGATTTTGCCGTCGACCGCGATGGGGTGCAGGGCAAGATGACGGTCTATGCATCAGCGGAGGCGCATTCGTCGGTGGAGAAGGCGGTGCGCATCGCCGGTCTCGGCAGCGAGCAGTTTCGCCATATCGATCTCGATGAGAACCTCGGCATCGATCCGGTCGCCCTCGATCAGGCCATCGAAGCCGACAAAGCCGCCGGCTGCATCCCGACGATGGTGATCGCCACCATCGGCACCACCGCCACCACAGCGGTCGATCCGGTCGCTGCCATCGCCCGGGTGTGTCAGAAGCACGACATCTGGCTCCACGTCGATGCTGCCCACTCCGGCACCGCAGCGCTGGTACCCGAGATGCGCTGGATGCAGCAAGGTCTCGAAGATGCCGATTCCTACTGCTTCAATCCGCACAAGTGGATGTTCGTCGGCTTCGATTGCGATGCCTTCTGGGT
>JAYZTT010000024.1:0-57640 GCA_036125855.1 Planctomycetota bacterium
GGAATTCGAAACAGTCGGGCAACTGCCCGTGTAAAGGTAGACCTTGGTGTCGAAGTCGGAGGAGCAGAGATCGATGCTGACGGTGACATCCGTGCTGGGCGTGTAGCGATAAACGACGTCGCGTCCTCCCGTCGGGGTGAATGGACAGCTTTCGTTGTAGTCGTCGAGTGCGCTACAGGTGTCTCCGGTGGAAGAGAAGGGGATCGCGCCGATCACCTCCGCCGAGGCGCAATCTTCTCCGCCGGTCCCCTGGGCCGGGAGCGGTACAAGCACCAGGAACAGCATCGCGGATGCGAATGTGAGGCGGAAAGAAACGATAATGCCTCCAGGTGAGAGGATGCCGGGTGAACAGGATTCCCGTCGTCTCCCCGATCAAGGAAGGCTCCCGTGACCAAGCTGGTCACGGGAGCCTTTTAACTCGTCACATTGAAATTCTCGCTCAGGCAGTGAATCGCATCACGGACACTGCGCGAAGGAACCGCAACTCAGTGCCGAACCGGCCGGATCCTGTCCACAGGCTACGAATGGCTCCGCCGGAGCTTGCCCACCCGCAAACAGGTAGGACAGCAGATACACGGTATCGGCAACATTGATGGCATCGTCGTCATTCACGTCCACCGATGCTTCACAGGGAACCAGGCCATTGCCAAACAGGTATTCGAGACTGGCCACGGCATCACTGATGTCGTTGCTGCCGTCGGCATTAACATCACCACGGACCCAATCCTGAACGAAGCACTCATCGGGCTCTCCGTCACCGTTGTTATCGGTGCTGGTGCCGTCAGCGATATCACAAGAATCCGGAATCGAGTTGTCGTTACAGTCTGCCGCCAGTCCGGTTGCAATCTCGCAGGAATCGAGACTGCCACTGTTGTCGCAATCCACCGCCGGATCCGCCGTGATCTCACAGGAATCGGGCGTACCATTGCTATTACAATCGGAAACGATGCCACCGGCGATTTCACAAACATCCAGGGTGCCACTCGAATCGCAATCGGTGGTAGCGCTGAGCTCGCAGCTATCGAGAGTACCATTCAGGTTGCAATCAGCTGCTCCTGCGGACAGATCACAGGTATCGTCCACGTTGTTGCCATCGCAATCGCTACCCTGAGTCTGATCAACATCACAATCGTTCGGAATCGAATCACCATCGATGTCATCATCGCAATCATCGATGATCCCATCGTTGTCGGTATCCGGTTCGCAACTGTCAGGAACTGTATCCTGGTCGCAATCAGCTGCTCCCGTGGCCACGTCACAGATATCCGGAATACTGTTGGCGTTACAATCCGGAACCGTTCCATTTGCGGTAGAACACTCGTCCGGGATTCCATCGATGTCACAATCCTGACTGGTACCGGTCGCAATGTCGTCGGCATCAGGAATTCCGTTCACATTACAATCTTCAAGTCCGGAACAATCGACATCTTCAAAGCGGAAGTCGTCGATCGCTGCCTCGATGATCGAACCTGACCCGACATCACTGGCAGTGAAGCGAACCTGAACCGTGGTCGACAACACGACTAAATCAGAAACGACAAAGCTATGCTGAATCCAGCCTCCTGCAGTTCCTGCACCGGTTGGGCCGACCGTCTCGACATTGATCCAGTTGGCCAGGTCATCGGAAACCTCGACGACGAATATATCTGCCCCTGGAGAGGCTCCGGAGCTGTTGTTGTACCAGCGGAAGTAGCTGATCTGCGGGTTGGAAGCACCCGACAGATCGAGCACGGTCGAATAGAGGGTCGTCGATCCCCCATCGACATCGTTCTCACCGAGAGATCCGCCGACTGTTCCCTGGCCCGTGAACCAGCAGTCCGTACCGGCGGCAGTGTTGTCATCTTCAGGTTGAGCATCGGTCCCGATGGGATTGCCACGAACCCAGTTACCGGTGGTGGCATTGTTCGGGGCCCCGACGGTCCAGCCAGCAGACACCTCAAAATCGGCATCCTCTGCAACGATGCCAAAAGCACTCATTGCAACAACCGGGGCTGCCCCCCCACCCTCCGGGTAGGAGACCAGCTGACCTGAACCACTCTGTGCCTCAAGCCACCAACCAAACTCGGATCCGCAACTGACTGCCGGGAAGGTCATCTGGTAGTCGAGTCCGCCAACAAAGCTGAGAGGGATCGACTCGATGCCGGCTGTGGTCTGAACATTGAGGAATTCAGTTCCCGCCTGCACGAAAGATCCCGCTACCGGCGTAATCGTCACGTCAAATGTATCGCCACCGAGCGGATTCAAGACGGCTGGATCGCCACCTGGGACTGCAATCGACAGAGCTGCGGTCACGGTGACGCTGCAGCCTATCGGTCCAGATGGGACGGTCGCCTGGATTGCGTTGACTCCATAGTCATGGGCACCAGGAGTCGGACTTGAATCGGTCCAGGATGTAGAAGAGCCAGCAATCGTCGCCACCTGAGCACCATCTCGGAAAATTTCGATGGTGTCGTACACCTCCTGGTTGGTCCAGCCCAGGTCGACCTGTTCCCCTACCTGGGTACAGGAGAGGTTTGTCACGCCAGGAAGAAAATTACCACTGGGTGCCAGAACGCTGACATTGACCGAATCGGGTTGACCTGCCACCGGCTTGAAAAGACCGAGGGTTGCAGTGTTTGGATCAGGTGGAGCATTACAGGTGAAGAAGAAGTTGAACATCGTTGACCAGCGCAGGGCATTTGCATTGGGATCGGCAGCAAAGGTGTCGGTCGACCAGGTGATGCCAACTCCGGGATCTTCTGTCACTACCCAATCCACATCGGAATAAGGTTCACCACTATGCCAGGCGATGTCATGGAAGCCGTGACTGAGGATGGAAGCGCCGGCAGGATAAGGAACCGTGAAGCTCCTGGCGGAACGATCAGAGTACATGTTGTAGACAGCATACTCGTAGTTCCAGGTTCCATTACCATTGTCAGTAACATCGTAACCCGCGATGAACAGCCCTTCATTGGGGATCTGAACATCAACGAGAGTCACAGTCGGTTGAAAGTCCTGCCATGCCTGAATCGGAGGCGACATCATCTCGGTGCCACCGACAAAGCTGAGTGAACGAGTTCCAGTCTGAGCAACGTTCACTCGACGATAAGATGCATTGTTCGCTTGATTGCCGAAATTGGAATCGTCCTGAGCTACGTATGCCCCGCTCACAAAATAGAGAGCACCAGGAAAACTACCCGAGGTGATGTCATTGCCCTTCACCTGCATTCTCTTGGCAATGGTACCCTGCCCGGTCGGTATCCCCGGGTCGGTGTAGGGGTAGGGGAAAACACCGGTGAAAGCGTTGACCTCGGAGCGTGGTCCCAGATTACCCTGGTTACCATTGAGCCCGGCAGAATATGGATCCGCACAACCCGGAGTGAGGAAACTGAGACAACCCCCGCCACCTGCACAACCGACACAGAGACCCGTATTCTGTAGCGCACAGAAACCATGCTTCAACCACGACGAACCGATCTGGGTAAATCGCCCCTCATGCAATCGCCACATATCCTGCGCGATCACGGGATGTAGATTGTTATTGGCTTGCCACGACAGGTTTGCAGTCCCGATGTTGCAAGAGGTGGTCGCTACGGAGTAGGCGAAAATCGCCTCGCCAGCGACCGTGTCCGTTCCATACGCATTGGTTGCCGGAAGATCGCCAACGATCACGTCGGGACCGGCCTGAGCGCCAAGTTGCACCGAAAATCCGACGACCAGAGCCAGCACAACACCAAGGTATGCAAATCTATGAACAATTGAAAAACGCATCATGTTCCTCCTGGGAAGCACAACCGATCAGGGCTTGTCAATCTCCCCAAAGCCAATAGAAGCGGACCTATAAAATCCAGAACCCAATCTGCCTGACCTCGTGGTACAGACAGCATCGATCTTAGCATTCCAATAGGTCATAAAATAGACTTTAGGGACCCCGGGGAACGCTTTCGCTCCAGGATAGGGAAATTCTGCTGGGTAGCTGCTGGATCCCCCCAGAACCAGTCAAAGGGATCGCTGAGCAGCGTAGGCCATCTCCGCCACTGAATCGCCAACGACTCAACCGGGCCAGCCCGGAATGGAAAAAAGGTGACCGCTGGCAAGCCAACGGTCACCTCCAGTTTTTTGGTAGCGGGGGCAGGACTCGAACCTGCGACCTTCGGGTTATGAGCCCGACGAGCTGCCAACTGCTCCACCCCGCGATGGATCCTCTAGTCGGAAGAGCCGAACCTAAGCAATCCACTCCAAGGGGTCAAGTGGACTGGTGGTATTTCCTCTGTATCAGGCGAGAGATCACCAGAATCTCACCAATCGGCCGGCCCGTCATTTCAGATATTTGTTGCGGATCGGTGCCACAGGCCACCAGATCTTCTATTTTTGACTGAATCGTCTTTTCCTCGTCACTTCGTCCATCGACCACCGATAACGAGCTGTCCAGGTGAGGGATACCGACAAGATCCTGGATGAACACCGATTCCCCTTGAACCGAAACGGTGCGATGGCTCTGAAACTGCGAGATGACCACCTCGGCGTGACCGATGAGACGAGACAGCCTCTCTGCGCGCAGTTGCATCGTTTCCTCGGCGCATTTCACTTCATGGCCGATCAGATTTACCAGAGCACCAAAGTCGTTCGGTAGGTTGGGTTCAACTCCGCCGTGAGTGACCACCGGTTCAACACGGGTTCCAGAAACCTCGCGGCGAGTATTTGATGAGGATGGCACGAAAACGCCCATCGCCACGACGACCTTCAACGCCAACCAGAGCACGAGGATAACGAAAGGAATCAGAACCCAGATCGACACCTCACCGAAGACAGGAACAGCTCCATCTGAAACAACTTCGGATGCATCCGCAGCAGCCGATAGTAGAGTCGACATCTCCCCCGTCTCCCCCCGTAGTCTGACTTCGCAAACTCAAATTCCTCAGCCGATGAAATTGTCGATCAATCCGAGTAACTCTTTTGTATCTTCAACAGTCACCGCCCCCATATGACCGATCCGGAAGGTCTTCTCCTTGAGGTCGCCATAGCCATTGGAGAGGAACATATCGTTCTGCCTGAGAGCCTGATTCAGATCCACGATGGAGATTCCACGAGTATTTTCGATACAGGTCAGGGAGATCGACTCGTAACCAACTTCTGGGAATAACTTGAACTGCTTCTGAGCCCATTCCCTGGTCACCATCGCTCGCGCTTCATGGCCCCCATACCAGCCCGCCTCATCCTCCAGGATCATCGCCAGGCGATCTTTGAGCGCCTGCATCAAGGCAATCGTCGGAGTGTTGGGCGTTTGATTCTTTTTCCAGGACTTGTGCATGGCCAGAACATCGAAGTAAGAGCCACGATTATCGATGGTCGCCGCACGATCATGGGCACGCTCGGAAACCGCCAGTAGTGCTAACCCGGGAGGCAACGCCAGCGCCTTCTGGCTGCCGGTCACCAGGTAATCGATGTTCGGCAAATTTTCGAAATGAATCGGCACCGCAGCAGCACTGGTGATGGCATCGACGAGCAGGAATACATCGTCTTCGGCTGCTACCACCTCAGCAATCTGCTCGAGAGAACTCATGACACCGGTACTCGTCTCGTTGTGGACTAAAGTGACAGCATCGAAATCACCTCGAGACAGTTCCTCTCGAACCAGTTCAGGTTTGATCGGTTGTCCCCATGGCACATCGACTCGAGTTGCATTTTTTCCGTTGGCTACACAGATCTTGTAGAATCGATCACTGAATGCGCCGTTGACAAAACACAGGACGTTTTCTCGGACTCCGTTTCGAACCGCTGTCTCCATCCCCCCTGTCCCCGATGACGTCAGGACATAAACCGGATCCTGAGTACGGAAGAACTTCTGGGCATCGCGATGCAGCACTTCTCCCAGTTCAGAGAACTCCGGCGCTCGGTGCCCGATCATCGGACGGGTCAGGGCCTCAAGAATTGCTGGCTCGACCTCGACCGGACCTGGGATGAAAAGACGGGGTACTTCACGCTTCACTGGGTGATCATCAATGGTTTTCATCTGTGATCCTCCTGGTCGATGAATCGGGCTACCAATCCTGTCGAAATCTTGGGTTCAAAGAAAGTGGTCTTGGGAGGAAAAATCTCACCTGCCAGGACACGAGTCCAGAATTCGTCGCGTCCAACCGGTGCCAGTTCGCAGAAAACGCCCCTCTCACCACCATTCAGTATCTCCCGGGCGTCCACTGGCTGATGCGGTGTGGCTGGGGCTGGAAGGCCTTTAAATTCATCGATGACATCCTGAACCCGCCGGGCAAGAGTGGGCCGCGAAGCATCCTGGCGGCACTGGAGATCGACCCTCTCGCCTCCGGGAATCTCGATACTCCAGCGATCCCCCTCGCCATCATCGAGAACCTCGACGAGACGATCTCGTACCTGCTCGGAACTGAAACTGAGTTCGGTATTCCAGGTCCAGACCCGGTGGGTTGGACGAATCTTCAAGCCTGGCTGATGCAGATCGCAGAGAAAAGCCAGCACCCGTCTGGCACCCGGGAAATCGGCATCATCACTGAGAGTCAGCGCAGTTGTATACCTGTGATGACCATCGGCAACCGCCGAGGGAATCGCCTCGATTTGAGACTCTAGCTGAGCAACCAGATCTGGATCATCAATTCGGCGCAAGGTATGAACATCACCTTGCCAATCGGGTCGTTCGAACACCAGATCTCCCGAATCGACACCAACCCCAACTTCTGACAGCGCACGCTCCAGCCCTTCGCAGGTCAACATCACCACACCGGTGTCGATGCCGGTGCAACGGGCTTGCTCAACGAGCCGCTTGACCGTGTGAGGTCGGACCTCTTCATGTCGGAGGACCCCTTCTCCCCAGGGACGAGACTCAACCGCTGCCAGGATCCCATGAAGTTCGGCTTCCTCACCCGCTTCTCCCTGATAGCGAACCTGATAACGATAGAGAGCTGGCTTTTGCTCCTGGATGAGAAGTTTCTCCTCCAGGGCCGATTTCATCGCCTCTCCACAGCCACGGTACACTTCATCATCGAGTGGCCCTCCTGGATCATCTCCAAGGATCCACCGGACGGCGTTGTGCGGAGAATGGTCGAGCAACTCCTGATGCATCACAGGAGAAATCACATCGTACGGTGGGCAGATCACAGCTCCTGGATCCAACGCTTCCTGTCGCACCCTGATTCCCCGTATCGCTTTCATTCTCGGCAAGGTTCACTCCTCCAGATGTTTGTAACAGATATTCAATGCCTGCAGCGCGTAGGAAGTGGCGAGAACGGGATCACCCTCCCACCATCGATCCACTTCATTGGCCCATGAGCCATCCGCTCTCTGGCGTTGTAATAGTACCTGAGCAACTTCCTGAGCCCAGTGATGTTGGTGCCCCTCTGTATCAGTAATTGTGGCATCTCCCAGTAATTCCAGGGTGCGCGTCAATACCGCCAGATAATAGTAGTACCCCATCTGTCCCCGGTCTTCACTCATCGGGGTCGCCATTCCAGGATTCTCGATCACGGTCCAGTGGCCTCGAATCCACAGCAGGGCTTGCTGAATCCGGGGATCGTCTTTTTTCAATCCGGCGTAGATGAGTGATTTCACCGCTGCATAGGTCATCGATCCGTAGGAGGAGAAGGACTGGCTGCCATCTTCATGGGTCACGGTGCCGGCCTTGGACTCACTGGGATGGTAATAAAACCCTCCATCTCCAGTAGAGGTGTACTTCTTGCCGTCGAGCGCATCATTGGACGATTTACTGTTCTGACATCGAGAAACAAAACGACTGGCTCGACGCCAGACTTCCGAGTCCTCCGACAGCCCAGCAGCTCGAAGCGCCTCGAGTGCCAGCTGCGTGTTACTGAGATCTGGCCGCCGATCACTTCCATAACCAATTCCTCCGTAAGAATTGATATGAGTGGTTGCGTCGTAGGCGACTGGCTTCGACTGCTCCGAACACTGGATACCCGTTATGTAGTCCCTCATCCGAGCAACTTCTGCTCGATAACGCGGTTCCTCACGACCGTGATCGAGTGCGGTCAAGGCCAGTATCGCAACGGAGGTCTTGTAATTCATCAGCCCCTGGTCGGGGATGTACACCCCGCCATCTGGCTGTTGCAACGAGAGCAGATATTTGACCGAGGCCGAGATGAACGGTCCGTCCTCCTCGCGATAGGCACGAGGACCATCGATGATGGACTTCAAGGCCATCGCTGTGATTCCTGGATCTCCAGCGAATGACCCCCAGGAACCATCGGGGCGCTGACGATCGATGATCCAGTTCGCTCCCCGGTCGATCATCGCCTTGACCGCGCCACGATCGATCTTGCTTTCAACGGTCTCGGCCGATCCCGTGGTCTGGGCATCGCTTGAAGCCGGCACCACGATCACCAGCAGCATCAGCCAGAAAACCGCCACGAGAGAACCGCCGATGAGCGTTCGATTGACGCTTCCATTCATCGTCTCACCCTTCCCTCGCCTCATCGGCTGAATTGGTGTCCTTCTCCGACTCCTGTCGGCGTGCAGGCATCGCCATGCGGACCGCCGTCGGATCGACATCGCCGGGAACCGCCCGACGGAACAGGACCGTGACCGGAGGAGGATCATCTCTACGATGTTGAGGCAGCACCTCCGCATAGGCGAAATAGTCGCCGTCCGGGTAGGGCAATGCTAGTGGATTGTCGAGGATCGCCCAGGGCCGGTGACACAAAGAGGCGATCTCACCGGTGACCTTGGCCATGAACTGCTCTGCGGGTTCGGTGCCTGGCGGAGCCCCGGGAGCAGGATCGAGCAGCAAGAACCCGGAGCCGGTGAAGGCGAAGCCGCAGCGTGCCATCTCCTGTTCCATGGGAGCATTGATGATGCACCTCTCGGCTCGAATCGTCCGGATCCTCGGGCGCCCTTCCGGATCCTGCACGGGAAAACGCAGCGAGATGATGACGCGATCCCCACCGTCGAGTGGACCCAGATCCATTTCTGATTCAGGACTCCTGGCTTCCACCAGTCCCATCAATAGTAATACAGCCTGAATATCCACGGGATTACAATCGAGAGCCACCAGGGTTTCATGCGGCTTCACTCCAGGAGCACAGATCAGGTACTCCACAAAACCACTCACCAGATTGAAATAGCCATCAATCTCGACGCTACGGGTTTCGGTATGGTAGCGCGCCTGACCGATCTGGAACGAACCAGACATCGCTGGCTCAGTACCGGCAATCACATCGATGGGCAATCCGTAGAGGGCCGTCGCGATCACCACCAGTAGACAACTAGAAGTCATGCTGAACTCCAACAGACAGGATCATCTCATCCAGGCCTCTCCATGTCCAACGTACCGATCTGTAAAGAACACCGGGCAACTACCAATCTCCCGGAAATCCGGGCAAGAAGTACACCACTCACCACCTCCCTGACGCTCGCTGAGGGGCTCTGGTTCCGCCAAAGATCGCGCTCGAGCAGCACTGGTCTTGCACGAATCGATGGCTGCCGATAGCCTCCCTTGTGACTACACGGAGTATGGACCTTGCTACGCCCCTGTCACGAGTGGAGATCGGATGAGTTCCGAACCGGATCAGACTTCTCAATCATCCTCACGCCATCCGGGTAGCTGGAGTATCGTCATCGAAGTGGACGCGGGAATTCTACGAATTCCTGTAGCACGCATCGATGACCGGGAGGTGCTTCTGGACACTCCCGTCCGGCTCAAGATCGGAGACCGATTCGAATTGATCGTCGAGCGGCCGGACGGACACGCAGATCTGGTTCATGCGGAGGTGGTTCAAAGAAGCAAAGCGGGTCTGTTGATGCGCTGGAAGCCTTCTCACCCGCGTGAGATCACTGCTCTCGAGCGCCTCTTTTCCAAGGGGACTTCTGTCGATGGCCAACCGGACATCGAAACGGCACTGCGTTCCAGATCCCGCCTGGTAAGAACATCCGCCATCGCTGCCCAGCGTGACAGTGTTCGTGTTTTGAATCTGTCTGCGATCAAATCCCTGATTCAAGATGCGGTAGAGGACACCCTGCGCGAAAGTGGGCAACTACTGGAAGAAACAGAGCTGAAGGAAATCATCGAGGAATCAGAAAAGGGGTTCCGCGACCGTCTCGCACAGTTCGAAGATGAGAAAGCGGATCTTCAGTCGAGAATTGAAGGGCTTTCATCGAGACTGGAGCGCGCACAGGATCTACTCGATAGGGAACGAAATCGAGAGGTCGACCGCGACCGCTTTGCGCTGTCAGAAACCGCTCTTGGCGAACTGGAACATACCTTCGAGCAGATCATCGATGAGGCGATCTCTTCCGAAGAGGTGAAGCCCGCCTTCGAATCGGAACTACGCTCGGTGATGGAACGCTGCCTCGACTCGGAAAGAGACCGGGTCCATGCTCTTGAGGAAAATGCACGAAGTACCAACATCGATCTACTGGAACGAAAGATTCAACGACTTGCCAGAAGCCTTGACGACGCTCGAGTCGATCGTGACCAGGCGATGGAGACGGTTCGGCGTACCGAGTCACGAGATCAACTGAGTCCTTCCCCTAACGCCTATCAGCCGATCAAACCATCGAGTGACGATGGCCAGGACACATCGCGGCGACGCGCCCTGCTGCTCGATCTCGTGCAAGAGAACCGCGAACTGCGAAAGAAGATCGATACCGAAAATCCCCAACTAAAGATCACAGAGAAGGGCTCTGCCTGTTAAGGTATGGCACTTCAAGTGGGAGGAAGAACCATGAGTGAAACCGTTTTCATTGGAATGGACCTTGGTACAAGCCGGACTTCGATCACGACGTCCACCGGAGTCAGGACCACAGTATGGTCATACGTCGGATATGCTCTGGACCATGTCAGCCGTAAACATCTCGGTGGTCGCGACAAGGTATTCGGGCAAGAAGCGGTAGAAAATCGCATGGCCGTGAATCTGATCCGACCTCTGGATAAAGGCGTGATTCAAGATGACGACGACTGCCGCCGGGCAGTCAAAGATCTGCTCGAGCACATCATCGCCCAGGCAGACATACCCAGTGGAAGCACCATCTACGGGGTCATCGGCGCGCCTGCAGAAGCCAGCGTCGATTCAAAGGCACACATCCTGTCAGCTGCTTCCGAATTCATGGACAGCATCATCGTCTGCTCGGAACCATTTGCAGTCGCCTATGGTCTCGACTTCCTCTCCGACACCCTGGTCGTTGACATCGGTGCCGGAACAGTGGACCTGTGTCGGGTGCACGGAACGATGCCCAAGCCGGAAGATCAAAGAACACATCACTACGCCGGAGATGCCATCGATCACCGCATCTCTGAACTTCTCACCGAGAATCATCCGGAGGCTCAGTTCTCCAGCAATATGGTGCGTGAGATCAAAGAGAATTATGCCTGCGTCGGAACCCACATGGATCCCGTGATCACCAGTTTCCCGGTCGAGGGAAAACCAACCGAATTTGATATCACCGCCGAAGTGAGTGAAGCTTGCTCCGGGATCGTGAATCCGACCGTCGAGGCATTACAAGACCTGATCGCCACCTACGATCCAGAATTCCAGCAGAAGATGAGAAATCATGTCCTGCTCGGCGGCGGGGGAAGTCAGATCACTGGTCTCTCTCGTGCCTTTGAAGAGGCTCTCTCTGAATATGGTGGTGGTAAAGTCCGCACCGTCGAGGAGCCCCAGTACGCCGGCTCCAACGGCGCGCTCAAGATCGCCCTCGATATGCCTGAAGAATTCTGGAAGGAATTCATCGAGCAGCAAAGCGAGAAGGCGTAGCCGTTCCAGAGCTTCCGCGGTAAGACAATCAGTCCAGAAAAAAAGGTCCTGCAGGATTCCCCCTGCAGGACCTCCTTTTTTTCGATCCGGGAACAGCCTTACAGTGCAGTGCCCTGGGAACGAAAAACACTCAACCATTGTCTCACCTGCTGCGCCTGTACCGATCGAACAGCAGGCTTGGCACTGGCATCGAAGTAAATCGATTGGGGAGGACGAATCTTGCGTGCCAGCCCACCCCAGGCCGCTCTTCGGACCTCAACATCAACATCATCAAGTGCATTGGCCAGCATCACGAGTGACTGCGCCCGCGCATCCTGTACCAGTCCACAGACACACAGGAACCGGACTTCCGCATCTTTTTCAATCACCATCCGATCTTGTAACGAATCGAGTGCATGCGGAACATCGAGGGACAGCAGAACGCTGGCGGCATTTCTACGTGCGGTCACGTTTCCCTCTGCCAGCACCCTGGATACCGGTTGAACCGAGCGCTCCCCCAGTTGAACCAGCGCTGACTCGAGCAGGTCATCCTCGGGTACCGAGCCTTGTGCCAGCATCTTGGAAAGCGTTGGCAAGATCCTCATGTCACCTTCCTTGGCAAGGATGGTACAGATCACCCGCTTGGTGCGGGAATCGATCAGCGAATCGTCGAGGGTCGCCACCAGCAGGTTGCGCGTGATGGCAGGCGCCTTATCGATACTGACCAGGATTCGATCCAGAGCCTTGCGTTGCACCTTCTCGTCATAGGAGCCGAGGTCCGGGATCACCGTGGTGTCTCGGATGTCCTGAAGCACCTGGTCTGCATCTGCATGTTTCTGCACCGGCTGACAGCCGACAAGAACCAGGCAGGTGAAGGTCATCAGTGTCGCGATGCGAGCAACCGAATCAAACTCCAGAAATTTCATTACAATCCCCTCACCGGTCTTTGAGGAGAACTGTTGAGGAACTCCCAGCGTTCATCGAGGTCCTGCAAGTGATCTCCCAGTTCGTCAAGAGTGACGGTACGCAGTTCGAATGCCGCGAGATCATCTTCAAGGGTTCCGAGAGGAATCTCTCCCTCCGAGATGGCATCTTCGAGGCGAGCCGTGAGGTAGGTCATGATCGCGAGGAAATCGATCCCGCGACCGGATAGATCCGTCAGCAACTGGTCATAGGAGAGGTCCGATGGATCGCTGGAATCGGGGAACAGATTCGCTCTCTGCTCCTCGATCAACTTGCGGAAGTCTCCATGCTGTTGAGCAGTACGGCCCTGGAGCAGGATGAACTTTGCGAACTCATCGAGGCTACGCTCACCCAGAACTCGAAGTCGCTCGAGTGTCTTCTCCGACAGAACCGTTTCCCCGCGAAGCACCACCAGATCGCCCTTCTCGTAAAACGTGCGCAGCTTGTCGAAGGATAGGCTGACATGGTAGGGGCTGGTCGGGACCACGATTTCACGACGCGGCGAAACCACGTCCTGGTAATCAAGATCCGGATTCAAACTCTTGATGTTCTCGACCAGGATGGCAGCGGCCTGGAAGAACACCTGGCGCTCCTCCTTACTCCAGGTCCTGATCGATTTCTCTGGATGCCTGCGCTTGAAAACACTGAGCGATGCCGAGGCATCCGGCAGATAATCCTCGAAAATTTTCAAACGGCTGACCAGTTCACGCTTCTTGACGATGCTGAGCATCGTCAGATCTACCACGTCTTTACGTGTGAATCCTTCCACCGGAGTGCGACTGATCGGATCAAGCCCGACCAGATCGCGTCCCTTGAGGATGTAGCGATCGTTAAAGAGCACACTGTTGTAAGTATCGAAATGACTGCTCTCCTTGGGAGTCGAGATCGGATCGATACCATCTTCGCTGAGGATATGTGGCGTGAGAACGATGATGATCTCGCTACGCTTCTGCTGCGAGTTTCTGCGTCCAAGGAAATCTCCCAGTATTGGAATCTCACCCAGTATTGGAATCTTGTTCTTGGTTTCGAACTCGCTCTCCTTGATCAGCCCCCCGAGGATCAGTGGTCTGTGATTTTTCACGCGAGCTTGACCACGGAAGTTCCTGGTTGCCACCTCCGGGATCCCCAGCAGGTCTTCCTCGAAAACGCGCTGCCTGCCCTGCAGATTGTTGACGGTGATATCGACCAGCATCGAAACTTCGTTTTCATCGGGACCACTGATACGAGGCTTGACCACAAGAGTGGTTCCGATGTGCTCGGTACCCACCTTGTTGATGTTCTCCACGAAGTTCCCCCCGGTCGAGTTCCTCACCACATCCGTGGAGACGAATGTTGGTATCTTCTCCCCCAGATGTAACTGACTCTGACGATCGTCGAGGGCGTAAAGCTTGGGGCGCGCCTTGATGATCGCATCTCCCTTTCGAACCAGCGCATGGACACCGGCAAGAAACTGGGCTGATAGTCGTTCGGTGGTGTCGTCAAAGATGAAGGACAGACCGGCCTGTTCGATCGGATTGAAGTTCTCGCCCGGCTGCGGAATCTCTTCCCCGGGCAGCGGAGAAGCGAAATCGATCACGGAATGGCGCTTCTCGTAGGCGAGCATGTCGATACCGATATCAGAGAGCGCATCCGCTTCCAGCTCGATAATCTGGACCTCGATCATGATCTGCTTTGCCGGGATGTCTATCTGATCGATGAAGCCCTGAATCCGCTCAAGATCCTTCTCGGTTCCAACCGCCAGCAATCGATTCCTTGATTCGGTTGAGGGCGACTCCTGAAAAGTGAGCGAGAGAGCGGTTTCTTCTATACCGCTTCCCAGGTTGACCGGAGGAAGGTCGACCGGATCGACGTGCGGAATCTCAAGGATGTAGGGATATTCAGGAAGATTCCAGGAAGGCAGCACCGTTTCAGAAGCTGCGTCATAGCGGGAGTAAATCGCCTTCGTGTAGGTACGAGTGATGGTACGGTTGCCCTGCTTCGTGGCGTCGCTCTTGACCTCTTCAGTTCTGTGATACACCTGACAGACTTTGCTTGCCGCCAGAGCCTCGAGCACCAGTTGAATGCCCGCGTAACGAATCGTGATGGACTTCTGGATCAGACGGTCTCTCACTTCCAGATTTTCATAGTCCCTGATGGTTCGAATCAATGCTTCCGTCGTCGGTGGATCCGCGTTGACCAGCAGTGAAAACTTTTTATTGGCGATTTTCGTCACCGAGCCATTTTCGGCATACTCTGAGAGCCCTGGAATTCCGCGAATGAACTGCAGCACTTCCTCTGCCTCGGTATGAAAAAGCTCGACAAAGGTCAAGTTCGGAACCTGAGCTTGAAGAGACTGACCTCCAGCAACGGGCAAGAGAACGGCAACGATGGAGAGGACCGATAAGAGAAGGTGACGGGAGAGAACTCCACGTAATCGATTCAGGATGCCCGCTCCTCTCATCTTCACCCGACCCAGGGTGCCGCGATGGGCCCTGGGGAACACGTACAGGAAGCCGTATCGGTTCCCCAAATCCGGGTCCCCGACGAATGTCCCCCTGACAACCGGAGCGCAGCTCCGATCGTGCATTCCCTGGTCCTGGATCGAGCCGGACTTCGCAGGCGAAATCCCGATCGATACGCTGGAGATTATCGGCACATTACCAACCATTCTCAACCACAACCCAGCCACTCCACACAGATGGATCCCGATCCCTCAAATTTCTCTTCAATTCGCGGCATGCGTGCCTCAGGACCTCAGCCACGCCCTTTTCGCCATCGGTCGCCCGCACCAGGGAACCGACCAGTCGACCCGCCGCATCGTCCTCCACCGGCCACAGGGTGCCCAGAATCGCCTCGCAACCGGCCTCGAGAGCGGCTCGAGGAAATCCCGCCAGATCGTCGGCTCCCGAGGCTCCACCAATCGCGGTTTCGCATCCGGTCAAGGCCAGCAACCGACATCTTTGCAGCGGGTAGGCCGCCATCTCATCGGCAGTTAATCGGCCATCGGCCTGGTCACCGGCGGTCAAGGCCAGCATTGAGCTGCCCGGATCATGAGGATGAAACTCTCCATGACAGGCGATGTGCAAAACTCGACACTGGCTTGCCACCGAACCTAACGCTGATTCCGTCGCATCCGATCCGGCGAGCAGCACCGAATCAGGGAAGCTCTCGACAATTTTTTGGCCTTCTCGACGAGCTCCCGGCAGTGCCGCTCTTCCCTCGACCACCGGATCCACCACGGTCCACCATCCTTGCCGGGGTAATGGATCGAGGGCATTGCCAGCAGAGAGCACGGAAGGCAACAAGCTCCAGGTACACCGTTCCACCAGCGTCGATCCATCGACGGGCAAAACTCCCCAGGGGATTCTCCGCAACGCTCCGAACGGAGCGATTAACAGCCGCTGCATCCCCTTCACTCCCGCTGGAAAAATTCTGGAAGCGAGCCAGCTGGCGGCTTCACCATCGGTTCCCCGTGAATCATGTAGAAGATGTGCCTGGCGAGTCGCCGTTGCTGAATCCTGATCGAATATACGAACTTGCCAGTTTCCATCCACGCTGGTCCAGACCAGTAACTCTGCACCGGTGTCGAGAATCGAGACGATCGTTGCTTTTGAGGCAGCTTTCCCCGCGACATCGATCAGCTCCTGGCGCTGCGGAGATGTAGTTCCGTCAGCTCGGATCCTGGCGTGCTCTGCAGCCAGTAACGATTCCACGGCATTACCGAGGCGAGCTTCGATCAGCGCCAGCGTCCATGCCGGCAACCGACGCGGTGATAAGGCCGCCGTGTCATCGGCTCTGTTGCGACGGATCTGCTCGACGGTGGCCAGCGCCAGACGAGCTTCGATCCTCGCCTCCTCCAGTCGATTGGCCTTTAACAGCGCCTGGGAGTTGGCCAGGGCGCAGTTCCAGATCGTCTCCAGATCACCGGACAGGTCGAGCGCACCAGCTGCTGCTTTGCTGGTTTCATCGACCCAACCACGTTGCGCCGCAGCGGCTGCGATCTGCAGATAAGCCAGGGTAGCGGTCTCACGATCTCCGCGCTTGTGCGCCGAGGACAGTGCCTTTCGAGATTCGACCAGCGCGAGATTCAGTTCGTCACGCCACTGCTGCGAACTGCTCGAAGAAATTGCGGCTCGAATTCTTGTTGCAGCGCGATCGATGAGAACAAGATCTACGGCACGCGTTCCTTCAGGTGCTCGATCTGCAGCTCGATCAAGTAGCGTCTTTGCAATTCTTTGATGAGTTCGATCCACCTCCGAGTACTTTTGTTGTACCGACGATGAAAGACGCATCCATCTGGAGGCCAGAGTCGCTTCCAACGAGATGCCTTGAAGACCGTTCAATTCCTGCGCCGCTTTTGCTGGCATTCCTTCACGTAAATTTCTTGCAGCACGTTCAAGAACATCTTCGGGAGTTCCTCCTACCGGATACCAGGGACTCGAATCAACGGCAGACGGGATTCGTTGAAGCTTCTGAGTTTCATCTTTCGAAGCGATCCGTACCAGAATCTCTCCCGGTGGAACTCTTCCCGGATCCGGGCCCAGCAGTTCCTCATCCGAAAAGAATAGTTTTGCGGCGCTACCATCCACATCGACAGAAGCGAGCAACACTTCACTTCCACTGTGGACCAGACAGACATCGACCCTTCTCCAGCTCTCGGCTTCCGGCAATGTGACAGAGATGACATCGGTATCCATCACCGGGCGATCGGTTCTCAGCTTCCCCTCGAGCAGTGACAGATCGAGCTCAGCAGCTGGCAACTGCGGAAATACGGCGAAACAGAGCACGAGAATCGATACTGGAATGGAGAGAGATGGAGGTAGACAGGTTTCCGGGGACAGAGCATCCCCACGCCGCAGGCAGGATGCCGATATGGATCGGCAAAAAACGAAACCCATCGAATGGAACTCCGGACCTGACCCCGGAGCGGCATACCGGGACTTCCAAACTATGCCTGATCTGCCCAAAAAGTTCAATCCTCCACTTGGAACTGCCTTTCGCCATCCCAGATCACGGGATCAAGAGCGATCCGATCCAGCTGAAATCCATCGAGTAAATCCTCCGGCCGACAGCGAGTCCCCTCAGGGGCGAGCCCACTGACAAAGGCCAGCTCTCCGACCAGCGTTTCGGCAGCAACACCCTCGTTGCGATAACGGGTCAGACTGGTATCCCCATGCCGCTTCGCCAGCCTCCTGCCGTCAGGCCCGACAACCAGGGGAAGGTGGGAAAATTGCGGTGGAGCAGCGTTCAAATGCTGATAGAGCAATAACTGACGCGGTGTCGAGGGCAGTAGATCGTCCGCTCTCAGAACTTCAGTGACTCCCTGAGCAATGTCGTCCACCACCACGGCCAGTTGATAGGACGGGGTACCATCGCGCTTCTGGATGACAAAATCCCCGGACAGATCGCCGCTTTGAGCCCCGGCGAATTGATCGACAAACGGAATCGAGGATTCCGTCACCCGCAGACGAAGCGCCGGATCTCGCCCGGAGAGCTGCCGAGCCTCCTCGACATCACCCCAGCGGTCCCGACAGGTCCCCGGATAAACAGTCTCGGCAGTGACTCCCTTCGACTCATGGGGAGCACTGGCGGCTTCTTCCACTTCACGGCGAGTACAGGTGCAGGGGTAGACGAGGCCTTGCGATTGCAACCATTCAACCGTCTGCTGGTGGCGAGGGAGTTGCTCCGTCTGGATCACAGGCTGACCATCCCAGTCGAGACCCAGCCACCGCAAGTCGTCGATGGTCTGTTCGATCGCACCGGCGCGGATTCTCGGCCCATCGATATCCTCGAGGCGAAGAGCAAGAATCCCCCCACGACTGCGGATCGATAGCCAGGCCATCAGGAAAGACCTGGCATTGCCCAGATGCAACACACCGGTCGGGCTCGGTGCCAAACGGCCAACCGGGATGATCGGTTCCTCCATCAAACTCCCATTTCGGTCTATCAGGCTAACCATGGCGCTCATCCGCGAACGATCCAGCAAATTGTACCTGATGGCGGGTCCTGCTACTGGATTCCCGTGGCGAATCTAGGCGGTAGAATAGTATCACGAGATCAGGAGCACCCCGCGTGTGCTCGATCAGGGATTCTGATTACCGTGGCGATTTTGTTCACCGAATCGGAGTCCAGTATAGCGAAGCCTGGCAGGACGCTGCCGGGCGGGACGGTATCCCCGGCCGCGGGTGTCACGTCCGTACAAGGCCGGTGAACTCCAACCAAGGAAGGAGGTGGTCCATTGATGATTGTCCGTGGCTCTACTAGGAGGTGGGTGCGTTAGCCCGCTCCTCTGACGGGGGAGGCGGTACCATCCGCCTGGCCCACCTGGTAGAAAAAAGGGCCCGGAGGGAATCCCTCCGGGCCTTCTTCAATTGACCCGACCGGAGTCCCTTTTCATTTGCATCTCCACCTCTCACCACCCGCAACCCGCCTCTGCCCTACCGAATCGTCTTGATTCAACCTCCCCACCCCCCCCACCCGCCGCGGCTCGCATCTGACTTTTCATGGAAAACCATCGATCAGAGACCACGTCTCCCTTGGCTCCAGAGCTTATCGACGGCACCATAGGGTCGTGAGGAATCTACTCCTGAGGAAGATGGTGGAGCATCGTGAACGCAGAGGTCAAAACTCGATTGAAATCCATCGAGGAACTGCTCGATCGAATCCGCGATGCGACCCGTCATGACCAGCAGAAAAAACGGCTTGCCGAACTGGAGAAAGATATGTCGGCCCAGGATTTCTGGGACGACCGTGAGGCGGCAGAGAACACCATCTCCCGGATGAAGAAGGTCAAGGATTCGGTCCAGGGTATCGAGATTCTGTCGACGGAACTTGCAGATGCACAGGCATTGTATGAACTCGCTGAAGCAGACGAAGACGCTGAGTCTCTCTCCGAAGTGGAAAAGGACAGCTTGCGACTGATGTCCCTGGCCGAAGGACTTGAACTCAAAACCCTGCTGAGCGGAAAATATGCGGCATCCAATGCCTACATCGAAGTCCAGTCCGGTGCTGGTGGAACCGATGCCTGCGACTGGACCCTGATGGTGCAACGAATGTACTTGCGCTGGGCAGAACAACAAAAATATCGTACCACCATCGTCGATGAGCAGTTCGCAGAAGAAGCGGGGCTCAAATCATCGACGATTCACATCGTCGGGGATTTCGCCTATGGCTATCTCCAGGCAGAGTCAGGCGTTCATCGAATTGTCAGAATCTCACCCTTCGATGCCCAGGCAAGACGTCAGACCGCCTTTGCCTCGCTAAGGGTCATCCCGGAAACCGATGTGGCCAATTCCGTGGAAGTTTCTGAATCCGATCTCCGGGTCGATACCTATCGAGCCAGTGGAGCGGGAGGACAGCACGTGAACACCACCGATTCTGCGGTACGAATCACCCATGTCCCGACCGGAATCGTCGTTCAGTGCCAGAACGAACGGAGTCAGCACGCCAATCGAGCCCAGGCGATGAGGGTCCTCAAGGCTCGGATGCTGGAAGTACAGGAGAGAGAACGCAGAGAAGAGATGGATCGGCTGCAGGGAACCAAGAGCGACATCGCTTTCGGGAGCCAGATCCGGTCCTATATCCTGCACCCATACAAGATGGTCAAAGACCACAGAACCAATCATGAAACCGGAAATGTCGATGCGGTACTGGATGGCGACCTCCAACCGTTCATCGAAAGCTGGCTGCGACACACGATCAAGGCCAACCAATCCGCCGAATAAGGAGCAACTAGCGATGGAAGCCCTGACCAGGACAGATACGGATATCGCCGAAATCATCATCCGTGAAGAAAATCGTCAACGTGGCGAAGTGAATCTGATTGCCAGTGAGAACATCGTCAGCGATGCAGTTCTCTCTGCCCAGGGTTCGGTACTGACCAACAAGTACGCAGAAGGATATCCGGGGCGCCGTTACTACGGTGGTTGTGAAGTGGTGGATGAAGCGGAAGAACTGGCACGTTCACGGGCTCTTGAGCTATTTGGTGCCGACCATGCCAACGTCCAGCCTCACTCAGGAACCCAGGCCAACATCGCGGCCTATGCCGCTCTGCTAAAACCTGGCGATGACGTACTGGCGATGGACCTGGCTCATGGGGGGCATCTCTCTCACGGTGCCAAGGTGAGCCTCACCGGAAAGATATTTCAGTTCCATCATTATCCGGTCAATGCCGATACAGAGATGATCGATCTCTCCATCGTCGAAAAGCTCGCCAGGGAGTGTCAGCCGAAGTTGATCGTCGCAGGAGCCAGTGCTTATCCTCGAATCATCGATTTTGCTGGTTTCCGTCGTATCGCCGATGAGGTGGGAGCCAAGTTGATGGTCGACATGGCCCACATTGCCGGACTCGTGGCTTCCGGCGTGCACCCCAGCCCTGTGCCCCATGCAGATGTGGTGACCACGACCACCCACAAGACACTTCGCGGCCCCAGAAGTGGATTGATTCTCTGTCGTAAGAAGTGGGCCAAGAAGATCGACTCCGCTGTATTTCCCGGAGATCAGGGTGGTCCGTTGATGCACCTGGTGGCCGCTCGGGCGGTCTGTTTTCAGGAAGCCAGCAGTCCAGATTTTCGGGATTACGCCCAGAAGGTTGTCGACAATTCCGTTCACCTCGGTGAGATCCTGGCAGGTGGCGGTCTCCGCCTGGTCTCTGGAGGAACAGAAAATCACATGATCCTCGCTGACTTGCGTTCGATGAATCTGACCGGTGATATCGCTGAATCAGTACTGGGCAGGGCAGGAATCGTCGTCAACATGAACATGATTCCATACGACCCTGCACCACCGAGACGTCCCAGTGGTATGCGCATCGGTACCCCGACCATCACCAGTAGAGGTATGGGAAGTGAAGAGATAGACCGCATCGGCAGCTGGATCATCGAAATTCTGAAAGACCCGGAGAACGACAATCGCATCGAGAGTATCGGTGCTGAGGTTCGAGAGATGTGTGACGGATTTCCGACTCGAATTTGAGAGCCGGTTGGCGATCAAGGAGTCTTTGAGGGAGTCACACCTACTGCCGAACGGACCGCATCCATCGTTTCTTCCACAACGGGCCTGACTCGGCGAGCGCCCTCCTGAAGAATCTCTTCCACCTGTTGCGGATTCGCCTCCAGCCCGGCACGTCGGACCCGGGCATCCGCAAAAAATTCCATCAATCCCTCAAACAACTCCTGCTTGGCATGCCCGTAACCATAACCGATCCCACTCGATTGCATCTTTTCAGCCATCTCCTGCACCTGAGAATCACTGGCCACCAGTTTGTACAGTTCATAGATGGTGTTGCCCTCAGGAACCTTGGGATCGTCCACACCTTGTGAGTCCGTCACGATGGACATCACTTTTTTGCGCAACTTTTTTTCCGCCTCAAAAACTCCCAGATCATTCCCGTACGATTTGCTCATCTTCTGTCCATCGATCCCGGGGACTTTCGCAGACTGTCCCTCCTGGATGAACGGTTCGGGAAGCGGGAAAACTTCCTCATAGGTCTGATTGAACTTACCAGCGATGTCGCGAGTCACCTCGACGTGTTGCTTTTGATCCTGGCCTACCGGTACTCGATGGGATCTGACGATCAGGATATCTGCTGCCATCAATACCGGATAAGCAAACAATCCATGATCTGCCGAGAGCCCCTGGGCAACTTTATCCTTGTAGGCGTGGCATCTCTCCAGCAGCCCCATCGGGGTCAGCGTCGAGAGGATCCACGACAGCTCACAAACTTCCGGAACATCTTCCTGGCGATAGATCACCGCTTTTTCAGGATCTAGCCCGAGCGCCAGATAATCCATCGCCACCCCTGTGATATTGGCGGCAAGAATTTTGGGATCCCGGACGGTCGTCAGCGCATGGTAAGACGCAATGAAATAATGCGCTCCCCCTTGATCCTGGAGATCGATCCACTGCCGGACTGCCCCGAAGTAGTTGCCCATGTGGACCCCGGCATTACTAGGGGTGAGTCCAGAAAGTGTGATCAGGCTCATGGCATACTCCTATACAGCTCCTGCAGCCGCCTCGACAGGGTAACGAAAGCTACCAGCATCTCCAAACCGACTGAGAAACTTGTGATGACCGCCTGGATTGATCTGAAGCTAGACAGCAGACCGTTTTCCGGGGATCCTGTGCCCCGGGGTTGTGAGCTTTTCAAATCCACCCTGATTAGATTCCAGCGTTAGCCACCAGCCGTCGGGGGATCCTTGGCCGAGAAGAACAAGAAACGTGGTCGGTTCAGCCGGGCTTTCCTGACCGGTCTCGCAACTCTGCTACCAACGATTCTGACGATTCTCATCCTGGTGATCGCCTACAACTTCATAAACGAAAAAATTGCAAACCCCCTGACCAACCTGATGCGTAATGGACTTTCATCAGAATTGATGAAGGAAAAATTCTGGCAAGGGATGCTGAACCTTTCCGAATGGCAACTGGATGAAACCGATTCCAGTGCCCAGCCAGAGTTCGCTGACGATATCCTGTTCTCTCAAAGAGTCGCCGAGTTGACACCTCCATGGCTCGGATTCGTCATGGCTATTTTCCTGGTTCTCTTCGTGGGCATTATTTTCCGTGGTGTGCTCGGACGACAAGTACTCAGGATTATCGAGGCGTTGATCCAGAGGATTCCACTCATCAAGGTGATCTATCCCTATGCCAAGCAGGTGACCGAATTCTTCTTCGAGGAAAAAAATAAGATCGAATATGAAACCGCGGTAGCGGTGGAATATCCTCGAAAGGGCATCTGGTCCCTGGGGTTCGTCACCAGTTCAGGATTTCGAGACATCGTGAGGGTTTCCGGTAAGGATGTGGTGGCGATATTCATTCCTTCGAGTCCTACCCCCATCACCGGCTATACGATCCTGGTGCCTCGTGAAGAAATCGTCCCTCTCGATCTGAGTGTCGACGAAGTACTCCGCTTCACCATCTCGGGCGGTGTGATCCTGCCTCCCAACCAGGTGCCTCTTGAATCGGACTCCGAACAGCCCCCGACGAGCGAATCTGGATCAGAATAGCACCGAAGAGATCGATTCGAGGGCTTGACGGCGAGACCCCGATGATTAGCATCAAGTTGCTCACAAGTAGGTAAATAGGGGTCGGGCCGTAGCGCAGTTTGGCAGCGCGCCACGATGGGGCCGTGGAGGTCGGTGGTTCGAATCCACTCGGTCCGACCATTTTTCCTCCACCGGCGTCTCCCGTCGATTCGAGAGACTTCATGATGCAGGATTCCGCAACACCGACTGAAATTGCCGTGCCAGATTCCAATGACACAGTGATCGATCTTCAGGAGTTTGGCTCTCGTACCGTCTGGTGGCTCTCCTGTAGGGCCGAACAGGTTCAGGCGAGCGGCTTCCTCCGTGGCCAGACCACCCTTCCGCTCGAGGGATATCGTTCCGGCAGAACCGATCATCCGGTGTACCGCGATGAGCGAGGGACCCTGCTGATGTGGAAGAAGTGTCTTCGGGGTGGCTGGTTATCTCACCTGGTAAAAGATCGGTACTGGAAACCTGACCGATTCATCGAAGAGATGAAATTATGTCACCAGATCCAGGAGAAGGGAGTTTCCACTTCACGGATCCTTGCCGTGGCTGCCACCGATGCTGCGATCGGTTACCGCATCGATATGCTCGTCGAACTGGAGACCGAGGTCCGCACCCTCCTTGAGTTGCTGGAAGATTCAGCTCTATCGGCAAACCAGAGACAGAAAATTCTCGACTCAAGCGCCGACACGATCTATCAATTCCACGAGCAGGGTTGGCTACACGGAGATCTCAATCTGATGAACATTCTGCTCAAACAAACTAGCTCGACAGATTACAGAACCGTCCTGGTGGACCTCGACCCAGGAGGCCTGAGCCCGACAGCGAATCGTCTCGGCAATCTGACGCGGCTGGTTCGTTCGTACAGAAAATCGAGATCACTCAAGACTCCCCCCCTTCTCCCCGGAGAAGGATTCCGATTCCTGTACCGAGCCACAGGAGGAAATCGTCAGTTGCTTGCTTCATTGCTGCGGAATTCTCGCAAGATTCTGAGCCAGGAGGAGTGGAGACGATGAAAATTGGGGCCATCAATTTCCTGAACGCTTTACCCCTGTGTCATCAGCTATCGCATCAAGATGAGCGATGGGAAATCATCGAAGCACCTCCCAGCGAACTGGCGCGAGCACTGCGCGGAGGCGATATCGATGTGGGACTTGTACCTCAGGTCGAGGCTTGCAACGATCCCCGATACCGGATCGTTCCCGGATACTGCATCTCCTGCGATGGCGAGGTCGGTTCCATCCTGCTGTTTCTCAAGAAGGATTGGCGTGAGTTGCAAGTCGTAGGCGTCGATCGAGCGAGCAATTCATCTGTAGCGTTGCTCCAGGTCCTCCGTCATCTCGACGATCTGCCTCCATTGAAATTCGAGGAGATCAATTCTGATCTATCGAGGCTGGAAGATTCAAGCCCACTCGATGGCATCTTGCTCATCGGTGATGCCGCTTTACAACATCGATCAGCAAATCTTGAACGAATCGATCTGGGACTCGCATGGAAACAGAGAACCGGACTTCCGTTTGTTTTTGCCGTGTGGTTATCACGCGACAGGCTACCTTCATCCGTTGTCTCGGGTCTTCAGAATGCAGCAAAGCGTGGACTGGAATTACGAGAGCAGATCGCAGCCGATTTCACCAGTGCGAATCCCGAGATCCTCGACTTCGTATCGGCAAGGGATTACCTGTATCAGAATATCTGCTACCACCTTGGCGAGGATCAAATTGAAGCGCTGCATTCGTTTCACAAACTACGTTCAGAGGTGGATGGCAGCATCGATCAGGAATGGCTCCCACAACTACTGGGGGAACGATGACTGTGAAAGATCTGACAGCCACCGTCATCACTTTCAATGAAGAGCAAAACATCCGTGCCTGCCTGCAATCTCTTCAATGGGTACCGCACATCGTGGTCGTCGATTCAGGATCGACTGATCGCACCGTTGAAATCGCGAGAGAATTTACCGACAACGTGTACGTCACCGACTGGCCTGGCCATGTGCAGCAAAAAAATCGAGCCATCGACTACGCCACCACCGACTGGATCATCTCTCTCGATGCAGACGAGCGAGTCACACCTGAATTGCAGAAAGAAATTGAAGACAGGCTCTCTCGAAAACCGGTGGCACCGGGATTCTCGATGCCCAGACTCACCTGGCATCTGGGCCGATGGATCCGGCATGGCGACTGGTACCCTGATCGGAAGATCAGGGTTTTTGATCGACGAAAAGCGCGCTGGACCGGATTGAACCCTCACGACCGCATCGAGCTCGAAGGTACAGCTGAACCACTGCAAGGTGAGCTACTGCATTACTCCTTCCGAGATTTACACCATCAGATCGAGGGTATCGATTTCTTCACCGGAATCGCAGCGGGTGAACTGGAAGTTCTGAACGATCGAAGTCACATCGTCGGGATGTTGTTCAGAGCACCATGGAAATTCGTTCGGATGTACTGGGTACGCAGAGGATGGAAGGATGGCTTTGCTGGTTTCATCCTCGCCGTCATTGCATCGTTTTATGTATTCCTCAAATACGCCGTCCTCTGGGAACGACGGAAACTGCGTGCTCGGGGGCTCGACCCTGACTCGATGCCCAGGCAGCATCGAGGCCCGGAATGGCGTCCTCCCAGACGTCCTCCGGAGCAAGCGAAAGATTCAACTTGAAGATCTTTCATCTATTCTCCAATCACAAGTTCACCGGACCCGCAGATCCAGCACTGGTACTTGCGGAGGGTCAGTCGGCAGCAGGTGCTGATGTCAGCTTCATCTCCAGTACCGTCAGCGATGCGAATAACCCACTGCAGCAAATCGCCAGCAAGCGAGGCGTGAATACCATTCGAGGTTTACGCCTTCCAAAGCACCTACGACTTTCGAGCCTGGGTGCCGATGTTCGAAAATTACGCATATTGATTGAACAGGAGAGGCCTGATTTTCTGCACTGCCATCTCGATGGAGACCACTTCATCGCAGCACTCGCTCGTCGTCGCGGAGGCCCACTCCTCATCCGGAGCACTTATGATCTGGATCCTCCTCAAGGACTCCGTGCCAGATGGATCGCCAGGCAAACGGATTTGTGGATCACACCCACTCAGGAGTCCGCGACCAGATTAGCGGCGCAGCATGGAGGATCGCTCGACAAGATCCGTGTCGTGCCGCCACTGATGGATCTGACACGATTCCATCCGACCCTCCTGCCACAACCCGATGACCAGACGGTCCCAGCTTCAGAAGACAGAATCATCGTGGGAGTGGTGGCCCGGATGCAGAGGCACCGTAGATTTCCCCAGCTGATCGAAGCGTTTTCGGCAGCAGCCCGTCAGGATTCCAGATTGCATCTGAAAATCCTCGGTCGAGGTACCCATCAGGAAGAGGTCGCACGAATCCCCGCGCGTGAGTCGGGAATGAACGATCGAATTCATTTCGCAGGTTACATCGACCCGCAGTTCTACCCCGATCACCTGTGCAGCTTCGACATGATGCTATTTCTGGTTCCGGGTTCGGATGGAACCTGCCGCGCCGCCCGGGAAGCTCTCGCTTGTGGGGTGCCCGTCATCTCGAGCCGTCGCGGATTATTACCGGATCTGATCCCTGCAGCTGGTGGACTCCTGCTCCCCGACGAGCGGACCGAGACGCTGACAGATGCGATTCTCACCGTCAGCCAAGATCGTGATATGAGAAAAAATCTGGCTCTGGGGGCAAAAAATCATGCAGAAGCCGTTTTCGACCAGAAACTCCATATCCGGCCTCTGCTGGACGATCTTGAACTGAACCTGACCGCCAGCTAGGCCGATCACAGGATTTTTTCCCGGTTTCAGTAAAGTTTGATTCCCCTGTCAACCGATGAAGCCAGTGGGCCCGGATGGACCGTGCCTAATGGCCTGCGGGCCAAATAGATAAGGCCTGCAAGGCCAACAAACGGGAAAGGTCAGGCAATGAACGCCAACAATAACGTCAATGTTGCTAATCAGGACACAAGCGGCAACAACTGGGTCAATGTGAACTACCCGACGGCTCGCGTCGTCACCGGGATCCTCGGATTCCTTGCTCTTTGCACCATTGCAACCAACTACGCGGTCAACGCTGTGTTCGACATGAACGTGTTCCTGTCGGTCATCGCCACCGCCCTGGTCACTTGTTTCGCCACCTGCACCTCCGATATGTGGAAGAATGGCTTCCAGGTCTTCACCGGTAACGTCGAAAACGTCGCCGATGCATGCTGCTTCTGGAACACCGCTTCTCGCGGCTTCCTGGTTGCTTGTGCGATCTTCAGTGCTGGTGCTTTCTTCTCTGCTACTGGCGCCACCACTCTGATTGCTGCCCTGGCACCAGTGTTCTTCCCCTTCTTCGTCGGCATCTGTGGTTACTACGTTTGCAGAACCATTTCGAATGCCAGTGCTTACTGCGCGATCAATACTGAGAATGTCAATTCCACGTACTGCGTGGAAAATGTCACGATTGACACGAATGTCACTACAAGCAGCAATGCAAGGAAAGCGACTTCTGGGGTTACTGTTAACTCATAAACCGCAGTATTCGTTTCGACAATTTGTTACCTAAACGCAGGTGAGGTGCCAATATCGGCACCTCACCTCCACTTTTTTCAGGTCATCCCAATTGAGTACTATGACCTGACATATCGAATCGACACCACATCACAAACATTTATTAACATCACTTGTAGAACCTGCTCCTGAATTCTATTCTTGGGGTCTATTCGTTTATTAATCGCCCCTAGGAAGATGGGGTGAAGAGGTCTATCGGTAGTGCTCGCCTGGAGGGGCTGCTGTCCCTTCGAACCTGCCGGTTTGTTATATGTTATGGGAGAAGATGATTATGATCCCTCGTTCCCTCACAGTGTTAAATACCATTGTGACCATCGCAGCTCTGATGGTTATTCCAGCTGTTGTTTCTATCGCCTCGGACCAGGTATTTATCGATACCGCCCAGGTAAAGATCTTTGGCGCCAAGGCCGGATCTCACCTGGGGGCATCGTCCTCCGGTGCCGGAGATGTTGATGCCGATGGGATTCCAGACCTTATTGCTGGTGCTCCCGGTGCGGAGGGCTCCGACAACGATGGTGGTAATGCATACATCATCAGGGGATCGGCCAACGTCGATACTGAAATAGACCTGAAGTTCCCCCCCGCTGACAGCGTAGTGGTTCTTCAGGGCGCTAGCCCTGGCGACCAGCTTGGCTTCTCTGTTTCCAATGCAGGAGACGTGAACGGCGATGGAGCCGACGATTTCATCGTCGGGGCCCCCGGTGCAGTCGGTACCGATTCGGATCAGAATTCGCCAGACACCGGTCGCGCCTATCTGGTCTGGGGATCTCCAGATCTCCCGACTTCCATCAACGTATCAAGCCTCGGCAGTGCCGGGGTCACCATCATTGGTGGTCATGAAGATGGACGCTTCGGAGCTAGCGTTTCCTCGGCCGGCGATTTTAACAACGACGGTTTTGGCGATATAATCGTTGGAGCACCCTTTGAAGAGCATGGCAGTACCGACTCCGGTGCCGCTTACTTGATTCTCGGTGGGCCTTCATTCCCCTCCACGATGGATCTGAGCATGTCACATTCGAACGTGGCCCTCTTCAAAACGGGTGGAGCCGACCACCGCGTCGGGTCTTCCGTCGCAGATCTTGAGGACTTCAACGGTGACGGTGTTTCCGATATCGCGATCACCTCTCTTCGCTATGGAGACGACGAAGGAGAAGGTTCGGGGCGCGCCTGGATCGTATTTGGTGGCTCGGCACCGGCCGGAGTGAACAACCTCAATGGCCTGGCAGATTCTGGTCTCACCGGAACAACCATCAGAGTTCCAGAAGCCAATCACGAACTGGGACAGGCGATCTGTTGTGCTGGCGATGCCGATTCTGACGGTGATTCTGAAGTTCTCGTCAGTCGCTCGCTCTCCGATCATAATCCTGAGACGATCGCAACGGTTGCCTATCTCGTGCGTGGCAGCAGTACTCCCCCTGCAAGCATCAATCTGGCGGTCGGTGACCCCAGCGTGACCCGCTACGACACTTTCTTTGATAACAATGAAGAAGGTCAGTCGGTCCATGGAGTCCTCGATATCACCGGTGACGGCATCGACGACCATGCACTGGGTGTAGCCCGCTCGGTGTTACTGGAAGTGGAAAAAGGAACTGCCCACCGCATCGATGGTGGTCAAAACCTTGGAGCTTCTCAATTGCTGGACCTCTTCCAGCATTCCGGTCGTGGCTTCCTCGGTCTTGGACAGGAGCAACAGGTAGGCACCTCCATCGGATCTGCCGGAGACTTCAACAATGACCGTGGTAACGACATGATGATCGGAGCTCCGGGTTCACAACCATTTGGACGTCTCGCAGCAGGATCCTTGTTTGTCTTCCTCGGAGAAACACTGCGTTCCCCGGATGCGGTGGAAAGCAGCGCACTCGGTCGCACCGTTTCACTTTCGTGGACCAATCGCGCAGTCTATGACCGGCTCGATCTATATCGTGACGGTGTATTGCTCACCACACTGCCCGGAGACACCCAGAGTTACACGGATGAAAATGTCGCCGAAGGTGACCACACCTACATGGTTGATGGCAGCCGACGTGACGTGACCTCGATTCAAAAGGGCACCGCCATCCGCGTTCTCGATCCTGCGGATATCCTGGACTGCACCTCTCATGCGAGAATTGTCACCTTCACCTGGTCAAATCAGGACGCTGCCTACCAGGCGATCGATGTATACCGTGACGGAACTCTCATAGCCTCACTGCCGGGGACATCTGAGATGTACGTCGACGAAAATGTTTCCTATGGTGGACATCAGTACAAGTTGATTCAGCGTGGTGACCGCACCACGACCTTGCCAACCTTCTGCTCCATAACCGTGTTACAACGCCCTGACAATCCTCATTGCTCCGCTGCACCCAATGCAAACAACGAGAATATTGTTCAGTTGAACTGGGCCAATGGTGACGGATCGACTCCATATGAAGCGATCTGGATCTATCGGGATGGACAGCTTCACCAGACACTGCCAGGAAATGCTGTATCAACCACTGATACCGTTGATCCGGGCAGATACATCTATGAGATCGAAGGCCGCAGCGACAGCAACCTGGCCGGAGATCATCGAGCCATCAGTGCTCGTAACAGTTGCGAGGTCGTAGACCCCATCGCGCCTGACAACCTGCAGTGCTCCTCGGAAACCAATGCTTCCGGTGAACACCATGTTTTGTTCACCTGGAACAACACCGATGCCTATGATCAGATCATCGTCGAATTTGATGGAACTACCACGACGATCCCTGGCAACATGACCAGTTATAACGCCATGGTAGCAAGCCCTGGAAACTACACGGTTTGTATCCGAGGTGAAAAGTTCAATGGCGAAAGTGGCCGGACTTGCTGCACCCTATCCACTCCGGATCCTCTCGGAGCGGTAAGTTGCAGTTCACAGGGAAGCACTGTTTCCCTTGCATGGTCCAACGGCGGTTCATACGACAGCATCGACATCAGCCGTGACGGCCAGTTGATCGACACCATAGGTGGAGGAATGACTTCCTACACCGACCCGCAGGTACCATATGGTGACCATACATACTCACTGCGAGCACACCTCCGCCTTGGAATCACTGCTGCGGAATCCTGTGGACTCAGGGTTCTGTCACCACCAGAGAGCATGGCTTGCCGTGGAGAAGCGGATCAGGTCCGCATCACCTGGAGCAATCCAAGTACGGCATACACCAGTATCGAAGTCCACCGTGGTGACGAATTGATTGCCACCATTTCTGGAGACGAGATGGAGTATGTGGATACCGGACAATCTCCGGGCGAATATTCTTACTCACTCAATGGAACTCACGGCACCAGCAGCAGTGACTCCAGCAGCTGTGAAACCGTCATTCCGCAACCAGTCAACACTCTGGGAACCGGTCTACGGGAAGGTACAAGCCCACGGCTCACCTGGGCCCCCACAGATGTGGATGTGGCAACGGTTGAGATCTTCCGTGATGGCGTTTCGATCGCGATCGTACCCTCGACGACGACCAACTACATCGATCCGATGCTGCCTCCTGGAACCTACAACTACTGCACCAGATCCGGTATCGGTGAAAATTACAGTACCGAAATTTGCGAGCTGGCGATTGTACCGGAACCACCCAACAGCATTTCCTGCGGTGTGGATTCGGCAGTAGCCACGGTCAGCTGGGGTAATGGCGAAGCTTACGACACCGTAATTCTCAAAAGAGATGGCGGTACCATCCACGAAGACCTGGCCGGAAGCATGACCAGCTACGTCGATTCAAATCCGGGACCTGGACCGCACAGATACACGGTCGAGGGCCGTATCGGCGACTTCGTTTCGATCAGCCTCTTCTGCGATGTCACGGTTCCTTATCCACCATCGGATCTGGCCTGCTCCGTCTCTGGCGGTGAGAGCTCGGTCCTGACCTGGACCAACACAGAGCCTTCGACAAGCATCCGTGTCTATCGGGATGGCGATTTGATTGCCGATCTCGATCCGTCCAGCAGTGGCTATACCGACGCTAGCGTGGCTCCAGCAACCTACGAGTACTGCATCATCAATGCCTACGCGCACGCCAATGGAGAAAAAACCAGTGCGTCCTCATGCTGTACGCTGATCGTACCGGCACCACCGAGTGGTTTGAGCTGTCTCTCCAACTCCGGTGATGTCGATCTCGCCTGGACCAACAACGACGCCTACGAAGATCTCACCCTGTTGAAGGATGGCGATGTCATGGCGGTACTGGCTGGCGATGCCACGTCCTATACCGATCCAGCTGCAGAGCCGGGTAGTCACACCTACACCCTGAGCGGTTCGATCGAAGGCAATAGTTCCTCGACCACCGACTGCAGTGAAGATGTGCCGGCCGCCATCAGCGATCCGGGTGCAACCTCTCTGGATTCCAACGTGTCTCTCTCCTGGAGTCACTCGGGCCCAGGTGACGAGGTCGATCTGACCCGTAACGGCGGCGCACTCGCCACACTGCCAAGCAGCACCACTTCTTACGAAGACGAAGCGCTGGCTCCGGGTGATTACACCTATTGCTGGACGATGCGTATCGGAGATGGCACCAGCCCGACAGTCTGTACAACAATCCACGTTCTGGCTGATCCTTCTGATCTCAGCTGTGTCGCCAATAGTGGAGAGGTCGACATCTCCTGGACCAACAATGACAGTTATGGAACCCATACGCTGAATCGTGATGGTCAGTTGTTGGCGATCCTGCCCGGTGGCGATAGCTCTTACCATGACGCTTCCGCCGGTGCCGGTCCTCATACCTATGATCTCACCTCAGAAGCGGGTCCGAGTACCAGTGGAACCATCGATTGTTCAGTTGATGTACCCTCGACACCCACCGATCTGGCCAGCACGGCCCTCGGTGGTGACGTGTCGCTCACATGGGGTCTGCCAACTCCGGGCACCTCACAGGATTTGACCCGTAACGGCTCTCTGATTGCCACCCTTGCCGGTGATGCAACCTCCTACACCGATGCAGGGCAGGCACCGGGTGACTACACCTATTGCCTGACAAACCTGATCGGTACTGGCACCAGCCATACGGTTTGTACTTCGATTCATGTTCTCGCCGATCCGAGTGGCATGAGCTGCGACTCAGCAGCCGGTTACGTCAACCTGGCATGGTCCAACAATGACGACTATGACACGTTGACTCTCGATCGAGATGGTCAGCCACTGGCGATCCTGTCGGGAACCACCACTTCCTACACGGATGACTCGGCAGATGTGGGTAGTCACACCTACTCCCTGACCGCCACGACAGGTCCGAGCACCAGCAACACCGTCGATTGCACCGTCGATCACTTCTTGACGCCGCCGAGCGCACCAAGCTGCTCTGTCACGGCAGGTGAAGTTGACCTGACATGGAGCAACGGTGACACCTACAAGACACTGGCTCTCAACAGAGATGGTCAATTGCTAGAGATGCTGCCGGGAGGCACCACCTCATATCATGATGCATCTGCTGGGGCCGGTCCTCACAGTTACGATCTGGTGGCCTCCGGAGGATCCATCGAGAGCGAGGCAGCCAGCTGCAGCGTCGATGTGCCTTCGACCCCGGAAAATCTCAACTGTAGTCTGACCGGGGGCTCCGATGTGCAACTGTCCTGGACGCTGCCGACCAACGGTACCAGCGTCGAGGTCTATCGAGACGGTAGCCTGATCGCCACACTCGGCGGCTCGGCGACAAGTCTCACTGACACTCCGGGTCCAGGGACCTACACCTACGGCATCGTCAACAAGATCGGTGACGGAACATCTCCGACCACCTCCTGCACCATCGTGGTTCCAGAACCACTTTCGGGCATGACTTGTGGCACCTTCGGTGAAGGAAACGAACTGTCCTGGACCAATGGTGAAACCTACGACACGATTCAGGTTTACCGGGATGGTGCTCTGGCTGGAATCGTCGATGGCGATCAGGAGAGCTTCACCGACGCACCACTGGCTAGCGGTACCTACAACTACGAGCTGGTTGCGACCCTGAGCGGTTCCGATACCGCTGCGGTCTCTTGCTCGGTCACTATCTTGCCACCACCGATCAATCTGGCCTGTACCTTCTTCGGCGCACCGATTCACCTCGATTGGGAGAACAGTGCTGCCTACGATACAGTTCATATCGAGCGTAACGGTGTGCTGATCGCCTCGTTGTCCGGCAACATCGTGAGCACGATCGATGTCGTGGCCTCCGAAGGTACCTACTCGTACCGGATCTGGGGCGAGCATGCCGACGGCATCACCACTTCGACCACCTGTTCTGGTTACGTGAAGAGCTTCCTTCGCGGAGATGCCAACAGTGATACCCGCTGCGATATCGCAGATGGAATCTGGGTACTGAACTGGTTGTTTGTCAGTGGCCCCGAGACGACCTGCTTCGATTCCGCTGACTACGATGACAACGGTATCGTCACCATCGGCGACGCCATCCTGATGATCTCCTACTACCTCAATGCAGGAGTCACACCAGCACCGCCTGCCAATCCATATCCGGATGCGGGACTGGACACCACGGATGACGTGCTAGATTGCGCGGATTCGCCGTACTAATCGGCAGCTAACACGCCAGTTCGTGGCACCCGAGCCCCGCAGGATGATCTGTCCTGCGGGGCTCGTTCTTTTGGCACGCACCTGTCGAGAGCAAGCGGCAGGAGATGTCGGGACGAAATCTATGGTGTATGCTGGTTCATAGGGAAGTTTTCAATCGGGTTGGTCACGGTCTTTGAAAGGCACCTTCATGAACCCCGTGAACGGAAAACCCAGCAGAATGGCCGAAAACGGCCAGATCAACGGGGTGAATCCTCTCATTCCGGGGACTTATGGGCCCGTGTGCCGTTCCTGCCCGATCCGTAGCGGATGCCACAAAATCTGTGATCTGGTCGAAAATATCCTGCCCAGCATGGAGAAAGCCCGCGTCGACGCCGAGGACCTATCTCGCCTGTTCATGGGGGTACGCACCGTCAACGTCATGCTCGACAACATCGAAATGCTGACCCCTCGACAGCGAGAAGTGGTGCAGCTTTATTATCGAGAATCTCTGATGCAGCAGGAAATTGCCGAAAAACTGCAGGTATCCCAGCAAGCGGTCGCGGATTCGCTGGTCCGGGCCCGCCGCGCCGTTGGGCGTCATTTTGGAGCAAAAGAGATGTCGCGGAATTCACAGCAACCCCCCCCTTTCAGCTCCTGATCGGCAATTGTTTCCGTTCTCGATCGACCCGGCGCGCCCTGATTGACACGATCCCACTCCCGGATAGAATTCGTAATAGCGATGGAATTGGCGACAGCAGGTCGATTTCGGTGGTCCTGAGGGGCTATTCGGCTCCCGGGAACTGCACTTCTGCCTGGCGAGACAGGCAATTCCATCCTGCGGATTCTCAACAGATAGAAACGACCGAATCCTGCAAGTTCAGGGGCAAGTCATGGCGCCGTCCCACCCCCGGGAACCGCCTTGGAATGACCTGATCCGGACCCGTAGGCGACCGGTCGATAACTTTACCGGCGCTCCAGACATCGGAGCACCGAGGAAAGACGGACCATGAATTCTCACAAGACGATTTTCAGTCTTTGGTTTGAGAACGGGAACAAGTCTCAACAGTCGCGGTTCGCGATCGCGCTGCTGGTGATGCTCCTGTTCGCCATCCCTTGCAATGGTCAAGTCGTGTGCGATCCAGTAGATCCCAGCTACGGCACCTGTTTCATGCAGACGGGCTCCTATCCTGGTGAACTGCCATACGCAACAACGGTCATCGACGGCGAATCAAGCCTGTTGGTCTGTGACTACCTGAGCGGAGTTTATTATAAATTCCCCATCTCGACCCTGGGATCATCCAGTTCTTACACGTGCCCTCTGGGACCTGCCACCTACCTCGGTGTCGCCTGGAACTCGGCAGAGGATGTCCTCTACTGGCTCGTGAATGACTCGGGATCTCGATTGCTTGTCACATCCAGTTCCGGTGGAATTTTGATCAGCGAAACTCCTCTCGATGTACCCGCGGGCGTACTGACCATCAGCGGTCTGACCTGGAACCCGGGCACCGGGAACTTCTGGACCAACAGCGTCGACGATGATACCTACCTCGAGCTTCAGGCAGACGGAACCTTCACCGGTGCCAGTTTCAGCAATCCTGAAGCGATCGCCGGCGGAGCCGGAGCCTTTGGCCTCGGTCTCACCTCGGTACTCGACCCCATCACCGGTGAATACCATCTCGACCTGCCGGTGGGTCCCCCATCCGCCCAGCGCAGCAATCGGGTGGTCCGGGTCGACCAAACCGGCCAGGAAGAAGGTCTTTTCTTTCCGCTCGCGAGCATCAACTCATTGACCGGCTGGATCACCGGCATCGCCTGGACCGAGACTGGTAGCTGGGGTGGACCGAGCGATTTCATCGTGGATCTCGCCAACAACCTCCTGGTCGAAGTCCCGGTTCCCAATTCGAATGCTCCATCCATCTCGACGTTTAGCTGTAGCGCCGATGGCGACAACGATGTCACTCTGGAGTGGCTCAATCCGATCGCATACACCAGCATCAATGTCATCCGAGATGGCGAATTACTCGAATCGATAGGACCCGGCATCGAGACCTACCTCGATCAGGATGTCGATTCCGGTACTCACTCCTACGAACTGAAGCCCGTACCCGCCAGCGGAGTTGACCTTCCCGCCGCCACCTGCTCGGTGGTGGTTGGATTCGGACGCCTGCTCGGTTCGGTTTCTCACGGCGGACTCGTGCCCGGACCCTCCACCGTCATCGAGAGCACCAGTAAACTGCTGGTCGCAGATGACAGTGGATTGACCGCATGGCTCTACGACAAGGACCTGACACCGACCGGCAGCATCCCTGGCCCCTTCAGTGCTCCTCAAACACTGGCCGGCCTGGCATGGAACGCGACCGACGACACCCTCGCCTGGCTGACACAATCGGGAGATCTTTCGATCACCGATCTGTCAGGACAGCTCATCTCCTCGACAACCATTCAGATTCCCGGAGGTAGATTGCTCGGCGAAATCGCCTGGTCCTCCTATCTCGGCAGTTACCTGGGACTGAATCGATCCTCGACGAACATCTTCGAGTTCAGTGGCGATGGAACCATCGGTACAACCGTGCTCACTCCACCCGGCACCAACACCGGACCCGCTACATTTCTCGGCGGAATCACTGCCCGGGATGACTCGATGAGCCTGGTCCTCGACGTGGCGGTCGGATCCGCGCAAAACAATGGTGTCAGCCGAGTCGAGCGTCTCGTTAACGGGGCAGCGGTCGGACTGGGATTCGACCTGGCTCCATCCGCCAATTCGGGTGAAATCAGCAGTCTCAGCTCCACTGAAAACGGGCCATTCAGTTCACCCGTCTCCTACGTGGTGGGCAAGGACACCGGCACCATCTACATGCTTTCGGCAAACCTGGCGGGAACTGGATCCGATTTCATCCGTGGTGAAGCGGTACCTGACGGCAGCTTGAACTTGCTCGATGTGACCCAGATGCTGCTGCTGCTCTTCGATCCAATCCAGGAGCCAAGCACTTGCCCCGACTCCCTGGATTCCAACGATGATGGTCTGTTCAACATCGCCGATGCGGTGTCGTTGCTGGAATACCTGTTCCAGGGCGGCCTCAATCCACCATCTCCCAGTGGCAGCTGCGGATCTGACGATACGATCGACAACCTGACCTGTCAGGAATTCGACGGCTGCTAGAAGAAACGGTAGAAGCTTCAAGAATGCCTCCAGCGTCGTTGATGGCGCTGGAGGCATTTTTTTTGCAGGGTTCTACACGGTCATGGCGAAAGAGCTTTCGCCAGCAGTGGCAGGGAAACATCCAGGCGGTAATCGACCGAGGAATGATCGTCATCAAACTCCTCGTAGACGTGAGCAATCTCCAGCTTCTTCATCTTGTCGGTCAGGATCCGTGAACCATGATGAAGCCGGAACTGATCGCGAAAACCGCAATCGATGAAGAGCAATCTAAGTGATCTCAGGGAATCGCTGTACTGCTCGACCATTTCGACCGGGTCATGAGCTAGCCAGCACTGCCAGCGCTCCTCGATCAACTGCCCCGTTTCCAGGTCAAAGGGGAGATGGTACTGGCCCGGATTCTCGTGGTCCGGGTCATAAAATGCCGCCATCGCGAGGACCATCAAGGTCATTACATCCGAGCTCCGATATTTCACCTTTTTGCGAAACTTCTCCATGAACTGATCACGCCCCCCACACTTCCTCAACACATCGAGGGCCAGCGGGAAATCGGGGAGATAACCGTAGGGGAAGTACATGTCACCACTGTGACAGGCGATTGCGCCCCATGTGTCGGAATATTTCATGCCATGGATCATCGATCCGTAGCCTCCGGAAGACTTGCCAAAGACGCCCCGATGGTCCCGCGAAGAAAGAGTCCTCCAGCCGTCATCGATGAAGGGCACTAGCTCTTCGACCAGGTAGCTCGCCCACGAACCGACCGCCGGTGAATCGATGTACTGGTTCCCCCCGAGGGAGGTGAACCCATCGGGCATCGCGACGATGCACGGCGCCATCTGGCCGGTCCCGACCAGTCGATCGAGTCGCTCCGGCAGATTCTCGGTGAACGCAGACCAATCCGCATGCTTCAGACCACTACCGGTGTAACCGGCGAGATCTACCAGCAGAGGGTAACGTCGCCGGGGATCGTCGTCGTAATCGGGAGGAGTCCAGATGACCACCTTCCGCAGGGCGGGATCTCCCAGCGGATTGCCTTCCAGAATCGAGGAGCGGTGTTCGACCACCTCGATATTGCCCTGTTGACCGTCGAATCTGCGCAATTCAGGCCACTCCTTTCTGCAGGTCTCGGTGATTCCACCTGCCCCAGAGGTTAGAATCTCCTTCTACAAGCTTGCGGGCAACCGCCAAGATGCCACGACCGAAGGGAATTTGATGACAGAGCAAACTGCCTATCCTCGCCGTTTTCTGACGGAGGAGTTTCAACCGAAGGATCTCGATTCGATTCAAGAGGTCTATCGGTCCCTCCTCGATCGCGATCTTTCTGACCTCGAATCGCTCGAGAACTGGTGTAGAGACTGGAGCGAAATCGATTCCTCGGTCGCCGAGGAGAGCGCACGTCGCTTCGTCCAGCACACCTGCTACACGGATGATGCCGATGTCACAAGTAGATACATGGAGTGGATTGAGCAGATCCAGCCGAAGCTCAAGGAGATCGGCTTCGAGATGGACCGAAAGTTCATCGGCTCCGCTGCCCTCCAGGACCTCTCCGATGAGGAATATGGCATCTGGGTCAAATCGGTTCGCAATAGCGTCGAACTGTTCCGCGAGGAAAACATTCCTCTGCAGACGAAAGAAGCCAAGCTGGAAGCCCAGTACGATGCGACCATCGGTGCCATGTCGATCGAATTCGATGGTGAGAGCAGAACCCTGCCGTACATGGGTAGGATCCTGCAAGAGACCGATCGCGACCGCCGAGAAAAGGCCTACCGGGCCATCTGGGATCGCGTCCTCGAGGACGAGGGAAAGATCCAGGATATCTACGAGCAACAGCTTGAGCTTCGCCATCAGATGGCCATCAACGCTGGTTTTGATGATTACAGGGCACTTCGTTTCCGCCAGCTGGAACGCTTCGATTATGGACCCGAAGAGTGCCTGGAGTTTCATGACTCCATCGAGAAGGTCATCCTGCCGCTGGTCAAAGAGCGTCAGCAAAAACGACAGGAGTTACTGGGAGTCGACACACTTCGTCCCTGGGACTCTTCCGTCGATCCGGAAGGACGATCTCCACTTCGACCCCTCGAAGGAGGCACCGAACTGATCGATGGCTGCCGTCAGATATTCGGCAAGGTCCACCCGGACCTCGATCACATGTTCCGGATCCTGATCGATGGTGATCTGCTCGACCTCGATTCCCGACCTGGCAAGGCTCCCGGTGGATACCAGTGCAACTATCACGAGATTCGCAAGCCGTTCATCTTCATGAATGCCGCCGGTAAACAGGGCGATGTGGAGACCCTGCTGCACGAGGGCGGCCATGCCTTCCACAGCATCGAAGCGCGAGATCAGCAATTCATAGCCAACCGCCACGCTCCCATCGAATTCTGTGAAGTGGCCTCGATGGCGATGGAGCTGCTGGGTAATCCGTACCTCGACGTTTTCTATGACAAGGAAACCGAGGTCACCCGGGCACGCATCGAACATCTCGAGGGAATCATCAGCCTGTTCCCGTGGGTCGCGATGATCGATTCCTTCCAGCACTGGATCTACACTCACGCCGGCCATAGCAGGAAGCAGAGAATCTCGAGCTGGGTCAGCATCATGGATCGGTACGCTACCGGCCAGATGGACTGGAGTGGTCTCGAGGAGATCAGAGCACATCGCTGGCTACGGCAATCCCACCTCTTTGGAGTTCCGTTCTATTACGTCGAATACGCCATCGCTCAGCTGGGTGCTCTTCAGGTGTGGAAAAACCATCGCCAGGAACCCAACTCCGCCATCCAGCGTTATCGAGAAGGGTTGGCACTGGGAAATACTCGATCTCTACCAGAGCTCTACAGTGCTGCTGGCATCAAGTTCGATTTCTCGCGTGAAAATCTGGAACAACTGATTTCGATGGTACGCGAAGAGATCGACTCTCTGGAAAATTCAATCGCATAGAGACCAAATCAACGACAAGGAGAAAGAATTGAAAGCAATGAAGTTGGACCGCCTTGCCCTGGTGTTGTTACTGGGCTCACTTTTCCCGAATCCCGGGTTTGCGATTCCAGCCGGTGATGGCGACAGCATCGGAAATGATCCCGTCATCAAAGCCGTTCGCACTTACTGCACCGAACAGATCTCGGCCGAGCGCATCAACAAGGACACTCCCAGCTGGAAATCCCGACTGCCGAAGTTTCCAACGGTCGAGTTTCCTGCCGGGAACAAGTACATGTGGAATCTGAAGACCAACAAGGGCGATATCACGGTTGAGTTCATGCCCAAGGTCGCGCCAAATCATGTTGCAAATTTCATCTACCTGACCGAGCTCGGTTTCTTCGATGGTCTCGATTTTCACCGGGTGATTCCTGGCTTCATGGCCCAGGGTGGCTGCCCGCAGGGCTCCGGCCGTGGGAATCCGGGCTACCGGTTCCAGGGAGAATATGATCCGGCGGTCAAACACAATCGCAAAGGCCTGCTGTCGATGGCCAATGCCGGCCCGGGTACTGACGGCAGTCAGTTCTTCCTGACCTTTGCAGCGACTCCATGGCTCGACGGCAAGCACACCATCTTTGGCGTGATCCGTTCTGGCGATGACACGATGGCAGCCCTGGAGAAGCAGGGTTCTCGATCCGGGCGTACCAGCGAGAAACTCACCATCGAAAAAGCGACCATCTCCATCGTGTCTGGAACCAAAAAAGCAGAGAAAAAAGAAGCGCCCAAGAAGGAGACATCATGAGCAGCAGTGCAGATACCATCGCCGCGATGACAGGTGCCATTACCGCTCTCAAGGAAGCCGGTGAGATCGATACCAGCTCCGGTAGCTGGAAGACCTCCTTGCCGCGATTTCCCGAGACTGAAGTGGCCTCCGATGCGGAACTATACTGGGTGATCGAGACCAACCATGGCACCGTCAAGATCAAGTTGATGCCGGATGTGGCTCCGAACCATGTTCGTAACACCATGTACCTCACCGAGCTGGGGTACTACGACAACCTCATCTTCCATCGTGTCATCACGGGCTTCATGGCCCAGGGTGGCTGCCCCGCTGGAAACGGCATGGGTGGACCGGGTTACCAGTTCGAGGGCGAGTTCTCAGCGAACGCCCGCCACGACCGTCGTGGGCTGCTGTCGATGGCCAACGCCGGTCCCGGGACCGACGGTAGTCAGTTCTTCATCACCTTCACTCAGACTCCCCACCTCGATGACAATCACACCATCTACGGTGAAGTGGTCGAAGGACAACCGGTACTCGAAGAGCTGGAGAAGAGGGGTTCCGGCAGTGGCGCGACAAGCGAGCCCCTGCAGATGATCAAGACCACCATCGAGGGTGTCTGATCGGCGATCTCGATGGTCCCGATCAGCCACCGACCTGCTCTGTGGGCCGTACTTCTTGGCATCCTTCTGGCTTGCGCCAGTTCACCTGCCCAGAAGTACGGCGAGGTCGATAGAGTTCCCCCATCGCTGAAGGCACCGCTGGGCCAGACGCTGGAATGGACAACCGAGCAGCAGAAATCGTACTGGTATCGGCTGCCACAGAAGATCGATCCCAGGAAGCCGCCAAACCTCGTGATCATGCTGCACGGCACCGGATTGACCTGGGGCTGGGCGTTCTGGAACTACCCGATCGGCAACGGTCGCTTTCGTGGCAACGACATCGTCATCGCACCGGAGGGGATGACACCCGGTGGCGGTGATACCTTCAACTTCACCCAGAGCAAACCCGATGGCGATCAGATCGCCGCTCTCATCCGTCACTTCAAGAGCAAGTTCCCCATCGCCAAGGTCTACCTCTACGGCCACAGTCAGGGCGCATTCTTCTGTTACTGGTTCGCCGGTGCCTACACCGAGTTGGTCGATGGAATCGTCGCCCACGCCGGGAATGTGCTGACCGTCAATCACAACAAGCTGGCCAAGGAAAAGGTCGCCATCGGCATCCTGCATGGAGCCGCTGACGCGGTGGTGTCAGTCGATTGCGCTTACCGGACCGAAAAGATCTACAAGCAACAGGGCTACAAGAAGGTCAAGATGACCATCGTTGAGGGATTGACCGAACGGTCTGGCCACTGGCCCCTGCCTGTACAGGTTGCCGAGATGTTCGACTGGCTCGATGAGGTCAATGCCGATAGCCCTCAACTGGCTTTGCGTGTCGCTCTCAGCGAACTGGCGAAGGACTCGCCTGATCTGAAAATCATCTTCTCGGCAACGACCCGGGCAAAGCAACTGGTCAGACGGATGAGGGGTGACGAGGCCCAGGCACTCGGTTCAACCATCGATACCATCGCGGATTTTCTCGAAGAGGTTCAATCTCAGCACGCTTCCGTCATCCTGGAGGCGCAGAAACAGAGCAAGGCGGCCAAGCAGCGCTCCTTTCAGCCCTGGATGGCCCATTTCCGGATCACCAGTACGGCTTTCACCGAGTCCACATTCTGGCGAAAGAAACTGAAGTCACTGACTTCTTCGTCGAACAAGCAGCAACGCTCCATCGATGCAGCACTCTCGGTGATCTCGAACAAACTCAACAAGGTGACGCTGCACCAGGCTGTACGGGTCCTCCAGAATTCGATGCTCGCCTCCAACGCCGAGGAACTGGCCCAGGCGATCGACCGGTACCAGCAGAATCCGCCCGAGGGAATGAAGGACGGGGATTTCGACGACTACCGGCAACTACGCGAAACGCGCAATCCCCTCATCGAGCAGGGGCGGTCGACGGCAACCGAGATCACCGTCAGAATGGCCGGGGAGTTTCGTGATTCGAACCCGAATCTGTTCAGCGACGAATGACTTCAATTGCCGATGGGAGTGAGGGATTCAATGCGATGGCCTCCTCTGTACTGGCTCGGCCTGATCCTCGGGATCGGTGCCATCGCCGGATCTGCTGCCACCGATCGTCACCGAGATGACCCGGCACCGGATTCCCCCCCACCCAGTATCCTCCTGATCCTGGCCGACGACCTCGGTTACGGCGATGTCGGTTGCTACAATTCGGAGTCGCGGGTTGCGACTCCGCACCTCGACCAGCTCGCCAGCGAGGGGATGAGATTCACTGACGCACACAGTCCGGCGACCGTCTGCACACCGACACGCTATAGCCTGATGACGGGACGGATGGCTTTCCGAACCGGCTATCGGGGTGTCTTTACCGGTGCCGGAGGCCCGTGCCTGATCGAGAAGGAACGGCTGACGCTGCCCCAGATGCTGCGTGAGCGCGGTTACACCACCGCTTGCTTCGGCAAGTGGCACATCGGAATGACCTTCCTCGACACGGACGGAAATCGCATCCAGACCGGTGGGGTCAAGGGTGTGCAGCAGATCGACTACTCCAGGGCGATTCCCGACGCGCCGATTCATCGCGGATTTGATCACTTCTACGGAACCGCCTGTTGCCCCACCACCGACTGGCTCTACGCCTACGTCGATGGGGATCGGATTCCGGTTCCTCCCACCGAGCTGATCGACAGGAGCAAGCTGCCGAAGCACCCCTACGCGAATGATTGTCGACGCGGCATGATCGCGGAAAATTTCGATCTGGAACGGGTCGATCTGGTGTTTCTCGAAAAGAGCCAGCAGTTCCTCGAGCGACACGTCCAGCAGAACCCCGACAAGCCGTTCTTTCTGTTTCACTCGATGCAGGCGGTTCACTTGCCGTCCTTTGCCGCCGATCAGTTCAAGGGGAAAACGGAAGCAGGCCCACACGGTGACTTCATCTTCGAGATGGATTTTATCGTCGGCGAATTGCTGAAAACGCTCGCGCAGCTCGGTGTCGCCGACAACACGCTGGTGATCTTCGCCAGCGACAACGGGCCGGAAGTCCCCACGATTCTCGATATGCGAAAGACACACCAGCATGACGGAGCCAGACCGTGGCGTGGTGTCAAGCGTGATCAATGGGAGGGCGGGCACCGTACACCTTTCATCGTCCGCTGGCCCGGCAAGATCAAGGCCGCAACCAGCAGCGACCAGCTGACGAGCCTCACCGATTTGATGGCGACCTGTGCCGCGATCAGCGGTGCCCCTTTGCCCAATGATGCCGCCGAAGACAGCTATAACATGCTGCCGGTGTTGCTCGGCAAACAGGGCGACAAGCCGGTGCGGCGATACCTGTTGCAACAAACGATGTCGCTGGCGATGTCGATTCGTGACGGCAACTGGAAGTACCTCGATCACAGGGGCTCGGGGGGCAACAACTACCAGCGCGATGGTGCCTGGGGCATGAAGCCCTACGCACTGGAAGATACCGATCCCGATGCCCCCGGCCAGCTCTACAACCTCGAGACGGATCCCGGAGAGACCACCAACCTGTATAGCCAACATCCCGAACGGGTCGAGCAATTGAAATCGCAACTGGAGCTGTTTCGAAACAGTGGACGGAGTGTTCCGTTACGTCGCTGACGTCGACCCGATCCCTGAAAGAGGTGAATCATGGACAACTATTATGAACTCGGCACAGTGGGAACCATCATCTTCCTGTTTCTGTTTGCCCTGCTGGCAGTTCTTCTGCCCTTCTCGGTATATGCGGCGCAGAAGTGGGCATATCGAACCTACAGGGAAACGAAGAAGGTCGACGAGAAGCTCGGAGAGCTGTTGAGCATCGCAAGGAAGATGTCACGGGGATAGCGCCGGCTGAATCGCAGCCTCTTGAAGGTCTAGTTCCAGTCCGGATCTGGCGGCATCATCGACCACAGGGTGTGCTCTCCTCCGAGCCCACGAAGTGCTGCTGACCACAGTTGTTCCGGAGCGGTCTCGAACAAGAGATCCTCGATGCCGGAAACCGCGATCCACGACTGCTCGACCAGTTCAGCCTCCAGCTGTCCGGCACTCCAGCCGGAATAGCCGACAAAGAAACGGTATTCCTGCAGAAGATCGAGTCCACTGCCGATTCGATCGAGGGATCCCTCCAGATCCTTGGGCAGGAACATGCCATCCCCGATCACATCTCCGGCATCCTCGGCTGGCACTCCACGACGCAGCGCGAATAACCGTTCCTGATCGACCGGTCCGCCAAAAAACAGCGAACGATCCTCGCCGGTCGGGGGAGTCAGCTGTTCGAACACCTTCTTGATGGGGATTCCGGTCGGTCGGTTCACCACCAGGCCGAAAGAACCCTGTTCGTCATGATCACAGATCAGGATGACGGTGCGATGGAAGTTGGGATCCCGCAGTGACGGAGTTGCGATCAGGAAGGTTCCTGCTTCGATGATCGGTTCCTCGCCGGGGAACATACCGCCTCCAGATCATGGCGCTGGCCCCCACTGGCCGCTGCCTCCTGATCGGTGATTGTCACCCCCAGAAGCACCTTTCTCAATGCCACGAGCGACATCAGATCGCGCCGATTGTGCAGGAGTACCGGTTCGATCAGCGACACCGGCCCCCCTTCACGCAGATCCTGAAAACGCAGCGGAGCTTCACTGCCGGGCAGATCCTGAGCGCACCGTGGCAGGCCCAGCAATTCTCGCTCGACGGTCGCCAACCGGCAATCGGACCATCGTCCTCGATATTTTTTTCTGACTGGTACCAGTAAATCGAGAGACTCCATCGAAACGGTAGGATCGGCGATCCGGTGCCAGCGCCAGCGGGTTCGAAGAAACGGCACATCAAAACCATTTCCGTTGTAGCTGACGATGGTACGAAAACGTCCGAGGTACTGTTGCAATCGCTGCAACTGACGACGTTCCGCCACCACATCTCCCGAGTACCACTGTTCCAGTCGCATCGAATCGTTTTCTCGATAGAGAATCCCGATCAACGCCGTCAACGAACGGTCAGCACGCAATCCGGTGGTCTCCAGATCGAGAAAAATTGCATCCTCTGGCGTCTCTTCCAGTAACTCTGCGTCGATCTCATCAGCGACCCGTTGGTCGAAATCCTCCACCTCGGTGGGGTCGATGCTTGCCCGGGCAGAATCTCTCCGGCGCAGGGAACGTCGTAGCCTCGACTGGAAATCCCCTCTCATCCGTTGCGCCTCCCCGACTTCCAGCGCGCTACCTTGCGGATCTTGCGCTCGGTCCGTGCATCGAGTGTCGGCTCGGGGGCACCGGGAGACTCGACCTCGATCGCCTTCACGGCGGACAGATCGGGTTCGTATTCCTCTCTTCCGGTGATGCGATGAATCAGCCAGCGGGTCGCCTCCTTTGGATAGGGATACTCCATCACCTCCTTTTCGAGGGCCGATTCAACCCGCGAAGATCCTGGCAGGACACAGGAAGGACAGCCGGCGTCGCATTCACACTCGACCAGCGCCTCCAGAACATCTTCCAGGATCTGTCGGTGCTTCTCGTACCCCAGCTCCGAATAACCGATCCCACCCGGATACAGGTCATAGATATGCATGACATCGGCCTCGACATGGTGATCGAGATCGTGTGGATCGCACATGGCGCGGATCGCCAGTAGATCACGGAACAATCGCGCCACCCCGTGCATCCCGGAGCGCAGGAAGCCGGTACCAAAGCGATCCGCAGCTCGTAGGGTTGCTGCACCCAGCCTGATCTCGTGACTGACCGTGTCGAGCTCCAGTGGCGGAAGATCCACATCGCCGTACCCGACATTTTCCACCGAGTGAAAACGAACCTTCTTGAAGCCGGTGATTCGTGTACGAACCTCCACCTCGGCAAGCCTCAGGGAGGACCCGTCACCTTCTTTCGTCGCCCACACCTCACCGACGGTGATTCTCTTCTTGGTCAAAGCCTGGGTGTAATAGCCGGTATCGGTGCGACGGATCTTCACCAGGAAGTTGATGTGATCCATCTCCTCCACGATGAAGGTCTCTGTCCGGTGAATGTAGATGGCTCCTTCATAGAGACTCACCATCGCAGCAACGTAGTCGAGCTCGCCGATGATTCGGTCGGGGCCGATCTCCAGGATGGTGAAGTTATCCTCGCTGGCAGTGCGCAACGGGACCTGCGCTGCCGGGTACTCATCGCCGCTGAGATACCAGCTTCCTGCCTCTTCTCGAAGGCGATCCTCCTCCTGCAGCACGGTGCACATGGCAACGACCTGTGGCCCCAGCAAATCAGAATCGGCAGCACAAATCGGCAGCTCGTAGGCACCACAGATCAGATGTCTGGCGACGATGTAGGGATTCTCGGTCTCGATCACCGCGTTCTCGGGGCTACTGCCAAACAGCGCTTCCGGATGACGGATGAACCACTGGTCGATGGGATCCTGTCCCGCGATCAGGAACACCAGCGATTCTTCCTGACTGCGTCCCGCTCGGCCTGCTTGCTGCAGAAAGGAACAGACACTGCCGGGCCAGCCGACCACGATGCAGCCGTCGAGACCGCCGACATCGATCCCCACTTCCAGAGCACTGGTCGAGACCACACCGCCCAGATCGCCACCGAACAGCTGCGATTCAATCCTTCTTCGTTCACTCGGCAGGTAGCCACCGCGATAGGCTTCGATGCGCGAGGCGATCTGTTCCCGATCGATGGCGCCCCGTGCTCTTTCTCGTATGTAGCGGAGGATCAGTTCCACTCGATTTCGAGTCCTGGCGAAACAGATCGTTCTCAGCCCTCGCCGGACCAGTTCCGGCAGCAGCCGGACCGCCACCGATGCGGGTCCACGGCGTGACTTCGTTCCATCATCACGACGGATGACGGGAGGATTCCACAACGCGATGTGTTTCCGACCGCGTGGAGCTCCATCTTCCTCGATGGTTTGCACCGGTTGCCCGATCAGTTTCTCGACATGCTCGCCAGGATTGGCGATGGTCGCGCTGGCGGCGATGAACACCGGGTCGGAGCCGTAGTGGCGGCAGATCCGTCGCAAACGACGTAACACACACGCAACATGAGAACCAAAAATACCGCGCAGGGTGTGAACTTCATCGATCACCACATGGCGAAGATTGGAGAAGAGTGCTGCCCAGCCGCCATGGTTCGGCAAGATGGCGGTATGCAACATGTCTGGATTGGTCAGGATGATCCGACCGGACCGGCGCAGACTCTTTCGTAACACCGGTTCGGTATCCCCGTCATAGATTCCCGTCTCCAGCGCCAGTCCGACCCCATCGATGAATTCTCTCAGATGACGGTGCTGATCCTGGCTCAGCGCCTTGGTCGGATACAGGAACAAGGCATGAGCTCCCGCATCGCGAATCATCGAATCGAGCACCGGCACGGTGCTGCAGAGGGTCTTGCCGCTGGCGGTCGACGATGCGACGACAATGTTCTTGCCCTGCAGAACCGAGTTCATCGCCTGCGCCTGATGACTGTAGAGGGGCCAGATCCCCTTCGACTGGAGATGCTCCAGCAGCCGCGGATCGAGTTGTGGCACTTCATCGGCCTCGATCGCTTCGCGCGGTTCCAGGGTGCGAAGGGCGACCAGTTCATCGTCACCGGCGAGGCGGGAGCGGACCCCTTCGAGGATTTCAGCGGGCGAGTTGCGGCGATTCCCCCGGGTCGTGTTCAGAAGATTCAAATCGAAAACCATATCTCCCCCCCTTCCGGGCGCAGCGCCGACCCTAACAAAACCCTAACATCGAATCCAGCCCGTTCGAGATTGGCTCCTGGAGCCGGTTCCGGTATGCTGCGTTGGCTGGCACGCTGCCGCGGGGAAGTTGGTGGGACTCTTGTCCAGATTCATGCAATTGGCGCCCATTTCGGGTCATCCGGCTTCCATCCGGCTTCATCTCACTCTGATCTTGCTGATCACCGCACTGGTCAGTGCTGGTTGCTCGGGAGGCGCTCCCGAACGCAAGGTGGAGTCGCTACCGCTGGCACTGCAAGAAGCGCAGCGGGCCCTCGATCTGGGACAACTCGATCGAGCCCGGCAGATCTTCAGTTCGCTGGCGACCCCCGAGCAACCGCTGACGATTCGCGGACTCGCGAGACGGGGACTGGGACGTTGCGCGCTCCAGGAAGACCGGGTCGACCAGGCGTGTCGACATCTGGAACTGTCTCGCAAGCTACTCTCCCCCGGTCCGGATCAAGCACTGGCACTGCTCTATCTGGGAGAGGCTCAGTTACGAAGTGGCGCCACCAACAGCGGTCTGAATCAACTGGAGAGAGCCTACTCTTCGCTCGAGGATCCCGATGAAAAAAGTCGCGCAGCATTCCTGATCACTCGCACTCTCGACCATCTCGGAGAACCGGTGGCGGCGCTCTATCGCAACGCGGCACAGGAGAGTTCCTATCCCGAGTATGCATCGATCTGGGTTCGTGAAGTGAAGAGTGAAACCCCGCCCGTCATCACGCCAGAGCCAACTGCGGTGGTCAAAGCAACTCGTGTGAAGAACCCGGCCAGAATTGTCCTGCAGAAGAGGAGTACCTGGAAAGCGCGTCCGGTGCGCAATGGTTCCGTCGTTGCGATGACCAGACCGTTTCGCATCACGGTGCACAATACCGCCGACCAGCCCGCCATCGAACAGCTGGGTGAGCAATCGCCCGCTCGATACCTGCGGCGAATCCAGGATTACTGCACCGGAACCCTGAAGTGGGGTGACATCGGCTATCACTACCTGATCAGTTCCGACGGTCGGATCTGGGAAGGCCGGTCGATGCGTTATCAGGGCGCTCATGCCGGCAACAACTCGCTCAATCGAGGCAACATCGGCATCGCCCTGATCGGCAATTTCGATCGCGATCGTCCAGCCGGCCAGCAGCTCCGGAGCTTGCGCTCGTTGCTGGGGGCACTGTGCCAGCTCCATGACATCTCACCCGATTCGATTGCCGGTCACCGGGAATTGCGCGATACATCCTGCCCCGGTCGATACCTGCAAGCGGCTCTCAACCGGATGGTGAAGGATCTGGCGCACTCGGCACCGGGATCGAGAGCGCGGTGAGGACGGCTGCGGTGGCATCGGGAGTCGCGGGAATCGTTTAGTGCTTCCCGAAGGGGATCTGATTGGCTAGTTTCTGCCCAGGAGGAGGTCGCCCTTGATCTTCGGTTTCTTCGGCAAAAAGCGTGAACAACAGCGACGCGAACGGGAGCGTCTCCAGCAGGAACTGACGGTCGAACGGGAGGGGCTCGTCACCGAACTGGAATTGCTGGAGAAGAAACTGAACGTCGAACTGGAAGCCAAGGACGGGGATCGCACCACCACCCTCAGTCGCTACCCGCGGCGCATCGTCGAACTACGAATTCAAATCGACCGCATCGATCGCAAGCTCAAGACTCTCGAGGAGTAGCGACCGATCTCACCGACTTACAGATCGTCGCTCTCATCCGGGCTGGTGCTGCCGCCATGGCGGTTCTTCTGCTGGGATCCCGACTTGACCTGTTCACGGTACTGGGCCCGCAACTGTTCGTAATCTTCCGAGCTTCCATCGAACAGCACCGGTTCGACCTTTTCCTGCTCCGTCATCACCTGTTGATGCAAACGGATGAGAAACGGAATGCACCAGCCGCAACCGGTACCGGCACCAAAACACTCGGATAGCTGCGATGGACGACTCGGCTGAGTTTGACGGGTGAAGTTGACCAGCTTTCGTTTCGACACGCGAAAGCAGTAACAGATCTTGTCATCGAGTTCCATGGTGGCTCCGCCCCGGTGTTTCGTTGCTGCTTCAGAGGGTGCGCGCCCGGCGCCGCCACTTCAAGGCTCCACATCGACGCCCAGCGTCACCCGAGCCGCCAGGATGGCTTCCGGTTGTGGTCGATTCATGGTTTGATGCCCGGCTCAGGAGGTTTCATGGATCCGGTCGACCTGCGTTCTGACACCGTCACTCACCCCACCGAGGAGATGTACCGCCAGATGGCGGCCGCTCCCCTCGGCGATGATGTGTTCGGCGACGATCCAACCGTCAACCGCCTCGAACAGGTCAGTGCAGACCGCCTCGGCAAGGAAGCAGCGGTATTTGTACCGACCGGGACGATGGCCAACACCATCGCGGTCGGCACCCTGACCCGGCCCGGCGATGAGATGCTGCTGATGGAAGATAGCCACATCTATCTCTACGAGGCGGGTGGCTCCGCTCGATTATGGGGTGTCCATCCGCGCCCCCTGCCTTCCCGCGACGGCTGTCTCGATGCGGACACCATCACCGCCTGCATCCGGCCCGACGATCCTCACCAGCCACGCACTTCACTGATCTGTCTCGAAAACACCCATAACATGCAGGGGGGTCGAGCCATCGCCCCCGAACGGATCGCCGCGGTGGTCGCCGTGGCACGCCAGCACGGTCTCCCGATGCACCTCGATGGGGCTCGCATCTTCCACGCCGAGGTCCAGCTGGGAATCCCTGCTGCAGAAATTGCCGCACCGTTCGATACCGTTTCTTTCTGCCTGTCGAAGGGGCTGTCGTGTCCCATCGGTTCGCTGCTGTGCGGATCGGCGCAGAACATCGCGGAGGCGAGACGGTTGCGCAAGTTGCTCGGGGGAGGGATGCGCCAGGTCGGGGTGATCGCGGCCGCCGGACTGGTCGCCCTCGATGAGGGCATCGACCGCCTCGCCGAGGACCATCAGCGCTGCCAGAAACTGGCGGACGGTCTGCGCGATGTGCCGGGAGTGCAGCTGCAGCCGGACCCGCCCGATTCGAACATCCTGTTCATCCGATTCGAGGGGCTGAATGGCGCCGATTACAGGGCGATGCAGGACCAGCTGGAACAGCTCGGAGTTCGAGCCCTGGAGATCGGCGAGCTCGGGATCCGTGTCGTTTTCCACCGCCAGATCGACGATGACGGGGTTCTGCGGGCAATTGACGCCTTCCGGCAGCTATCGGCCAGATAGCCGATCGGTTTCCGAATCGGACCCCAAATCGGGTACTTATCAGGGAGACAGCGGGCGGTGATCCGGGATGGTCCCGGAATCATGTTATACTGCTCAGGAAGGTGATTCTGGCCCGATAAACGGTCTATCGGACCCGTCGCCCGAGCCGCAATCTTGTACCTCGGAGACCCGATGCGCCCTGTCACTGACGCCGGACAATCTGACTCGCCAGATCCGAAACCACTGGCGGAGCTCGATGATTCGACGCTGGTGAAGCGGGCCGCCGGAGGCGAAGAAGCCGCCTTCGAGGAACTGGTACGTCGGTTCGGTGGTCTGGTGCTCGGTCTGGCCCGCCGCAAGGTGGGACGAGAAGACGCCGATGACGTCGCCCAGGATGCCCTCCTCCATGTATGGCGATCCCTCCCCTCGCTACGAGAACCGCAGGCCTTCATCGGCTGGCTTTCCCGATTGGTCCAGAATCGGGCCAACCGCTGGATCCACCAGCGGTCCCGAAAACTGGTGGTGCTGCAGCAGGCGCGCAATGAATTGTTGACTCGAGCCGAAGCGCGTTCCGAAAACAGCTCCCAGCTGGAGACTCATGAACTGGTGAGTCAATTGCCCGATGAGATGCGGTTGGCCCTGATCTGGAAGTATGTCGAGGGACTCTCCTACGATGAGATCGGAGAGCGTCTGTCGATGTCCTTTCACCAGGTCGATTACCTGATGCGTCGCGCGCGCGCCACCCTGCGCAAGCAGCTGGAGCGGTCCGACGACACGAAAGGGGAAAATGCATGAGCGATGGTTCCCGCGCTGATCAACCACTGATTTCGCTCCACGACTGTCAGGGCATCTGTACCGCTCTGCCGAGATTTCTCGACGGAGAGTCGGGCCCGGTCGAGGAGACCCAGATCGCTCGACACCTCGAAACCTGCGACAGCTGTCGGCAGAAGCATGACGAGTTACGTCACGAGTGGCTGCTGGCGGTCAACACCCTGAGCGGGGTCTCTCGCCAGGATGTCGACCAGCTCGCCCGCGTCACCACCGAACAGATCTCCGCCAACCGGACCGATGCGACGCCGAAGCTCGGCGACAAGAATCACTGGACGACCACCGCCGCCGCCGTACTGCTGGCGGCATACGTGCTGCCGGGCCTGTTTCCGGGGCTGTTTCCAACCGAGGAGACCAGTTCCGCCGATCCGGTGGTGATCGAGTCCTACACGCTGGTGCGCGGCGACGTCGATGCCAACGGTCGTCTCGAGTGGTCCGATTTCCACAGCATGATCGGCTGGTTACAGGAAGACGGACCGCAACCAGACTGTCTGGCCGCGGCAGATCTGGACGGCGATGGCAATGTCACCATCGAGGATTCGGTGCTGGCGCTGGCCCGACTGGCTGCCGGATCCGGACTCGAGGTCTCGATGCTGTACCCGCGTGGCGGCGTCGATTCATTACCCTGCAAGGAACTGTGCCCCTGACCGAACCGGGGTGTGGGAGAACCGATGAACATCAAGGTACTGTTGCTACTACTCCTGGGCTCACCGCTGCTGCTGGCAGCAGCGGTCTCGGCAGTGGTATCCGATGGCGAGGTCGCCGAACGACCAGCTGCCACCGACGAGCAGGAGGAAAAACCGTTCCTGTTGCTCGCAACGGTCCACAACTATGGCTACATCGAGCCCTGCGGCTGACCGAAGAGAAAGATCAAGCTCGGCAGTCTGCCGAGACGGATGACCTACCTCAACTCGCTGAAGGCGGAGGGCCTGACGCCCTTCATCGTCGATGGCGGCGACTGGCTCTTCTCCCTCGGAAGATTGCATCCCAATCCGCTGTTGCAGAAACAGATGATGGAGAAGGGCAAGTTGCTGGTCGATGCCTACAATCGGTTCGGCACTGCCGCCTGCGCCCTCGGAGAACATGACCTGGCGCTCGGGCTCGGCAAGTTGCAGGCGCTGGTCGCGCGAATGACCTTCCCGATGCTGTGCGCCAACCTGACCACCTCCGATGGAAAATCACCGTTTGCTGCCTCGACCATCGTCGAGAGTCAGGGACGCAAGGTTCTCATCGTCGGTGCGATGCGCATTCCGCCGCAGCGCTTCATCGACAAGCACTGTCCCGGGGCCACCTTCTCCGATCCGTACGAGGCGATCCGCAAGGAAGTGGAGGCGCAGCGAGATCTGGTCGATCTGTGCGTGGTGCTCGGCCACATCAATCGATCCGATGTCGAGCGTCTCGCCAGCGAGGTTGCCGGTATCGACGTGATCGTCGAGCCCAATTCCAACAACGGCTCCGAGAACACCTGGATCAACGATGACATCAAGCAGACCCTGAGCAGTGGCACGGTGCTGCTCAAGCCCAGTGGACAGGGGTCGGAACTGGCCCGTGCCGATCTGTGGCTACGCCAACCGCATCAGCCGTGGTTCAGCATCTGGGATGAAGAGACTCCCGCCGGCTCCAACGTCGCCGATCTGACCATCGCATCGCTGGCGCCGCACATCGGTCGCCATCCGGGGATGGAACGCATCGTTCAGGATTTCCTGAGATCGACCCGCTACCGTGCCCCCCTCGATGGAGAGCTCGAGTTCCACGCCTCCAGTCAGTTCCTCGGGGCCACCACCTGCGCGGTCTGTCATCCGCAGCAGACCGCGTTCTGGAAACAGACCGGTCATGGCAGCGCCTACGCGACGCTGGAGGAAACCGGCGATCAATTCCGTTATGACTGCATGCCCTGTCACGTCACCGGATACGGCGAGACCTTCGTCGATGCGCACAAGCCCGGTCGCTGGAAAGATGTCCAGTGCGAGACGTGCCACGGTCAGAATCCGAGACATCCGACCAACCCGGTCGGCCATCCATGGCCCAAGGTCCAGGACATCAGTTGCTGGTCCTGTCATAATCCAAGTGAAACCAGGGTGCCGTTCGATCCGATCGAGGCGATTCCGCGCATCGCCTGTCCACCCCTGAAACGTAGCGAAGGGAACTAATCGCAATGCTCCGATCCGCTCCCCAGTTGATCACGGTGGTGATCCTCTCCTTGCTGGTGCTGCCGGCCCTGCGCGGGCCTGTCCGCCATGCCGAGGCGTCGCGCACCAACGCGCCGGCACCGTTGACCGCCAGCGAAGGAAATGACCAGGTGTTCCTGGTCTATTCCGTCAACAACGTCGGCTACATCGATGTCTGCGGCTGCAAGCGCAAGAAGGTACGTCAGGGTTCCGTGACCCGTCGCGCCGCCTACATCAAGCAGACACGTTTCCATCACGACAACCTGGTGCTGCTCGATGGAGGCAACACGCTGTTCGGTGTCGACGATGGCAAGAAGAAGGATTTCGAGAAGCGACAGCTGATCGAGAAGGCCAAGGTCATCATCGAGAGCTATAACCACATGGGTTATCAGGCGATGCTGGTCGGCCACTACGACATCACCCAGGGTCTTGCCCAGTTGCGCGAGTTCGAAAAACTGGCGAAGTTCCCGATGCTTTCGGCCAATCTGGTGTATGCCGATGATCGCAGCGCTGCGTTCGAGGGTACGACCATCATCGAGGCGGGCGATCTGAAGATCGGCGTGCTCGGAATCACCATCGATACCATCCCCTCCTACTTCCTGGAGCGGGCCAATCCGGACCGACCGCTGGCGCTGGAGAACTCGCTGGAGACGGCGCGCAAGTGGGTGCCAGAGCTGCGCAAGCAGTGTGACATCGTGGTGTTGCTGTCGGCCAACTCGACCGAGACCAATCACACCATCGCATCCGAGGTCGAGGGCATCGATATCATCGTCGATCCCTTCATCGAACTGGGCAATCACAAGATCTGGGTCGATGAAGAGGACAGCGTCGAAACCGTCGGCGAGAGCATCCTGGTGCGTACCGACAGCCAGGGAGCGCGTCTCGGCACCCTCGACATCAACTGGCTGAAGGAGGGTCGACCGATGGTGTCCCTCTCCTACGACGAGGCACCACCGGCGGATCGTTCCACCTACTGGTACGAGCGCGTCTCGATGGAGCCGCACCTGCTGGAAGATCCGGAAGTGATGCAGTTGATCGACAACTTCCGCAAGCAGGCGGCCTTCGTGCCGCTCGACGAGTTGCCGCAGCTGGCACACAAGGATCAGTACCTGACCGCCAGCACCTGTTCGGTGTGTCACGTCGAGCAGACCGAGTTCTGGCAGAAGACCACCCATGCGACCGCCTTCGCCAGTCTCGAGGCGACCGACGATCAGTGGCGGCAAGATTGCATCGCCTGTCACGTGCTCGGTTACGGCCAGGCGTTCATCGCGCCCGAGGATGCAGAGCCGTACAAGAACGTCCAGTGCGAGAATTGCCACGGGCTCAATCCGAATCACCCGCGCGATCCGGTCAATCACCCGTGGCCGGCGGTCAAGGAGACCTCGTGCCTGGTGTGTCATAACGAGAACCAGACGCGCATGAATTTCGTTTTTGTCCGCGAGCGTCCGAAAGTGGCCTGTCCGCTGATCAAACGGCCCTAGTCGCTTCGATCAGGTCTTGCTCCGGCACGGCCGATCCGACATCATCAGGCGTGACCTCTGACCGGGGTCACGCCTGAGTTTTTTGATCGGCCCGCGCCCCATTTTGTCCCGTTGCAAGGAGAGTCCCATGTCCCGGTTCATCACGATCTTGCTGCTGTTGGCCCTCGTCCTACCCGGCCTGTCGAGCTGTGCTTCCACCGCCGGTGGTAGTGAGCGCTACAAGGAGATGAACGTCCAGGCGCAGTGGGTCGATGGTGTGCCCGAGTTCATCGGTGATCGCCCCGGCGGTGATGACCGCCGCGTCACCATCCAGGTCCGCAACCCGTCCGGCCTCGATCTCGACACCCGTCGTCTGCGTGCCCTGTTGACCGCCCGGATGGAGGAAGAGGGCTGGACCGTCACCAGGGATCCGGCCGATGCGCTCTACGACATCACCGCCGTCATCAAGTTCTGGGGCCGCAACGAGAACCTGCCCGATGATTCATCGTCGATGGGCAAGTTGCTGGGAGCCGCCGCCGGCAGTGCGGTCGCCTACAACCAGTCGAGGGACAAGAGCCACTCGACCCGCGCGAACACGACACTGGCAGGCGCCTACATCGGTTCCGCCCTCGGTGACATGATCGACCGCCGGACCCGTAGCGAGGCGTGGACGATGATCATCGAGACGCGCATCGATGA
>JAYZTT010000025.1:0-92515 GCA_036125855.1 Planctomycetota bacterium
ACCGGATCATCCCGCTGCCACGCGACCCACAGCACGTGATGGCCGCTACGATTGGACGGGATCTCCACGTCGAAGTAGAAGTGACCGGCGACCAGTTCAACTGACGGCCGTCCGAGGAATTCCATCTGCGCCCAATTGAGGGGTGTGTTCGGATCCCAGTCTGGTGTCGTCATCCAAACATCCCAAACACTCGGTTGATGTGGAGCCGTCGCGTAGAAGTCAGCCTGGATGGTTTCGCCAGCGGTTACTGTTGTTGTCGGCCAATCTGCGCTTACCTGATCGAGTCCCGCGTAGGTGCGTGGATACTCCGAGGACGCGGGGTCGACGCGGCCAGCGCTCGCGAGCTGGCCATCGGGCATCCATGGCGAGTAGTCGAATCCTTCCGGTAGACCAGCGGTGACGGCCTCGGCGATGTTTCGCGAGACCTCGTTCCACGTGTAGTATGAAGTGGTGCCGTCGATGGCGACCGCGTTGGCTGCGAGTTCGAAGGCCGGGTTATCGGGATTCGCCTGGTAGACCTGGTACACACGACTGATCGGGAACACCATCGTTCCATGGCCATATGCGACCAGGCCCAACGATATCGTCATGCCCAGGGAAAGCAGTGCCGTTAACGCGACCGGACCTCTCAATCGCTGCATAGTAAACCCCTTCCCCATCGAAATGTTGAAAGCCACCGCCACGCGAGCACCAATCGATCTCGATTATTATCTAGATTGTTCCCGCGCACTACGCCCAGCAAGAACTTCTGCACCATGGTTCTGGATCGATCACCTTCGATGCCTAGGTGATGGCCGGGGGCTCTGACGACCGCCTCAAAAAAAGAAGACGCGCAAAAGCGATGGTGTCGCCTTTAACGCGTCTTCAACAGGTGTGCAATGGGTCACGATCACCTTCCCACAAGGCTGTCGTACCCCAGTTGGACCCGAAGGACCAACCTTCTAATAAACCGTGAAATCACTCTTCCCGAAAAAACTCGAAATGATCCTCGCGACAGGATGTCTCTGCTCAGCAGCGACTGATCAGACCAAGAAATTGCTCGGAATCACAGACCCTATATCGGACCTCGTTACAACAGCAAGAATTGCTCGATCTGGAAGCCTTGTCAGGTCAGTCATAACCACTGCCGTTTCGATCACGGCAGCGCAATATCACGGCACATCAAAATACGGGGGAAAAAGATAGGTACGCAGCGGTATCGTGAAACCGCCAGCGTACCTAGGTCGAGGAGTAAATTTGACGAGGAGAACCTACGTCAAACTTGGGCCGAAATAATTTCTCGTAAGCCAGTCAACTCACGAATCAAAACACACAATACATGGACCTGCCAGTCCACTACTCAAGCACAGGCAACTGAGTAACAATTGAGAGAAGTGTCACAAATGTCAGTCAAGACAGGTGAGACAAAAACCACAAGCCTCGTCGCGGATCGCCACGACGAGGCTTGTGAAACACGAATCTGACTGTCGAGCCACTGCTCAGTCTTTGATCAACTTGCGCATGGAGGCTAACCTCTCCTCCATCTGCTCAGCGGTGATCTTTCCTTCTTCGACCATCTTTTTCATCCTGGCCTGGGCGTCGGCGTATTGCTGACGGGTGAAGGTCCTCTGTGAGGTCTCCTTCTTCTCTGTTGTGCCGCCGATCCGCTTGCGCATCTCCCCCAGCCGCTGCTTCATCTGTTCTGCAGTGATCTCACCGGCTTCCACCATCTTTTCCATCCTGGCCTGGGCATCGGCGTATTGCTGACGGGTGAAGGTCCTCTGTGGTGGTTCCTTCTCATCGCCGGCTTGCTTCTCATCGGAATCCTGCTGGCCCTCTTCCATCATCTCGATGTAGATCTCAACCGCCTGATCCTCGGTGATCTTGCCCGCTGCTATACCCTCTTCCAGTCGGGCTCGTATCAGTGCGCCACGGCCTCTGTCATCTTTTTCCATCAACTCGATGTACTTGTCTCTGGCCTGCTCCCAGGTCATCGCGCCTGACTCGATGGCCGCTTCGAGACGCGCCCGGATTGCAGCACCCTCGCGGTTGCGCTTCTTTTCCGGCTTCGGCCTGGCCTGCTCACGCTGCTGGGCAGCACGAGCCTTTTCAGCGGTCAGTTTCTTGCGCAACTCCTCGAAGCGAGCGCGCGCCTCTTCCCGAGTCATCTCGCCAGCGGCGATCGCCTCACGAAGTTTGGTGCCCGCCTCGCGCAGTTGACGTTCGGTATCGGCAACGGCTTTCGCTGCGTCATCCGCTGACGCGACACGCTCTCTGGCGGCAGCAAACCGCTCGCGCAGCGCTTCCAACCGCTCACGGCCCTGTTCGGTGGTGATCTCACCGGCAGTGATCGCTTCCTGAATCCGACGATTGGCTTCCTCGATACGACGAAGACTGTCGTCGGTGGGATCATCTCCCGCGTCATCCTTGGACTCGCCGCCATCGGCCCGACCCTTCAGTCGATTCAGTAGCGAGTCGTAGCGGGTTCGGGCTTCTTCGGCGGTTAGCTCACCAGCAGCGACCGCTTTCTGGAGCTTGGCCCAGGCCTCCTCCAAACGAGCCCGTGTGTCGTCATCTTCATCCTGTTCATCCTGTGGACGCTGGACCGGTTCAGGATCGGGATCCTGGCCGCCGGAATACTCGACCAGGCCGAGATGGACCGAGACAGATTCCGCCCCACAGGTAGCCGGAAGTGCCACCAGCAGTGCAAACAACAAACAAATGAAAGCGAGATTTGTAAAATGGGATCCAGTTTCCTGACTCCCAGCCAAAAGCCTGTCGCTGCACTTCATGAAAGCGCCTCCTTGCGCGGAAAGAATTGATTCTGCAGTTTGAACTCGAATCGAATCGATGGACAGTGGAGTCTCGGCAAAAACTCGAGGAACGTTGACCGATGGGTGACAAGAGTCGGCGATTCCATCACTTCTTCGTACCTTCTTCCATCGCATCGAGCAGTTTTCGGATCTCGTCAATCTCTTCGGGGGATGATTTTTGCATCGACAGCGCCTGTAAAACCAGGTCTCCCGGTGAACCACCAAATGCCTGATCGAGTAGTGACCGTAACATTCCCTTCTGGGTTTCTACCTGCGACTGTGCAGCACGGTATACCTGCGGCCGTTGCGAGGCATCCCGCAGCAGCAGACCTTTTTCCGTCATGATTTGCATGAACTTGAGAACGGTCGTATGACCGATGCTCTGACGCTGGCTGAGATGCTCGAAAACCTCGCGTACGGTGGCCGATTGAAGCTTCCAGATGGCATCGAGGATGTTGCACTCTGCTTCGGTGGGACGAATCCCTGCTTTTTTTCTGGCCAAGGCGCCTCGATTCAGCGAACTGGAGATCCACTTCATCTTCGAAAATACGAAAGATTTCGTCCCTGTCAACGAACCACACCGAACGCCGACGATTTACCGGGCAGAGTGGGGTCGCAAGAGCTGTTGCTCTGTCATCCAGGTCGGCGATCGATACAGACCCGTTCCTAGAAGCAGGGCAGCGAATCGGGAGTCGGATCGGGTCCTGCAGTTCCTGTCGGTGGCGGCATCGGTGGCGACCCCGGCACGAACAGGGTGTTCAGAAAATAGATCTCGTCGGTCAAATTAACATTGCCCGTGTCATCGGTGTCACAAGCCTTCATGCACTCTGGTGGCACTCCTCCGCCAAACAGGTATGTCAGCCCAAAGATCACATCGGCCAGATTGACCGACGAATCGGAATTGCAATCACCGCGGACAAATACCGGTTGCTCGAGGAAGGTGATGACAGCCCCATCAACACCCGGTGCATAGGCGACGCCATCGAGGATGATCCGGTTCTCGACCAGGTCAGGCCCGAGACCATCGACGAAGTTCAACTCGCGAGTTTCCCCGTCGACAAAACCGCTGGCAGCGACTGCAAAATCAAAGAGCAGAATCGTCTGGTCATCGCCGATCGGGATTTCCTGGCCAGCAAAAGGCGGACCGGCATCCATGACGATCTGAGCGGTGACAAAACCGGTAGCGGTATCTCCCACATCGACCAGCACCTGCTCGGCATTCAGATCGCCGGCAATCGTTCCAGCGACGGTCACTTCATTGACGTCGAGCAGATCGCCAGGAAGCTGCAGGGAAACATCGTAGGCCTCGACAGGCGCGCTGAAGGATGCCACCAGTGGCATCACCATCGTGGCCTGGCCGGCGATGCCGGTCGCATCCTCGATGCCGATGGAGAGATCGACAACCGTAACGGAACAGACCTCTGCCACCGAAGCATCCCCCGCCTGGACTCCCCGGAGCCCGTATTCGTAAGCACCTGCTGAAACCGTATCGTCCTCAAATGAGGTGGTAGTACCGGGCAAGGTGGCAAACGGTAATCCGTTGCGCTCCACCAGCACCTGATTGTATGGCACCGGGTTGGACCAGTTCAGTTCGACACCGATCGCTGACTGGCTGCAGGTCAGGTTGGCCGGCGGATCGATCAGAGACCCGACCGGTGCCAGCACCGGGACGTTGACGGTCGCCGGTGTTCCCGGCTTGAACAGGGTTACGGTCGCAACACCGTCACTCGGTGGCTGATCGGTGATGATCCGGAAGTTGTACATGAACCCCCAACGCAGAGCGTTGGCATCCGGATCCTGCAGGAAGTTATCGGTGCTCCACGTCACACCCGCCGGAGATACGGCGGAAGTCCAGAGAGCTGTCGAGAATGGTTCACCACTGTGATGGGCAATCCCACGATGGCCAATCGCCGACATACTTGCCGAAGCAGAAGCAGGAACCGTGAAGGCGCCGGCACAACGATCCGAATTCATGTTGTAGAGCGCATAATCGTAACGCCACTCCCCGGCCCCGAGATCGGTGACCTTGTAAGCCAGAAGCATCAAGCCTTCGCCCGGCACTCGCACTTCCTCGATGACCACTTCCGGGTCGTAATCTTGCCAGGCCTGAATTCCCGGTTGGCCAGCTTCGGTAGGAGCACCAGGAATAAAGCTGAGTGGATACGACGCAGTGGAGGAACCAACGGTAACCTGACGATAAGCGACATTGTTGTCGCCATTTCCCGCCTCTGCATCATCCGGAGTGACATAATGACCGGTGACGAAGTAGAGCGCTCCAGCATTCAATGCCGGATCGAGGGCCCCCTCCTGAACCTGTAATCGCCGATCGATGTCGTTGGTGAAGGGCGGCATCGGCGGATCAACCGGATAGGGAAACTCGCCGGTATGAGCGTTCACCTGCGATCGAGGTCCCAGATTCGACTGCTGTCCATTGAGACCAGCGGAATACGGATCAGAACAATCGATACCGAGGGTATCGCAATCGGTCGGCTGACAGGGACCACAATCGGTAAGACTGAGGGCGCAAAAACCATGCTTGAGCCACGAAACACCGATCTGCTCCAGCGTTCCATCTTTCAGCCGGTACATCTCCTGCCCGATCACCGGATGGAACCGATCATCGGCATGCCACAAGAGCTCCACATCACCGATGTTGCATGAGGTGGTGCCAACGGAGTAGGCGTAGATGCCATTTTCCGAACCAAAACTACCGAGTTCGTGGAGATCAAACAGGAACACATCGGTGGCCTGTGCTGGAAGCAACGGAGAGACGCAGCAAATCGACAGGAACAACAGGGAAAAGATGACGCCTCGGCGAACTGATTTCACGGCAGTGGAATGCGACATCACTCTACCCCCTCTGGAGTTTTCGCAGCCCCACCTTTTCCGAGCCCACAACCTGGTCTAGCCGGGGCGCAGCATATTCGGAGGAGGGCTGGCGTAGTCAACAAAACGATCCAGCTCAGATGACCTGGCCGCCTCCAGCACCTTGCTGCGGATCCGCTCCTGGATGGCAGATACGGCGCTGCTCTTCTCGGATAGCTTGGCCAGCAATGCTTCACCGGCCTGTTCCAAGCGTTCTTTACTCTGATTCATTTCCATCTCTCTTCTCCCCCAACCGGATGTCTGAAAGACACCCCTGCTCCCCGTCCCGTCGAGGTTAGGGCGGCTCCCTACCGCTGGCAAGTCGCTCCTAACCGGAGTCAGAGGTGCCAAAAGCACGAATTCGAGCCTCTACACGCCCCAGATGGCCCGATTCCTGCTCCAAAGATTGTTCTGCTTTTTTTTGATTTCCAGACCACCAGCAGGTCGCGATTGCCAGTCGTAAATCTCCCTGGCAGTTGGAGATAACCTCCTCGGCTTCCGGTTTCGACCGACCGGTCAGTTGCGACACGATATTCACTGCCCGGGTCCGCAATTTGGCGTTTGTCGCCTGCATCGCGACCATCCGACCGCGATGGATCCAGCCGTTGCGCAGGGCACAGATGGTCGATGCTCTCTGCAGCAACCGATGGGTCGCGGTGGCTGCTTTCAGACGAGTCGATCCAGCCACCGGTTCGGCCCCGGTCTCGAGCGCGATGCGAAGCAAATTCTCGTCGGCTCCCTGGATCTCGATGGGAAGACTGTTGCAGGTGATCAGAACCGGGCTCGCACCTTTGTGACAGGCTGCCGACAGTCCTTCTCGCACCCAGGCCGCCGATCCGGAGGCACTGACTCCGATCACCAGATCGTCACCGCAAACCCGCTGGAAATCGATGGCATGTCGGGCTGCATCCCCATCATCCTCGGCACCTTCCACGGATCGCCTCAAGGCTACTTCGCCACCAGCGATCAAGGCCACCCGACGATGCTCGGGTACCGAATAGGTTGGGCCCCATTCCGCCATATCGAGAGCGAGTATCCGGCCACTGGTTCCCGCACCGAGTCCGATGACCCGACCATTTGCCGAGACCAATGTCGTTGCCATGCGAGACGACAACTCCAGGATTTCATCGCGACATCGCTGCAAGGCAGTGAGGACCGCTTGCTCCTCCTCTTCGAAGAGATCCCATAGTTGCTCCGGCTCCGATACCTGAGCGGCGCGAGGGTCGAGACTTTCAGAGGGAGGAAGATCGATCAAAGTCCGCCCCCAGGACCCTGGATCCGTCGCCAGACTCGACCGATCTCCTGTCGAATCTCCTTCTCCCAGGGGTCGTGAGGGAAGTCCTTGAGAATTTTTTCGTAAGCGGAAGCAGCCTCTCCCAGACGGTTCTTTCGTTCCAGTTCCTTGGCCCGCGCCATCGCTTCGCGCCACTGCTTCTCCAGCAGACCAAGAACCTCAATACGACGCTTTTCCGGTGGCGCCTCCACCGGCACCTTCAACTTCTGCGCCTCCTCCAGCTGGCGACAACAATCGGCAGTTTGGCCCCTTTGCAACAACAGGGTCGCCTTGTCGACCAGCCGGGATACCTGGATCATCTTCTTCGACAGGACGCTGCACTCCCTGGCGGCCAGCTTGAGAACCTTACGCAGCGCAGATCCGGAAATCTTGTCGCCTTCCAGCTGTGCCCTCTTGCGTCCCAGAAGATCGAGAATCGCAATCTTCGAGTCACCATCTGGCTTGCCAAACATCTTTTCGATCGGGATCCGCACCTGACTGCGCGACCAGCGCTGGGAAGAATTCTGCGGGTCAGGCGGATCGGCTTCTGCAGGCCACTGCCAACCGCCACCATCTACCTCTCTCAGCAGCACTCGAACCGCCACCACCTTTTCCATCAGGCGCGCAGTGGAGCGGGTCAATAACTGCTCGTCCAGGCTCAAGATCGGTGCCTGGTCACCGGGAGCTTCGATCACCAGCAATATCGGTTGCCCCAGCTTGAGAGCCCGCGGCCAACCCATCTCCGGAGTCCACCAGAAGGTACCCACCGGATCATCGGAGGCCGACACCTCCGACCTGAAAGATGCTGACGTACCGGAACCCGAGGTCGCATGAAGGGAACAGAACGAACTCGAAAAGGTCAGACATGACAACACCAACCAGAGCTGCCAGATCGGCGACAAAGATGGAGAATTCGTTTGTGGATGGCACATCGGTAATCCCTCCTCGAGATTCTTCCAGTCTACTCGCCCAGCAGAAGGGATGGGACTATCCTCCCCGGCGATCCAGCAACTGCTTGCCAGGAGTTCGCCTGGACAACATGATCCGGGTCTTGCACCTGGTGGGAGAATCGAGTCAGACCCCATCTGGAGAGGCCGTTTCTTGACGCCAGCAGCGCCGAAGACACCGATGGCGATACCGACCGCTTCGTCACGGCCAACCAGACCATCACGGAGCCGCCATCCCTACCTCGACAAGGAGGGTTCGAAGATCCGCAGTCTGTTCGATGAGATCGCACCTCGTTACGATTCTCTCAATCGATTGTTTTCTGGTTTCATCGATCTCTGGTGGCGAAAGAAGGCGGTCCAGAGCCTCAGATCCCGACCCGGTGACAGGGTTCTCGATGCGTGCTGTGGAACCGGAGACCTGTCTTTTTCCCTGCTCGATCAGACACCCGACGCCGAGGTCATCGGAAGCGATTTCTCCATCGAAATGCTGCGATCCGCGAAAAAGCGCTCACGAACGGGAGTCAGACCAGGGCTGGTACACGCCGACACCTTGCACCTGCCGTTTGGGGATCAGTCTTTCGACGGTGCGATGGTCGGATTCGGCATCCGGAACGTGGTCGACCTGGACGCAGCACTGAAAGAACTGCACCGGGTACTGAAACCGGGTGGCCGATTGATGATTCTCGAGTTCACAGCGGTTCGATCACCTGTCTTGAGACCCTTGATAGATTTCTACCAGAGCAAAATTCTTCCTCACCTGGGCAACGTTCTTTCCGGATCGAAAGCGAGAGCTTACAGCTATCTCGATGAATCAGTTCGAGATTGGCCCAGCGCCGAACGACTCGCTGACAGGATCAGAGCGGTCCCGTTCCACGTGGTGAAATGGCGTACGTTGATGCCAGGAAACGTGGCTGTCCATGAAGCGATCAGAGCCTGAGGAGGAGCTGTGGATCGATATCATCATGTGATCCTGGCCCCGGGCGGCCAGCTCGTCCCGACCGAAGTTGCTCCTCTCACCGCACCAATATTTGGCAGCATCCTCTTTGATGAAATCCGACGTCTGATTTTAGCCTCTGGCTGGCTACTTCGAAATGGAACCGAAAAAGAGGCACGCTCCATCATCGAAATCGCCAACAAGTTGCAACTTGATCATCGTCACATTGTGACCGATGGGGTCTCAACAAAAGTGCAAACGATACGCACCATTCGCATCCATCTCGAAGATGATCGCGTTCAGGTCGTGACCCCGATGCAAACCCGCTGGATTGCACTTTCCTCACTGAGGGCTCTCGATGTCTCGTTGGCAGCAGTGGATATCGAGGAGGAGGAGATGCTCGATCCCGGGCAAAGAAGAGCCCAGGTGATGCGCAGTCTCGCAGAGCTCTTGATGACCGGATCACCTGCCGGAGATCTGCTCGAACGAATCTCCGAGAGCCCGATCCTGGACCCGCAACCACGGGTGCTCTTGCTCGGCCCCGACGCCGTCGCCTGGTCACTCGATCGTGCCACTGTATTCCCTGAACTGGCGGCGCAAGGAGCGGTTCAGTCCCTCGCCAACTTGTTGCGATTTACCGGGATGCTGATCGGCTCTCTCTCCGACGAGCAAACAACTCCTCAAACGCAACGCATGTGGCAAGAGGGCGACCTTGAGGGAATTCGTCGCGATTCGCCCGAGGAACAACAGGCTCGTATCGAAGCGCTCCATACCTGGACGCAAGACGGCGGATCTCTGTGCCCTCTGCCTGAAACACGGTAGGATGCTCTCTTCAGGGGAACGGAAAGGTCGACATGGTCGAGGTGGATGACGGCTTGAACGGTGGTATGGAGCAACATCAAAGCAAAGAACTGGTGATCGGCGTCAGCGGAGCCAGTGGATCCATCATCGCAGCACGCCTGGTTCGTTTCCTGCTCGATTCCGGGCATAGAGTCCATCTGGTCGCATCCAAGACGGGCAAGCTGGTAACCCATGATGAACTGGAAGTACCCGCGGGAACCCGGACTCTCTTTCCCGACATGGAACACCAGAATCTGACCGAATGGAGTTCGAAGAACTTCTATGCACCTTTTGCCAGTGGCACCGCACCGATTGACGGAATGGCCATCGTACCCTGTTCGATGGCGACGGTAGCGAGTCTGGCCCACGGCATTTCCGACAATCTGCTCAAGCGTGCCGGTGAGGTGATGCTCAAAGAACGGCGACCGCTGGTGGTGGTTCCACGGGAAGCTCCGCTCAGTCCGATTCATCTGAAGAATCTGCTGACTCTGGCAGAATCGGGGGCAGTCATCGTTCCACCCCTGCTGACCTTTTATCAGCACCCAGGCGATTCCGTTCGGGAACAGGTCGACTACGTGGTCAGCCGGATCCTCGACCATCTCGGAATCTCCAACGAGATCTTTCAGCGCTGGGGAAGCAAAACTTGATCGCTCCCGTCACTACCAGATCGGGGTTCCTCGGAAACTGCCGCGAGTTCCTGGAGATGATCAAGGTGTCTCACACCCTGTTCGCACTGCCGTTTGCGATCGGAGCGGTATTTCTCGCGATCCGGGGGCAACAAATCCCGCTGCAGAAATTCCTGCCGTTGCTCGGTCAGGTGCTGGTGGCGGTGATTCTGGCTCGAACCGCCGCGATGTCCTTCAATCGCTGGACAGATCGTCATATTGATGGCGCCAATCCCCGCACCAGGGATCGATCGATACCTGCCGGTCGTCTGACAGCAAGAAGCGTGTTGCTGGCCACCGCGCTGTCGGTGGCGGGATTCCTGTTGGTGGCCTGGTCCATCAATCCACTCGCGCTGAAACTATCGCCGGTGGTATTGGTGGTGATCCTCGGATATTCGTGGACAAAGCGGTTCACCAGCCTGTGCCATCTGATTCTGGGAATCGGACTGGCTCTGGCTCCGCTCGGCGCATGGGTGGCGATTCGCGGCACACTGACAGCGGACCAGGGCGGTATCGAGTTCACTCCGTGGATTCTGGCCGGGGCTGTGATGCTCTGGACCGCGGGATTCGACATCCTGTACGCATGTCTGGACACCGACTTCGACCGCCAGCATCGACTGCACAGCATTCCCGAGCGTCTCGGAATCTCCATGGCGTTAAGAGTAGCGGCTCTGCTTCACTCGGCGATGGCACTGATGCTGTTCTGGCTCTGGCAGCATGCTCAGCTGGGAACTCCCTTTCTCGTTGCAACCATCATCGTATGTATCCTGCTGGTGGCCGAACACCGACTGGTGAAGCCAGATGATCTGCGCCGGGTAAATCGAGCTTTCTTTACCCTGAATGCACTGGTGAGCTTGATATTGATGGTGGCCCTGATCATCGAAGGCTGGGCGTGATGAACCTGGAGAAAACAGAACGCCATCAACTGATGACTCGATCGCGCTGGCGTCTTCCGGCATTACCCGCCGGAAAGGGTGCAGTGCTCCGAGGTGCGGTGGTTGCTGCCGGATTGCTGGTCCTGATCCTTCCCATCGTCCCTTCGGGCCCGGAGATGGTCGGAAATACCTCCGTTCTCTCCGCTCCCTCCTCACTGGACGGGCCGATCGCACCGGCTCTTTCAGCCTGCAGATCAGCGACCCGTCTACTATCTCTCTGGCTTGATCCATTTCTCGCCTCAGCAGCGCTCTCTGCACTGCTGATGAGTCTCTGCTGTGGAGTCACGGTGTGCTGGCTCAGGCAGCAAGATGTCGCCCGATCGATTGTGATCTTCACCGCGATCCTGCTGGGTCTGTCGCCAGCGATCACAGATCTGACACGCTACGGCGGACCGGCTCCGCTCAGCCTCCTGATGGGCCTTTGCCTGATCATCGCCACCGAGCAGCTCCGCTCCGAGGCAGGGAGAGGAATCGGGGCTTGTGGCATCGCCGCCGGAATGGCGATCGCCTCGGGACCGCTGGTGATCCCGGCGGTGCTGTATTCGTTACTGAGCATGATCTGTGATCGAAGTCTCCGGGACTTGCTATGGCGGTCACTGACATGGGGAGTCGGCGGACTCGTGGCAGGTTTCTCCATCTTCATCTCGATCGCTGCCTTCTCCGATCCGTCGGGAATGCGGGGAGTCATCAGCGGCTTCACCAGATCATGGAGCCCCGTGAGTGAATTCGAGATCTCGCAAGCAGCGATCCCCTTCACCCTGATCGCAGATGGCACCGGCATCATCCTGGGCACGCTCGCGGTGTTCGGAATCATGTACGGCATGCTGCGACGACCGGGAGACCTGGCCCTGATCCTGACGATGGCAAGTTCGGGTCCACTGATGAGCCTGGTGTTTGGAAGCCCCTCCAGCCACGCCGGTGTCATCTCCTCGGTTCTCATCGCAACCCTGTTAGCCTCGTGGACTCTGACCGTCATCCACCGGAGAGTCGGCAAGAGCAGCGCCGGGACCAAGCAATGGCTACTGGCGATTCTGCTGATCCTGGTCACCATCGCTTTCGCCATTCGATCTCCGCTGCCATTCAAACCGAAGAGCAAAATGGTTACGCAGTGGGCCCAGTCGGTGCTAGGCAGCCTGCCACAGGATTCACTGCTGATTACAGGGGGATCACCGCTGGCAAGTGCTCTCGTCATCGTCCAGCATCAACAAGGGCTGCGACCTGACGTCATCGTGCTCGACCGCGTCCAGAATCTTGAGCCTACCCTGATGGGCCTGGCACCATCGACCTCACCAACACGGACCCTGCAAGCAGCCAGGGCCCTGGTCAAAGCTGGCAGACCGCTGCTCGCCTTGCCGATGGCGTTGCATCATCCACTTCTCACAGGTCACCAGCTTTCTCCCTGGGGCGTGGTCTTGCTCGCCCATGACCCCACAACTCCTGCTCCCGATGATCGACGCGCCTGGTTGCAGATCGATATCCCTGACCTACCGGTGGAACCGAAAGGTGCCTGGCAGTGGATCCGTGGTGAGGGACCGGCACCTCATGCCAGTGGCCTGATGGCTTCCGAGGTCGCCGCGGCGAGCTGGTTTGCGATGGCAAGGAGAGAGGGGCAATTGCGTGGGGATGGAAGATGGGCGCCGATTCTTGGATTGCTGGGCCAACTGATCGAAGATCCGGATGCCGTTCGAAAATGGGCGCGTCAACAGCCCGAACAGCTCATCAGCTCCGACGAGACTTCCCGGGTCCCTCGTATCTCTGACTAGCTCGATCCAGAAAACGACGCTCTTCAGAACTCAGCGATTCGATTCCCTCCTGGGACACTTTTTCAAGCAAGCCATCGACTCGAGTTCGGATCTGCTGCTCCCGCTCAATCTCTTTCTGCAGACGATTTTGACGCCAGCGATCTTTCTGTCGCTGCCACCAGCCAGGTCCAGGAACACGGCCTCCTCGCCATGATTCGTTGCCCCCCGCATCACCCAACGCGCGTTGCATATGGGCGCTGTTGATCCACATCAAGACGGCGAGTGCCAGCAACAGACCACTGGTGGCATACACCAGCCAGACAACTGCCAGAGCCACTGCCACGACCTTGCCGGAACGGATCAGGGCCCTGCTCGCAGCCTCCTCACCATTGCGTGACCACAGCAAGGAGTGGAGTATTCGGCCTCCGTCGAGGGGCAGCGCCGGCAGCAGGTTGAATAGAAATAGATCGAGGTTCACCGCAGCAGCGATCGCCAACGGCTCGAACACGGGCTTGCGCAGGAAGAAGGAACCGACTCCCTCGACACCCTCCATCGAGATCACGAAAGGGAGCAAGGCCAACCACAGGATCAGATTGACGATCGGTCCCCCGACCGCCACCGCGAGATGAGGAAGCGGCCTGTCCGGAATATCGACCGCCGCCAACCCACCGAGCGGCCACAGAATCACCTCTTTGGCATCTCCTCCGACCTGGCGGGCGGCGCGGCAATGTCCCAGTTCATGAAGGAATACCGACCCGAAAAGGAAACCGAGATACATCATGGCCGCGCCCGATCCCCCGATCTGCTCGGCACCCAGCATCTCAAACAATCCCCAGAGCAGGAAAATCCAGTGCAAGCGCACCGTGATTCCTGCCACCTGCCCGATCCGGAGTCCTCCCCTTTCGAACAAGTTTCCCCCCTACCCCTGGGTCGCTACCGAAACGCTATCGCATCATCTTCTACCCGAATTGAATTCCTTGAGCCAATGGTAACTCCTTGGAGTAGTTGATCGTGCAGGTCTGTCTACGCATGTAGGCCTTCCAGGAATCGGATCCAGATTCCCGCCCCCCACCCGTGTCCTTTTCGCCGCCAAAGGCGCCGCCAATTTCTGCACCGCTGGTTCCTATGTTGACGTTGGCGATACCACAATCAGATCCGCTGGCGGCCAGGAACTTTTCTGACTCCTGCATATCCAGAGTAAAGATGGCACTCGACAGTCCCTGCGGAACAGCATTGTGCCATTCGATCACCTGATCCAGATCGCGATAACGCATCAGGTACAGGATCGGTGCGAAGGTTTCTTCGTGCACGATCTCCATATCATGGCGAGCTCTCACCAGGGTCGGCTCGACGTAGTGCCCACCATCAGCCACTCCCTCGGTGACTCGATCTCCCCCGAAGATCACCTCGCCCCCCTGATCACGGACGCTGGCAAGAGCTTGCAACATGTCATCGACGGCACCGGCGTGGATCAAGGGGCCCATCAGGGTTCCTTCTGCCAGCGGATCTCCGACCGATACCTGCCCGTATGCCTGGCACAGTCTCGATTCCATCTCATCTGCGATCTCCTCATGGAGGAATAACCTGCGGGTACTGGTGCAACGCTGACCTGCAGTTCCACAGGCACCGAACACCACGGCTCGCATTGCCAGATCGAGATCCGCCTTGTCGGAGACGATGATCGCGTTATTACCACCGAGTTCGAGCAAGCTACGACCTAGCCGTTGACCAACAACCTCGGCGACGCGCCGCCCCATCCGGCAGGAACCGGTGGCACTGACCAGTGGAATCCGACGATCAGCCAGCAACGCCTCCCCTACCGGGTCTCGATCACCAATCACCAGCCCGAAGATCGGAGGAGCTTTCATATCGTCGAGTACCTGTTGCACGATGTTATGGGTAGCTACCGCACATAATGGAGTCGATGAGGAAGGCTTCCAGATCACGGCATCGCCGCAAGCGGCAGCCACCAGAGCATTCCACGACCAAACCGCTACCGGGAAATTGAATGCGGAGATACAGCCGACAATTCCGAGCGGATGCCATTGTTCGTACATCCGATGCCCTGGGCGCTCTGAATGCATCGTCAGACCGTACAATTGACGAGAGAGACCCACTGAAAAATCAGCGATGTCGATCATCTCCTGCACTTCACCGATACCCTCCGGCAGTATCTTTCCCATCTCCGCAGCTACCAAACTACCCAGTTGCTCTTTTCGTTCGCGGAGCGCTTCCCCGATGCATCGAACCACTTCGCCACGCCTCGGCGCAGGCCACGTTCTCCATTCCAGAAACGCATTGTGGGTCGCTTCAACCGTTGCCTCGTAATCATCGAGAGTGGCGCGAGATACCGATGCCAGCACCGATCCATCGACGGGGGAGTAACTTTCCAGCCAATCGCCGGATGGATTTCTCCACCCCCCGGCATAAACGCCTGAGTTTTGCTGCTGGATGCCAAGAGAATCTAGAAACGAAAGGTCCATTTTGTGAACTCACTTTCGGGGTGAGGTCTGTAGAGGATCACCCTACACACTGGCGGTGAGGGAGTCGTAAATTAGCGGCGGTGACTGAACAGGTCGAGGGTTCCCGTGCCGGGAACAGAAATTTGCCAGCAAACCACGACTGCCTCCTTATATGGCCCCGGTACAACCAACTCGTCGGGCTCATCCGGTCGTCACCCGACCTTCAATTTCGTTCTTCTGACAGATACAGAAGACTAGACAGTATTGGCAGTTAATGTAGATGGCAGACCATTTCGGCCAGACCAGAACGGCAAAAATTCCCGATTCTCTTCTCAAGCCAGTAACGAATCTCACCAGGCTGCCAATTACTCCCTCGCGCGTGGTCAATCTCCCGCTATGATCGGGACAGGATCTATCCGGTAGGACCAGACTTTCTCCTAGGTGCCGCTAGTCGGCCTTTGATGGGACATTCTCTGGCCCCTGGCATTTGGGGAAGATTCAGACAGACGAATGATGAAACCCGAGTCGTGGTTTGTTCTGGTCTTTGACCGCAAATCGCTCTCCGGTTGATCGGTCTGTTGAAGATGGGTTCTTTTTGGGTCGAATTTAAACAAATCGTTTCTGAGTTGCTGCGAGGTCATCGCATCAGGGAGGTGTGCTCCTTTGGTGTTCTGCAGATAACTCGACAATACAGGAAGTTGAGGAAACGAATGCGTAAGTTGTGCTTACTCACTGCCATTCTTGCTTTTTCTACCACAGGGCTAATGGCCCAGACCGGTGGAGATGAATGCGACGTCGCTGACGTCATCGCGGTCGCCGGCTTTGGCACATATGTTGTCGCGATGGACAACACCGCCGCCACCACCGGGCTCGATCCCATACCAACTATCCCTTGCGCAGTCGTCGGACAATTCTCTGATGATATCTGGTTCAGTTTCACTCCGGATGCCGATGGCGCCATCGATGTCACCACCTGCGATCCCGCCGGCTGGGACACTGACATGATACTGTACGATGGCTCGGGCGGCTGCCTGGCTCTCGTTGAAATGGTCTGCAGCGGCGATGCCACTACCAACCCTGGTCCTTGCCAGGCCTTCTACTCCGAGTTCGAAACTTCCACTCCAGTATTCGGGGGAACCACTTACTACCTCCGCATTGGAAACTGGGCAGCTCCGGGTAGCGGCGGAACCGGAAACCTCACTGTTAACTTCTTTGGAATTGGCGTCGAAGTCTGTGACGACGGTGCTGATAACGATTCTGATGGTGCCATCGACTGTTTTGATACAGATTGCGCAGGAGTCCCACCTTGCGGTGCGGAAGCCGGTCAGTGCGACGATGGTGTCGACAACGATGCCGATGGAACCACCGATTGCTGCGATGTCGACTGTCTTGGTGATCCCGTCTGCGTGGAAGCTGATGCAGCAGCCTGCGCCGATGGCATCGACAATGACTGTGACGGAACCGTCGATTGCGCCGATGCCGATTGTGCGGGTATCGGACTCTGCGGAGCAGAAATCTGCGACGACGGTTTTGATAACGACGGTGACGGCCTCATCGATTGCTTCGACGTAGCCGATTGCCTGGGAACCCCAGCTTGCCCCGCCGCGACCAATGATGAGTGCGTGGATGCGGATGAAATCTTGATCGCTGGAGCTGGCACCTACACCGCTTTCATGGATTCCACGAGCGCTAGCCTCGGAGCAGATCCGCTTCCGACGATTCCATGCAATGTCATGGGTGCCTTCGATAACGATATCTGGTTCAGCTTCACACCCGATGTAGACATGGTGATGGAAGTCCACACCTGCGATCCAGGTGGCTGGGATACCGACCTTGCTGTCTATCAGGGTGCAGATTGCGCCACCATGACCGAACTCGCCTGTGATGGCGACTCGGCCATCCTGGCCGGCTGTCAGGGCTTTTACAGCCACATTCAGTTCATGAGCGTGACCGCTGGAGAGACCTACAAGATCCGTGTCGGCTCCTGGGGTGCTGGGGGTAATGGTGTCGGAACTCTCACCCTCATCGGAGTCGTTCCGTCAGCGGAAGACTGCACCAATGGCGTCGATGACGACCTCGATGGAGCCATCGACTGTCTCGACCCCGATTGCTTTGCCGATCCAAGTTGCAGCTTCACCGACGGTGACGAGTGCTTCGTCGCCATCGATGTTTTTGACGGCGCCAATCCCATCGACACCAGCACTTACACGTCCAGTGCCGATGCTTCCAATGCCGGTCTATGCCCCGGTACCTTCTACGGTGCCAACGATATGGATGGCTGGTATCTCTACACGGCGACCGCTGATGCCAGCTACTGGATCCACACCTGTGACGCTGCTGGATTCGATAGCGATTTGCTCGTCTACGACTTCACTGCCGCCGGTGGAGATTGTGCAAACATCCAGGGCTTCGAGATCGCCTGCAACGGCGACGATGGTCTCGGACTGGTTACAGGCTGCCAGGCGTTCTACTCCTTTGTTGAGGTCACCTTGACCGCAGGCAATCAGTACCTGGTGCGGGTTGGTTCCTGGGCCGCTGGTGGCGGTGGAACCGGAACGCTTTCCATCGTTCCGCTGCTCTGTCCTCCGATGGATGGCCTTGCATCTACTTCTGATTGTGTCACCGGAGACGTGACCCTGAGCTGGACCGGTAACGCCTACGACCAGATTGAGATCCTCAGAGATTCCGTACTGATCGACACCGTTGGAGGTGGAGATACCAGCTACGTCGATCCTGGCCTGGCATCCGGTACCTACACCTATGATGTTCAGGGGGTCTGTGGTGGCAACATCGGCGGAGGCCAGACGATTGTCGCCAACGTCGCCGCTTACGGTGGTGAACCCGATGTGGTCTTTGCCGTCGAGGGATTCGACGACATCGATAGTGTTACAGCCCTGCAGGCTGCTCTCGATGCCAATGGAGTCCTCTATGTCACCACCACTCTGGGACCCGCTGAATGGGGCTGCCTCGGCAGTGGCACTGTTAGCCGTGCCTGGATGATGACCGGTACCTACCCCAACGATTACCGCATCACCGATGCTGACGGAGCCGCGCTAGCGGCAGCTGTCCAGAATGGCACCGCGGTTTACATGGAAGCGGGAGACCACTGGGGATTCGCACACCTCGTCACTCCTTATGACGATTACGACGGTGTCGATCAGGGTAGCGTGGTAGACGGAGATGATACCTTCCTGGCGATGAACGGTGCCGATAGTGGTTTCGGACTCGACACATCGGATCTCAGTGGAACCGCCTACAACCAGGCCGGAGCCGCTGGCGGTAATGACTGGACCGACCAGATCGCGCCACTCGCCGGAGTTGCCGGTCCCAACGTCGGGCAGATCTGGACCGATGCGGCTCTCGGGTATGGCACCGGCGTCTTCTACTCCACCGATGCTCCCAACGGTAACACCCTTTCGCAGTCCTGGGAATTTGGTGGATTCGGCGGCGACCAGACCGATCTGGCGGCGCGCTACATCGCAGCCCTCGGCGGCGGTGGCGGACCAGTAGGTCCCACCTTCGGTCGAGGCGATTGCAACGCCGACGGCGGCTACAATATCGCCGATGCCATCTTCACTCTGGCGGCACTGTTCTCAGGAGGACCGGCCGGACCATGCGACGATGCCTGCGACGCCAACGATGACGGTGGACTCAACATCGCTGACGCGATCTTCACCCTCGCTGCCTTGTTCAGCGGTGGACCAGCACCGGCCGATCCGGCACCGGATGAGTGTGGAGCCGATGTCAACGATGCCGATCCACTCGATTGCGCCGCCTTCCCGCCTTGCCCGTAAATCACGGGTAACAGTGGTAAGTCTGCAACAGGGGGCCTTTTCCGACCAGGAAAAGGCCCCCTGCTCTTTGTCCCGGGCTACCCAGCTCTGTCTCGCACTCGCCCCTTCTGTTGCCTATGATGGAGTAGCAGGCGAAATGCGAGGTTGGGCATCTCTTATCGATTCCTCCCTGAATCGCCTGGGCTCGAAATCGTACTCACGGGTCGCAGTAGCGATGGTCACATCATGGAGGTGTGCTATCTGAGCGGGCTGCTCGAGGGCGAAAACCGAACAGAAAGAGGAAATCCATGCGTCAGCTGTTTCTGATCACCACCATTGTGGCTTGTTCTACTGCTGGAGTTTTTGCGCAAACCGGTGGAGACGAATGCGATGTTGCTGATCCCATCGTCATCTCCGGATTCGGCACCTACGTCACTCCGATGGACAATACTACCGCGACCACCGGCACCAATGGGGCTCCGGTGATCCCCTGCGCAGTGGTCGGCCAGTTCACAGATGACATCTGGTTCAGCTTCTCTCCCGATGCCGATGGTGCTGTCGATGTCTCGACCTGTGATCCAGCGGGATGGGATACCGACCTGCTTCTCTATGATGGAACCAGCGGTTGTGCCAGCCTTTCCGAACTCGCCTGCAACGGCGATACCGCCGTCGGGAATCCGAGTTGCCAGAACTTCCATTCCGAGTTCGAAACCCCGACTCCAGTATTTGCGGGAACCACTTACTACCTACGTGTTGGAAACTGGGGAGCATCTGGTGCAGGCGGTACCGGCAACCTGACCATCAACTTCTTTCCGATCGGAACAGAAATCTGTGACGATGGCGCCGACAATGATTCTGATGGCCAGGTCGACTGTTTCGATACCGATTGCGCCGGGATTCCACCGTGTGGAGCCGAAGCTGGGCAATGCGACGATGGCATCGACAACGATGCCGACGGCCTGACCGATTGCTGCGATGACGATTGCATCGGTGATCCTGCATGCGCAGAAGCGGATGCCGTGGCCTGTGACGACGGGATCGACAACGATTGCGATGGAATCGCCGATTGCGCCGATCCGGACTGCAGTGGGTTCGGTCTCTGTGGACCTGAAATCTGCGACGACGCTTTTGACAATGACGGCGACGGCCTCATCGACTGTTTCGATACACTCGACTGCATCGGAACCCCGGCATGCCCTGCGGCAACCAATGACGAATGCGTCGACGCCACGGACATTCCGATTGCAGGACCCGGAGCCTACTCCGCTTTCATCGATTCAACCTCTGCCAGCCTCGGCACCGATCCGCTACCGGCAATCCCATGCGCGGTCATGGGACAGTTCGACAGCGACATCTGGTTCAGTTTCGTCCCCGATCAGGACATGGTCGCAGAGATCCACACCTGTGATCCTCTCGGCTGGGATACCGACCTGCTGGTCTACGAGGATCCAACCAGCGATTGCAGTGCCATGATCGAGGTCGGCTGCAACGGGGACTCCACCGTTCTGACCGGGTGCCAGGCGTTCTACAGCCACGTCCAGTTTCTGAGCGTTACTGCTGGAACAACCTACAGAATTCGCATCGGTTCCTATGGGCTTGGAGTTACTGGTGTCGGAACGGTCACCGTGAACATGCAAATTCCCTCCACGGAGATCTGCAATGACGGCATCGATAACGATATCGATGGAGCTGTGGATTGCCTCGATCCCGATTGCTTCGCCGATCCGGTTTGCACCTTCACGCCTGGCGATGAATGCTTCGTCGCCATCGAGGTTTTTGACGGCCCCAACCCGATTGACAACCTACCCTTCACGAGCAGCACCGATCCCCCGGTCGACTACTCGCTATGTCTGAATACCGGTAACGGTGCCATGGCGTTTGACGGCTGGTATCTATACGAAGCCACGGAGAGTGGCGATTACTGGGTTCACACCTGTGATCCGGGAGCGGTCGGCTGGAATGATACCGACGTGCTCATTTACGATTTCACAGCCGCCGGAGAGGACTGCTCAAACCTTGCGGGCAACGAGATCGCCTGTAACGGGGACTCCTTCCTGCTGCCTGGCCCGTGTCAGAACTGGTATTCGCTGGTTGAGGTCAACCTGGTCGCGGGCAACCGCTACATGATCCGAACCGGTACATACAGTACGTTCCAGGGCACCGGAACTCTGACCATCCTTCCCCTGAGCTGTCCGCCGATGACGGGACTCAGCGTCGCAACTGATTGTGACACCGGCGATGCAACCTTGAACTGGGATGCAAACTCCTACGACTCCATCGAACTGACCAGAGATGGAGCCCTGATTGCAACCCTACCGGGCACCGATACCAGCTATGTCGATCTGGCTCTCGCTCCCGGCAGTTACACCTACGAAGCCCAGGGAATCTGCGCCACCAGCACCTCCGCGAACCAGGTCGTTGTGGCAAACGTAGCTGCCTACGCCGGGGAAACGGACATCATCTTCGGGACCGAAGGAATTGACGACATAGACAGTGTTGCGGCCTTGCAGGCCGCCCTCGATGCCAATGGAATCATCTATGTCACCACCACCCTCGGACCTGCTGAATGGGGTTGCCTCAACAATGACGCCATCACCCGTGCCTGGATGATGACCGGTACCTACCCCAATGATTACCGCATCTCCGATGCCGATGGCGCGGCCCTGGCCGCGGCGATCGAGAACGGCACCAACGTCTACTTCGAAGGAGGAGATCACTGGGGATTTGTCCATCTGGTCACCCCCTATGACAACTATGACGGTGTCGATCAGGACAACGTGGTGGACGGAGATGATACCTTCCTGGCGATGAATGGCGCCGATACTGGCTTTGGTCTCGACACATCTGACCTCAATGGAACCGCCTACAACCAGGCCGGGGCCGCTGGCGGAAGTGACTGGACCGATCAGATCGGCCCACTTGCCGGTAGTGCGGGCCCCAACGTCGCCCAGGTTTGGGCCGATGCGGCTCTGGCATACGGCACCGGGGTTTGCTACCTGACCGATCCACCCAACGGCAATACCATCAACCAATCGTGGGAGTTTGGTGGGTTCGGCGGTGACCAGACCGACCTGGCAGCGCGCTACATCGCATTCCTTGGCGGCGGCGGCCCGACCGGTCCCCACTTTGGTCGCGGCGATTGCAACGCCGATGGCGCCTTCAACATCGCCGATGCCATCTACACCCTGGCGTCACTCTTCTCCGGAGGTCCTCCAGGCCCGTGCGAAGATTCTTGCGATTCCAACGGGGACGGAGGCCTCAATATTGCCGATGCGATCTTCACCCTGGCAGCACTGTTTAGCAGTGGTCCGCAGCCGTCAGCTCCTGAATCCTCAGAGTGTGACGTGGATGGGGATGATAGTGACCCACTCGGCTGTGTTAGCTTCCCGCCCTGCCCGTAAGTCCTCGTTAATACGGACCTGTCGAAGAAGGGGCCTTCTCTCCAGGAGAAGGCCCCTTCTTCCTTCCTATCCCGGCTTGTTGGCTCGGACTCGCCCACTCTCTGAACCTCCCCTATAATGGAGCCGGGTGTGAATCGAGGAGGTCTTCGATTGTCGGCGCTCTCCTCGTGTTACCCGGGCTCGGCAATTCACTGCAATAACCGCCGTTATTTAGAGGAAGCGATCCCGTCCTATTCGGTCCAGGTCAATACAGGAGGAAGAGAATCAAGATGTACAGAACACAGCTATTTGTCGTGGCAATGGTATTGCTTTGTTCTCCGCTCGGTGCACAAGGTGGAGATGAATGTGCCACTGCGGAGGTGATTCCGGTCAGCGGATATGGCTCCTATATCGTCGCGATGGACAATACCACGGCGACCACCGGTCTCGATCCATCACCGACCATCCCCTGTGCTGTGCTTGGTGCATTGAATAACGACATCTGGTTCAGCTTCACACCCGATGCCGATGGCGCGTTGATGGTGGATACCTGTGACCCGACCGGCTGGGACACAGACATGGTCATCTACGACGGCTCCGGGAGTTGCAGTGCTCTCATCGAGGTCGGTTGTAACGGCGATGCCCCGGCCAGTCCCCTGTGCCAGGCGTTCTACTCGCAACTGGAACTACCCCTACTGGTCCAGGGCGGAGTCCCTTACTACATCCGCATCGGCAACTATGGAGGAATCGGCGGCACCGGCAACCTCAACATCGAGTATTCTGCTGTCAGCGGTGAAATCTGCGATGACGGACTCGACAACGATGCGGATGGACTGGTCGATTGCCTCGATCCAGTCGACTGTCCCTTCGGCACTCCACCCTGTGTTGCACCGAGTAATGATGAATGTGCCGGAGCCATCGAAATTGTGACCGCCGGGCCCGGAACCTACACCGCGTTCATGGATTCAACTCTCGCCAGCTTGTCGCCGGAACCCCTGCCGAGTATTCCATGCCCACTGGGAAGTGCCGGCTCCTTTGATCAGGATGTCTGGTACACCATGACCCCGTCATTTGATGCCGTGATGGGAGTTCACACTTGTGATCCGATCGGCTGGGACACTCACTTGCTGGTCTATGAGGGCACCTGTGGCTCACTGATCGAACTCGATTGCAGTGGTGATACCAACAGCGGACTGGCCCCCTGTCAGTCCTTTTACAGTCATGTTGAGTTTCTCAACGTCCAGGCCGGAATCACCTACACCTTCCGCATCGGTTCCTGGGCAGTTGGGGTTGGTGGCATGGGAGATTTGACCGTCACCCTGGAGAGTTCCACCGTCGAGATCTGTGATGACGGGATCGACAACGATGTCGATGGGCTCATCGATTGCGCCGACGAACTGGACTGCCCGTTCGGTATTCCACCGTGCATTCCCCCGGTCAATGACGACTGCACGGGAGCCATCGACATTCCCATCTCGGGAGTCGGTACCTACACGGCGGCGATGGACAATTTACTGGCGAGCCCCTCCACGGCACCGCTGCCATCCATCCCATGTCCAAGTGGTGGTGCCGGAACCTTCGACAAGGACATCTGGTACAGTTTCACTCCCGATATCGACGGCGTCGCGGGAATCCACACCTGTGATTCCACCTGGGATACTGACCTGCTGGTCTACGAGGGCAATTGCGCCTCACTGATCGAACTGGACTGCAGTGGCGATGGCTATACCGGCCTGCCCGGTTGCCAGCAGTACTACAGCCATGTGCAGTTTCTCGAGGTGACTGCCGGCACCACCTACATCGTGAGAGTCGGGTCCTGGGGTCTTGGATTATCGGGAACCGGGAACCTGGCCGTGACCCTGGAGATTCCCACTGTCGAGATCTGTAACGATGGCATCGACAACGATGTCGATGGAACCACCGATTGCGATGATTGTGATTGTGCAGCTGATCCTGCTTGCGCTGGAAGCGCCATCGATGGCGATGAAGCGTTCACAGCCATCGATGTGTTCGAGGGGGTCAACGACATCGACACCACCACCTTCACCACCAGCGCCGAACCCTACGATGAAGCTCTCTGCCCCGGCACCTTTCTCGGCGCCATGAGCAATGACGGGTGGTACAACTGGACGGCTGCCAGCACCGGCACCTACTGGATCCATACCTGCGACCCAGCAGGCTGGGATACCGATCTGATGGTCTACGAGGGAGATTGCAACAATTTGACTCCCATCGCCTGCAACGGTGACGACGGTCTCGCCCTGGTCACAGGCTGCCAGAACTTCTTCTCCTTCGTCGAGGTCGATGTCATCGCCGGAACTACCTACCCGATTCGCATCGGTAGCTATGCGGTGGGGATCACCGGGACTGGCACTCTCACCATCGAGGAGTTGCTGTGCCCACCGCTGGACGGTCTCACGGCAACCAGCGATTGCCTGAACAGTGACGTGACTCTCGAATGGACCGCCGACAATTTCGATTCCATCGAGGTTTTGCGAGACACCGCGTTGATCGCGACGATTCCGGGAACCGATACCTCTTTCGTCGATACAGGGGTTGCCGACGGCACATACACCTATGAAGTCCAGGGAGTATGCGGTGGTTCGACCGGAATCAGTCAAGTGGCCGTTACCAATCTCACCACCTATGCCGGGGAAACCGATGTGATCCTCGCTCTGGAAGGCGCAGATGACATCGACAGTGTTGGAGCGCTGCAACAGGCTCTCGATTTCAACGGAGTCACTCATGTCACCACCAGCAACGGTCCCGCTGCCTGGGATTGCGTCACCAGTGGCACGGTACAACGAGTCTGGATGATGACCGGCACTTACCCCAACGATTACCGCATCAATGCCGCTGACGGAGACACTCTCGCTGCGGTGGTCGAACTGGGAATCCACGTTTACATGGAAGCGGGAGATCACTGGGGATTCGCACACGTGATCACCGGCTACGATGACTACGATGGTGTCGACCAGGCAACTGCACTCGACGGTGATGATTCCTTCCTCACCATGAACGGTGCCGATACCGGCTTCGGACTCGACACCTCTGACATGAGTGGAACTCCATACAACCAGGCCAGCATAGGAAATGACTGGACCGATCGACTCAATGCTCTGGCAGGAACTGCCGGTCCCAACGCCGCGCAGTCCTGGACCGAGGCGGTGGCTGGTTACGGCACGGGAACCTACTACCAGACCGATCCAGGATTCGGCAATACCATCTCACAGTCGTGGGAGTTTGGCGGCTTCGGCGGCGACCAGACCGAGCTGGCGGCACGCTACATCGCGGCTCTCGGTGGAGGCGGCGGCCCGGCTGGACCGGAGTTTCAGCGCGGTGATTGCAACGCGGATAGCGCCTTCAACATCGCCGATGCCATCTTCACGCTGGCGAATCTGTTCAGCGGTGGACCTGACGGCCCCTGTGCCGATTCTTGTGACTCAAACGACGATGGAGGCCTGAACATCGCCGATGCGATCTACACCCTGGCGGCTCTGTTCAGCAGCGGACCTGAGCCCGCTCCACCCAGCCCAGGTACCTGTGGCGAAGATGGCACCGATACAGACGCTCTCGATTGCGAGACCTATAACTCCTGTTGATCTGGACGATGGTCGCCTTTCGCCATCTGGAATCTGAATCGTGAACTGCAGGGAGTCTTGCTCGTCGAGCAAGACTCCCTGCTTCCTTTTGATTCCACTTCCTGACAATTGTGCCAATCTTGTCTTTGCTGACACCGAACAATCATGACAGTCGCGGATAGCCTGTAACAACGTTATTCTGTGCAGACGAGGTGAATTTATTTGCCGGTTCGGAGCCCAATTTATCCGCCGAACCGATTTCGATGACGCCGTCACCCTCTGATTAGGGATAACCGATGCACCGTCGCACATCGCAAGTTGTGGCATATTTGCAGCTACTCTCGCTATCACTGGTAGTCTCGATAGGTCTTGCCCAATCCACGGCAAATGACCTTCTCGCTGCCACATCTCCATCGATGGTGAATCCCGGAGATGTTCTGGCAGGACCGGCCCCCTTGCAGGGTTCGAGTGCCCTGGGCATCTGCCTGATACCGACTCCCAATCCATGGAATGCCGCTGCGGTGATCGTTGTGGATCTGTTCCAGACCGAGAGCTGGATCTATGACGCTCTCACTCTCGAACCGATCACATCGATTCCGCACCCTGCCCCCGGATCCACCACCACGGGAATCACTACCAACGGTACCAGTCTGTACTGGGGAGTCCTGGCTCCTCCGGGCCCCAGCCAGTTATGGCGCACCAACCTGGATGGATCGAATCCAGCATTGCTCGGTGAGATCGGACTCCAGGTGACCGGATTTGTCGGGGGACTCGCCTGGGATGGAGCCGACGGCATCTGGGCTGTGGATATTGCCGGAGACCGATACGATCTGATCTCGATCAACGACGGCAGTTATCTAGGAACCAGCATCCTTCACCCCGATACGGATGGCGCGGGGAACGGCATCGCGTTCCGTGGCGATTGCGATCAGCTGGAAGTCCCTCACGGCAGCAACTTTGCCGGGAGAGTTACGACCATCTCGACCATCGATCCACTCACTGACATTCCGCTGGGCCCGCTGGAAGTAGCCAATCTTGGTTTCTTCATCAATGGCATCGAGACTTCTCGCCCCGGAGTCGCGCCCACTGCCGATCCATTCGGAGTCTATTCGATCTGGATCGTGGACAACTCCTCCAACACTTTCTCTGCCATCGAAGGACGATCCATTTGCCCTCAACCTCTCGACCCCATCAACGGTCTACTGTGTAACTCACTCCCTGACGGGCAAATCGAGGTGTCCTGGGACCCCGATCCTTCCCTCGATTCCGTCGAAATCCGGATCGATGGAATGCTGGTTGCCATCGAGCCGGCTGATTCGGGATTCTGGAGCGGATCCTCAACCTTCTTGCCCGATTTCATACAGCTAGAAATCTGCGCTCGAAACGCCCAGCAATGGACTCCCACCCGGAGCTGTGAATTGATCACCCCTGGCTGCCCTGAAAGTTCCCTGAACCTCTCCCATCTGAATGACTCGGACACCATCGACCAGGGAGTACCTCTCTGCAGCAATGGAGCCGGTCACAGCGCACAGTCTTTCTGGCGTACTTATGATCTGTGTCAATCCCCCTTCAATCTCACCAACGGACTGGAACTCGAGGCGGTTCAGATCTCCATCGATGAATCGGACCCCAATCCAGGATCTTCAAGCCTTCCCGTGACCCTGCGACTCTATGAAGATCCCGACGGAGGGTCGATCAACCCGATCAGTTCGTTGCAAATTCTTCATCAACAACAGTTCCAGATTCCTGCAATTAACCGTCAACAGCTGTGCCTGAACCTCACTCCAGCCCTCGACATCGACTGCGACACCAAGCTGGTTGTGGAACTCGCATTGCCGGACTCCAGCCTCGAAGGGCATCTGCTGATCCTGGGCAGCAACAGCTCCGGGGAAACCGCGGAGGGCTGGTGGTCGGCACCATTCTGCGGAATCGACCAGCCGACCCCCCTTTCCAATCTGGGGTTCTTCGACCAGCACATCGGAATTGACCTGATGGGAAATCCAGCGGGAAATCTGTTCATCCGGGGGGACACGAATGGAGATTCCGCCCGCAATCTGACCGACGCGATCAGGCTGTTGCAGACTCTCTTCGTTCCGGGCACCGCACCTCTGAGCTGTATCGACAGCGGCGATACCAATGACGACGGGGGAATGAACCTGGCGGATGCCGTATATCTGCTGTCTTTTCTGTTCATTCCCGGCTCTCCTTCACCGCCACCTCCGGAGCTCTGTGGCACCGATTCGACCCCTTCCGATCCGCTCGATTGTGACATATTTGCCGGATGCCCCTGATTGACCGGTAAATGGCTGCAGAAGCCCGCCAGTTTGACTTGCCGGTCCCTTGACCCGGCCGAAAGGCTGGGTAAATTTGCAATATTGGGCTGGATGGTTCCAATCCGTCGATTTCTGCCTCTCTAGTTAGGCAGAACTGACTTTGATTGGATACCTTCACCAGAATTTTTAAATGCAATTTTTTTGCGGATTCCCAGCCGTGTGGGATGGGATTCACTGATTAGTCCGCAACGAAGGGAAAAGGTAGATGCGTCATCTTATAGTCCTGGGAGTGCTAGCTGTGTTTGCGATGCCTGCTATTGGAATCGCGCAACCAGCTAACGATGAGTGTGCTGGTGCGACCGATGTTGGATTCACAGGTGCTGGAACCGTTGCCATCGATACCACCACGGCGACCACCAGTGCAGATCCGATCAATGACGCTGTCTGTGCTGGCACAGCCATCGGAACTTGTGAATCTGATGTTTGGTACACATGGACTCCGGATACGGACGGAATCGTCTCCGTTTCAACCTGCAATTCGGTCACTTTCGACACCGACGTCTTCGTCTATACCGGAACATGCGGCGCCTTGACAGAGGTTGCCTGTAACGGTGATGGCGCAGGTTGTGCCGGATTCTCGTCTGTCACTCCTATCTTCGATGTGGTCGCTGGAACCCCATATACCATTCGTGTAGGTGGCTGGGATGCCGCCAGCGTTGGAACCGGTGATCTGAACATCGACTACAGCTGTGTGATCCCGGTCAGTGGACTGATCTGCACACCGGACCAGTCGTCCGGAACCAATGAAGTGCTGATTGAGTGGACCGAAGACGTGTTCTACGACAACATCACCATCTACCTCGACACCATCGATCCTTCTTCCATCGTGGGTACCATCGCTGGTAGTGGAGCCGGTGCCGCTGGTAGTTTCAATTACAGCCCAGCAGCCGATGGAGGTCACACTCTCCTGGTGGTCGGTGACTCGGGAGGCTGTATCGCCCCACCCGTCCAGTGTTCATACTTCTTTGCCGATCCATGTCCTGCGACGAATGGCGCCACCCTGGTTCCCGTTCCCAGCAACTTGCCTTTCGGCGGAGCTGTTTCCTGTAATGCTGGCGGACTTCATGCCGACAATCATTACTACCGGGCCTATGATCTCTGCAATGGCTACGGTGTCTCTGAAAACATCGACATCAAGTGTGTGACCACCGTGGTCAACTCCACTCCTGGTGCCGCAACTCAGCCGGTTCGCATCCGCCTCAGCTATGACACCAACGGCGGAGCTGTCGGACCTCTGGCTGGCATGACGATGTTCTACGAAGAAGAGTTCCAGGTGGGAATCGTCGGAAACGATGTTTACAACTTCATCCTCGGCACGGGCATCGTCGATCCGGACGGAGTCCTCGCCGGCGCAGCCACCACCACGGTCGGCTGTATCGATAATGAAACACTTGTCGTCGAGATCTTCACTCCTGATGGACAAGCCGCTGGCAACAGTCTGTTCATGGGAATCCCTGACCCGGGAACAACCACAACTGCTGACCAGAATGGTTCCAGCTGGATCCTGGCTCCGGCGTGTGGTCTGACTCAGCCGATCGACATGGTCGGTCTCGGTTTCCCGACCAACATGTGGATCATGGATGTCGCATGGGACGATGCTGGAGATTGCATCTGTGGTGGTGGAGTTTCCAATCTGCTCTGTGCGCAAACTCCGGGAACCACCCAGTGGGATTTGAGCTGGACTCCGGTTGGCCCCGTTGGCTCCTACGAAATTGAAATCGATGGAGATGTGGTCGCAAACCTTCCTGGAACTGCTACCAGCTTCCAATCTGACCCGCAAGCCGCGTATCAGACGCAGCAAGCTTTCATCACGGCCATGGATGCGGGTGGCGTTGTCATCAACTTCGCAGGTTGTGATTTCAACACCGCACCGGCCAATAGCTGGATCGAAGGTGCACCGGTGATCACAGTGGGTGACACCGATTTCAGTATCACCAATGCGGTTCTGACCACCGGACCCGATCTGGATCCGGCCGTCTGCGCCATGAATATCGGCAACGATGGAATTTTCAACGACCTTTACTTCTGCTACACGGCTGGAAGCACCGGCGACGTTCTGGTCTCGACCTGTGGTTCCGCACTCAACTTTGATACCCGCCTTGCAGTTTATGACGTCTTCAGTGACGACCCGGCAAATGTCATCATGTGTAACGATGACGCCGAGACCGGCGCCACGACACCGGGTGGAACTGCTGCTCCTGCTGGCAATCCTCTGTGCACCAACTTTGCGGCTGAACTGACCTTCTCCGCGACTCAGGGAACGAATTACTACATCCGAGTCGGCACCTTCAACCAGGCAGGCCTGGGCGATGGAACCTTGACGGTCAACGACTGCATTCCTCCTTCGGGTGCCAGTGGCTCTGCAGACTGCACCAACGGTGACGTGACGCTGAACTGGACTTCAAACCCGAACTTCGTATCGATGGAAATCACCAGAGATGGTGTCTCCATTGCTAATCCTGACCCAGCTGATTCCTCTTACGTTGACCTCGCTGTTGCCGATGGTGATCACACCTACGAGATCATCGGCGACTGCGGTAGCGGTCCAAACCCGGCAGTCGTTCCGGTTTCGGTTCTGACCTATGCTGGCCAGACAGACATCATCCTCGCGATGGAAGGTCTTCAGGACAATGGCAACTTCGGTGACGTGGACAGTGGCAGTGCCCTGCTTGGTGCTCTGACCTCCGCCGGTGCAAGCGTCGGTATGGTCCGCGCTTCGATTGCTGATTACCCATGTGCCAACGATGCAGGTGTCAGTACCCTCTGGGTCATGACCGGTACAGTCCCAGCGGATTACCGTATTGATCAGGCAGAAGGCGATGCCATCGGGCAAGCCAACATCGACGGCAAAAACGTCTACTTCGAAGGTGGAGATCACTTCGGCTTTGCCCACGTCGCATCGTTGTTCGATTCGCGTGACGGTATCGACGATTCCACCTACGACACTGGCGACGGCGATGACAGCTACACATCGATGAATGGTCTCGACAGTGGCTTCGGTCTCGACGTCAGCGACTTCGCTGCGACTCCATACACCCAGGACTTCGGTCTTGGTGATGACTGGACCGACATTCTGACTCCTGCTACCAGCGATTCTGCTGGTCCCAATGCAGCTGCAATCTGGGAGAACGATGATGATGGCACCTTTGGTGGTGGTCTTCCTGCTCCAGGGCCGGAGGGCAACTACGTAACAGGTGTCTTCTACGACACCGATTCCGGAGGTAAGACCATCAGTACTAGCTGGGAATTCGGCGGCTTCGGCGGCGATCAGACGATCCTCGCCCAGCGCTACAGCGAAGCTTTCGCAACTGGCGGTGGACCGGTCTTCAAGCGTGGTGACACCAACCAAGATGGTGGTTTCAACATCGCTGACCAGATTTACCTGCTCGCTGCCCTGTTCTCTGGTGGACCTGGTTGTGACTGCGATGACTCCTGTGACCAGAACGACGACGGTGGTGTCAACATCGCTGACGCGATCTACGGCCTGGCTGCTCTCTTCTCCGGCGGACCGACTCCTCCGGATCCGGGACCAGATACCTGTGGCGAAGATCCGACAGACGACGGGTTGCCGGACTGTGTCTTCAATGCTTGCTAGCAACTAGCTTGCATGGTGTTTGAAATCGAGGGGTGGTGGGAGCCGATGCTCCTGCCACCCCTCGGTCTTTGGACGATCTCCGGCAAAACAATCCGGTACACGCGGATCTAAATGCCACGATTCTGTCAGATTGGAACTTCCCTGCGTTGCGAGCCAGCAGAGTCCCCATTAGGATGGGAGTATTGGTGGTGTGCTTATTTCAATCGAATCCTAGCCGGTCAGAACCTTCTCCCGGACCGGATTCGTCTCTTCGTTGGAGGTGGTGATGAAGAGTCCACTTTTTGTAACTGTCTTTTTGTTGACTCTCACGATCCCTGTGCTGCTCATGGGCCAGGTTTCGATCAATGAGATTCGTATCGACCAATCGAGCACGGATAACGATGAATACTTCGAACTATCTGTACCGAGTGGCAGTTCGATCGCGTCACTCACATACCTGGTCATCGGAGACGGTACCGGCGGTAGCGGAACCATCGAAGCAGTGGTCGGCCTGTTTGGCGTGCCAGTCCCTGCCAGTGGCCTGTTCGTCGCAGCCGAATCCACTTTTACCATCGGTATTGCGGACCTGACGACAACTCTCAATTTCGAGAACAGTGACAACGTCACCCACATGCTGGTCGAAGGATTCACCGGAACCAACGGTGACGATCTCGATACAAACGATGACGGTGTTCTGGACATCGAACCCTGGTCAGCGATCATCGACTCGGTGGCTCTGGTCGAGACCTTTGATATTCCTGCCAGCGGCGATCACATCTACAGTGCCACCACGATCGGTCCCGACGGGACCTTCGTTCCGGCTCATATCGTCCGCTGTCCCGATGGAAACGGCTCCTGGGAAATCCTGCCCTTTGCCGATCTCGGGGTTCCCTTTGATACTCCCGGAGCCAGCAACTCCTGTCCGGAGGTGTGCGACAACGGAACCGATGACGATGGAGATGGCGACGCTGACTGTGCGGATGCCGATTGCGCAGGAGATCCTAGCTGTGCTCCTCCACCGGCCAATGACAACTGCGCCGATGCCACCAACGTGGTGGAGGGTTCGTACAATCTGACCACCCTGGGAGCATCCACCGACGGCCCAACCACCTGCGGCGGAAGCATGCTCAATGACGTATGGCTCCTGTACAGCGCTACCTGCAGTGGAATCGTCGTCCTCACCACCTGTGGTACTGCTGATTTCAATCCACAGATGGCGATCTATCCAGGAACTAGCGCCTGTCCTCCCGCTACCGGATCAGAACTCGCCTGCGATGCAGGCAGTTGCATCGGATCGGGAGAACCGGAGATCTTCCTCGATGCGGTTGCCGGGCAGGACTACCTGATTCAGTTTGGTGGCTTCAATGGTGAACGGGGTAATGCGACCATCACCATCAACTGCCCACCTGATGATTGTCACCAGTTCCCCAATCCGAATATCGAACTGCTGGGTTTTGTCGGTACCACCGCAAGCAATGCCCCCGGCATGCCGATCGACTACGCCGGAAATCCACCGGTTGGCGACTTTGACTTCATCGATGTGACCGCTGCCGGCACCATCGGCGACCTGGATGTTTCGGTCGACATTTCACACACCTTCATCGGCAATCTGGACATCGATTTGGTTGCACCTTCGCAGACACAAATCCGCCTCTATCAGAATGAAACCAACTCCGATGATGACATGCTCCTCACATTTGATGATGAGGGAGAGCCTTACGGGAGTGTCACCACCTACAGTGGTGAACGGATGCAACCCTACGATCTGGACCAGGGGCTCGGTAGCCTTGCTGATTTTGATGGAGAAACGGCGGCCGGAACCTGGGGAATCATCATCGCCGACACCTTCGATGGTACCTCTGGCGGTACGTTGAATTCCTGGACTCTACACATCGGCCAACCGCAGGAAATCCCGGATGGGACCGGATCGACCGACTACGTCATTTCAGTCGACCCGACCGATCAAACCGGAATCAATGATCTCGATGTCGATATCGATATCAGTCACGGTGACACCTCGGACCTGGAAGTGGATCTGCTCTCTCCTCAGGGAACCTCGGTTCGACTCCACGACCATGGCGCAGGGATCGATCTCAATGGTCGCTACGACGACGCCACGGGCACCAATGACGGTTTTGGTAACCTGGTCCCCTCCGGTCCTGGAACCCTGGCTGACTTCGACGGCGAGAGCATCGGCGGCGATTGGACCCTGACCGTCGCCGACACGGTCACTACCAACAGCGGCACCATAAATGGTTGGGCGATTCAGGTATGCCCGGCTCAGTGCAACACCCCCAGCGACCTGTTCCTGACCAGCGATTGTAGCGCCAACAGTGTGACTCTCTCCTGGACCAACAACGACACCTACGACAGTATCGAAATCGATCGTGACGGTGTTGCCCTGACCACGGTAAATGGCGCAGATACCAGCTACATCGACAACACCGTCTCCGATGGATTCCACGACTACACGGTCCGTGGAATCTGTACGGTAGGCGCTGCTGCCGTTAGCAGCTTTGTCGATCACTTCTCCTATAACGGTGAAGACACCATCGTGGTCGCCATGGAAGGGCTCTTCGATGGTGGCGACACCGGCAGTAACGACTCGGGTGCTGCCATCTTCGCGGGACTCATCGCTGCCGGAGCCAATGCCAAGTTGATCCGCCAGCAGCTCGATGAATATGCCTGCATCAACTCGCCCGAGGTCTCTCAGGTGTGGATCGCCTGTGGCACCTATCCGACCGACTTCAACCTCTCCGAGGAGGAAGCCGCTCTGATCGCCGACCTGGCAGCTGCCGGAATCGGCATTTACTTCGAAAGTGCCGATCACTGGAGCTTCAACCATCCGATCTCTTCATTCGATGATCGAGATGGGGTCGCCGAGCCCTATGAGCAGGACGATGACGACCAGCTCACTTCTCTCGACGGAGCCGATTCCGGTGTCGGTCTCGATATGTCAGGCAACCAGAATGTCGGCTACAACCAGGACAATCAGACCACCGTCTCGGGCGGCAATGATTTCACAAACTACCTGATTCCTGCCACCGCTGAACTGGCTGGAGGCACTGCGGGTACGGTGTGGAGTTACGACGATGCAATCGGCAACACCGCCCCCAATCAGGGTGTGACCACCGCCTACGTGCCTGATAACGGCGCTCCGGTGATCTGTTCCAGCTTTGAACTGGGCGGCTACCTGGGCGATCTGAATCCGGTCATCGCCGCTTACCGTGAGTTCCTCGCCGGTGGCGGAACTCCTCCCGGTTCAGGATTCATCCGTGGAGACTGTAACAGTGATGGCGGAATCAATATCGCTGACGCGATTTTCGTACTCGGCAACCTGTTCTCAGGAGGTCCGGATGGCCCCTGTATCGATAGCTGCGATGCAAACGACGATGGAGCTCTCAACATCGCCGATGCCATCTACACCCTGGCCAACCTGTTCAGTGGTGGTCCCAACCCTCCAGATCCATTTCCAAACTGTGGACCGGATCCGACTGACGATCCGCTGGGTTGTGATCTGTACGACGCCTGCCCCTGATCGATTCGATTCAGGTGTAGCAACTGGAACTACCGGACGGGCGAGGTCTCAAAAGGCCTCGCCCGTTTTCCATGGTTATCCTGTACCATGTCGCCGGAGGTGGGATGAAAAGATCCGTGGCATCCAGGGTCCATCCTTCCAGTACCGGAGATGGTTCGCGGCGTGCCGGTGCGATGACTGGCATGCTGCTGATCTCACGAGTACTGGGAGTCCTGAGAGATGCGCTACTGACGACTCTGCTGGGCGCAACTCCCATCGCCGATGCCCTGCGCGCTGCTCTGAAAATCCCTGCCACGATTCGAGATCTGCTCTCCGAAGGAGCGATTTCGGCCGCCTTCATTCCAGGACATCAGGAACAAAAAAACCGCGGAGGGATCGAAGCAGCTTCTGACTACTCCCGAGCGGTGGTGACGCTGCTCCTGCTCCTCTGCGGCTTCCTGGTCAGTACCCTGTGGTGGTGGGCTCCCGATCTGATCGAACTGATTGCACCAGGTCTGGAGGCGAGCCAGTTGAGCTCCGATTTGCTGCGAAGCTTGCTGCCGTACCTGCTGGTCGTGCCATTCCTGGCGGTCCTCCGTGGCATCTTGCTCGGTGCTGATCGCACCCGCTCCGCAGTAGCCTCTCAAGTGCTCCAGAACGCCGTTCTGGTGGCCGCAGGAGCGGCGATGGTGTATTCGGGCCTGTCACTTGTCGATGGCGCCAACGGCTGGACCAGGGCGTTTCTGGGTGGATCCGTGGTCGGCCTCTTGCTGATGGGATGGGTCGCCCGGCGCGTCGAACCGATGCCGATTCCGACCTGGAAAATATGGGTACCGGGAATCGGCAGGCTGCTGGGCGATTGCGCGATCTTGCTGGTCACCACCGGACTCACCTATATCAATTCCATCATCGCGATGCGCTTTGCCTCCGAACTGGGCACCGGAAGCATCACTCATCTGGAGAACGCATTTCGCTTCCACTTCTTGCCGATCGGGTTGATCGGGGTCGCTCTCGGTACAGTGGCCGGAGTGGATGCAGCACGCCTCGTCAGCCGCACCTGGTGGCGAGCGCTGGCACGTCGGATTGGGCGCAACCAGAGAAATGCGCTCTTCATCTCCCTGCCGGCGGCGGCCGGGTTGGCCATCCTGTCGGAACCACTGATTCGCCTGATTCTCCAGCATGGCCAGTTCGCCGCTGCCGACACCCAGAAAACCGTTGAAACCCTGCGCATCTATTGCCTGGCGATTCCCTTCTCTTGCTTGCTCCCGGCTCTGATGCGCACCGCTCTGGCGATGAAAAAAAGGGGGCTCATCCTGCTGGCCGTGTTGGTCGGCGTGTCGGTGAACATTCTCTTCATCTGGTTGCTGGCAGGGACCCATGGAGTTCCTGGATTGGCCGCCGCCTCGGTGATCTCGACGGTCGCCAGCTGGCTGCTACTGGAGGTGGGACTGCGTCGATCCCTCGCCTTACCGAAGCCACGGATCTCCGCGCTCTTCACCAATCTGCTGGTCACCGGCGGAGTTGCCGCTGCAGCGTTTCTGTTCACCGCGATCGCAGCCTCGCTCGAGACCCAGTTCTGGCTACTCGACGCAGTGACCGTGACCATCAGTGCCCTGGCAGGAATCTCGATCGCCACGGGCCTGGGACGGCTGGTTCGTTCCACAGAAGCGCAATCGATGAAGCAGATGATTTCAGCTGCCCTGAACCGGAAAAGCTGATCGAGACCGAATCAGCTGCTGGTGACGGAAGAAAGCTCGGATTCGGGCCAGCAGGGCGGTTCAGGGATTCGATCCGCCGGCAACGATCTTTTTTCGAGTAAACGCCGACCCAGCTCGACATTTGCGAGGATCTCTGCAATCCGTTCGCCCGCGGTACCATCGCCGTAGGGATTCTTCATCCCTTGCAAGGAGTCACGGAACTCGCGACTCCCAACCCGTTCGAGACCGGCGAGAATCGCTTCCTTTTGAGCCGGGACATCGACGATACAGCGACTGCGCTCTCGACCTTGTTGACGTCTACCGATATTGAGGCAGGGAAGTGGCAGTGCTGGAGCTTCCATGATGCCACTGGAGGAGTTCCCCACAATGGCCATCGAGTGTTGCAACAATCCCCAGTAAATCTGGTGCGGTAGATTCACATACAGATGCGAGTCTGCTCGCTGGGAGCAAAACGCAGCGACCCGATCCCTGATCTCTCGACTCCCTGCATCGGCGTTGGGAAAACAGAAAATGAGTGGGTCTGTCACCGTTTCCAGCGCCTCGAACAGCGGATCGGTTTCCCGACAGATCTGGTCATCCAGCGTGACCGGATGCCATGCCACCACCAGTGGTTGCTTCCTGAAAGAAATACCCAGGGTTTGTTCCACGGTGGACCTCTGTGCCACCCCACCACCATGGAGATGGTCGATACTGGGAGCCCCAACCCGGTGAACCCGCCAAGGCTCTTCACCTGACTGCAGAACGCGCCGAAGAGCCGTCTCGGTCGGTACCAGGTGGATATGAGCCACTGCCGTCAAGGCCTGCCTCACCGCATGATCGATCGCACCCTCAGAGACTTCTCCTCCCTCGATGTGAGCGACAGGGATTCGCAGAGCCAGCGCTGCTGCTGCCGGGGCCAGCATCTCGTAACGATCCGCAATCAGCAGCAACAGATCCGGTCGTTCGCGATCAAGCAGTTCTGCCAGCGAGAGTGTTGCGACACCGATGGTCTTCGCCATGCCCACGTCACTATCGCTACTGAGGAGACACTCGATGCGGTGATCCACCTTGAATCCATCGGTTTCGATCTGATCGACCGTCATGCCGAATTCAGGGGATAGATGCGACCCCATCGCTACCAGCGAAAGGCGAACCTGCGACTCGATCCCCAGATGTTTCAGTGGAGAAACGAGATGACCCCAGTCCGCTCGACTGGTGGTCAATGCGAGGATTTTCCGCACCGGTGCGGTCATTCTTCTGCCTCTAGATCGAGCCAGGTGGCCCAGTTTCCAGGGTCGAGTTTGCTCTCGACCACCCAGGCCCGGATCCATTCATTCGGTGAAATCCCTACCGCCTGGCCATGAGTCAGAATCTCACACTTCTCCAGACAGTAATGAGCCACGGTATAACACCAGGCGCGAATCTGCTCGGCACTGCTCGATGAACCGATCACTTCCAGTTCTCGCTGACCCAGTGTCGAAAGACCCCGGGTCACCAGACCTCGAGTCCCATCGGAGGCTTCCCACAGACGAAAGTCGACCCAGATTCTGATCGGTAGATTTTCTGGAGACATCTGCAAACAGGACTCGTCAAAAGCCTCCCAGGAATGCACCGCTGTGGAAGCATCCCAGTACACCGCAATCGCCCCCAGCACCGATCCCAGTACCTGGGTGACTCTCGTCAACAACAAGGCACTCTGGACCCGGTAGCGTATCCTGTTCGCATCGAGTGCCGGAGGTTTCTTGGTGCCGGTCAGAGACAGGCTTCCCTCCCCAGCAGCACTGACCGACTCCAGCTCGGTGTCGAGCTCCTCCGATTCTTCATCGTTCACATTTTCGCGGGGATCATCGACAACCACGATCAGATGAGCTTCATGAGCTGCCATGAGATCCTTGGCTTCTGGCCAGTACCACGCCTCGGAGAGGGGGCCCTCGAGGAGCTCCGCCGGAATCGGATGATCCCTACGAGATACCTTCACCACCACTCCAGCGACCTCTGCGATGGTTGTGCGCCCCGCATCGGAGAGACGAACAATCGTATCTTCTCCCAGAAGACCTCGGAGTTGATCGCCAATTTCGTGACCCTGATGGTCGATGGCAGTTTTCAATGGAACGAAGGAAATCACCGGTCCGAATTCTCCTTGAGCAATACGGTTCGATCAAACAATCGGCCCTCGATATCGAAAGCAGATATCTCCATCTCGGGTCCATTGACGTTTACCATCATGAAGTGGTGTCCGATCCTCTTGTTGGAACTGAACCAGGTTCGATTGGGCGCAAAATTCTCCAGGCTGCCGCCGCCACCTCCGGTGGTGATGTAGACCACTCCCTCGCCCGCGGGCACTGTCTTGCCATTCTTGATCGGCCAGGTTCGTTCGTAGACGTGGATGTGGCCGTTGAACACCACATCCACCCCGTACTTTTCGTAAAGAGGGGTCAAGGTCTTCTGCACCGGGGGATAGCCCTGGTCGGACCCACCCTTCCAGGTGTTTCCGTAATCATTCTCATCGGAAGTCCAGGCCGGATGGTGATGATAGACAACCTTCCAGGTCGACTCGCTCGCCGCCAGGGCATTTTCGAGCCACTTGACCTGGTCGGTATCGGAAGCGATCCGCTTGTTGGTATCGACCACGAAGAAATCGGTGTTGCCCCAGCTGTACTGGTAGTAATACTCCGGATCCGGCATCGTGAAGTACTGGTAGTACAGTGCCGCATTCTGCTCATGGTTACCCAGGGTCGGAAACATCGAGTACCGGCAGAGAATATCCGCTGCGCCGGCGAAGAACTGGTGGACCCATTCTCGCTTGTTACTGCCGGTCCCCACCAGATCGCCGCAGTGGACGATGAAATTGGGCCGGTGTCCCCACGCCAGATCACTGACCGACTTGGTCACCTTGGGATTGTTCTGGGTATCCCCCACCACCAGAAAACCAAAAGCGGTGTCTGTATCCGCCGCGGTCTGGAAGGTGAGAATGCCCGTTTCCATCCCATCAACTCCATCTTCCGGATTGCCATCATGATGGACCCGTACGCGATAGAAGTAGGGAGTACCCGTCTCCAGCCCCTCGATCCGGACATGGTGTAGCTTGGTCGGTTCATCGCTCAATGCCGAGTTTCCCAGATTTGCTGTCGCTCCGTATTCGACCACCCCCACGGTCGGGCGATTGGTCTCGAAACAAACCGTGATCCCATCCGTGGTCCCCCATTGCAGATAGGGAGCTACCACCATCGCCAATGGGGGTCTTGGAGGTAAGGACTCGGTACAGCCCGGCCTTTGCCGCGATACCGCACTCATCTCCACTGCGGACAGATCGGTTCGCCACAGGCGCAGATCCTGTATCGCTCCGATGTGCGGGTGATTCTCGTTATCATCGACGTAGGAGCCGATCACCAGCGGTGCTTTCGCCGGATAGAGAATCGGACCTGACTGCGCTCCACTCTCTCCGACCATTTCTCCATCGAGAAAGACCTTCATCGTCTTGCCGTCGTAACTACCGGCGATGTGATGCCACTTTCCCAGGGTCATCTGCTGGGTACCTTCGAGGTAGGTCATCAGGCCATTGCCATCATCGGCGCCTTTACTGGAAAGAGCCAGGCACGGTGCACCTCTTCGAGTTCCGAGTAACCACCCCTTCTCAAAATCACCATTATCTTGAAGAGAACAAAAGACCGAACCCCATTCCATCACCTCTTCCAGCACCACCCAGCAACTGATGGAAAAATTCTGGGTAGGTAGATGACGAGCCACCGACTTGTGATTTTCAGCGACCAGCAACATGCCGTTGGCACCACCACCGAGGAGCATCGGGCCGGTACCGCCATCAGCCAGAACCAGATCACCCGAGATCTGGCCATCGAGACCTCCAGCAGTCGCCTTGACCGCTCCCGATGAACCAACGAATCCCTCTCTGAAATCCCAGCGAAGATCTGCCGTCGGCGGATCCGCGGCGATCACCATGCCGGTCGCGACAACACTCGCCATGAGAACCAAAGCAACACGGATATCTCTCATCTGGATCCTCCAAATCTACGTCTTCTCCTCACGTTTCCGGGAACAGGAAACGGGGAAATGGGATGGTACGCGACAGAAGAAGCGGATCAAATGAGCAACCAAACCGGTATTCCGGGGTTACGGGGTTAAGAAAGAAGAGTGACATGAGCAACCTGAGATTCCTGTTTTCCCTGCTGTGTGTGTGGCCCCTGTTGACAGCGGATGCGCGCACCCTGATGGCTCCCCGGATTTCCGAGCCCTCCGACAAGATCACCAGCGAATTTCCTGCTGGAGTGGCCTGGTGGGGTACCTGGCAAGGGGCTTTGACCGAGGCGAAGCGAAGCGGGAAACCGATCTTGCTGCTGTCAGCGGCACCCCAGTGCCACGGGGTCCCTGGCATCTGGTGACCCGGGAAACAGCAGATGGACCGGAGTCTCTGGTCCGACCCACTGGTGATTGAAGCCTCTCGAAATTTCGTCTGCGCCCGCCTGGCCACCTACGAGGACAAGGCCGAGGGAGCGATGCTGGAACAGATCTACAGAGGACGATCCGGTGACCTCGAAAACACCGTGTTTGTCATCCTGTCCCCTGATGGAAAACAAAGGCTCAGCCAGGCAGGCCGCAGTCCAACGATGGTCTTTGGCGGTACCGTCGGCTGGGAGGGGACCGTGCTCGCCCTCGAGATGGACCGGATTCTCGAGCAAACCAGCAGTTGGCGGAAGCAGGGTACTGCCACTCCTTCGACCCTCCCCATCGCCAAGGATGTCCGCCGTGCGGTCAACATATCCGCCTGTGATCGGCTTCCTCTGGTGATCACCGCTGGCCTCGATCCCGGGCAGCTTCAACAACTCGCAACACTGGCATGGAAAGAACCCTATCTCGGTCGCTTCAACTGGGCCTCCACCGATGACATCGAGGAGTTGAAATCGATTGGAATCGAAAAACCCGCCGATGGAGTCTGGGTCGTGAATCCCGACATCTATGGACTCAAGGTCGAAGTGGTCGCCAACCTCGAGGCCGATTCGAAAACGAAGCCCATCGAGGAAGCACTCGCCACGGCGCTCGCCGGGAAACGCCCGGCAGAAAAGATCACTCGCAGACACGTCAATCGCGGCAATGCCACCGGAAAGCGGTGGGAACCGGAAATCCCCGTCACTGACCCGGGCCTGCGACCACCTTTCGGTCGTCCACGACGCGACAACTAGAAGGCATATTCATCGGAAAATGGCTCCAGCTGGTTGGCGTTCTGAAAGAGATGCCAGCTTGCAAGCTGCTGGATGTGAGCCAGATCGTGGGCCATCCAGCTGAGGAGCAGGTCCCCTGCTCTCAACGAGAAAGATCCGGAAGGGTGCTCCTTTTCCAGATTCCAGTCGGGGTCATCGAGCGACCGTAGCCAACCGATCGATCTCTGGCGCTCGTCCTGAAACAAACGCAACAGTTCCCCGGTAGAGCGCTGGCGATACTGCCGCTCTTCAACCCAGTTTTCCGGATCGATGGCGGGCCATTCTTCACAGGGATCTTCCAGCAGTAACTGGATCCGAGCACGAAAATCTTCGCGCTCTTCATCCAGAAGATGGCCGAGGATTTCATTGAGAGACCAGCTGTCGTCTTGCGGTCGAATACTACCCAGATCTTCCGGCACTTGCTCGCAGAGTGCATTGATCGTGGCAAGGCCTCGCGCAAGATGTTCAGCACCGCTGACCTGCAGTGGCGCGTCAGATTCGTTCATCGATCTTCCTTAAAGTTCTTCTGTAGCAAAGCCAGTGCCGAAGGGCCGTCCTCGGCAACCTGTACGAGACGACGGTGATCTGAATTCGTCATCTTCATCGATTCCATCCGATCAAACTGCTCCAGTAGTGGATTCCAGAACCCATCGAGATTGGCCAGCACGATCGGTTTCTTTTCCAGCTCCAGTTGATTCAGGACCAGCAACTCGGCGATCTCCTCGAGAGTTCCGAATCCTCCCGGTAAGGCGATCGCCGCGTCTGCTCTCTCCCACATCATTCGACGTCTTTGCTGCATATCACCGGTCAGGTGAACCTCGTCCGAGTTCTCGAATGTCAGCCCCTGGTCATTGAAGAAGTGCGGAATCACCGAGACCACCTGGGCACCACTGTCACTGGCGGCAATCGCCAGCGACCCCATCGATCCGATGTTCCCACCACCGTAGATCAGGTCGTGCCCACCAGTTCCGATCGCTTTCCCCAGCGCTTCGGCATCCTGTCGAAAGCACTCGTCGGCAACCAAACTCGAAGAGCAATACACCGCAACTCTCATCGATCCTCCTCAGCGGCGAGTGCGACGGATGCGCCACTGATCGAGCGCAACCGCCAGGATGATGATGTGCCCGACGATCATCTCCTGAACAAAATTAGGCCAACCGACTGCAGTACAACGATTTCGCAATACTGCCATCAGAAGAGCTCCTGCCAGAGCTCCCGTCACGGAGCCCTGTCCACCTGCCAGGCTGGCCCCACCGATCACCACCGCGGCAATCACATCGAGCTCAATCCCTACAGCACTTGTCGGATCACCGACCGTCAGTCTGCCAAACAACATCACACCGGCGAGCCCCGCCAGCAATCCTGCCAGGCAATAGATGATCACCTTGGTCCGCTCAATTCGAACACCACACAATCGGGCGGTCAGTTCATTGGAACCGATCGCAACGGTATGACGGCCCAGTACGGTCCAGCGTAGAGCAAGCGCCCCCAGCAGGGTGGTCAGCAGTAGCAACCAGACCGCAGGTGCCAACCACTGGCCTTCCGCCACTGGTCTCACCCATTCGGCAATCCCCGCGGTGTATGACGTTCCGGTCGCATCCTCGGGTCGCACCGACTCATTGGCGGCGACCCACTTTGCAACTCCTCGATAAAAGCCCATCGTTCCGAGGGTGGCGATGAATGGTGGAAGCCTCAGACCAACGATCAGGAGTCCATTGTAGGCGCCGCAGATGGCTCCGGTGGCAACACCGGCCAGGACTCCTCCGGAAAATCCCCAGCCTGCTTCCACTGCTAATGCTGAACTGACCCCCGACAATGCAATGACAGATCCAACAGAAAGATCGATACCGGCAGACATGATTACCCAGGTCATGCCAACCGCGGCCAGACCAACCACCACCGTCTGGACCGCCACGAATCGCCAGGTCTGAAGAGTCATCGGCTGATCCGGGGCGTAAAACTGAAAGAGCAGCACAACGATCACGACCCCCAGGAACGGGGCAAGAGTAGAGGCCAGATGGCGCGACTGCCGCACAAGATCATGGTTCTTCATGCCGCCTCCTCTCCCCCCACCGCACTGACCATCAAGGAATGCTCATCCCATTTCTCAACCGGACGCGCCGTTCCGAGAACTCCGCGATGCATCACCTGAATTCGATCACAGATACCCAGCAGTTCTTGCATCGATGATGAAACCACCACCACACCTTTATCCTGAGCTGCCAGTTCTCCGATCCAGCGGTAGACCTCGGCCTTGGACCCGACATCGATACCGCGGGTCGGCTCATCGAGAAGAACCGCATCGACATCGAGATGTAACAATCTCGCCAGGGCTACCTTCTGCTGGTTGCCGCCACTGAGTGTTCTGACCGATTGATCAGGACCCCAGGTCCGGATGCCAAACCGATCGATCCAGACCTCGACTTGCTCGCGCTCCTTGCTGAGGCCAAGGATCGAGAAGAAGTGGCGTGCCGAGAAGGAGCCGAGAGTCAAATTGGTCGCGACGCTCAGATCCACTGCCAGGCCCTCTTCCTTGCGATCCTCGCTGGCGAGCCCCACTCCTCCCTGGATACTGGCGGTCGGATCGGGCCGATGCGGTTTTCCCAACAACTCGATGGAACCCGATTCGATGGCATCGAGACCATAAATTCCTCGAAGCAGTTCCGACCTTCCGGACCCGACCAATCCAGCGATGCCCAGTACGTCTCCTCGATGCATTGTCAGATCAGCACTCCGTAATCCGGTTCGGGTCTTCAGATCACGTACTTCGATCAATACGTCACCTCTCTGACGTGGCACCTGTGGATACATCTCCTCCAGTTGTCGACCGATCATCTGGCTGACGAGGTCCTCTGTCGTTGTCTCCGAGATGAGCCCCTCTCCAACCACCTCACCATCGCGCAAAACCGTCCAGGTATCGGCAACACTCTGAACTTCTTCAAGAAAATGGGAGATGTAAACCACAGCACGGCCGTCTTGACGCAATCGACCGATCACCTCGAAAAGATGTTCGATATCCTGCGATCCGAGACTACTTGTTGGCTCGTCGAAGACGATAACGGGAGCGTCGTGGACAAGAGCACGTGCGATCTCGACCAGTTGTCTCTCCGCGACGGAGAGTTGTGAAACCGGAGTCGACGGTTGAATCTCCTCACGACCCAGCAGGGCCAGGGACGAAACGACTCGATCTCGCATCTGGCCGGGTAGGAATAATCCACCACGAGAAGGCTCCCTTCCCAGGAGCAAATTCTCCTCCACTGAAAGATCCTCCACCACCGCAAGTTCCTGGTGCACCATTGCGATGCCACCTTCTCTTGCCTGTTGCGGGTTCCCGGGTGAGAACAACTGCCCGGCGATATGGATGGTTCCGGCATCGGCAGACTCGACACCACTGAGGATTCTCATCAGCGTTGATTTGCCGGCACCATTCTCGCCGATGAGGGCCCGGACCTCGCCCGCCTCAACACGAAGGTGGGCACCGGAAAGCGCCACCGTCGCCCCGAACGCCTTATCGACGCCGAGCATCTCGAGAAGCGGTGGCCGTGTCACTCGCCGAGATACTTCTTGAGAGGAGGGGTGAGCAAATCCTGAATCTTTGCTTCATCGATGTTTTCTCCGGTCACCAGCTTCGCGCCGGTGTCGACCAGGGTCGCAACCTTCTCTCCTCGCAGCGCTGCCAGAGCCGTCTTGACGCCCAGTTCACCCATGGCGACCGGATCCTGGACGACCAACCCATGGATATGACCCGCTCTCATCCCCTCGATCAAACCGTCACTGGCATCGAAGCCAACCAGAAATACCTTGCCAGCCATCTCCCTGGCTCTCAGGGCCAGTAACATGCCGAATGTCGCGGATTCGTTGGAACAGTAGATCCCCGCATAATCGCTGTCGGCTTCCAGCAGATTCTCAGCAGCTTCACGAGCGCTCTCTCTGGTCGATCCGGCATAGCGACCTGGATCAACCACCTCGATGCCTTCTGCCGCCGAAAGAACTTCGGTGAAACCCTGTTCACGCTGAGTGGTACTCCCCGATCCTTCCTGATATCTCAGTACCAGTACCCGTCCCTTACCTCCCGTCAACTCCAGCATCCGCCGGGCTGCAATCCGTCCACCCTCAACATTGTCGGTGGCGATGTAGGAAGCAAAATCAAAACCTGGTTTTCCCTGAACACCGCTATCGATGACGATCACCGGAGTCCCCCCCTGGTGAGCAGCAGCAATCGGCGATGCCAGCGCTCGATCATCGGCCGGAGCAATCACGATGGCACTGATCCCGGAGGCGACAAAGTTCTGGACCAGATCGACCTGCTGGCTCTTGTCGTTTTCCCGTTCCGGCCCGCGCCAGACCACCTCGAATCCGCCAATCTCCTGACGGGCCTTCTCGGCTCCGGCGTGAATCGACTTCCAGAATTCATGACTGGTGCCCTTGGGGATGACTGCGATCCTGGGAGTCGCGGATCCGGTCTGGGAAGTACAGCTCGCCATCAACAACAACAGGATCAAACTCGACAACCCGCACCCTAGAGATCGATTTGGCACCCGTGGCTCCTCTCCGAAGATCCAGCACCCCCGCCGTGTATCCTGCCGGAGGTCTCACGACGGTCAAGGGTGCCCCGCTCCCGGTCAGGCCCGGTCCATGCTATCCTCCCCGCTCGGGAGGAGGCTCGATGGCTGCAAAGGGTCGTCTTGACGGAAAAAATGCCGTTATCACCGGGGCTGGCTCCGGAATTGGTCTCGCCATCACCCGCAGATTTGTCGCCGAAGGCGCCCGGGTGGCACTTCTTGAAGTCAACCAGGAGAGTGCCGAGAAGGCCCGGGACGAACTGTCCTGCGCCGGTGCCACCATCGAGGCGATCGTCTGCGATGTCTCGAACAGGGCCTCGGTGACCGATGCATTCAGCCGAATCGATGAGACCATCGGCACTCCTCAGGTGCTGGTGAACAACGCTGGAATTGCTCATGTCGGCGATCTCCTCGACACCGAGGAAGAGGATCTGGATCGTCTCTACGCCGTGAACGTCAAGGGAGTCGCTCTCTGTTCTCGAGAAGCGGTTCGCCGGATGCTCGAGAATTCGGGAGGGGTCATCTTGAATCTGGCTTCGATTGCCAGCCACATCGGCCTGGAAGATCGATTCGCCTACTCGATGACCAAGGGAGCGGTCTGGACGATGACTCGTTCGATCGCTACTGACTACATGAAGAAGGGAATCCGATGTAACTGCGTCGCTCCCTGTAGAGTGCACACTCCGTTCGTGGATGGTTTCATCGCGGAAAACTATCCAGGACAGGAGCAGGAGAAGTTCGAGGAACTCTCCGCCTATCAACCGATGGGTCGGATGGCGCGACCCGAGGAAGTGGCAGACCTTGCCCTCTTCCTGTGTAGCGATGAATCAGCCTTCATCACGGGGCATTCCTTCCCCATCGATGGTGGCGTGATGGTGATCTAGGAGGATCGATGAGATTATTTCGTTTCGGCCAGCCAGGCCAGGAACGGCCCGGTGCTGTACTGCCCGATGGAAAACGTATCGATTGCAGCGGCTTTGGCGAGGACTGGAATGAACCATTCTTCGAAACCGGCGGGCTGTCTCGCCTCGCATCCTGGCTCGAGCAACAGGGCCCCACCGCCGACGAAGTTCCACAGGGCACCCGACTGGGACCACCCATCGGTCGCCCCAGCAAGATCGTCTGTATTGGGCTCAACTACCGGGACCATGCCGCGGAGACGGGGGCTGAACTTCCCGCAGAACCGGTGATTTTCTTCAAATCAACCAGCGCCATCGTCGGTCCAGACGATGACGTGTTGATTCCACCTTCCAGTACCAAATCAGACTGGGAAGTCGAGTTGGCCGTGGTTGTCGGTAGCACTCTTAGCTATGTCGATAAGGAAACCGCAGCGAGCGGAATCGCCGGCTACTGTCTTCATAACGATCTTTCCGAACGAGAATTCCAGCTCGAAAGATGTGGCCAGTGGGTCAAGGGAAAATCTTGCAATACCTTTGCTCCGCTGGGGCCAGAACTGGTAACTCCCGACGAACTTCCAGACCCCCTCCACCTCGACATGTGGCTGACGGTGAACGGGGAAATGCTTCAGAAATCGAACACGCGAGAATTATTCTTCGATGTGCCAACGATCCTGTCCAGCGTCAGTCAATACATGACACTTCTACCAGGCGACGTCATATCGACTGGCACTCCCGCCGGGGTCGGTCTCGGTCTCGATCCGCCAAGATTTCTGAAACCTGGAGATGTGATGGAGCTCTCCATCGAAGGGCTAGGGACACAGCGTCAAACGACTCGCCCCTCCGATTAGGGATTCGACATGCTGAAGCGATCAAGATTCTTGACGCCATTACTCTGGCTTCTGTTACTGGCTTCGCCGGTCTGGGCCCAGCTCTCCCCCGAAGGGGATGAACCGAAGGGCACGAGCCCTGCAAACGACAAGCTCCCTGTTTCGGCGGCTCAGAAGCTGGAGAAGAGCCTCAAGGAACTGCTGGAAAAACGTCATGTGGCGGGCCTTGCAGCGATGATCGTCACTGACCAGGAGATCCTCTGGAGTGGAGCCTATGGGTGGGCCGATGTTGCCAGGAAGATACCGGTAACCTCCGATACCCTGTTTCAGATCGCTTCTGTATCCAAAACCGTAACCGTGTGTGCCATCCTTCAACAGGTGGAACGGGGCCTGATCGATCTCGACTCCGATATCAATGACATATTACCGTTTCAGGTCCGGCACCCTGAACATCCGAAGATCGCCATTACCCTGAGACAGCTCCTGACACACACCGCAGCGATCCGCGACAACTGGAATCTACTGGAAGAAACCTGGGTCAAAGATGGCGACTTCCCGGTATCCCTGGGTGAGTCACTGAAGAGCTATCTGGTTGCAGACGGCAAGTGGTACAAGGCGCGGCGCAATTTCCAGCGCTGGGCTCCGGCGAAACGCAATGAGTACAGCAACGTGGGGATCGCACTTGCTGCATATGTTGCCGAGGTGGCTGCGAAAAAGCCGTTCGAAGAGCTGTGCCAGCAAGGGGTCTTCAAACCACTCGGGATGGATCAGAGTTCCTATCGTCTCAAATCACTCGACCGGTCGAAAATCGCCATCCCACATCAGTGGAAGAAGGGAAAGCAACAACCACTGGGGCACCATGGGTATCTCGATTTTCCCGCCGGCACTCTTCGCACGAGTACCAACCAACTGGCTCGATTCTTGATGTGCATCATCAGTGGAGGGGAATACAAGGGGAATCGGATTCTTGAGCAAAAAACCGTTCGCGAGATGCTGAAGGTGCAGTATCCCGAACTGGAAGAAACTCAAGCACTGGTCTGGTTTCGCGAAACAGACCAGGAAGAAGAGAGTACATCCATCGGCCACGACGGCAGTGATCCAGGAGTCTTGACGATGATGTTCTACGACCCAGAAGAAAAGATCGGCTTCATCATCTTGATGAATGGAGAGCCGAGAGGTCGCGGGATCGATGACGAGATATTCGATATCCTGGGACAGGCATTGCAGGACTAGATTCCTGACGAATCGTATCTGAACGCGCGGCTAGCTCCTCAGTCCTGATGAAATACTTCTTCCATCTTTTTCCACCACTCACCGGGTGCTCGATTCTCAAGTGGCCTCTGCATCGGCTCCATGATGTCCCACCACTCTCGCATCCTTGGCGCTTTAGCCAGAGCCTCCATCCGCTGATCGAATTCCTCATCGGGACCGTGGTATTCCAGGTAGGCGAACAGCTGATCACCCTCGAGATAGATCGAATAATTACGGATACCTGCCTGCTGGATCGCGTCCTCGATCTCGGGCCAGATCCTGGCGTGGTATCTACGATATTCCTCGACCGATTCTGGATCGAGACCGATGACCTGGCCGATTCGACGCATCACTACCCCTCATTCCCGACAGAGCAACAAAGCCGATCAAGGGCACAGAGAACTGTCACAGGAGAGCCCACCAGGAGTGGGATCCAGACCGCAGCTACCTGTTGGTGCCGGAATGGTATTGCCGGAACCGAATAACACCTGGAGCAATGAAACGGCATCACTGATATCTAGAGATTCATCGTCGTTGAGATCTGACGACTGAAGGCAGTTCAAAAATCCATTGGAAAACAGGTACTGAAGAATCGACACAGCGTCAGCGATGTTGAGGTTTCCATCGTCATTGGCATCCCCTCGGACAAACTCAACTCCGCTATCACAGCCAGGGATTTCGGGGAATGAAGCGGGGTCAGCGGTCCAGATCAATTCCATCGAGTCCGCATCGTCGCAGTCGACATCACCATCCAGATCGAAGTCGAAGTAAAACCCTGCTGCATTGGCGTAGAGAGGCAACCCTGTTCCGGGGCCAGAACCTGTGAAGTGCTGCTCAAAGCAGCTGAAATCTTGCAAATCGACATCTCCATCGCCGTCCGAATCTGCAGGATCAGGATAGGTTTCGACAGGAGCGCCCGGAGTAAGATCTCGACCCGCCAGGAATGGATGATCCAGAGCAAAACGTTGCGTGCGAAAGAGGGTATTTCCCCCCGCGATCGGGTTGCCTTGTGCCCTGGCGATGCCATTTGAAACAGGAACCTCATAGCTCCAGACGATCTCCTGGGCTGGTGTCACTTCGAATAGAAAACCGGTCGGCCCATCACAGATGATGGTGTTACCGTTGAGCAACCGACGAGCTCCACTGATGAAACCCGAGAAAAAATTGCCGGGATTGCTGTATGCCCAAATCGGAGCATCGGGGCCGTACGCTCCCGTCGCGAGAAGACTATATGCCCCGGTCGAATCTACAGGCGGTTCGATTTCTAACACCTCAGAAAAATCGGGGCCCGGTCGACCATTGCCATTATTGAAGATCGAGATATTTCCTTCTCCAGGGAAGCCTGGTGGAATCCACTCGGCACAGTGCTGACCAAAGAGCAGCTGATCACTCGCCTGTCCAGAATCGTAGTTCTGAGGATTCCCCCACCGGTAAAGTAAATCTCCACCGACACCCTGGTTTCCGCCGGTATGACCAGCGGCTTGTGCGGTAGTGGTACCGTGATCGATGATCCAGATCTCATCGAGTGCACGGATACTGATCACGATCTGGTCCAGTTCGGGGCTGTAATCGATGGAGTTACCATGCAACCAATCTGAACCGTTGTTTCCCACGGCGTTGATGTTGATCAATTCCGGATGATCTGCAACCACACCGAAGTTCGCCTGAGCAGGATCAAAATCCTGAATCAGGTGATCCCAGGCGTGCCACTCCCAGACGATTTCTCCCGAGTTGGGACCGGTCTGAGACACCTCGACGATATGATCCGGCCACAACTGATCGTTATTGAGAAGAGCAGGATTGCGACCTTGCGCGATGGCCTCAGTTGCACTCTTCATCTCCCAGGCCAAAACCAGGACATTTCCGCTGGGGAGCATCTCGACATCATGATGCTGCTGTACCTCAGGATTCGAGTACTGGTATTCCCACAATATATTGCTATCCCAATCGAGAAGCTGGAATAGACCTCCCCAGCCACCCGAGTTCATGTCAGGGGGAGTGACCGGAACCTTGCCACTGCGCAACAAATTGCCATTTTCGAGTAGATAAACCGACAATCCCGGACGGTAATCACCCTCCCAGCTGTGCACCACTCGACCCGAGTTGTCGAGAAGATAGGTCGTGGTAGAACTGCCTGGCGACATCAAGGTATACCCCTCGAAAGAATCGGGGGTGCTGCCCAACCAACCGAGCACCGGATCCGCAGCGATGGCCATATGAGATGCGAACAGCAAGGTCAGCAGTAGCGTCAGATTGCCTGTGGTTTTGAAACACATTCCAGATTACTCCTAGGGTATCAGTCGATTATATTATCTCGCTCCGGCGTTTCTAAAGCACCCATCTTTTCACGTTAAAACTGGGGAAGAGCGATCCAATCGCTCTTCCCCGGCTCAACCAATTCGAGCTCCAATTAACGGTCAATCGCAGGAGTTGTATTCCGCGCAATCGAGAGCTGTACCAGCAGGATCAGCACCACAGGTTCCTCCAAAGGGAGGAGGTGGAGCATCGCCACCGGTAAACAGATAGCTGAGTAGATAGATCGCATCGGCAATATTTGCCTGCTCATCGTCATTGGTATCAGCGGCGTCCTGGCACTGGAGCGCGCCACCGAGGAACAGAATCTCGAGCAAGGTGATGGCATCGGCCAGGTTGATGGCCCCGTCATCGTTCACGTCTGCTCGGACAAACCCACCCACCGTCGGAGTCAAGGTGATGGTGCCGTCGACACCGAGCACCCCGACTGATCCAGAGCCGACCACCACCACCAGCTCAACCGGTGGAATACCGAGAGAATCGGTGATGGACAGGGATGTGGTCACATCTGCTGTGGAACCGGCAAGTGCCCCTGGAACCGTATCGTACTCGATGGTCGCCAGTTCGGTGGCCGTGGCGAACTGAATCGTTCCCGTGCAAACGAAACAATAGACACAACCAAAAGTAATTCCGTCAGCAAGCAGATTCGCATCAAAGTAGTCAGGTCCAATGCCACCCATGAAATCAGTAATGACTGCACCTCCGGCACCATCCGTGACCGTCAAGATGGAGGGGTCATGGGATACTCCAAAAGAGAACCCCTGAGTGTCGTTCGGGTAACCGGGAGCGTCCGGATCTTCCTCCAGCGTGACGGAAGCGGTGAAACTACTAGCTCCCGTCGCTTCGGGGAAAGTGACCGTTTGATCGACAGCAGTCAGGATGAAACCGGAAGGCTCCAGCGTCACGGTTCCGCTCTGGCCGGCAACTCCGATGGCTACACCGGTGTCTGTCGCCACGACATTCTGAACCGGTGGAGATCCCAGAGTGTCGACAAACTGGAGGGTCGAGGTGACCGTTCCCGTCTCACCGACAAGAACCCCTGGCAACGTCTGATAACTGAAGGTCACCAGCGGAGTCTCGCTGATCATCTGGATCGTCTCACCAGATGTGAAGCTGAAGACGCAACCAGCGGCCATGCCGTCAGGATAGGACGCCGAATCGAAGAAACTGGGGCCGTTACCGCCATCCAGATCTGATACGGGACCTGCGGTGAACGCTCCCATTCCTTCCAGCAATGCGCTGTCATGACCGAGTCCGATCGAGAAGCCGGCGGTGCTGGTCGGGAATCCTGGATTGCTGGATAGTTCCTGGCCCACCACATCGGTGACAAATGACGCCCCTGTGGCGCTGTATCCAGTACTCACATCGAGAGCTGTGAAGGTGAAGCCAGCGTTTTGCACCACCTCGACCAGGCAGGTAGAGCCAGGAGCTTGTTGACCTGGATTACAGTTGCCCTGAATCACATAGGCATGTGATCCAAGAGGTACAGATCCATCAGTGTGACTGGTACTGGTACCGGCAATGGAAGCGACAATCACTCCATTTCGGAAGATGGTGATCGACGAATACGCCTCGCCGTTGGCCCAGGAAAGAACCACGTTATTTCCTGACCCTTGCACACAGGACAGCGAGGAGGTTGGTTCACAAACACAGTTTGGATCGGCGACACAATCGGGATCTTCACAGTCGGCCAGCCCATCCCCGTCATCGTCTGTACCGTTTGCACACTGCTCGGGAGGTGGAGGTGGAGCTGCAGACTCGATCTCTACATTTCCAGTTCCGATGGCAGCACCGTTCCAGCCACCGACGCGAATGTAATAAACATCTCCACCATTCAACTGGGTCTCAACCAGACTGGAAAACCCGGCGCAGCCAGGCCCGTCGCCATTGCAAGCCACCTGGGTCAGAGCACCGCAAGTTCCTGTGTAGACGACAATATCTGAATCGAAGTCGATGGTATCGCAGGTACTGATGGTGTAGTCACCGGTCACGGGCGCAGTGAACTCGTACCAGACATCATTGATCATCTGACCGAGGAAGGTGCCGGTACATTGTGCGTCATCGTAAGGGTCCGCACTCTGGGTCGCAGAGGTGGTATCTATCGGATTGACACCGATGATGGCCACTGCAGCCGAAGAACACTCATCGCCTGGCGCAGCGACAACACAGTTCGGATCGGAAGCACAATTGGGATCCTCGCAATCGACGAGGCCATCTCCGTCGTCATCGACACCATTGGAACAATCCTCGACCGGCCCTGCAGGGATCAGATCAAGGGTCAGCGCTCCCGGCCCTGGATCTCCATTTCCTGGATGGGGCTGCCCCCAGGCACCGATGCGGAACCAGTAGGTCTGCCCCGCAACCACATCGACCAGGAACTCCGACCAGTACTGCTGACAGACCGAAGATGGCAACTGGTTCACATCCCCACTGCAAGCGACCTGGATCAGGGAGTCACAGGATCCGGTGTACATCACCAGGTCACTGTCAAAACTTCCCAGCTGACAGGTTGTGGCCAGCAGAGTTCCCGACTCATCGGGGACAAAGTTGTACCAGATGTCACCGATCAACGAACCCAGACCCTCAATGCAGGTCGCGGGATCTGGCAACGGATCGTTACCGGTAGTGGCGCTACTACTATCGAACGCATTCACTCCGAGAACTGCTACCTCCGCGGTTGTGCACTCATCACCTGGAGCCGCGGGAACACACGCCGGATTTCCAGCGCATTCCGGATCCTCGCAATCAACTAACCCATCGCCATCGTCATCAACGCCATTGGTACAATTTTCTACCGCTCCTCCACCACCGGGAACGAAGTTCACATCGAGTTGACCGGTACCGGTGGTTCCAGCACTCCAGGAAGCAATCCTGATCTGATAGGTGACACCACCCGATACGGGCACATCTTCGACGGTGGAGGTAAAGGTGCTGCATCCACCAGTATCGCCATTGCAAGCAAGCTGGGTCAGACCTCCGCCACAGTTACCACTGTAGACCAGCAGATCCGTGTCCCAGTTGGCAAGGTCACAGGTACTGACCGTCAGCAAACCATCCTCAGGCGGAACATAGGAGTACCAGATGTCGTTACCGACATCGCCGAGGAAGGTTCCCGGGCATTGCGAATCATCTCCCGGTGGACCACCAGTGGTTGCGTTATTGCTATCGATATCATTCAGTCCGACAAAGACCGGGATGGACCCAGCACAATCGTCATTCGATGGCGGTGGCCCGGGAGGAGCCTGACCACAAACCGGCTCAGACATTCCGACGGCAATCATCGCCGCAGCAACCTGATCAGCATCGCTCTGGGTGAAAACATCGCCAGGGTTGCCGGTGCGGGGATCGTTCGGGCTGGTATTGACCAGATCGGCTGCAGCCTGATTCATCAGAGTTTCCGCCTGTGGGAAATTGGTGGCTGCTGTCATGTAGACGGTCAGGGCACGGAAGTAGACCGCTCCCGCTTTCGTCATGCCGATGGGGGAAATCGTCTGCCCGTTGAAAACCTTGCCATCGACCAGCATCGCGAAAGAGTGATTCCACACTCCGCTACCGGTATGAACGCCACCGTTGTCAAAGGGCCCGCAGGCATTTTGATTGTAGAGAGGATCGGTGGTACTGGGAGGATCGTTGAAGCACTCCGGGAACCACATATCTCGGATGGCACCGAGACTGGTTTCCTCTCCCATCCGCCACCGCGCAGAACCGTCGTTACAACCGGTTCGAGCAGAGTTTGGAGTATCCAATCCGCCACCGGTGGAACCGCCAGGCCATGATGGTGTTCCTCCAGGAGGACCCGCCACGGAGGCATCGCCGTTCCACAGATCGATCACCTCGCCAAAGATGTCGGAATATCCTTCGTTCAACTGACCCGACTGATTCTGATAGATCAGATCTGCGGTGAACTGGGTCAAACCATGGACCAGTTCGTGCGCCACCACATCGTCAGTGGCGAGACCATCACAAAACGCGCCCTGATTGCCATTCCAGATGGCGTTGGGACAGATGCCGTCATTCCAGTGGACCGTTGTCGTGAGAGCACTGCCGTTTCCATCGAGTGAATCGCGGCCTAGCCCCTCAAAGAGAAGCTGGTACAGATCTCCGGAGGAATCGTAAGCACCGTCGACATCGGCGTCTCCGGTCGGCCCGGCGCCCTCGGCACGTGCCAGAGTTCCCGGCAATCCACCTCCGGAACCGTCATACACTTCTCGAAACAGTGCGCTGTGCACTGCCGGCCAGCGATCCACCAGCTCTCCGCCGAACGCATCGATCAGAACATGCTCCGCCAGCATCTCTGCTCCCTCAAGAACGAGATGTTGGGTGAGAACTGGCTGCTCAAGCGGCTGATCACCCCACCAACCGGGGTTTGCGATCACCAGTTCCGCATCGGTAGTCTGCACCAGATCGTTTTGCTCCAGCGCCGCTTCCGCAAAGGCCACGGCATCTTCGACCGTGAGGCTGGGTTTCACCGCCAGTTTTTTTGGCAAGCGATAGAAATCGCCGTTGATCACCAGCGGAGTACCATCGGATTCGAGGTGAACCTTGATGACTCCGGAAAACACCTTCACGCCCAGATATACCTGCTGGAAAGTGTGATGGATCTGGCCCAGGGAGCAACGATCGCTTCGAACCAGCTCAAGCTCTCTCTCGGGAAAACGAATCCCCAGGCGGTCACCATGGACACGGAGTACCTGATAGACATCGCTCAGATCCGGCTCGACTCCCTCGGGCAATGGCAGCGGATTTCCATCCACACCTGCCACATGATGCACTCTCCCCGTGAATGGAGATCGACTCTCCTCCACAGCCTCATTGAATGATTGAGCCGATACCGTCCCCAGCAACAGGCATTGAGTCAAGAGAAGAGCAAGCGCGATAACTCCTCGCATCGATATCCCTTTCTCGATGGTCATCCTGGAACCCATCTCGGTCTCCTGTGTTTCCGGAACTGAATGAAGGTGCAGAACCACTGGCTTATCGCCCAGAAAGCCCAAAAACAAACACACGGAAGCAGAAATCCTCAAAATCGACCTACACCATACCTGTCGATGGTAGCCAACGAATGGCATGTACGCAACGTGGCGGCGCTTCGATGAAAGGGGTCCTGGAGGGTTTTTCAGGTAGATCCGGAAAGGAATCCCGACCGCCCATCGAAGCAGCTAGAACAGCGACCAATGACATGTTTCGGGGCATACAGAAAAAGAGGCTGCCGAAATCCACATCGGGATCGCGGCAGCCACTTCACAGCACTGTTCTGAACCGATCAGGGACAGCTTGAACTCGGATAATCAACGCAGTCGAGAGATCCACCGGGCGTCGGGTCAGCACCACAAACTTCAAATGGCGCCGGAGGAGCAGGCCCACCGGTGAACAGATGTCCTAGCATGTAAATCGCATCTCCAATGTCAGCAGAACCGTCATCGTTTGCATCCAGAGCTATCATGCAAGTCACAACTCCACCGGTAAACAGAAATCCAAGGGTGGTGATGGGATCTCCGATGTCAAAGCCACCATCGGTGTTGGCATCGGCCCGGAAGAAGCCACCCCCCGGCGTCAGGGTGATGGTACCGTCTTGCCCGAACATCGCTCCTGCTTGAGAGTCGATCACCACAACGTTTGCAACTGGGGGCATACCAAGGGTATCGGTGATATCCAGAATCGTCACCACATCCTCAGTCTCACCCGCCAAGGCGGCGGGAACTGTGTCGTAGCTAATTGTTACCAGTTCCGTGGCCGTATCAAACTGCAAAAACTCGGTACCCTGGAAACTGTAGACAACACCAAAAGTCACACCTTCTGCGAACACATTGATGTCTTCGAAGTCAGGCCCATCTCCACTATTCATTCCTGTGACTGTCGATCCAAATGCACCAGAGGTAGCAGTCAGAAGCGAAACGTCATGGGCAATACCGAGAGAGAAGCCCTGAGTATCGGTGGGGAAAGTTGCATTATCTGGATTTTCCTCCAGTGTCAGGGAAGCAGTGAAGCTACCGGCACCCGAATCAGGTGAAAAACTCGCGGTCTGATCGAGACAGGTCAAGGTGAAGGGCGGGTTCGGCTGGATCGACAGATTGACCGGCAGCCCGGTGGCAAAGATGGCGGTTCCGCCACCGACCACGATCACCGGATCAACGGCGGGCGATCCCAGATCACCGGCCACGGTCAAAGCCGTCTGCACCGCAGTGTCGACCCCATTAAAAGCACCCGCGACACTGCTGTAGTTCGTCGAGATAACCGTCTCTGGACTGTCAAAGGTAATGGCTTCAAGACCCATGAAATCGTAGATACATCCGACCGTAAACCCATCGGAGAAAATGGTGCCATCGAAAAATTCTGGACCGTTTCCTCCATCAAGGCCAGCCAGGCCAGATCCCTCATTGACGCTATTGATTTCAAGTAATGCTGCATCGTGACGATACGCAAACTGGAAGCCCTCGGTTGGTGTCAGATCTGCCGGGTCGCCTCCCTGCACGATGCTGAAATCTGCACCGAAGCTGACCGATCCACCGTTGGGCCCTGAGGCCACGAGTGATTGATCCGGCGAAGAAATGTCGAAAAGAAGCGGAGGAGGCGCAAGGAAGGTGATACTGAATGGCTGCCCGGCGAGCGGCACAGCGCTTCCCGCACAGGTCGACATGACACTGTCAACGACTGGAGAACCGAGATTATCTGAAGGGAAGATCTGCGTGACCACATCGTTGGTGATACCACCACCGAAAGCACCTGCTACGGTGTTGTAGTCGACACGAATCACCGGTTTCAATGAATCAAAGGTGATCGTCTCCGCGAAAGTCATGGAGAAGACCATCCCGATGGTAAACCCTGCTCCGGTGATCTGGCCATCGATGAAACCAGGTCCATTTCCACCATCGAGTGCAGCTACTTCTCCCACCGTAGTCGGAAACCCAACCGGTTCGATTTCGATCAGGGATGTGTCATGACTGTACTGGAATTGAAATCCACACATCGGCAGAGGCGCGCCTGAGGTCTGCTCAATACCGTAGACAGCAGAGAACGGGATGGGTGTTCCAGGAGTCGCCACGAAGTTCTGAGGCGTAGAAGAGACCTGAAATGTTTGAGCCGTTGCAACGGAAGCCATCACGGCAAAGTAGACCAGCAAGGACGCAAAAGTAATAAAACGGTTCATGAATTCTCCCTCTGGAACGGAATCGACGATCGACCTGATCAACGGAAGCAAATTGCAGGGAATTCACTTCTAATTGTCGATCCAGCACAACTGAACGCTTGATTCCGAACACTTGCTTTTCTTTGACAATTGCCTACGCAAAAAAACCACGGTAGAGCCAACCGTGAGTAATATTTTAGCGGTTACAGTATCGACGTAGAAGTCCGTCGACTGGCCCACACCTCCTACCTGAGGATAAACTGCTAGAGGTGACACCTCAACGTTCGGATAGTCAGGTAGCCAGCCCGAAAATGAGGCAGTCGGCCCAGGGCCGGATTCTCCGGCCCTGGGCCTGTTAACCCTCGTAAAGTCAGTTCAAATCAGAGGCAAGAATCATACGACTCACAGCCCAGAGTCCCTTCCGTCGGATCGGGCCCGCAAGTTCCACGGCCCGGCGGCAGCGGCCCCCCATTGAAAAGACCTGCCAGAATGTAAATGGGATCGGCGATATCCTTCAGCTCATCGTCATTGCCATCACAGGCATCGTCGCAAGGAACCGATCCACCGAGAAACAGAGCGTCCAGCAGGGTGATGGCATCGGCGATGTCGAACAGACCATCGTCGTTACAATCTCCCCGGTCAAAACCACCGGTCGCAATCAGCGAGATCTGCCCTGCCTCGCCCACCATGGCATTGGACTGGCCATCGACCACCATCACCATCGTCACTTGATTGGGACCGAGACCGGAGATCGGCGTCAGCGCGGTTGTCACCGTCGCCCCCGCATCCGTACCGGCGAGATTTCCCGCGACCGTCTCGTAATCGGCAGTGAACACCTCTGTCTCCATCGGAAATGCCAGAACCGCGATATTCTCGATGTCATAGACACAGCCGATGGTGAAGCCTTCTGGATAGAGACTGATCACCAGGAACTCGGCTCCGTTGCCACCCTCCAACGCCTGGAGAGTTGCGCCCTGAGTCACCCCTGTAACATTGAGAAGACTCTGTTCGTGAGCGATTCCGAATGAAAATCCCTGAGTATCGTTGGGATAACCAGTGTTGGCGGAATCCTCCGTCACGGAGATGCTACCGGTAAAGGACCCAACCCCTGTTGCGCCGGAGAAGTTCACTTCCTGATCGGCGCAGCTGAGCGTGAAGACGGTAGCCGGTGCCGGAGTAAGACCGACAGTAAAAGGTAAGGCCTGAGCATCGATACCGGTGCCCTCATCCACCACCACCACCGGAGTGATCGAATTTCCGCCCAGATCACTCGCCTCCTCGACCACGGTAAACTGCGTTCCCGCTGCATTGGCGAGAGCACCCGGCAAACTCGAATAACTGACATCAATCACATCGGTAGGGTTCGAGAATGTAATCGTCTCCACCAGCTGGAAATCGTAGTTGCAACCGATGGTAAATCCATCGGCATGGATCATCTGGCCGAAAAACGCAGCACCACTGCCTCCATCGAGAGCTGCGATTGCTGGTGCCGGGGCAACGTTACTGACCTGCAACATCGCCGGATCATGTCGGTAGCCAAACTGGAACGCATAGGTTGGTTCTGGCACCGACTCGGGATTGGACAGGTCTTGCTCTATGGCAAAACTGGCGGTGAAACTGGCGGTTCCACCGTTGGGACCGGAGGCCACCAGGGTCTGATCTCCGGAAGAAATCACGAACACCGGGTCGGGTACCGGAGGCGCTGCCTGGAAGGTGATGGAGAAGGGTAATGCGGTCGCGTCGGCAGAAACACCAGCACCGATCACCACCACGGTGGCAGTCGCAGGCGAACCCAGCTGATCGGTACCCACGACGGTGGTCACGACATCCTCGGTAATTCCATCGACCGCACCTGGCAGGGTGGCGTAATCCACTTCGACCATCGGCTTGGCGACCTCGAAGGTGATGACCTGGGTCTGATCGACAAATGCATAGATCACGCCGAGAGTAAAACCGTTGGGGAAAATTTCGCCCTGGATGAAATCGGGACCCGTGCCGCCATTGACACCGGCGAGTTCACCCAGCACGTTCGGCGTGAACGGATTTGATCCCACCACTTCGAGCAGTGACGAATCGTGACTGTAGGCGAAGGAGAACCCCTTGGTGTCCTCAAGAGCGCCAGTCACTTGCTCGATGCTAAAGACAGTAGTAAATGGAATGGCACCGCCACCAGCCGCAATCGCTTGATCTGGCGTTGAGATTTCGAAGCTCTGACCCACTGCATCAGAAACTGGATAAAGAAGAATCATCAGCGAACAGAGGAAGACAAACTTGCCTTGCATGAGTAGCCCCCTAGAAACCAGGGAATGCAGGGCCACCGATCAACGCACATGTGGCGAGAGCAAATCTCGACCACACCAATTTCACCTCGATGGGATGGACCAACACTCCGATTTTATCTTGCGTTAGTGACAGGATCGAACACACCTTCAACACCGTCGTTGAGCCCAAACGGTCCAGAGACCGTATCTTCAACCTCACCCGTTCAGAATATACCTCGGTGAGAAGCTCCTCAACGGACAGGAATTGGATTCTTGAACTGCCAGAAGAAAGGGCTGCGAACATCCTGTCGGAAGTTCGCAGCCCTGCTAGCTGACCTTTTAACCAGTGCTCTGTCGACTACAGGCAGCTATTGAATACCGCACAGCCGAGGGCTCCCTCGGTCGGATCTGGAGCACAGGATCCATTACCAGGAGGCATCGGTCCGCCGACAAAAAGCGAGGAAAGAACGTAAACAGCATCGGCGATATCCTTCAGCTCATCGTCATTGCCATCACACGCATCTTCACAGGGAACCGAGCCGCCAAGGAATAATTCATCCAGCAGCGTGATCGCATCGGCGATGTCGTAATTTCCATCGTCGTTGCAATCTCCGCGATTAAAACCTCCGGTCGCCACCAGGCTGATCACACCCAACTGGCCTTGCATGCTGATCGATTGTCCTCCAACCACCATCACCAGGGTGACACCGTTGGGGCCGAGCCCATTCTGCGGTATCAGATCAGTGGTCTGGGTCGAGCCAGGAACACTACCTATCAGGCTGCCTTCAACCGTATCGTAATCGACAGAAACCACCTCGGTGGAAACACCGAATGTGGTCAGCACACCACCCTGGAAATCATAGATGCAGCCAACGGTGTAGCCGTCCGTCTCGATTCCTACCTGGAAGTACTCCGGACCGTTACCACCATCCATCGCCTGAAGTACCGCTCCCTGATCAACCGCAATTGCGGTCAACATCACAGAATCATGGCCCACGCCGAAGGAAAAACCCTGGGTGTCATTGGCAACTTCACCGACCGCTACTTCCTCCACCACGGAGACACTGTTGGTAAAGGAACCAATTCCAGTGGCACTCGAGAAGCTAGCTTCCTGATCGCCACAGCTGAGCGTGAACAGGATCGGCGGCGCTGGAGGAGCCGGCTCGATGGTGATCGTGAAGGGAAGAGCATCCGCTGGGGCTGACACACCGGCACCAATCACCACCACGGTAGCCGTGACGGGAGTGCCCAGATCAGCGGCGTGAACGATGTCAGTCACGACATTTTCTGTCACCCCATCGAGAACTCCTGGCAAGGTCGAATACTCGACCTCGACCATCGGCTTGGCCACATCAAAGGTGATCACCTGGGTCTGATCGACAAAAGCGTAGATCACCCCGAGGGTAAAACCGTCAGCAAAGATCTCACCCTGGATGAAATCAGGTCCGGTGTTGCCGTTGACCGCAGCCAGTTCGCCGACAACATTTGGAACGTAGGGATTGGAACCCAGCACTTCCAGAAGGTTCGGATCATGCCGGTAGGCGAAAGAGAAGCCTTTCGTTTCTTCGAGAGCACCTGAGACCTGCTCAACACTGAATGTCGAGGTGAAGGAAGCTCCTCCACCTACCGCCGACACCGTTTGATCGGTCGAGGAAATCTCGAAGGTTTGACCAAAAGCGAGAGAACCGGGCAAAAGTACAATCGTCAACAATGTGACGAAAACGATGTTGCTTTGCATGAGCAACCCCCTATTGAGTCCTGGAACCAGGAACCTTCCATCAAAAACGGGGACGCGAATACGTTCCCTGAAAACAAGATGGGATGGAGCCGGACCCCAATTCCAAGATGTTGATGGCGGACATGGCTGAGCAAAAAAATAGGTTGTGAAACAAAGGTCTTTCAGAGCCCATCTCCACAGAACCTCTAGCTAAAGGATACCCGTGTCGGAACAGTCGCTCAACGCTTCCTGCTCAGGATCTGGCAGATAGATTTGTAGTCTCTTGTTAAGCCTCGATTTACCAGGTCCGCCCCTTGCGCTGATATTGCTCGCGCAGACTGTCGCTCTGAATCTTCCAGAAGCCGTTACTTCTTCGAAGCAATCGACTGACCTTACGACCATTCAGATAGACCCCGGGAGTGCCCCCGATACTGGCCTTACGACCCACCATGATGTCCTGCTGAATCCGCTGGGCGACCTGAGGAGACCGCATATCGCGGGTGAATCGCTGCGGATCCATCCCCAGTTCCTGGGCAGCCTGGGGCCACAGGACCGCACCCAGATTCTGACGACGCGGTAACAGCCAATCTCTCAGTTCCCAGAACTTGCCCTGCAGTCGCGCCGCTTCCAGTGCCTTGGCTCCATCCATCGCGTGAGGATGATCGGTGGTGTTGGGATAATGCTTCCACACCACCTCCAGATGATTATTCCAGATCGGCAGGATCGTTTCCTTGAGGTAGATGTCGAAACGGGCGCAGTTGGGGCATTCCACATCGGAGAAGACTACCAGTTGATAACGAAGACCGGAGCTATTGAGCTTGGGATCGTCGTCGCGAATCGCGGTATCGATCTTGGTCTGACTTCGATGCAGAGTCTCCAGCTTCTCCACATCTTGAGCGAGTTGTTGCAAGGAGGCGGTTTGTTCCTCGAGACCGCGGAAACGAGCTCGTTCCTGTCCCGACTCGAACAGGCTCAACTGGGCGAAGCATGCCAGAGCCACTGCGGCAACCGCAGCGATCAACAGACGGTTCGAAGGTGAGCCCGTGCCCCGCGTAACGGGTCCGCGCGGTCTCAGCGTCCACGAGATGGCAAAGATGGCAAGATTACAGCCGTGGGTCAGGTAGCACAGTTTGCAGGCGCTACCGATGGCAAACATCATGATGCCGCTGTAGGCGAGTGAACCGATGACTCCGGCACCGTTGAGGTAGAGAAACCAGCGCGACAGCCATTGACGGCCCGGCTCCGGGTTGCCGATCAGCAGAAACCAGCTGGCCAGGATGGCGTAGTAAAGAAAACCAAAGAGCGCCACCGGAGTGCCATCATAGGGACCCTCCTGACCCTCCGGTCCGGGCGGGAAAACTCCCCAGCGGCTCGTCACCACCGATGCACAACCTTCATCGCCGGTACCGCAGATACCAGCCAGCAAACCGAGGTCTGCATCCTTCTCCGCATGGAGAAGATGTAACGAACTGCAGGTCCAGGCGGCCACCAGCGCCAGAATTCCTGCCACCCATACCAGCTGTCTCTTGTTCTGCATCGGCAACCTCCGTTGCCAGAGTTTGTCGATTTCCGCCGCCATCATCAAGGCGGGGCTCTCGACGGACTCGATCCTGCAGGCCAAGATGCCCGCAGGAGGGAGCCCCCATGAGGATCGATGCCCATCAGCACTTCTGGCGCCATGACCCGGCGATCCACACCTGGATGGATGACCGGATGGAAACTCTTCAGCGAAACTACCTGCCCCAGGACTTGCGTCCGTTGCTGGAAAATGAAGGAATCGGTGGCTGCGTCGCGGTCCAGGCCGATTCCTCGACTCGCGAAAACGATTTTCTGCTGCAGCTGGCCGCCGCCAACCCGTGGATCCTCGGGGTCGTTGGCTGGGTCGACCTGCAATCTGCCGAACTGTCGCAACAGCTCGACCACTGGTGTTCCCAGCCTCGTGCCGTCGGCGTGCGCCACATCGTCCAGGATGAACCGGATGATCGATTTCTCGATAACGAGACCTTCCGCCAGGGGGTCCGGTCGCTGGCAGAGCGCGGACAGACCTACGATCTGCTCATCTACGAACGGCAGTTACCGGCGGCCATCGATTTCGTGCGGGCGATCCCCGATGTCCCGATGGTGCTCGATCACATCGCCAAGCCGAGAATCGCCGATGGAGCGCTGGAACCGTGGGCCAGCCAGCTCGGGGAACTGGCGCAGTCGGCCAACCTGACCTGCAAGCTGTCGGGCATGGTGACCGAGACCAACTGGAACCAGTGGAGCCCCGAAGATCTGGCGCCCTACATCGAAACCGCCATCGAGACCTTCGGAGCTGATCGATTGATGTTCGGCAGTGACTGGCCGGTGTGTCGACTGGCGGCGGAATACCCGCAGGTCAAAAGCCTCGTCGAACCGTACCTCGCAACCCTCTCACCCACCGAACGAGCCGCCATCGAAGGCGACAACGCGATACGATTCTACAATCTCGACCCGGTCGAGTAGCGCTTTACGACCGTCCCCGTTCAGGGGCAGGCCGCTTGATTGACGCAGTCGAGCAGGTCAGCGGTCGGATCCTCGCCGCACAGGGGGAAGGGAGCGGGAGGGTCGCCGCCACCGCTGAACAGGAAGGTCAGCAGGTACACCGGATCGGAGATATCGATCGAGCCGTCGTCGTTGGCATCGAGTGCATCGAGACAGTCGGTGGTGCCGCCACCGAACTGATAGGTGAGCATCCCGACCGCATCGGAGATATCGATCCCACCACCGCCGTTGGCATCGGCACGGACGAACAGTTCCACCGGATCATCGACAAAGATACCCGCCGCATCGGGACCGCCCAGCGCCGCGATCGCGTCATCTCCCATCAGTCCATCGACGATGGCGACCGCACCGCATCGCACCAGCGAAACGTCGCTATCAGGGCCGTTATCACTGATCATCCAGACCGGGCTGCCACTGCCCAGCGCGTAGAGCCAGTCTGGCGCACTGAGCTGATCATCGCCCATCACCTTGACGCCATTGACGAACACCGCCGAGGTGTTGTTCTGGTAGTCGACCCGATCAACGATACGCACCCATTCACCCAGATTCCACGAACCCGGCGCAAAGTAGCCATCGCCGGCACTCCACAGCGCCCCATCGCCACAACGCATGAAGAACTCGGCATCGTTGGAGTTGTTGGCATTGCCCTGCCACAGCGCCTGCAAGCCGGTCTGCGAGGTATCGAGAAACACATCAAAGATCAGCGTGAAGTGGAATACATCGCAGCAGCCTCCGCCGCCATTGCCGGGGGCGTTGAAGAAATTCTCGAGACCACGGCCACTGCCATAGACATTATCGAGCCAGATGTAATCGACCGGTTCTCCGTTGATATGCGGCACTTCAATTCCATCGCTGGTTCCGGTGCCCCATTCGGCCCCTGCGATCATGCCGCGCGGGGTCAGGGTCGATGGCCCAAGACTCGGCTCCAGATCGACATCATCGGCGGGAGCTGCATCCCCGAAGCGCCACTCCGAGGTGAACTCGGTCGGGTAGTCCTGGTCGGTGGTGAAGCTCCAGGTTGGACCGGGGATGACGGCAGCTCCGACGCGGTAGTCGATTCGCCAGTAGTAGGCCGTCAGGACATCCAGGGGGCCCGGATCGTAGCTGGTGGCCAGCTGGTTGCCGGCGAAGTCACCGGCGCCGAGTACCGGATTCTGACCGAGATAAACATCGTAAGAATCGGCCGGGTCACAGGGGAACCACTCGAGGATCGGCGTGAAGGTGACCTGCTGATCGCCATCTCCCGGGAAGGGTGCCATCGGCCCAGCGCTGGAGTTGCCAACCTCGAAGGAACTCTCGGTCGACCAGTCGCTCCAGCCGAGACTGCGGTCACGATAGCGCACTCGCCAGTAGACGGTGGTGCAACCCGGTAAGGGAGTTTCCAGGCAAACATGGGACATGTCCGGGTCGAGCACGGTGTCGATGCTGATGCCCGGATCGACGGCGGGTGATCGGTACCAGTTCTGAAAACGTCGCCACTCATCGACCACCGGGTTGGTGTAGTTGCCCGGGGTGGTGGTCACCTGCCACTGACTCTCGATGTGGGCATCCCCTTCCAGATCGAAGAAGGGCGATCCGGTGAGAATGACGTCATCTCCCGGAATCACTCCAGAACCAGGTCCGGGCGTTAAGGGCACCGGCGTATCTGGTGGAGTGTTGTAACGCCGAACGAAGATCTCATCGATCACCTCGTTGTCGCGGAAGATGTAATCGTTGCCACGACTGATCCGGCGCAGACGAAAAGCAGGATCGGGCCCCGCTTCCACATCCATCAGAACAAATCCCCACTCCGGAACACTGAACTCGAACTCCTCGTAATCGGCGTTGGGATATAGACCCCAGTAATCGAGAGAACCCATGGCACTGGCGACATTCACCATCGAGTGATTATGGTCGCGGCTCTGACCTCGTGAATAACCGTGGGTGTGACCGAAGAAGTGAATCGACGGCTTGCCCGTCACGGTACTGAACTGCTCCATCGCTGTGATGATCTGGGTACTGTAGAAGGTCTCGCCCGGGGTCCAGATCTCTGATTTATGCGGATGGTGAAACTGAGCAAAGACGAAGTCGATCCGATCATCGACGGCGGCATCATCGAGCACTGCCGATAGCCAGTCGAGTTGTTCCTGGATCCGGTACCCGGAGTTGGTATCGAGGGTGATCACACGAACATTCTGATGATCGAGATAATGCCAGTGCTCCTCGAATCCTGGCGTACCGTTGTTGGGAAGTTGCATGTAGTCGAAGTAGTACTGTGCATCGATCTCGTGATTTCCAAGGGCGGGAATCAACGGCACATGACGATACAGATTCTGTGCCTGGCCGAAGAAATGATCCTGCCAGTGGCTGTGAGTGGTTCCGGTCGAGACCAGATCACCAGGGACCAGCGAAAAGCTGACACTCTGATCGATGGGTATCCCGTACTCCTGGGCACAGAATGAAATCACTCCATCGTTGATCACTTCCTCATGCTTGACCCCGTTGCTGCCGTTCTGGGCATCAGAGTAGGCGATGAACTGGAAGGGCGTTTCTGCCGTCAGCGCAGGGGGAGTACTGAAGAAGTAAACCGGGCTGATGATGCTGCCGCTGACGACTCGATAGTAGTAACGGGTCTGGGCCTGCAGCCCGGCCAGATCGACATGGTGGATGAAGGCTCCCCCACCACTGTCAACACTGGTTCCCGACGCCAGTTGTCCGAGTGCACTGGTCAGACCGTATTGAACCTGGCTTTGACTGTTTCCCTGTGTTTCCCAGCCGATCACCATCGAGGAGGGAGTCGGGGACTGCAGATAAGGCTCTACCAGCAAGCCCGGCACCTGGGCCACGGAGTGGTTGCTAGCCAGGGTCAGAAACAGCAGCAGGACCAGTGGAAATTTCGCGGTGAATCGCAAGAAACTCTCCTAACCGGACCCGAGCCAACCTGGCAAACAGATCTCCACAGAGCAGCGATTGAATTTCGCCCGATAACCCGCCGAAGCCTCGCCTCGGACAAATCTCGCCACCGCAATTCTCCCCATCCTCATCCGATGAGTCAACTCCCCACCCGGATCATGATTCAATTGCTTTCCCTCGTTCGTCGCATACGCGACAATCGTACCCCGTCAAGACGCTCCGAATCGCCGGAGACATCGCTGATCCCGGAGGAAATGCCGATGAGCCAGCCTTTTATCGCCGCAGAAGAATTCGCACAACGAAGAACCGATGCCCTCGCCCAGCTCGATGGAGCCATGGGATTGGTTTTCGCCGGTACCGGAGGAGGTCTCGAGGAAGACTTCCGACCCCACCTCCACTTCGAATACCTGACGGGGATCACGGACGAACCGGGTGCCATCTTGCTGCTCGATCCGTCTTCCACTCGAGAAACTCACAAGCAGGTCCTGATCCTCCAACCTCATCTCCCCGAAGTGGAAAAGTGGGACGGCTGGCGCGGGACCATCAATGCTTCGCTCAGAGAGAAGTTCGGATTCAAGACCATCATTCGCTCCAGCTCATTCCCCAACTTTGTTCTCCAGGCATGCAAGCGATCCAAAAAAGCCGTGTGCCTGCATCCGCTCGTCAATCATGAAAGCCCAGTTGGACCGGACCTCGAAATCTTCCAGAAATTACAGCAGCGAATCCCAGGACTTGAGATCGTCGATGGCAACAAGATCATTCCACGCCTGAGGGCGGTGAAGTCAGACAGCGAACTGGCGATGATCCGTCGCTCGGCCGAGATCACCGAAGAAGGGTTCCGGGCGGTACTGGCAACATTGCGCCCGGGGATCTCCGAGTTTGACGTGCAAGAAGCTGCGGAGCACGGCTATCGCAGCAATGGATCACGCGGCCCCTTCTATGGCACCATCGTCGGAGCCGGTTTCAACGGCACCATCCTTCATTACCGAGCCAACGACCAGATCATCGGTGAACAGGATCTGGTCGTCATCGATAGCGGAGCAAGATTCGGGGAGGGCTCCGGGGGTTATGGCTCCGATGTCACCCGTACCTACCCCGCCAGTGGTGTCTTCACCGATCGCCAGAAAGAGATCTATCAGATCGTGCTCGATTCGATGGAAACCACCATCGCGGCGGTCAAGGCCGGAGTCGAATACTCAAAGCTCGATGACATCTCACGCAAGGTCATCACCGATGCCGGTTACGGTGACTTCTACCCCCACGGAGTCGGTCACCCCATCGGGCTCGAAGTTCATGACGTACAACCCGACCCCACCGCACCCCAGGGGGCTGTGATCACCATCGAACCGGGGATCTACCTGCCCGACGAGGGATTCGGCATTCGCATCGAGGACGACATCCTGGTCACGGCGGATGGCCCGGTGAATCTCACCGGCGGAATCCCCAAAACCATCGAAGAAATTGAATCGGCGATGGCGAACTACCAGACCTGATCGAATTGAACGGAAAAGGAAACGGATGGATCGCTCCGAGGCGAGAGAAATACTCGATTCCCTGATGGAATCTCCAGCGCTGCGTGCTCACGTTCGATCCGTTGAGATTGTCATGGAGGCATACGCCAGCAAGTTCGGGGAAGATCCAGAGAAGTGGGCCGTCGCAGGGCTCTTGCACGACGCTGACTACGAGAAACATCCGGAGCAACACCCGAAGGTCATCACCTCAATCCTGGAAGAACGGGGCGAGCAGGAGATCGCACACGCCATCCACTGTCACTACACGAAGTGGGGCTACACCTGCGAAACCCAGCTCGACAAAGCGCTACTCGCCTGCGACGAACTGACCGGCTTGATCATCGCAGTCGCACGTCTCAGACCCAATCGACTGCAAGACCTGACCCCGAAATCGGTCAAGAAGAAGCTCAAGGACAAGAACTTCGCCAAGGGAGTCGACCGCGAGGAAGTTCGAATTGGAATGGAACTTCTCGATGTTGACCCGACGGAGCACATCTCCTTCATCATCGAAGCGCTCCGACCTCACGAAAACGAGGTCATCGTCTAGCAGGGCCCTGCTCCTCCCGCCGACCATCGCGTGGTACCCTGTGATCGTGTGAAACCTCACCAGTTGATCTGTTGATGCGATATGCAGGAGGGAACCACAAGAGATGCGCATTTTTATCCAGGGATTGTTCGTCAGCCTGGTCCTGGTCGCCTCGACATTCTCGGTCGGTTCCTCCGAGGAAGAGGACCGACTGGAAAGTCGCCGCTGGTGCGATCTGCCCCTCACCTCCATCGAAACTCCTCAACTACAGGGATTGAAAAACCGAGCCGAGAGTCAGATCGATCACTTCTGGCTCAGTGGTCTTGAAAAACTGGGTATCGAACCGGCACCCGAGGCCGATCCGGTGACCCTGCTGAGACGACTTCATTACGCTCTTACCGGACTGCCTCCGACTCCCGCTGAGATTGACAGCTATCTCCAGGACAACGCGAGCGATCGCTGGCAACGTCGAGTCGATCAACTGCTGGCCGATCCGCAGTTCGGAGTGCACTGGGCGCGACACTGGCTCGACCTGGTGCGCTGGGCAGAAACCGACAGCTACGAGCGGGATCGACTGAAGCCGGGCGCATGGCGCTATCGGGACTGGGTGGTCAACGCTTTCAATTCCGACATGCCCTACGACCAGTTTGTCACCCTGCAGCTGGCCGGCGATGAGCTCGATGAAGAAAGCCTCGATCATCATGTCGCCACCGGGTTTCTGCATCTGGGCATTCGAGATGACGAACCGGCAGATCCACTCCAGGCGGTATTTGATGATCTGGACGGCATGCTCGACACCACCTGTCGCTCGATGCTGGGGATCAGCATGGGCTGCGCACGCTGTCACGATCACAAAGGTGATCCGATTCCGGCGCGCGACTACTACCGGATGCTTTCCTTCTTCGAGGGTCTCAAGCACTACAAGGTCGGCGGTGGAAATCATGTCAACACCGATAACTTCGTACGCAAGTTGCCGGTCGATCTCGGCACCGATGAGTTCGAGGACTCCCTGGAAGACTGGCGAAGAGAACGAAATGAACGGCTCCTGGAAGTTCGCAATCTGATTCAAGAGGTCAAGGAGCGCTGGGGAGAGGAGACCCTTCAGCAGGCTCGAGCTGATCTATGGCAAGGGCAAGTGATTCATCTAGGTTTCAACCAGGAGCACGAAGCCATCATCGAAGATCGAGAAAGCGAGCGAGAAGAAGGACGCCATGGCCAGGCTCTGAAACTCGCAGAAAATGATCGGCTACTCATCGAACGACCGGTGCAAGACGACTTCTCCATCTCACTCTGGTTCCGTACCGAGCACGAGGGGGCAGGCGGCAATGATGACTTGCGCTGGTTCCGTGGTACCGGACTGGTCGATGGTGAAATCGGTGGAGTGGTGGCTGATTTTGGCATCTCGCTGGTCGGCCAGCATGTCTGTGCTGGCGTCGGACAACCGGAAACTTTCATTCACGGTCCCGACGGCATGGCGGATGGTCAGTGGCACCACGTCGTCTTCACTCGTAAACGAGAAGATGGTCGCATCGTGCTATGGGTTGACGGAGCCCAGGTAGCTTCTGCTAACGGCGGTAAGCAGCAACTGAAAGCACCTGAGCATTTGAGTATCGGCAGGATGTATCCCGATCGACATACCTTGCACGGCAACATCGACGAAATTCGATTCTGGGATCGGGTTCTCGAAAATCACGAGGTGATCGATCTCAACATCGGGGGTGGTGCTCTGCCCGCTCACCGTCAAATGGTCAAGGAACGGCTTGGCGAGGCGGAGGCTGATCGCCTATCCAGGGCAGTCGAACGCCTCTCGCAATTGCAGCGGCCCAACCGCCAGCTGGTCCAGGTACTATCCGCGCAGGAACAGCCCAACCCTCCCACCAGCCATGTTCGAATCCGGGGAACCGCTTCGAGCCCCGGCGATGAGGTGCAGGCCGGCTTCCCGGAAATCCTTGGCGGAGGCGATGCCGTCATCACCAAACCCCAGGATGGAGAGAGCTCTGGACGCCGATTGGCACTGGCTCGCTGGATCACCGATCCTGGGAATCCGAGAACTGCCAGGGTCATTTCCAATCGCATCTGGCAGCACCTGTTTGGTCATCCGATCGTGCCGACACCCAATGATTTTGGAGAACTGGGACTTCCACCTCACGATCCGGAATTACTGGATCGCGTGGCACTTGAACTGATCGATGAGAAGTGGAGCCTGAAGGGTTTGATCCGCCGCCTCGTCACCAGTTCGGTGTTCAAGGTCTCGAACCAGTACGACGCAGTTGCAGAACAGAAGGATCCGGGGAATCGCTATCTGTGGCGCTTCCGCGGACGGCGCCTCTCTGCTGAAGAACTGAGAGATTCGGTGCTGGCGATCAGTGGTAATCTCAATCGGACCCTGGCAGGTCCTGGCGTCTACCCGCCGATGCCGCAAGAGATTCTCGCCACCTCCTCTCGACCGGGTGCCGCCTGGGGTCGATCCAACCCCGAAGAATCGGCGCGACGCAGCCTGTTCATCCACGTCAAGCGTTCGCTCCTTCATCCGATGCTGTTAGCTTTCGATATGGCCGATACTGACAGCTCGTGCCCGGTTCGGTTCAATACGGTTCAGCCAACTCAGGCCCTGACCCTGCTCAACAGCGACTTCACTATCAAACAGGGCAAGATTTTTGCCGAGCGCCTTCGAGGTGAAGCTGATTCCCTTGCGACTCGGGTAGAACGCGCTCTTTACCTCGTCGCTCAGCGCAAACCGACCAGTGAGCGGATCCGTGACAACATTGCATTCATCGAAAATATCCAGCAAGAACACAACCTCGATGCGAACACCGCTCTGGATATCTTCTGCGTGATGGCCTTTAACCTGAATGAATTCATTCACATCGATTGATGGAGACGAAGAAGTGAAAAATCACAACGATTCTGGAACAGGCGGTAACTTCTGCGGCAGAACTCGCAGGGAGTTTCTGTGGGAAGCCGGGGCAGGATTCACTTCACTGGCACTGGGCGGAATGCTCGGCAATGGTTTCTTCTCGAGTCAGGCTATCGCTGCCGATGGGGCAACTCCCTTCGTGAATCCGATGGCACCGAAAACTTCGATGATCCCTGCGAAAGCAAAATCGGTGATCTTCCTGTTCATGTATGGCGGTCCGAGCCACGTCGACACCTTTGATTACAAACCAAAACTGTACCCACTCGACGGCCAGACCATCGAGGTCAAAACGTTTGGCCGGGGCGGCCATCGGAAACAGGGTCGTGTGGTCGGTCCGAAATGGGACTTCAAAAGGTACGGAGAGTGTGGCAAGTACGTCAGCGATCTGTTTCCCAACGTCGGTTCGATGGTCGATGACATCACATTCCTCCATTCGATGACTGCCGATTCTCCTCTGCACGGCTCCGCAATGTTGATGATGAACTCGGGAAAGGTGCTCAGCGGCGCTCCCTGCCTCGGATCCTGGGCGACCTATGGCCTCGGCACCCTCAACGAGAATCTTCCCGGCTTTGTCGTGATGCTCGATAACACCGGTGGCCCCATCTCGGGGGCAAAGAACTGGTCGAGTGGATACATGCCGGCCCAGTACCAGGGAACGGTTCTGAGATCGGAGGGTCCTCCGATCCTCGATCTCGATCCCCCCGAGTTACTGGGAGGCGGCATCCAGAGATCCGTACTCGATCATCTACGAAGCGAAAATGAGGCACATGCTGCTGCCCGGGTCGGCAACCCCGATCTGGCCGCTCGCATCGCCAGCTATGAACTGGCGTACCAGATGCAAAGCAGTGCTCCGGAAGCGGTTGATCTCAATGCCGAGGATGAGGAAACCAAGAGCCTCTATGGCATCGACCGTGAAAAAACCTCTGACTTCGGTCGCAAGTGCCTGATGGCACGTCGACTGGTTGAGCGAGGCGTTCGTTTCGTCCAGATCTATTCGGGTGGTAACCACAACGACAACAACTGGGATGCCCATGGCGATCTCAAGTTCAACCATGACAAGCATGCCGGGGCCACCGACCTGCCGATTGCAGGACTTCTCAAGGATCTCAAACGACGCGGCATGCTCGATGAGACGCTGGTGATCTGGGGTGGCGAGTTCGGACGACAACCGACCGCCGAATATGCCGAGGGCACCGGCAGAGATCACAACTCCTACGGCTTTACCATGTGGATGGCCGGCGGTGGTACCAAGGGGGGAACCAGCATCGGAACCACCGATGAACTGGGAGCCGAAGCGGTCGAGGAACCCCTTCACGTCAAAAACCTACACGCCACGGTTCTGCAGTTGATGGGGCTCGACCCCAACCGACTCGCCTACTTCCACGCCGGTCTCGACCAGAAACTGGTGGGCGTCGAGGGGGCACAACCGATCTGGAAAGCGATGGCCTGAGTCATGGAAACGACAATAAGTCGCCATTATCCCTGCTGTTGTGACTGAGCAGGGTGGTGCTGTCGGTTCGGACTGCCGAGCAGTATGCTGGATGGTGTGAGTAAGGAGGTGGTCATCAGACTCTCACGACTCCCATCCCCGAACCTGGCGTTCAACCTGGTACTGCTGACTTGCCTGATCCATCCGATCTTTTCACTGGCGCAATTCACACCAACTCTCTCGACCAGCCTCGACAATCTGGAGGCTGGACAGGCCAGTGGGTTCACCCAGCAGGGGATGTTTTTCCAGGGACAGGAAGGCCCCGCCTCGATGTTGATCGAGTTTGACCGGGGCTCTTTCGACTTCTCCGGATCGGTTGTCGGACAATCGGCTGGCACCCTGGTTGTCGATGTTGACGTTACGGTGATCGTCGTCACCATCTCCGGACAGATCATCGCCGATGTCCAGATCACGTCCGTCGGGCCTGATACGATGCAGGCGATCGCCGTGATCACTGATATCACGGGTAACGTGGCAGCCGGACTGAGCCTGCTGGGAATCCCTCTCTCCATCGGCGATATCGCTTTCAATGTCCTCTACAATGATTTCCCCGATGACACCGGCGCCTCGATGAATGTTACTGACGCCGGAACACTTCCACTGAGCGGATCTCTTGATTTCGATGTACCCCTCACCTGGACAACTACATCGATTCTCACTCACTCACCGGCTGGTGGCGATCTATCGGTCAATTCGGTCCTCACCTCGACCTCCGGATTTGTTGCAAATATCAATGAGGTCTTCCCGCTCACTGGCGGCATCGATCCGCCTACGGGCTTCAATCGAGGAGATGCAAACCAGGATGGTGGATTTGACATCAGTGACCCGGTCACCATGCTCAGTTTTCTGTTCAATAACGGCACGGTACTGTGCCTCGGCGCCTGTGATGCCAATGACGATAACAGTGTCGACATCGCAGATGCGGTCTACTGTCTGAGTTCGCTATTCGGTGGCGGAGCTCTGCCGGCTGCTCCTCACGGAATCTGTGGAGATGATCCAACCCCGGGGCCGCTCAGCTGCGACCAGACGAATAACTGCCCCTGATCCTTGCGCTGTTGGGAGGTCCGTATCGAAAACCAACGATCCTCTTCCAGGAGCGCAACCCTGGCTCTGCTGATCTTTTTGCTGGCGATTCCCGCAGCGGCGATCGCCCAGTTCAACCCGACTGCCTCGACCAGTCTCGACAACCAGCAAGCTGGGGCGATGAGCGGCTTCAGCCAGGACCTTCTGTTTCCTTCCGGGAGTGAAGGGCCCTCCAGTCTGCTGGTGCAATTTGATCGCGGCTCGTTCGATTTCACCGGTTTCGTCCCACAGCAACCGGTGGGCGGTGCTGTCATCGACGTATTCATTCAATCACCGATTGTCACCATCGCGGGACAGATCATCGCCGAGGTCCAGATCCTTTCGATCACCCCCGATATGCTGGAAGCGATCGCCATGGTCACCGAGATCACCGGAAACGTGACAGCGGGTCTGGCACTACTCGGATTTCCCGATCCGACGGGTCAAGTCGCATTCAATGTACTCTTCACCGACCTCCCGGGAGATGAGGGTGCAACGATGAGTGTCATCGATTCGGGAATCTTGCCGCTCAGCGGCATTCTCGATTTCGACGTACCGCTGGTGTGGGTGACAGAACCCATCCTCTTCCACTCTCCTGCAGGCGGGGTCTTGACGGTCGACACCCTTCTCACCTCGACAACCGGAGTCACGGTCACTTTTGAAGAGACGTTCCCCCTGGCGGATTCGTTAGGAGAGGACTTCCAGCGCGGCGATTGCAACACCGATGGTTCCTTCAACATCGCAGATGCCGTCTTCACCCTCGACTCCCTGTTCAGTGGTGGACAGACCGGATCGTGCGCCGACGCGTGCGATTCCAACGACGACGGAAGCGTTAATATTGCCGATGCGATCTACAGCCTGGCGGCACTGTTCAGCGGTGGTCCGCAACCCGATAACCCGAGTCCCGGCTCCTGTGGACCCGATCCTTCCATCTCCGATCCGTTGGACTGCGAGATCTATGACGCCTGCTGAATCGGTCACCTGGCTGTTCTGAAACTACCGATCTGGAGCCAACCACCTGCTTGAAGCTGTCGCCATGTCGCACCCAGCAGTATGCTGGATGACAGTGCCAGAGGAGGTCCCTATCAGACCGTTGCTGTTTTCGACCACGGATATGCTATCGCTGACTTTGTTGGTGGTTTGCCTGGCAAGCCCCGCTCTCTCGATGGCGCAATTCAATCCGACCCTGTCGACCAGTTTCGATAACCTTCAAGCAGCGCTACCGAGCGGATTCACGCAGGAAGCATTCTTTCCGGAAGGTAGTGAGGGACCGGCGAGTCTCGTGGTCCAGTTTGATCGCGGTTCTTTTGATTTCACGGGCTACATGCCAGGACAACTGGTCGGTGGCCTGGTCGTCGATATCTATGTTCCGAACCCCATCCTCACCATCGCTGGATTGATCATCGCCGAAGTACAGGTCACCTCGGTCGGTACTGATACGATGCAGGCGATTGCCGTCGTCACGGAGATTACCGGGAACGTGGCACCTGGCCTGGCTCTCCTGGGAATCCCCGACCCCACCGGCGAAACCGCATTCAACGTGCTCTATACAGATCTTCCCGGAGATGCCGGTGCGACGATGAATGTCTCCGATGCCGGAAGTCTACCCCTCAGTGGCACGCTCGATTTCAACATCCCGCTCGTCTGGTCAACACCCTCGATCCTCACCCACTCTCCCTTTGGCGGTAACCTGACGGTCGATACCACCCTTACATCCTCTTCCGGTGCCATCGCTTCCTTCTCCGAGGTGTTCACCCTCGTCGGCGGCATAGACCCTCCGCCGCCAGTCAACGCACTCAACTGCTCGGTAGCCGGAGAAGCGGTACTCCTGAGCTGGAGCAACCCAGAGACCTATGACTCCATCGAAGTCCGTCGCAACGGCTCGCTCCTCAACAATCTGGCCGGCGACACCACATCTTATCTTGATCAATCGCCAGAGCCGGGAACCAACCTTTACGAGATCAGGGGCATCAACTCGAGTCTCGCTTCCGATCCTGCCAGTTGCTCGGCAGCGATATCAATTCCTGTAAACAGGATCACGGTCGCTTCCCTGACCACCTCTCCCGGGTCACAGTTCGAGATCCCCATCATCGGTGAGCTGGAACTGCCCACCGAAGGATTTGCCTTCCCCATCTCTTTCGATCCCACGGTCACCATCATCGAAGATGCCTCGGTCCTCGGAACCGACGCTGCAAGCGCCGATTTCCTCTCGTTCGATATCGACGCACCAGCAGGAATCGCAACCGTATCGGTACTGATGGATCTGGATGGTATCGATACGATTCCAGCGGGAACCGATGTTCCCATCTGCTTCCTTCAAGCAAGGGTCGATGATTCCGTGCCTTCTGGAGTGACCACGAATCTGGTGCTCCCGGTGATCGCAGGGTCTCCCCCGGTAGAAGCCGTGATCGTACAGAATAATGGGGCGGGATATGCTCCGTTGAGGACCGATGGCGTTCTCGCCATCGAGGGCAATTCAGCGAGCGCGTTCCTCAGGGGTGATGGAAACTCCGATGCAACGGTCGACATCGCGGATGCGATCGCACTGCTGGAATATCTCTTCTCGGTAGGAGTGACACCCGGCTGCCTGGATGCCGGCGATGCCAACGACGATGAATCTGTCGACGTCGCCGATGCGGTGCAGATCCTCGACCTTCTCTTCTCGTCGGGAGGCTCCCTACCTGCTCCCGGCGCTGACAGCTGCGGTATTGATCCGACCGGCGGCATCCTCGACTGCCAGCAGGGCATCTGCCCCTAGCCCAGATCAGGGGCAGCCAGCGAAGGATTCACAACCGCTCCCGAGGCTCCCGACCGGAATACCACACTCTGGATAAGGTGCAACTGGGGCTGGGCCTCCCTGAAAAATGAAGTTCAACTCGGCAATCACATCAGCAATATCCAACTCGCCATCGCCATTGAAATCCAATGCAGGAGGGCAATCAGAGGGTAAGTTCCCGAACAGAATTACCAGAACCTGAATCGCATCGGTGATATCCACCGAACCATCTTGATTACCATCACCACGTCGGAACGGGCTGCCCTGACAGAGATCTAGAATCCCATCTGCATTTTCATCAGAGCCCGGCGCAGCGAGATCGCAGATATCAAGAACTCCATTGCCATCACAATCAACACCGGCGGACTGATCGATATCGCAGTCGTTGGGAATGTTGTCGCCATCGACATCGTCGTCGCACACATCGATGGTGCCATCGTTGTCGGTGTCGGCCTGACAGACATCGGGCACCTCATTGGAATCGCAATCGCTCGCGCCAGCCGCTAGATCACAGCTATCGAGGGCACCGTTTTGGTCGCAATCGACTCCCGGGGTCTGATCGGTATCGCAGTCGTTGGGAATGTTGTCGCCATCGACATCGTCGTCACACACATCGATGGTGCCATCTTTATCGGTGTCGGCCTGACAGACATCGGGCACCCCATTGGAATCGCAATCGCTCGCGCCAGCCACCAGATCACAGCTATCGAGGGCACCGTTTTGGTCGCAATCGACTCCCGGGCTCTGATCGATATCGCAGTCGTTGGGAATGTTGTCGCCATCGACATCGTCATCGCAGCCATCGATGATGCCATCTTTGTCGGTATCGGGCTGACAGGCATCGGGCACGTCATTGGAATCGCAATCGGCAGCGCCGGCTGCCAGATCACAGCTGTCTGGAACTGTATTCTCATCACAGTCCGCCGCTACACCCGAAGCGATATCACAGTTGTCGAGAATGCCGTTGGCGTTGCAATCAAAACCGCTGGCTGCGATTAGCTCACAACTGTCGGGAATTCCGTCGAGATCACAATCATCCTCTCCCGCATCGATATCACAGCCGTCAGGGATCGAGTTGCTGTTGCAGTCGGCAACCAATCCAGCAGAAAGGTCGCAATCATCCGGGGTTCCGTTCCCATCGCAGTCCAGTGCATTTCCAGTAGAAATATCGCAGTTGTCTAGAGTCCCATTTCCGTTGCAATCAAAACCGGTACCAAAATTCAATTCGCAACTGTCCAGAATCCCATCGAGATCACAATCGACGGCTCCCGCTAAAATATCGCAGCTATCTAGATTAAAATTACCGTCACAATCTGACTCGATACCCAATGCGATATCGCAACTGTCAGGGACACTGTTACCATTACAATCCAGTTCTACTGCGCTAGCGAGATCACAGTTATCCAGTACGCCGTTGAGGTTGCAATCGAACCCAGTCCCCGAATCCAACTCGCAACTGTCGAGAAGACCATCCAGGTCGCAATCATCGGCCCCCGCATCCAGATCACAGCTGTCGAGCAGACCATTTCCATCACAATCCGTAGCGGTTCCAGCCAAAATTTCACAGGCGTCGAGCAGACCATTCAAATTGCAGTCACCTGCCAGGATCTGACACTCATCCGGGATTCCGTCCAGATTACAATCCGCTGACGTTCCGGCATCGATGTCCTGCACATCAGGAGTTCCATTGGCGTTACAGTCCGCCGGAGGGGTCTTGGAAATGGTGAACACGTCTTCGACCCCACCGTCGTTTCGAACCATCGTCACGCCCATTTCGTGACCATCGAAATCGAGAACGATCGAGCCCAGAACTGGTACGGATTTGAACATCGCCGGATGATTGAGGGTGCCGTTTCCTAGCTGGCCACTGCTTCCCATCACGATGTACACCGCACCCTGGTTCGGATCCGGATCCTTGATGTAGGCTCCGGTGCCTGACGGGTCACCACTACCTCCATCGACCAGATGTAACGCTGGATTCCAGGTTCCGCTGGTACCGTAGTGGCCATCGATCAGAAAAGATCTCTCGTAGACGTGACTGTGCCCGGCCAGGGTCAGATCAACACCTCCCGCCTCGAGAACCGGGAGGGCGTTCTGTCGCATATCCCGCATTTTTCCAGAGCTATCCAGGGGATTGTCGGAATCATGAGTTCCCTTTGTGTAAGGAGGGTGATGGAAATACGCGATAATCCAATCCTGTGTGGTAGTCGCCAGGTCCAGTTCCAGCCAGGTCAACATCGGACCGAAAGGAGAAAGATCTGACCCCTCGGAATCGAGGCAAACGAAATGCACATTTCCATAATCAAAAGAGAAGAACGCTTCTGTACCTGAGGCCACTCCACCAGACTGGCCTGCGGTCGGATTGTTGACGATTCCATAGTAAACAGCAGAATTGGTTTCGTGATTCCCCCGTGTTGATGCAAACGGGGTCTGAATCAAAAGATCCTGATAAACATTAAAAACTGCTTGCTGATACTCGGTATCGGTCCCATTGAGGTACGCATTGTCGCCCAGCATCAACCATAGATTCGTGTAGTCGGTACCTGCGTAGTTGTAGTAGGCATCCCGCACTGCCAGCTGATTTGCACCGGCAGTACCGAAGTCTCCGATACTCCATACTCGAAATGGTGTGGTGGTTCCCACTACAGGGGAAGTGACGAAGTAGTGATCGTTGGAGTCCCCGGCCAGATCCTGTGAATCGGTTCCTATCGAGTAGTAATACCGGGTACTGGGGTCGAGACCGGTCAATGTGATCTCATGGTCCAGCACACTCGCGGTGCTGGTGACGGCACTGGTCAAGGCTCCGGGACTCGGCCCAAAACGGATACCACTGGTCGTTGGGTTGTCGGTACGCCAGCGAAGCACTATCGAGCTGGACGTCACCATCTGAAGATATGGTCCCCGAATTACCTCCGCCGGCGGCGGAGCCCCCTCATTGATGACGACCGTGAGTTTCGGACGCTCGGTCAACTGAGATGCCTCACTACTGCGAACCTGAGCCCCGTTGGTACCCTCGGTGGGACGGAAAATCCAACCGCGATTGAGGGAGGGATTCAACGCCCAGGAAGCGATACTGGATGTAACGTTGAGGCTCTGGATTCCGACAGTACCCAGCGCAATCCCCAGTAGATTTCCATACTCATCAGCCTGCACACCTGCATCTCCCCCGAAGTTATTGAATGTTGTAGGAGAAGGAGGAGACCAATCGACCAGCACCTCATTCACAGAGGCTCCATTACCAGGATCGATGCAGCTATAGGAAAGAGTCGCAGAGGTGATCACGTCTGTCGGCTGGATCTGGCCCGGCAAGGTGCCAAAGATCTCGTCGAAGCGGAGCAACAGAAAGTTCTGTCCTCCAAAGTCCTCTCCATCCCATTCCAGAATTGTCGAGTTACCCTGATTGGCATTTCCTGAGGCACCCTGGAGCCAGGTATCGGTGGTTCCACTGTTGGGAAAAACACCCGCTTGGAATTCCAGCGTATCGGCCAGAACCAAATTTGTAATTGAAGATAGAAGCAAGAACGCACAAGAAATCAGGCGCAGATAGCTCATAAAAAACGCCCCCCTCGCGTTTATCTGGTGAACCGACCAGAGCTCAGTCGATTCCACCAAACCCAAGCACTAACGTCAAAACCAATCCTCGGCCGACAGCTAAATTACGATTGTCATCCGGCTGCCTACGGACATGAGTTATAAACTACGCAACTGTATGGCTTACCTGTCGAATCACTACCACAAGAACCGAACGGTTCCGGTAGAGGGTCTCCCCCACCGAACAGGTGCGAGAGCAAGGTCACACCGTCCGCAACATTCAAATCTCCATCGTCATTAACATCCACCGTGGCGACGCAGGTCAGGGCTCCCCCGGTAAAGAGGAAGGAAAGCATGGTGACGGCGTCAGCAACATTTCTGGTGCCATCATCGTTGCAATCGCCACGCAAAAACGGTTCGGGAACGCCGGAACCTCCACCACAGGGTTGCCGTTCCACTGCTCCCAGATCGACAGCCTGACAGCGAATTCTCGGTTCACCATACAGATCCAGAGCGTCGGTAACCAAAGCATCGTCGCCGGCATCGATACAGGGTGAGCCAGGACCCGGAGTCAGATCTCCTCCGACAAGATCGATCAGCAGTGGGTCTTCGTCCAGATTATTGCCAGGCCACCCTCCCTCGATGATGTTGTGCGAAACAACGGCCCCGACCGGCAACTGCAGGGTCGCAGAGCCACCCGTTGCATTGCCCCAGATAACACTGTTTTGTATTTCAACCACGCTAACTGAATCTGCGGTCACGACTGCACCGACCATCTGCAGCTGATTGGCCATCACCGTGCAACCGACCAGGATTAGCGAACCGGCACCAATCACCTGGATCGCGCCAGCTTGACCTGTCACCAGATGATCCGTGAGGACGCTATTTTCAACTCGTACGATTCCGGTAGCGGTCACACTCAAAGCGGTACCACCCGTTGACACGCAGTCCGTGATTTGACAGCCAACGATCTCGGCAGAACCGGATACGGAGATCGCCCCTTGACCGCCCGTTACATGATTCCGGATCTCACAATTGATGATTTGATTTCCTTGACCGGCTACCGACACACCGCACCCATCCAGATCGGAAACCGAACCTTCGATGATGCAACCATCGAGGATGGATCCATCTCCTGGAAGAGAGACTATTCTTCTGCTTCGATCGAGTGGAGCGGCCATCGCTCCCGAGGCAGCGATGTGCACCAGACCATCGATGATCTGTCCCGCTGCTCCTGGAGATCCGGCAGTGACCGGATCGAAACCTGGCAGCGAGCCGCCTGCTCCGCTGAGACCCTGGGTGCCGCCCGTGACCGTGACTCCAATACCGATGACATCGGAGGACTCGCTCCAGACAGCTCGACTATCCCCACCCGAGCCACCGCCGCCACCGCCGCTGGCTCCACCGTCTCCTCCGTCACCGCCATCTCCTCCACCGGCAGCATTTCCGGCACCACTGCCGCCCGGTCCCCCGGCCCCACCATGCTGTCCCGGCCCCGGAAGCCCACCGGTTCCTCCGACTCCCGCGATTCCTCGAATCACGACGCAATCGAGCAGGGTCACCTCGGAAATACCGAGCACAAACAGGCCAAAACTGGAACCGCCTCCGGTCCCTCCGCTGGCCGCAGCGGGAGAGGGGATTCCTCCACCTCCGCCACCACCTCCGCCAGCCCCATGGCTGTCGGTTCCGGTATCACAGCCGCCCGATCCTCCCCCGCCTCCGCCACCGCCTCCGGCACTCCCGGTAGTTCCACCGGAACCGTTGAACGGAACCCAGTAATCTGCCACCGCATTGCCCCCTGCAGAGGATCCGCTTCCGCCACCCCCCGGATTTCCCGGGGCTCCGGGAGCTCCATCCCCCCCGGCGTTGCAGGTGCCTCCTCCCGAACCGCCACCTCCCCAGCCGGAAGCTCCCGCTCCGTCGGCACCGGCATCTCCTCCGGTCGCATCATAGTCATCGCAGAAGGGATTGGGGATGGTGCCGCAGCAATCGCTATCCATGGTGCCACCGGTGCCGCCATTTCCGCCGCCACTCGATCCACCACCACCTGCCAGTCCTCCAGCTCCGGCAGAGGTCGCATCGCAGGCACTGAAGTACTGATCTGCATCTCCTCCTGCCTGGCCCGAGGCCGCCGGTGTCGCGGACAGGTCGGTTCCCGCATCGCCGGGTAGTCCCTGTGCCGCGATGCCTCCGACCAGACGAACTCGAATCAGTTGAACCACGGAATCCTTGACGTGGATCCCGTAGGAACTGCGAGCCACACCGTTGACGGAGCCGGTTGCCATCGCGCCCTGGATTTCGAGGTCCACCAGAGAGGAACCTTGCGACAGATCTCTGGCCATCAACGTCACAGCCTGTCCTTCAGGATTGATTCCGCCGCTCAAGAGAACTCGATGATCCGGGTCCAGATAATCACCCCACTGCCAGCTGGAATCGTATCCACCCTGGATCACCAGACCATCGGCGAGCTCGATGGTACCTGAATAGGTTCCTGCCTGGACTCGAACAACCCTGAACCCCACTTCGATGGCGCGGTTGATCCCGTACTGGACCGTGGCACAGGGAAGATCTGGAGTCAGTCCACTGAATGGAGTATCGACACCGTACTCGGCAACATGGATCGATTGGATCAGACCGTCGAGAACCGTTGGAAACAAGGTGGTATCGCGCGAATCGGGAAACGCATCAGTAGCCCCTGCGTAACCGCCTCGGACCACCACTCCCGACGGAATGGAAAACGTAGCGTGTTCATCGCCGGCGGTCTGACCACCACCCGTGTCGGGGGAATAAAACCCGGCTGCCACTCGAATTTCATCTCCGGAGTTGGCAACCGACAGAGCTTGCTGGAGATCGTTGAAAGCATCGGACCAGCTGAGTCCCGCGACTCCGTTGATATTCCGATCGACATGAAATACCTGGCTCCCGATCTGGGCCCGGGCAATTGAATCGTTGTCAGAGAAGGGCAGGAGCATCAGCAGGCTCAACAGCAATACAGGTCGGCAACCAACTCTGATGCCTCGAGAACCCATGGTGACCCTCCTTGGAATAGACGAGCTCCGAAGTGGCTCTCCTCCATCTTCAGGGCCGCTCCTGTCGAGCACAAGGAAGATCTCTCCTCGGTGTAAACCCCTCGGAGACAGATGAGGTTTACGAACAGGGGAGCGAATCGGGAGTCGGATCCTCACCGGGTACCGGCCAGGGTTGTTCGGGCGGATCGCCGCCTACGAACAGAAAATTGAGCAGCCTGATCCCATCTGCGATATTCACCGTCCCGGAGTCATTGGCATCCAGCGAATCGAGGCAAGGACCGCTGGGTCCCTGAATAAACAAGTAAGTGAGAACGAAAACCGCATCTGCAACATTAACATTGCTGTCGGTGTTGGCATCCCCTCGAAGAAAAGAAGGACCAGGCCCCCCTCCAGCAACATCAACACTGCAGTTGACCGCAGCGGTCTCGAGCCCGGATCTGATCGCAATGAGGCTCCACTGATGAAGCCCCGTCGAAACTGCGGCATGCAGGTAACTCACTGCTTGACCCGACAAGGTCTCCAGCAACACCCCGTCGAAGTGCACTTCGACCGCATCGTAATCAGGTTCACCCAATTGCCACTGGAGGCTCACTCCAGTGGGTTCCTCTATGCAGGTAAGACCGAAGACAGGGAGAGGCGCTGTTGGTGGCGCCGGCGAGTTATCGACCAGGCAGTCAACCGGAGCACTGGTCAAGGCCTCACGAATCGCAATCGCAGTGTACTGAAGTAAATTCTGCGGCGCGAATTGGTCCAGGAATGAAGTGCTGCTCCCCGGAAGATTGGCGAGGAAAGCGCCATTGCGTTCAATCTGAATCAGATCGTAATCAGTATTTCCCGGAATCCATGACAACTGGATGGAACCGGAACTGGATACGCATTCGAAGTTTTCGATGGGATTGGGAGGAATAGGTGCTGTACCGCCAAGTAAATCGATAACGAGATTGCGATCTGAATCGAGAACAACATCGGGAACGACCTGAGTTGGAAATCCACTACCGGGCAGCGGGGTCGCTGTGACGTCATAGGTACCCGCGATCTGACGGAGGGCATAAGCACCGAGCCCATCGGTGTCATTTCCAAACACGTAAACGTCTGCGCCGGTAGAACTATCCGTGAGCGTGATCTCAACCTCGCCGACCGGATCGGTGCCCGCGACAACGGTACCTGTCAGGGCAAAGCCATCGGGAAGAGCAATCTGGCCCAGATTGGTATCCGCCGCAACAACGATCGAATTGATCACCAGTGGAGCTGCTCCCGAAACGAAACGGGGGCGAAAAGCGATGTCATAGGTTTCTGGCTCCACCTGGACGGAGAACACTCCGGAACTGTTGGCATTGTCATGAGCGGTGGGAATTTCGATCCCGGTAGCCGAGATGAAGAAATCGAGGTCGGTATCGGCAACCACGTCACCGCCTGAATCAACCACCGAACCACTGACCGAGAAACCACTCGGCAGCGTGATGACGCCGATATCCACGCCACCAACGGGTACCACGATGGTACTGAGACTTGAAACCAGTCCAGTTCCCTGCGGCGGATCGACCTCCAGCTCCCAGGAACCGCTCGGCACCAGGACCTGAAATATCCCGGAGCCATTGGTATTATCTCCCGGAGTTACAATTTTCTCATCGGTAATCGGATCGATCACATCGATGTCTGCACCATCAACTGCACCACCGGATGCATCTTGTATCGTCCCCGTAAGATTGTGCCCATCCCGCATCAACAGGTCACCGAGGTCCAGAGAACTGATGAGTGGCACATCCTTGACAAGTATCGGTACCAGAGGAGTTGGACTGGTCCCCGGTCCTTCGGTGAGGCGAATATCCCAGAAGTCAGCTATCACCTTGACGGAAAAGAGCCCGTCTCCGTCGGTGAAGTCGCCGGAGAAAACCGTTTCCTGGCCGCTGATGGGATCAAAAAAGTCGAGATCCACTTCTGCCAGGGCCTGCCCGGTTTCTCCGTTCACACGACCTGAAACGATGCTTGCGTCGTCCAGGGCGAGCACTCCGAGATCAGTGTTTCCTACCAGATTGACGGTCTGGACCAACAGGTCGAAGTAAGGCATCGCCGGTGCGGTCTGGAAAAGAACATCGTAAAAGCCAGGAGCAGCCACCTCACAGATGATGGTAGTGAAATTCCCGTCAACCAGAGTTACATCCTGGCTGAGCACCAGGGATAACCCTGTGAAGGGATCGACGATATCGATATCGATGCCTTCAATTCCCACTCCGTTGGTATCCACGACCCGGCCAGAAATCACCCAGGAGGTGGGTAAACACTGCGCCCACACCTCTGTGGAAAGACCACAGATCAGCCCCAGAACCAGCAGCAGATGGATGGAATTCCTCTTCCAGGCGGAGCCTGAAGCAGCTTGGCGAGCAATTCGATCTTTGATGGCAGCCATGAGCCTCCAAGGGAACCGGATGAAATAGCGGGCTTAAATTTGAAATAGGTCGAATCATAATAAATGTTCTCATCTTAATATACCTGACCTGGCAGCCAGTTTCTGCCTAAATTGTCATCGAACTGGCCCAGTTGTTGACATGGGTGGGGAGGCTCAGACAGCAGTGATCAAATACCTGGGCTCCAAACGAATCCTGATTCCCGCCATCGAGAGCATCGTGGGGCAATTACCCGATTGCCACAGCGTGATCGATCTGTTCAGTGGAACTGCTCGTGTCGGGAAAGCACTGAAAGCTTCTGGCTGGCAAGTATTCTGCAACGACTGGAACCTCTACGCACAGACCCTGGCGACCTCGCATGTCGTCTTTGATGACGATCGGCTCGAGGAGGCGATGGAACTCCTGAATCATCTACGCAACATCCATCCTGTGGATGGATGGTTCACCGATACCTACTGCCGGCAGAGCCGCTACTTCACCCCGGAAAACGGAGCTCGAATCGAAGGAATTCGTGATGAGATTGCAAAGCTCGAACTAGACCTCGAATTGAAAAACGTTGCGCTCACTTCATTGATGGAAGCTGCGGATCGAGTCGACTCGACGGTTGGAGTCCAGATGGCCTACCTGAAGAAGTGGGCGAATCGAGCTCTTCAACCGATGCAACTGAGAGATCCTGAACCACTCCCGAGAAGTCGCCACGGCAAGGCAGAAGCTCACCGCCTCGAGGCTCGTGAAGCCGCAGCAACACTGAAAGCGGACGTCGCATATCTCGACCCCCCTTACAACCAGCACAAGTACCTCGGAAATTACCATGTCTGGGAAACCCTGGTGAAGTGGGACCAGCCGGAAGTATATGGAGTCGCTTGCAAGCGGGTGGAGTGTCGGGAACGCCGCAGCGACTTCAATTCCAAGCGCGGCATCCAGCAAGCGATGCAAGAACTGGTCAGTACGTTGCAATGTCGCTACTTGCTCGTGTCCTTCAACAACGAGGGGTATCTCGACCGACAAGAGATGGAGCAACTGCTCTCAGAACGTGGGGTCGTAACGGTTCTGTCGAAGAATCATCCACGGTACGTCGGCGCGAAAATCGGCATCCACAATCCTCAGGGTCGCAAGGTCGGCAAGGTTTCACATCTCAAGAACACCGAATATCTGTTCCTGGTGGGAGACGTGAAGCTGGATGACGAGGTGCTCGAATCGGCGGAATTATCGCGAGAGCTACCGGTGCTCTAGTTCTGAACGGGTGCCCCGATTCGCGACTTGCTGTTTTTTTCGATCCCGATGAATAACTCCTTCACTCGATCCACCTGTTCTCGATCCTGTTTCGGACAGTTCTTCCGCCAGCGCCGAAACAACTGCGGAAGGTCTTCATCCGCAGACCGATCACCTCGATTCAGATACCGAAGAGCTCTCCAGCCACGCGGATCTTCTTCCAGCAACTCCAGCCATACCAGCGACACCACCCGTAATTGTTTTCGATCATCCGGATGCGACTGGAGTCGCTGCTGATGACTGCGAAACCAGGCCTTGAAATCGGACGGCAACTCCGCACGGATCTTCTCGATCAGATCATCGCTATAACTTTTCAAATGGGGAGCGTAACTCGACCAGGAGGAATCGGTTTTCTGGCTCCACGATTTCGCCATGCGCCGCAAAGAGAAAAGACTGGCCGCCTCACAGGCAGCTTCTTCTAACCATAGCTGAGACGGATGCGCCTGATCGAAGCCACAAAGGATGTGAGCAAACTCGTGACTGAACTGATAGGCCAGCTGGGACCAGCGTCGATCCTCTACAGCGAGGCGCACTCGAATGGCCCCATCGGCATCTCTCCGATGAAGAACGATCGGGCCACCCGATGGCTCGACCCGGATCACCGGAAGTTTTGGCGATCCCGCCTCTTTCCACAGCGCTTGAGCCGCAGAAACAAGCACCGCCTTCACATCGGCATGAGAGGCGCTCCCCCACCCCTCTTCGCCAACTTCGAAGCGCAGGTCCGCTTCAATACTCGGGGAAGCCCCCCCGAGTAGCATCAAGAAAACGATCCCACATACCACCGATAGGACGCGTTGCCTCGTCTGGGCGATCATGCCTCGGCCTGTTCCTCGGGCTGCGCATCTTCGCCCTGGATGTAGTCCTTCGGCTTGTATAAATACGCCACCAACATGAAGGCGACGGCAGTGCCGAGCATCAACTGGGTGAAAAACCAGAAGTAGGGCGCACCCTGAAGAGTGGTCGCTCCCCCGACATGGGCAAGCACCTCCCCCTTGAAGGGCTGGGGTGCAATATTTGCAGCCACGATCGGCGTACGAACGGGCAAGAAGTCCTCGATCGAGAGTGCACCCGATCCCTCGGTGTCACCCGCCTTCGCCTTCTCCAGCTCGATCTGGGCCTTACGCCTCTCGACCCAGGAATACCTCGGGGCGGCATCTGCATCCTCGACCTGCTGAAGGCTTGCCGCTATCTCCTGCGATGCCACCGACAGGCTAGTGACCTCGACCCCGAACCAGGCATCGAATGGCGTGTTCTGTATTCGATCAGGGCCATCGCTGGAGAGGATGAAGTTCTGTCGGTTGATCAACTGGTAGCGTATTGCTCCCCCCCAGGGATCCTTCAACGTTCCGACGATGACACCGCCGTGCTCTGTCAGCGGCAACTGATCCTCTTCCTTCCAGTAATTTTCGATGAGGCCCATGGCTTCCTCGAGGATCGGCGTCTCTGCCAGCACCAGGCCCTTCTTGCTGCCACTGCTATCGAAGAGAACCTGGATGTCATCCGACGCATCCTCGGCAGACGCACCCTGAAGAAGCAAGATGAAGGAATCGTCGTCTGCCTGGGCATAGGTCATCTTGGCCGCGGTGGCGAGTTGCTTCCTCTCTGTTTCCGATTTCCCCTCGAGTCCATTGGCCATCTCGACCGCCGCGACGACGGTATCGGGCACGACGATGTTGTGGTTGACCACTGCAGTGAAGAGGTTACCCAGAGAAACACTCATCAAGAAGAGCGCCATGATCACCGACTTCATCGTCTTCGGCGCCTGGGTGTATGCGAACTCCAGCCCGGTGATGGAGACCATCACCTCGGCAGCGGTAAGGATCGCGTAGGCGAGAATCTGCCAGCCGATGGAGGGGCGTTCCCCGGCATCGATGAGCCCCTGGGCAATCGAAACCATGGCGAAGCCACCGACCATCACGAACAACCCGAGAGAGATCTTTCTGACCGGAGTCAACTTCCATACCCGGTCTATTGCGGGGTAGACCAGGAACTGAAAGGTCGGGATCAAGATCAAGATCATCACCGGATTGACCGCCTGGATCTGAGATGCCAACCACGTCACCCCGAGCCAGTTGCGATCCATATCCTGCGCCTGTAGCACCCACGACGAGCCGGTCTGATCGAAGAGCGCCCAGAAGACAGCGATGAAGATGAAGATGATGCTGACCTTGAGCATCGACTTGATGCCGACAGCACTGAAGGTCTCCCGGAACCAGGCTCCTCCCCCCGCAGGAATGTGGACAAAGACATTTCTACCCATCCAGAAGGCGACGGTGGCAATCGCCATCAGAATACCTGGCACCCCGAAGGCGAAGTGTGGGCCGTACCACTCCAGCAGCCAGGGAGTGAGCAAGGTCGACAGAAAGGCACCGGTATTGATGGAGAAATAGAACCAGCCAAACGCCTTGGTCAGCAGGTAAGAGTTCTTGATGCCGAACTGATCTCCGACGTGGGCTGAAACACAGGGCTTGATTCCCCCTGAGCCGAGAGAGATCAGGATCAGCCCGATCCACAGCGTCTGGAAGGGATCAAGAGAAGCGTTGATGCCCATCAGCGCCAGCACCCCATGGCCAGCGCAGTAAACCATGCTCAACGACATGATGGTCAGATACTTACCGAGGAAGATGTCTGCGATCAGCGCTCCGAAGATGGGAGTGAAGTAGACCGCGGTGTTGAACAGATGGTAATTCTCGACGGCAGTTGCCCTGGCCATCGGATCGCCGCCAGCAGCTCCAGGCATCAGGAACATGAACTGGGTCATGAAGACGACCAGGATCCCCTTCATTCCATAGAAGCTGAACCGTTCCGCAGCTTCGTTGCCGATGATGTAGGGGATCCCCTTGGGAACCTCGTTCGTCAGGGGGGGAGTGGACAGATACTTCGACGACATGGATCAACTCCTCGCACACCCGGTAGAAAGCCAGAACGAAATCACGACGTTTTTCAGAGACCCTGAGGAATACAAGGCCCGGCTCAGGAGTGTGGCAAAAGAGCCACCAGGGCGCAACGGGGCGAAATGGGAACCGTGTGACGAGTTTGACTGGAAGCTAATCAGTCACTAGCACGATCTGAACGGTCCCGGGGCCATGCACCCCGGTCACCA
>JAYZTT010000026.1:0-123709 GCA_036125855.1 Planctomycetota bacterium
AGCCCTCTGACCACTTCAGGAACTGGAAGGGTGCAGGAGCCTGGCTGGCCACTGCACCCTTTAGATCTGCGTTGAGGGTCTCCTAGTGATCCGGTACCCCGTCACCGTCGTGATCGTGTCCGCCACCCTCTTCTCCCAGGCCATGGTCGATGTCGTGGATGGCCTTATCGATCATCTCACGACCACGGTCATTACCCTTGAGCAGAGGATCGGTCAGCATCCGTTGCAGGAACAGCTTCGCATCGTCTTTTCGATCATTGTCGCTGAGCCACTGACTGCAGAACCACAGTGCGTTGAGTACTTCATCACCCTGCAGCGTCGGATTCTCCTCCAAGAACTTGGTGAGGGCAGGAAAGTCCGGCTCCTGGGTGTTCATGAACTCGGCCAATTTTTGTCTGGCACGGAATGCCACGACCTGCTCGACCAGTTTCGGATTGTCCGACTTCTCTGCCATCTCGAGAAACTTGCTGAACCCTGGATGGCCGAGCAGTTTCTGTTTTGTTAGCACGGTGAACGCATCGGCAAGTAGTTTTTGAACCTGTTCTTCATCGGTTGCCGTGATCAATGCTTTGATCTTGTCTCCCTCGGTTCGCAGCTGGGCGAGGTGATCGAGGTACTTTTCCGGACCGCCAGGCTGGTAGCCGGTGCGGGCATAGGGGCGCATCTGACTATCGGCGAGGATGATGGTGGGGAAACCGTTGACCCCCATCTGGTCGCGATTCTGGTTATTGAGTTCCTCATCGACAACCTTGGCCTTGGCTTCCTCACCACGGGGGAAGTCGAGATAGAGGTAGACGTACTGCTTGCTGGCAGTCTCCTGAAAAATGGAATGGACGAATACCTCGGAGTCGAGCCTCTTGCACCAGCCGCACCAGTCACTGCCGGTGAAGTTGATGAGGATATCCTTGCCTTCCTTGGCGGCCATCTCCTTGGCGACGGAGATGTCCATCACCCAGGGGACAGACTGCTCCTGCTCTACGGGTTCGATGATCGGTTCGTCAGCGATCAACAGCGGGGTGCTGGCGAGGACGATGAGGAGCGAAAAAATAGTCATACGAGCGACTCCTTGCAGGGGGAAACTCAAGTTTCTCCATGGAGGTTCCTCCGCATCCCGGTCACGGGTACGGATCGAAAAGGATTGGCCATCCAGCGATGGAACCAACTTCCTGGTAGAGGTGGAGGATATCTCATCCGCTCTCGTGGGAAAAGCCCCGAAAAGCGTTGCTTGGCCCTGCAAGGGCCAGATAAACCGTTCTGCGTGGCACCATTTCAGCCAGATCGGAGTAACCAGGGAGTCAGGATAGAGGTGCGCCTGGAGATTCCCTGATCAGCAAGACCAGGGACGGCAGATGATGCAGGAGTTGATTCCACCCACTCCCATCGAGAGCTTCCCGGCGTAGCCCTTCTCCAGGGGGACCGGGTTGTCAAAGACGAAGTTGTTGTGGACCCGTGAGATTTCCGGGTTCAGTTCCGCCTCGGTGAGAGGGGTCGGGGGGATCGACATCTGCTCTGCGGCCAGCATCTGCGCCGTCAGTTCCCAGCCGCCGCAGGTTCCCATGCCATGACCAAAGGTGCCCTTCCTTGCCGTCATCACGACCGTATCCGGCAGCAGACGGCGGGCATTTTCGACTTCGAGGTAATCGCCCGGTGTTGCGGTGCAATGAAGGTCCCAGGTGGCGATCTCATCGGGTTGGGCTCCCGATTTTTCCAGCGCTTCTCGAATGCAATTCATCGGGCCCACTTCGCTGGGTGTGATGATGTGGTCTGCATCCGAAGTAACTCCTACCGCCAGAGGTTCCATGCCGATCGGCTGGAAGCCGCGCGCCGTCATCTTCTCGAGATCTCCGATGATCCATACGCAGGCGCCACCACTGACATGAGTGCCACGAAGTCCAGTCAGGGGCTTCGATACGTTTCCATCGCTGGCCAGTACCCGGGCGGCGCTGAAAGCTCCGACCGTCAGCGGATGAGGGTCGGGATCGGTAGCTCCGATGACCACAGCTTCCGCTTCGCCCTTCTCGATGGCATCGATCCCGAACTTGAGTGAGACCCCGAAGGTCGAACACGCCGCGACCGGTGCGAAGGAAGGACCTGTGATTTTTCCCATCATGCTGATTTGGGTTGCCGGGGCACTGTGAATGTTCCACAGAACATTGGCAGAAATTGCTGCCCACGGTTCTGGAGGAGCATTCCAGTCCTTTCTCAACTGAGTGGCACGCTTCATCTTCTCCCGGATGATCGAGGCTTTACCCGATTCGACTTCCCCCTCGACGCTCAGGGTTTCGATCTCCTTCAACTGGTCCAGATACTCCCGGAGTCGAGAGGAGCGGCTCGCCCAGAAGCTGTTCCAGTGCCTGCGTGCATCTTCTTGCTCACCGGGTGGGGCTTCATCCGGATGCGGCGGAATGTCCTCGATGGTCTCCGGTGGTGCATCTCCTGCTTCAAATGCCGCGCGAGCCGGGCAGAATTCGGAGCTCGCCCAGAACGCATCCCATTCCCGCTGTGCTCGGTCTGCTTGCAGGGATATCGCCGCGATGGTCGGCAGATCGCCGAGACCGGTACCCACATAAACGTGGGCTTTCGATCCCATCTCCTGCAGAGCTTGTTCGATTCCCGGATTCTGACCGAGCGCCTGGATGTAGCTGCCCACCGCAAACAAGGTGGGTCCGCCCATCTTGGACTGGAGCTGAGAAAAACGACTCGGTGGAAAACGATCATCGATCCACTGGTGATACTTTTCGAACTCAAAATCGGGCTTGCCGACCAGAAAGTTATTGGGTCCGAAGTCCTCGAACGGTTCGAGCCATTCTTCTGCTGCAGAGAGATTGTCACGAAAGGAATCCACATCGGGGCTTCGTGGAGCCACAACTCCCCAGCCGAAGATGCCGATGCGCCGTTTTGGTTTGCTCTCATGATCAGTCAACGGCTGTCCTCTTCTCTGGTTCAGCGCCACATGACACGCTCTGCTCCCTCAACCAGGAAACGGCGATTCTACCCCTAGTTTCTAGCGAATGGCCCTCTGAAGCACAAGGATCGGGCCGATTCACAGGCCCAGAAACCAGCGGTGGACCCTTACATCGGCGGTTAACTCCGGATGAAAGGTGCAGGCGACGCACCGATTTTGTTGAACGGCCACCGGTTCCTGTCCCCGAACTGCAAGGATCTCCACCTCCTCAGCCGGATTTTTGAATCGTGGAGCCCGGATGAAGACGCCTTCCGTCTGGCCGGTTCCCGGGCCACAGTGCCAATCGATGGCATCGATGAAGGAGTGGATCTGGCGGCCGTAACTGTTGCGTTGCACCGAGACATCGACCAGCGACCAGCGTCTCGGATCTTCCCCTTCATCGCGGCCCATCAAGATGGCACCGGCACAGGTCCCCAGCAGAGCGAGATCCCCGGCGGCTGCTTTTTCCTGGATATGGGATCCGAGCTGATGCAATTCGAGGAGGTGGCTCAAGGTAGTGCTCTCACCACCGGGCATCACCAGATGGGTGATCTCCTGCAGCTGCTGGGCGGTCCGAACCTCGACGGGATCGGCACCTGCGGCATGGAGAGCTCGCAGGTGGGGTTCCACCGAGCCCTGGAGAGCGAGAACCGCGGCTCGAACAGGCTGCAAGGTTACCAGCCCCGGTCCTGAAGACGTTCAGACTCCGATAGCTTGGTCGCATCGATGCCTGCCATCGCCTGTCCCAGTCCCTGACACGCTTCTGCCAGTTGAGCAGCGTCTTCAAAATGGGCCGCGGCGTGGACGATGGCCTGGGCGGTACCTAGTGGGTCATCGGATTTGAAGATGCCAGATCCAACAAACACCGCTTCGGCACCAAGACGCATCACAAGTGCTGCATCAGCGGGGGTTGCGATCCCTCCAGCTGCGAAATTTGGTACCGGTAGTCTCCCATCTTCGGCGACCTGGCAGACCAGGTGATAGGGTGCGCCGAGATCCTTGGCGATGGTCATCAGTTCTTCAGGACGAGCTTCCGTCAGGCGACGGATCTCGGAATTGATCAGTCGAAGATGGCGAACCGCTTCGGTTACATCTCCGGTTCCTGCTTCTCCCTTGGTACGAAGCAACGCTGCCCCTTCACCGATTCGACGCAGGGCTTCTCCGAGATTGGTGGCACCGCACACGAACGGAACCTGAAAGCGACTCTTTTCGATGTGATGGGCATGATCGGCAGGAGTGAGAACCTCTGACTCGTCGATGAAATCGACTTCCAGTGACTCGAGAATCTCCGCCTCGACAAAGTGGCCGATTCGAGCTTTCGCCATCACAGGGATCGTCGCCACCTGCTGGATTTCCCGGATCTTGTCGACCGGCGACATGCGGGCGACGCCGCCGTCACGACGGATATCGGAGGGGACCCTCTCGAGGGCCATCACCGCCACCGCGCCAGCTTGCTGGGCGACCTGTGCCTGTTCTGCGGTGGTGACATCCATGATCACTCCACCTCGTAGCATCTCGGCCAGGCCAACCTTGGTTCGGAATTCGTCTGTGGCACCAATTCCACGTTGCGGCGAAGAGAATTGTTGATTCACTTGGGTTCATCCTCCCCGGGGAGATCTTTGCGATTCAACGTGCTCCCCAGCAGAGCTGATATTGCCCGCTGAAAGGGGCAGATGCGAGTGGATCTGGCCGATAGAGCCCCTTTCGTAGCGAGGAAAACGCGGATATTCTTGTCCGGGACCTGCCGGATTCGGGGAATATCTAAGGTGCCTGGGGAAGTCTTCGGAATTGTATTGCGGAGATGGGGACTGAGGATAAAGCCGTTCTCTGGATCCATGAACCTTTGATCCGTATCGGGGGGCCCTTGGGGTTCCAGGTACCGGACTATACACGCCTGAAGGGTACTTTTGCCGCTGGTGATCGAGTAGCGCTCGTGTTGCACCATTTTAGAAACCAGGACCTCGTACCTCTTACAAGAAGGTAGCCGTCAGAAGATGATCTCGATTCGTTTGTTCTCCAGTCCGCTACTTGTTGTCTTGACGGTCCTGCTGCTCTCGCCAGGCGAGACCCCCTGCCATGCCCAGTTATTTGATCGAGCCACGGTCCTGGAACAGGTTCTGGTCCCGAGGCCCAATGGCACCGTTTCGGAGCCACTCACGATTGTGATTCGCAGGGGCAGGATTACCGAGATGAGCGCCGACGCCGATGCTCCGATGATGTCGAGAAAGGTCGATGCGAAGGGACTCTACGCAACCGCCGGGCTGTTTGATCCTGCCTCGACTCTCACTCTCGGTGCCGTCAGTAGCGCCAGTGCGGTTCACAGCGCCTGGGATGGTTTTGATCGGTACGATTCCGATGCGATCCGTGCAGCCATCGCCAGTGGAGTGACTCGAATCCAGCTCCAACCCTCCGGTCCAGCCGGCATCGTCGGCAGAGTCAGTACCATCTCTCTCGCTCCGCTGGATGGTGGTGGTCATGGCGTTCTGGAGAAGGAAGCAGTTGCGCTCTGCATCGATCTGAACCAGGGCACTCCTCTGGCGCGGATTCGTACCTTTGAAAAGGTGCGGACTGCATTCCGGACGGCGCAACGCGGCCGTGAGGGAATCGAGGATTACTCCACCGAGCTGGAGGAGTACCTCGAGGCTCTGGCGGAAGCTGCCAAGGAATCAGGGGAGAAGGACAAGAAGAAAGACGATGAGAAGAAAGACGACGAAAAGAAGGACGGCGAGAAGAAGGACGATGGGCCAGCCAAGCCGGATCGGCCCGATCGAAATCCTGCTGGTGATGTACTGATCCAGGTTCTGGAGCAGCAGTTACCGGTGCGGATCCTGGCTCGACGTAGTGAGGATATTCTCAACGCTGTCGATCTGGCCACCGAGTTCCAGTTTCCGTTTCAATTGCAGGGAGCCGACGAGGCGCACATGGTGCTCGGTTCTCTCAAGGAACTGGAGGGTCTATCGGTGCTTCTCGACCGGCCGCAGCGCTCGCTCGATCGAGGTGCTGCACCGAGAACCAGCAGCCAGTTGATCCCCCTTCTCGAGGAAGCCGGGATTCCCTGGACGGTCGGAAGTGGCGGGCCTAGCAGCGGACTGTGGCGCACGGTCCGGGCGATCTCGGGACAGGCGGGGAAAGCTTCGCCCCTTTCGCTGGTCAATGCCGGACCTGATCGGGGAAGTGCCGCCTGGCTTCGACGAGGTACTTCCCACCTGGTGCTGTGGGAAGGGAACCCGGCGCTCGATGGTTCCGCCAGGCCCAACCGCGTGATCATCGATGGCACGGTGGTCTGGCAGCGACCTGCCGGCACCCAGGAAGGGAGTTTTTGATGCGAATCGTTGAAAATTCTCCCGGTCGGTGTTTGCTCCTTTGCTGCATTTTTACCCTGGTTGCTGCGACGCCCTTGGCTGGTGCAGATCGGGTCATCTCGGGAGTGGGTGTGGTCGGACCCGAAGGTAGCATCAGTCCGGCAATGGCGGTGGTGATCGATCAAGACGGTCAGGTGTCTGCCGTGATCCCCGCCGATCAGGTGGATCCCACGATGGTCGAGATCAAGGCGCCGAACGGCTCGGTCATCACACCGGGGCTTCACGATTTGCTCGGATCACTGGGTGCTACCGGGGCGCTGGCTGCCGGCACCAAGCTCATCGATGCCGATCTCCGCGCCGCGGATGCTTTCGATTCGACTGACCCGAACCTGGAGAAAGCCGCGCGCAACGGCATCCTGCACACGACCATCGCTGCGCTGCCCAGAGGCTTGCTCAATGGCCATACCGCGACTTTTGTCTGCCAGCAGAGTGCCAGTGCCCGACCACTGGGGCCAGGTAAGCCCTTCTACGCCCTGGCGGAATCCGCGCTCAACAGCTCCCGCGAACCGACCAGCAGGGTCGCGATGGTCTCGATGTGGAAGGAGTGGCTCGCCACTTCCGATGCGAGCGAACAGATTCCTGGCATCCTGTTCTGCCCCAAGCCGCTGGACCTTCGTCAGAGCCTCGATATCGGCTGGAGTGAACTGCCCGTGCTGGTTCATTCCGGGGATGCTCGCTCTCCGCTGGAACGACTGGCCGGTCGCCAGGCTCTGATGGTCGTGGGACCGTTCCTGGAAGGCGGGGATGCCGCGCAAGTCCGGAGCGCCGTCAAGGCGTCTGCGGCAGGAGTCGAACTGGCATTTGCAGGTGGCTTGCCGGCGGGTCCGGCCGATCACTTGCGACGAAGTGCGGCGATCGCTGTGGCCGCAGGACTCGATGCCGATGCGGCGAGGCGGGCGCTTTTCTCGAATCCTGCCCGGGCCTGCGGAGTGAGTTCGATCGGGCTGATAGAACCGGGAGCTCGTGCTGATCTGGTTCTGTTCTCGGCCGATCCACTCGATCCTGCTGCCCAGGTTCTGCAGATCTGGCGCGCAGGAAAGAGACTGAGAGTCGCCGCTCCCGGCAAGATTTCCGAGCTGGAAGTCCCGAGGTAGAAAGGGTAAGACGATGAACACCACCAACATGAGCCCACGAATACGACAACCTCGGTTGATTGCGGTTGTGATGCTTTTCTGCTGCACGACCTGGCTGTCAGCGGATCAAGAAAATTCGATGATCATCCGGGCTGCAGCGGCCCACATCGGCGATGGCAATGTGCTGGAGAATGCCCTGATTGTCATCGACGGCGGACAGATCCTGAGTATCACGGCGGGAGGGGAGGCTCCGGAAGGAGCCAAGGTCCTGGAAGTCCCGGTCATCACTCCGGGTTTCATCGATGCCAACACTCGTTTCGATGTTGAAGATGCCAGTTACTACCCCGGGGAGGATCCTCGGCTGCAGATTCTGAGAGCGCTTGGCAAGGAGAATCTGTACCACGGGGGCGATGTCTGTCCCTGTGGAACGACCTGCCCGGCAGTGACCCTTCATGTTCATGATGATCCCTGCCTCTACTGCGGGTGGCCCAATCACGACCCTCATGCTGATAGTCATGATCTGGAAAGCGAACTGGCGGACGCTGCCAGGGAAGCGGAAGCCGCTGCCGCTGGTGTTCCCGAATCGAGTGCCCTGATCAATGAGCAGTCGAGTGAAGTGGTTCCGCATTTCGAAGTCCTGGATGCAGTGGACCAGGGATCGGATGACTTTTCCCGTCTCCTGAGGGAAGGGGTCACGACGATTTATGTCAGCCCCGATTCCTCGGCGGTGGTAGGGGCCCGTGGCGCTCTGATGCGGACGGGAGGAACGGTCACCGATCGATTCATCGGACCCGGAGCAGTGAAGACCGTGCTCGGCAGTGATGCCTATCGCTTCGGATCTTCCAATCGCCCTCCGTTCAGAACCTTTGTATCGGTCTACAACCGCCGCCCCGCTTCTCGAATGGGAGTGGCCTGGGTGTTCAGGAAAGCATTTCACGATGCCCTGTTACGTTCGGCCGGACACGATCCGAGCGGAGCCGATACTTCGTCACCGGAAGCCTCTCGAGTACTGAATCAGGTGCTGCTGGGACAGATACCTCTCCGTATTCAGGCCCGGACCGCAGCAGATATCGAGACCGCATTCCGGCTGTGCAAGGAATTCAATGTCTCCTTCACCCTGGAGGATCCGACCGAGGCCTACAAAACGGTAGATCTGCTCGCCACGAGCAAGGTTCCGGTGGTTTATGGCCCCATCTTTGACGTCCCCAGCGGCATCCTGGCTGGTTCGAGAGAGCACCGTGAGTCGAGGTTACATACCGTCAGGGATCTATCCCTGGCCGGGATTCCGCTGGCACTGAGTGCCCAGGATCTTCGCGGTGAGGAGGGACTGGTCCGTCAGGCGATGCTGGCGATCCGCTACGGAGTGGATCCAGCCGAGGCGATGCGGATGGTCACGTTATATCCGGCACAGCTCCTGGGAGTTGCCGAGCAGGTGGGGACTCTCCAGGTTGGGAAGAGAGCCGATCTGGTGATCTGGAATGGATCTCCATTTTCATCACTGTCACAAATTGAAGGCGTGATTCATGGGGGAGTGATCTCCTTCGAGCGTAGTTAGTGCTGATCTGAATCATGAGAGCCCCGAGAGGCGAGGAAACGATGTTGTCGAAACTGCATAGATCTCTGAGAGTCATGATCTTCTTTGGGTTTGCCATGCTACTGCTGATGCCAATGATGGTCTCGGCGGCAGCTCCTTCCAAGGTGGCATTGACCGGAGCTCGTGTCATCACGGTTTCCGGCGCAGAAATTGAAGGCGGCACGGTTCTCATCGAGGATGGGATCATCACTGCGGTGGGTGATGGCAGTATGGCGATTCCCTATGACGCGATGGAGGTTGATTGCACCGGCATGGTGGTTGCACCAGGGTTTATCCATCCGCACAGTGCCTCGGGTCTCGACATTCCCAATGAAAACCTGGCTGTTGCTCCATTTGTCGATGTCTACGATGCCATCGATCCGTCCCGCTTCTTTTTTGAGGACTCCTTGCGCAATGGAGTCAGCACCATCCATGTCATGCAGGGGGACAACTGTGTGGTGGGTGGTGTCAGTCGCATCGTACATCCGATCGGTCTTTCTCCCGATGAGATGACTCGCATGGCCGGTGTTGCCATCAAGATGTCAACGAGTCCGCGGAGGGGTTATGACAGATTGCGGCAACTGGCAGAACTGAGAGAGGTTTTCGCCGAGTATGATCGCTGGCGTGAAGACCTGTCAGAGAAACGCTTCGAGCAAGAAGTCGAGAAAGATGAAGAGCTGGAAGCACTGCCACCGGAAGAAGCGAGAGCCAAAGGTGACGCGATGGTCCGGGATGAGGATCTCGATGATCGTCATCGCCATCTGGCGCATCTGGGTGACGGGCGACTGGGAGCCTGGATTTATTGCGGAGCGGCTACCGATGTGGCTCCAGCCCTGGCCCTGATTGAAGAGCGTGGCTGGAAAGATCGGGCCGTGCTGGTTCTCGGCGGCGATTCTCATCTGGCCGTCAAGGAGATCGCCGATTCGGGCGTGAATGTGGTTCTCAATGAAGAGCTCGTTTACCGCAAGCGAGATGCCATCAGTGGAGATGTCGAGGAAACCTTTATTCCTGCTGTATTCAGGAAGTCACGGGTGAAGTTCGCCCTGCAACCTTCTTCCAATGGATCGTTGCCGGAGCGGTTCCTTGGCTACCAGGCGGCCCGATTGGTCCGGGCTGGTTTCTCCCGGGAGCAAGCACTTCGAGTTGTGACCCTGGGAGCTGCCGAGATCTGTGGTGTCGATGATCGTTTCGGGTCGATTGAAGTGGGAAAGACTGCGAATCTCGTGATGTGGACCGGCGATCCCCTGGAACTGACTTCCTGGGTTCAGAAGGTCTGGATCGAGGGGATTCTTGCCTACGATCGTGAAAAGGATGCACGATTGGAGCGTCTCTTCCCCGAAGCACCGGAGCCGGAGGTCGTTGGCGAACCGTTGCAAGATGAAGGCGAAGGCGAGGAAGGCGACGGCAAGGGAGACGAGGCCGAAGATGAAGCCGGAGCCGCAGAAGAGAACGATTCAAACCAGCCGAACGGGGACCCGGAGCCTCTCAAGGAGAACTCCAAGCCGGAGAAACCCGCTGACAAACCAGCCGACAAACCAGCCGATAAGCCGGATGACAAACCGGCGGACCAGCTGGTAGGGGGGGGACGTTAGGGTGCGCCTGTATCTCCTCTCGCTGCTAGTTCTGATGATTTCATGGCTTCCCTGCGAGGAGGTCTGCGCCGGTGATGGGTTCGTACTGCGTGCCGGCAGTCTTCACACCGGACTTCGCGCCATCGATGATGGTGTTCTCATCATCGAAGATGGAAAAATCGCCGTTGCCGGATCCTGGGATGAACTTCATTCTTCGATCCCCGATCACCTGCCGTTGATTCACTGGCCCGATGCGTATGTCACCCCGGGCTGGATTGCCGCCTCGAGTCAGATTGTGCCTCCCCACCAGGCACCCGAGACGATTTCCGCGGCCTATCGTGCGGCCGATGGCTACAACCGTTATGGCGATCATCGACCTCTCCTGGAAACGGGTGTCACCACGACCCATCTCAGCCCGGGGGAGCATCGCCTTCTCTCTGGCATCGGTGCCGTGGTGAAACTGGTGGGCGATCCCGGCAAGCGTATCTTGCGATCGTCTGCCGATCTTTCGCTGTCATTGACCGATGCCGTGGATGGGCCTGCAGCCTTGCTGAAGATTCCGTTCCCGGCGTCCAGTGATGTACAAATCATGCCACCTGATCCACAACGGCCGCAAAGTCGTATCGCTCGACTGCTGGCGCTGTCGGAGGCGATTACCCTCTCTGAACAGGACTCGACCGCTCACGGCGAGTTGCGGGTGGCGTGGGAGAGTACGCTACCGCTGCGTATTGCGGTCAAAACGGCTCCCGAAATCCTGGCGGCGGTTTCCTTCATCGAGGGGAAGGGCCGTTCCGGTTACATGATCGGTGGGGAAGAGGTCGCCAAGGTGTTGTCGACCGTTTCCGATGCGGGCATCTCGCTGGCCCTGAGGATTCGTCCACCCGGTGCCGATCTGGGTTTTGCCTCGGATCTTCCCACCGAAGGTCTTGCGGACTTGCCAGCTCTGGGAGCTGGCTCGGTGCTGGCGCTGGCTCCACCCACCGATGATCTTGCGATGTTGCAGTGGGCAGTTTCGCAAGCTGCCGCTCACCTGGATGATCCTGCCGATTCGATTTCTCTCGTCACTCACCATCCAGCGCAGTTGCTGGGTGTCGAAGATCGTGTCGGTCACCTGGAGCCGGGCGCTGATGCCGATATCGTGATCTGGAGTCAGAGTCCCTGGCAAGTTTCTGCACATCCGCTGGAAGTTTTTGTTGAAGGAAAACGTGCCTGGCAGCCGAAGGAAAGCTCCTCGACGGTGATCAAGGCGGACACCATCTGGATTTCTCCAGATCACCGGATCGAAGACGGTGAAATTCTCATCGAGAATGGCACCATCTCCGCGGTGGGTCACAGTGTCCCTCAGCCGCCCTTTGCGCGGATTGTCGATGCCCCAGCAGGCAGTTTCGTGGTGCCTGGTTTCATCGATTGTTACGGACATCTGGGCCTGCGAGGAGATCGAGGAGCCGCGGGTACCGGGGATCGACTCTACCGCCTGGTCGGTGCACCGGATGAACCGGAGCTTCGAGTTGCCAGAGCTGGAGTGACCTCACAGTTGATGACACCGCAGCGTCTTCAGCGATCTGCTGGAGCCGCTGTTCTGGTCAAGACTGCAGGAAAAGATCGATCGGACCGGGTGTCTGATCCGGTTTCTGCAGTACTGCTTGAGGTTGCCGGTCACCCCCAGGATGCACTGGCCAATGTCAATCGACTGTTTGACCAGGGGAAAAAGTACCTCGAGACATGGGTCAAATACCAGAAGGACCTGGCCGAGTGGGAAGCCAAGAAAAAAGCTGGGGAAAAGATCGAGGTCAAGGAAGAGGAAGAAGAGGAAGTGGTCGAGGAGCAGGCGCCAGATCCGCTGACCGGAATCTGGGAGATCACTGCCAGTGGCGGCCCCTTACCGGAGCCCGAGACTGCGAAAATTTCGATTCAACTGGAAGGTTCCAACTTCGAGGGGCGTGTTATCGAGCCGGCTCCACCGATCCCGGTGCGGATCACCGGGACCCTGGAAGGTACTACACTCGAGGGAACCATCGAGGTTGAGGCCGACGTCCTTCCGGCTCCTCCAAAGATCAAGGCGGAATTGACCGGGGAAGACGGGTTGACCGGTACCATTTCGGTCCTGCAGTTTTCTGCAGATATTGTCGGGACTCGAACCAGTAAAGAGGCCAAGACCTTCAAGGTGGAGCGTCGCAAGAAACGTGACGACGATGGGCGTCCCAATCCACCCCGAGTGAATCTTGCACTGGAACCGATCCGTCAGGTGCTGGAGAAGAAAATTCCGGTGGTGGTCACCGCCTCCGGATTCGAGGTTGCCCCGAAGGTGATCGAGTTCTTCAGCAACAAGGAATTGCTCCTGACACTCCGGTTAGATCAGGAAATGCGCCACCATGCCGAACTGCTCGCCGAAAAATCGGTATCGGTGATTCTTCCCATCGAGACGACATTCTCTGTCGATCAGAAGCAAATCACTCCGGCAGTTTTCCTGACCAAGGCAGGGATCAACGTTGCCTTCCAGAGCCTTGCTGCCGATGGAGCTCGTGCTCTGCCCCATCAAGCGATGCAGGCTGTCCGTAGTGGTATGGCGGCAGATGCCGCTCTGGAGGCACTGACCAGAGGTGCTGCACAGGCGCTTGGAGTCAGTGACAAGATTGGGACCATCGAGGTAGGCCTCGATGCAGACCTGTTGATCTGGAGTGGACACCCGTTCGAGGTGGGAAGTGATCTCGATCGGGTATTCATCCATGGAGAGGAGGTTCCTCGATGAGAACCTTATCCCTCGTTTTCCTGGCGGGATTTGTGACCTTCCTGGGCTGGCCGAGTACCACTTGCGCGGCAGATTCGCTGGTGTTCAAGGTCGGCAAGGTTGTCACCATGGATCAGCAAGATCGAGTTGTGAACAACGCAGTGGTTCTGGTCGAGGATGGCAAGATCGCGGCCATCGGTCGTGCTCGTGATATTGAGATCCCTGCTGGAGCTACCGTCGTTGAGCGCCCCGAGCTGTGGTTGGTCCCTGGTTTCGTCGAGTGCCACAATCATACCGGTGGAAGCGGTTCAGACCTGCATGATTACATCTATCTGACCAATCCTGGTTTGCGCACCCTCGAGTCGATTGTCCCCGACAATCCGGAGATGGTGAGAGCGCGTGCCGGCGGAGTCACCACGATCCTGACGATTCCCGGTAGTGGTAACAACATGTCGGGATTTGGCACGATTCTCAAGACTGCGGGAAGTTCGTCGGTGGAGGAGGCGGTGCTCAAGGCTCCCGGTTCTCTCAAGATTGCTCAGGCAGGAAATCCGGAACGTTACTTCTACGGTGTCGGCCGCTCCTTCATGAACTTCAATACTCGCCAGACACTGAGAAAGGCGCGCGATTACCACCTGGCTCGCACCGCATGGGAGCAGGGAGAGCTGGAGGAGGAGCCGCCAAAGGATCTGCACTGGGAAGAGTTCCGAGCACTGTTTCGACGTGAGACGGTGGCTTCGGTGCACACTCAGATTTACCAGGTTTTGATGACGACGGTGAAGATGGTGGCCGGTGAGTTCGGAATCCGGACCGTACTGGATCACTCGACCTTCGATGCATGGAAGGTTGCACCTCTGGTGCTGGAAGACGAGACCATCTACACCATCAACGGGCCCCGTCAAATTCACTATGACCGTACCCAGCGCAGAATCATGGGGAATGCAGCTCGATGGTGGCAAGGTGGTGTCCGGAAACTGGGAATCAACACCGATGCTCCGGTCGTTCCGCAGGAGGAACTGTTCTACCAGGCGACGATGGCATGCTACTACGGTTGGACTCCGTATGAGGCTCTCCGGGGAGTGACAAGGATTCCTGCCGAGGCGCTGATGCTGGATCATAGACTGGGCAGCATCACGGTCGGCCTCGATGCGGACTTCTGTCTGTGGACTGGCGATCCGATCGATCCACGTTCCAGTTGCGAGATGACGGTGATTGACGGCGAGATCACTTATGAAGCCAGCAAGAAGAGGGTCTTCTGATGAATTCTATCTGCTTGAAAGTACTGCCTGCCACCGTCTGGATCCTGCTCGCGAGTCTCGTCGCGGCGCCCGCCGTCTGCCAGGCGCAGCGCTCGAGTGAGCCGGTCATCGTGATCCGGGCTTCCCGGGTGATCACCGGAACCGGAGAGACGCTGGCACCGGGTGAAGTTGTCATCGACGACGGGAAGATTTCGCTGGTCGGCAATCAGCTCGAAGTGCCCGAAAATGCCCAGGTGATCGATGCCAGGGGCCAGACTCTGATGGCGGGCATGATCCTGGCCAGCACCAAGCATGGCCTGCAACGCCTGTCGCGAAATGGAACCAATTGCGACTTCACACCGATGTCCCAGTTGATTGACGAGGAGATGCCCTGGCAGGATTTTCTCGAGGCTGGCTTTGTTGCCGTGGCCCTGGTTCCTTCCGGATCAGGTTTTCCCGGCAGGACCGTCGTTGTCAGTACCGATCCCGACAACAGTGACCGGATCCTCAAGGACGGCGCTTATCTGCCGGTTAACGGAGGCAGTTTATACAGCACCTTTTCACGATCCTTCGATGCCGCTCGTGGAGAGATTGAAAAGGTCAAAAAAGCTCGAGAGAAGTGGGACAAGGAGCAGGAAGAAGCCAAGAAAAAGGCCGAGGAAGAAGCCAAGAAAGATGACGGCGAGAAGAAAGACGACGAAAAGAAGGAGCCACCGAAGGAGTTCAAGCCACCCGCGATGAATCCTTCTCTGGTACCCCTTGTGAAGATCCTGGAGGAGAAAGAGGACGCGCTTCCCATCATGTACAGCGCTCGAACTCCCGGGTTGGTTTTGCATCTCGATGAAGCCATCTCCCAGGTCAAGGAGCTGAAAGACCGCGATCCGATCACGCTCTTCCAGTTGCCGGGTGCCAGTAACGGCGCATTCCACGAAGTGGTCGATCTGCTCGGGGAGAGAGAGGCGACGGTGGTGATGCCGCCTCGACTCAGCGCTTTACCGGATACCTATGTGCGGTTCTCCTTGCCAGCAGCTCTGTCTAGGGCGGGCTGCAAGCTGGTCAGCATACCGATCAATGACGATGCTGCGTCGATGCGTGCCTTGCCCCGGATGGTCGCAGAACTGGTTCGCTTTGGCGTCAGTGAAGAGGATGCAATCGCCAGTGTGACCCTTCAAGCGGCGAAACTCCTCGGAATCGAGGATCGGATGGGGACGGTAGAGGCGGGTAAAGAACCTCACTTCGTTCTGTTCGATTCGGATCCCCTGGTACCTGGTGCCAGGGTGATGAAAACCATCATCGGCGGAAAAGTCGTCTGGGATCGAGAAGATCGATGATCCAAATTACCAAGCGCTCACTTGCGATGGCTTTGATGGTTACGATTTTCGTGACCGATATTCCCTTCTCTTCAGGGCTCTCGATTCAGATCGCTGGAGTTTCTGAGGCTCAGGATCCGCCGCGTCGCCGCCGTAGGGGTGGTCGGAGACCAGCACCTCCGCCGGCGACACCCGAGCCAGAAAAGAAGGAAGCAGAACCGGCACATGCTGAAGATGCGGAATACCTGGCGATCGTCGGGGCCACCATCCATACCGTGACCGGTCCTGTGATCCGCGACGGCACCATCCTGTGCAAGGATGGCAAGATCAGTTCCATCGGGGCCGACATCTCCGTTCCTGCCAGCGCGGAAAAGATCGAGGCGTCCGGCTTTCATGTCTATCCGGGTCTGGTTGCGTTCCGATCAGCTGGCCTGATCGGTTCAGGCGACCCACAGAAAACTCAGGATCCATTTTCACTCGGTACCGTGATGGGATTGGCAGCAGGGATCACTTCGACCTGGAATGGATCGACAGTCGGGAAACTGGTACGGGGAAGTCTTGAAGATCTGACCCTGCGAAAAGCGTCCTTCGTGAACCTGACCTATACGAGTCGCAATCCCGGAGGCAAAAGAGAGTTGCGGCAGGCGCTCGAAAAGGTCCAGGAGCATCTCAGAGCTCTGGAGCGTCACGCCGAGGAGAAGAAGGAGAATCCCGACGCCAAGGCGCCCGATGACAAATGGATTCGAGGGGCCTTTTCTACGGCCAAATTGCTTCTGACCGGTGAGCGAGTTGCATTATCGAGAGTCAGCACCATCACGGATCTGAAGCAGGTCTGTGAACTTGCTCGACGCTTCGGATTTGATCTGGTCATCGAGGGAGGGGAAGAGGCGTGGATCGATCCTGGCCTGGTCGCCCGGACCGGCGCTTCCGTGGTATTGACGCCTCGTGCTCGTCGCAATGCTGTCGAGGATCGAAACATGAAGAGCGGATCCAGTATCGAAAACGCCAAGATCTTGCATGAGCATGGCATTCCCCTGGCGATTCGCCCCAGTGCGAGCGGCATTGCCCTGTGGGGGCTTGCCGGAAGAGATCTGGGGCATCTCCCGATGGAAGCCGCATTTGCCGTTCGGGGTGGTCTCTCCGAAAAAGCAGCCATCGAGGCCATCACCATCGAGCCGGCCAGGATCCTCGGTGTTGCTGATCGCGTCGGATCGATCGAGGTAGGAAAAGATGCCGATTTCATCATCACAGATGGTGACCTGCTCTCCTACCTGACTCATGTTCGATGGGCTGTCATTAATGGCAAGATCCAGTATGACAAGATGAAGGAAGGATTACTCGATCACATCCGTCCCGACGGTGTCGAGAAGCCGGAACCTCCAGACGATCACTGGCCACGACGGTTAGGTGATCCCCTGTAGGCGAAACCGGACCATCTTCCCTTTTGTGACCCACCTTCTGTGTGGCTACAGCGCAGATTGACACATCCTGGAACACTGAGACGATGGATGCAGAGAGCCCCGTTCTTGGCGGGGATCTCACATCCCTCATCTCGAAGGACCCCTTTTGATGTGTCACTCCGTTCGCCTCCCTGGCTGTTGTTTCCTACCGGCACTGCTTGTTACGGTGCTCCTGATGGCTCCCGCTGGAGCTCTCTGGGCCCAGTGCGCTTCCGGTCAGGTGGAAATTTTCGGAGTGAGCGGTGGAGATTATCTAGGTCGATCGGTAGCCGTGAATGGCGGTCGAATCTTCATCGGCTCGATCGGGGATGATACGGGCGGAGAGCTGAGCGGAAGCGTACGGATCTTTACGCGCCATGGCTCCGATTATCAACTGGAGCAGTTGCTACTGGGAGAACCCGGTTCCGAGTTCGGATCCGCGGTCAGTTCGGATTCCGATATGGTGGCCATCGGTGCTGTTGGTTCCAGGACCATCCATATCCTGCGTCGCGGTCGATTTGATTGGTCCGATCAGTTCACTATCGTCGATATAGATGGACATGCCGGGGATGGTTTCGGATCTTCCATCGCTCTTGCCGGTGGATTACTGGTGGTCGGCAGTCCCTACTACGAGACAGGTGCCGGGGCAGTCGGTTGTGTCACGATCTGGCGTGAGAACTCGCAGCACCAGTGGCATCTGGTCGAGAGATTGCTGGCCTCAGATCGAGTTCCGGGAGATCAATTCGGAACCTCGGTGTCCCTGGGAACTACCTCGGAACTGCTTGTCGGGGCTCCGGGAAGAGACGTCATGGGACTGGATACTGGCAGTGCCTATCTGTACATCGGCGGCTCGGATGGCTGGGTGGAACAGATTTCGCTCGGGTCCGGGGCGGCGGATCCTGGAGATAAACTGGGCACTGCCGTGGCGATTTCTGGCGACCACATCCTGCTCGGTGCTCCTCATTCGAATCTATCAGGACCCTCTGCAGGTGCCGTGGCTGTTTATCACCGAGTCGGTGGCGTCTGGATTCTATCGCCCCATCTGCTACCCACTGCAGGTACTGCGGGTTGTGCCTTTGGAGCCTCCGTTTCGGTGAGTGGAAATCTCGCAACGATCGGGGCTCCGACCGATACCGGCAATGAAGCATTTCCCGCCGGCTCTGCCACCGTTTATCGCTGGCAGGGAGAGTGGCAACTGGAAGCGGTACTCAACGGCAATGCCAGTTCGTTCCTCGGCTCTTCAGTTTCGGTTCACAGAGGCGTTGTGATCGCTGGAGCACCATTTGATTCTGCCTACGCACCGGTAGGAGGGAATGTGAAAGTTGAGATTTTTGGTGACGATGATTGCGATCAAGATGGTCAGCTAGATGCCTGTTCGGTGGCGCAGGATGTCGCGTCCGATTGCGATCTGGATGGGCTTCTCGATTCCTGTGGGATTTCCGCTGGTATCAACGTTGACTGTGATGCCGACGGGATTCCCGATTTCTGCTCGACGCTCTATGGTCTTGTTGCCGATTGCGACGCCGATGGAATTCCTGATAGCTGTTCGATTCCTGACGGTCAAGTGTCTGACTGTGACGGGGATGGGATTCCCGATATTTGCCAGGCCGATTGCAACCAGAATCAAACCCCCGACTCGTGCGAAATCGCTCAGGGAGTCGTTTCCGATTGCGATGTAGATGGAGTTCCGGATGTTTGCCAGTTGCAAGATGGAAGCGCTGGAGACTGCGACGGTGATGGTGAAATCGATGCCTGCGACGACGATTGCAACGGAAATGGCATCTCTGATGTTTGCGATTTTCTTCAGGGCTCAGAGGTGGACTGCAATGGTAATCACATTCCTGACATCTGCGACCTCCAGGATCCTGCGCAGGACATCAATCAGAATGGTCAACTGGATGCTTGTGAAGCCCAGTTCATTCGAGGAGATGCCGATGGGGTTCAAGGCGTGAGACTTGCAGACGCCATCTTGTTGATCGGTCGAGTCTTTGGCGAGAATTCGATTCCCGGGTGCCTCGAAGCAGCGGATGCCAATGCGGATGGATTGCTGGATATCAGCGACGGGATCAGCCTGCTGTACTACCTGTATGCCAGTGGTGAGCAGCCCCCTCCTCCCTTCCCCGACTGCGGAATCACACCCATCGATGCGGAATTTCTCTGCGACGATCATCCATCCTGCTTCTAGAGATTGACGACCTCTCCGGTTCGTATCAGGACGATTCTTGTCGAAATCCTGTCGAGTTCTATTTCCCAGGTCTGTGATACTGCCTGGCGGTAGCCATCCAGTTGGTCACGATATTTTTCTGCTGTTTCCTGCGCAGAGGAAGTAATCCGATCCGTTTTGTAATCGATGACTTCCGCGCCAATGGACTTGCCGTCTCGTTCGAGGATGACCAGCCGATCGATGATTCCGTTGAGCACTTCCCTGTCGAGTTGACAGGAGAAGGGAACCTCCCTCTCCAGCACCAGACGATCCCCTTCTTCCTCGCCGAGGCGAGTGCCCGTGACTTGTCGATCGAGGATCGCCGTCAGTTCATCTTCCTGAAGAGCCACCTGTAACAACTGCAGAGAGCTTTCGATGTATTTGCCGAGACGTGGATATTGTCTGGCCAGGATCGATTCGATATCGGTGGGGAGTTCGTCGCTCCATTCGAGTGATTCCAGTGCGTGATGAATCAAGATCCCGGCGGACCGAGCACGATAGGAATCCTCCGATGGGAATCGAGAGGGCTTTCTCGAGGCGGCCCTCTGGCTGGTCGCTTCAGAGATCTGCAGTTCGGGGATCCGTGCCGTTTTGGTGTCGACCGGGGTGGGTCCCTCGATCCGGGAGACCACTTCTCTGGTTCCCTGCTGATAGAGGATGGCTCCTCCGGAAAGTGGTTGCTGCTGGCCGATGGTGTGCCATAGCAAACTGGCTGCAGAGGCCTCGGGGAGCTTGCCCAGCGCGGGAATGATCATCGTCAGTGATCGTTTGGCTCGAGTCATCGCGACGTACAGGATGCTGAGTTCCTCCTGCAGCCGCGATTGGCGACCCTGGCGGTCCATCTCCAGGTAAGGCTCTCCCAGGACATGTCGTTCCTGCTTGTTGATGTTGCGACTGATGATCGGTTCGGCACCATCGACTGCCGCGCCAGCTGCAGCAGGTTTTCGCTCCAGCAGCTTGGCAGGTGGGCTCAGCCAGCTGGTGGTCAGTTCGGGGAGAATGATCACATCGCGGCCGAGCCCCTTGGCCTGATGGACCGTCATCACCTGAACCTGGGACCCACTGGGTGACTTCATCGACTGGGTTCTGAGATGGGTGATCAGGTCCTCAAGACGACTCCCTTTCATCCTTCGGATGTGAAGTTGTTCCATCATCTGATGGATCCTGATCCGGTCTTCCGGTGCGGAAATTCGGGCCAGTTCTGTCGCGACAGGTGAGATCGCCTCGACAATTCCGAGACGATGAATCCTATCCCGGAAGAAGCTGGCGATGGCTGTTGCCACCGATCGCTCTTCCCAGTCGCCTTCGGGAAATCCAGCGATGGTGCTGGCGATCTCCGGCAGTGGAGATCGCGCGACCGCAAATCGCATCGTTGCGTCCCCTGGATGTTCGATCAGTTCCAGCAGAGCCACCAGTTTCCCCACGGCGGCGGAATCGACCAGCGGATTGCCACCCTCCTCGCTGGCATCGATTCCCTGGGATTTCAGTGCCGCTACCAGTCGGGCGATGTATTCATTTTTTCGGACCAGTATTGCGATCGTCGCATGGGGGCATTGCTGCAGGGAATACTTCACCTCCTCGATGGCATCGATGAAGGGGCAGACGACAGGTTTTCGCTCTGGATGTTCGTTGGCAACCTTCAACACCACATGACCAGGTGCATCGCCGGGTCCACCGGGTGCCACGATGTGCTCGTGAAAGTTCTGACACCACCCAGAGATGGCTGTCTGGTCTTCCGTTAACCAGGTTGCCAGCGGAAGCGGACCGAATGTCTGATTGACACATTCAAGGATTTCAGGAGAAGAGCGGTAGGACGCGTCGAGAGACTTCTGAGAGCCAGGCAACAGGTACCCTGCCATCAGATCGAGCACTTCAGCATGACCACCGCGCCAGCCATAGATCGCTTGTTTCGCATCACCCACGCAGAAGATGGTGCGGCCACCATCATGATCGGAGCGCACCTCATCGATGAGAGGTTCGAGGGCGGCAAATTGCAGCATCGAGGTGTCCTGGAACTCATCGAGCAGCAGGTGACGTGTGCTGGCGTCGAGGCGGTAGAGGATGGTCCCGGGAGCGGCCAGTATCGCAGCGCTGGTCAGAGCTAACGGGATATCCTGGTAGCCGACTCCGCCCCTGGCCTGCAATCCTTCCCCGCGGAACCGGTCGTAATTTCGGAGCAGATCTCGGGTCGCCAGATTCTGGGCCTGGATCTTGGCGGCCAGTTCGGGACGAAGTGAATTCAGCAGGAACTGGACGGTGACGCGGATTTCATCGGGAATGTCCACATCATCATAGCGCGTTATTTCCTCGAGAACGAACTGAGGAAGTCCCGACTTGAAGAATGCCTGGGGGTCGATGGCGAGTGGCTCGTCGAGTGCCTGCTCGATCTTCTCCAGTGACTTTTTCCAGTGAGCTCGCGGCGTTCCTGTCTTGGTCAATGGGCAGGTGACGGACCGGAATTGCTGTCGGACCTGTTCAATTTCATTCGATCCTGGGGCCGAGTAGCGGTCAGGGTTGTTCCATGCGTCCGCCGGGAATTCCAGGTACTTGTCATGGGTAGCTGAAACGATGTCTCGCAAATTATCGGCAACCTGACTTGTGGCTTTCCCTCGACTGAGCCGATGCATCAGCTGACGTGCTTCCTTTGGTCCGCCGCGCGACAGGATCTTCTGGATCGCCTCGGCTTGCACCGCCGCCAGTTGATCCGGTTCCAGGATGGTCCAACCCGGAGGCAGTCCGCACTCGAAGGTGTGCGCGCTGGCCAGTCGTGAAAAGAACGCGTCGAGGGTCGAGACTCGACAGAGATGTAGATTGTCGATGAGGCGCTGGAGAGCACTCCGTACCTGATCTTCAGTTGCCAAGGGGAAGCCATTCTCGGTCAGTGATTGTTGTAGTTCCTCGAAATCCTTGCTGCTGACAGTGGCTTTCAGCATCCGACCGAGCACCCGTTCCATGATCTCTCCTGCAGCGAGTCGGGTAAAAGTGACGGCGAGGATTCCTGAGGGCTCTTCTCCAGCGATCAACAGACCGATGAATCGGCTGGTCAACTGGTGGGTTTTTCCGGAGCCGGCACTGGCCCGAATCAAGAGGTGAGGGGAGATGGTCATTCAACCTCCTCCTGCACCTCTGAGATGCCATCGAGCCTCGCTGCGGATTCGATCACCACTCCCGCCAGTGCCCGTTGCCACGCCGATCTCGGCTTGAGTACCGTCAGGGGTTGTTCGGTTCCGGCGAGGATTCCCGTGACCGCCTCCTGGGTCCTGATCCGAGCTGACTCGAAAACTGCCTCGTCCCATCGTGCGATCTCTATCCGGGTATCTCCCGGGCTGGCCGGCAGCAGGAAGTAACCGACTTCCGCATCTGCGCTGACCTGATTCCCATCGATTTCAAGCAGGGGAGCAAATAGTCGGTAGAGCGGCAGTTGCAATTTGATCCAGGTCTTGTCGTCTTTCCTTCGACCTTTTCGATGATCTTTGTCGGGTGGCTGGGAATTATCCCCGGTCTTGTAGTCGAGTAGGCGCCAGCGGTTTTCCTCGGGATGGTAGTCGATGCGATCGATCCGGCCGGAGATTCCCACCTCACCGCCGGGTACCTTGATGCGGCAAAGATCCGGATCGAGGTCGATCTCCGAGGCGACCTGTTGCCAGCCGAGATTCCGTTGTTGTGCCTGGATATGGGCCCACGCATCGAGCCTCACCCGTGCCTGTTCCAGCTGGACCAGAACTGCAGATCTTGCCGGGTCGGCGATTTTTTGCTGCCGATAGCTATCGAGAAGTTGATGAAGAGATTGAGCGATCTGTTCCGCGTCGGTCAGGTCCCTCAGATCCGGATCATCTCCGAACTTTTCCAGGATCCAGTGCAGCATCGTTCCGAAGTCGAGATGGTTTAGCTGCCGATCCCGGTCGTGGCAATCGCGGTAACGCAAGATGTGATTCATCTGGAACAGTACCGGATCTTCGAGCCAGTCCGAAAATGAGGTGACGGATACTGTGGTTGGAGCTGGCAGGACCACCCCGAGGGGGGGGCCGAGTGAGTCGAGACTGGAGTTTTCTGCTTCCTTCTCCGGTAGCCGGAAGTTATCGCGTCCATTTTTATCGAGGAATTTTTGCAGACGGTCGATCCCTTGCGAGCCCTGCAAGAGTAATCGACTGGGTAAGAGTGGATTTCCGTCGCCGTCACGGGCGCAGATGGCGATGACCGTTTCGCGTCGGCCATCGAGGAGGGTGTGGAGAAGGTGTGTGTCTCGAGCGGAAAATTGTGCTGGACCCGGCAGTCCCAGTTGTTCCCGAACACCATGAGGCAACAGTGGATCTGCTTCGATGGACGGGGAGAGTTGTCCCTCGGATACTCCGGTCAAGAGCAGTAATTCGGCGCCATCAAATGGCAGTTCAAGCCAGCCGAGGACATCGATCCCCGAATTCTCGTTGCCATCGGGGACCGCAGTTTCCTGCAGCAAATCGATCAATAAGGACAGGGCATCCAGGCCGGAAAGGGGATCCCTGTCGTTGCTGCAGACGACACTCAACTGGTCGAGGGCTTCCATCAGATTTTCTCGCCCGGATTCGGGAAGAGCCGGTTGATTGAACTCGTCGGCACCGATCAGGTCGATGAGGCAGCGTTGAAGTTGCTCGATCCGGGTCTCGCCGTCTCCTGATTCGGTGGTGAGTGGCTCCAGCGCCTTGCAAATCTGCCGGATCGCTGCCGGAGCAGCTGAGTCGGTGGCCAGTACCGGTTGTCGGCTCCTGGACCAGCGATCGATGGACTCGAGAGGGTCGCGGACTTGATCCCTGGAGTCCCGATCAACAGGAAGCTTGCGATGGACCGAGGGATGTCTGGCCAGTGCTGCGACCTTGTGACTCGATAGTGCCTCGACGGCGGCACACACATCGGTCAACAGCCGTCCACAAGAGGTTTCGCCATGAGCTGTTCCGGATGCGAGGTGGAGCGGGATCTGTGATCTTCGAAAGCCTTCGACGAGCCATGGACTGAGCTTTTCATCGACCAGACCGACGGTGACCTGAGCGACACTATCGATGGCGGAGTGCTGCTCGATTCGATCGATCAATGCTGCGGTCAGAGATCCTGGATCATCGGTGAAGATCGGATTCTCGAATTGCGGGCACTGTCGCCCTTCCCACAGTTCCGGTACTGGACAGCCAAATCGATCGTACAGATCTGAAGACGATTCATCGGCATCGATCCACGCCTCGGCCAGGCAATTTTGATCGAGCCACTGACGCATCCGCGACGGTAGTTCCAGAATCCCGATCAGAATCACCTGTAGATTTGCCATCACCGGTGCTGCTGCGAAGGTACCGCTGTCTGCTAGCCCCAGTCTCTGCAGTTTTGCAGAGCGCTTTACTTCGATACTCTCGACGGCACGTAACCTCAGTGCCGCCTGGGGATCATGTGCTGCTGCCAGCTCTGCTGCCTCACCGAGGGTGGCACCTTCATGACGAAGATCGGAACAGAGGCGAGATAGCAGTTTCGCCACGGGTAATAGTGCCGGCGCCTTCATCATCTCGGGATCGACGCCGATCAGGTGCAAGCAGTCATCTGAACTGGCTCGAAGAGCATCGAGCCAGGCGATCCGTTCTTCGAGGGGATTGGCGATGGCAAGCTCGGGCGGGGCGATGATCGATTCGAGGTGGCCGCGAGTCGTGATCCTGGGGGGTAACAGACCTCGTCCCTGGCGACGGGAGGCTTCCAGCAACAGGAGCCTCAGGCGGCGACCGACCCGGCGACCGGGAACCACCACCACCAGATTTCGCAGGTCGATGGGCCCGGTCTCGGAGGTTGCCGGGTGGCATTCCGATGAGGTCTTCTCAGATCCTAAGATCCGGCCCACAGCGGATTTCAGAGCGTCTCCTTCGATTCCGAGGAAGACTCGTTCCACCGTGCCACGCTCCTCTCTTGGAGAATTACAGGAGTCCAAAAGCGACTGTTTCATCCCCCGATAGCCGATACCGAGACGGGATTCCTGACAACCTGCCTGAAGGTGGGGTCTGAACGGTTCTCCGTCAACCCGTGGAGTATTATGGCCGGAGGGGGTCGGGGAAGGTAGATTCTGGTTATGACTTCCCGAAGCTCTCCCTCCTACGGATTCGTAATTGACAATCGTCGTTGCATCGGCTGCCACGCCTGTACCGTGGCGTGTAAGACGGAACACTCAGATCCCGTCGGGGTCAACAAGACCTGGGTTCAGTACCTGGAAAAGGGAGTGCACCCGCGGGCAGAACGAGCCTTTCACGTACTTCGCTGCAATCACTGCAGCCAGGCGCCCTGCGTTGACATGTGTCCGACCGCAAGCCTGACGATTCGCGAAGATGCCATCGTCGATTTCGATCCGTCACGTTGCATCGGTTGCAAGGCTTGCATGCAAGCCTGCCCTTACGATGCCATCGACATCCATCCCGATACCGGAACCGCAACCAAGTGTAATTACTGTGCCCATAGAGTCGATGTCGGTCGCGAACCTGCGTGTGCTGTGGTTTGTCCTGCCGATGCCATCATCACCGGTGATCTATCGGATCCAGAGAGTCGCATCTCGACACTGGTTGCCGGGCAACCGACGATGGTAAGGAAACCAGAGAAGGGGACCGGCCCCAAGATTCATTACATCGAGGGACACCGCGAAGCCCTCGATCCGCTTGCCAGCCACCGGAGCGTTCGAACTCTCTGGGGTGAGAGACCTCGAGATGCTACCGACCGGGAGGAGGGCCAGGAGCTTTCGATCCCCAGAGGGGATCCGCGTCGCACCTACGACATCCAGCAACGTCATGCGGTCAGCTGGGGCGCAAAGGTGAGCAGCTATCTGTGGACCAAGTCGATTGCGGCGGGGGCACTGATGGTACCGGCGTTACTGGCTCCGTTTGAACGAACTTCCCTGGTCGATTCGGCACTTTCGCTGGGCTGGAGCATCGCGCTGATCTTCCTGGCTCTGACCGGAGTCTTGCTGGTTCTCGATCTGAAGAGACCGGAGCGGTTCCTGTGGGTGCTACTGAGACCCCAGTGGGGCTCCTGGCTGGTCAGGGGAGCCTACGGAATCACCCTGTATGGTGCAGTGGCAACTCTCGGGTGGTGGCTTCAGGCGTCCTCTGGCTCCTCCACCGGAGCTCTGTTGCTGGCGACCGCCGCGCTGCTGGCCACCTTCGTCGCAGTCTATACCGGTTGGCTTTTTGGTCAGGCCAAGGGTCGAGACCTGTGGCAATCGGCGCTCTCGCCGATCCACCTCGGTTTTCAGGCGATCGTCGCCGGAGCTGCGATATTACTGTTACTGAAACCGGATGAGTTATCCGATCTGCGCGGTCTCCTGGCGGTGGCGTTGATCCTCGAGTTGCCATTCATGTTGCTGGAGGTATTCGGGAAACATTCGACACAGGCCGCCGCGATAGCGGCGCGGTCGATGACGGTAGGAATCCGGGGCAAGTGGTTCTACCTGGGGGCTCTGGCGGCCGGCAGGATCTTGCCGGTGGTACTCATCGTCGGCACTACCACGAACGAGATGAGAAGTGGTCTTGCTGCATTGCTGGCGCTGGCAGGGATCGCGATCTGGGAACACCTCTGGGTTGAGGCGCCACAGCGTCTTCCGTTGGCGTGAGGAGCAACATGAGTTCAAAGATCAGCTGGATCGAGCGGCTTGCTGCACAGTTTGGACTGGTTCCTCGCACTCGTGGGTTGCCGCAACCTGAACGGTACGGAGACGATCTTCGTGATTTTCCTCCCTTTGATCGTTGGCTCGAGCTGGAGGAACTCGATTCGAGACGGAATCCCCGTCGCATGGCGATGGTGCCGACCACCTGCTTTAACTGTGAAGCGGGCTGCGGGCTGCTCGCCACCGTCGATGTCGATGAAAATGAGATTGTTCGTATCGAGGGGAATCCACTTCATCCGGGGAGTCGCGGACGAAACTGTGCCAAGGGGCCAGCGACCCTGAACCAGGTCCAGGACCCGGAACGCATCCTGCAACCGATGAAGCGGTCGGGTCCTCGCGGTGAAGGAGGATTTGTCCCGGTCTCCTGGGATGAGGCACTCGATCAGATTGCTGCCAGTGTCCGGGAGCGATTACTGTCAGATCGACACGATGAAGTGATGTATCACGTCGGCAGGCCAGGCCATGAAGGATCGGTCGAGAGGGTCTTGCAGGCGTGGGGAATCGATGGTCACAACAGTCATACAACCGTCTGTTCGGCCAGTGCTCGGTGCGGATACCAGTTGACCTGGGGATATGATCGGCCGGCGCCGGACCACGAGAATGCCCAGTTGATTCTCTTGCTCAGCTCTCATCTGGAAGCGGGGCATTACTTCAATCCTCATGCGCAACGAATCGTCGAGGCGAAGGAAAGAGGGGCCCGGATCGTCGTGCTCGATCCACGGCTTTCCAATACCGCGGCTCGTGCGGATCTGTGGCTCCCCACTCGCCCCGGTACAGAGGGTGCGGTGCTGCTGGCTACCTTGCGGCTTCTCATCGATGAAAACACCTTCGACAGGACCTTTGTCGACAACTGGATCGACTGGCGCGGGTACCTGGAGAACTTGCATCCGGAGGATGCTCCGACGGTCGAACGTTTTCTGGAACGCTTCTCCGAATATTTATCGCAGTGGACCGCCACAGAGGTGGAGCAATTGGCCGGTCTGGAAGCAGGAAGTATCCGGGCCCTTGCCGATGAGGTCGCCCGTGCCGGGAACCGGGTTGCGGCCCATATCTGGCGCAGTGCCGCCAGCGGAAACCTGGGAGGCTGGCAAATCGCCCGTGCGATGGCATTGCTGACTGCCTTCACCGGTTCCGCCGGAAGGGAGGGAGGCACTTCTCCGGCCGGTTGGAACAAGTTCAAACCAGATTTCTTCTCGATGCCCGAACACGGTTCGAGGTGGAACGAGTTGATCTGGCCGAGGCAGTGGCCAACTTCCTTCTACGAGATGAGCCACTTGCTGCCGCATCTTGTCGAAGATGGGGTCGGCAAGATCGGAGTTTATTTTACCCGTGTTTTCAATCCGGTCTGGACGTTCCCCGATGGGATGTCCTGGATGCGAATGTTGCGAGATGAAAACAAGGTTGGATTACACGTTGCCTTGACGCCAACCTGGAACGAGACCGCATATTTTGCTGACCTGGTCTTGCCGATGGGTCATTCGACCGAACGTCATGACATTCAGAGTCAGGAAACCCATTCCAGTCGCTGGGTTTCGTTCCGACAGCCGATCTTCAGGACGCTGGCGAGATTGCAGGGCAAACCAAGTTCTGATACCCGTGGATTCAATGCCGGTCAGGTCTGGGAGGAAGACGAGTTCTGGATCGAGCTTTCCTGGCGTATCGATCCGGACGGGGAACTTGGAATTCGTAAGCACTTCGAATCCCCTTATCGCCCTGGCGAAAAGGTTACCGTCGAAGAGCAGTACCGGTACATGTTCGAGAACGATATCCCGGGTCTTCCCGAGAAGGCTGCCGAGATGGAGATGGACCCATTCGAGTACATGAGCCGGGTGGGTGCTCATGAGTTGCCGGGAGAGTCGATCCGTTGCCATGAAAACAAGGTAGAAATCTCCGATGGTTTCAGGCCGGTCGTCGATGCAAAAACCGGTATCGCGACCGTTGACGGCAAGGCGGTAGGGGTAGCGGTCGATGGAGCGATTCGTCACGGTTTCCCAACCGAGAGTCGGCGTATCGAAATCTACTCACGGCTGCTCGATGAATGGGGCTTTGGGGATATGGCGCTTCCCGGGAGTCCGGAGAGTCATGTTGACCCTGGTAAGCTCGACCCTGAAAAGGGCATCTATGTACTGGTTCCCACTTTCCGATTGCCCACGATGATTCACTCGCGATCAGCGAACTCGAAGCACCTGATGGAGATCTCGCATGCCAATCCGGTCTGGATTCATCCCGATGAGGCTCAGCGGCATGGTATCGAAGATGCCGACCTGGTTCGTATCGAGACCGAGATAGGCCACTTCGTCAATCGTGTCTGGGTGACCGATGGACTTCGGCCCGGAGTTCTCGCCTGCTCACACCACATGGGACGGTGGAGACTGGATACAGGTCCTGGATCGCGCTGGGGCAGTGCCACCGTTCGCTTCGAGGACTTGCCCTCTGGCCAGGTCAGGTTGCGGTTAATCGAGGATGTCGTTCCCTTCCAGAGCAAGGATCCCGACAGTTCCAGGAGTTGGTGGTCTGAAGCTGGTGTCCATCAAAATCTGGCGTTCCCGGTCCAGACCGATCCGGTCAGTGGCATGCATTGCTGGCATCAGAAGGTGCGTTTGAACCGGGCAAGTCCGGAAGATCGGTACGGTGATGTGGTGGTGGATCCGGCAAAATCGCGTCAGGTTCATCAGCGCTGGAAAGAGATGGCACGTCCCGCCTCGCCAGAATTGCACGGTGGGTTGAGACGTCCCCGGGAGTTACCGCGTCCTCTAGGAAGATCTCCCGAGGCGTATCTGTTCGAGCAGAATCCTGGGTCCTGAGCAGAGTGTGATGAGTAGTGGCAGATCTCTACTGGCCGGAATGGGGTAACAAGAAGATGGCAAGTCAACTGCTGGAGGGGCTTCCGCTGATCTCCGAAACGCCTGCTAGCTGGTCTCAGCTAGCGCGTGAAAATCTTGATGAGGTCCTGCGGGATCATGCCTGGTGCGAGTACAAGGCGGCCAGTGCCGGTCTTGGACTCCTGGCGCGATTTCCGCAGCATGATTTTTTGATCCGGCCGATGATTGCCCTGGTTCAGGAGGAGATGCTCCATTTCCGTCAGGTAACAGACCTGCTGCGGGAGCGAGGAGTGCCGCTGGGAGTTCCACCATCCGATCCGTACGTGAGAAAACTACGCAACATCTTGTGTGCTGAGGGGAGTGGTATCGGTGGCCTTGGTGATCACCTGATCGTCAACGCCTTCATCGAGGCCCGCTCCTGTGAACGATTCCGTGTCCTGTCAGTTGCTCTCACCGAAGGAGACTCACAGGAACAAAAGCTTGCTGAATTCTACCAGAGGCTCGCGGATGCTGAGGAGCGACACTGGGAGACGTTTCGTGATCTGGCGCTGCAAGTTTGCGACGCGGATGCTGTTCACCGAAGAATCACAGAGGCGGGCCAGCTAGAAGCCGATCTGCTCGAGGATCACCCACTCGAACCGCGGATGCACTAGGAGGTCAATTGTCCCGTCAGGTGATTGTAACCGGGTGTAGCCGTGGAATCGGCAAAGCGCTGGTGGACCAGTTTTCCGCCAAAGGAGCTACCGTGGCAGGCTGCGCACGCAGTACGGAGGCGATCTCCCGGCAAGGCGAAGAACCACACTATCGCTCTCTCGATGTGACCGATTCAGCAGCACTCGAGCGGTGGGCCGCCGATCTTTCAGAAGTGGACATGGTTCCCGATCTGGTGATCGCCAATGCCGGTTATCTCAGTGAACCTCAATCGCTGTGGGAAGTCTCTGCTGCTGAATTCGATGCGGTTATCGATACCAACGTGAAGGGAGTTGCGAATACGGCACGCGCTTTCTTGCCGAGGATGATCGAGGCCGGGCAAGGTACCTTCGTAGCACTCTCGTCCGGGTGGGGTCGTTCGACATCTGCAGGCGTGGCACCCTACTGTGCTTCCAAGTTTGCCGTGGAAGGGTTGATCGGGGCGTTGGCCCAGGATCTACCCACCGGGATCAGCGCGGTCGCGTTATCGCCCGGGGTGGTTCACACCGAGATGCTGGCAAGAGCTTTTGGTGCCACAGAAGCGAGCCATGCAGTGGAACCACAACAATGGGCTGCCGGGGCAGTACAGTTCTTGCTGAATCTTGGACCATCTTGCAATGGACAGTCGCTCAGCTTCCAGCGCTGATCATTCGTTCGTATCCACCGTCTTGTTCGATGTGCCTTGCTCCTGCTGGTCGTTCATCCACTGCTCCATCCGAGAACGCAGTGTGCTGAGCGGCATCGATCCGGCAGACAGCAGGTGATCGTGAAAGGAACGGATGTCGAATCGGTAGCCCAGTTTGTTCCTGGCCATCCGGGCCAGTTCCTGGATTTCGAGTTCGCCAATCTTGTATGCCAGAGCTTGACCTGGCCACGAGATGTAGCGATCCACTTCCGCTTCGACGTTCTTTCTCGTCAATGCTGAGTTATCCAGCATCGCCTGGATGGCCTGGTCGCGCGACCAGCCATACTCGTGAATGCCCGTATCGACAACCAGTCTCAATGCTCGCCACATCTCGTAGGACAGTTTTCCGAAGCGGGAATAAGGATCCTGGTAAAACCCCATCTTCTCACCCAGAGACTCGGCGTAGAGACCCCAACCCTCTATGTAGGCAGTGAAGTGAGTGAACTTTCTCCACTCGGGCAATCCCTCCAGTTCGTTCTGCAGAGCCAACTGGAGATGGTGACCCGGTACCGCTTCATGAAGAGCGAGAGCCTCCATCTCATAGATCGGACGACTACTCAGATCATGGGTGTTGGCATAGAACCAGCCGGGTTGACTGCCATCTGCAGGTGGTGACCGGTAGTAGGCAGTGGTTGATCGAGGAGCTTCGAAATCCGGGATCGGGCGAACTCCGTAAGGAGCTCGCGGAAGTCTACCGAAGAGCTTGGGCAGCATGGCATCGGCCCTCTTGCAGATGTCGCGGTATCCCCGCAGAAGCTCCTCTGGATCATCATGGTAGAAACGTGGGTCGGTTCGTAAGTACTCGGTAAAGGCAGCGAAGTCGCCATCGAATTCCACCTCTGAGATAATTTTTTCCATCTCGGCGCGAATTCGAGCCACTTCACTCAGGCCGATCTTGTGAATCTCTTCGGCGTTTTTTTCGGTAGTGGTGTGCAGGCGAATGCAGTGATCATAGTAGTTACTTCCCGTGGGATAGTAGAGACATGCGAAAGTGTTTCGGGAAAGAGGGATGTATTCGTCTCGCAAAAAATCATGGAACTTCGACATGGCAGGTTGCACCTGCTCCGAGATGACCTGGACCGCTTGATTTCGTAGTTTCTGCTGAACTTCTGGATCTAGCTGATCGGGCATCGAACGAAATGGATCGAAGAATAGAGTTTCAGGTGCAGGTGGTTTTGATTGCGTGATGATCTGATCGAGGACTCCCTCAAGTGTCACACCGGGAGGAAGAAACCCCAGTTCCATCCCCTTCCGTAATGTCTCCATCGTTTCCTGCAGAACCCGGGGAGCTTGACTCAATCGGGACAGATACGCCTCGTGATCACGCACATCCTGGAAATCCATCCGGCTGGCCATCGTCGGAAGCCACACCTGCGGACCACGACGCTGACTGATCGGGGTGTACTGGAGGCCGACACGCACGCCATCCAGATTGTTTTCCAGACTCCTCATCAGCATCTCTACTTGTTGCCGTTCCGCTACAGGAAGACGGTGGATTTCCTGGGTTCTAAGTTGCTGGAGAATGCCGTAATTGAACTGGACTTCAGCTTCGACCTGTTCCAGGCCAAATTTTCCGAGCTGGAAATCGGCCTCCCTGTTGCCGAAGCGAGAAGCCATCCACGGATTATCTTCCAGCAACCGATTCCAGTACTCCTGATAGATCTTGTCGAGAGAGTTGCGAATCGACTGCACCTGATCTTCAACCTGATCGGCGGAGTTCTGTGCTGCTAGCGGTACAACGAGTAGGCATGCGATGGTGACGAGCAAGAATTTCATCGACTTGAGGAACAGCATGGATTCCCTTCCGGTCTGTGCGCAATTCTGGGGATCAGAATACCCGATGGGGGATACCACGGAGACTGCCGAGGTGGCCGATCAATCTCGTGGATCGATGGTGGCCGGATCGGCAGAGATTGCGAAGACATCGCCGAGTTCCGGTACTTCGCCGAGGGAGATGTCGAAACGGTCACTGAATTCCTGGGGGAAAAAGCGACCCAGTTGACGGGTTCCGTCGGCCAGCTGGGGGCCTGAAACCGATTGGCGGATCGGTGCGTGGATGCGGCTATCTGGCCACTGGAAGACTCCAAGAATCAATACACCCATGAGGATCGCAGCCAGCGATACGCCCATGGCGGCTCCCAGCAGGTTGTCACAGATTCGAAGAGTCCGGTCGAAGAAACTCCTCAGAATCATCGTTGTCAGGAGTGCCGCCCCGGTACAGCTGCAGAAGATTGCGGTAGCTGACAGCAGTTGAGTGAACAGCGGGCCCATTTCCGCCCGAATTGATGACATGAAGGATGTTGTCGACAGGGGGACAGCGAATTGACCGGCGAGGATGATCCCCGCTGCGGATCCAAAGAGCATCGCGGTGGAGCGATAAAATCCCACCCCGGCACCGGTGAAGAGCCCTGAGAGCAGGCCGAGCAGAACAACGACATCGATCCAGTTACACCGATCCCAGATCTCTCCGAGTGGGAGAGAGATGGCGAGATCTACCAGGCTGAACCCGGGAAGAGCGGTGAAGATGGAGGCGATGCTCAGCACCGGAATTTGGAAATCTAACAATGTTTGCTGCGAATCTATCTCCCATCGGCGTGTCTTCAGGTTCCTGTAGTGGCACAATTTTGTCAAGACTCTCTCGATTCGAAACGGTGGCTCGACTCGCCTGGAACTGCATGGAATTGCATTCCCGGTCTAGTTACCTTCGTTGACAAGCAGATCGAAGGAGGCAAATGGAATGAACTGGTGGCAAGGAAAACGTGTCCTGATCACCGGGGCCAGCGATGGTATCGGTCGGTCCATCTGCTGGGAACTGGATCAAAAAGGTGTCGGAGAACTGGTTCTGGTTGCAAGAGATCACTCACGATTGCTTGAGACCGCGGAGAATTGCTCCGCTACGACTCGAATCGAGCAGGTCGATCTCACCGATATCGATCAGGTCATGGATCTTGTCAAACGCCTTCGGAAGACTCCCATCGATGTACTCATCAATAATGCTGGCTCTGGAATCGGTGGTGAGTTTCAGACCCAGGACGAACAGGCACTGCTTTCCATGATGCGGCTCAATTGCGACTCGGTGGTTTTACTGAGTCGGTCGTTGCTTCCCGCGATGCTGGAGAAGAGAGACGGTGCGATTCTGTTTGTAGGATCTCTGGCTGGTTGGGCAGGGGGACCCGGCTTGTGCGTATATTCCGCGACCAAGGGATTCGTGAATCGATTCGCTGAAGGCCTTCGCTGGGAACTGAAGGGTAGTGGTGTCCGGATCGGATTGTTGGCCCCGGGAGTGACACGCACATCATTTTTCCGATCAGCAGGAATCGATGAGGAGGACCTGAGGGCCGGGAGCTTATCGCCACAGCAGGTGGCACAGGCTGCGGTGAGCGGGATCGAAAACGATCGAGCCATTACAGTGCCGGGATTGTGGAATCGAATTCTGCTAGTAGCTCAGGGGTGGGCACCCAGGTCGCTGGTCGGGTGGATGTCCCGCCGTATCTTTTCGCGAGTACTGCATTCGCAGGTCCCTGCTCAGCAGAAGAAAGAAGACTAGCGTCTGGTTGTTGGTAGACCTCTACTCGACCAGCCCGGAAAGGTCACATTGCCAAGAACATCGGTCTCACCCACGAAGCCTCCTCGCATGTCGTGAAGATTTGTGAAACCTGCCTCGACAAGAAGATCCGCGGCCTTTTGTGAACGTCCACCTTTTTGGCATCCCAGAATAATGCGGCAGTCATTCGGCATTTCGTCGGTAACCGAGTCGACGAATTCCGGGTTCATCCGGAGACCTACTCCACCCTGTCCTCGGATCATTACAGGAATATTTACGGCGTTTGGAACGTGCCCCTGGGAATACTCCTCAGGCATTCTTACATCGATAAAGATGTAACCCTGCTCCGAGTTCAATAATTCGTTTGCTCGATCCGGGTCGATCCGTTTGACACCCATCCGATTTCCCCTTTCTTCTCCGGTGTAGCCGCGACTTCTGTGTTCTAGAAGTCTGGGTGCGAATCTCAAACCGTGAAAGAAAGAGAACCAATGACACACGGGCTGAGTTCAACGAACTTCGGCTCTATTCCCGGGACGACCGTGCAAGTACGGTCGGGGATGCACCAGTTGAGAGCCAACAGCCTCGCTCGGCAGTTACGACTCCAGGCCCATCCGCCCGCCTCTTCCAGGTAGGCAAAACGCCCAGCGAGGATCGGACCATCGTGAGTTCAGAATCGCCGGGTGTCAACCTGCGACCGGGCCACAGACTGTTGGGATCGCGATAATTCGACCATCGTATTGGCTATTCATCTTCCGAAAATCGATCGGGAGGCAGTTTGGTGATCCTGCTCAGTCGGGAAAGGCCGATCCAGTTGATGGCGAAATGGGCACCGATCGCCCCAGAAAGACCTGTTGGCTGCCAGAGTGACAATTTTCCGAGCAGAAAACCCGCCAGAATCGAGATCAAGGGCCAGGCCAGCAGTCGACGATCCCCCGTCCAGTGTGCCATTCCAAACAAGATGCTGGTTACCCACAGGCCCAGGAAAGGCTGCATCAGCCCCCGAAAAAGCAGTTCCTCGGCAAAGGACGACAGAGCGGCCAGTATCAATACTTCCCCGGCGTTTAACCCCTCGAAGATCAGGGCGAGCCTGGTTTCGAGAGCGCGGGCGTGGGACCAGATTTTTGGCAATGCCACGGAGATGGAAGCCCAGACGACTCCGATACCAAAACCGATACCGAAGCCGCTGAGTACCCTGTTCATCGGTCGTACAAACTCCACCAGTGGATACAGCAGGGCGATCACAATGATGGAGACGATTGCCATGCTGCCATGAAACAGGAGCGATTTTCGAAATAGTTCCCGTGGTCCTGGAGAGAGGTTCATGGTTCAGGATTGTTTCGTTCGTCGATGATCTTCCGGGCGTTTCTCAGGAGACCCTGGTATCCGGTTCGAGTTACTGGTGTTCCAGAGAATCTGTCGAGCCACTGATTTCGCGACAGATTGAGTATTTCCGCTGGATCAGAAGAGAGTCGTCGTGGCTTCAGATCCGGGTGAGTCTCCGGATCCTCTCTACCTGGCCTGGTATTCCACGGGCAGACCTCCTGGCATATGTCACAACCGAAGAGCCAGTTGTGTAGCTTCACGTCAGCGGGAAGTTCCCCTCGATGTTCGATGTTCCAGTACGAGATACAACGTCTGGCGTCGATGGTTCGGGGCGAGACGATAGCCTCCGTCGGACAGGCTTCGATGCATCTCGTGCAGCTACCGCAGTGGTCGATGGCGGGGGAACTGGCGAGATAGGGTCGATCGGTAACGACAGCACCGAGAAAAAACCAGCTTCCGATTTCTCGATCGATGACAAGACCGTTCTTTCCGATCCAACCGACCCCGGAGAGTTCGGCCCAATCACGTTCCAGCAGCGGAGAAGTATCAACACTCCACCAGGTTCTCCAGCTTCCGTGGTCAGAGATGAACTCACAGAGGGATTTGAGCATCGGTCGCATCACCCGGTGGTAATCGCGGCCCTGGGCATATCTTGCTATTTTCGACTCCGGTGCAGAATCGGAGTCGTGATGAGATGGAACAATGGAAGAGTAAGGCAAGGCGACAGAGAGGACACTCTGAGCGCCCGGTAGTGAGTTTCTCGGGTCTGTTCGACGATCAGTGTGTCGGGTAATCCAGTCCATCGAAGCATGGTGCTTTTTCTCGACCCATTTGAGGAATCGATCGGCATGGGGGGAGCGGGTTGCTTTGGATATCCCCAGCGAGTGAAATCCGATTCTGAGGGCTTCTTCAGTTACTTCTGCTGTAGACTCCCTCTCTCGATTTACTTCAGAACCTGCCATCATTCCTCCGTTGCCAGATGGTAACCAACCGGACAGATGTTGGGAGTCCTCTCTGAGAAATCGAATAGCAAGTTACCGGCCTGTAAGCCAATGAGAAGGACTTCATCGTGCCGTATTTGAAATTGTTACGGCTACATCATTGGGTAAAGAACCTGTTTGTCCTGTTGCCGGTTCCCTTCGCTCTGGCCTCAGGAGTGCCGCTTGACCCCACTTCTTTATGGTTGGGCCTGTTTGCCTTTTCCCTCCTCAACTCGGGAGTATACGCCTTCAATGATGTTGTTGACCGGCAGCATGATCTCCATCACCCGGTGAAGAAGCTGCGGCCAGTGGCTTCCGGTGAAATTACTCCTCGATCGGCCCTGATCGTCGCTGTATTGCTCACCGGCGTAGCATTACTCCTGTTAGGTTCCGGTGCAGTATTCTCTGGTGCTGCGTCGATCGGCCTTGTTTATCTGGCCTTGAATATTTTTTATTCCTGGTGGGGAAGGTCGATTCCGGTCCTGGATGTACTATTCCTGGCCTCGTTCTTTTTTCTGAGGATTTTGCTCGGTTGTGTTCTGGTGGCTGCAGAACCGAGTGTTTTGCTTCTTGTGGGAGGTACCAGCATTGCTCTATTGCTGGCATTGGGAAAAAGGAGGTCGGAGATCCAACTCCAGATCGGGGAGCAACACCGATCGAGTCTCGACTGGTATCGCACTGCCAGGATGCTCTGGATCATCCGGATTCAGGCTGCCATCTCCGCAGGTCTCTATACCCATTATTGCTTCGGTTCCGAAATGTTCCTGGAAGGACGCTGGTGGTGGAGTTTGCCGCCCGTGTACGTGGGATTAGTACTGTATCAACATCGGATTCTGGTCCTGGATGATCCCAGATCGCCCGTGGAAATGCTGCTAAAGAGTACGTCGATTCAGTTATTGATTCTGGTCTGGGCGGTGACAGTGGTGTTCGGAGTAGGCCTGATTCACCAGGATTAAACTTATTTTTTTGTCGTGCGGTTCTTGAACGTGACAGGTAAGTCAAGTAAGTCAGTGCACTAGAGTCGCTGACACCTGAATACAGGCGTATTTGTAACCAATCGGTGCTGAGTAGCACTTTGAGTATTGGTGGATTTGCTCATTGCGATCCCATCGTTATCGAATTAAATTGAATAGACGAGCTACGTTGGTGATCGTATCCCAAATTTGGGGAACCTCGGACAAGCTCGATATATGATATTGACGATTTATGTTCGAAATATACTTTAGAAGATTTTTCGTCGTTAGCCTGCTAATTATTTTTGAAGGCGAGCGCCATGTCTAATGAATCAATAAATATGGGCTTCGGGCAGTCAGATTCTTCTGATCTCTGGTTGGTCGTTGGCTGGCCAGGTGTCGGTGGAGTGGCTGCAGCTACCGTCCAGGCGATTCACCATGAACTTGGATCCAGCCTGGTCGATGCCATCGAGCCAGATCCTACATTTGAGGTTGAGGATATTCGAGTTCGCTCTGGAGTTTGTTTCCCGGGACCATTGCCACGTCTTAGCTTCCGGGCGGTGACCACTGGAGTTGGCCAGGACCTACTTCTGTTCGTTCCTGATCGACAACCCGATTTGCAGGGTCTATCTCTCTGTCGCAGGGTTCTGAGGGCAGCATATTCGATGGGAGTTCGTAGGGTGATCACGTTTGCTGCTCTCACGACAACCATTGCACCGGAAGCTGAACCTGAAGTTTTCTTCTGTAGCCCAGATCCACCTCTCCAGGATGAACTGAGGAGCCACGGTATTACACCGATGCAATCCGGTTCGATTCGTGGACTCAACGGATTGATGCTGCTTGCGGCTCAGGAAATGGGAATTCCATCGGCGTGTCTCATATCAGAGATTCCGACCTGGGGAATGCAGATGCCTAATCCCAAGACTGCAAAGGCGTTGTCCGGGAAATTAGCAAAACTTGTTGGTCTGAAATTCCGCATGGCCCATCTTGATCCTCAAATCGAAGCGATCGAGGAATGTATGGTGGAGATGCGTGGAGCTGCCGATCATCGTTTGCAAGGAATGTTTGAAACTGATCTTTTTGAGCGGGAGAAGAAGCAACAGACCGGTTCGACCTCTCAGTCGCAACTCAGTACAAATGACATGGAGCGACTGGAGAGTCTTTTCACCGAAGCTTCACTCGATCGTAGTCGCACGATGGCGTTGAAGGTCGAACTCGATCGTCTTGGCGTATTCGACAACTACGAGGATCGTTTCCTCGATCTGTTCAGAGAATGTAGTTGATACGGCCCCGGTACCTGTGACCTGTACGGTGTGAACAGCTGCAGTGGGGCATGTAGAGGACCGGGTGCTGGCAATCCTTGCCGGACGATTCTATTTCTCATCTCGATATCTACAGCAGGTAGCTGCCGATCAAAGGCCTTCGGCGCAATCGAGCAGGTCATCGGTCCAGTCCACGCCTGGATTTGGAAATGGTACCCATGGTCCAGGACCGCCGAGGAAGAAATAGTAGAGCAAGAATATGGCATCAGAGATGTCACTGGTCCCATCATCATTCGCATCGCCAGCATCCATACAGGCAGGGGTTGGACCGTTGAGGAAGGTATAGTCGAGGTGGAAGATCGCATCCGCGAGATCAACCAGGGTATCCATGTTCACATCGCCCCGGATGAAGATCGGTTCCGGTGGGGGTGGGAATCTGACCTCGATATGACCCGATTCGAGATTGGTCACGGGTACTGATTCGGTACCAAAGATCAGGATGTTCATGATGGCGGGATCCCCGTAACCATCGACCGGGGTAAAGACGATGTCCTGTTCCTCCACATCGCCTTCGATATCTCCGAGAAGGAATGCGATCTCTTGCGGCATTCCTAGCGAAGGGAGAGTCTGCCCTTCAAAGGGTGGCATCGCATCGAACAGCACTCCACAGACGATCGTGCCCAGATCTGAATTGACCTGCTCTTGGACGTATTCTGCCTCGATGGATCCTACCAGGGTGCCATACACATCAACGACCAGATTGCTCATCGGTGCCGTGGGGTCAAAACCTATGGAAAAGGAATAACCGGCGATCTGGCCATCCCAGTCTGACTCGATGGGGAGGGAAAATGATTGACCCGGATTCACCTGAGTGATTCCAACACGAAGCATCGGCTCCTGAGAGGCCGCGGGAATTGTCACCCCAAGGAACAGGAGCAGCCAGAGAAGCCCCAGGAGGCTACGATCGAAACCAGAAGCCAGATTCGGCCGATATTTGACGCTCTTCTTAGCCATCACACTCCCATGGAACCAGGCGGGTCAACTGGTCTCTGGCTTCCAGATTCACTCCCGTAGCGATCTGTCAGCGGATAAAGTGGGGAAGACGAGATCGTCAGGATTTGATCAGCGTCGCCCATCCCGATGATAACCCCTCTTGAGAGTGGCTCAAGCTCGGGTCATGGGGCAATTCGCACGGTTTTGCCGATCTACAGGACAAACCCGAGGGTACGCCTGTAGGAATCCACAGCAAGGAAGGGAGCCGAGGATGACGGATCACGACACCATCCGGTCCCTCTACCAGGGAACTGCTGAACGTCATGAAATCGCCAGGCAAAGTCTGGGCCGAGGTTTGACGCTGGCAGAGAAGATCCTGGTCGCTCATCTTGAGGGAGATCTGTCGACCATCCCTGAGCGGCGTAATCATTACTGTGATCTGCGTCCCGATCGAGTGGCGATGCAGGACGCAACCGCTCAGATGGCAATCCTCCAGTTCATGCAAGCAGACCTCGATCAGGTGCAGGTTCCTTCCACGGTTCACTGTGATCATCTCATTCAAGCTCGACATGAGGCAGCCCAGGATCTCGCCGAAGCGGAGCAGACCAATGCCGAAGTTTATCGCTTTTTACGGAGCTCCTCCGAAAAGTATGGCATCGGGTTCTGGAAGCCGGGTTCGGGGATCATCCACCAGGTGGTGCTGGAGAATTACGCCTTTCCTGGTGGCTTGATGATCGGCACCGACAGCCACACTCCGAATGCCGGTGGACTCGGGATGCTGGCGATCGGTGTCGGGGGAGCTGATGCCGTAGATGTGATGGCCGGATTGCCGTGGAACGTGAAGTGGCCAGGTGCCATTGCCGTGAACCTGGTAGGGGAACTGTCGGGCTGGGCAGCAGCCAAGGACGTGATATTGAAGGTCGCAGGTGCTCTCACCGTCAAGGGTGGAACCGGTGCCATCGTTGAATATATAGGACCGGGAGCGAGAAGTCTGTCCTGCACGGGCAAGGCGACCATTACCAACATGGGCGCCGAAATCGGTGCGACCTGTTCGGTGTTCCCATTTGACGATGAGATGGTCCGTTACCTCCAGTCGACAAACAGGTCCGACATTGCGGAACTGGCCCAGGAGCATTCCGACTTGTTACGGCCAGATCCTGAAGTTGAAGAGGATCCACACCAGGTCTATGACCAGGTCCTTGAAATTGATCTCAGCTCTCTTGAACCACATGTGGTGGGTCCACATTCCCCTGATCGGGCAAGACCGATCTCTCAACTGGGAGAAGAGGCTCGACGGGAAGGCTGGCCGCTGGAAATCAGCGCTGCCCTCATCGGATCGTGCACGAACTCTTCGTACGAGGATCTGGATCGTGCTTCCGACGTGGCAGACCAGGCGACCGATCTTGGTATGAAAGCTGCGACCCGTTTTCTGGTTTCCCCCGGGTCGACCCAGGTTTTTCGCACGGTTGAGCGAGATGGGCAGGTGGAATCATTCGAGAAACTGGGGGGGACAGTTCTCGCCAATGCCTGTGGACCCTGTATCGGTCAGTGGCATCGGGAGGACATCAACAAGGGCGCATCAAATAGTATCGTGAGTTCCTTCAATCGAAATTTCCCTGGCCGAAATGATGGCAACGCTGAAACGCTTTCATTCATCGCCAGTCCTGAGATTGTCACAGCGTTTGCCATCTCGGGCCGCCTGGATTTCAATCCGCTCGTTGATCCCGTGATCGACGCTGCCGGAGAACAGAAATTGCTCGAGATTCCAACCGGTGACAGTTTACCTGAAGCCGGGTTTGTGGCCGATGTGAGCGGTTATGTCGAACCTCCCGCGGACGGTTCCGGGGTGCAGATCGATGTCGATCCTGCCAGCGAGAGACTCCAGTTGTTGAAACCCTTTGCGCCAAGGAAAGAAACAGAATACTCCCGGATGAAGGTCCTGTTCAAAGCCGCTGGCAAATGCACCACCGATCACATCTCTCCAGCGGGCCCATGGCTACGATTCAGAGGTCATCTGGAGAATATCTCCCGGAACATGTTCCTGGGGGCGGTGAACGCCTTCCATGATGGTGCTGGCTTGGGTCACGATGCGACCGACGACGGAGCCAGCCGGGCATTGCATGAGATCGCTGCCAGGTATCGAGACGCTGGATTCCCGTGGATTGTGGTCGGTGATGAAAACTATGGGGAAGGTTCGAGCCGAGAGCATGCTGCGATGTCGCCCCGGTATATGGGTTGCGGAGCGGTCATCGTGCGGTCTTTTGCCCGGATTCATGAAACCAACCTGAAAAAGCAGGGCATCCTCGCCCTGAAATTTGTCGATCCTGCAGATTATGACCTGATCCAGGAATCGGATCTGGTGACCATCGAGGGGGTCGAATCCCTGGCGCCTGGAAGCGAACTCACGGCGGTATTCCACCATGGTGACCAAACCGAGAGTCGCGCCCGATGTAGTCACACTTGCAGCGATAGTCAGGTGAAGTGGTTCTGGGCGGGTGCCGCACTGAACACTCTGGGGGCTGAACCCGGGGCGAACGCCTAAAGGCACTATCGCCAGATCCGCCGATGGTGATACCCTAGATGATGCGAGGAATGACGGAATCATTCCCATTCCAGATTCCGGGAGTTCAGTATGAGTTTGAGATTTTTTTCCATCTCAGGTTTTCCTTCCCTCTGGTCGGTGATCCTGTCGGCGGCTGTCACATCAACGCTGATGGCTCAGGAAGTAGAATTTGTTCTAGAAACTTCCTCAACGGTGGTGGCACCTGGTGAATCATTCACCGTTACTGTCCAGCTTGAGAATCCAGGCTCGATTTCTATCCAGGGTGTCCAGCACGTGGTTTCCTGGGATTCTTCGCAATTGCAGTTGCTGTCATTGACACTCCCGGGAGATCTGGAAGGGTCTCCGACACCGTTTGTTCTGGCGTGGAATGCACCCCCTCCTGCCGGTCCAGGTGGAGATACTGGTTGTAGCCAGTGGTGGGACGGAGATGCCATCGAGGCTTTCAGCATCGGAATGATTGTCGATGGAGATTGGTCTCAGACTCTCACTCCCCTGGTGCAGATGGAATTGCGAGTTCTCTCGGCAGCATCCAATGGGATCGCGACGCTGACCGCTCCTCCTCCTGATTTCAACTGTGGTTGGCTCGGATCCATCGCCACCGACACTCGTGGAAATATCGTTCCCACTACATCGGATTCGTTATCACTTCAAATCAGTAACTTGCCGGCGCCTTCGCCATTCGATTGTGCTGAAGCTTCTGAAACCGTGTACCTGAGCTGGATCGAGCCAGTCCCTTATGACTCGATCCTCATTGAACGGGACGGCTCCCTCATCGCCGAGATCTCCGGTGGGATCGGCAATTATGAGGATCAGGACGCAGAACTGGGCTCCACACCGACCTACCGGATCAGTGGTGTTTCCGCTTCTGATCCATCACCTCCTTCCTCCTGTTCAGTGTCCGTCGATGGACTCATCGACGCACCGGATGCTCTCTCCTGTCTGGATAACGGATCAGGCGTTCTGCTGAGCTGGCAAAATCGCCTTCCCTACGCGGGTCTCGTCATCCATCGTCAGGGCAGTTTCTATCAGACGGTAGGTGCCGGAACTTCAACCTTCATCGATGATTCGCCAATTCAGGGTGTTCCGATCATCTATGAGGTTCTGGGAGTCATCGATGGGGAGCAGGGTTTGGCCAGTCAGTGCCAGATCGAGATTCCTCTTCCGGAAGTGCTTTTCATTCGAGGTGACGTCACGACCGACGGACAGACGAATCTCTCCGATCCGGTGGTCACCCTTCAGTATCTGTTTGTTGGTGGCGAGATGCCGTGTGCTTCCGCGGCCGATTTCGATGACAGTGGTTCTCTGGACATTGGAGATGCTGTTAATCTGCTGTCGTATCTATTTGCCGGTGGCCCGCCACCGGCTTTACCCTTTCCGAGCGCGGGTTTCGATCCCACTCCCGACGCTCTGGGTTGCCTTGAGCCTTGTCCCGATCTGGATTGTGGTGGAAATCAAGAGGGCGATGAATGTCTCAATGCCTTGACCATCGGACTGGGAGTTACGAATTTCGATACCACGAACATGACAAGCTCTCCCGATGCCTTCGATGATCTCAATTGTCCGGGGACTTTCCTTGGCCAGATGGCGCAGGATATCTGGTTCGAATTCACTGCGCCCGTGACAGGGACGGTCACCCTCTCGACTTGCTATCCCAATACCGACCCGGACACCGATCTGGTGGTCTATCAGGGGCAATGTGGTGCTCTCGAAATCATTGCCTGCAATGGTGACAGTGCTGGCTGCACTGGTGAAGTGACTCTCCTTTCCGAGATTCCGCAGCTACCAGTGACATCGGGTACATCCTACTTGATTCGGCTCGGAGGATTTTCCTCTACGGATTTCGGTCCTGGAACTCTATCGATTACCAACGACTGAGTCCCGCTTCCTCAGGATCTCGATGACGGACCGACTTTTCTGCCCCATCCCAGACCATCGCATATCTTAAATTCTCGCCTGTTTCCCCGCCGACCACCCGCCAGGTTCTCTCCGTATCTCCCTCGATCCTGGACCGGATCAGCCCTTGCTGTGCCGAAGGATCGACGAGGCAGTCAAAATCCTGGAGGGGGATCGTCAAACCTCCACCGTGAGCCTTCAGAAAAGCTTCCTTCTGCGCCCACAAGTGGAAGAAGGAGATCAGGCGCTGCTCCTCACGGTACTGGAGCCATTGTTTCAATTCCTCGGGACTGAAGCAGCGTTGGGCCAGTTCATCGATGGGGGCTTCCCCGCGGATCTGTTCCAGGTCGACTCCCAGCTGCCCCTCGGAACTGACCGCCAGCAGCGCGTACTTGCCGGTATGAGACAGATTGAAGGAGAATTCACCGCCCCTCAGTGCTGGTTTGCCATGCTCACCCTCCACTAACGAGATGTCTTGCGGTGAGATCTGGAGGTAACTGGAGAGGATGTGCCTCAGACCTGCTCGAGAGATGGCACCACGGCGACCGATTTGCGGAAAGATCCCCTGGTCGATCTTGCTCTGTTCATCATCGACAAGAGCCTTCACCAGGGTCTCAAAACGCTGTGGAGATTCGTCCAGCAGAAATGGCCACAGCTCGATGGTGTCGCCAGGGATCGGTTGAATTGCCATCAGATGGTCTGTTCCAGGGCCGGGGAGAGGCTCCTGGCCAGACGATCCAGGCCCTCGTCCGTCGAGATTGCTGGTTTCCAGTTCAGATCTCTGGCGGCTGCCGCCAGATTGAACCAGTGGCTGGTGGATAGTTGTCGTGCCGTGAAACGAGTCAGCGCTGGTTCCCCTTGCCAGCCGGGGATTCGATGAAGCCATTCGAGAAGAGTACCAGCCAGGTAGGCGACCTGGGGAGAGATGGTCGGTTGCACCGCGGGCAGGCCTGCAGCTTGCAAGATTCCTGCGATGAGTTGTTCCACGGGGACCGGTTCATCATTGGCGATGAAGTAGCACTTTCCGCTACAGGGAGCGCCCCTCGAAAGCGATTCGAGAGCTGCGATGTGAGCATCGATGGCGTTATCGATGTAAGTGGCATCGATTCGGGTTCCTTCACGCCGGATCAGTTTCAGTTTCCCCGCTTTTGCCCGTTCGATGATGCGTGGTACGAGATGTCGATCCCCAGGTCCCCACACCAGATGGGGTCGCAGTGCTATCGTGGCCATTTCGTGACCACTTGCCGCCAGAACAGCCCGTTCCGCGATGGCCTTGGTTTCTGGATAATGTGCGAGATGGTGCCGCGGATACGGCACCTTCTCATCGATGCCCTCCTGGTCTTGACCATCGAAGACAACACTGGGGGAGGAGGTGTAGATCAGTTTTTCAACACCGTGCACTCGACAGGCTTCGATGATGTGCTTTGTTCCGGCCACATTGGTCTGAAAAAAATCGCGATACGGACCGGAAACCGCAGCCAGAGCTGCCACGTGAAACACCGCATCGCAACCGCTGACAGCTTCGGTCACGAGATCTTCACTCCCGAGATCCCCCTGTAGCACCTCGAATCCATCACGTTGCAACTGAGGATAGGAGCCCCGCTGGAAGGTACGAACCTGGTGTCCATCATCTCGAAGTCTGCGCGCCAGATGACCTCCGATGAATCCGCCCGCTCCGGTGACCAGTACCTTCATCGGAGCCTCCCTGCTGCAGACCTGGCGAGTTGTTTCCGATCAATTTTCGCATTGTGCCGGATGTCGACCGGGAATGGTCCAGGAAAACAGAACTGCTCGATCATGTCAGCCCCGGGAACCGTCGATCCGATGGTTTGCAGTTCATCGATCAGGGTGGTTTTGTTGAAGGGATGATCCTCTCGCGGTTCGACACAGAGAACCGGAAGTTGAGATCCAGAAGCGCCAAGGCCGACCAGAGCGGTGCGTTTCACTGCCGGATGGATGTCAAAAACCCGCTCGATGGCGACGGTGTGGAGATCTCCCCTTGAAGTCGTGACCATCTGTCCAAGACGACCTCGAAACCAAACTCGGCCGTCGCGATCGAAGGCTCCCAGATCTCCCGTTCGATGCCAGTGCTCTCCTTGCGGATCGCGGAACTTGTGAAACCGGTTGGCCTCCTCATCGTTCAGGTAGGCTCGACTCACTACCGGACCCGATGCCCAGATTTCACCAGAGGCCCCTTCAGCGACCTGATGATCGATGGTGGGTGGTGAGTTTATTTCTGTAATCCGAATCTTGATGCCAGACACCGGGGCTCCGATGCAGATCCCATTTCCGCGAGAACTTTCATTCACGGTGGTGAGCAGATCTTGATGGTCGATGCAGCACAGTGGTAAACCCTCGGTAGCACCGTATGGAGTGTATATCGATGTGTCAGGGGATAATGAGGGAAGCAGCGACTCGATCTCATCGTGGCGCGCCGGAGCTCCAGCACTGATGACCCGGCGCAACCCGGGCATCTGGATCCGGTTTGAACTGAGGTGTCTCGATAGATTTCCCAGCAGTGCGGGTGAAGCGAACAGACTGGTGACCTGAAATTGATCGATCAGATCGAGAAGATGGGACGGGTCAGCTTCTGCTGGTCGGGTGAAATCCATCACCGGTACCGTAGAGGTCATTCCCAGAGCCACGCCAAAGAGGCCAAACAGGGGAAATGTAGGCAAATCGACCTCACCGGCTTCGATCTGATGGAGATCTCGTAACGCATTTACCTGATTTTCGATCAGGGAATGATGGGCGATCGCACCCTTTGCCGGGCCGGTACTTCCTGAGGTGAATAGCACGGCCGCGGTTTCGTCGCAGTTGAGTACCGGAGCGGGATAGGGAACGGCAACCTCGGTACGACGTCTCCAATGTTCTAACCGGCTGGTAAAGGGAGGAATCCAGCCTGGCCCGACGGAGATTCTGTGCTGGATGCTTTTTCTCGACCAACCGAGCAGCGCACGTCCTCTGTGGGCGCGCGGAATCCCGAGGAACGCTTCCGGGCGTGCCTGTTCCAGGCACCTTCCGAGCCCGGCAATTCCCATTCCAGGATCGACCATGACTGGCGGAGCGCCCATCCTCAGCAAGGCAAAAGTACAGGCCAGAAACTCGATACCAGGAGGAACCATCAGTACGGTTCTCATTCCCCGTTGAATCCCTGCCCGCACCAGCGCATGACAGGTGCGATCTACCAGCTGATCCAGTTCACGATAGCTGCACTGCTGCCAGGTCATTCCCTCTCGCTGTCGTACTGCAATCTGGGAAGGTCGATCGACGCAGTGCTGTCGCAATCTCCGAGCAACTCCCGCTTCCGGGGTGAGGGGGGCAGCAGCGACTTTCACCGGTAGGCCCTCTCTCTGACGACCGATTCACGGAAGGAACGGATCTCGGAAATCACAGGCATCGTTGCGTCGTCCAGCAGCAGGTGGCCACACTCTGACCACACCCTCGAGCGAGCATCTGGAAATCTGGATCTCCATTCGGCGAGAAATCCTTCATCGAAGACGGGATCTTTCGATCCCCACAGAAGCAGCAAGGGATGTTGATCGAGTAAAGAGAGGCCCTTTTCAACGTCGAGCAATGTCGTCCATGACGGATCGGATGGTTGCAGCGGAATGTCCTGTACGAATCTATGGATGGCGAGTCGTCTGCGCCAGTCGCTATAGGGTGAACGATAATCTGATCGTTCAGTTCTCGATAATTTACGAGATCTTGTTCCGATCCGCATCGTTCCCTCGACAAAGAGGTTGAGTTTTCGGATGAGGAATTCTCCCAGGGGACCACGAACCGGACGGAGGATTTTCGGAAACTGTTTACCCGGTGGTAGCGGGAAAGCGGCAGTGTTCATCGCAACCAGCGATGAAAATCGATCAGGATTCCGGCCGGCAACTCCGAAGCCGATCGCTCCACCCCAGTCATGAGCCACGAGCATCGCGTTGGAAGTGATTTCCAGGTGATCGAGAAGCCCTTCCAGATCCTGGATTCGATCAGCGAGACGATAGCCATACTCGTTCTCATCCGGGAAGTCGGAGAAACCACAGCCTACATGGTCTATGGCGATGACCCGGTAGGATCGGGACAGCTCCTGGATCAACTTCCGGAAGTAGAAGGACCAGGTCGGATTACCATGGACACAGACGATGGGGCTGCCGCGCCCTTCATCGACATAATGCATGTGGATGCCCGAGCCTCGATCCCAGAGCTGACCTCGGAAGGGGTATTCTTCGTCGACGAATAATCTGTTCATCGCCATTGCCAGCCGATCATGCGACACACCAATCCACTTCCGATGCCGAGGAAAGCCACCTTCTGTCCAGGGGACAGGATACCTCTCTCTGCTGCCAGGGCTGCAGTCATGGGGATCGATACGGTACCCATGTTGCCAAGAAATGGGTAGGTGATGAAATCATTGTCGTGTGAGAGTTCCAGAGCGGCCAGAATCTCGTCACGATGCGCCGAACCGACCTGATGGCAGATGGTTCGATTCACCTCTGATGAACTCCAGCCCATCTCCTCCAGGAATCGGGACCAGGTTTCCTTTCCCAGTTCAACTCCATGTTTCAATACCGCTACCGAATCGGTTTCCATGAATTCGATTCGAGCAGCGCTATCTGACCGGTCGCTGGCGGGCTCGACTCCCCAGCGACACAATTCGTGCCAGCGAGCATCGGTGCCGACACTGCTACCGAGAAAGACGGGACCTTCCGTTGATATCCGCGAGGAGACCAGCAGCATCGCTGCGGCACCGGAACCACCCGTCAATGTCGCGAGAGATGGAATGAAATGTTCAATTCGAGAATCGGAGAGCAACTTCTGACAGGCGATGTTCACAATCGAGCGAGCACTTTCACAGCAAACGACCAGTGCGGCTTCGATACGGCCGAGTCGGATGGCATCGGCTGCCATCACGACGCCATCGATGGCTCCCAGGCAGGCGTTCGAGATGTCGTGGAGTGCCGTGTCTCTCGAGAGATCGAGCCGTGCAGCAACGGAACAAGCCGTGGCGGGTTCAAAGGCCTCGCGGCAGACTCCGGTATAGGCCAGTTGACCGATGGCACTTGCGGGCAGGTGACTCGATTCGAGCGCCTTCTGGCATGCGCGGGCAGCCATCGCCGAGATACTGGTACCTTCAGGCCACCATCGTCTCTCACGTACACCGGTTAGTTGTTCGAGTTGACCGGGAGCGATCCCCATACTTGACCATGGGGCCGCTAATCGGTCCTCCAGCGCTGCGCTGGTGATCACATCCGGAGCCATCTCGATCCCGATGGATGCCAGATGCACAGCAGGTTGCGAAGAATTATCGTTGTTCATCGATCATCCCTCACCCGTTGTATCGAGAAATCTTCCATCGAATAGATCGCAAGTCCATCGACGCTGAGCATCCCATCAGCCACCATGATGCCGCGTTCATTATCGATGCTCTTGACGGTGGCTTCCACCATCACTCGTTTTCGTTCTGGTATGACCTGACCACGGTAAGTCCATCGATGCGTCACTCCCTGAGCCACGGAGCGCGGTGCCCAATCTCCAGAATCTGGCCAGATATCGTCTGCTACGATGCGCAGTAGCTGCAGCAGCGACTCGAGGCCAAGACTACCGGGCCAGACCGGATCACCCTGAAAGTGAGCCTTGAAGAACCAGGCGTCCGGGTTCACGTCGATCGATCCTCGAATGAACCCGAGTCCTGCCGATCCTCCCTGAGGGACATGGATTTCGATTTCATCGACCATCCGAAACGGTTTTAAAGGTCCACATCGAGATTCAGGGTAAGAGAAAGAACGACCACGCAGTGCTTCACGAGGTGGAATGGTCCGGGCGACGACGCCAGGAAGACCGACCTGCTGTGCCAGTGCTTCCCCCGGGAAGAAGCCAAAATAGGTGTTCCCGCTGTAGACGGGACCGGTTTCATCCCTGACCTCCATGTCATAGTGCTGGATCCACATTCCTGCCCCGAGATCTGCCGAGGTGAGTCGAACTTCGGTGGTGAGGAGGCCGGATTGGCGGTTCACCGGTCGAATCATGGTGGCTTGCCCACCCAGGTTGCGAAAGTGGAGTGGTCGATCCTGAGCCAGTGCGGAGCCGACATAAGCGGCTAACCAACCGCACGGTTGCAATGCGATTTCCAGGAGTATGGCAAATGGCATCTCACCGGTTCCGCCGGCATCGAAGTACCAGGCATCGGGACAGGCCAGATATTCTGCCGTACAAGCAGCACCCGGTTGCACTTGCCAGGGAGTTCCCTCGACTTTGATGATTCGATCCAGAAAGCAGTAAGGTGGACCAGGAAGCCGCGCGATGAAGCGTTCCTCGTCGAAGGGTCGATACTTTTCGCCAAAGGCGATGGATGGTCGTCCTGTTGCGAACTCAAGAATCTGGTTGTGATCGTAAAGTGAGGGATGGCTGGTAGCGATGGGAGGGGAGTCTCCTCCTCCGCCGGGTGCACCCGGTGGAATTTGCGAAGTTTCTGAAATCTGAACCTCGGTGGCTTGCTGTCCCTGTCGAGCCCAGATCTGATCGATTTGTTCCCGGTCGAGACCCTGCAATCGGAGCGACATCCCCTCCATTTCGACGATGGGACGTCCGTCAGCAAGCATCAGAGCGTCGGTGATCACGTACGGTTCGGGACGAAAACCGATCTCCTTGACCTGAACCTGGTAGGTCACCTTACGGGTCTCGGGAAGTACCTGTCCACGACAACGAAGTCGTCCAGGTATCTCGGGTACCGGCATCGGAATCACCTGATCCTGTTCACCAATCCATCCCCAGGCGCTCAGCAGGGTGCGGAGAGTATGAAGGCAACACTCGTACATCAAGGTTCCCGGCATCACCGGATCGTCACTGAAATGGCACGTGAGGAACCAGTCATCGGGGTGGATATCGAGATCTGCAATCACCTTCCCCAGTCCCCATTCTCCTCCGGTGGGTTCCAGGGTGGTGACGCGATCGACAAGCCTCAGTCTTTCACCCGGTAATCGAAGAGGAGCGGTCAGGGGTAAATTGTCGAAGGGAGAACCGAACGCTCCGACCAGGTCACCCTGACGAAGAGCATCGACCTGCTGGCGATTCAGGGTGCGATTGAGGGTACCAGCAGGGGGGACCCAGTCCCGGGGAGATACAGCGTCAGCCCGTGGGCGATTTTTAGGAGTGACGATGCCGCGACCAGAAGCCAGTTCTTGCTGGGTGAAGAAACCGGCGCAGCCATCTCGCATCGAGAGCAACGGTTTTCCATCGATGCTTCCTTCGAAGTGAAAACGAAAGAGCAAGGTTCTGTCCTGACGGAAGAACTCATCGATATGAATGTCGTAGATGATGGTCTTTCCAGCAGCAGGGAGATCATCATGGAATATCACCTGAGCATCGAGCAATCGGTAGACCGCTTCTCCTCTGGTATGAAGATCGGCGCCGAGAAATCCCGACAGGAACAGATCTGCCTGGCCACTCTCCACTGCGATGGCGGTCGGAATTCTACCGGCATCGAGATACCAGGCATCCGGTTTCACATCATGAGCCGTGACGATTCGTCCCTTGCCGAGAGAGAGGGGATCCCCCTCCAGTTCGAGAATTCGATCGACCAGCATCAGGGGTTCATCCGGGAGGCGTACCCGGGTTGGAAACTGGTCCGCAGGGGCATGGAGTTCACCGAGTACCGGCCCGACCTTACCTCGTGCGAACTCCAGGCAAGCCTCTCGATCAAACAAGGCCGCCGGGGTGGTTTGTTTCACGGTGCTGACCTGCAGTTCAGGGTCAATTGTCGCGAGAGATTCTGCTCCAGTCGCAGCGGTGAGTTTCTGTCGTTCCCGACGTGCTCTCTCGAGTCGTTGCCCGATGGTCCGAGGTTGCGGTGTCGTGGTGTGCTCGGTGCTGGCAGCCGACGGCGGCAATTCTGGTTTCGCCGGGGAGGCCAGGGGAACAGTGACCGGTGAAGGGTCGGGCCTTCGATGCTGATTTCTCCGATCAGGAACCGGAATCGTGCCGGGGACCGGTGGCACCATGATCTGGTCCTTGCCGTCATTGATTTCGATCATCGCGGCATCTTCTGGTTGCTCCGAAGGAGATCCGAGAAACTGCTCCAGGTTGGCGGACGCACGTTCGGCGATACAAACCGCAAGAATTCGAGCCAGTGATCGTTCGGAATCCTCGGCACGGTAACAAAGGGGTAGAGTTCGATGGGGTAGGTCACCGAGTGCTTGTCGAATGAGTCGAGAGCAAGAGGCACCAGGACCCGGTTCGATGAAGATTCGACCTCCTGCTTGCCACAGCGAATGAACGAGCCGGGGGAAATGAAATCCTTCGGTTGCTTGCTGGAGAATTGAATCGGCCACCGCATCGCTATCGAGAGGGAGGGGTTTCCCGGTTGCGGTTGAATGGAGAGTGACATCTCCGAGTGGGGCATGTACGGGCCAGCGATGAAGATCTCGATAGCGCTGGGAGACCTGATCAACCAGATCGCAGTGCACCGCAGTGACCCCATCGAGAGGAAGAATCGTCCAATCCTGCGCGCGAATTAGCAGTTCCAGTTGTTGAGGGTCGCCTCCCACGACAGTTTCTCGCTCAGCATTGACGACCAGAAGATGGAGGCGGTCGTATTGAGAAATGACGGATCGAACTTCCGGTTCGGAAGCGTGGACGACGGCAACTTGCCAGGAGGCCGGACTGCCCGGAGGAAGATTCCACTGAGTGGCGGCAGCGCGATGCTGTCCCCCGAGCCAGGTCGTGAACAGATCATCCTGTTGAAGTTGCTGTTGCATACCGCGTCGATCACGCCAGGCTCGCAGTGCGAACAGCATCGTGGTTTCACCAAGGCTGTGACCCGCGGCGCGTTTCGGTTGGATTCCGCAGCCAAGAAGAAGATCGGTAAAGATGCAGCCAAGAGCAACCTGGCTGAGGATGGCATCCCTGACGTCCTTCGGAACGGTCGAGCGTGCATCCCAGTTTCGAGCTTCTCCAAAAATTGAGAACAGGTCGGAAGAATGTCCCAGGGTTGAATCGAGGCTTCCTGGATACCGGGTCAGTAGCTGCTGGCCCGCTGCCGGAAATAGACTTCCAGAGCCGGGGTAGATGAAGGTCACATCACCAGAAAATCCCAGTGGGGTTTCCGAATATCGGTGCAACTCCCAGCCAAGTCCGGTCAGGTCCCCGACGGCACCATCGAGGAATCGGGGTATCGATCGGGAGGATTCCTGCAAGGCTCCCGGTGAATCGAACAGAATCGTTACTGCACGTGCAGCCGCTTCATTTCTTGGGTGAGACGCCAGCCAGCGACGCGCCAGTTCTGCTGCAGAACCCTCCCTGGCCGTCGACCACGATTGCAGTTCCTGCGCCATCTGGATCAGATACGAGTCGTCAGCCCCCTCGAGAGCGATCACTCCCCAGCCTGGCTCCCCGAGGCAACGCAACTCACCGGTTGCTTCGGCCAGGGAAGTTGGAACCGGATCCGGAGGTGAGACGACGAGCGCCGCAGTATCTCCTAATCGCCCTGATCGTTCGATGAGAACCCGCGGTGGCTGATGGGGATGGCGGATCCAGGGAGTCGGTTGACTCCGTTTTCCGTGAGCGGGAAGTACGTGGTGGGAAACCGATGCGATTCCCTGCAGCAGAGATAACAGGAAGCTGTTGCAGCCACTTCGGGACAGCTCTTTCGGAAGCGCGACTCGGCTGGGGATTCCATCCACATCTTCAGGAATCGCGCCATCGCTGCAGGTGAGAGCGAGCTGATCCGGGGTCAGACCTGCTTCTCGCAAGGCGGCGTTACGACTCTCTTGTGCCGGGCGAGAGGGTGCATCCTGAGCTTCAAGTTCGGGTGCCGAGGCGGATCCCATGCCATCGATGGTGGCGAGGATGGTGTGTCCGTCTCTCAAGGCATCTTCAGTTCTCTGGAGCAGGACCGCAGTGGCACTCTCTGCCCGAGCAGATTGATTCTCAAGGGCATCGCTGGTTCGCTCCAGAATATCGAGACCCAGATCGGCGGCAGCAGCCAGTGCCAGATCGGTCTTATGATCCTGAAGGGAGCGAATCGCCACCTCGAGGGCCCTGTAGCCACTCAGTTCATCATTGCTGACGGTGTGCGATGGTCCACCGGCGCCGAGATCCCGGGCGACACGGCTGGCTGCGATGCTGCCGAGGGATCCCATCACCCGGTTGGCATCGAGTGGTGGGCTGACCTCGTCCTGCAAGGCACGGATCCACTGTTCCAGTTGATCCGGGGCGATTTCAAGCCCCAGTTCTTCAGTCCACCGACGAGCTCGATCAGGCATCATCCAGCGCAGGTGATAGAGACTGCTTCTGGGATCGAGGCCAAGACCGATGAAAATCCCACCCTTTTCACCCATCTCCGTCAGCCCCGTTTTTTTCATCGCCTCCCGGGCAACTTTCAGGAGCGCCATCTGTTGCGGTAACAGCTGCTCGAGTTCCTTCGGAGGAATCCTGTATTCGATGGGGGAGCCGTGCAGTCGACCGCAACTTTCTCCGGCGGGAAAGGACAACCCGTGCTCCTTGACCCACTGGGTCCGGGGCACCCCGAAATCTCCCGGCATCTTGCGAGGCGGTAATCGAGATGGAAGACCGAGCAATGCCCCGGCGACCTGAGCGGTTCCGTGATGACGACCTGCGATGGAACCGATGCCGATGATGGAAACGGATTCCGCCGGATGATCGGTGGCGAGTTGCAGATTCGAGGCGAAATCGATGGTGGTGTGCTGGGTCGGTTTCGCTGGAGCTTCCTCGATCAGCAGGTGGGCGTTAATTCCACCAAATCCAAAGGCACTGACTGCGCCGCGTCGAGGGGATCCAGAACGGCGTAACCACGGTTCAGGCTGGTTTGGAATCCGGAATGGACTCTGTTCCAGCGAGAAATCACCAGGAGCGGTGGTGTGGCCAACAAGAGCGGGAATCTCTCCCTGTCCCATCGCCAGCAGGACCTTGATGACTCCTGCTGCGCCAGCGGCGGTGAGAGTGTGACCTATGCACCCCTTGACCGATCCGAGGGCACATTGACCCGGTCGCCATGATCGAGAACTCCACAGTCTCATCAGGCTTTCCAGTTCGGTTGCATCTCCAACCGGAGTCCCCGTGGCGTGGCACTCGATGTAGTCGATGTCTTCGGGGCACCAACCTGCTTCCTGATAGGCTTCGAGCAGGGCACGAACCTGGCCTTCTCCCGACGGGGCCAGTAATCCACCGGAACGATCATTGGAAAGCCCCACGCCATGAATCACCCCGAGAACTGGATCTTCCTGAGAAAGAGCATCGTCGAGGCGTTTCAGAAGTAAAACTCCGGCACCTTCTCCCACCACCAGCCCCTGCCCGCGATGATCGAGGGGACGACAGCGGCCCTCCGGTGACAGTGCTCGCAATTGCGAGAATCCCATCTGGGTGAACAGGTTATCGGGACGCGACACGCCGCCAGCCAGGACTGCGTCGCATCGACCCTTCGAGAGATCCTGACAGGCGATGGCGATGGCGTAGAGCGATGACGCGCAGGCAGCATCGAGAGTGGCCGCTCCACCTCTCAGCCGTAACGCTCTCTGCAGTGCTGCTGCTGGTAATGAGGCATCGAATCGATCGAGTGGATGGCAGCTGGGAGTACCGCGTGGTCTGCGATCCTCACGTCCACGACTTTCGAGGACCAATTCTTCCAGGGTATCCCCGATGATGGATTCTGCCATCGCAGAGGTGGAATCGGTCGGCAGTAATAACTGACCGAGAATGATTCTCGTTCGATCGGGATCGAGTTCGTTTGTTGCCGATGAGGCGGCCTCGACACCGGTGATCACCGCAAGCTGGACAGAGGGATCGAGGGCCTGAGACAGCTGATCGTCGAGACCCCCGAGATCACCATCTGGCGACTCGACAAAGCAACCTCGCTCCGACCGGACCCGGTCGAGACGGGGTTCTCCCGGCGACAGCGCCTCGTCCGATGACAGGGTCCAGCGTCCTGAGGGAACCGGTCGGCTGGTATCTCTCCCCTCGCGGATGACTTGCCAGAAGGAGGCGGGGGTGGGGGAGTCGGGGAAGCGGAGACCGAATCCCACCACCGCGATCGGCTTCAAGGGCTCGCCTGTTCAGGCAGGTGGGCCAGGTCGAAAGCCTTTTCCAGAGATGCATCGATGATGACCTCTGCACCTTCGATGGTGATGGCGGGGATTCCTGATCTGTTGAGAATCTCGACCCTTGCTCGAGCACTGGAGCCCTCAGTTTTTTCGATGTGAATCCGCGTTTCCAGCAGCCCCGTATCGAGAGCTTGATGGCACCGGAGTCGATCGATAGCGCAGGGGAGGCAGGGAGCCTGGCGCTGGGCCCGACTCCACAGGATGAGGGCCTGGAATATTGCATCGAGGCGAAGAGGATCGAGCAACCATCTGCTTCGCAACGGCTGTCTGCACCAGATTTCTGGCGGATCTGCACCCTTTGACCTGAAGGAGATGGAGTCTGAAGAAATTTCAGAAACCTGCTGGATACACTGGAAACTGGCTCCATGAAAAAGCTTATCTCCGTACCCAACCTCCCCATCTTCGGCAAAGACGGGAGCGATCAGACTCGAGCGAGAGCCGTTTTGTTCTCCCAGCAGGATCATCGCCCTGGCATGGATCCGTTGCTGATCTGCTACCGAGCGAATCTCCACCGGTACCTGGAGAAGGCCTCCGTCCGTCAGCGGGGTCCCGGTGTAGAGACAGATCTGCTGTGGTTCAGCATTTTTCAGCACCACCCCCTTGAGAACACGGAAATCGTCCACCCCATGCAAATCGAGGCCCGGATGTCGATGTACTGCAGCGGTTGCACACCATTCCAGCAGCAGCATGGCAGGAACGACCGCCCGCGATCCCAGAACGTGATGACGTAACGGTGGAATCAGGTCGACGGAGATGTCGATGGTCGCCCCGCGTTCCCGGGGTGGTTCCTGGTTGGCGATCACAGCCGGAGTGGCAACTGCTGTCCCTGGATCGAGTTCATCCTGCGGGAATCGACAAAATTTTTCGAGCGCGTCTGCCGGGGTTTCGAGCGATGCCATGACCAGGCACTGGGGTGGCCCAACCGTCTCCATCGTTTTGACAAACAGTTTTGAGCCCAGTTCGAGGGGGATCAGTTCTACACCTTCTTCGTGGAAGATCTTGCGCAGTCCTTCATCCACCATGCCACCAGCCCAGGGACCCCAACCGATGCTGCGGATCCGGCAGCCGGGACGTTGGGTCAACTCAAGCTGTGCCAGACGATTGAGAGCTTCGTTCGCGGCAGCGTAGTCACTCTGTCCCTTTCGGCCAAGACGTGCCGTTGTCGACGAGAAAAACCCGATGAAATCGAGTTCCTCGCCCCTACAGATGGAGAGGAGGTGCCGTGCCGGATCAACCTTGGTACTCCAGACCTCCTGAAATTGTTGTTCGCCCTTGTCGAGAATCCAGCTGTCTGCCAGAACACCAGCACCGTGGATGATTCCTTTCACGGGACCATGAATCTTGCGAGCGTTCTCGATGACCTGTTCGAGGTCTGCTCGATTCCTGACATCGACGGACCGATACTCGACGGTAGCACCCAGGGCTTCGAGTGATTGGACACGCGCAGCGATTTCTCGGACGTTTCGGATGGTGCGGGCCTCTTCCCGGATTGCTGCGGGAGTTGATTCCGTTCCCTTCATCTGGAACAAGGCGGGCTCGAGCTGATCGTCGGGCAACTGGCGGCACCATTGTGGTTCCGAGCCGGGTTCGTCCGTTCGACCCAGTAACAGCAGTCTGGGCCGGTACTTCCTGGCGAGTTCGTCGACGCAAGCAGCGGTGACGCCTCGGGCACCCCCGGTCACCACCACCAGCCCGCTGGAGTAAGAGGCATCCTCCAGCAGTAACGGAGCACTGTCGGAGGAGGAGGATTCTGATTGTAGATCGATAACGAATCTGCCGGTCGGACTCAGACCCACCTCAACCTCCTGGCCAGCGAGCAGTTCATCGACCAGTTCACCGGCAGCGCTCTCCACATCGTCAAACTCGGGAGAGAGATCGATCGACCTCACGATGATCTCTGGCCATTCTCGTGCGGCGCACTTGGCCAGTCCCGACAAGGCTGCGCCGGACAGATCGGAGTCCATCGATTCAGTTCCTGACAGTCCAAACTGTCCATCACACCGCTGGACCAGGGCGACCAGACCCGGTGGTTGCTGGTCGGCTTGCAGAGATTTGCCCACTTCCTTGAGGTAGCGGAAGCAGTTCAAGGTGGCTCGATCCTGATCATCGGGCGAATCGACGACCAGCACCATCCCACAAACAGGAAGGGGATCGGTCGCTGGTTGCGATGGTGCAACTTCCGCCAGCGTCTTCGGCCTCGCATCCAATCCTCTGGAACGGAGTTTCTGCACCAGGGAGTGGCTCAATTGCAGATCATCACAGACGACCCAGAACGGTTGGTCGCTGTTGGAGAAGGAGCCAACGGGTTGTTGGCCTCTCGGTTTTTCGATGGTGACAGGAAATACCTCGATGATCTGCGACGCGACAGATCTACCATCGGTAATTTCCTGTTGAGTTTCGATTTGTTGTGTTCCGGTCACCAGAGGTGCAGGGGCCTCCGGGAGGGGTGATGAGTTATCGTCGTACCAGTCGACGATCGAATTGATGGTACGCAGGGTGCCGAGCATCTCCGGGGGAATGGCGTCGAGATCGGGTCTCTTCTGTCGTAACGACGACAAGATCTCGACACGTTTGATGCTGTCGATTCCGAGGTCTGACTCCAGATCGAGTTCGGTGCCGATGGCGCTTGCCGGATAACCGGTCTTTTCCGCCACGACCTCGACGATGAGGTTGGACAGTTCAGACGCAGGAGGCCTGGTCCCTTCGATCTCGCCGTGCTGGACCTGGAGCGTCTGGTCCAGGCTGCGCTCGGGAACTTCGTGGACGGGTGGCTCGGCGCGCGATTCAGTCTGTTCAGAATACCATTCGACGATCGAACCGATGGTTCTCAGAGTGCCGAGTAATTCCGGGGGGATGGCGGGCAGTTCCGGCTGTCTTTCTCTCAGGGCTGAGAGAATTTCTACGCGCTTGATGCTGTCGATCCCGAGATCCGATTCCAGATCGAGATCTGTGCCGATGGCCGAGACCGGGTAACCCGTTTTGTCGGCGACCACCTCCTGTATCAAGGATGCCATCGGCTGTGATGATGAGTCCTGTATCTCAGGGGATACCATTGCGACTGGCTCTGGAGACGATTCGGGGTCGGCCCCGCGAGCCGCAGGTACCTCCTCCTGATACCAGTCTGCAATCGAGCGGATGGTGCGCAGCGTCCCGAGCATCTGAGGTGGGATTGCAGGCAGATCAGGTTGCCGTTCACGCAGCGCTGACAGGATCTCGACACGCTTGATACTGTCGATACCGAGATCTGACTCGAGATCGAGATCGGTGGCCACGGCGGAAACCGGATATCCGGTCTTCTCCGCGACCACCTCGACAATGGTTTTCTCGAGCGAAGCTGAACTTGCACGCTGGGGGGGAGGCGGCGAGATCGATTTCTCTCTGATCTCCGCCACCGGCGGAGCTGCTTGTGGGAGATCCGGGGGCAGTGCCTCGGCGGCATCCGGAATCACTTCGATCGGATCAGATGCCCCACGACCGCTGTTGTCGGTGAGACTCTTCTGCAGCAAGTTTTCAGCATCCTCCTGTGCTCTGGCGAGATCCTGCTGAGCACCGAGGGCCTTTTCGATCGCTTCCATCAAGGTTTCCTGAGAATCCTGCAGATGGGACCGTGATTCGGCGGTTCTGGCTGCAGTCGCAAAGGAGAAATCAGGAGTTTTCGTGGCAGGTGGTGGTGCCACTGCAGCTGTAGCTGATTGCCGGGGGGTTGCTTCTCCGGGCCGCAGATTGGCTCCGCCAATCATCACTGTCATTTCATCCCGGGGTTCGACGCTTTCGCGTGATTGAGGATCCCACTGGCCTAGCTCTACTGAATGACCCTGAACCGCGATGCGAGCAATTGCACGAGCCAGATCCGCACCATCCTTCTTGCCTGAATCACAGGACAATGCGATCGAGTCTGGCGAACACCTTTCCAGAATCTGGCGCATCAGACCGGTCAGCACCTGACCCGGTCCAACCTCCAGGAATGTCGTTGCACCAAGTCGAACCATCTCTTCGATCATGTCGATGAAGAGAACCGGGCGGGCGATTTGATGTGCCAGCAGGGTTCGTGCTGCTTCTTCCTCGTCCGGATACATCTGCCCGGTACTGTTGGCGAGAACAGGAGCGTTGCTGTGATGGAAGCGAGCTTTTTGAAGGACCTCGAGAAACGGCTCCGCTGCGGACGCAACCTCTGGAGAGTGGAATGCTGCGGCTACCGGTAGTTTCTGGCTGCGGATCCCTCTCTGGTCGAGAATCCGGATGGCATCCTCAACGGCCTGATCGGAACCGGAGAGGACGGCTTGCTTCGGTGCATTTCGATTGGCGATCACCAATCTGGGACAGTGCTCGGAGACAAAGCGATCGAGTTCCTGCAACGGCAAGGCGACTGCCACCATCGACCCCGCATCCGATCCTCCCGCCTGGGCCATCAGACGGCCTCGGAAATTGGCGAGTTGATGGAAGTCGGTCTCACTGAGACGTCCCGAGGCGGCAAGAGCCGTCAATTCTCCGAACGAATGGCCGCCGAACAGGTCACCCTGGATTCCAAACTGACCCAGGACCCGGTGGAGACCGAGGCTGACGGCTCCGATCGCCGGTTGCGCCACATCGGTGGTTCGCAAGGCTTGCTGTTGAGCCGCTTCATCCTTTTGCCAGCTATTCGGTGGCCAGATTCGGCTGGCAAGACCTGCCTGTCCCTGCTCGGTCCAGAAGGCTGATTCCCCATCATCGATGACCTGCATCATGTCCGGGAATCGACAGCAAATATTTCGAAGCATATCGACTCTCTGGGATCCCTGGCCGGGAAAGATCAGTGCCAGTGATCCGCTGCAGCTTCCACTGCCGCGATCGATACCCGCTGGCAAGCTCCATTTTGGAGTGACCTCCTCATCGATGGCTTTCAGTGCATCATCGAGCAGAGAGGTGATCGAGTCTCCAGAGCTGTGGATGATGGTGAGACGATGTTCATCCTGGTGCTGAAACCTTGCTCTGGTATCTCGGGCGAAGGCATCGAGCTGCTGGGATGTCTCGAAACTGTCCGCCGTAGCTTTCGCTTGCTTTAGCTGGTGTTTTAACTTGTCGGTGGAGGCAGCAGAAAAGGCGAGGATGCGGGCGAAATTGTGCCAGTCGGTTTCTGTTCTTCCTGGAGAGTTTTCTTCCAGCACGGCATGAAAGTTACTCCCACCAAATCCAAACGATGAGATGGCGGCACGACGCGGTGAATTGGGGCTCTTGATCCACGGTCTCGCCGTGGATTCGATGTGAAAGGGAGACCTCTGATCCTGAAGATCCGACAACGGTTCCCCGATTTTGATGCTCGGCGGCTGTACCTTGTGGTGCAGCGCCAGTACAGCCTTGATGAATCCAGCAGCACCCGCTGCTGCTTTGGTGTGGCCTATCTGAGATTTGACCGAGCCAAGAGCACAGCGAGCGGGTTCCGATCCCCCCTGTAGATAAACTTCCTGTAGAGCCTGGAGTTCGGTGGCATCGCCCACGGCAGTACCGGTGCCGTGGGCTTCCACCAGATCGACGGTGGCTGGCGAAACGGCAGCTTGCTGGTAAGCATCCTGGAGAGCTCGTTGTTGTCCTGCAGCAGTTGGGGCATAGATGGCGGCGCCCTTGCCGTCGCTCGATGTTCCTATCGAGAGAAGACGGGCGTAGATTCGATCTCCGTCACGAATCGCGTCTGACAGCCTCTTGAGAACCACCAGTCCGATACCTTCACCGAGGATGGTGCCGTCTCCTTCGCGATCAAATGGTCTCGCGTCACCGGTAGGAGATAGTGCGGGCGTTTTGGAAAAACACATGTACATGAAGATGTCGTTGAAAGTATCGACACCTCCAGTAACGACCAGATCACTCCGACCGCTTCGCAATTCGAGAGAGGCAAGATGCATCGCTGCCAGTGAGGAAGCGCATGCTGCATCGGTGACACAGTTGGTTCCATGCAGATCCAGTCGATTGGCAATGCGACCCGCCACGACATTTCCGAGCAGCCCGGGAAAGGAGTTCTCTTGCCAGGAGACATAAGAATCAGAGATCCTTCTGACAACCTCGGCAGCGGTTTCTTCCGCCACACCGGATTCTCGTAATGCCTTCCACCAGTGCGGATGACCGAGACGAGCGCCCAGGGGGATGACCAGTTCCAGGGCGCCGGTGACGCCCAGGATTACCGATGCTCGCGAACGGTCGAAGGTACGTTTTGGATCGTATCCGGCGTCGAGGAGGGCCTGCCGAGCGGCGACCAGGGACAGAAGTTGTGACGTGTCGGTCGCTTCCAGATCTCGTGGCGCAATCCCGAATTCCAGCGGTCTGAAGGGCACGGGAGTGAGGAATCCGCCCCTTCTTCCGTAGGTTCTGTCGGGAGAGCTTTGATGGGGGTCATGGTAATCGTCGGGGCTCCAGTAGCGGTCGGGAACCTCTTCGATCAGGTCCAGTCCTTGACGGATGTTGGCCCAGTAGGAACTGCGGTCGTCAGAACCGGGGAAGAGACAGCCGATCCCGATGACGGCGATCGGTTCGTGGTCAGGGGATGCGGGGGTCTTTGTCGGGTGATTCATGGCGTTGACCCGAGGACAGAACTGGCCGCATCGGAGACGAAGCGGGGGGAGAGATCGAGCTCACCGGGGCACAATGAGATGCCCTGTCTTCGAAGGCTTTCCCTTCTGGTTGCCAGCGACGCTCCTCGCATCAAAGCCCGCGAGACATCTGCGATGCGACGGGCGCCGGGAGGCGCAAGCCAGGTACCTCTGGTCCATTCATTGAAGGCACCCATGGCGGGGCCGCACCAGATCTGATAATCGAGTTGCCTTTCAGGATCTCCGGAGTTCGCCCAGTCCGATGATTTTCCGAGATACCACCGAAAAAGAAGGGCCATTCGGTGCTTGGGATCGGTCTCTGCTTTTTCTATCTGGGCGGGTTCCCGCTCGATGAAGAACTTGTGTGTTTGTTGCCACACCTGTTCAAGAGGCATGCGGAAGATCTCATTTTGGAGTCGTTCTATTTCTTCCCCGGGAAGTTCCTCGATGGAGTTGTGATTTCTGTACAGTTCGAGCAAACGCTTGGCTCGGGGGCCGAACAGGGTTCCTCTGCGGAGCACCTGGAGATGGACACCGAGTTCAAACATATCTGAAGCAGGAGCCATGATCACGTCGGCAGGGCCAACCTCGGATAGCATCTGACGAACCGAATCACTCGAACCCGATTCCAGGCACGCCTGATGGACCGATCCGATCACCACATAATCGGCACCCAGTGCGAACGCGGCTGCCAGCGCATCCGGGGTTCCCAGGCCACCGGCGGCGCCAATCTTCACCGCCCGGGTTGAGGGCGTATCTTTACCAATTTCGTCCCTGAGCTGCTGAAAGGCAGGCACCAGGGTGGTCATCGGCCGGTTATCGGTGTGCCCTCCTGAATCAGCCTCTGCAGTGAGGTTGTCGCAGAGAGGGTAGGACCTGCCCCATCGGGCCTGCTCGTCACTGATCTCACCTCGGGCCAGCAGGTTCGAGATCAACGATTCTGGTGCCGGAGACAGGAATCGGCGCGCCACCTCGAGGCGCGATGCTTTTGCCATCACCCGGATCCGAGCCACCGGTTGATCGGATTCCCCCCGGCTCAGGCCCTGCAGGCGTAACCGAACCAGCGGCTCCGTGACATCGAGATAGGCACTGGCTTCGACACAGCGCACGCGTTCTGCGACGAGGATCCGGCTGATTTCATTCTCACTGGTCGGTTCCTGTGGACTGTGGATCAGGTTGCAGCCCCACGGACGATCGGGGACCGATTGGTTCAAATGTTGAATTGCTTCAGCAACAACTGCAGGACGTTGTCCGGCTGAGCCATAAAAAGAAAGACAACCTTCTCGGGCCATGGCAGAGACCAGTTCCACCGATGCGATGCCATTGGCCATCGAACCCGCGACGTAGCTGTTGCGGGTGCCGTGCTGCTGCAGGAAATCCGGCGATCCGAGCGATGAGGTCGCGACCGCTGGCATCCAGCCCACCAGCGGGAATCGACCGTCGTTGTGACCCGGGGTAGAGGCGGCTGCGGTGTGGTCTTCCAGCTCGGCATGTCCACCCTGACTGGCGAAGAGATCTCCGGCTGGATCCCGGAGGATGGCCCAGCGATGATCGATATCCTCGATGGCTTCCTGGACCGTCACACGGACGGAATCGTGCCTGGGAGACCAGGTGCCGATCGACCATTTCGGGCCAGTTGCTTTTCGCTGCTCTCCCATTTCCCACTCCCCGAAAGTGCTCTTTGGATACCAGGTCAACTCGGTGGTACAGGGGGATTAAGATAACTCCGATAAAGCGGCTGCGCACCCATTCGGCAGCTCTGAGGGTCGAGTTCAGGCAAATTGAGAGCGGGGAGTCGGCACCGGTCGATCAGGGGGCCGATGGGCGAAACAACAGGCGATATCGGTGCTGGGAGGTGGTGCTCGGCTGGGTCGTGGAGACCTTCAGTAGCACTGTTCCGGTCGAATCCGCACTGATATTGAGCAAGAACGGATCGAAGAAGAAGGGGGCCTCGGATTCGGAGGAACCCAGTAACTGCAAGCCGTCGGAGGAATACCACTCCAGTTTTCCGACCAGCGGGGAGCCCTCCCTCTGGGCGATCAGTTCCGCTTGATAGGGTCCTGATGGCGGTGGCACCAGTCGGTACCAGTCCACATCGGAGGCTATGTCGATGGCGCCTTGCATGATGACCGGGACCGAAGTGATTTCCGGAGTGCTGGTGGGAGAGTCGTTAGCTCCCTCTTCCTCGTTTTGAATCAGAGCCGTTTGCTGTTCGATGAAAATCCGTCGAACCGATTCACTGCCCGGGGTATCTCCGAGAAATGGCAAGATTTCGAGAAGGGTCGTTTGGCCTGGCTGTGGTGGCGGATTCACGTTCAGGATCAGATGATCATCATTGCTGCGGATTTGCAGATTTCCTGTGTGGTCAGTTCCGTCGATGTGTAATCGAACGGCCTGAGCGATATTCACCGGTAACTCACGACTGAAGGTGAGGCTCCAGTTCGAAGAGAATGGCATCGAGGGAGAAGGAGTCGCGCCGATGAGTTGCGATTCATCGGGAGGGTTGGAAAGGGCAGGATCGGGTCCGACAAACTGCAGAAAATTATGCCCTGCAGGACCCAGATCAAACGGCAGGCCATTCTCATCGAGGGAAACGGGATCAGCGGCCTGATTCATGGGACTTCCCGGCAGCGGAGTTGAGTCCTCGATCGGTCCTTCTCCCGGATGCCAGAAAAAGACCGCCACACCGCTGGCAGCAGCGGAGAGTGGCGGATCGAGAGTGATGATCGATCCCTCTCTCGAGACGATCTGGCGCAGAATTCCATCATCGGCGATCTCCACCGTGCAATTGGCGGGGGCCGTCTGGTTGTTGATGAGTTGCAATGAGCCGTCTGCCAGCGCCGTACCTCGTGCGAACAAGATGGGTCGACCGATCAGTTGCGGCTCCGCGTAGAGCACCCCTTCTGGCAGGTTTGCCGGGATCAGCTGGCCGTCGACGAGGCAGTAGCGGAAGGAGGAGATATCTAGCTCTGGTGATCCCGGCGCAAGAACACTGTTCTGGAAGGTGACGGATCCCCTGGGAGAGCGGAAGATCCCTCCGGCATTTCCGTCGACCCAGCAGTGCCATGCGGCCAGGGAACCGAGTCCGAAGGTGGCGATTCCAGCTCCTCCATTGCCGATGATGTTGCAATGTTGCACCGAGAGTACCGGTCCACTCGGCAGGCCCGTGCAACTGATCCCGTCAAAGTGGTTCGCGCTGATCTGGCAGCGAGCGACGCGAAATGCGGCACTGGCATCTGCATCGAGATAGATACCGCTGGTTCCATTGGCTCGAATCAAGCTGTCGTCGATTCGAACTCGAACATCCATTCCATCCGTGTTGGAGTTGTCGAGATCGACAACGATTCCTTCCAGCTGGTTTTCCACGACGGAACAGTGTCGGATCCGAACTCGTACTTGAGCCCCGTGTGTCAATTCTGGTGGCAATTCGGGGATGGAGGCGATGTCCAGATCGATGCCTTCGTCGCCATTATTCCTGACCACGCAGCGGGTGATCTCGATTCTCGCGTTGTCTTCCGTGCTGGCCCGGATCCACTGGCTCTCGATACCTTCGTTGAGGTTGTTGCGGATTTCACAGTTGTCGATTCTGATCTCGGGTATCCCCTGGATACGGATCCCCTCGCCACCACAGTCGGTCACAACGCAGTTCGCGATCAGACACCGGATTTTATTTCCTTCCAGGTAATCACTTCGAAGATCGATTCCCTGGGTGATGGAGGAACTCATCTTGCATCGGGTTATCCTGGCGTTGCAGTCATCTGCCAGGACACAGGACTCTGCGATGTTGTTTCCAGCGAGACTGATCCCATCGATACCGTTGAGCAAATCTCCCGGCCTCAGTTGCACCAGATCGGTGGGAAATGCGATCCCGAACTGTGTCAGATATAGATCCGGATCTCTCTGGGTGATGCCGAACTCTGCTGGAAATCCACCGAACAACATCATCCCCGAAAACAGGAACAGGTTCTCCGGATAGAGGCCTTCAGCAACGAACAGGTTTACACCGTTCATGCTGATGCTGTTTGCGACTGCCTGGGCCAGGCTCGGAAACGCGCTGCCAGGCGTCAGTCCGTCCGCGCCAGCAGATGCGGCACCTGATCTGACATAGCGAACTGGATTTGGTGTGACGGGCCATGAATTTTCATTCGGGTCGAGTTCCTGGTCGGCATCGCGTGCCTTTACCACGACGTTCAGCTGCACACCATTTTCGAGCCCGTCGAGGGTGACATCGGTTTGTCCCGTGATGATCAGCGACGGAGCGGAAAAATCGAATGGAATACCTTCAAGGGTCAGAAAGATCAGGTAATCGATCTCCTCGGAAGAGGTGTTGTCGTCGGTTGCAGCATCCCAGCCGATGTGGATCTGCTGGTCTCCTCCGATCAGATCCGAGATTCCTCCGAATCTGGGATGGGAAACCTCCGCCAGGCCACTGGAGCCAAGCCCTCCGCCATCCGGAACGGGGGATTCTCCAACCGATGGTGGTAGCGGTGGTGTGAAGCGGTCACAACTTGTCAGCGCAACAAGCGCTGCAAGAAGGAACGCACGACCGGGAGAAAGGGACATCTCAGAAGTTATACTCCAACTGCAGGGAAGTGAACCAAGCTGGGTCAGCATCGGAGCCGAATGCGGGACCGGGCTGGAACCGACCCACTTCAATTTCGACATCGAAGTCGTCCCATAATTCAGTGATACCGAATACGAGATCGATTTCGCTCCCCAGATCTCGTTGGAGACCATTGGGGGCCATTCTGAGCCTGGATCTTCGGATTTCGGTAGAAGCCTCTACCTGATTATATGTGTGGAAGACGAGATCGACGGATACATTTCTTCTAGGACGTACACCAGCCCCGAGTGTCAAGATGGATAGGTTAGACAGTTCAGGTCTCATCACCACTCCGAGGTATCTGTAGGAAGCGACTCCGAAATAGCGACTGTTGTTGTCCTCATATCCGGTCTGTCGAAAAGTGTTATCGGTGCCATCTGCAGGATCGTTATCGCCGGAACCCCAGGCCAAACCACCGAAGAGATAAGGCTTCCATGGCAGATCGTCATATCTTCTTGCAACACTGGCATCGATTCCGAAAGCGGAAATCTTGTCGAAACCATCAACTCCTGCAACATAAGCCCCATCGACCCACCAGCGTAAATCACCGTCCATTTTCCTGCCATGGGACTGGAATCCGAAAAAGAAGGGAGATTCGTTCAAGCTTGGTTCGTCACCATCCTGAACGATGTCGATCAGATAGATGGAGTGGTGAGTACGGCTCGCTGGCCTCCACCTGGCCGTCAAAATTCTGTTCTGGCGATGATCGACTGAAGCGGGAGGGTCTCCCAGTAATGTGGACCAGGATGCTTCCACCGAATAAGGACCTTCTTCCCACTCGAGCCTCACGCCATCCAGGGAGGTGTCATAAAACCACTCCCTTCCCTCGTCGAAGTCCATGCGACCCAGTTGGATGGAGATCGGCTTGTCGAAAAATCCCTGCCCAAAGAAATAGAGTTCCTCCAGACCGAGATCCTCATTGGCGGTGATATCGAGTTCGTCTTCCTCGATGGTACTGGAGCTTTTCCAGGTTCCCTTGCCGAACAGGAATCGCTGACGATCTATGATCCAGGTAGCTTCGAGGCTGGCTCGCCACCCTTCGTCGGTGCGGTTCGAGGCAAAATCTTCCTCCAGATCGTGGTTATCACGCACTTCCCGTTCGAACTTGAGGCGTCCACCCAGGTGCAGGCGTCCATCGAAGAGCTGAATTTCAGTGACGGGTCTATGATCATCCCACTGGATCCTGCGTTGGGCTGATTTACGAAATACCCCCTCCGGTATTTCTGTCTCGGGACCGATTCTGCACCTGACCCCATGGACGATGACAATCGGGACTCCATCTTCATCGAGCTGTTCTCCTTCGATGAATCCTTCAAGTTCCAGCAGGCCAATTTTTTTCTCTTCCGGCGAGGTTTCCACCTCGATTTCGATAGCTCGAAAGAAAAGTGGTTTTTCGAATTCGCCCTCGATTTCTACACGCCATCCGATTTTCAGATCTTCAAGTTCATGGGATTCATCTTCATTTTCCGCGTCATCGAAGTCGGTTTTGTCCGAGATGAGAATCGTGAAAGGGCCGGTCGAAAAGGTTCTCGATTCGAGATCTACCGACTCGATGAAGCCTTTGATTTCCAGAAATTCGTCGGGTTCTTCACGCACCAGTTTTACAGCCTCAAGAGATTGTCCATCCCAGCGCCCGTCAATCTCCACACGAGAGCCAACCTGGTAATCACCCTTGTCTGGGTCATCCGCCAGCAATAAAGAACCGGGAAGGAGAATCAGGCAGCGACACGCCAGAGCCATTAATAGAGATAGGTGCATCTTCAATCGATTACTCCTGCCCACTCTCCGCGATTTTCAAGAAGATCTTCCAGACTGGCCAGAAGCTGGACGATCAATCTAGGATGGCGCTTTCGACGGGCGTAGATCAGCGCTATTCGTGCAAGAGTTGATGCGGTCCATGCCGTGAGAGCTTCTTTTTCGACACCACGACCGATTGCGTCCCGGGAAAGGATACTTGCGACTGATTGCCATGGAATGGGAAGACCCTGAGCGGCCCGGAGGAGACAGTGCGCAATGATATTGCCCACATCGAGCGCAGGACTGCCGATTGCGAGCAGATCGAGGTCGATGATGCTGCCACCTTCCCAGGCGGTGATGACCTGTTTGTCGTGGAGGTCTCTGTGGCAGACGATGAGTTCCTGATCGCCGACGCAATTGAGTCTCTTGATCACCTTATTAACCAGGCTTGTTGCATTGGCGTGGGGTTCTTTCAAAGTCTTGTGAAATACATCCAGCCTTGAGTTCAGTATTTGTTCTTCATCTTTGACCGTATGGATCGGGAGTTTATCGGAGATGGGGGCGTGTCCCAGCCAATCCAGAATTTGCTGTAGCCCTACCAGGTGTTGATCAATCCAGATGCCTGAAATCCATTGTTGATTGAGGCTGTGTCCGGGTCGGTCTTCGATGATCAGGATTTTGTCTTCTTCGTCCCAGCTGAGGATCGCGGGGACTCTCCACAAGCCTCCAGGTGAACCTGCTGCGAGATGTTCCCATCTGTCAATTATGAGGCGATCTCGGCGAAAGATTTTCGCGTAGCAATTATTGTTTGCGCGCGACATGCGGAAGATGCTTCGACTCCCGACCCTCCAGGCAAGCAACTGAATCGAATAACCATTTGAAATCCATTGAGAGCAGGCTTTTGCAATCGCCGGCAATTTTTTGTCTTTCATCGGATCCATGGCAGTGAGAGTTCCGTCCTCCTGGAAATGGTGCCAATCAATCGCTGGATCCCCGACGTTTCCGCCGAGGCAAAGCCAGCCTCCCGATTTGTTTGGTTCCACTCGAAGCCAGGGACCGGTCTCTTTGAGGGCCTTGGCAAGAGGATCGATCAGTTTGTCAGTCCAGTTCATCCACTCCTCCTGTCGAGGCAATGTTGACTTCGCTTTACCGCACTCAGTAGCTTTTCAATCCAATCTGGTTCCAGATTCCTGAGTGGTTCCGAAGCTCTCCGCATGAGAGACATGGCCTGACCGATCAATAGATTATTCAAGGCAATCGGCGACGAGCTCACTGATTGATATTTCTCGACCAATGCTGTGAGAGCCGACTCGGGTACATCCCGCGACCTGAGGTCTTCCAGTAGCGAGCCGATATCCAGGCAACTGTACCCTCTGCCGGCTCGATCAAAATCGACCAGAACCGGTCGGTCTTCATCGAGAAGGAATTGATCCAGATGCAGATCACCGTGCAGTAATGAAGAAGGTTGTAGAGAAAGGTCGGGTAATGCGGCAGCCAGCTCATCGCATGTTGCCGTTACCTCGTTTGTGTATTCAGGAACCAGCCGGTTGAGATCTGTTTTGATGGTCTGGACTTCATCGATGAGTAACTGTGGGGGTGAAAGCGGTCTGAGTTCGAGTGGCAGGCTGTGGAGCTCAGAAATGGCCTTGCCGATCGACTCAAGCACCAATGGAAGATCACTTCGAGTCAGATCGATTTGCGATCCTGAGTTCCATTCATGGCCATACAGGCACCCGTTTGATGCGTGTCCCAGGAATCGTGGAGCACGGAATGATTTGCAGATGCTGGTGGCATTGGAGATATCCTGCGCCTGGCGGATCGACCGGCTTGCATGTTTTTTGTTTTCGATTTTTAAATGAACTCGGACTCTTTCTTTTCTGTTCTCTTCCAGATGGCGAAATTTGAGCTTCGCTTTCAACACGGCTCGTCTTCCGGGTTTGTAGGCCAGTAGCTGGAATTTGGTCAGGCTTCTCTGTAGACGCCAGTCGTCAGTGGAATAGTCAGGAATGAAGTCGAGAGCCAGTCTGCGAAAACGATCAGGTTCATAGATTCTTCGAAGCTCTGGGATCTCTGGGTCGTTGGGGAAGGGAAGGCCGACCACTCCCGATTCCTCATCAAGAAAGGTCACCAGTCCATCAGGAGATGGCAAGGGCCTTCGTGTCTTTTCCTTTTCGAAAGCCTTTCGAGACCGCTCGATATCGGAATAAATGCGAAGCAGAATTCCTTGTGGAGGCTGATTTGCTCCGGTCCGTTCCTGTCCCAGCAAAAAGACCCGACAGGCTCCGGGTTTCAGGCGCAGATAGCGAATATGTTGTATCGGCTCCTCGAGCGGGAAGACCTTGCCTTCCTCGAGAAGACGATGCCAAAGTTCACCATTGAGGATCTGTTCCAGACCTGGAGGGGAATCGGGAGGTAAGGGAAATGAACTCATGATCGGTCACTTCCCTGATCGGTGCCCGGAGACTGGACGATTCGTCCATCTTTCATGGTGATTTTGCGATCGAATGAAACCGCAAGTTCTTCATCATGGGTGACGATGAGAAGAGTTTTCCCTTCCATGAACCGAGGCAGAATTTTTCGGATTTCTTCTCGGCTCGATTGGTCAATACCCGTGGTTGGTTCATCGAGGATCACCACGGGAGCATTGCGCAGCATTGCGGCTGCTAGTGAGAATTTTCTTCGCTCTCCACCAGATAGATCTTCTGCGCCTTCCGCTAGATCTCGGTCGAGTTGATCCGGATGCTTGAGTAGGAACTGGCAGCCGGCGGCCTCGAGCGCGGCAATCATCTGCTCATCCGTGGCATCCGGTCGATGGAAGAGAAGGTTGTCGCGCACCGTTCCGAAGAGAACCAGACTCTCCTGCAGGACTACCGAGATCTGGTCACGCAGGCTCTGAATCGTCCATCGAGTTACGTTCTGGCCATCGATCAGGATCTCACCCTGGTTCGGTTCATAGAGACGTAGAAGTAGTGAAAAGAGGGTGCTTTTTCCGGCTCCGTTGGGACCGGTGATCACCAGATGTTGCCCCGCAGGAATCTCGAGCTGAACTCCCTGCAACGCGGGAGGCAGGTATTGCTCCGATTCGGCACTACCGTTCAACTGGTATCTGAAGTGAAGGTCCTTGAATTCGATTCTCCCACTGAGTGGTGGAGCCTCGACCGCGTCAGGGAGATCCTGTTCTTCCGGTTCGATTTCAAGTACCTGTGCGATCCGTTCGGCACAGGCGGCTCCCTTTCCGACTTTTGCAGCCAGCCTGGAGGCTCTTCGTAACGGCTTCTGAAGTGAACGTACGTAAGAAACGAATACCAGTAAGTCGCCAGGAGTCATTCCTGAGTTTCCAAGTACTCTCCAGGCACCGGCAAGTAACACCACGGACAGCCCTCCTGCAAAAACGAGTTCGATCCAGCGGGAGAGTGAGGCTTGAAGTCGAGTCGATCGGACACCCTGTCTCAATGACGAACGATTTTTCCTGGCAAACCTACGAACCATCTCTTTTTCTCGTCCGAGCGATTTGATGAGCTGGAGAGAGCTCAGGCTTTCGCCCGTGGTGAAGGCGATATCGCCCTCGAACTGTCGCTGTTTTCTGGCTACCTTGGTGATTCGGCGACTGAAAACTCTTGATAGCAGCGACACGATGAGAAGGACCACCAGCGAGATCACCGTCAAGGCTGGATCGATCCACGCCATCAAGCTGAGAGTGGCGATTGCCTGGATGACTCGGCCTGAAAAATCGACCATCTCGGTGGATAGTACATCCCTTAACATCGGAACATCGCCTGTGATTCGCACCAGTAAATCGCCCAGTTTTTGATCTCTGTGGAAACGGAGGGATAGGTGGATTAAGTGCGAGTAAACTCTCTTTCTCAATTTCATGATCATCCGCTGACCCGCCATGGCGCTCATCACGGTACGCAGATATCCAAATACTCCCTGCCCCATGGAAATTATGAGTACTGCTGCGCTCACGATTCCGAGAAATTCGAGAGTGTGTTCCTGGGGCCAGCCGGGGGGGACGAATAGTAGTTTTGTATCTGCTCTGGGGATCAGCAGGCCGTCGAAGATGTACTTCACCGGCCATGGAGCTAGCAGTGCGAACATGACTTCAACTGAAAGTGCACTGGCCGAACCTACCAGCAATGAGGACTGAGCGCGGATCAGGTCCCCGTGCTTTCCTGTGATCACTTTCCAGTCCTGGAAACCTCGTTGAAGGGTATCACCGGGCTTCATTTCACCTCCTCGACGAGTTCGAGTACCTGTGAGGCTCGAATCTTCCAGGTGGCGTTATTGAGAACCCACTCTCTGGCCATCGATCCTGACTGTCGGGTTGTATCAGGTGAATCGAGATAATTTTTGAGGCTGATGGCCATCGATTTCTGGTCACCAATCGGAATCAGGTCACCGTATTCCTCCGGGATGAGATCTTTGACCTGACCGACATCGGAGCCCACCACGGGAAGTCCACAGCAAAAATATTCAAAGATCTTGAGTGGAGAAAACCAGAAATGATCGAGGGGGGGGTATGGCGCAACTGCGACCGAGCAACTGGATAACCAGTGATGGACTTGATCGTGAGGTAGGCTTCCAGGGCAGTGAACTCTCTCGGAAAGTCCCTGCTTGGCTGCCGCCTCCTCAAACTTTGATCTTTCCGGACCGTCGCCAATACAGAGTAGATGTGCCGACGATTGCAGATCATTGACCAGAATGCTGAAAGCTGACAGCAATTCTTCGATGCCGTGCCACGGTCGAAAGGTACTCGTGAAGCCTATCAGCGGGACACTTTTTGGAGGCAGTTCCGCTGGCCGATTTGAGTTCTCTGGATCAAAGAGCTCTTCATCGACTCCATTCGGGATCACTTTTACTCCAGAATCGTGACCTCGTTCGGAGACAACCCAATTCTTGATCTCGTCGGAGACGCAAACAATGCCGTCTGCATCTCGGAGCAACAGACGCGCCAGACCACTGGCGAGCGGTTCATTGGCAAGCTGTCTGAATCTCTGGGTTTCCAGAGGCAGTGGGCTATTGACCTCCAGGATAAACGGTACCTGCAACTTCCTGGCGAGGTATAGCCCACCAGGATGCCAGAGACTGTACCGCTCGTAGATGAAATCGGGGTTTGCGCCCTGGTGTTCCAGTCTTGCCAGGAACAGCCGGTTTTCTCGATCCTCGATCGACTTGTGTTTTCTGCGGTGAGGAAGATCGATGGGAACCAGAGGAAAGCCATGCAATTTTTCGGATTCGGCACGGACCGTGTGGATCTGGCCGGTCAGACCATGCCTCTGGAAAGCTCGACATAGCGATGCAACATGAACCGAGGCCCCTTTCATTCCTGGAAGGGGAACACCTGGATCTGCGCAGACGTATGAGAAGCGCTTCATCGACTTGTTCTATTGCGCCGCAGAAGCACTGTTTATGAAGTGGCTACGCAGCGTTGAGACATTGGTTGAAAGATCAAACAACCGTTCTGCTCGTGCGCGAGCAGTTCCTTGATCTATCTGTCCCCCTTTTATCTTGCTGGCCAGGGTCCGGATCGCTTCTGCGAGTGCTTCAGGATTTGCCGGTTCGACCAGGACTCCGGCGTCGTCTCCAACGATTTCCGGGCAACCGGTCAATGTTGTGGTGACGATCGGAAGATCGAGAGCGAGTGCCTCAAGCAGCACGGTGGGGAGGGCATCCATGTTGCCATCCGTATCGGGAACACAACCTAGTACCATCATCGAAGACTTGGCGCATTTGAGTCGCACTTCTTCAATGGGAAGAGCTCCTGTGAAATCTACCTGGTCGGCGATATCGAGTTGCTGGCATTGATTCTGGAGTCGATTCATTTCTTCACCATCTCCAATGATGGTGGTGTGGAAATTGATTTCGTCAGACTTGAGCATCGCCAGGGCATTGAGGAGATGATCGAATCCCTTCTTTGGTACCAGCCTGCCAACGCTGATGAGTTCCAGGGGATCGGTCTTCCGGGGTTCTTTTGAGGTCTCGAAGAAGTTGAGATCGATTCCGTTGTACAGGCGGATGATTTTATCGCTGTCAACTCCCGGTGTATTTTCAAGGATGAAGTTACGATTGAAATCGCTCACCGTGATTGCGAAAGCGGAACAGGCTACCAGATCTCTGAACAGTTCCCTGTTGACGGTATCTCTGAATATGTCCTTGGCATGGCAGGTGAAAGAAAAGGGGATGTCGTAGAGCAGATTCACCAGGGCGGCCATCCGCGTCGAAATGGTCGCAAAGTGCGCATGGATGTGATCGACTCCGCTACGCTTCGCCTCTGCACCGATGATGAGTGCTCGCAGTAACATGTCCAGATCTTTGGGAATCCGGTACTTTCGAAGAAAATCAACTGCGGGTTCCCAGCGATCCAAGGAGGGGACCAATCCCGGTTCAAATTCTCCTAATCGAGCCCAGAATGATTCAGGTTTTTCTCGTGGGATGAACCGGATGGTTAATTTTAGATTACTGACGCTTCCATGAAATCGACCATCACCGGGGGGCATCAAGCTGAATACTTCGACTTCGACCCCTTGGCGTTCGAGTTCAAGAATTTCATTGAGTATGAAAGTCTCTGATAGACGTGGGAACATCTTCAGCAGATAGGCTACATGTAATGGAGAATCAGGCTCTGATGAGGTTGGATTTTGCATCAGGATGGACCTTTCTTCTGTTCAGGAGCTGCTGCTCACGAACCGTTTCTACTCGCGACAAGAAGTTACCGACTCCATCCATGCTCAGTCCACAATCCTCTGGAGAGAGATGGTTTGAGTTTGCAATCTCTTCCAGGATTGCAGAGTTGAGCTCCTTGCTTTCCAGGTGATCGGGATGGAGGCAACGAATCAGTCCCAGTTCGGCAAAAGCATTAGCCCGAAGCAGCTGCTCTTTGCGTGGGAACACACGTGGAACCGTAATCACCGGCTTCTGGCAAGCGATCGCCTCCATCAGCGCATTGTATCCACCCATGGTGACGAGAATGTCGGCAGTTCGTAGGTGCTCTTCCAGGTAAGTGGTGAACCGGAGAATCTGTGCGTTTTGCAATGAACCGAAGCGATTCGCCAGGTCCCGGGAGTCTGTCCTGGATAGGAATGGGCCTGTTACCAGGGTGCCCTCGAACCGGTCCTGATTGTCTCTCAGTACTTCCAGGAAGCAGTTGCCGAGTGGTAACCCATCTTGACCACCTCCCGATACGCATACGATGTTGGTTTTCTTGGAGCGTGACCCAATCGTGTCATGTACATGGTTCTCCAGATGGGTGTGCTCGATGGGGCGACGCAGGTATCCCAGGTATTCGATCTGTTCGCGAGATCGACTGCTGAGATTATACATTTCACCTAGATCAAAGATGTGTTTGTTGCCGTAAACCCAGACGTGATCGTAGAGTGAATCGATTAATTTGGCACACCCATCGAACTCCCAGCTTTTCTGTACGGATTCTGGTTCGTCTATGATGTCTCTCAATCCGATGACCAACTCGGTTCCCCTCGCTTTGAGATCTGGCATCAGCGGAAGTAGTTCTCCGCGTAATCCGGTGGGTACGTGATCGACGATGAGAAGGTCTGGCTGGAATCCGATGAGGGCTCTCCTCAGGATCTCCCGGCGTCGAGCCAGAGCTTCGGTGATGTTCATCAGTTCATTGCGGGGGATATAGTTACCGTGCTCGTCCTTGGTCACGGCATCGAGAGTTACGACGGTAGTATTGGCTGGAAGAGCAAAAAAACGAGCTCGAGAGGAGCCGGTTACGATCAGGATTTCGATCCCGTCGAGATGTTGCTGGATCTTGGTCGCCAGCAGCAAACAGCGACGAAAATGGCCGAGGCCATAACCGTCGTGGCTATAAAAAGCGATTCGGTACCCGGCAGAACTCTCCGATGAAGAGGTAGCAAAAGGTACTGACATCAGGAAATCCCTTTCCGGGTCGTTCAACTCTCCGGAACTGGAGCAAATGTAATGCCCATTTCGCCTGTTTGTACACTGTTAGTCGAGAGGTGTCGATAGTTACTTTTAAGTTGTTATTATTTAATGAGTTATGGATTTTAGTTTAGTTTAGTAAATGACTTTGTGGGCGAATTTATGGCTTGATATAGCCAGCGGTGCCGGAGGGCGAATTCGATGGCTGCATGGAGCCAGCAGCTTGGCGGGATGTGGCCACAGGCCCGGCTCAGTTCGATCCTATGCCGCGCTTGTCGAGACGATGGCGAAGGGCGCCCCTGGTCAGGCCCAGCAGCCTGGCAACTTCAGATACATTTCCGTCGGTGTAGCTGAGAGCCTGCTCGAGTAGCTGTTTCTCGACGGCGGCAAGGGTGCATTGCCCCGAGCCAAAATCGAAAGTGAGTTCGTCTGCCTTTTGAGGTCCGTAGTTTTGACTCTTTGCCTGATCATGAGATTGCATCAAGCCAGGCGAGTGGATCACGCTATCGCTAGATATGAGAACCAGTCTCTCAATCGTGTGGGCGAGTTCCCTGACATTGCCAGGCCATGGGTATTTTTGCATTTCTTCTCGCACTGTATCGGGAAGTTCGAGTTGCTCCTTCTTGTACTTTTGCCGATTGATTTCAAGAAAATGATCGATCAACAAATCAAGGTCATCTCCTCTTTCCCGCAGCGGCGGAAGCATGATTGATAGCACTTTCAGGCGGTAGTATAGATCAGATCGGAAGGATCCATCTCGGGAGGAACTTTCCAGATCCTGATTGGTTGCAGCAATGATTCTCACGTTCGCAGCGTATTCCCTGGTACCACCGACTCGACGAACTTTTTTTGTCTCGAGGACATTGAGAAGTTTCGTCTGCATATCCAGGGGCATGTCCCCAATTTCATCGAGGAATATGGTTCCCCCCGCAGCAACCTCAAACAGCCCTTGCTTTTTTTGAGTAGCACCTGTGAAGGCACCCTTCTCATGGCCGAATAGTTCACTTTCGATCAGATCTTTAGGTAGGCCACTGCAGTTGACCTGGAGGAATGGGTACCTGGCGAGACTTCCTGATTCGTGAATGACCCGTGCTAGCAGGTCTTTTCCAACTCCGGTCTCCCCACCGATGAGCATCGTTGGCAGTTCAGCAGCGCTTTCAACGGCCACCGCTGAAACCTGTTTGATCACCTGATAGATCTCTTGCATCTGCGGACACTTGCCGATGATCTCATTTTGGCTGGTGAGAGCTGAAACTCTCTCGTGAGCATCTACCAATCTTCTGACGGCAGCATTTCCTAGCTCTCTCTCGACAACAAGGTGTAACTCTTCAAGGTCGAGGGGCTTTTCGAGGTAGTCCAGCGCCCCTTCCTTCATCGCTTCCACTGCACTGTCCACCGAAGCATAAGCGGTGATCATGAGTACCGGGACTTCCGGCATCTCCTGTCTAATTTTTCTTAAAACTTCCAGACCAGAAATATCGGGAAGTTGAACATCGAGGATTGCCATGTCCACGGAGTTGTTTTCGATGATGTCGAGAGCTTCACTGCCAGTTTCTGCAGCAAGGCATTGGTGGCCGCCCCGACCCAGTTCGAGGGTCAAGGATTGAAGTAATGGTTGTTCATCATCGAGGATCAGAATCTGAGCCATTCGTTGCCTTTCAATCTCTCTCGCCTGAAGCCGAGGTGGGATTGTCCGTGGGGATCACCACCGACATCCTGGTCCCGCTTCCGGGAGAAGATACCACATTGATCCGGCCGCCGTGGCCGTGGATGATGCGCTGAGTCAGAGAAAGTCCAAGCCCCAGACCGCTCTTCTTGGTGGTGAAATATGGGGTAAATAGTCGTGATTTGATCTCGTCTGACATGCCATGCCCCTCATCCACCACCTCTATGAGAATCGAGGTGGATTGGGGGGATGCAGATAGCTGAACGGTATTCCCGGCGTCTGAGGCTTCGATCGCATTGTTGAGTAGAACCAGTATCGCCTGTTCAATTCGACGGAAGTCGAAGTCCAGTTCCTGAAGATCGGAGGCAATCGATACTTCCAGACCAACCTGCCGTTTTTCGGCAAACGGACGAACTGTATGCCCTACCGCCTCGAGAAGAGGAGTGAGAGCGGTTCTCTCCTTTGCCAGCTTGATCGGTTTCAGTCCCTGCAGAAGATCTTTCAACCACCGATCCGCTCGATCCACCGTGTCCATCATCTGACGTAATGAGTGAGATGTGGAGTTATCGTCCTTGCTGCGCAGGCAACCCTGGGCCAGTGCTCGGATGCTACCGAGAGGATTTCGTAAGTTGTGTGCCACGGATGCGGTCATCTCTCCAACTGCAGCGAGACGTTCCCTGTCCACCAGTTGTAGCTGGTACTGCTGGATCGAATTTGACATCGATTCAACTTCCCTTGCAAGGCTACCCAGTTCGTCCGTGGATGTGATCTGCACTTCCAGGCCATAGGTACCAGTGGAAATTTCTTGTGCTGCTTCCGAGAGCTTTTCGATCGGAGTGATGATCCATCGTTTCAACAGTATGAAGAAAGCTACACAGCAGCCGAGCATTCCGATTCCAAGTGAAATCAGGACAAGTGTGATCGTCTCAGATGCCTTATGCGCATTGTTTTCTGTGAGGCTGACCCTTCGTTGCTGGATTTCCTCAAGAGAACGGACCGCTTCTACAATGTCCGGAACGAGATGATCCTTGAGCCAGTTTCTCGACAGATTCAGAGCTCTATCCTCGAGTCCTTCCTCCAGATGCTGAAATGCGCGAGTCACGGCTCGACCAAAATTGGTTACGGGTCTCTTCAGGTCGAGAATGGCATCTTTCTCCGTGGGTGGTATCGAATGGTTGTCGCCGATCAGGGAGTGAATGATCTGCTCGCAGCGGCTGATTCTGTGCTGGAATCGATCACGATCTGCCTTTTCCCAGCGCGGAAGCTGCTCGATATCTGCAGTGCTCGCGAGCAGGAGATCCCGAATTTCTCCCGTTGCGACGAGGCTTGCGCGGCTTCTTTGACTTTCCTGCATAGCACCTTGCAAGTCCTGAATCACGAGCAAGGCGGAGAGACCTCCGCCGAGGGAGATCAGGAGCAAGACGCCAAGGAGTAGTCGGATGCGTGTACGAATCAGCATCAGCCTTCTCCCTCTTCGCCAACCAGCCACTCATGAGAGATTCGAGTGGGTGGTGCGCTTGTACCGGATTCAAGATCCCACTCGATGCGAATTCGGCTGCCTGGAGGGATATCCACATTACTTGTCACCTGAAGCTGTTCCTTCTCCAGGATCGATTCAACTTGGCCCTGCTCTCCGTCGATGAAGAACCGTACTTCGGGGATGGCGGAGGGCGTATCGTTGAGTGTGTAGTTCCACTCCAAGCTTTTTCCGGAACGCAGGATGGATGGGTGGGGATCGATCGAGATGACTTCCAGGGGTCGGGGTGCAGTGGAGACGATGCTGGCGATGCCAGGAAAATCGACACCACCGGGAGCAGCAAGACCGTTTCCGTCGCTACATCCAGTAGCTGTGGAAGCAACGAACTGCTGCCAGGTCGGAGCCTCTGGTGTGATCGAGAACAGCCACACCGAGTTTTCTTTCACGAGTGTCCGGTCTCCATCCAGCAGGCGAAGCTGATCAGAGCCCGCCCTTTCAAAACGAATTCGATTGCCGGTGAGTGGATGGAACAGAAATCCCTGTCCGGGAATGAGGATCTGGTTCGATCTCGCCACCTCGACACGATCGGTCAGGTCCTTTGTGATGGTCAAAAATCCGGGCCGCGAAGGATCCGTTCCCTGCCGAAGATTTGCCCCCTCTATCCTGGTTCCGACCGGATCGGTTCCGTTGCCACTACTGGCCCACATCCTGGCGCGTAAAAGGTCCTGATCGGGAGTGAAGATGGCGGGGCCGGCATTGTCGATGAACAGACATCGACTGACGTCGAGGGTTCCGAAATCCTTGAGGTGAACACCGGATCCTGCAGATGCTCCGATCAGACAAGATCGGATTCGCGTCACTGCAGACGCGGAATCTCCAGTGATGAGAATCGCTTCCTCTCCCTGGTTGCCCAGCATTGAACAGTGCGCGATGGAGAGATCTCCAGGAGCATCCGCATCGATATGAATACCGGAATGAGAGTTTTCCAGGAAAGAGCTGTTCTCAATACGGACACGCAGATCAACGAGGGCATCGTTCTGGTACCGCACATCAAAACTGGCTCCATGGTCTCGATTGTCGTGTGCGAGAACCCCGCGAAGGCTGATTCGAACCCTGGCTGGATCTCCATCTTTTCCGATCGGCTCATCGATGCGAACACTGAGACCGATGTCGTTGTTTCCGGAGATGCGACACCGATTCAATTCGATACGAGCTTTCTCGCCTCGACGTGGAACCATCGGAGCGACTGCGATGCCACTCTGACCATTCTCGAGCAGCGAGCAGTTGTTGAGTGATAGATCGATAAATCCCTCGATACGGATTCCGTCTCCACCGTTTCTCATCAGCGTACAGTAGTGGATGGCTCCAGTTGCTTGCCCCTCGTCATCCAGATCGGTTTCAATCTGAATACCCTTATCCTTGAAGGAGAGAATCTCGCAGCGTGAGATTCGAAATTGGCAATCATCGGCGACGATGGCCCTGCGGCCCTCTCCACCTCCGTTGAAAACAATCCCATCGATTACCGCCAGGCGTTGACCGGGCGGCAGGATCAGGACATCACTCATCGCTCTGGCCGTCAACTCGGTACGATGAATCTGCGGGTTTGCCGCGGATATGAAGTCTTCAGGAAATCCTGCAGGGAAGCCGCCGTAAATTCCCATCCCCTCGAACAGAAGTAGCTGTTCGGGGTACTTGCCCGCAGCCACGTAGATGTTGACCCCGGCCAGACCAATCGCCTCGCCGATCGCTTCATCGATAGTTCGTACGGCCCGATCTGGAGCCGTCCCATCTCCTCCAGGTTGTGCCTGTTGATCGACAAATATGATGGGGTTGGGGACCGCCGACCATTCCGACTCGTTTCCGTCACCCTGGCCCTGTTCATCGAATGCTCGAACGACGATGAATTTCTCCTCGCCGTTTGCCTGATCGCCAAGCAAGTAGGAGGTTGCCCCTGGAGAGGTGATTGCCGAGGGTTGATCGAAATCTTGTTTTCCAGATCGGGAAGCAAGATAGATTCGATACGTGATTTCTCCTGCAGCGGTGTGATCATCCAGCGCCGGATCCCAGGTGACATGGAGTTTTTCATCCATGGCGATGACAGATCGTGGTCCCGTGAAGACGGGCGGCCTGTCGATTCCTGTGACGGGCAAGGTGGACGGGATGATATTTGTTTCGAGAGATGGAGCTGGGGGTGAACTGATCGGATCGGAGGAGGAGGGCGGGACGTCGTGACAGCCCGGTAGACACAGCAGTGCGAGTAGGATCACACTCCAGCAGGAACAGGGGAGACCTGGATTCAGGTTTCTGATGTGGGATGGAGCCTTGCTTGACAACTCTTCCTCCGGACCCCAGGTGCAGGGAAGTCCTGTGTTCCCTTTATTTTACCGCATCCTGGGAAGAGCGGCGGAACCTTCTCAGGAACCCTCTGCCAGGCCGATCCTGTTGACTTCATCGGAGGGCAACGGTTCCTGCGGATCACCCGCGTAATAGAGCAGAAAACGGGGTCCATTGGGTTCAGGTTCCGGTAGCAGTACTGCCGGGTCCTTGAGATCGTCAGAATCAAAGACTGGAGGAGAGACCAGGTCACTCGAGGGATCAAGAATTGGCGTGAAGAAGCCACTCCAGCTGAAGCCGTCGATGCTGGTGGCATAGCCAAGCACGGTGTCATTATCGATGGCTGGCGAAAAAGGAGCCCCTTCGTAGAACAGATGCCATTCGACGAGATTGCCGCTTCCATCGACTTCCCGGGCTATGCAGGGTGCCTGAACCGAGAAGTTATCAAAGGTACCAGGGCCTCCGCTGAAGACGGGACCTGCTGCGACGCCGGTCAGTACTCCGTCATCGATGGTCCAGCTGAATCCATCCATCGAGGTGGCCATCCCGATCACGGAAGAGAGGTCATCGCGTTTCGCTTCAAAAGCCATCCGGTAGGGAGCGGTTGGACTCGGAGTTCGCTCTACCGATGGATCCGAGACGCGTATGACATTTCCGAATGCGGTTCCCGGCTCCAGTCCTGTACAGACGACGGGAGTTCCCCAGGTGATGCCATCGCCCGAAGTGCAGGTCAGAATGGCACTGGTCAGACCAAAATTCCCGTAAGTGCCTTCAAACCACATCCGGTAGCGTCCATCGACACCGACGGCAAAAGAGGTATCGAGCAGTACGGTCGGATCTGTTGCTCCCCACGGCGAGAGCAGATTACTGCCGACGATCAGATCGGGCATTTCGAGCGCACTCATCACTCTCGTACGATCAACGGTGAATGCTTCGAAGTCCTCCTCGGTGGAGGTGACCAGGCCGATGGAGGATTCTCTGAAGGTTCCACTGCCGGTGGTGACGTATCTGAGAGCCTCGTAGAAGAGCATGAATCGGTCGCTTCTCTGGTCGTCGTCAACGAGAGCGGGGCCGTCGACCTCATCGTAGTCGAAATCCGTCGGTACACTGCTAGCCGATGCGGTTTTGCGATCGGACAGGATCGGTTCGACGCGATTGGTTGTGAGATCTCGATGCTTGGAGAGATCAAGAACCGGGGCAGGACCTCCGGGGATTCCAGAACTACCACCACACCCGGCCAGTAGAGTCAGGGACAGAATGAGGAGAAAGAACGGATGGCAACTCGCGTTCATGGATTTGACCTTAGATTTCCAAAGGAACATCAGTCCTCCGATTACGTTTGTTCAGTGCGGTGGGCATTTTTCAGGGCAGGCTCATCGAGATCAAAGATACCGAAATGTAAATCGACTGAAATGACATATATAGAAATCCCATCGGAATTGAACAGGTTTGACAGGAATGACAGTCCCATTTGCGATGTGCTATATTAGACAGAGGATGTATTTAGGTTCCAGGTCTATGCAATTTCACCTGGGCCCCTAGAATTGACTTATGGAGTTTCGCGCCACCTATTTTTGGGCGCACGGGAAAGGTCTTGAACCCCGAATTCTGTTCGAGATTTCGGAGATACCAAGCCGCTTCTTCGATTCAAGTTCCCTGCTGTGGAGACCGAATTGAAGAGATCATGGGAGTCTATTTTGATGTCGAGTACGACCAGGATGAACAGCAAGATGGTCCTGCTGCTATCGCTAGTGGTGCTCCTATGCCCGACATGGGGTAACGCTCAACACTCCAGCCAGATTGAATCCGAGGACTCCTTCTCTTACCTCTGGGATCAGGTACGGGTTCGACTGGAGATCGATTCCAGCAGAGTGGCGATTTTTGTACCCGAGGTTGAGGATCCGCTACTGGCCGCCGAGCAGGAATTCAGGAGGCTTGGCATCAGCGATCAGATCCAGTTGCTGGAGGAGACTCCCTATCCCGGATTGTTGATCGTCCATCTGGAAAATAATAATGCTGCAGATGTGTTACCTCGTCTCGATGCCATCGCTTCCGGGTGGGCGGCTCCTTGCCTGCTGTATCGAGGGCGGTTGCACATTCCCAGGCCGGAGATTCTGGTTACCCTGGACCCTCACGATCCGGCTGCCCATGACCGGGTACTGTCCCGACCAGATATCGAGTTCATCCGGGAATTTCCATCGATCTCGCCATTGCTGCTGGTTTCGCAGCGATTGAGGCCAAGGCTCATCGAGCAAACCATCGAGCAGTTGCTGGAAATCGAGGGAGTGGTATCTGCGAGTCCCAATTTCATCATGAAACTGAACCCGATGGCGGTCCCTGATGACACTTTCTTCGGAGCACAATGGCATCTGCAAAATACAGGACAGCAGGGGAATCTCGGGGTCGATATCGATGCGACCTCAGCATGGGATATAGAAACCGGTTCACCGTCGATTCGAATTTCAATTATCGATGAAGGCGTCGATGTTTTTCATGAGGATCTCGGTCCCAACATCGTTGCCGGTCATGATTCGACAAATCAAGCGAGCCCCTCGTCTGTTCCTGGAAATTGTTTCGCCGCTGATGCCCATGGTACTGCCTGTGCTGGATTGGCTGCGGCTGTGGGGAACAACGGTACGGGGGTGACGGGAGTCGCCTGGTCCGCCCAGATCCAACCGGTCAGACTTGGATTCAGTGATCACTGGACCCAGAACAACTGGATCATCGATGCTCTGACATGGGCGACCGACAACGGTGCCGATATCCTGTCCAACTCGTGGGGGGGTGGTGCTCCCAGCTCTGCGGAACAAAGCACCGTCCAGTATGCACTGGACGTGGGTAGAGGTGGGCTGGGTTGCATCGTTTTGTTTGCCAGTGGCAATGAGGATGGTGCGGTGACCTTTCCGGCCGCCTACCCACAAACAATTGCTGTTGGAGCCACAAGCCCCTGTGACGAGCGCAAGACGCCTTCTTCCTGTGACGGGGTCACCTCCTGGGGGAGCAACTTCGGAACTCAACTGACGGTGGTAGCCCCGGGTGTCCTGATGGCAACCACCGACAACACCGGTTCGGGCGGCTTTGTCAATGGTGAATACATGGCGGGGTTCGGGGGAACCTCTGCGGCGACTCCGGTGGTTGCCGGAGCGATGGCGCTACTTCTTTCTCAGGATGCCACGCTTACTGCAACGGAGGCTCAGACGATCCTGGAGGTCAGCAGTGATGATCAGGTGGGTCCTCCGGGGCAGGATGCACCTGGCTTCGACATCCATTTCGGGCATGGAAGGTTAAACCTGGCAAACTTGCTGGTCCAGATCGGTGGACCCGCAGCGCCGACCAATCTCACCTGCTCAGATCAAGGGATCGGTGTTCAATTGTCCTGGTCCTCTGTCGATCCCTACGACCAGATCATCATCAACAGGAACGGAATTCTCCTGGCAACCCTGGCAGGAAATGCAACCGGCTTTCTGGATGTTGCAGTTCCTGATGGTCAGCACACCTATGAAGTACTCGGAGTGACAGCTTCGCTACAGAGTCTTTCAACATCCTGTACCGTGTTTTTGCTCGGAGAAGCGAAGGATTTGATCTTTGCTCCGGAAACGGGAGCCATCGATTCAGGAGCAGAACTGGCCAATGCTTTGCTCCTCTCGGGTCGGGACGTTGCCATCACAACCAATTTATCTGCATTTGCTGATCTGGATGTGTTCGATCGCATCTGGATTCAACTGGGTATCTTCCCCAACAACTACACCCTCACCGCTCCGGAGGGAGAGCTTCTCAACACCTATCTGACGAACGGACTCGGTGGTTCAGCTCTCTACATGGAGGGGGGTGATACCTGGTTTTTCGATCCCCCGACCTTGGTTCACTCACGCTTTGGCATCACAGCGATCTCGGATGGATTGGCTGTCGATAATCTTGCCCTGATTGTCGGGTCTGCAGTTCCCGGCTGTAACCTGTCCGGATTGAACATGGACTACAATTCTGGTGAAAACGCCTTCATCGATCGACTCGGGGCAAATACTGGTTCTGCCGTGATCCAGCAAAATGGTTTCCCTCTCTACAATGTCGGAGTGTACCGGGATTCTTCCGCCTACATGACCCTGGGAACTGCTTACGAGTTTGGCGGCATCACCGATGGGCAGTCGACCAAGCTGCAACTGGTCGAAGCGTACATCCAGTGCCTGGCAGATTCCCTTTTTCCACCGAGTGACCTGGTATGTAGCGTGACCGGAACTACTGCAGATATTTCGTGGACCAATGCTGGAGGCTGGGATTCCGTGGAAGTGTCTCTTGACGGTGCAAGCCCAGTTGTTCTACCTGGAAGTTCCACCTCGACAATCTTCACGGGATTGCAAGTAGGAGCTCATACCGTTCAGGTGACTTCGACAGCAGGATTCGAATCTTCCGCAGGGATTGCCTGTTCCTTCGGAGTAACACCAGTGGCTCCGACTTCGATCTCCTGCCAGCAACAGGGTCAAATCGTCGAGATTTCCTGGATCAACGGACAAACCTACGACGCGATCACAATATTCAAAGATGGGACCCTCATCGACACCATCGATGGGACTCTTGCCACTTACGTTGACAGCACTCCTGGCGTGGGAGCTCATCAATATTTCGTTCAGGGATCGGTCGGTGGTTTCGACAGTTCACCTGTGATTTGTGCACTGCTTTTTGAACCCGCCCCGGTTGTTGCACTGGATTGCTCCCTGGCTGCCAGCGAGGTGAGTCTTTCCTGGATCAATGGCGAGCTCTATGATTCCATCTCGGTCCTTCGAAATGGAATATTAGTCGCGGTTCTTGGCGGTGACGCGACTTCCTTATCCGACAATCCGGGTCCCGGAGCTCACCAGTGGAGTGTTCGAGGAATCGTTGGAGGAATCAGTTCTGCCGACGTTTTTTGTGCTCTCTCGCTACAACCGGAGCCTCCCTCCTCTCTGGGTTGTTCAGTCTTGGTTCCCGAGGTTTTATTGCAATGGAACAATGCACCTGGCTACAACCAGATCATCGTGACCCGAGATGGTGTCCAGGTTGCTGTCCTCTCCGGTGTTACCACCTCTTTCGTTGATACTCCCGGTCCCGGGCAGTTTTTCTATGAGGTCGCAGGTGCCACTGGTGGCGTATCGAGCTTGGCGGCGAGCTGTAGTGTTGGAGTGGCTCCCCAGGCAGTTACCAGCCTGCAGTGCCTTCAAAGTGGCGGCTCCGTGGTGATTTCCTGGCAGGAAGAGCTGGGTATAGAAGCGATCGAAATTCGACGAGCTGGAAGCCTGATCGCAACGGTTGCGGGTGGTACCCAATTTTTTATCGATACCGGTGCTGCCGGAGGGGTGTACCTCTACTCGATTCGAGCGCTGGTCGGATCTCTTTCGTCGATTGATGCCATCTGCGAGGTCATCGTTCCTCCTGGAAATGTGACATCGTTGAACTGTCAGAGTCCAGCACCGGAGACCGCATTCATGAGCTGGATTGCTCCTGCTGGAGCAACTGCGGTGAGGATCGAACGGGATGGTGCGATGCTTGTCGAATTGCCCGCCTCAGAGACCAGTTTTGTCGAGAATCCTGCGCCGACCGGAGTCCAGATTTATTTCTTCATTCCGCTGGTTGCAGGAGTCGCGGGATCGATCACTACTTGTGCTGTTGATGTACAGCAGCAGATACCGGCTCCCGTTGCTGGATTTACTGCTTCTTCCACTGCAGGAGATGCACCCCTGACCGTAAATTTTGTCGATACCTCTACAGGTGCCATCGACACCTGGTTATGGGATTTTGGCAACGGAACAACGACTCTGGAGCAGAATCCATCCCACACATTCAGCGATCTCGGATCGTTCGATGTTACGTTGACTGTGGCGGGTTCAGGAGGAGCCGATACCTCGACACTGACGATTGTAGTGACTGCACCTACAGTTCCTTTCGTCCGTGGTGATGGAAATGGAGATGGATTGCTGGACATCTCTGACCCGGTTCAAACGCTCGAATACATATTCGGGTCAGCGCAGGCGAGCTGTTTGGCTGCCATCGATTTTGACGACGGTGGCGAGCTGGATATTGCGGATGCGATTGCTCAGCTCAGTTATGTATTTGGCACTGGCCCTGCCCCGGTAGCACCATTTCCAGACTGCGGGATCGATCCTACCCCTGATAATCTGGGATGCGTTGAGGCGACCAACTGTCCTTGAATCAACAACAGTTCAGAAGCGAGCAGTCCATTCCGGTGAGTACCGGGATCTAGGGACATTGAGCTCCGTAGGAGGAGCAATCGAGCAGATCGCCCGCTGGATCAGGGCCGCAGGAGGGAAATGGCGGTTGAGGTAGGGCTCCTCCGGCAAAGAGGCCTGATAGCAAGTAGATCGCATCTGCAATGTTAATGGTTTCGTCATCGTTGGAGTCGCAGGCATCGACGCAGGTCAAATTCCCACTGTATCCGAATAGATAATTTAATGCTGCGATGGCATCGGCGATGTTCATGCCTCCGCTGACGTTGCAATCACCACGAATGAATTGAGTCGCGGGAGCTGTCACTACAATTGTCAGTGTCGAGGTATCGGTTCCTCCTGGCCCCTCCACCGTCAACGTAACATCGAACGATCCGGGATTATTGAAAGTGTGTGATGGATTTTGCTCGATGGAGGTGGATCCGTCCCCGAAATTCCATGACCAGGCGGAGATGACGCCTATCGAAGTGTCGAGAAAATCGACCAGCAATGGCGCTTCGCCAGAAGTGACTGAAGAAGTGAAGCTGGCAACTGGCGGTGAGGTGGGTGTCTGAACGTCGACCGAGCAATCACTGGCAACTCCATCGATTCCAGATACTACCGCTACCAGGGTGTAGGTCTGGATTCCGCCCGGTACCTGATTCTCCACGTAACTGGTGGTGGAGATCGGCAGTTCGATAACCACGGCTCCCGACCTCTCAATTCGAACCGTGGTGGCGTCCGAGGGTGGAGTCCAGTTCAGAAGCACGGTTTCGACCGCAGTGCTCAGGCAGGTCACTGCTGAGACGTTGCCCGGAGGAACGTTCGCCTGGCAGTTGACCTCTGTGGAACTGAGTGCTCCAGAGACGGTTCTGACCGAGTAGGTTCGAATCCCACCGGAAGCGCCGGTATCCTCCAGGAAGCCGGTTGCCGGTGGCAGGGTGGCGATCAGAGCACCATCTCGATAAATCTCGACCGCATCGTGGCCCTGGCCCTCTAGCCACGACAGGAGTACTGACCCACCATCATACAGACAGGTGAGATCTGTGACCGGTTGAGGGAGGACAGTAACGGTACAACTCGTGGTGGCACTGGTTACACCGGCAGTGATGCCGGCGATTTCATACAAGAAAATTCCAGGATCACAGGTGCCGTTGAAGGAAGTTGAGGTGCCGTCGAGCTGTGCGATTGGAATCGAATCCTTCATCACGATGAGCTGATCAAAATCGACGGGATTTATCCATTGCAAGGAGACTTCCGTATCGAGTACGGAGCAAGTCAGTGTGGTAGGAGGTTCTGGCGGTACAGACAACGAACACGAAGTCTCATCGGAGTCCACACCTGCAAGAGTGGCCACAACACTCCATTGATGTGTTCCTGCACCAGGGAGGTCACTGAAAGAAGTAGCATCTCCACCCAGAGATGCGATTAAAGCTCCATCACGGATGACTGAAAGGGAGCTGTAGTTATCGCTATTCGTCCAGGAAAGAGCGACCTCGCTGTTGTTCAGGGTGCAGATCAGATCGGCAACAGGTGCTGGCTGAGGTAGTAGATCGATATCGAAGATCAGATTGGCAGTAATATCCAGATTTGCTTCGGTATGATCTGGCAGGCCACTTCCCTGTGGTGCAGAAAATAACAGGTTCCAGGTTCCGGGAGCAAAGGACAGCGAGTATGCCCCCAACGCATCGGTAGTGGTCGTTCCCCACAAGGGAATGGTACCTGTGGATGCCTCCTGAATCTGAACAGTGGTTCCCGGCACCGGAGTGAAGGTTGCGGTGACGGTACCTGACAGGGTGACCCCCGGGTTGAGGATGATGTCTCCAAGATTGATATCGATAAGGGCCTGGACCTGGGGCACCAACACCGGAGCCAGACCGGAGAACGGCGCCGCAGACAGGGTCAGATCGTAGAAATCTGGTTGAATCGCCACGCTGAAGTTACCGGTGCTATCGCCATTTTCGTGCAGGGTCGGATAGGGATCGCCGGTGGAACTGACGAATAGTTCGACATCGACGAGGGGGACGGGGCTGCCGGTCGAATCGACACAGCGTCCAGAGAGTAGCACAGCATCGGGAAGTACGATCGTCCCGACGTCGATGGGACCGGGCCCTGCGACGTTGACCTGTAGAAGTTGAGATTCCCTGGTCGGTCCGGTAGTCGGGGGGTCGATCTCGAGGTTGATCATCGATTCCGGCAGCAGGACGTCAAAGGTCCCGCTGTTGGTGGAAATGTCGTTGTTGAGATAGATACTGGTTCCGGTCACTGCGTATTCTGCATCCAGATTTGCATCCGCAATCAATTCGCCGGCTGAGCCAGTGACCAGTCCAGTGACGTGGATTCCTGGCGGTAAAACGACAGTTCCCAGATCCAGATTCTGGGCGACATTCAATTCGAGAAAAGCATGCGAAACTCGTTCTACCGGCGGTGCTGCTGTGACCTGCCGATGCACCACATCCCAGATACCTTCAGGAACCAGTACGGAGAAGTTCCCGTTGAGATCAGTATCGTCATTACTCAACTCGATCGCAGTACCCAGCACGTCGTAGATGTTCATGTCGATCCCCGGTAAAGGGGCTCCCAGTTCATCGACCACCAGACCAGTTAGTGTATGCGCAGTTTCCATGACGATGATTCCGAGATCGGTGCTCTCGAATAGCAGGACGCCATCTACTTCTAATGGGAATGCAGTGGGCGAAGGACTACTCATCCGGTAGAGGAATCGATATTCGTCTACCAGAGCGGGAATCGTCAGAGAGAAAGTGCCGTCCGGTTGAGTGAAATCCCCGGTGAGGTCGAGCCAGCCGGTATTACTGCCGCGGATGTCGATATCGATGGGGAAAAGTGGATTGCCGCTGGAGTCCTGAACCAGACCGCTGAGAATCCAGCCACTTCCAACATTGATGATCCCCACATCGAGATTGCCGCTGAGATCGATGTCGAGCGTGGTGGAAACATATCCAGGGGGAGGATTGACCTGCAGGGAGTAAGTGCCCGCCGGGAGTGTGGTCAGGATGACCAGCGAAAATGAACCGTCGACGGCGGTGTTATCGGCGGTGATCGGAACTTCTACCGTCGGTAAATCGGGATCGATCAGATCGAGATCGGCACCCTGGATCGGTCCCCCGGCGGAATCGAGAACGGTTCCGCTGATGATCCAGTTCTGACTGAGAGCGTCTTCAGGAGCGAAAAACGTCAAAATAGACAGAATTATCGCCATGATCGCTCGGGGGGATACGCAGCTATTCACTCGGAGACCTCTTCCGTGACCTGTTTCCTATCCGATTGTCCCGGCGAGTCACGGTCTGTAAACCCAGCACTAACAAAAGGTGGTAGTATAGTCTTGTTAGTCACACCAGGAGACTGCTCTGCAGCCCAGCAATCCTACGGTAGACTCCAGTTAGCCCTAGATAGGACGAAAATGTACCGTTTCCGGTCTGCAGATCGAGCAGTTTTTTCCTTCCTGGCGTTCACGCTGGCGCTGATGGGGTCTCCTGCGGCACACTCCGATCCACCGCAGGGATATTACGATTCGGCAGCGGGTTTATCGGGAGAATCTCTTCGCCTGGCACTCCACGACATCATCGATGATCACGACAAATTTCCATACACCAGTTCTGCAACCGATACATGGGACATCCTCGGCATTTCGGAACAGGATCCGACCAATCCGGCGAACGTCATCACTTTTTACCGGAATACTTCAGTCTCCTGGTTTAATCAGGCGACTACCGATGGATGGAATCGCGAACACACCTGGCCCTCCTCTTATGGATACACCAATGACGGTTCGTGTAATTACCCGTTCTCCGATGTGCATCAACTTAGAGCTGCCAGTCCTTCCTACAACTCTGCTCGCAGTAACCGTCCGTACGATTGGTGTACATCGTCCGCCGGGTGTGAAGCCTGGCCTGCAGCGGGAACTCCCTACAGTAATCTGTCTTCGGGGTTTGGCAGTGGCGGATCGTGGCAGGCCTGGGAAGAGCGTCGTGGTGATGCGGCCCGCGCCATTCTCTACATGGAGACTCGTTACGAAGGGGGAAGCCATGGGCTCACCGGTTGTGCGGAACCTGATCTTCGGGTGACGGATGACCGTGCTCTCATCGTTTCTGACACCACTCAAAACCTGAGTGTCGCCTACATGGGTTTGCTTTCCGTCTTGCTGGAGTGGCATCTAGAGGATCCAGTCAGTGCCGAGGAACAACAGCGAAACGATGATGTATTCGGATTCCAGGGCAACCGAAATCCGTACATCGATCATCCGGAATTCGTCTGCCTCATCTGGGCCTGCCCGAGTTCCGATGTGACTCCGCCAGCAGTGCCGACAGGTCTGGCTGCCGTCGCCGGAGAGTGCCAGGTTGCCCTCGATTGGAACGACAATTTCGAGACCGATCTTGCCAGTTACTCCGTTTATCGCTCGACCGATGTTGCCGGGCCCTTCGCTCAGATCTCGACCATTTCGGCGGTTAGCGCCTACACGGACACCAGCGCTGAAGGGGCCGTACAGTACCACTATCAGGTAACTGCCACCGACGTCTCGGGAAATGAGAGTGGTCCCTCCGGTCTGGTATCTGCCATTCCAACCACCGGTCAGGGGTGTGGAGCACCTCCTCCAGATCCGGGCCAGGTAAATCTGATCATCTCAGAATTGATGCCCAATCCTTTTCTGGTTTCCGATACGGACGGGGAGTGGTTCGAGGTCTTCAATCGTGGCACCGCGGCGGTGGATCTGAATGGCTGGACGATTCGTGACGACGATATCGACCTACATGTCATCAACTCTCCGGGCGGACTGGTCATACAACCAAATCAGTTCCTGGTTCTGGCTCGCAATGGTGACTCCCTGGTCAATGGCGGTCTGATTGCAGATTACGTCTATGGCGGAAACTTCATCCTGGCCAATAGCGCCGATGAAGTGGTGCTGCTCGATCTGAATCAAATCGAGCATACGCGAGTTAACTATGGTTCGGCGACCTTCCCTTATCAGAGTGGAATTTCTGCCGAGATCAGTGATCTCCTCGCCCCCGTTGTCAATGATCCGTTGCTATGGGTTGCGACCATCACTCCCTATGGTAACGGTGATCTTGGAACTCCTGGAAATGAAGGTTCCGCAACGTTGCCGCCCCCGCCAACCGGAAATCAGTTTATCCGGGGAGATGCCAATCAGGATTCTTCCATCGATATCAGTGACCCGATCATGGTGCTGGAATATCTGTTTGGAGCGGGTACTCAGCTGAGCTGTCCAGATGCTGCGGATGGAAATGACGACGGCGAGTTGAATATTGCGGATGCCGTGGGGATTCTCCAGTTCCTGTTCAATAACGCAGGTCCTTTACCGGCTCCCTATCCCGATGCCGGAGAAGATCCGACCAGCGATTCCCTCGGCTGCTGAGAAGTAGAAACATCGCGATCAGTAGCAACAAGAGGGACGGGGAACCGAGTCGAGTCGTTTCGATCTGACCCGAGCCGATGATCGAACGCCATCTCCGTACATTGCCCTGGGCTGGGATGACTCCCGCATCGATGGAGCGGCCCTGCTGCCACCAGGCTCCGGCCTGATCGGAAGCCAGCGGGGTCTGTGACACCAGCCAGCCACTTCCGGGTACAGCTTTCAACGGGAATTCCGAGAGCTCACCTCCGATGCTTCCCAGGGAAACATTCATCGTCAGGGGATCGTCATCGCGCCTCTGCAACGCCAATCGTGTCTGGCCCTCCTGATCCTCAACCAGGAATCCCCTGCGTCTCGGCTCCTTGCGTCGATCCGCACTGCCTGCGATCAACTGTGACAGGTGCTCGAGGATCTGCGGAGCTTTCCCCGAGAGGCTGAATTCATCGAGCCCGGAATACCAGACAACGCTGATCCCGTCACCGATCGACCGGATGGCAAGGAGCGGAGCACCATTTCCATCGACCCACAGAACTTTACCTCCGGAGGCGATCGAAGTTGAATCGATGGAAAGTCGACGAAGGGGAACCGGTGGCCGCGGTGGGGCAGCGTCGAGAAATTCGTGGAGACTCGCAGCGAGCACCGGAGAACGTACCGATTGCCAGCCCTTCTCATCTGGTTTCACCACTTCATTCAGTATCGCTCGCGCATGCTGTGGTGATCGTGCCCTGTGCAGGGTTCCGGCTGAACTCTCTTGCAGGATGTCGACGGCATTCCTCTCGATGGGCTCTCCCACCAGTACCATGTGATAGTCGATCTCATTGTCACGCAGTGCGCTTCCGATTCCCTCCCAGTCGTCGGGAGTACTTCGACCATCGGTGATGACGACCAGTGATCTACCTCCCTCACTTTCGGTCAGAGTCTCGAGGCAGAACCTCAAGGCTGATCCGAGATCGGTTCCACCACCGGTAGTGATCTGCTCGTCGAGTTCTTGAAGTACCGTTCGATCCAGTCTGGTTCCCGGTGGGAAGATCCAGTGTGGTTGTTCTCGAAAACCTGCAATTCCCCATAGCGAGTTCTGCCGACTCCCTTCGAGAATTGCCAGGGTACCGGCCAGCAAGGTGGTGGCTCCTGCGCCGGACAGGCTGCCCGATAGATCGAGAAGCAGGATTCCGAGATCCTGGACGGGAGGTAGAGGAGGAGCAGGAATCTCTGTGGGCAGAAGCGCTGCCAGTCTCTTGCGAGTCGATTCGTCCTCGCAGAAGGGATCGGCGGGTAGGGCGATGAAAGTACCGCCACCGCCAATCCAGTCATGCAGTGATTGCGCAGTCTCGTCATCGATGGGGACCGAATTCCATACGATCACGGCCCCTGCGGTGGGTTCGGGGAAGTGACCAGGGGCCAGTGTTGTTGAGAATGTCGGAGTCGGAAGTAGGTTCTGTGCGGCGGACCCGGATTCGCACCACAGTGCGGCCGGGATCGCTTCTTCCACCACGAGAGTGACCTTCTCGCCCTGCTCATCCTCGATTAACCACGCGCCGGGAGCCGAAGGGCTCCATCGGGAGGGGGTTTCAATCCGTTGGCCCTCTGGAGAGATGGCCTCGAAGGAATCGACGGCTTCGTTCCCCACGATGGAGACTGTTTGTCCAGAACGGATGCGCTCCGGATGGACACCCAATCGTCGGTCGTCGCTTTTCTTCAGCTCAACGTGAATCCCTCGCGATCGAATCAAGCGCTGCAGCTCTGGTGATGCGGGTGCGGATCGACTTGGAACCTGAATCATCGTTGCCGGTGCTTCCCCGGCACTGAACTGTTCCAGATTCAGATGGTCAGGCAATGGCTTCGCGGTGGAGGGGACCTGTCCCACGATGATCGCCAAAACGATGCACAGGGCAGGGAGTCGTCCTTGTGATCCCAGCAAAATCGGTGTCAGAAGTGCCGTCAGCAGTGCCAGGATGAGAGATAGGTGCAGGCCAGCTCCGGCCAGGAGCGAGCTGTCAGTCGCCGTGGCTGGAGAGGGTGCCAGTTCTTCGATGAGACGGCCGAGCAAGACGGGCCAGTCCGATCTCTGTGCCAGATCGCTATCGCCAGGCAGGAAGCCCCACGAAAATCCTTCTTCATCTCGCGCCAGCAAGGACCGTCCAGCCTCATCGACGAGAATCGCATCTCCTTCCACTTCCGATGCTCGAAGAACAGTCCAGTAGCGTGGATGCAGGCCGTCGAGCAATGCTGGCTGACTGGAATCCACCACCACTCGAGGAAGGATGAGAGTCCCTTCTTGATCAGGGAAGACAATCGAGGGGAGAGAAGAATCGCGCGGTTGGTTGCGCGAGATGACAACGTCTGGCCGGGTACTGGAGATCTCGATCCGGTTGGATTTTTCCAGAACCTCGAGAGCATCGGCAACCTGGGGAAGACTGCTCAGATCAGAAACCAGGGCTTTATGAACCCGTCCCGGAGCGGTCAGCGTGTGCCTCCGAGTGCCGATGCTCACCTCGATGAGCGTGCGAGGTTCCAGATCACCGACATCGATCACCGCTTCGCCATTCTCGGTGAGGGAAAATCCTTGAGGTTCCTTGCCCGCAATACCGATGAATCCTCCGGTTTCTCCAGCCAGTCTGATCTCGATGCGAACTGCCCCATCGTTGAGGCGTCTTGGCACCATCGAAGGATCGCCTTCGGGAATGATCCGAGGGGTGGATGCGATCAGGATCAGGGCGAAGGCCAGTAACAATGGCATCAGGGGACGTTTGCTACGGGGCTCTGGAATCGCCCGGTGCCACAATAGAGTGCTAGCGACCGGACGTTGTCGAGCGATACGTGGACGCCACATCGGTAACAATATCCACAGGATTCCAAGCAGCAGCATCAACAGCAGCAGTTCGGGATGCGCCAGTTCGAGAATCATCCCGAGAATACCTCAAGCGGACCGCCCCTCTGCAGTAGCGGGCGAAAGAACAGATCTGGAGCTGCCAGCGCATCGATGCGAACGTGATACCCACCTCTTTTCTGGAGCCAGCGGCCCAGTTGCTGTTCGCATCGGTCGAACTCGATTCGATATCTGCGCACGGCAGCGCGGTCGATGGTGCCCGTCCAGGTCGGTTCGCCCGGGGCTTCCAGTTGCACCGAGCCCCACAAACCAGGATTGATTTCCTCGGGCAGCATGGGAGCGATCCAGATCGGCTCGCCGAGGCGCGTCAGTCCACTCAGTTGTGCTTCGATGTCATCGATCACCAGACGATCACTGATCATCACGACCCGCCCGCGGCCTCCGGGAGTCGGTTCGATGCGGCTCAGGGTGTTTGCCAGAGATTCTCGCTGCCGGGTTCCCGGCTCGGTAGTTCGAGTCGCGATGTGGGTTCTGTCACCCTCGATGATCCATTCGCGCCAGGGATCTCTGTTGGATCGGGCCACCAGTTGCAGGAGTTCTCGCAGCCACCGGACAGCTCGACCTCGTGAGCCAAATTGTAGTGACGGACCTCCATCGATGATCACCGTCAAGGGTTCAGCTGAATCGTCGCGATACCTTCGTGACCAGCGCTGGCGGAAGCGTAACCAGGCGCGCAGGTCGAGTCGTGCCAGATCATCGCCAGGGCACCAGCGGTCGTGACCGTCAAACTCGCCGCAGCCGGCGCTTCGTGAACCCCGTCCCGTCCCTGGAGATCGACCATCGACAGCCCCCCGCCAGTGCGCACGAACTGCGATCCGTTCGATGAAGCGAGAGGATGGGGCACTGGCGTGATTCAAGGTGCTCTCCAGGTCTCGACCACACCCCAGGGGCGGGCGATTCTCACCCGATTTCCCGTGACCCGGGGCGCAGGCTGTATCCAGTGGACCGGACGATAGTGACCGTCGGCGGGCGCATCGGTCAGGGCGAAGTGAGAGGTGCCGGTTTCATCGATGAGCCACAATCGGTCCGCGAGCAACAGTACCTCATCGCCCCAGCGTCCCAGTGCCGCAACTCTGAGGTGGGGTCGGTCACGTTCATCGGGCAGTGGCGGTGGTGAGATCTCGTGTATCGCCTTGCCGTCAAAATTCGCCAACCAGGTCTCGCCTCGATGCTGGCCGAGAATGATGGTGGCGCTTCCGGTCGTGACCAGTTGATAGCCTCCTGCTCGTGGCAGCGGGTGGATCGCTCCCCGGGCAATCAGCTGGCTGCCACTGGCATCGAGGCCCAGCAACTCCCCGGAAGCATCGAGGGTTGCTGCGGCGAGTCCTTCACCGATGAGCTCATCGAAGGAGAGAACTTCGATTTGCTGCGCATCGATGAGATGGGCTCCCTCAGCCAGTAACAGGAATCGAGACGCTCCATTGGCATCGATGACTTCGATCAGACGAGGTGTGACCGCATCCGCCCAGGGTAGGTGTGGTTGTACCGTTGCCAGTGGAAGTGGTGCAAACCCGCCGACACCGGGCAGTGGCGGTTTCAGGAGTTGCTTCCACCACAGCGCTCGGGAGGCACCCGATTCGAAGTAGCCCACCAGTCCGGAGTCGGTGACAACGACCCGGTCATCGACGCCTGCAGTGACCAGCAATCTTTCACCGGCAGGGAGTAGCGGCTGGGGCGATTCACGGCTCTCGATGACTGGTCGTGAGGCGCTCGGCTGCAGTCCATGGCGACGGGTACCGACCAGGATGAGGCTGGTGGTGGGCACCGGTCCCGGCGCCAAAACAGCCGCGGGTGAGGGTCGTCTCGTGGAACCAATGGTATTGGCCACCGGAGTCGCCTCGGTGGTTGCAAATAGACCGGAAACTCCAGCAACATCGACCCACCAGTCCCCGTCACCAGTGGCTCGAAAGTCGATCCAGCGCAGTCGCGAGGGATCGCGAGCGCGTCGGACGGCGGCTTCAGCAAAGGAGCGGATGACGTCCGCCATCGGGGGCGGTTCGGGAGCCTTGCGAAGCAGATCCCTGGCATCCGAGATGCCATAGAGCGCTTCCAGGATGGAGTCTCTCGGAATGCCATCGGATCCGATCAGGGGCTGCCCGTCGATGGCTTCCAGTTCGAGCTGGACATGCTCAACCGCATCGATTTTTTCGGTGACCTGCAAGGTGCGATCATCTCCCACCAGCGATGCGTCCTCTGTGATGCGAAGTCGGATCCCCGTTTCGGGTGGCGAGCTGGCCGCGTCATGATCCGTCAGTTGCCAGCGCTGGAGATGGAGTTGTGGCACGGTCGGTGGATTTCCAGAAAATCGAACCGGTGTACCTGCAGAGCTACCGACCAGTGCTGCCGGCGGCGGTAACGTCGGGTCGGGAAGAAAATGGGACGGGTTGTAGATGATGGTTGCCCGCGACCATCTCGAGATTCCAAAAGGCTGCTTCCAGCGTGCTTCGATGCCCGGTAACCATTCAACGGCAACCGAGGCGCCCGGCTGGATGCGGACGGAACGCTCGATCCAATCCCGGTTCGGTGCGAGTCGGCCCGCCTGGAACCACAAGCTGGCTTCCACCGCGGTTCCTTCGAAGGCGCGCAGGGCAGCAGCTACTGCCTGCCTGGCTTCCCGAGGATCGGTGGAGCGGCGCAGTTGCTGCTCGATGCTCTCGGGGAGACGATCGGGCCCGAGCCAGTCCGGTTTCAGTTCGTCGAGGATGAGTCGAGTGCCCACATCCTGACGAGTTTGACCACCACCACCGATGCGCCACAAGGCAACCGCGCGTCGAGCAGCCGTTTCGTCAGCGGAATCGAGCAGATCGAGTGCCTTTTGCAGTGGTGGTAGCCGGGCGGGCCGATACGGGTTCGACAGCAACATCGGTTCGAAACCCATCGAGGCGCGCCACCGAGCCCCTGACTCCGATTCACCATCGACCAGGGTGATGATCGCTCCCCACCGTTCCATCCCGAGCAGACGTGCCAATCTCAGACCTGGTAAGCCCGGTTTGGGCAGCGCTCCCCGGTTCAGTAGCTCCGTGGCCTGGATCTTGAGACCCCCCGAGATCGTCATCTCAAGGGCAGCATCGAGTTCTCCTCGGGCAGTGAGCAAGGTGGTGGCCCACTTCCATCGACCGGAGCTCGCGGCGACCAGTTTGATGCTGTTGGTCGAGACCTCCCTGGCAGTGGTGGGTGCGTCGGATCCTTCGAGCAACCTCAGCCCGAGGCGAATGTCGGCAAAAGGCTCCGATTCGAGATGTGGACCGGAGGCGCCACGAGCTTGCTGCGGCCATCCTCCCGCCAACCACATCAGCGCCAGTTGATGGCGGGTTGTGGCCTGGTCTTCGAATTCAAGAGAGGACTCGAGTAGCTCGACAGAACGCTCGATCCAGCCGTCGGTCCTGGCGATGGCAGCTGCCGCCAGAAGCACCGGTTGAGACCGTTGTTTAACGCCCTGCGCAGCGATCTCATCGATCAGGTCCAGCAACCGTCCCTGGTCCTGAGCCCACATCATGGCGCGCTTGCGGACCGCCTCATCCGAGGGTGACGAGGCGACCAGGGAGACGATGGCATCGAGAGCATCATCGTCACCGGCGAACAGCCCAGTGCCTGAGGCGGTCAGCATCATCCACAAGCAGAGCAGTTTCACGGAGCCAGGAGCCAGCAAATTGATGATCCTCATCCGAGCTGGGCCACCGCTCGGTCGACGGCCGAGACGATCTCGGTCGATCCCTGACCGTTGAGTTCCCCTTCGAGTGACATCACCAGTCGATGGCGGATCGCCTCGTGACGCCAGCGTCGCCAGTCATCATCGGCCATGTGGGTTCGACCGGCACGAAGCGCCTCGACCTTGCCACAGAGGATCAGGGATTGCAGTGCCCTGGCTCCGGCACCGAGACGGACACCTTCCTTCACCTCGTCGGGAGCGGCCGGATCTTCTGGTCGAGTGGCACCGATCCAGCGGGCGGCGCGTTCGATGACGGAGTCGGCGACGATCACTCTTCGCACGGTTTGCTGCATCTGCGCAAATTGTTCCGGATCCAGCAGCGGTGATACTTCTGGCTCCTGTTCCCGGGTCGTGGCTGCAGCGATCTGCGCCAGAACTTCGGATTGCGGATCGGGCAAGGAAACCTCCAGCAAGAAGCGATCTCGCTGAGCCTCCGGCAGTGGGTAGGTACCTTCCATCTCGATGGGATTTCGAGTGGCGATGACACTGAATAGGGGGTCGAGGGGATGTCTCGTCCCGGCGATGGTGACCGCCCGCTCCTGCATCGCCTCGAGCAGCGCAGATTGAGTTCGAGGGGTCCCCCGATTGATCTCGTCGGCGATGAGCAACTGGGTGAAGACAGGACCGGGACGGAACTCGACCCGATCACCTTCGATTCCCGGCAATAGTGTCTCGCCACCAAGGATATCTGCGGGCAGTAAATCGGGGGTGAACTGAACTCGACCCCGTGACAGGCCTGTCACCCTGGCCAGGCCTTCGGCCAGTTTCGTCTTTCCGGTTCCCGGGACACCGACCAGCAGCAGATGTCCGCCGGCCAGCAAGCAAGCACTGGCGGCTGCCACGGCATCCGTCTGTCCGATGATCACCTCTTCGATAGATGAACGAAGCTTGAGATCCTGCTGGCGGAACTTATTTACCGCATCATCGACCACCGTTTTGCTCCCTCGCTTGTAAAAGATTCAGGTACCGATCGATCACCTCGATCCAGCGCGACTCCAGACGCGGATCATCCCGGACCCGGTCCCAGGATGAAGAGGTTGGCGAGACTGAAGGTGATCTTCCACTGGTCGAAATCTCGCCACTGCTGTCGGTGCCACCGGTCAGGTGAATCCGCTGGTCGCCCGGTTCAATTCCGGCAGCTGCTTCGGAGGTGGGCTCGAGACGATCGGGTACGTCTCGGCCGCCGTCGGCCAGTTCTGCCGAGGGAGAGCCGGAGACGACTCCCGCAGTCGGATCGCGACCGATCGCCTCTCCGCTTGCTTGCAGACCCTCGATCGGGAGCACTGGACCGCCATCCAGAAGACGGTCAGCCGCGAGCCATTGTTCCAGGGCTTGCCGACGGGGATCGGAATCTTGCAGCCTTCCGAGAGCCGATTGGAGGGCTTGCCGATCGCGCGGTGACAGTGCCGAGGTCGGAGCTGAGATGGCAGATCCGCTTCTCAGATGTTCGCTCAACCGCGTCAACTGGCTTCTGCCGACCAGTGCGAGTGCCGCATCTTCGCGACTGTGCAGTCTGTCGGCGGAGTCGAGACGTTGTCGATTTGATTCGTTTTCCCCGCTGGAGACCGCCGTGGTCGCGGATCGGGCCAGCGACTGCTCGGTGGCAGGCACCACCGGTTTCGAAATCGTGGCGTGCCAGGACCCGAGCAGCAGCGCCAGCAGAGTCAGTGACAGCGACAGGACCGGTGAGGGAAGGGGGGCCAGACGTCTGAGAGCAGTGGCTGTCGGAAGCGGTATCTGACTGCTTCTCGCCCTCAAGGCGTCGTTCCATGACTGGCCGACCGGCTTGCCATGGCAGTGGAGGACGGTTTCGACCAGAGCCGGGGTTGTCAGGGTCGAGTCCCAGATTCGTGGCCAGCGCCGGCGAACTTTCAGCCAGTGGTACGTGGCTGTCATTACCAGACCCACCACGATCAGACTGACGGAGAGGAAAGCGGTGCGTGGGTCACCGGGCCCGATTTCCCAGAGCATCACCGCGATGGGGAGGGTGGTCCACAGTCCCGCTGCAGAGCCTCTGCCGATAGCGTGACGGTAGATCCGACCTCGACCGACACGCAGTCGGGGACCGAGCTGAGACCGATCCGGGATCGGGGATTCGTTTTTCATGGCGGTTTCGGGCACCGGGCTCCCTCCCGCGAGTCACTTCGAAGGGGACCTCCATAGGATAACGTGCCAGAGGCTCCGAGGCACCGTCTCCCTTGACACCCGTCTGTTGGGGACCCAGGATCCTTTCTCAGACGGGTGAGCCGGAAACGGGTCGTCAGTACGAGTACAGCTGGGGGATACACCATGGCGGAACAGTTGAACCAGTACGCGCGTGTGCACGAAATCGTTCCGGTTGAGAGCTGGAAGAAAGACGGAGTTGAGGGGTGGCTCTTCCGTGATCGGGAGAATCAAACCATCTTCGTCGAATCTTCCAAGTTGTTGGGTCATCAACCTGCCTTTGAGGCAAATTAGGACGCTCGATAAGCGTTCACGGTGTTGAGATAGCGGAAGATGAGAGTCTTCCATCTTTGTGACCCCGACCGGCTCCCCGTTTTTTTGCTGACCAGGGAACCTGTGTTTGAACTGGTGCGTTACAGGAATCTTACGGGGCGTAGCTCAGTTTGGCAGAGTGCCTGCTTTGGGAGCAGGAAGTCGGAGGTTCGAATCCTCTCGCCCCGATTGATTCTGTAGTGGATGAGATTCAAAACCAGTAGATTGAAGAACAGCTCCCGTCCGTGAGGACGGGAGCTGTTCTTTTCTCACTCTCAGTTGCCTTCGATTGGCTAATTCATGCCGTTTGATTCACGGGCAAATCGGTTCCACGCTGCAGGGTAGAGTTGCCTCGAGGTCGGGACCACACTGATTGGTGGGTGCCGGTGGTGGAGGTCCACCATTGAAGATGCTTTCGAGCAGATAGATCGCATCACTGACATCCAGGAAACTGTCATCGTTTACATCTAGAGCGAGTGCACACGGCGGGAACCCGACCGCAAACACCGTCATGATCACCTGGTATGCGTCGGAAATATCGACCGATCCGTCACCGTTTCCGTCACCACGGACGAAGAAGACACCCTCACAGACATCGGGAACTCCGTTGGAGTTGGTGTCGAACGCTCCGTCTGCGATGTCACAGCCGTCAGGAATTCCGTTCTCATCGCAGTCGATGTTGTCGTCTGAGCCCTGGCACTGATCAATACCGTCACAGATCCCATCTCCGTCTGAATCATTACCCGGGTCTACTGGACATGGATCTTCGCTCTCACAGAGACCATCTCCATCTGTATCATTTTCTGGATCGATGGGGCAGGGATCGACATCTGCGCAGAGTCCATCGCCATCGATGTCGTTATCGGCATCGAATGGGCAACTGTCCACGTTACCGCACTGTCCATCGCCATCTGCGTCATTGTCCGGGTCGAGCGGGCAACTGTCGACGTTTCCGCAAATGCCGTCGCCATCGATGTCGTTGTCGGCATCGAATGGACAGCTGTCCAGATCACCGCAGATTCCATCGTTGTCGGCATCGTTGTCGGCATCGAATGGGCAACTATCTACGTCGCCACAGATCGCGTCGCCATCGGCGTCATTATCCGGATCGAGCGGGCAACTGTCGACATTGCTGCAAAGGCCATCCCCATCTTGATCGTTATTCGGATCGAGTGGACAGGTATCCACATCTCCGCAGATGCCATCACCATCGATATCGTTGTCCTGATCGAGGGGGCAATCATCGAGATCGCCACAGATTCCATCACCATCGATGTCGTTGTCTGGATCGAGCGGACAGACGTCCTTGTTAGCGCAAATGCCGTCTCCATCGATGTCGTTGTCCGGATCGAGCGGACAGCTATCGAGAGCTCCGCACAATCCATCTCCGTCCTGGTCGTTTTCGATGTCATCGGGGCAGGGATCCACGTCGCCACAGATGCCATCGCCATCGATGTCGTTAAGGGGATCCACTGGGCACGGATCCTCGTCACTACAGAGGCCATCGGCATCTGCATCGTTATCTGGATCAAGCGGGCAACTGTCGACATCGCCGCAAATACCGTCATTGTCGGCATCGTTGGCAGGATCGATCGGGCAAGGGTCAACATCACCACAGATTCCGTCGCCATCGCTGTCATTTTCGAAATCGTTGGGGCAGGGATCCACGTCGGAGCAGAGCCCATCGCCATCGATATCGTTATTGCCATCGAGCGGGCAAGGATCGACATCGCCACAGATTCCGTCACCATCGATGTCGTTGTCGGGATCCAGTGGGCAGAAATCTTCGTTGCTACATAACCCATCGCCATCGGCATCGTTGCTGCCATCGAAGGGGCAGGCATCCACGTCTCCGCAGATTCCATCTTGATCGATGTCGTTGTTGGGATCGAGGGGGCAAGGATCGAGGTCACCACAGATTCCGTCACCATCGGCATCGTTATCTGGATCTGCAGGGCAGCTATCGAGTGCGCCACAGAGTCCATCACCATCGACATCATTTTCGACATCCGTGGGGCAAGGATCCACGTCACCGCAGATGCCATCGTTATCGATGTCGTTATCTACGTCTGCAGGACAGGGGTCCAGGTCGCCACAGATTCCGTCACCGTCGAGATCATTGTCGGCGTCATTTGGACATGGGTCGGAGCCGACACACAATCCATCTCCATCGATATCGTTGTCAGGATCATTGGGGCAAGTATCCAGATCGCCACAGATTCCATCGTTATCGATGTCGTTATCCGGATCGTTAGGACAGATATCTTGATCTGAGCACAGTCCGTCTCCGTCGATGTCGTTGTCGGGGTCATTGGGGCAAATGTCTGTATCGCCGCAAATCCCGTCTCCGTCGACATCGTTGTTCGGGTCGGCCGGGCATGCATCGAGAGCACCGCAAAGACCATCACCGTCGACATCATTTTCGATGTCCGCAGGGCAAGGATCCACGTTGCCACATAGCCCATCGCCGTCGAGATCGTTGTCTGCATCTTCGGGACAGGGGTCGGTGTCTCCGCAAATCCCATCGCCATCGATGTCATTGAGCGGATCGGCAGGACACGGATCAAGTACGCCGCAAAGCCCATCGCCGTCGAGGTCATTTTCAGGATCTGCAGGGCACGGGTCCACATCTGCACAGAGTCCATCGCTATCGATGTCATTCTCGGCATCGAGTGGACAGGCGTCGACATCGCCACAGATTCCATCCCCATCAATATCGTTTTGTGGATCGAGTGGGCAAGGATCGACGTCACCACAGATACCGTCCTCGTCGACATCGTTATTGCCATCGAATGGACAGATGTCGATATCTCCACAGTGACCATCACCATCGATGTCGTTGTCTGGATCTAGAGGGCAAGTATCTACGTTGCCACAGATTCCATCGCCGTCTGCGTCGTTGTCTGGATCGAGGGGACAGGCATCTAGATTTTCACAGATTCCATCGCCATCGGCATCATTCTCGATGTCAGAGGGACACGGATCCAGATCACCACAGATTCCATCTCCATCGAGATCATTGTCTGGATCGAGTGGGCAAGGATCGACGTCTCCGCAGATCCCATCGGCATCGGCATCGTTATCAGCATCGAGTGGGCAGGAATCCAGGCTTTCACAGATTCCATCTCCGTCAGCGTCGTTACCCGGATCTGAGGGACAGGGATCGAGGTCGCCGCAAATCCCATCCTGGTCAAGATCATTGTCTGCATCGAGTGGACAGGTATCTACGTCACCACAGATTCCATCGCCATCGGCATCGTTATCGGGATCGAGTGGACATGGATCCACGCCGCCGCAGAGGCCGTCGGCATCGGCGTCGTTTGTCGGATCTGCTGGACAGGGGTCGACATCTCCGCAGATTCCGTCTGCGTCGAGGTCATTATCGGCATCGAGGGGACAGCTATCGGTGTCACCGCAGATTCCATCGTTATCGATGTCGTTGTCGGGGTCGAGGGGGCACTGATCCACATCGAAGCATAGTCCGTCTCCGTCGATATCGTTGTCTGGATCGAGCGGACAGATGTCGACAGAGTTACAGATCCCGTCGCCATCGGTGTCGTTGCCTGGATCGTTCGGGCAGACATCGACATCGCCGCAGATTCCATCTCCATCGATGTCATTGTCCGGGTCGAGTGGGCACGAGTCCACGTCAGCACATAGCCCATCTCCATCGACGTCATTGTCTGGATCAAGTGGGCAGGAATCTGCGACTCCGCACAGGCCGTCACCATCGGTGTCCTGTGCCGGATCAAGTGGGCAAGGATCGACATCGGCGCAGAGTCCATCCGCATCGATATCATTATCTGGATCGAAGGGGCATGGATCGACGTCGGCACAGAGACCGTCCCCATCGGAGTCGTTCAACTCGTCATTGGGGCATGCATCACAGCCATCCGGGGTGCCGTCAGCGTCTGCATCGAGAATATCACTGAAACCAGGGCAGATGTCGACATCGTTGCAAACTCCGTCGGCATCATCGTCACCAAACTCTTCACATCCTCCGGCAGAACTGACAAAATCGATCATCAGGTTGCCTGTTCCGAACTGCCCCTGCCATCCTCCAACTCGAATGATGTAATCGATTCCATTTGTCACTGGCATTTGAATCTGAGATGTGAAGTTGTCACATGTAGAACTGGTACCATTGGGAAAGTCGCCATTGCAAGCAACCTGCAACAGTGAAAAGCAATCTCCGTTGTAAATTACCAGGTCGGTATCGAAATCAACGAGATTGCAGGTCGAAACGGTCATGTTGCCGGCGAAAGGTGGGGTGAACTTGAACCAGACATCTCTACCCACGATATCGAGCTCACTTGCCAGGCACTGATTCGGGTCGAGCGGATATTGACCGGGGAGACTACTGGTGGCCAGTGTCGTGTTGAGAGGATTGAGCCCTTCGATTGCAATCGTTGCACCTGAGCATTCATCATTGGAGCCGTCGCCACAGATTCCGTCACCATTGGCATCATTGAACGGATCGAGAGGGCAAGGATCGCAATCATCGGGAGTTTGGTCCTGGTCGGTATCGATTCGATCGTCGCCACCGGGGCATTGATCGACGATGTCGCAAACCTCGTCGCCATCGCTATCGACAGATCCCAGTGGGTCAGTTGGACAGCCATCACAGGGATCGATGACACCATCAGAGTCAGTATCGATCTGGCAGCCGTCGAAAACTCCGTTCCCGTCGCAATCGTTTCCTGTCAGATTGCAGTCGTCGGGAACTCCATCGCCATCACAATCGGTGCTACTACCGTTCGCCAGATCGGTGTTGTCGGGAATCCCGTTGTTATTGCAATCATCAGCAGGAGGCGGCGCTGAGATGCTACCAGAAACTCCAAGCAGATTTGTGGGTGAGTTCACACTACTGCTACCGGCTCTGTTGATCGACATGATCCCATCAGTGGGCAAGAGGTTGTATGAAACTTCATCGGGACCGCCAGAATAGACGACGGTATCACCAAAAGTACGCAGGAAATTATTTGGGAGGATGTAGTCCGGCATGGGCGCATTTGGTAACTGAGCGAATGCTACTGTGGCGACCAAGAATCTACGGCCTTCGGTGTTGATGTTCGGTAAATCAACAGGGAATGTGAAAAATCCGCCAGTGGATGTGGACATCGTCTGCCCCGCCATGACGAACCCCTCAGAATCACCATCATCTACAAATTCGATGAACTGAATCGTGCCATCGGCATTGGTATAGAACTCTGAAAAGAGCCATTTATGGTTATCTGCTTGCACTGCTGTCGGACAGAGTGCAAGGAAGACGAAGGCCAGCAAGCCAAGGATGGTTCCCGAACTGAGGATTCGGCCGGTCTGAAATTTTGAATAGGTAAGCATGATAGGTACTACTCCCACTGTGTTGCATTCCCAGATATGGATCTCCATCTTGAGTCGTCCCGGAAACAGAGCTCGCCATCGGCAAGAACCCCCCAGATTCCGGATCCCTAGAGAACAAATTCGCTTGGTATATAATTTCCCGTTTAACAAATGAGCTTACAAGTGTTTATCCGATGGATTCATTGTAAGGGATGAATGCTAACTGGCGAAAGCATTCAAATTGTTTCTAGTTGACCTTGAGAGTAGATTATTGGAGAAATGACGTGGAATTTTGTTTCGATTTAGAATGGTTTGTCAATCATGACAGTATCGTCAGATGGTGTCGCAGGATCCACCCGGCTGAGGTGGGAGAAGGAGCGTGGGCTACTGACGCTCGGAGCCCTGTCCGCGGATCAACTGGATCGAACCTTGCTTGCTACTGGGGAACAATTCACGGGCTCCATCGGGCCAGCGAACTTCGATCTTCAATGGTTGGGAACTGGCGACGTGAGTGGTGCCGAAAACCAACTTTGCAGCTTTAGAGGACTGGAAGGAGCTTTGCCTGATCAGCGGTAAAGTGGTGCGACGTCCACCTCCCTCGATGGTCACGATGGCACCGATGGCCTGCCGATTCAAACCTGGTTGTTGCAAATCAATCTGCAGCGACGAGCCTCGATCAGCTGAAACATTGCGGTAGAGAAGGGGAGAGCCATTGAGACTTGATGTCAACGTGTCGACATCTCCATCACCATCAAGATCAGAAGAAATGGCGCATCTGCCGGCATGTTTGGAGAAAGGGGCCTGACTGGTGCTCGGCTGTACGAAGCGGATGTTTCCTGCTGTTTCCGTGGCGAGCCAGTACTGGTCTTGTTGCAAGTATCCCGGGGATGAGGCGACCTGGTCTGCCTCGGGGTAAACATGGCCATTGGCGACAAATATGTCGAGCAGTCCGTCAAGATCGAGATCCTGGACGGTGACTCCCCAGCTGAGCATCGGGCGACTTGCTGCGCCGAGCCCATGACTTGAAGCTCCATCGCTGTAGGTGCCGTCTCCGTTATTGAGGTATAGATTTAGACTTTCTCTCTCGAAGTTGGACACCACCAGATCAAGGGTGCCATCGCTGTCCAGATCACCGACGCCGATGCCCATTCCTGCCTGTTCTTGACCGTCCTGATCGACTCCTACTCCCGATAGCAGACCTTCCTCCTGCCACAGGGAAGGGCCCTGGCGCGACCAGAGATGGTTGGGGGTGGAATCATTGGCGACGAAAATCTCCGGATGGGCATCACCGTGAAGATCAACGATGACCACGGCCAGGCCGTAACCGGCGTCAGAGGCACTGAATCCCCACTCCTTGGTGACCTCCTGAAAATGGAAACCATCGAGATTTTCGAAGACCAGATCGTGAAGTGCAGGGAGCCCCTTCGGTCCACACAGCACCTCCTGGTTTTCCCATAAACAGGACCAGCCTTCTCCATGAATCGGAGGTGAGGAGAAGTCATAGGCCAGGTACCGGCAAATATAGAGATCCAGATCGCCGTCGAGATCCAGATCACCAAAAGCAGCACTGGTGTTCCAGCCGGGAGTTTCGATGCCGGAATCCACGATCCGGTGAAAGTGTCCTTCCCTGTTTTCAAACAGGATGGTTTCGTCGATACCGGTCAGGAGTAGATCGTCATCGCCATCCCCATCGAGATCCGCAGCAGCGATTCCGGATGCCCAGCGTAGAGTGGGAAGTCCAGCAGCACCTGGCACCACCTGGTATTGCAAATCCCCGAGATGCTCCAGTAGCACCGGTGGAAAACCGGGTTGGCCGTTGAGAAATCGTTCGCTGGTCGATCCAGAAGTGAGAAGGATTTCTTGCTGTTGGTCTCCATCGACATCGAGTACTGCCAACCCCGTCGATTTCACATCGATGATGCCTCTCGGTGGGATTTCTCCACTTCTCTGGCGGATGGCATCGAACAGACCCGATTCCACAGGCTGTAGAACATTGATGTTGGCTGTTTCAGGATCGGACTTGCTGGCGGTGCAGCCAGGAAGGCAAGCAACTGCGAGGATCGCCAGGGAGGTACCAATGGCAAGGGGAAGGAATGAATTGAACCAGGACATATTCCCCCCTCCTCGATTCCAAAGGGCCCTTCTGGCAAGAAGTCTGGCTGCTTCGGGCTCACCCACAGGGTATGGGATGTTGGTTCCCGGTGAAAAATATGTTTTGAGGCAACCCTCATCGGATTCTGGGGTTCGAGCCGGTAGGGCTGGGGGAACCCGGGTCTTGATCGCATCCGGTGAACCAGGCCAGCTGGAATCGCCGACAAATCCATCGCTGACAATTGATGCTGTCTGACATAAGATGGAGTCAGGCGTGGTTCTTTGGCCCGCAATTTTTCCGCTTCATCCGTCGAAATGAGGGCTTGAAATGGTCAACAGATTATTCCGAGTGATCGCGCTGGTGCTTCCTCTGATGCTGGTGCCATCGCTGATCATTTCGGTTGCGGATTTAGCGGCGCAGGGGCCACCGCCACCTCCTCCACCTCCGGGTGGCAATGGGCCGATCCCGCCGCTGCCCCCGGTTCCACAGACGCCCGAGAATCCCATCACGGCTGAAAAAGCATTGCTCGGCAAATTTTTGTTCTGGGATTCACAGCTATCCAGCAATTCAGCGATTGCCTGCGGAAGCTGCCATGAACCTGCTGCCGGCGGGAGTGATCCTCGGACGCTGTCAGAGCTGTCCAGGCATCCCGGTGCCGATGGAGCTTTCGGAACCGACGATGACATTCTTGGGTCACTGGGCGTTCAACGCCAGGATTGCTTCGGGGAGTTAATTTCGGATAACTTCTTCCAGTGGGAACGCCAGGTCACCTCTCGCAAATCTCCCTCAGTGATCGGTTCGATGTTCGATCCGCGTCTGTTCTGGGATGGTCGAGTAGGTCCCGTATTCGAGAATCCAGAGACGGGTCAGGTGAGCATACCTGGAAATAGTCCTTCTCCCGCTGCGGGTGCACTGGAGGCACAGGCGATCGGTCCCATCATTTCCTCCATCGAGATGGGGTGTGAAACCAGAACATGGGACGATGTCAGAGCTCGTCTGATGGCCGCGATCCCGCTCCAGTATACGACCGATTTGCCCCAGGAGATGGCGGATGCCCTGATTCAATTCCCGAACTACGAGTCCTTGTTCCAGATGGCATTCGGGACTCCGGACATCACTGGCGAGAGAATCGCATTTGCCATAGCCACCTACGAGCGCACACTGCTGCCAGATCAGACTCCTCTCGATGCCTTCATAGCCGGTGATTCGAGCGCCCTCACCCAGGCCCAGATCAACGGAATGAACGTATTTCTGAATAACTGTCTGCCGTGTCATGGGGGACCATTTCTCAGCAACGGAAATTTTCACGATATTGGAGTTCGTCCTGAGAATGAGGATGTGGGTCGTTTCGAGGTGACAGGAAATCCAAATGACATCGGTCGTTTCAAGACCCCTCCCCTGCGAAATGTTGAGCTGAGGGCCCCTTATTTCCACAACGGAGGAAAAATGACCCTCGAGGAAGTGGTGGAATTCTACAACGACGGGGGGGATTTCCAGAACCCCGAACAGGGACCGCAGACACCACCGCTCAATCTTCCGCCAGGTGCAAGGAATGATCTTGTCGAGTTCATGCACGCCTTGACAGACGAACGTGTGCGTAATGGATTGGCCCCCTTCGATCATCCACAGCTTCCTCCGGATTTTCGTCGTGGAGATTCGAACCGCGATGGAAACGTCGACATCAGTGACGTCGTCCACTCCCTTCAACACCTTTTTGAGGGCGGTGAGTCTCTTTGCCAGGATGCGGTAGACATGAATGATGATGGAGCACTCAATATTGCCGATCCGATCCGACTTCTGGATCGCCTGTTTGGAAGTGGAGAGCCGCTGCCGGCACCATCGGATTTGACAGAGGGTCCGGATCTCACTCACGATCTCCTGACCTGCCTGGAGTGATGGTGAATTGCGAGTGAATCCGGCTGTACAAACAGGCGACACAGCACCCTCAGGGTCTCTTTATCCTTGGTTGCCATGATTACGGGACTTTTTATTGGTCGATAGCTCCCATTTATGTCATTCGTGTTTTCTTGCCATCTCGGCAGTGGAGAAGGTTGGCTCTCTGAATAAGATGCAGGACAGAGTCGTCCTTATATTTGCAAGGACACTACTGAGCTGTGGGTAAGGGACGAGATAGAGAACTTATGCAATTCTGGGTGGGTTTATTACTGGCGATGTGCACATCTGCCCTGTTGCAGGCGCAGGGTGCTCCCACTGCACATCTGGATCTTCAGGGGGCAAGTGGATCGCATGGCTCAACGATTACTACTCCCATTCTGTTGAGCCACGACCTCAACTGCGAAGCCTTTTCTCTCGGTGTAGCACATGACCCGACATTTCTTTCGATTACGGATATCCAGCGAGGCGAATTTCTCGAAGGGTCAAACCCTGGTGGTATCACACCGGATTATTTATACCTCGAATCCAATCCTTACAGTGGCAATGGATTCATAGCTGGTTGCTTGTTTGATCTGACACCACCCATCACAGATCTGATGGCTGGAGTTGGTCATGAAGTCCTGATCGTCTCCTACACTGTCCTTCCCGCTGCGCCGGTCGGAGATATTCCACTGCTATTTGTCAGTGATCTCCATATTCCCCCGGTTGAGTTGCTGGTCGTGATGGAAGGGATTGAATACATACCGACATGTCAAGATGGTGTTGTGACCGTGTTCGCAGACTGCAACCTCAATGGAATTCCAGACGAGGATGATGTGAACAGTGGGATCAGTCAGGATTGCGATGGGGATGGCGTTCCCGATGAGTGCGGTTTCGCACCGGGGCAGGCAGATTGCAACCAGGATGGGATTCCAGACGTTTGCGATGTTGATTGCAATCTGGATGGAATCTCAGATCTCTGCCAGATTGATCTCGATTGCGATCAAGATGGCATCCTCGATGCTTGCGAAATTTCGCAGGGACTTGCAAGTGATTGTGATGCAGATGCTGTGCCGGATTCCTGTGCGATTTCTCAGGGGCTGGTGGCCGATTGCGACGGTAACGGGATTCCCGATAGCTGCGATCTGGTTGCAGGCGCTACTGATTGCGATGCAGATGGAATTCCGGACAGTTGTGAACTGGGTTCTGGATCCGAGTCCGATTGCAATCTCAATGGAGTGCTGGATACCTGTGACATCGCATCAGGAGTTTCTGACGACTGTAATGGAAACCTGATTCCGGATTCTTGTGACCTGGTAACGAGCGTTGAACTTGACTGTGATGCCAACGGGATTCCGGATAGTTGTGATCTTGCCGCCGGGGCGGCCGATTGTGATCTCGATGGGTTGCTCGATAGCTGCGCGATTGTCGATTCGGTGGTCGAAGACTGCGACGGCAATGGGATTCCCGATTCCTGCGATTTGGCTGCCGGCGGCGATCAGGATGGCAATGGTGAGCTTGATATCTGCCAGGACGCTCCATTTTTACGGGGGGATTGTAATGGCAGCACTATATTTAATATTGCCGATGCCATCTTCGTGCTGAATTACTTGTTTGGTTATACCGGTGAGGTGACTTGCCCAGATGCCTGCGATGCCAATGATGATGAAATCGTCAACATCGCCGATGCCGTGTACTTCCTTTCAAGCCTCTTCTCCGGGGGCAACATGCCGCCTCCACCGTTCCCTGAATGTGGTGAGGATCCACTCGGTGATGAGATCGGTTGCCCCATCAATGATGGTGGTTGTCCGTAGAACCAGCCCATCTGTCTGACTCAACTTGACTGGCGATTCTCCGATTTATTGCTGCTCCGACGACGTCGTTTGCGTGATCTCGATGCGTTGGCTCCTGATGGACCGGAGCTTGATTCGCTCCGTACCTTTGATTTCTTCCGCTGCTGACGCTGGGGGCCTGAAGATTTAGAGGTCTTCTGATCGGTTTTGGCGCCGGAGTATCTTCGTTTCGAGGATGATCTGGTTTTTTTCTTGCGCCGCTTTCCTCGAGTTTCGCCGTCTGAGTTTCTGGAGGATCGTCCGCCGTGGCCACCTCGCTTACGACCGGTCTTCTTCGGAATGAAGACCTCCTCGAATCCGGGCACCGATTCGATTTTCAGGGGGAATCCGATCATCTTCTCGATGGCGGCTACCATTTCTCCGTCGGCATCTGTGATGAAAGTGTAGGCCTTTCCTTCCCTCTCTGCCCGCCCGGTACGTCCAATCCTGTGAGTGTAGGTCTCAGGAACATTGGGAATATCAAGATTGATGACGTGAGAGACACTCTGAACATCGATACCCCGGGCAGCAACATCGGTAGCCACCATGATGTCGTAATTGCGCTTTCGGAAACCACTCATTGCCCGATCGCGTTGATTCTGGGACATGTTTCCCTGCAGGGCGACAGCTCGATGTCCGTCCTTTTCCAGTTTTTGAGCCAGTTGCCGAGCCCGTCTCTTGGTTCTGGTGAAGACGATTGCGGAATCAAAATCATCCTGGCGAAGAAAGTGTCGCAGCATCTCGATCTTGCGTTTTTCACGCACGGGATAGAGTGCATGTTCGATGGTCTTTGCTGGCATCGAGTGGTCGATTTCCGAGACGAATGGGTTGGTCAGGATCTGTTCTGCTAGCTTGCGGATTTCTTTCGGCATCGTCGCGGCAAATAGCAAGTTCTGACGTTTCTCTGGAAGGTTTTTGATGATTCTCCGGATGTCGGGGAGAAAACCCATGTCGAACATGTGATCGGCTTCGTCCAGGATCAGGATTTCGATACGAGACAGATCGACGAACCCGCGACCCAGCAAGTCGAGCAAGCGACCAGGACAGGCACAGATGACTTCAGGTCTTCGCTCCAGTTTCTGGATTTGCGGCTTTTCGGAGATGCCTCCGTAGATGGTCATCGTCCGGATCTGGGTATTTGAAGTTAGCTTGCGGAATTCGTCATCGATCTGGGTAACCAGCTCGCGGGTGGGGCCGATGACGAGAATCCGGGGGCCCTTTTTCCTGCCGGCCAGCAGCTTTTCTATGCATGGGATGGCAAAAGCCGCTGTTTTTCCGGTGCCAGTCTGAGCCAGACCCAGAACGTCTCGGCCGGTCAGCGCTGGTGGAATTGCGTGTGCCTGGATCGGTCTAGGAGATTCGTATCGGGCTTTGAGGATCGCCTTGGCCAGTGGCGGTGCCAGATCCAGTTCGGCAAAATCCTGGATGGGTGTGGAGTTGTTATCGGACACGAGGGATCTCCTGTCGATCCGTCTCCCTGCGGGAGAACGGGAGCTGGGGATCACCCTCACAACAGCGGAAGGCATCTAATTTTCAGGACGACGAGACCTTGAGGGTCCTGTTGTTCGTCCGGGGGATCACCCCCTGGTCCTGAGGTCAGTATAACCGCTGATAACAAAATTGTCTGAAGTCATATCATTTCTTTCCGCTTTTCTCGCGGCTAGTAACACCCCTAGAATCGGTGCGAAGGGATATCTAGATGAGCGATTCGTATCTTCCACGGGCCGAATACGACTTTTCTCGGGATCCGATTCGCAGTGACAGCGCTGATCCGGATCCGGTGCAGCAATTCAGGATCTGGTACCAGAGAGAAGCCCAGGCGGGGGAACACGATGGCAATCGGATGGCATTGTCGACGGCAGACACCAGCGGACGTCCGTCAGTTCGGATGGTTTTGTTGAAGCAATACAGCGATTCCGGTTTTATTTTCTTCACCGATTACGGTTCTCGCAAAGCCCGTGAGCTGGAGAAAAATCCCCAGGGCGCGTTACTTTTTCACTGGCCTCGAATGCAACGGCAGGTGCGAATCGAGGGTGCTGTCGAGAAGGTGTCCAGGGAGGTATCCCGGCAGTACTTTTCTCAACGTCCCCGGAACTCTCAGGCGGGTGCGGTCGTTTCCCGGCAGAGTTCTGCCATGACCGATCGATCCTCCTTCGAGGATCAGGTATCCCAGTTGATGGATGGGCAGCAGGCGATCCCCTGTCCCGAATCGTGGGGGGGATTTCGCCTGATTCCGGATCGATTCGAATTCTGGCAGGGCCAGCCAGGTCGAATCCATGATCGGATCCTGTACCTGTCCGAATCGGGTAGCTGGCAGCGATCCGAATTACAGCCCTGAGTGGCAGGGTTGTAGGCCCAACTCGTTGGGTCTCTTTGCACTTCGATGTCGTCTGTGGCAATCTATCAATTCCGGTGCGCCCGTAGCTCAACTGGATAGAGCATCGGATTTCTAATCCGAAGGTTTCAGGTTCGAGTCCTGGCGGGCGTACCATTCCATCGATACCCTGAACCATGGAGAGGATCTCTATGAAACACTTTCCCCTGATCACACTTTTTGTCTCGTGTACCTGTTTACTGACTTGCCTGGCGGTGGCAGCACCTGTGCCTGGTGACGTCGGTTTTGCCACTCCGGTGCGACTGGAAGCGGACGGGGTACCCATCGATGTGACGATCGGTCATGCCGCTCCCTATCTCATCGATTTTGATGGCGATGGAGTTCGTGATCTGCTGGTCGGTGAATTTGGCAAGGGCAAATTTCCGAAAGAACGTCTACCCGAGAGACTTCGTGAAAAAGATAGTTCTTACAGTGAAGGAAAGCTGCGTATCTATCGCAACGTGGGAACCGATCAAACTCCACTCTTCAAGGATTTTGAATACCTGCGTGCCGGCCGTGAGTACGCCTCGATCCCGACCACGTGATGCATCTGCTTCTGTCCACAGTTTGTGGACTACGACGCTGACGGTGATCTCGACATTCTTTCCGGTTCTTACACCGGTGAGATGTACCTGTTCGAACGCAAAACTGACGGCAGTTTCATCCAGGGTCGTTATCTCCTCGACAACAAGGGTGAGGATCTGAAGTCAAAGGCGCTGTCGATAACGGTCGAGGCGATGGACGTCGATGCCGATGATGACCTCGATCTGGTGCTGGGAACCCGCACCGGTGCGGTCGAGATCTTCGAGAATGTCGGTACCCGGGCCAAGCCGGCCTACACCGGCGAGTCGCGACCGCTGAAGACTGTCGATGGGGAGAAGGTCAAGGGCAGCAATGCTCACCATGCTGACTGGGATGGCGATGGGGTGCTCGATCTGGTGCTCGGTAGTGAGTACGGAGGGGTCCACTGGTATCGCAACGAGGGCAGCAACAACGCTCCGAAGTATGGTGCTCAGCAGGCTCTGCTCGAACCGAGAGACTGGGAGAAGCGCCAGGAAGCCGACGGCCCGGTCGGTGCCGGTTCTCGCACCAAGGTGTATGTCACCGACTGGAATCACGATGGTCTTGCCGATCTGCTGGTCGGCGATGTGCAGTGGCTCTATTACACGCTTCCGCCCCTGACCGCCGAGCAGGAAGCGGAGAAGCTGGCGTTGACGCCGGCCTACGAGGCGGCGGATGCCGTTCTCGACAAGGCCTACGAGTACCGCAACTCGTTTGTCGGTAAGCCCGGCGGCATTCCCGAGGATGCCAAGGCCCGCATCAAAGCGGCCACCGAGGTATGGAGCCCGCTGGCCAAGAAGATGGCCAAGTTCGACCGCACCAAGAGCAACACTCACGGCTGGGTGTGGCTGTACCTGCAGCAACCCGTCGTCGAGGGGGAGTGACCGTGGTCACCTCATCGCACCGGGGATGAGAGTCACCCGGGGATCTGATCTCGTTCCAGTAGATCCTGGAATGCGGTGCCGGGTTTCATCAATTCTGCCGGTGTTCCCTGTTCGATGATGGTTCCCCCATCGAGGACCAGGATCTGATCGACGTCGGCGATGCTGGCGACTCGGTGGGTGATCACCAGGGTGGTCGTATCTTGCATCAAATCGGAGATGGTATCGCGGATCTGCCGGTCTGATGCCAGATCGAGATGAGCGGTTGCTTCATCGAGGATCAGGAATCGTGGTTTTCTCAGCAGTGCCCGGGCGATGCCGACTCGCTGTCTCTGTCCCGCCGATAGCTTTTCGCCACGCTCACCAACAATGGAATCTAATCCTTCCGACTCCGGTCCAAGTGCCGCTGGCAAGCCGACCTTGATCGCTGCCTGGCGAACTTCTTCAGTGGTAGCGGAAGGTCTCCCGAAGTGAATGTTGTCGCGAATCGAACCGTGAAACAGAAAGGTCTCGGTCGGCACATGAGCGATCTGACGGCGGAAACTTGCCGCTTCGTACTGGCGCAGGTCGGTGCCGTCGAGCAGGACCTGTCCCTGCTGCGGATCGAGAAAGCGTAGCAACAGATCGACGATGGTCGACTTTCCGGCACCGCTGGCACCGACCAGAGCGACCGTATTCCCCTCCTTCAGCTGGAAACTGAGCTGTTTCAGCAGGGGAGACCCGGGCTGGTAGCTGAAATCGACCGCTGCAAATTCGATGGGGCCGCCGATGGAGGGACAGCAGATTGCTCCCTCCAGATCCTGAACCTCGGGCAGCTGCTCACGGATTTCCCGAACTCGTTCCAGGGCCACCTTGCCCTGTACCAGCTGCAGGTATAACTCGACCAGCGCGTGCAAGGGAGCAAACGCCATTCCGAGGTAGAGCCCGAGTGCGACCAGAACTCCAAGCGGCATCTCACCACGGACCACCATCAAACCGCCGTAGCCATAGAGGATGGCACTGGAAACGACCAGGCACAGTCGCGGCAGTCCCGAGGCGACGGCACGGGTTCGCTGAAAGGTGAGGATCTTGCGAATCATCTTGTGCCCGATGTGGAGGAATCGTGCCAGTTCACCACGTTCCCGACCGTGAGTCTTGACGGTTCGAATCCCTGACAACGTTTCCATCACCTGGGAAGCGAGATCGGCGGCCAGTTGTCGGAGCCTTTCGGTCAGTCGTCGGATGACACCACGAAAGGCGAAGCCGATCGCCAGTGCGACCGGGAACGGGATGGCACAGATGAGAAACAGCTTCGGTTGATACAGCAGTGCGGCGATCAGGACTCCGATGAGAGTCATCGAGTGGGTCACGAAACCGAGCAAGGCTCCGGTCGATAGTTCCTGGAGCTGAGTGAGATCTCGATTGAGCCGGATGATGACTTCACCGAACCGAGTTCCACTGAAGAAGCGAGGTGACATCTTGTGCAGGTGTTCGACGAAGTCGACTCGCATGTCGAGGAGTACCCGGGCGGTGACAGCGGCATACATCGTTGCATGCGTCACTCCCAGTCCAAAGCGCAGGGTCGCGATGCTGACGATGGCGACCGGAAAGATCCAGATCAGATCCTCTTTTCCCTGGGTCAGGACCCGGTCGATCAACTGTTGAATGAGAAATGGCTGGAGCAGACCAAAGATGGTGGTGACCACCAGCACAGCGAGAACCACCCCGAGACGGAACCAGTAGGGCTTGAGAAAGCCCATCAGGCCGTATCGGCTGATCGGTGGCGGTGGCTGACTGGGATCCATCTCTCCTCTTTCGTTGAAGCCGCGACCCCCATGAGAAGGTGCCGGGCACCAAGATGCGAGAGGATAGGCTGGTCGGGGGTTGCTCGAAGCACCTTTCTGGGCTACTCAAGAGAGGGTCAGAGGGGGTGTCAGGAGCGGTTTAGGAGCGATATAGCCCGGTCCAGGCTGAGCTCCTCGATGAGTCATCCACGGTGCTCTCACTTCGCGAAACATCCTGTGTGCCTGAATTGCTAGCGGATCGGAGTTTGCGAATGCGATCTACCTCACACGACATCGGATCCGTTGTGCTCAAGTCGCTGGTCCTGTGCTTCTTTGCCATCGGGATCGGATACAGTCTTTGGCTACCTCAGCAAGGTGCATCCGATCCTCCAGTCGCACCGAACGATCCGCAGCAGGTGACCGACGCACCAGGCTCTGCCAACTCCCTGGCATTTGCATCTGCAGATGTCAAGGCGCCCGCGTTGCCCCCAGCCGCGGCAGATTACTACCGACACCTGGCCGAATCGAAATCTGCGACCACTCAGGATCCCCAGCAGCCGCCAGCTCCTGATCAGGATCCACCCGATCCACAGCCCGCTCCCGCTGTAGAAGCGCAGGATCCTGCAGAGCAGCCGCAGGTGAGACCGGGCCGCAGGGGCGCTGGCGAGAGGCAGGGACGCCGCGGCAATCGTCAGGGCCGAAGAGGCCGACCGGCTGCAGACCCGGCGGCGCAGGATGCAGCGACTTCCGATGCGGGGGAGTCGGCCGATCAGGTCGAGGGAGACTCGCCCGCTTCGGGAGACGAGGAAACCGGGGACCGATCAGGAGAAGGACGTGGTGGCAGATCTCGCGGAGATCGATCGGAAGCCAGTGAGAAAAAAAAGCCCCGTGAGGGGATTCCGGTGCGGCACCCCCTGATCGAGGAGCGTTGTGTCGTTTGCCATGCTCGCGACGATGAGGGCAAGATGTCCCGGATCTCTTACATGAGGAAGACGCCAGAAGCGTGGGAGATCTCGATCAAGCGGATGGCTCGCCTGTACTTCGTCTCCCTGACTCCCGAGGAGGCCAAGGAGGTGGTTCGTTACCTCTCCGAGGAACATGGCTTGTCGAGAAACGAGGCCCGGGCCGCGATGTACGAGAGTGAGCGACGGGTTCACTGGTCCGAGGAGGATCGTGACGAGGCACTGCGGGAGACCTGTGCGGATTGTCATACCCTCGGCAGGGTGCTATCGGAGCGTCGAGATGAGCAGGAGTGGAAATTGCTCAAGGCGACTCACCTGGCACTATATCCGCTGGTTGATTTCCAATCGTTCCGGGGTCGCAGCAGCGGGGGACGTGGTCGCGGTGGCGGCAGTTCCGAATCGGAATCGGAAGGTGGCCCCCCGTCTCGCGGAAGCCGTGGTCAGGATCGCGCCGATCAGGTGCTGGCGACCCTGGCCAAGGAACAGGGACTGTTCAGCGAAGAATGGCGCAACTGGAATCAGGAAAAGCGAGAAGTGCCACTGGAAGGACGCTGGATAGTCTTCGGTCACGAGGTGGGACGTGGACCGATTCGTGGAACTCTCGATCTGAAACGTATTTCCACGGGAGAATATGAATCCCAGTGGCGCTGGTTGAGAGCGAATGGCCGGACCGTTGTTCGACAGGGTACCGGTCTCTTCTACGCCGGACATTCGTGGCGCGGGCGCTCCGAGAGCACAGCTCCTGGCGAGTCGGGTCAACTCAAGGAGGTGATGCTGCTCGATGAATCGTGGACCCGGATGGAAGGGCGACTGTTCACCGGTGAGTACAACGAGCTGGGAATAGAGGTTCAGTTGTTGCGTGCCGGTGACACCCCGACGATTCTCGGTGTGCTCGGTGGAGAACTGGCTGTTCCTTCCGAGGGGAATCGAATCGAGGTGATCGGTTGTGGTTTTCCCGAGGAACTGGAGCCGGGTGATTTCCATCTCGGAAAAGGAATCACCGTGCTCGGCGTCGAACGACACGATGCGACCCGCGTCAGCCTGCTTGCGGAGGTTGAAGCGGATCTTCCCCTGGGCGATAGAGCGATCGATTTCCGGATTCATCAGGGGCCCCGAGCCATCACTCTCTATGACACCATCGATGGCATCCGGATCCGTCCCAATCCTGGTTTTTCCCGTATTGGCGGCAAGATGCGACCGAAACAGCTGGAGCGATTCGAGGCGGTCGCCTTCACACGAGGACCCGATGGAATTCCTTACAACGAAGACGATGTCGAGTTGATGACGGTGCCGGTGAAATGGCATCTCGAGGAGTTCCCGATCCGTCCCGGCGACGATGACATCCAGTTCGTCGGAGATCTCGATGAAGATACCGGAGTGTTCACTCCAGCAATCGATGGCCCCAATCCGGACCGGCGCTTCAATGCGAACAACATCGGAGATGTTTACGTGGTGGCGACCTGCACCATGACCGTTCCTGAGCGCAAGGAAGTGAAGGAAGAAACCGAGGAGGACGAGGGAGATGGATCCAACGGTGATTCCGAAGAGGACTCGTCCGAGGGTTCAGAACCGAATGCCGGGGAGGATTCAGAAGACAGCACCGTTGAAGATGCGAAGAAACAAATCGTCGCCGCTGACGAACCTCCGAAGATGGTCGAGAAGGAATTCCGTGCCCGCGGTCACCTGCTGGTCACCGTTCCCATCTACGTGAAATGGGATCAATACGAATGGAATCAGCGATGAAGTTTCACACGACCCTCTTCCACCGTTTCGAGAGTGATGGGGTGCCCTTTGCCTACGTCACACCGACCGCTGCTGTGGTTCAACTCGACGATGTGACATCCGAGATCATCGATAACTTCTCCGATCCACTGGGAGCGGAACCGGGCCCATGGCTCGAATCGCTCGATACTGAACGTCAGCCAGAGGTCAGGGAAGCTTTCGACGAGCTGGCGGCGATGGGAATGTTGCGTCCGGTCGGGGCTCCTGCGGCTCCCCCTGCGCAGCAACCGCCGATGCCTTATCCGCTGGCCACGCTGGTGCTCAATGTCACCAACAAATGCAACCTCTCCTGTACTTATTGCTACGAGTACGGCGAGGATCGTGTTTCCGATCAGAAGAAACCGGATGGCACCCCACGGCTACCGATGATGACGGAAGAGACCGCCTGCAAGTCGGTCGATTTTTTGCTGAAGAGTTCCGAGGGG
>JAYZTT010000027.1:0-148360 GCA_036125855.1 Planctomycetota bacterium
CACACCTACACGTCAGCAGGCAGTTACACCGTGACGCTGACGGTCACCGGTCCTGGCGGCTCCGATAGCGCCACCTGTGGATCGTGCATCACGGTGACCGATCCGCCGCCGCCTTCCACCGAGTTGCTCTACATCTCATTCCTCTCGACGACCACCGTTCCCGGTCTGGGTACGGTTCGCGATGAAGATATCGTCACCTACGATCCAGGAACCGGCCAGTGGGCCTGGTATCTCGATGGAAGTGACGTGGGGATCGGAGGAACCGATATCAATGCGCTCAGTGTTCAGGCGGATGGTTCCGTATTGATGTCCTTCAACAGCTCTACCTTCTCCCTGCCAGGGCTGACCGGCGGGCCGTCTGGCACGACGGTCGAGGATAGTGATCTGGTTCTCTTCACGCCGACTTCTACCGGTTCGAGTTCTTCAGGTAGCTGGTCCTTCTATCTGGATGGATCCGATATTGGCCTGACACAGAATGGCGAAGATATCGACGGAGTTTGCTTGCTCGATGATGGAACATTGATGTTGTCGTCGCTGGGTACGTCGCGTGGCAATGGTCCGGTTGCCCGCGATGAGGATGTGATTTTGTTCACTCCGACATCGCTCGGCTCGGCTACCGACGGAACCTGGGTCATCCTGTTCGACGGGAGTGACGTGGGCTTTTCCAATAGCGGTGGCGAAGATCTCAATGCCATTTCGCTCGATTTCGATGGCACTCTGTTGCTCTCGACGCAGGGAACCTACTCCGCTTCAGGTGCAAGCGGGGACGACGAAGATATCTCTCGCTTCACTGGTACCTTCGGCAGTGCCACATCGGGGTCAGTACAGCTGATTCTCGACTTGAGCGCGCTCGGGATCAGTACGAGTGAAGATATCGACGGATTGTCAATTCGCTGACGGGAGCTTGGGTCTTCTGTCCGATGACGGCCCCGCCGTGTAAGCGGCGGGGTCGTTTTTTATTGAGAAGTGGCAATTTGACGGCATAACGCCCACGGCCTTGTCTTGTTGTACTTCCCCGTTCTCGATACCTTGGAGAGCGTGCCGAGGCCTGTGATCAGGAGCCTCGGGGCCAGATTCACGAGAATGGAGCGGTATGAAGTCGGAAATCGACCATCGGGATGCGGTCACCACCGAGATTCTCGATCGCCTGATGGAGGAGCCAGCGCCCTTCATGGAGGTGCTCCATGCCATCCAGGATCACCACGGATACCTGCCGGAAAACTCACTGCGGCAGGTGTCGGAGAAGTTCCAGATCCCCATCAGCGACCTGTACGGAACTGTGACCTTTTACCACTTCTTCCGTCTCGAGCCGAAACCGGTTCCTGACATCATGATTTGTGAAAATTCCGCCTGTTGCTTGCACGACCTGCCGGCCATCAGTGAAGAGGTGGTCAGCGCTGATTTTGGCATCGCCCATTCGGGGCAGGTCGAAAAGATTTCCTGTCCTGGTCGATGCGATGTTCCGGTGCCGATTCTGATCGGTGAAAAGTTCTTTCACGGAGCGAGGGCCGGAAAGGTGGCTGCCGCTGTCGCTGCTGACATGCCATTGCCGCGAGAGACAGGACTGGAGGAGTGCCTGTTCCGCCACATTCGCGAGGGCATCGGAACCCTGGATGGAGCTGTTGCCAGAGGTGCATGGAAGACACCTGCTCTGGCTGCATCGGACCCGGATCGAGTAATTGCCGAGCTGAAAGAAAGTGGACTTACCGGTCGAGGTGGCGCTGGTTTCCCGACCGGAGTGAAGTGGGAAGCGGTTCGATCCGAGACCCGCGGCCCCAAGTGGATCGTCTGTAATGCCGACGAGAGTGAAGTGGGCTGTTTCAAGGATCGCGTTCTGATGGCACATAGCCCTCATGCGATGCTCGAAGGAATGGTCTGCGCGGGTCTCGTCACCGGTGCCGAGGTGGGCATCGTCTACCTTCGCTGGGAATACCCGGAGATCCTCGAATCGCTGCAGGTGGCCATCGACGAGGCAGAGGCAGCGGGAATGCTGGGGGCGGATTCCTGTGGTACCGGCCGTCCGTTCCGGATCGTGATCCGCCGTGGTGCCGGTGCCTACATCTGTGGCGAAGAAACCTCCCTGTTGAACTCACTGGAGGGGAAGCATCCGTTTCCGCGCGAAAAGCCACCCTTCCCGACCACCCATGGTCTGTTCGATCTCCCGACAGTCGTCAACAATGTCGAGACGTTCTGTGCCGTGCCCACCATCCTCGAGAAAGGTGGAGCCTGGTTCAATGATCTCGGTATCGGTGACAACGCAGGCACGCGGATCTTCAGTGTTTCCGGTGATATCAAAAGCCCGGGCAACTACGAGGTTCCGGTAGGAACAACTCTGAGAGAACTGCTAGAAAAACATGCTGGCGGCACCCCGACAGGAAAAGCGATCCAGGGGGTAACGATGGCGGGCATCAGCGGTGGCTTCGTGGGTGCCGCAGATCTGGATGTTCGTCTCGACCCGGGCTCTCTCGATGGGCTGGGGGCGATGCTCGGGGCCGGTGGTATCGTGGTTCACGATGAGACTCGTTGCATGGTTCAGGCTGCTCGCGAGAGTATGCACTTCCTGGCCCAGGAATCGTGCGGCAAGTGTTTCCCGTGCAGGATCGGCACGATCCGGGTAACAGAGCTGCTGGATGAGTTGATCGAGCATTCTGCCGGAAATCCTGTGATTCGTGAAAATCCGCTGGAGGAACTGGCGGATCTGGAGGAGGTGCTGGCTGAAACGAGCGCCTGTGGCCTCGGGATGGCGGCCCCTTTTGTCACCAGGACGTTGAAGAAATACTGGCCAGATGTGGTGCAGAACTACATCGATGGTCGGGGAGTCGAGAGCGTCCAGGAGAAGGATTCGAAGTGAATACCAATAATATGCTGAATCTCGACGGACACGATGTTGCCTTCCAGGAGGGGGAAACGGTTCTGGAAGTTGCCCGACGCCAGGGCACCTTTGTTCCGACCCTGTGCTGGGATGAACGTCTCGATCCGTACGGTTCCTGCCGATTGTGTGTTGTCGAGGTGGAGGGACGGAGAGTTCCAGCGTCCTCATGCACCTTGAAGGCGGAAGCTGGAATGGTGGTTCGCACTGGCAGCGATAAGCTGCGCAAGATGCAGAGTACGCTGGTCGAGATGGTCCTGTCAGAGAATCCCGACGATGAGTGTCCTCGTTGCCGCGATATCGGTAGCTGCGAGGTCCATGAGCTTGCTGATCAATTTGAGGTCGGGCGAGATCGTTTTCTCGGTGCAACGAGCAACGCCTCGAAAGACGATTCAAATCCATTCTTGCTGAGAGACTATGATCGTTGCATCTCCTGTTACCGCTGTGTACGGATTTGCGATGAGGTGGAAGCGGATCATGCCATCACCATGACAGGGCGTGGCTGGACTAAAGGAATCGCCACTGCTTTTGATGGCGATTTGATGGGCAGTGAATGCACACTTTGTGGTCAGTGCATCTACACCTGTCCGACCGGTGCTCTCGCCGACAAGAAGATGGTCGGGCAAGGTTCGATTCCAGGAAAGGTGGAGGTGACTCGCAGTGTTTGTCCTTACTGCGGTACCGGTTGCTCCATCAATCTCCATTCTCGTGACGGCAAGATGATCGGTGTGACTCCTGTGCTCGACGGGCCGGTCAATGCTGGTGCCTTGTGTGTGAAGGGCCAGTTCGGTTTCGACTTCGTCAATTCTGATGACCGTTTGACGATGCCTCTGGTACGCAAGGATGGGGAACTGACCCCGGTATCGTGGGACGAGGCTCTCGATTACACGGCGAATCGTCTCAAGAGCATACGTGCCGATCATGGGCCAAAGGCCTTCTATGCCATCGCCAGTGGTCGTGCTCCTGGCGAGGGCGCCTTCATGTTACAGAAGTTCACCCGTACGGTGATGAACTCGAATCAGATCGATAACTGTTCGCGTGGCTGACACAGTCCAACGGTCGCCGGTCTGGCGGCTTCGATCGGACGCGGAGCAATGTCGAACTCGATCCCCGAGATCGAAGACTGTCCCATGATGTTGTGTGTTGGCACCAATATGACCGAGTGCCACCCCATCATTGCAGTTCGTGTCAAGAAAGCGGTTCGCAAGGGTGCCAAATTGTACGTGGTCGATCCGAGGAAGATCCCGCTGGTGGATATCGCCGATGGGCATCTGCAGATCAAACTCGGTGGGGATGTGGCTCTGTTCAATGCCATGGCAAAGGTGATCATCGATGAAGATCTTCACGATAAAGAATATGTTGAACAAAGAACTGAAGGATTTGAGCAGCTAAAGAAACACCTAGAGCCGTACACCGTGGAATATGCAGAAGAGATCACCGGAACGCCTGCCGAATTGATCCGCGAATGTGCCATCGCCTACGGCTCTGCCGAGCGTGCTGGCATTTACTACACTCTGGGAATCACCGAACACATCTGTGGTGTCAGTAATGTGCAGAGTCTGTGTAATCTGGCATTGATCACCGGAAACCTGGGAAAACGGAGTGCCGGGGTCAATCCACTCAGGGGCCAGAACAATATCCAGGGTGCTGGTGACAGCGGTGCGTTGCCCAATAACTACCCGGGTTTCCAGGCTGTCGACCTGCCGGAGAACCGTGAGAAGTTCGAAAAGATCTGGGGCGTTCCACTGGATCCAGATAAAGGGATCACCAAGATTGCCGCCCTTGATCATGCCGTCGATGGACGGGTCAAGGCGATGTGGATATGTGGTGAGAACACCCTGGTGACCGACCCCGACGTCAAGCACACGACCAGGGCTCTCGACTCTCTCGATTTTCTGGCAGTTCAGGACATGTTCCTCACCGACACCGCGAAGAAGGCAACTGTGGTGTTCCCTGCGGCCGCTTTCACCGAGGTCGATGGCTTCTTCACCAACTCCGATCGGAGGGTCCAGCGTTTGCGCAAGGCCGCAGATCCTCCCGGTCAGGCAAAGCCCGACTGGTGGATCATTGCCGAGGTCGCCAAACGCATGGATACGGAAGTTTACTTCGACTACGAATCGAGTAGTGAAGTCTTTGACGAAATCGCGTCCGTTTCGCCGATTTATGCCGGTCTCAATTACGATCGTATCGACGCGGGTAATTTAATCTGGCCAGTCCCTGATTATGACCATCCGGGGACACCGGTTCTTCATGAGGGAGAGTTCTTGAACGGTAAGGGCAAGTTGCAAATGCTCGATTACGTTCCGCCTTCGGAGAATCCAGATGACGAGTACCCATTTTACCTGACCACCGGTAGAAGACTGCCGACCTATCACACCAATACGATGACGGGCAGGTCCGACGGATTCAGAATTCTGGTTGCCAATGAGTGGCTCGAAGTTCATCCCAGAGATGCAGAACAACTGGGTTTTGAAGATGGAGACTGGGCGCTTATCCGTTCTCGCAGAGGCGAGGTGACAACCAGGGTTGCCATCACGAAGACCTCTCCTGTCGGCACGATGTTCATGAGCTTCGCGTTTCCCGAGGAAACGATGACCAACAATGTCACCAACCCCGAAGTGGATCCAACCACGGAAACCCCGGAATTCAAGGTGGCTGCGGTGAGCGTCGAACGGGTCGAGGCTCCCGCGGGGCTCGGGGCAGAACAAGCATTGCGATCCGATGCAGGAATTGAAGACACCCGGCATGACTGAATCTCCGCTCCAAATGTCCGTGACGGGACACGGCGGAAAATTTGGTGTCAGCGCTCCGGCGACCCTGGAGATCTCCGGCTCACATGCCGTATTGACCGGGAGAGATGGAGAATCCGAATCGATTGATCTGTACCAGGCAGGGGCCAGTGTCCTCGGTACCTGTATCTCGGTCGAAGATCCTCAGAGCCTGGTCGCATTTTCTACTCGAGATCCGATGGTCATCACTCAGCTTCGTTCCTGCTGCCCTGTTGAACTGGTCGATGAAATTGACGAGGGGCTGAAATCTCTCCAGAAGTCGATGTGGTCCGGCTGGAAGGTGCTGAAGACCACTGTTCTGGTGATCGGAGTTCTCGCGGGTCTTGGCTATGGTTTTTATCTGGGTGTTGCTGCCCTGGCGAGGATGGCGATTCAGCAATTGCCTATCGAGATCGATCATGCCATCGGCGATGCGGCTCATCGTTCGATACTGAGTTCAGAAACGCTCATCCGTGATCCTCAAGTTACTGAAACGATGCAACAGATCCTCGATTCGCTTCGACCACACATCGGCATCGATGGGATGGATCCGAAAATTGTGGTTGTCGAGAACGACGAGGTGAATGCGTATTGCCTTCCTGGTGGTTTCATCACGATGAATACAGGGTTGCTTCGAGCCGCCGAGGGTCCCGATGAGGTGGCGGGTGTTCTGGCACATGAGATTGCCCACGCAACTCTGAGGCACGGTGTCAAACAACTTGCTCAGACCCTGACGCTGGTGACAGCCATTCAGGTGGTGCTGGGCGATGCTTCCGGTGTCCTGGCTCTGGGGACAGAGGGGGCCGAGTTCCTGGTCCGACAGGGCTATAGCCGAGATCATGAGCGGGAGGCGGACCTCGAGGGCTTGCGAATCGTCATCGCTGCCGGCTGGAATCCAGAAGCGATGGCTGCATTTTTTGAAAAGCTGGCCAGGCAGAACGATGGACGCTCTCCCCCTGCCTGGTTTTCCACACATCCCGATCCGGGTCAGCGAGCTTCCACGATCCGGCAGCACGCCGCGCAGAATCCGCCTTCGAGTGAGAGTCCACCCAGCATCGATTGGCAGTCCTTGCAGAGGGCTCTTGCCAAATGATGGCACCGAGAGCATTGCTATTGCTCTTGATCCTTGCGCTGCTGTACCTGTTCCTCGCTTCTCTCACGACCCTGTGGGATCGAGACGAGCCGCGATTCGCCAGGGCAGCGGTAGAGATGGCTCGCAGCGGCGATTTTCTGGTCCCGAGGTTTGATGGGGAACTCCGTCCCGACAAGCCCCCGATGGTCTACTGGTGGATGGTCCCATCGATTCTGATGTTTGGTGCGATCGATCTTGCCGTCAGATTGCCCTCGATCCTGGCAAGCCTCATCACGATCGCTGCCACTTTTCACATCGGCAGGAGTCTCGGCGGAGAACGGGTCGCGATACGAGCGATGGCACTCTTCGGGATGATGCCGCTTCCCCTCGTCATCGGAACCGCAGCGACAGCGGATGCGCTGTTACTGGCCGCGATAACGGTCTCCCTGGCGATTCTCGTTGATCATGCGATGCAGGGTCCACGGCGCGGACAGCTTCCACTGCTGATCGTTGCCCTGGCGGTTGCCCTGCTCGCCAAGGGGCCAGTGGGTCTGATCATCTTCTTGCTCGCTTCTGCGGTGGCCAGCGCCTGGGGACGAGGCAGCCTGCAACTGGCTCGGGACTGGTGGGCGAAGGTGCTGGGAGCTTCGCTATCCGCTGCGGTGCTTTTCCTGTGCTGGGGAATCCCGGCCAATGCCGCCACCGGGGGAGAACTGGCGCGGATTGGCATCGGACGACACTTGATTCAACGCTCCACAGAAGCACTGGAAAGCCATGGAGGAGAGGGCCTTCTCGGCTGGATCATCGGTTTGCCGTTTTATCTGCCGGTATTGATCCTGGCGGCCGCTCCCGGCTCCGCGTTACTGGTACCGATGGTGGTGCGCAGAGCCGTGGCGTTTGAAACCAGAGGGCATGCGGTTCTTGTTGCCGCCTTGATCTTGCCGACGTTGTTGCTGATGACCCTGGTCGCTACCAAGTTACCTCATTACATTCTGGCCGTTTTTCCGGGTGTCGCTGTTTCGGTGGCTCTTCTGTGGACCCGTGCGGAACGAGGACAGCTGACCGAAGCGGAGACGCTGGGCATCTCCTGGAAGCTGGGACGCTGGTTGACGGCTCTGATGTTGTTTTCCCTCGGTGCCGCCTGGGCCGTGGTGATCGACCAGGGCGGAGGAGGTATCGGTGCCATTGTCCCGGCCTCGACCGCCCTGATCGTGTCCGCCCTGTTGACCCTGCTGATGAAACCGGGAGAGCCATTTCTGGGTCGTCGTGGTCTGGCGGCTCCGGTTCTGGGGACCGTCTTCGGAATCATCCTGCTGGCGTTCGGTGCCGGGAAGATGGAGGAACACTGGAAATTGGCCCGGCCAGTTGCTGCAGCGATCAAGAGTCATGAGGAGCAAGGGATTGCAGCATCTGCCCCCATCGTCACTCTCGGTTTCTTCGAGCCCTCACTGGTCTTTGCCATCGATCGTGATCCGGTTCCCGGCCAGAAGACGGTACCCGAGTTGCATCGGAAGTTCCCCGAAGGAATCCCGCAGTGGCTTGAAGCGGGTGGTCCCGCCTGGTTACTGGCATCGGAAAAAGAGCTATCAAAAAGTGGTCTCGATCTGCAGCAGAAGGGTTGTCGGCTGGTCTGGTCGACCGGTCCTGAAGGGATTCTCAACTATTCCACTGGAGAAACGGTTTCCGTGCAGCTCTGGTTGCTGGCCGGTACCTGATGAGCCTGGCGCCGCGCCAGCAGAGAAGCGGTGAAGGCGACACAGAAAGCACCGAGGATGAATCCCATGAGAGTGTCGGTAGGCCAGTGCTCTGTCACGAGAACTCTGGTTGCGCACAACCAGATTCCTGCCGCCAGCCAGATGGGCCAACCTCGTGGGTATACCAGGATGAGGACCATCACCAGAGCCCCGCTGGCAGTGGCATGTCCGGAGGGGAAACTGTGATGGTTGTGATCAAGAGCGAGGGAATCCCAGTGCAGTCGACCGCGCCACAGCAATTCGTTAGGACGTCCGCGACCGATCAAGAATTTGAGTGCGGTGGCGACAACGGATGCGGCCACCAGCCCGAGAAAGCCGCCAAGCAACTGGCGCTGTAATTGTTCGTGCAGTCTTCTCCGCCATGTAAAGAGCCAGATCACCAGCAGAGCGATCAGTACTGCTTCGCCTTTGGCGAGATGGGTACTGAAGGCCGCCACTTTGCGGGCGGTTCGAATCGCTGATCCCGCTGAATCCGGTTGCTCTGGCTCATCCCAGCCGCGCCGAGCCTCGAGAACCATCTGTGAATCGAAGGAGATTTTTCGCTGGCCTTCTGCTGGCCAGCTTGGCGAGGGTGCCTGGTCTCTCTGCTTGTCGATATGAACTTTCCAGCCACGAAATGCCGGATTGTCATCGATCGAATAAACAGGAAGGTAGATGCCGAATGCGATGGTGAGCGACAGCAGGATCCAGATGGTGATCCAGTGACGCATACCTCTTGGCTGGAGGGGGTCGAGAGCTGGATGAACGGTCGGGCTCTCGTTCATTCGACGAAACGCCTCGCCAGGTTCGCCAGTTCGGGAGTCTCATGAAGACGCATTCCGTCAGGTCCAGAGCCCTCAAGGCTTCCCGGTGCGAGGCATGCGGCTTTGAATCCGAGTCGACTCGCTTCCTCAAGCCTCTGGCGGCTTCCCGGCACGGGCCTGACCTCACCAAGCAGGCCGACCTCGCCGGCGAAGATGACATCCCTGGGCAGTGCGCGATCATGGAATGAGGACAAGATGGCGGCAGCCAGAGCCAGATCTGCTGCGGTTCCTCGCAGTTTGACCCCGCCGACGGCGTTGGCATGGATATCACAACCACCCAGTGGGATTCCTAACCGTTTTTCCAGGACTGCAGCGAGCATCGATAGGCGCCCACTGTCGATGCCAGAAGTCTTGCGAGCCGGAGCTCCATGAGCTGCCGGTGTCACCAGTGCCTGGATCTCGATCAGCAACGGACGAGTGCCTTCCAGTATCGCGGCAGCTGCGGATCCGGGAGCGCTTTCTGGCCGATCACCAAGCAGCAATCCGGAGGGATTATCTACTTCGGCGAGCCCATCGGATCGCATCTCGAAAATGCCGACCTCCTCGGTCGATCCGAACCGATTCTTCAGGCCACGCAGCACTCTCAGCGAGTGGCCTCGTTCACCCTCGAATTGAAGCACCCCATCGACCATGTGTTCCAGCGCTCGGGGTCCAGCGACCCCACCATCCTTGGTGACATGACCGACCATCAACAACGGGAAGCCTTCTCGACGTGAGAGTGATAGCAATCTCGAAGTGACCTCACGAACTTGCACAACCCCACCAGCACCTGCGGGGATCTCATCCCAGCGCAAGGTCTGGATGCTGTCGATTCCGACAACGCTCGCTTCGGCGGCCAGGATTTGTTGTTCGATGGTGTCCAGGTCGCATTCGGAAAGGAGCCACAGCTGTTCAGAGGAGGCTCCGATTCGGTCAGCGCGCAATCGTACCTGGGCAGCAGATTCTTCGCCGGTGATGTAGAGGAAGCGATTTCCGGCAGCGGAAATCGCCTGGGCGATCTGCAGCAACAATGTCGATTTCCCCACTCCGGGTTCACCGGAAAGTAACATGCCGCAGCCGGGTACCAGGCCGCCGCCGACAACCCGATCCACTTCTCCGATGCCAGTAGCAATGCGATCTTCCTCCTTCGCCTCCACTTCAGCGATCGGGACTGCGATGCCTTTTTCCGTTTCAAGCCTCGGTACCGTTTGAGATTTTTCTGAACCCAGCCGGTGCTCTTTGAGTGAATTGAAGGTTCCGCAATCGGGGCAGCGCCCCATGTGGCGCTCATGAGAAGTACCACATTCCAGGCACATGAAAATCAGGCGGCTCTTGCCCATGGTTCCTCCCATTAACATCGAGAGATGTTGTCGGCCTGTCAGTTCCAGACCCTATCTATCCTGACCCGGAGAGTTCAGTGCATCCAGACCGCGATGAGGATAGATGAGGATAACGGTCGGGCAGTGGCAAGATCTGGGCGATTCCTCACCCCTCCTGCAGGCTGGCGAGTCGATTCTCGACCAATCTCTGGAAATGTTCTCCTCTTGCTTCAAAGGAGCGGTACTGATCGAAGGAGGCAAAGCCGGGGCTCAACATCACCACTTCCCCCGCCTTTGCGTTGTCGAGGGCCGCAGCGAAGGCCAGTTCCAGATCCTCATGGCGCTGGATACGAGCGTCTTCGAACTGGCCCCGTTGCAGGGCCCGGTACAGTTCTTCCTGAACAGCGCCAAAGCAGTACAGATGCAGGTCAAGATCGCGTGCCACCTCGACCATCGCTGCCAGATCTGAACCTTTCGATTGCCCCCCGCAGAGCCAGTGAATCGTCCTCGACGATCTTTGCAGGGCGGCAATTGCCGATTCCGGAGAGGTTGCCTTGGAGTCATCGATGAACCGGATGCCATTCAATTCACCCAGATCTTGATAGCGATGGGGGAGCCCCTCAAAGGTTTCGATGGCTTGCGCGATCCCCTCGACGGTGGCTCCCATGTGGGCCGCGATGGTGGCGGCGTGCAACGCGTTCTCGATGCCTGCTGAGCCTTCCAGGGCCGTGGAAGGTCGATACGGGATCACCATTTCGCCAGCCGTGGTCCGGATGTGAAGGACCCCATCACCGAGACGGCTATCCCCATCGGTTCCGCAGCGAATGACGGTGCGGTGGGGACAGTCGAAGTCACGGCCGAAGGGGCCAGTGGTGGGAAGGATTGCCACACCATCGTCAGCTTGACACGGCTCCAGGAGGCGTGCCTTTGCTGCACGGTATTGCTCCTGGCTTCCATGCCAGTCGAGGTGGTCGCAACCGAGGTTCGTGATCGAGACAATTCTGGGGCGGGAGCCATCCTCTTCCAGCCGTTGTGCCTGGAAGGAAGAAACCTCGACCACGTATCTACGCTGCGGGGCGAGTCGGTCCAGTTCGGGCAGCAAACTGCCTCCGAGGTTGCCTCCTGCGGTCACCGGAATGCTCGATCTGTCGATCATCTGGCTGGCCAGGACGCAGGTAGTGCTCTTGCCGTTGGTGCCGCTGATCGCTGCCAGATGTTGAGGAGGTAACCAGGAAAGCGCCAGGCCCAGCTCGGTGACGGGGCGAATGGGGCTGGAAGCGATTTGCTGAAGAAAGGAGCTACCGGGAGGAATTGCGGGGTTCACCACGGCCCAGTCACAATTACTCAGATCCGCTACTTCATGACCATTCAGGGTCACTCGCTCAAGATCCAGGTCATCCAGTTTGTGCAGAGAGGCAGCCAGTTCCTGTCGAGAAGATTGATCGGAAATGGAGATCCTGGCACCGCGTGAATGGAGAAACCGGATCAGATCGGTGCCACCGCCGTGATTGCCGAGGCCCACCACCAGAATCCTCAACTCCGCCAGTTGATCGGGGGTTCGATCAGGAGAGAGGAACTTCAGATCAAAACCTTTGGAAGCTTCAGAGGTCTCGGTCATCGGATTTTCATCAGGGAGAATCTTCAGGATCATCGAGAGGACTGGCGACGCCGAATCCGCGGGCGGTGTCACGAAAACGTTCCGAGAGAGCGTCAAGATCCTGAGGTTCCATTACAAAAACCTCTTCATGAATCACAGTCAGTTTGCCCGGCCACAGGTTCTCCGAAATAAAGTCGAGGGGAAACCTCTGGTACCAGGGAGGAGTGAGTTTCACGATTCGTCTTATCGGAGAGAGTGACCGTTCTCCTCTTTTCTCATCTTCTTCCATCCTCACGAGCACATCTCTGGTGCCATAGAAGTCGAAGGGAACTCGTACGGGAGTGGTTCCGGCATCGATTCCGTCGATGAACACCTTGGCTCCTACCGGTTCCGATCGGATGACCAGCGCTCGCTCCACACAACCTGAGCAAAGCAATATCGAGGAGATCAGGGACAACCAGAACCAATTCGCCTTATTCATATCGATCCTCCGCCAGGATCGTAACGGGGGTGAGCTTTCGGCGCCACGGGTCCGATACCGAGAAGTGACAACCGCTGCCGTTTCCCGGCAAGGCCTTCCCTGTTACGGTGCCACGAAGGAAGAGGAACAAAATGGCGCAACGCTGGTGGGATGAAGGCTTGCCTTTCAAGTGCACGCAGTGTGGCAATTGCTGCCGCGTTGAGGGATATGTCTGGGTGGACGATGACGATATCCAGAATCTGGCGGAATATCTGCAGATAGAGCCTGATGCCTTCGAAAAACAGTACGTTCGCCAGGTCGGGCACCATCGCAGCCTGATCGAGAAGCCCAATTACGAGTGCGTATTCTGGGAGAACGGTTGTAGCGTCTATCCGGCTCGTCCACCTCAGTGCAAAACCTTTCCCTTCTGGCGTGATAATCTTCAATCGCTTGAAACCTGGCTGGAAGTGGTGGAAGAGTGTCCCGGTTCAGGAACCGGACCGGTCTACAGTCGCGAGGAGATCCTGGAACTGTTTGATAATCGTAGAGAGACCGATAAGAGGGAGGCTTGAAGATGAACAGGCTTTTTCTGCTGTTGGTTTTGTTGCTGTGCTCCTGCCAGATTCCGCAAGAGACTTCAACATCGTCACCCGAGGTTGCCGGAGACTCTACGCCTGAATCGAAGTTGTCTCCAACGCAGGCGGGAGCAAGGGTAAAATCCCTCTCGCTCGAACTCCTCGACAAGGCAGAAGATGAACGCAGTCTGCAGCTATATTTTCTTGAGAAGATGTTGAGGAACCCAGATCCTGAAATTCGAGTTCGAGCTTCGCAGGTAGCAGGGCGTACTCGGTTCGAAGCGGCGGTACCGGCTCTTGTCAAGCTAGGTGAACAGGAGAGAAGACCGGAGGTTCTTCAGGAGATTTCATTTGCTCTCGGCCAGCTTGGTGATGGTCGTGCTTTGAATCTGCTGCTGGAACTGGCCCTGAATGGTGTCGATCTGGAAACCCGCGTTCGTGCTGTCACTGCGTTGGGTAGAATCTCTGGTACGGAGCAAGACGAACTGGATGTCGCCGAGCCAGTGGTCGATGCGCTGGTTTCCTTGCTCGAAGAGGCGGAATCTGATGCCCTGGCACAGGAGGCGGCGCTCTCGGTGTGGCGACATGAGAATGCCGCTGCGAGGGCAATCCCTGCCCTGACGCGTCGACTTCACGGACAGTCTGACCCATCGAATGGTGATCGATGGCCTTTCGCCTATGCCCTGATGAAGATCGACCATCCCGATACATCGGAACCGCTACGCAGAGGATTACTGCATCGGTCTGGGCTGGTCAGAACCTATTCCGCATGGGGATTGAGACAACCTCTCGATCCCGGAGCGCTCCCCGGTCTCGATCAATTGTTGCTCGATCCCGCCAGTCCCTGGACAGCCAGAGTGGAGGCACTCCGGACCATCGGTGAGTTGCGTGAGGCCGGATCTGACCGTACCGGACGAGCCCGAGATGTGATCTTGAGACATCTGATCCAGGAGCAGCATCCCCTGGTGAAGCCTGTTGTCGTCGAAGTGCTTGGCAAGGGGATGACCGAGTATGAACTTCCGTTCGTCATCGGATCTCTCGATCCACTACGCTCCGAGAGTGTCCGGGTGGCAGCGATTGGTTCTCTCGCTGCCGCGGCAGGCACTGGACTTCTGGATGTGAGTCGCTGCGCAGAAATCCTCAAGGAGTACTCCGAAGATTCCTCCCCCTGGATTCGGGTTGCCTGTGCTCGTGCCGCTGGAAACCTTGGGGAGGAGGGGTTGATAGCACTCGAGAATTATCTAAGAGATTCTGATCGTCGAGTACGCTCTGCTGCAGTAAATGCCCTGGCAGAGATTGATACACCTCTGGTAACGATATTGATTCGATCCGCTCTCCGAGATGAAGATGTTTCTGTTCGGCAAGCGGCCGTGGAGCTGGCAGCACAACGCAAGATGGTCGCCTGGCAACACCTGATCCAGGAGACCTGGGCTCGCTCGCTCGAGGCCGATAGCTGGGAGTTACGAGTCAAGATTCTTGAATTCCTGTCAGATACTGCAGCTGGAAAGTTGTTGGCGCGCCAGGCGATTGGCGATCCGTTCCGAACGGTACGCACTGCAGCTGCCCGAACCCTGGGAATTCCCGTTCCGCCAGTCAAAGGTCGCAGTCCTGCTCCGAGATTGACTGCTGCCCAGTTGACCGGGGAAGGTCCAGCGAGGGTTTTTCTGGAGCTGGATCAGGGAACGATGGTGATCGAACTCGATCTGGAAGCCGCACCCCGTCATGTCAGCGCATTCATCGATGGAGCCCGAAAGGGCATCTACAACGGTCGTCTGTTTCATCGAGTGGTTCCTTCCTTTGTCGCCCAGGGCGGTGGTCCCCGTGGCGATGGGTGGGGTGATGAAGGCTGGCACCTGATCGATGAGATTCATCCACGCACCTATCGTCGCGGAACGGTCGGGATGCCGAAAGCCGGTGACGACACCGGAGGATCGCAGATTTTCATCACTCATCTTCCGACACCGCACCTCGATGGTCGGTACACGGTATTCGGGCAAGTGGTGGATGGTCTCGATCTGCTCGACCGCATCGTGGTGGGTACGAGGATCATCAGCGTGAAGGTGGATGAGAATCGATTTCGACGACGGATGGTTTACTGATCTCGATGTCAAACTTGCGAAATGAATCAAATTGAGTCGACCTGGGTACAGTCCTCTCACCGCAACAGATCTTGAGATGTCAGCCGTCGATGGACGGGTGCATCATTTTGATTCGTTCATCCAGGTGATAAGCCCCGACAATCCTGAATATTACTGGGGCAACTACCTGCTGTTTTTCGAGCCTCCGGATGTGGATGATCTGCCGAAACACATCGAATTGTTTCACCACCGGTTTCAGGAGTTCCCGGAAGTGAAGCATGTGTTGATTCGTTGGGATGGAGCTGAACTTTCTGCAGCTGTACTGCAGCAGGCTCGAGATCTTCAGCTGGTTCCGGATCATGGATTCGAAATGACGGCAAGCAGCCTACTCGATCCGGAGCCTGGTGATCTGGAGATTCGCCCCATCGAGTTCTCGACCGAATTTGAGTCGATAACAGCCCTCAATATCCTGTGTGATCCCAAGGAGCAGAAGGGTTGTGCTGGATACCGTCTGTTCAAGGAAGGATTGAGAAGGTCATGGCGGCTGCTGGCAGGTTCGCAAAAGATGAGGTGGTGGGGGGCCTATGACGGAGACCAGCTGGTCGGGCAGTGTGGCATGGTTCTGTGCTCAGATCACAGGGGGCGCTACCAGTCGATAGAGACCCATCCGGAGTATCGTCGTCGAGGGATCTGCTCTGCTCTGGTCTCGACGGTGGGTCGTCATGCGATCAAGTCTGCCGGTTGCCGTTCGGTTTTACTGGGGGCGGATCCGAAAGGTCCGGCCATCGGTCTGTATCAAAGGCTCGGTTTCGTCATCGAAGATACCCAATGGGGACTGTTATCCGGTGGGGAGAGTGATGGGCTGGCTGCAGAGGAGACCTAGTACTCACCCGGTAGTTCGGGACCAGCGTTGTGTTGCCAGCACAGTTTTGCGATGTCTCTCAGCAGTACGAAGCCATCGTTGTCATGTTCCCAGCCAGTATCTTGCTGGTCTTTTGTGATCACACACAGGACGAAGGGACCGTCAGGAGCTGCGACTAGCACTACCTCCGAGCGACTCTGGTTTACCGCTCCTTGTTTCGAGAACACCTGAGCCTCTGGTGGGAAACTGGAGAGCATTTCTTCTCGCCAGTAGGATCCAGATAGAATCCTCAGCATCCTCTCATCGAGATCTGGTCGGACACACTGCCGTTGCCAGATGCGAGTCAGTAATTGCGCCATCTCCCTCGGTGTCGTCTGCCCCCAGCCCCACTCTTCACGAAATTCTTCCCTGCCGGGCGTACGAGAGTTGACGCGAGTCTTTTCAAAGCCGTGTTGAGAAAGCCACCGATTCAGCTCGGTTCCGGTTCCACCGAGTTCCTGACACCACAGGGAAGCGGTGTTGTCGCTGTAGCGAATCATCAGATCGACGATCTTGGAGAGACTGATCTCGGCTCCGTCACGGAATGAGGCCAGCATGTCTTCGCCGGGATACTCCCGGTCCTTGGTGTATTGGTGTTTGGAATGCCACTTCAAATGGCCGGTTCTGATTTTTTCCATGACCGTGATCAGGATCGGAATTTTGATCAGACTGGCGGTCGGAAAGGTTTCGTCCGCGCGAATCGCAATCTCGTCACTGGATTCCAGGGAGCGATAGAAAATGCCGACGACACCGCTGAACTCGCCGAGGCGAGCCTCGATTTGCTGTTCCAGACCCCGCAGCTGGGAGTCCTTCTCAGGTGCGACTCCCTGACAGCCGATAGAAAGGGACAGGAAACACAGAGCCAGGGCTGCTCCTGGCGGCGAGGGAAGAGATTGTGAAGTGGTCAAAGTGCCTCCTGGAATGCCATCTGACGCATTTTTCAGCATTTCGCTCAAGTACACCGCGACTCTATCCGATGAATTTTGCATGAGAGAACGGTTTCGTCAGGGAACCGTGTTCCGAGAGAGGAATTTTGGTCATGAAACGAACCCTCAAGGCTGTAGCCGTGCTGACAGTGCTTTGCTGTAGCGTAGGTTGTCTCACCCAGACTATCCGGCCGATTTCAGACCAGGTCATCACGGACGACGAAAAGGGTCATGCGACCATCGTCGATGTGAAGCTCGAAAAATATCAGCGGTTGGTCCAGGAGTTCCCCAGGAACCCTCGCTACCACGAACGTCTCGCGCGTCTTCACTGGGAGAAATCGGATCATACCCAGGCTCTGAAGTCGTTAGCGCGAGCACGAAAGATCGATCCAGGAAATCCTCGTTACGATTACCTGGCTGGACAGATCTACGAAGGTATCGGCCATTACCAAGCTGCCGAGAAGTCTTACCTCTCGATGTTAGAGGCTACCGAAGAAAAGCAATATTCGGGACCGATGATGCAACTGGCGCTCCTCTACATCCAGATGGAGCGGTTTGACAAGGCGATCAAATACCTCGAGAGTTCTCTCGAAGTAGATCCTACCTTTGCCGAACCCCATTACTGGATCGGTAGAGTTCAGATGACTCAGAACAATCGCGACAAGGCGATTGTGAGTTTCGAGAGATATCTGCGCGTCGGCGGATCCGCTCGACAGCATGAAGTCATTCAGACTCTTCAGGCGTTACAGCCCGACATGCGGATCCACGATATTCGATAAAATCAGCCCTCTCTTCTTCGGCGGAGGTTCGGTGCATCGCGCCGCGCCTCCGCCGCTTCAATTTGAAGCAGAATTGATATCGGTAGTGGGATGAAGTGGTGTGGGAAATCTGGTGGAACAAAAATAATAGAGTCGGAGGGAACTGAGTTCCCCCCGACCCGTGAGGAGGTGTGTCTTCGAAATTAACGACCGGAATCGCGGTCAAGTTCCTAATAAACCAGATTCAGGGTCGTGGGCTCAAGTAGAAATTTCCCCCTAAACTCGCACCAGAAAAGAACTCAGGACTACAAGCTCTAATTTTCTGGGCCCCTCAGGTGGAGTACCAGTAGCCAGGCTTTCTCCACCTCTTCCGTCGGAAGTATGTAGGGAGGGACTTCAGATCGCAAGAACTGCAACCGAATGGCTTCCGGATCATCGGCAAAATAGCGGCAGAAGACGGTTCTCGACGAATTTTGACCTTTTCGGCCCTCCCAGCTGGTTCTGACCAGGGCCAGATTCCCGCTGGAGACGGGCTGGTCGAGGGACAGAACGATGATGTCTCCCGGCCGAAAACTGTCTGCTCCCGATCCAGCCATCGCATCGCCGCTGACTCGCAGGGCGAAACAGCGGGTCGGATCGAGCCCGGGTAAACGCAGCCAATCCTCGACAGCCCCCGACGGCATTCCCCGATCATCCAGTTCTTCGGGGTAGGCGGTCAGTTCGGAGACGATCAGGGGGATACCGGGGATCGTTGATCCTTCGATGGGTTGCGGGTGCGATTTCAGCTCGCCGCTCTCGACCTCCGAGACATCCAGTTTTTCCTCGATGGAAAACAGCAGGTCGATCGGTGCCAGGCCCAGTTGACGACAAGCTTTTCGGAGGAAGTCAGTTTCAAGTCCGCTTCGGCGACCTTCTTCGACGGACAGGCAGTAAGCACGAGATGTTACTGTCCTGCGGGCGAGATCTTCAAGAGTCCAGTGCTTTTGACGTCGAGCGGACCTGATAATTTTTCCGATCGCCAGGCGCAACGGTGCTGCTGCAGACCGAGACAGGGGCCTGACGGTTGAAGAGGTTTCTTCATTGAAAAATTCGGAGGGCGTAACTTCAAGGGCTCGAGCGATCCGCGCAAGGACTTCACTGTTGACTCTTCTTTGGCCACTTTCGAGGCGGCTCATCTGCGATGCGGAAAGGCCGATTCGTGCCGCCAGGTCCTTGGCGGTGACGCCTTTTTCCTCTCTCAGGGTGCGGATGACATTTCCGATACTTGCCATATCAGATCTCTTCCTTGAACAGGCTCATCAGCAGGAACATGCTGGAGTTGAAGGCGGAGTGCAGGACAACACTGGCGAGCAACTGACCACTACGGTGGTAAAGCCAGGCACAGACACCGCCGAGCGCTGCAACCGGAAGCCACGAAGCAATGGAATCGTGGATCAACGCAAAAAAGATGGAGGACGCGACCACCGCTCCGATGAAACCCCAGTGGCCTTTCAACCAGCGAAAGAGAACTCCCCGGAACAGCACCTCTTCGCCGATCGGTGCCATCACGGCCCCGTAAAAGCACAGGGGAATCAGCAGGGTCCAATCTGATTGGCGGATCGACTCAAGCGTTAACTGGACGCTACTTTGAACCTGGACCTCGATTTCGAGGAAGCGAAGGGTCAGATCCCAGATTCCCGCCAGACCGATGTGCCCGGGAATCCAGCAGAGCAACGCAACGACTCCGAGTCTGATCGCACGAAAAGCGTTTCCTCCCGATTCCAACCAGAAGGACGGGACCCTCGATTCACCGGACTCAAGCTGTTGCATCGTTCGGAGACGGTATAGCTGCATCGCCAGAAGAGAGAGGATCAGATTGAGCAGCGATAACCCGACAAATGTCGCGGGATGGCTGAGCTCGAGATTGTCGGCACCATCAGGATCCAGTGACGGGGTAACGGCAAGTTGCATGATCGCCAGCTGACCCAGAAAGAAAAAGGCAAACAGCATCAACACCGATCCACCGCTCCAGGGAGAAGAAGTCCCCGGTGAACCGTGATCAGGTGAAACAGAATCGGATCTGGCCGACCGTTGCATCGATCGGGCAAGCTCCCTCAGCATGGTGATGGAGATGGCGACAAACACCACAGAGACGAGCAAGGTACTGACAGCGCTCGGTTCCCCCGTGGTGGTATCCATCACTCGCCGATCACACCCTCTGTTGGACTGGAAGCCAGAGCATAGCGACGTCTGGGAATGCGACCCGCCTGGGCGGCGAACCAGCCCGCTTCGAGCCCATTTCGCATCGCGTGCGCCATCGCCACCGGATCTTTTGCCCCGGCGATTCCGGTATTGAGCAGGACCCCTTCGGCACCCAGTTCCATGGCAATGGTCACATCGCTGGCGGTTCCGACACCGGCATCGATGATCACCGGGACATCGAGTTGCTCGATGATGATGGAGAGACTGTTGGGATTGAGGACACCTTGGCCACTGCCGATGGGAGAGCCCGCGGGCATCACCGAAGTGGCACCGGCATCCTGAAGACGTTGCGCCAGAATCGGATCGTCGCTGGTGTAGACCAGCACCTTGAAGCCTTCCCCGACCAGGGTTTTGCATGCTTCCAGGGTGCCGATCGGATCGGGTAGTAACGTCTTCTTGTCGCCAAGGACTTCCAGTTTGACCCAGTCACCCAGTCCCAGCTCACGTGAGAGACGAGATACGCGCATCGCATCCTCGGCATTGAAGCAGCCGGCGGTATTGGGCAGCAAGAAATAGCGGTCTCGATCGAGCTGCGTCAGCAGATTCTCGCCGGCGTCCAGATCGACCCTGCGGATGGCGACGGTGACCACCTCACAGCCGGAGGCTTCGAGAGCAGCATTCATCGTCTCTGCGTCGGAGTACTTGCCGGTACCGACAAACAATCGAGACCTGAAGGTTCGATCTCCGAGCTGAAGAGGGGTGGGCTGGGCATATGATTCCTGGGTGGCTTCGGTCTTCAAAATCATCCTCCTCCGACTATCGTCACGATTTCGATATGGTCCCCTGACTCGAGGATCGTTTCCTGATGGAGAGAACGCGGGACGATGACGCGGTTGCGTTCCACCGCCACAGCGGTTGGCTCTACCGGGAGTGATCCTACCAGGGCAGAAACAGTGCAATGTACCGGGAGCCGTTGAGGTTCACCGTTGAGGTGTACCTCAATCTGCTCTTCGTTGGCTGCTGGTTGATCGATCTGGTCCAAGGCGCCTCTTTAATTACTGGCGCGAGCAAATCGGTAGTAAACCTCCAGGGTCATCGCCCCGATGGCGGTGTTGTAGACCCTACCTCCAGCAATTCCCCATTCACCGATCGGATCCCATGATCCATCTTCACAGCCGCCGACCCGCTGGTTGCGAACCAGAGCCTCGATCATCGCCTCGTTCCACTCGCGCCACTTGCTACCGCCAATCTGGAACATCGCGTAGGTGGCATAGTACCAGTAGTAGAGATTGATCTTCGATTTCCGTTTCCCCTCCTGTGGGCGCCAGTTCGGAAGCTGGTCCATCAAAACCTGAGTACCTTGCTTGATGGCATCGGTATTGGTTTTTTCACCGGCAAAGATACGGCACAAAACGGATACCGCAGTCATGCAGGAGAGATCCTTCGAGTAGGGATAAGGCTCCGGGTAGTGCGATTGCAACTGGGAACCTGGATCTCCGGAGTTCTCGTATCCGCAAATCCCATTACGTGGTGACGTGCACGATGCGAACCACTTCAGGGCTCCTTCAAACGCCGGGTCGAAATCCTTCTTGCGGACTTTCTTGATGTAGCGCGACTGGGCGCACACCTTGGCTGTTTTGAGGGCCAGCACCATCCAGCCGGTGACCGAGGTGTCGTTGTTTCCGGCCACGTAACCGTACTTCCAGCCGTAGCCAGGGTTCCGGGCTCTCAGGCACCACTTGGTCGCGTTCTCGACCGGTTTCGACAGTTTGATCTTGTCGTGGGACAGTAGCAGCAGTTCAGCCATCGCCATCGTGGCGATGGAATGATTGTAGATCCACTCGTCGGTATCTTCCTGTGGAAGTCCGAACAGCCCGTTGAGTTTCGGATCGGCATCCTTGATCTGCTGGGCGAGCATCCAGTCCATCGCCTTGCGCATGACAATGACGAATTCGGGAAACTCACCACTCTCGTGGGTATGCCCGAACCCGAGATAGGCGAGCATCGCCAGCGCGGTGCAACCCACATCGTAACCCTCGAAGCCATCTCCGTCTTCTTTTTCACATCCATCGGGTCGCAGGAAACCATTGGAGGACCAGTGCCCATCCGGATGTTGATGTCGTTCGAGCCATTTCAGTGCGGCCAGTACGGCACTTTCGGTTGCTTCGCTACCGCCTTCTCGAGACAGAGAACCTTTACCAAATCGATTGCCATAAGCGCCAGCTCCGGCTCCGGTCATACCGAAGGCATCGTTGAGCTGGTTTTTGATGTTCTTGTTGGTCTTGTTGTTCTTGCTGGTCCCCTTGGGTGTCCGACTGATCTTGTCGGGTTTCAGCAACTTGATGGGGTCAGTCTTTTTCTTCTCGAGGATTTCCGGCTTGCGCTCGATGTCGCGCTTCTTTGTCGGGTCGTAAACGGGAGGTTTGATTTCCTGTCTGACGACCGTCTTGCGCTCTTCCTTCTCCTCTTGAACCTCGAGGACGATGATTCCACCGAGTACGAACAGCAAAATGCCATGGGCGACAACCGAGATCAGCCAGTACGGAGTGTTACTGATCCAGCCGGTATTGACCGGTTCGTCATCGAACTCATCGTGTTCGTCGGGGTAGAGTTCTTCGTTCATCTGTTTTCGCCTCTCTCCAGGTGTTTCTCTGGCACAGACCTGTCGAAACAATTGCTGTCGAAACAGCGGCAATCTCTCTGACTGGAATATATCTAATATTGCCAGAATGGCAATAAGCGAGTTGCCTATTTGGCAATATTGAATCCGACGGGGGCCAGAGAAGAAGTCTTAAGATACTATATTAAAGGAATTTACGGCTTTTTCGGCGGGCTCATAGCCAGTTGCGAGGGCGCAGGAAATTGAGCAGCTCCTCCTCTGGAGAACCTGGTTCTGCCTGCCAGCCCGTTTCCCAGCGAACCTCTGGAGGCAGCGACATCAGAATCGCCTCGGTGCGCCCGCCGCTCTGGATTCCGAACAGGGTGCCGCGATCAAACAGCAGATTGAACTCGACGTAGCGTCCCCTCCGGTAGAGCTGAAACCGACGTTCCCTGTCACCGTATTCGAGATCGCGGCGGCGCTCCACGATCGGCATGTAAGCTGCGAGAAAGGCCTCGCCGACCGACTGCGTCACGGCCATCGCCTGGTCGAATCCACCATCCACGAAGTCGTCGAAAAATAGACCGCCGATGCCGCGAGTTTCATCTCGATGGGGCAGGTAGAAGTATCGATCACACCATTCCTTGAAGCGGGGATAGAGAGCTTTGTCGTGCTGGTCGAGTGCATCTCGTGCGGCGAGATGGAAGGACTGAGCATCTTCCAGTACTGGATAGTACGGCGTGAGATCGAATCCACCCCCGAACCACCAGACCGGATCCGCACCGTCTTTATCGGCATGAAAGAGTCGTACATTCATATGAGTGGTGGGGACGTGAGGGTTCCACGGATGCAGAACCAGCGAGATCCCCATCGCTTCAAAACTTCTTCCGGCCAGTTCAGGTCTCTGGGCACTGGCGGTGGGTGGTAAGGATTCGCCGCTGACCACCGAGAAGTTGACACCGGCTTGCTCGAACAGCGCTCCCTCTCGCAACAACCGGCTCTCTCCGCCGCCGCCTTCGGGTCGCTCCCAGCGGGTGCTCTCGAAATGAGCTTTTCCGTCCTCTTTTTCAAGGGCGAGACAGATCTGGTCCTGCAGTTGAAGCAGCCAGGCCTGGAACTTTTTGGGATCGGTCTGAGTCATGGACCTCCAGACCCCAGTCTCAGCCAGTGTCCGCAGAGGGGCAAGGAAACACGATCAAACCGTGTAGCAATATCTGCGTTGCAAGATGAGGAGCCAGAAGCACTTGGGATTGAGGGAAAAAATGTACTTTACATTTTATATAATACAAAGTAGATTCGTCAGCGGTTCGACGGCCGGAGAGAGTTGGGGAGTTGTCGAGCCCGTGGAGTGGTTTTCCCCGAAGTTGACGCGGCGTACCTCTCTCCGGTCCACCTTTTATTGTTCCTCGGTGATTTGAGGACAATTGAAGGTTCCTACTACCAAGCCTTCCAAACGGCCCTCTCCGGGATCGACCCAATTCCGGAGGGGGCTCACGCCTTGCGGGGCTGGTTCTTTTCGCTGAGAGTCCATCAGCTTCGAGTGTGGAAAACCGCCCTACAAGGTACAATCCTGGCTCATTCGGATTGGAAGGGTCGGGAAATTGAGCAGTTCCATCCATCACCAGGCAGAGAGCGTGGACCTGCTGGAGCCGGCCACCTTGCTGATCGTCTGGAAAGATGGCCATGAAAGCCTCTATTCTCACCGATCGCTGCGGGAAAGTTGCGAATGCGCAGCTTGCGTTGACGAATGGTCGAGAGAGCCGATCCTTGATCCGGCACAGCTGCCGGAGGACTTGCACTGCACCGGATTCGATCTGACCGGGAATTATGGGGTGAACCTGAAGTTCTCCGATGGCCATGCCACGGGCATCTGGACCTTTGATCGTTTGCGGGCCAGCTGTATCTGTCCGGAATGTGTAGGGAGCAACAAATGAAGCGCTGGATTCCTCAGCTCATCGCCGCAACCTGTTTGGTGCTGGTTGGATGGTTCTCCCACAGCATCCTTGATTCCGGTGATTCGAATTCAAACCGTGATCGAAATTCGTCCCGTAGATTCTCGATGAGGCCTGGTGGAAATTTCGGTTATGACGGAGCTTCTCCGGTCGAACAAGATGTAACCCCCGTCGAGGTGACCTCTTCGATGCTTGCAGTGATTCGGGAGCGAGTTCGAGGAAGCGGAATCCTCGAACCTGAACGCCAGGTTGTTCTCCTCTCTCGCGTCGAAGGAAGTGTCGATTCTGTTGCGGTAGAGGAGGGGCAAAGGGTCAAGAAGGGCAAGATTCTGTGCGCCATCGATCAGGAAGAACTGCGCATCTCAGAGCGAGTTGCGCTGATCGAGAAGGAGCAGGCCGAAACAGGTCTGGAGAGAATGGAAGGACTTGCCAGTACTCGAGCCGGGACGACCAAGGAACTGGATGATGCGAAATTTACACTTCGTAAAGCAGAGGCCAGTCATGCCCGTGCGCTCATCGATCTGGGTCATTCCCAACCGCAGGCCTTGTTTGATGGGATCATCATTCGCCGTCGGATCGAGCCTGGACAGTATGTTCGGGTAGGAGATGAGCTTTTCTCCTTTGCCGACTTTGAACCGTTACGAGTACGACTTCATTTACCCGAAAGCGAAGTCGCTGATCTTGAGCTGGGACAGCGTTGTGTCCTGAGGACCGAGAGTGAAGGACCAGTATTGACCGAGGGAACTGTCGAGCGAGTCAGTCCGGTGGTCGACAAGGAAAGCCTGACGGTGGAAGTCCTCACCAGTTTCCCGGATGCCGCGATTACCATGCGGCCCGGTTCCTTTGTCCATGTTGACGTGATTACCCGCACTCTGGAGAACCGAATCATCGTGCCTCGCACTGCGATGCTCAAGTCCGATGGCCGGTCGAGGCTATTTCGCTTGCTCGAAGATGGGGAGACGGTTCAGGAGCTAGAGGTGGTCAGTGGTTACGAAAATGAATCGATTGTCGTCATCGAAGAGGGATTGGACCTGGGGGATCGAGTGGTGGTGCAGGGACTCGAAGATCTTCAGGACCGCGATAAGGTCAGCGTTTATCGGGAAATCCCTGTCCAGGTCGATTCACTGACAGTGGAACGACTCGATTCCGAGAAACCAAAACCAGATGAAGCAATCAGGAAGCGCCCTGAAGATGGCGGTCGGCCCGGTGTCGAAGGTCGACGACGTGGGGGGCCCGGAGCAGGCCAGGGCCCTCGTACCGGTGGTGGACGAGGCGGAGGTAAGGTAGCACCGGATGTCCGGCCAACTGGCGGTGCTTCTCCCGCTGCTTCGGAATCCTCCAGTCCTGCCGCTTCTCCGAGTGATTCCAGGACAGGATCAGGATCTTCGGACGACTGAAGTCGTTCGTACCGGGAGTGATCGATGCAGCAGTGGCTCAAGGGGATCATCCGACGACCAGTGACCGTTGCGATGATAACCATCGCTGCGGTGACCTTCGGGGTTCTCGCACTGGGGCGATTGCCGATCGAGCTATTACCCGACATCACCTACCCCACTCTCACCGTTCAGACTGAACTACCGGATGCCTCTCCCCAGGAGGTGGAACAGCTCGTCACCGATCCCATCGAAGAAGTGGTAGGAGTGACCCAGGGGCTTCGGCGGTATGTCAGTAACTCGCGAGCCGGCGTTTCGGAAGTGGTACTGGAATTCAGCTGGGATACGGACATGCAGCGGGCCAGCCTGGATGTTCGAGAGAAGCTGGACCTCGTGAATATCCCGGATGATGCGCGGGCTCCCCTGGTCTATCGATTCGATCCATCCCTCGATCCGATGATGCGTCTGGCCCTGTCCGGGAACAGATCGGTACCCGATTTACGCAAGCTCGCCGAACTGAGGGTCAAGCGGCGCCTGGAGACGGTGACTGGAGTCGCTGCAGCGCGGGTCATCGGCGGGGCTGAGGACGAGGTACTGGTCGACCTCGATCCACTACGTCTCGATGCGTTATCTCTCACGGTTCAGGAGGTAGCCAGAAAACTGGATCAGGAGAATGTGAATCGATCAGGAGGTGAGATCCGGGATCGCCAGACCGCCTACCGTTTGCGAACGGTTCGCGAGTTCGAGTCGATCAAGGACATCGAAGATGTCATCGTTCGTCATGGGGATACAGGAACGCTGAGGGTTCGAGATATCGGATCCGTGGCGATTGTTCCCAGAGATGACGAAATCCTGGTCCGGGTCAATGGTCGTCCAGCAGTTCAGCTCGACCTCTACAAGGAGGGAGATGCCAACTCTGTCTCCGTCGCACACAGAGTTCGGGATCGTTTGTCGCAGCTGGAAAATGACCGGAGCCTCAGTGGCTGCAAGATAGAGGTTCTCACCGATCAGGCTCGATTCATCGAGGATTCAATTTCGAGTGTCGAGTCGACCGCTTTGATGGGGGCGTTACTGGCAGCGCTGGTGCTCTACCTGTTTCTCCGGAACCTGCTCAGCACGCTCACCATTGCCCTATCGATCCCTGTCTCTGTTGCCGTCACCTTTCTGTTGATGGAGCTGACGGATGTGAGCCTGAACGTCCTTTCACTCGGGGGGCTGGCACTGGGCATCGGCATGCTGGTCGACAACAGCGTCGTCGTGCTGGAATCGATACAACGGCTCCGGGACAGGGGTTTGGCAGTCCGGGATGCGGTAGCAGAAGGCACCGGGCAGGTGATGGGTGGCATCATCGCTTCGACATTGACCACCATTGCCGTGTTCCTTCCGTTGATTTTTGTCCAGGGGATTGGCGGCGAGATCTTTCGGGATCAAGCGCTGACAGTGACGTACTCCCTGCTGGTCAGTCTGTTTGTCTCCGTAACCGTGATTCCGACGGTCATTGCAAATGGAGCGAATTCATCACCGGGTAAGCTCGTTCGATTGATCCATGCCGTCGATGCCTTTCTGGGACCGATCTCCAGAGCCTTCAGTTATGGGATGTCTGCGGCACAGCGGGCCTATGCCAGGATTCTTGATCAGGTTCTGACCGTTTCCTGGGTGGCTCCGGTGCTGGCAGTGATGCTATGCGTTCTGGTTCTTCCACAGGCAGGCGACCTCGGCTCCGAACTGGTACCTGATCTGTTTCAAGGGCAGTTCCATTTCGATGTAGAACTGGCCGAAGGGACTCCGCTGGAAGAAACCGATCGCAAGGTCGCTTCCCTGGAGCTGGCGATAGATCGACTCAAGGTGGAGGGAATGCCCATCGCGATGGTTACCGCGACGGTTGGAGATGCGCCGGTACTTGGCGAAGTCCAATCGGGTGATCGCCGTGAGCACGTTGCTCGAGTTTCCTTGACGCTGGATGAGGAGGCGACTCGACAGCAGGAAGCTGAGGTGATCGAGAGCATAGAGCGTGAGTTCGCCAAAGTGCCCGATTGCCCGGTGACTCTGGGACGTCCTTCCCTCTTTACCTTCCGCGATCCGATCGAGGTTGAGGTTTTCGATGAAGATCTGGAAATATTGCGTAACTCGGCCCTCGCAATCGAAGATCGATTGAGGCTGGTTCCCAACCTGCTGGACGTGAAGGCTCAAGTTGCTGATCAGGTGCCTGAGGTTCATGTCCGCCTCGATCCGGTACGTCTATCGGCCTACGGACTTACTCTGGGACAGGTCGCCGATGGCTTGAAAGCCAAGGGGATCGGCGAGATCGCAACCCAGTATCGATATGCGGAGAAACCCATCGATGTTCGAGTGCGGATGCGGGGTGCGCTGGATAAAGGCATCGAGGATGCCGAACTGGATTCGGTGGCGATCACAAGACCGGATGCATTAGCGCCACTGAGGGTAGCGTCTCTGGGCCGATTGGAAGAAGCGCTGGGCCCCGTCGAGATCCGACGCGTCGAGGGAGAGCGATCTGTGCTGGTTACCGCCCGTACCGATGGTGTGGATCTGGGCACGGCGACATCGAATGCGGAGTTTGCGCTTCAGGGAAGATATCTTCCACCGACAACCGTTGCGCGAATGTCCGGGCAGAATCAGGAGATGAAGGAATCCCTTCAGAGCCTCGCCGAAGCTCTGGCTCTGGCGATCTTTGTCGTATACCTGGTTCTTGCCAGTACATTCGAATCGTTGAAGTTACCTTTCATCGTGATTCTTACCGTTCCGCTTGGAATCTGTGGAGCCATCTTCGCCATGTTTTTCACCGGGATTCCCCTGGGTGTGCTGTCGATGATCGGTGTCATCGTGTTGTGTGGAATCGTCGTCAACAACGGAATCATTTTCGTCGCAAGGATCCAGCAACTGCAGGAAGCGGGCTCTGAACCGACTACTGCGGCGAGAGAAGCAGGTATCGAGAGGTTGCGACCCATCCTCATCACCAGTGCCACGACCATCTTGGGGCTCTTGCCCCTGGCGCTGGGCTTTGGTCCGGGAGCAGAACTACGCAAACCCCTAGCAATTACGGTAGTCTGGGGATTGGCGGCAGCGACCATGATGACGCTGGTGGTCATCCCGAGCGGCTATCGCTTGCTACAGCGTGGTACCGGAGAAGGGAGGTCGACATGAAGAGATTTGTTCAGTTCTGTCTCGACCGTCCCATCACCACATTGACGATTCACATCATATTGTTGCTGGCGGGTTTACTGTCGATCCAGCAAATCCCTCTCAGTGCCATGCCGAACTTCAAGAAGATGCGGGTTGCCGTTTCGGTTCCCTATCCAAATGCTTCACCGATCCAGATAGAAAACGAAGTGGTGCGACCGTTAGAGGAGGCACTTGCCACTCTCAAGGGCGTACGTGAAATCAGCAGTGAATCAAGGGAAGGGAATGGCCGTGTCCGGCTCCGCTTCGATTACGGTACCGACATAGAGGCCATCAAGGTCGAGATCCGGGAGCGATTAGCCCGGGCGATGGATCAACTTCCTGTCGAGGATCTCGAGAGGATACAGATCCGGGAAGATGGTTGGGGAGGTGGCACTGACACCATCATGGAAGCGCGCATCAGCGCCAAAGGTGTCAACCTGTCACAGAACTATGATCTGCTGGTCAACAGAATCCAGCGTCCCATCGAACGCATCGAAGGTGTCGGACAGGTCGAGATGGATGGTGTTTCTCCCCTTGAGGTGAAGATCAGTTTCCTCAAGGAAGATCTGGAGCGTCATGGCTTGACCCTGAGGAACATCTCGCAAGTGATTCAGGGGTCCAACATCGATGCGACCATCGGTAGGGTCTGGAAAGATGGCAAGGTCAGACGTCTCCGTCTTATCAACGCGATGAACGATGTTGAACAGCTATCGCAGCTTCCGATCAATGCCAACGGGCTTCGCCTGGGCCAGGTGGCGACGATTGCCAAGGTCGAGGGAGAGCGACGCTGGGGCAGGCACCTCAACGGATCGTATGCTGTTTCACTGGAGATTTCCCAGGAGTCAGGGGCCAACACCGTCGAGGTATGTCGAGAGATCCGCTCGACGGTCGAGGAAATCTCACACGATCCTCAACTGGAAGGGATCGACCTGCTGGTGTGGCAGGATCAGGGCAAGATGATCGTCGATTCACTGGTGCGGTTGCGCGATGCGGGGTTCATCGGTGGTGGCATGGCAGTGCTGATCCTGCTGCTATTTTTGCGCCGTATCTCCGCCACGCTGCTGGTCGGAATGGCGATTCCCATCTCTGTGTTGTTTGCCCTTGCCGTGCTCCACATGCTCGAAATGGAACTCAATGTGGTGACGATTCTCGCCCTGATGCTGGGGGTGGGAATGCTGGTGGATACCGCAGTAGTGGTGGTGGAGTCGATCGTTCGCAGGGCCGGTTTAGGTGACGATCCGAAGACCGCGGCAACGCAAGGGACGATGGAAGTTGCCACTCCCGTTTTTGCTGCGACATTGACCACTGTCGTCGTGTTTCTTCCTGTACTCATCTCTGATCGTAACGAGTTTACCGAGCACCTGGCGAGTGTTGGACTGGTGATATCGCTCACCATCATCGCGAGCTTGTTTGTATCGCTGACCCTGGTGCCGATGGTCGCAGCAAGAATTTACGGGGGAGATGATCCCGCCAAAACTTCATGGTTCTCCGGTTTCCGGGTGGCTTATAACAACTTCTTGGTACTCGCCCTGAAACATAGATATCTCGCTTTACTGGTAGCGCTGACAGCAACGCTGAGTACCGTGATCCCTTTCAATAATGGATTCAGGGTCGATCTATCTGATGCAGATTGGCAGAACAACTACGCCAACATCTCCTACCGGCCTGTCAAAGGTCTCGACTTTCGCGAGATGGAAAAGATAGTCACCGAGGTAGAAAATTACCTCGATTCGAGGCGAGATGTGATCGGTGAAGGCGATATCTATTCCTGGTTCAAGGATGGATATGCATTGACGAGAATTTACCCGCCATCAGAGATTGCTACCGAGGAATACCTGACAGATCTTCGTGAGAGAATCGATGAGATCCTCCCTGCGGTTCCCGGGTTCACCATCAAGACCGGGGAAGACTGGGGATGGGGAGGTCGTGGACATGGCGGCGGCGGCCGTAGCATGGCTGGTTCGATCGAGGTCCGTCTCCGTGGCGATTCCAGTAACCTGCTCGAAAATCTGGGAGAACGGCTGATCCTGTACCTGGGGGGTGTTGAGGGTGTCATCGAGGCGGAGATCGCCGGGTTCGATGAAGTCGACGAACTGCGTCTGGAACCTGACGAGGATCTACTGGGGCGACTTCAAGTCAGTGGAGACACGGTAGCTCGCGCCATCAGTTCGGCATTTGCAGGAAATCGACTTTCTCAGATGCGGACCCAATCCGGTGATCTGGATATCACTCTGGGGCTGGCTGAAGAAGAGACAGATACTGTTGAAGAGTTGCGGTTGATGCGATTCCCTCTGACTGATTTTCTCGATCTTCCAATCGAAGAAATTGGTCAACTGATCGAGCAAGAGGCTTCCGATGATCGACACAGACGTGATCGTCTCGCCAACCTGGGAGTTTCGGTCCGGTATCAAGCTGGTGAAAAAGATGTAGTGGTACCTCGACTGGAACAGGCGCTGAGTTCTTTCAAGTGGCCGGTCGGATATGAATGGGACCTTGGTGAAGGATGGTCCGGTCGCTGGCGAAACCGATCTTCTTTCGGTGAAGGACTGTACCTCTCGGTCTTCCTTGTTTATCTGGTTCTCGCTTGTTTGTTCGAGTCGCTGCGGACTCCGCTGGTCTTGATGGTCACCGTGCTCCTGGCAATTCCGGGAGTGATCTGGAGTCTCCATCTTCAGGGCGATCATCTCGATACTCCGGCAGCGGTAGGCATGATTTTATTGTGTGGAATCGTTGTGAATAATGGCATCGTTCTCATCGACCAGGTGTTGCGTCATCTGAAGAGTGGTATCGAACCGATCGTTGCGATCCAGAAGGGGGCGAGTGATCGACTTCGTCCAATTCTCATCACTGCATTGACGACGGTTCTGGGTCTGATTCCGATGGCCTACGGCACCCAGATGACGGTCGGTCCTCAGTTCTATACTCTTGGCAAGACCATCATCGGCGGCCTGTCCGCCTCCACCTTGCTGACACTGGTGGTTCTACCGGTGGTCCTGACCTTCTTCCTGAAGCGCCCGGATGCCGAAAATCGCCCGGTCGAATCGACCGCTCCCGCCGGAGTGTAGTGTTTTTGAACACATTTTGACCCGATTCAGGTATTTCAGCGTTCGGGTTCACAAGTTGTTTTTGGGTGCATTTCCATAAACTATTAAATAACATTGGGTTATGAAATGTCCGCAGTTTCCAAACCAGTTCCAACATCGGTGTAGACTGGCATGAGATCTGCCGATGAAGTGATAAGAGAGCGAGATCCGTTTCTCGCTCGTCGATCGGTTCAGACCAGGAGATTCCGATGAAGAAGCTGTCGCCCGCCTCGATCCAATGTCCTTCCCTCCGTCAGGAGGGAATGGCGCTGTTCGTGGTGCTGGTGCTGGTTCTGGTCCTGACCGTGCTCATCACCCAGCTGCTCTTTGTCACCAAGGTGGAGGAGCGAATCTCCATCAACCGCCAGGGGTACGTCGGTCTCTCCTATGCCCTCCAATCGGGAGCGCGGCAGGTAGTACAAAATCTCAGCGTCGATTTGATGGAAGATCTCGGCTACTTCGACGAGGAAATCGCCGAGGATGGTTCGCCGATCGTCGGTTCAGGCGGTGGCAGTGGGACTGCGACCAGTGCTGGTGGCGGAGCCGCTCTTCCGGGAGGGATTGACCTGGATGGAGGCAGCGGTGGCGGCGGCAATGGTGGCGCTGGTGGCGGTGGATCGGGTGCCGATTCGGGTCGTGTTGATACTCGCCACGATAGCTGGGCGTATCCATTGCAGGATTCCATCGACCAGGTGCAACTCACCGGAAGCGTGATCGACGGTGAATCCTGCATCGATCTCAATCATATCTTTGATCTGGCCTCCCTTGAGGAAGACACCGAAGATGATGTCGAAGATCTCGACGACCTGGGCGAGGAGGCTCAGGCCGCTGCTGCAGCTGCCGGCATTGGAGATCTTCTCGAGGAAGAAGAATACGTGGCTCCGGATCAAGAGACGGTAGACGAGGCCGAGTTCATGATTCAACGCCTGATCGAGGCTGTGATCGATTACAACATGGAATACGGCTTCGATTACTATGACGTCCCCGATGCAGTCACGGCAGCCAGTTCCATCGTCAGCATGGTCTACAGCAGAGCGATGGAAGAAGAGACTCGACGTATTCGTAGCATCGATTCGATTCGTGAACTGGAAGGGATCACCTGGGAGCTGTTCAGCGGTCCCATCGATCCGGAAGCAGCGGAAGCTCAAGAAGAAGGCTATGGCGAGGACTTTTTTGATTCCCTGAATCAGGATATTCCGGGTGCTACTGATCTTCTCGAGCAAGCAGGCTTTGAAATGCTGGATGGCGGAGTTGCCCAGCTCCCGAAACCGCTTGGCCTGCGTCATGTGTTAACTGCGAATTCCAGCGGCAAGATCAATCTCAACACTGCCCGGCCAGAGGTTTTGATCGCCATGATCCGGTCCATTGAAGATTTTGATGAGGCGAAGGAAATCAGCTGGATGATCTACGAGCACGGGAACCAGTATCAGGTGCCAGAAGAGGGTGAAGAGGATCTGGCGACCTCCGGGATCGATGAGTTCGGTCTGGAGGAGGGCGAGACCGAGGAATTTCAGCACTTCACCAGAATAGATCAGCTCGGTCAGGTGGACGAGACCTGGAGCGAAGGTGGAGCTGGCGGAGACTCGATTCTAGAGCTCCTGAAGCAAGATTTAGAAGACCATTGCGGGTTTGCGAGTAATTATTTCACCGCTACCATCGAAGGAACACGACAGGATCGGACCCTTTCGGGTAGGATTGTGTGCGCTCGGAAAGACCAGCACGTTCTGGTTCTTTCCTGGAGAGAAGTGCGTCGGTAAAGGCGACGCGGAGGAATTGAAGATGATGAAAATGAACATCAACCTGTTGCGCTGGGGGCTCCTGGTCCTGAACTTCGCCGCCATCGGCCTGCTGGGGTTTGCCTTCTACGATCTCTTTACAGGTTCTCCTGAGGCCGTATCGGTTCGTCTTGTCGATGCGAAAGACTATGAATTGCCGCCACAGACATACCGTCCCACCGGTAACCAGTATCAGAAAATCATTTCTGATCTGTATCGCCAACCTCCTCCGGTACGAACCGCTCCGGTCAAGCCGGAGACGGACCCGGACATGCCGTTGTTGAATGGTGGTCCCATCGGCGAGTGGGAGATCACAGGCATCATCGTTTCATCTGCAGAGGGAAATAGATTTGCAACCATCCGGGAAAAAGGCCAGACCTCGGTGATCGTGCCGGGCCGTTCGACCAGAACGGTTTCGAGCAGCCGGGTGAGAGGCAGTAGCCGGACCAGTTCCAGGGGGCGGACGACCAGAACCCCCTCGCGTTCTTCCAGAGCACCAGTCTCCAATCAAAGAGTTCGATTGCTCGAACAGGGGAAATCAGCCCGGATCGATGAGAACATTTTCATGGTTCTGGAGATCGACGACTCCCCGAGCCGTGTTCTTTATGAACACAATGGTCAGCGCTACACCCTGAGTGCCGAAGAGAAAACGGATTTGGTGTTACAGCAGGATGGGTCGGTCACGGTCTTGCGAGGATTTAGCCCCGAAGAAGTGGAGCTTCTTGGCGGTGCTACCGCGAGACCAGGTGTTGGAGCTGCCTCGCCGGCGATTCCAACCGACGTTCGTGGAACCATCAAGGATCAGCAAGGCAAGGCGGTTTCGGGCACGGAAGCCAAGAATCCCGCAGCGACCTCTGGACGTCCGACCAATGGATCCCTCAGGACTCCCGGGCTTCAGCAGCAGAACCCCGCCAATCGCAGTCAGTTGAGGGGCCGTGGTGGCCGTGGACTTCCTGGTGCTGACCGGACACCACCCGCCAAAAAACCAGCTACTGGTATTCAAGGACGGACCTCTGGTTCCGATGAAGAATCCCGTAAGCGGGTGGAGGCGACCCTCGGCATCGATCTCAACGATAGTCAGGGGACGATTCGTCGTCTCGAAGAATTGAACAGAGCCCAGGGGCAACCAAAGCCCTGATCCCATCCCGAGGATCCTTTCGAGAGGAGTCCTGGCGTGGCCCTGCACGCAGGTATCGAAATCGATGGAGCTGAAGTTTGCATTGCGGTGGTGGAAGCCACTTCAAAGCAAATTTCGATTGTTGAATACATCGAAGATCGAATCCTCGGCGAAACTCCCGAACAGCGAATCGAATCGCTCAGAGAAATCTTAGAGACAGCAATGTCGGGATCTGATCTGCAGGGGCTGGATGTTGTTTCTTCCATCCCTACTCGAATGACGACGCTGCGAGAGCTTTCGGTTCCGTTTACGCGTGATGAGACGATAGCCAAAACAATTCGCTATGAGAGCGAATCGGTGATTCCATCTGTTTCCATCGATGATCTCATCATTGAATACATCAAATGCTCTGAATCTGATGACTCGAGTCGATTGTTGATCAGTGCGGTACCGAAGAAAACAATCGAAGTCCATCTTGATATGCTTCGTGCCGGTTCCATCGATCCTGTCCAGATCGAGATCGATGCCACGGCGCTGGTAACCTCCCTGAGCATCTCAAATCCAGAGTTCCAGGATGGGCGTACGTTACTGATCGGCATGGAGGCCGGCCACACCACCTTCGTCATGCTGGAGGAGGGTAAGATCACCAGGATGCGGTCCACTTCCAATCACCTGGGCCACTCCTCGATCCCAGCTTTGACTACCTCGGAGGAGGTTGAGGGAAGTACCGGTGATGAGGAGGAGACCTCCACAGCATCTGAGGAGTTTTCGAGCCTGTTCGATACGGCCGATGTTGACGCAGAAGTTGGGGAAGAAGAGGAACTGTCGATCGCTGTTGTGTCAGACGAGGACTTCGCCAGGCTCAACGAAGAAATGACGACTGCTCCCACCATGCTTCCAGTAAATCCAGATGAAGTGATCAATCGACTGTTTACAGAGATCGATCGTACTTTTGCCGGTATTTTGATGCGGAGTCCGCTCGATCGCATCGTGGTTTCGGGGAAAGCTGCTGCGGATCTTGGAATCGTTGACCGCCTTGCCGAAGAGTATGAAGTTCCTGCCCATCCGTTGCACGTGTGTGATGGGATCGAAACCAAACTTGCTATCGATAAGGCAGATCGTTGCAACGATAGTGGAGGAGTTGCCGTAGGTCTGGCTCTTCAATCTGCCGGCAAGGGATCCACTACTTTCGATCTGAGAAAAGAGGAATACCGGTACGAGCGTCATTTCGCGAAGCTGGTACCGGGGCTGTTGTTGCTCGGCCTTATATTGTGCTGTATGTCGGTGAGCTGGTTAGTTTCGAATCATCGAGAGAAGCAATATCGACGCCAGGAATACGAAACAGTTCGCAACAACATGTCTGAAGTCTATCTGGCCCGATTCGAGAAGGCTCCCCGCTCTTCGAATCCGAATTACCTGCAAAGTGCCAAGGCGAAAATCAATGAGCTGAAGGGTGGTTCCTCCAGTAGAAGCAGAACCAAGGTTCAGCAATACCTGTCCGGTCTTGATTTACTCGATGACATTGCAAAGGGAGTTGCGTCTGCAAACCCCAAGGTATACCCCGAATGGTCAAAGTTCGATTTCAGTGCTTTGAAGAAAAAGGACGGTAAATCTACCGTCGAATTCCTGGTCGCGGATGCGACGACTGCGGAAAGAGCCGTTTCTGCGCTGGAGCGAGTTTCTCGCTATTTCTCCGTCGAAGAAACGATCACTCCTTCTGGTGAAAAGAAAAAAGTGTCTCTGGATCTGAAACTCAAGGGATCCGTCACTGACGCGCCAGGAAGGAGTTAGTCATGGCTGCCAAGAATGAAACCAGCGATTTCACTCAGATTCTGCTGCTAACTCTCTTTTTGTGTTCCGCGGTGTTTGGAGCCTGGGGTTGGTGGATCAAGAGTGGAGCGCAAGAATACGAAGCGGCGACAATAAGAGAAGCTCGCAATTTCAGTGAGCTGAAGGACTTTCTTGCAAGCGCAGAAAGCAAGGAGGTGGTGGAGGAACACCGTCGTCGTGAGGAGAGCAAAAAGAAAGCGGATAAGACCAGTAGCATCATCTCGCAGATCATAGAGGACATGCGGAACTCCACTGCAAAGCCCGAGGTCGTCAGTTCTGACAGCGATAAGCGAGAGCTTTCAGGTTTGACCAAGCATACGTACACCGCCACCTTTGCCAACAAGCCTTTACGCGATCACATCACGTTCCTGGAAAAAATTCGTACTCGTGCTCCTCATCTGGGCTTCGAGAAATTGGAGCTCACCAACAAGACCAAGAGAAATAGCACGAACACGGACACCTGGGAGTTGAGATTGAAGCTGGTCAGTTACTCTGGTGGGGAATCAACGAGCAACTCCGAGTAATCCATTTGATCCTCGGTCGTGGATCAAACCATTCCTAGTTATCGAGTCGAAACAAGATCGCCTGACAGGTCTGCGTCTCCGGTGAAGAACCGAGAATCAGTGCCCCTCCCCACAACGGGACTGCGTGAGAAATCAGAGGAGTTCCGGACTCCTCCATGGCAGCGGTCATCGGCTGACAAACCCGCTCAAGAATTCCCGAAACGGGATCAAAGATGGCGCTCTCAGCATTGGGTCGGCCATCTTTTTCCAGTCCTCCGCCGACCAGGATCCTGCCGCCAGCAATTCCAGTGATGGAAGGCTGGAACATCTCCAGCGGGAGTCTTCCTGCAGAGGTCCAGCTGAGACGAATCTGACCGGTTCCAGGGTCTTCGGCATGGAGGGTGTATGCAGTACGGCATTCGGTGATCTGGACCGGTGAGAATGCATTGCGGGTTGCCTCTCTGCGGGTACCTGCGACCAGTAAGGCCCTGTTCCCCGGTCCTGTTATGTCGGACAGAGGGTGCAAGTGTAAACCTCTTCGTGGACCCGGAAGATCCGCTCCCCCGGGAAGCAGGAGAGGCTTTGCGTAGCCCGCATCGGTGCGAATCCTGAAAACTTCAGGGTTGTCCAGAACTCGACAGTTCTCTTCGCTGAGTTCGACATGCGGAGTCCCGAGAGATCCGCCGTATCCACCGTAAAGAAACAGCAAGGGCTGTTCTGAATCGTCGAACAGGATCGAGGCATGTTGATGACGAGGATACTTCAGTTGCCCCAGCTCACTCATCTGGGATTCAACCTCAAATTCACCATTTTCAAGTCGAGTTTGAATCTCCAGTTGCTGAATGACTCCGTTGAGTAGTTTGTCGTCATAACGACCACCGACAAGGAGAATGGAATTTTCATCTCTGATCCGATGAGCGCTATGTTCAAAGCGGGGAGTTCGTGTTTCGACTCTCGCAAATTCTTTTATCGGATTCGATAACAGCATCACCTCGGAGTCGTCGCGGGTTTTCGTTCCATCCCAACCGCCGATCAGGATCACAAAATCATCATCGGTGTTCTCGATGCCATCTTCACCTGGAAGGATGGTGGCGGTGTGACCTCGTCGAGGAGTCTGCATTGGTATTGGTCCCGTGTGGGTTCCCTGGGGATCGATGATCCAGGCATCGGCAGAGATCCGGTGTCCTCCGTCCGGTCTCATGATCCGTCCACCTGTCAGCAGTACCTGTCCGTCAGGGAGTTGGGTAAAAGTGTATCCCTCGAGTGCTTGAAGCTGGATCGGCAACGACAATTCCTGCCACGGATTGCAATCGCCTTCGATATCGATGACCAGTGGTGAGGAAACTCCAGTTCCTTCCAGCGTATCGAGGGTGGTGATCGGGAGGATGGTCGTGGCAGCAACGGCGATGCCGCTGGGAGAGCCTTCGTATCGTGCTCTGCCGGGATCATGAGTCCCATCGATGGTGAGCGTGGGATGACTTCCCAGCAAGATTCTGGTTTCCCAGGAGGGAGGAGCGTCAAGAATTCGTGCCGGAGAGCTGGGGGAGCCGAGCCGATCCCCCTCGACCGACAAACGTAATAGTCCCTGCGACACCTCCAGTTTTTTGGCGCGAAGCTGGTCTGAAATTTTTATCGGTTGATCCCACCGCAGTAGCAGCAGGTCTTCCTGGTTCACGGTGGAGCTCAGATCGGAATCGATCCAACGGGCCTCGATCAGATTGGCCGGGGCCGGTGGAGGGGGTTCGAGGTCGATGGGCCCAATCATGCCTGATAGGGGCCTGCCATCTTCTGTCGACAACCCGATCAGCCCGAGGTCCAGGGAGATCGAGGTGGGGGAGCCCGAGTCAGCGGTTTTCGTGAGAACTAGATCCTCGAAACCAGATTCGATATCGACGAGCAATACGTTTCGTGACGATCCCATGTGGATCGAGTAGCTCTTGGAATCCGAGTTAGCAGGAGCCGTGAATAACAGCCCGGTCCGCGGCTTTCCATTCAAAGAAACCGGCGAATCGAGAACCAGGACGATCCGGTCTTCATCTCCTACACCATCATCCAGTGAGCCCTCGATACGTGCTGAGACCAGATCAGGTCGGGTTGATGGCTGACAACCGGAGATGAGACACAGCAAGGCCAGAGATCCGATCAAGGATATCTTTGAGGGCCAGTGTGCTATCAAACTCATGGAAGCCATCGGGTTCTTTCTCAGTTTCTTGTTCGGTTGTCGTCGACGGAACCAGCGTTGCCAAATGCTATCGGGAGAATCGTGGCATCGGTTGTGCCCGGTCTCAAGGTGGAGGAATCCGTGGTTAGCCGCTGACGCCCAGTTTTACCAGGGCTCGCTGGGCTTCCTGTCGGACCCTTTCGGGCTGAGAAGAATCGTCCCGGGCGGCCTGCAAGGCTTCGATGGCGGCAGCGCCCTCAATCCTGAGAAGTGCTCGGACCGCAGAGAGCCGTGTGGACAGGATCTCATCCTCCCGGAGGATTCGGTTCACCTGTGGGATCGATCGTACATCCCGGATTCCACCAATTGCTCCCAGGAAGGACTGGCGGACATATGGATTCCTTTCATTTTGAAGGGCTATCTCGATGGAATGGGCTTCCGATAGGCCTCCAGAGATTTTCAATCCATATGCTGCTCTTTGCCGGACGCGGAAGTGAGATTCGTCGGTGAGTAGTTGCGAATAGATCCCCACCGCGTCTGCTGATCGTGAACTCGCTGCCAGGGCCCCGACGAACCGATATCGATGGATGAGCGTGTCATCCGACAGCGCATATGCGCTGAGAAGATCGAAGGAGAAGTCGTTGTCGGCCGAACCGATCGCGTCGATGGTATGCTTCACTTCGCTTTCTTTTTGTTCCTGCTGGCACCACCAGTAATGCTCCAACAGGCCAGATAGTGCTTGTTCGGTTCCGATATTTCCCAGTGCGCGCAGTAAGAATCGTCGATTCACAAAGTCCGGTTCTTCTTCCAGCAATCCGATCAGTAGATCTACATGCTCTGGCCCGAGCGTGGAGAGGAACGCCTCCAGTTCATCTCGTGCTCTGGCAACTCGATGAGCCGTGGAATTGTCCATCGCGGAGTCCCACTGAGTTTTCTGGAAGTAGTCATCAATTTGTTTTCGAACATCCACCAGGTCCGGAGAGAGGGAATCGAGGGCGGAAGGTTGCTGAGGATTGCTTCCGACACGTGATTTTGCCCCGGTGGGAGCGGGTTGGCTGGTATCCGTAGTTGACGGGGTGGCGGGTGTATTCCCTCCTGGCTGCAGCGGGGGGATCCAGAACCAGGCGATGAGCCATCCGATGGCGACAATCCCGATCAGGATTACCCACCACGAGAAGCCAGACTCATGGCAGCGATTTGTTGATGACGCTGGAAAATCAAATCGAGGAGACGAATTCATCGGAGATTCCATCCAGAAATCCTTGCCGGGAAGCGTGGACTTACGGGTCTGCTATCGAAGTCGATCAGTCTGCTAGGGTCCTGCTGGAGGAGGTTCATTGGTACCCGGCAGAAGGATCACGTCACAACTAAGAGTGGCGGGTTCATCGCCGTAATTCGGGAAGTAGCTGGTACCTCCACCGACGGAAACGACCCGGTCATCTACAGTATTCATGACTCCGTCTTCGCCCGGAATGACGTTCAGGGTGTGGAGCATTTTCGGCTGAGCGAGTTGCATCAGGAAAGTGCCTTCAGCCCAACCATTCTCAGCATCGACTATGTCTCCCGAGGCGATTAATCCATCGACGTTGATGAACGTACCGGCAACTCCGGTTGGATGGGTGATCGGGTTGATGTTAACGGTCTGGTCCCAGGGGGGATCGTTGCCAGCATAGTAAAACGGATCATAAATGGTGACGCCGGCGATATCGTTGGCGCAGGTTCCCGCCAGCAGCTCGACGCAACCATTGGGAGTAGGAATCATGAACGATCCTCCAGCAGTCAATCCGACGCCGGTTGTGATCGTCTGTCCGTTGTAGGTACGGCGGGTCTGGACCATCACCATATCTGCTTCGCTACGACTGAAGGGGATGCAGTTCATCGGATCGAAAACTATCAACTCAATATTGTTGGTGAGTACACCACCGCCAAACAGGGTGAAGGTCAATCCATTGGAAGGACCGAATCCGGTGAAAGTGGCGACCAGCAGGTCGTTTTGTCCGCTACCAGTTGGGCAGGCAGGATCGTCGTTGTCGCCGTTGGAAATCAGCAAGATGTTGGTGACTCCTGGAATCGAAGGAATGTCGCCCAGTTGTGGATCGATGATCCCATCTTCGTCGAGGTCAAAAGCAAGAGTCGAATCACGGACCGTTCCCAGGTTCATCAAGATGGGATGATTGACACGATCTGCTGCGACGATTCCGGCAGCGATCCGGTTGTCATTGGTGGTCGCATCGAAGTACTCGAAGTTTTGCGAGTTACTGGTGTCTTGCTGCCACGGCAGTTTGAACTGGGGAGCAAAAATGGTGGAAAGAGTCTGGAAGCCACCGGCGTGCAAAAGGATGTCATCGGTGGTTCCAATAGCATTATCGATCCCGGCCATCGTTCCCGTATTGTGCCCGGCGCGGCCACGAGCGCTGAGGAATTCAGCATCGGTGCCATTGACGGAAACAGCCGCCTGGAAACTGCGAGAACCCGGGTCGAAAACCTCCATCGTCTTGAGCGATGGGAAAACATTGATATCGACCTGGAACCCGGGCTGCCCCGGAGCAAAATTCGGGTCGATGATGGTTTCAGATCGGGATTCCTGCCCTCCAGCGACCAATACCTTGCCGTTTGGTAGCAAGGTGGCGCTGTGACGGAAGCGCGGAACGTTGATGTCGTCAAGTAGCTGGAGATCATCTGGTGCAAACTCACGGGTGCTGATGTCGAAGATCTCTGAAGTCTCTATCGCCTGGGCAAAAAGAGCATCATTGGTCCCTCCACAGACGAAAACATTTCCATCGGGAAGCAGTGTCGAAGTGTGGAAGATGCGCCCGCCTTGAGTAAGAAGCATCAGATTGCCCTCGACATCGGTGTCGATGAAGTCACCTGAAATGGTTGGAGGGATTGGATCGTTGATGTCGACGCTGGCTCCCTGGTCAAAGATCTCCGCTGCATCGATGGAGGTGAGATGTCTTTCGTCACTACCTCCGATGATGAGAACCGTTCCGTCTTCCAGGGTCGTTCCGGTGTGTCCGTAACGAGGGCTCACCATTGAGGGGCCCTGATAGACAGCGTTGTCCTCAAGAAATGCTGCCGCATTGTTGATATTTGGAATCGAGCTGGAGTTCCCGTGACAGCCTGTGAAGCCGAAAAGGATCGGAGCGCAGAGGAATGCCATGACCAACCATTGACTTGGGAGAGTTGCTCTGAGGTGGGGGCTCATTCGTAATTACTCTTTCCAGGTGACGAGCAGCCTGCCCGCATCAGGGCACCGCAGCCACGTCGAATCTTGTCGGACGAATTCAGGGGCGCTGGCATCTCATCCGGGACCCCCGAATACCCCATCCACAAAGACGGGCCAGGAGTCAGCGGAACCCCGAGGATCCCAGTTTCCCTCAGACCTTATTTTACTCCACGAGGAGCGGATTGTAGATCGCAAGGTTACGCCTGTCCACTGACGCCAGAAAGGTCCCGGGGCCGACTCAGGAGCGATCTTTGCCGCACTTCGCACGACATCTCATGTGCATCAAGAGTGCCAATTGGGGGGTCGAAAAAAGGCCTCTGAGGAGCCGAAATCGCGGGTGACTGGGCGAATTTGGCACAATCAGGGGGCAGTTGTCAATCGCGGCCTGGCCAGGATGGGGTCTCGATGGGGCGGGGAGAAAAACGGGGTCTCCGGGGCTCAAACCAAGGGGATCACGCAATCCAGGTTCTCGCCTCCTTCCGGAGACCCCTCCAAAATTACAGTTCAGAAATTCCCGAGATCCTCCTCCAGCAACGGTTCTTCGACGAGGATCTGATCCGACACCAGCAAGGGAACGATGGTGGAGAAGCGTTCGACCAGCGGCTGGTTGTCGCTCTCCATGATCCTTCCCCGTTCATTTCCATAGTGAAGATAGAGCACGATCTGGACCGCCCGTGGTAACGGCAGAGGGAGCGGTTCTTCGGGGATGACCTCGCCAGTGGAGGGATCGATGTCCCCTGGCTGAAGTACCGGATCCTCGTTCTCTTCTTCATCCAGTTCAGCTTGTGCTTCCCGTTCATCCAGATAGGGGAAGTCCGTCAAATTTTCTTCCGGAAGGAAGGACTTGGCATCCCATTCCCGGACCCACTCCCCTTCTTCATTGAGGTAGTTGAAGTCCATCGCCTTGACGCGTTCGTACAGTGCGGTTCTCGATCCTCGATCGAAATAGTCACTGTCCAGATTCCATTCGACGCGCCGAAACAGAATCAAATCTCCGGATTCTTCTCCCGGACGAAGTGCGTATCCAACCGAAGTGACTTCGCCGGACCAGGAGGGTTCTTCATCTTCCGGGGGGGGTACCGGGGCGGTGGTGAGAAAATCGATGACATCCTCGGCATCGTCTTCTTCCCCTCGATCCTCTCCACGGAAAACCTCTTCCCCGAGGCCTCGCCAGACCGCGCCCTGAAGATCTCTCCGCATCTGATTGAGGATCGCTTCACCGACCTTGCCGGTCATCGTCGCGCGTTGGACTCTTCGATCCGCTTCCAGAGTTGAGGTGAGAATTGTGTAGCTGGCCATCATGACGAATCCAAAGATCGCCAGCACGATGACGATTTCGACCAGAGTGAATCCGCGTTCGTTCATCAGAACCCCAGACCACTGTCAAAGTTGGAACTGGGTTGTGCGACGGTCGAGAGTGGATGGTCTTCGGCCACCAGGACTCGGGTGGAAATCACGGATTCCTCGAAACCATCGCCATCGAAACCGGGAACCTCGAGAGTGAGAGTGATTTCGAGCAGTCGGGGTCCCACTTCTTCCGTGGATATGTCGGCCAGTTCAGCCCTCCACGGCCAGAGAGTGGATTTCCCAGGAACCTCCAGATCACCTTCCAGCGCCTCTTCGATACCAAAAGCGACTTCATCGAGCTTTTCACGACTCAGTCTCTGGACCATCCGATCCTGGTTGTAGTTGAAGGCTCGATCAACAGCCTCGGTTCGTAGGTACAGAAGGCTGAGAAAAGAGCCGCTGATGATGGCCACTGCCATCACCAGTTCGATCAGGGTGAAACCGTTATCATTGCCAGAGCTCTGGTTCTTCAGCTTTACCATTGCGGGATCTCTGCATCCGCACCCGGTAGATAATCGATGGTGCCAAGTATCGCCTGAAACGAAACCGCTATCGATTCTTCCACCTCGTTGCTCAGGATTGCGATGTGAGTTCCGGTCGATCCATATTCATCGAGAATGATGTCGATGAGGCCGAAGTCATCGTTACCCCCATTGGGATGAAGAATGCGATCAATCTCGACTCCCTTGGGAAGAAATTCTTCGCCCAGGGTTTCGCGTTGATCGATGTCCAGTTCTGGATCGTCCTCTTCTCCCGGTGGCAAGATGACGGTGATGCTATGTTCATCCAGGTCGTATCGAACGACGTATTCCGCTCCCAGTCCTCCACCCATACTTCGAGCCCACCCGACGGTTTGGCCGACAGTCCTTGCGGCAGATCGAAGGCGGTACTTGGGAGATAGGTTGTCCAGATTTGGAATGGTATAGGATGCCAGCACCGCGAGGATCGTGATGACCACGATCAACTCAATCAGTGTAAAGCCAGAATTGGATGCTCTGCGATCCATCGAGCTAGTAGCGCTCACCGTCGGAGTAGATGTCGGCGTCGAAGCCCTCTCCACCCTCGGTCAGATCGGCTCCGAAGGAGATCAACAATGGACCTCGATCTTCGATTTCGTAGTAGTAGTACTCCTTGCTCCACGGATCCTCTGGCTGGTTATCCAGATATTCCATCTGAAGGCCGGTATCGGTGGATGGCGGGTCGACCAGTTCTTCCAGGGAATCGGGCCAGCGACCGTGATCTTCACGGAACATCCGGGCAGCGGTCTTGATGCTCGAGAAATCGGCCTGGACCTTGGCGACTTTTGCCTGGTCACTGCGTCCGAATACGTTCACCACGACAGTGCTGGCGAGAATGCCGATGATCGTGATGACCACAATCAGTTCGATGAGGGTGAAGCCTTCAACCGGCTTGTTGTTATGGCGGCTCATGGTCGCCTCCTTATCACACGAAATTTTCTAACTCCCCAGTTCTGGACATGGGGCCATACTAAAGATTATTAAACTTTAACAACGGTAAGAGAACCGCCATGATGATAAATCCTACAACCACCGCCAAAAAGACGATGATTATGGGCTCTACCATCGCAGTGAGTTTTTGCACCGCCAGGTCGATTTCCTCTTCGTAAGTTTCTGAGATTCGATCAAGAACTCCTTCGAGTTCACCACTTTGCTCTCCGACAGCGATCATGTAGCCAACCATCGGAGGAAACATCTTCGACTTTTTCAGTGGGGAGGAAATGTCTGCACCTTCAACAATTCGGTCAGCGATCTGAGCGATGGTCTTGGTCATTAGCGAATTGTTGACGACCTTGCCAACGATGTTGAGCGAGTCGAGTGCAGGGAGTCCACTCTTCAGAAGTATCGAGAGAGTCACCGTGAATCGAGATATCGCCGATCGTTGCAGGAGGGGTCCGAGCACCGGGACCTTGAGCAGGAAGGTGTCGTATGCCAGTCGGCCCTTTTCTGTTGCTGCCAGCATGCGAAACAAGATCGTCACGGCCAGGAAGGCGAGCAGCCCGGGCAACCAGTAGGCCTTGAATGCATCACTGATGGCGATCAAGGTGGTGGTGGGCCACGGTAAAACGTTTCCTTTTTTGACCAGCATTTCGGTGATTCTTGGAACCACAAAGGACATCAGGAACACCACCACGCCAACTCCGACGATGACCATGATGGCGGGGTAGGTGAGTGCGGCTCCCAGTTTTCCCCGCAGGCTTGCCTGCTTTTGCAGGTAGTCGGAGAGGCTCAGCAAAACCTCGTCGAGGTTTCCACTCGCTTCTCCTGCTCGCACCATGTTGACGTAGAGGTCACTGAACATCGACGGGTGTAGTGATAATGCGTCGGCGAGGCCAGCACCTGACACGATTTTTTCACGTAGATCTCTGAACACCACTTCCATCCTTCGATCCTCGATCTGTTCGACCAGCACGTTGAGTGCTTCCGAGAGATGCACTCCGGATGAAAGGAGTGTCGAGAATTGCCGGGTGAGAATGGCCAGTTCGCGGATGTTGACCTTGCGCTGAAGCTGGAAGCGCCCTGCCTTGCCACCTCCCTTGGCGACAGCATCGATCCGTCGCATGAAAGTGACGCGCAGTTTCTGATTTCGTAACTTGTCTCGGGCATCGCGAGCCGTATCAGCGTCGATCCGGCTTTTCTTGTTTCGACCACGGGTGTCGATGGCCTGGTATTCATAGATCGGCATCGTGGCTCCCGCTTATTCTTCTAGAAGATATCCATTTGGGTGACCCGGAACACTTCTTCGGTGGTGGTGATCCCTTTCGCAACTTTGCGGGCCCCATCCATTCGAAGGGTTTTCAGGTGTCCAGATTCAACCGCTACTTGTTTGATCACCGAGGCACTGGTTCTGCCGATGATCTGGTCACGTATCATTTCGTTGATGGTCAAAATTTCGTAGATGGCGGTCCGGTCGTAGTAACCCCGGCCGAGACAGGCATCGCAGCCACGCCCCCTGTGGAGCATGCCGTCGAGCAACTGGTCGCGATTCAGTCCGAGGCTCTTCAGCTCACCTTCTTCCGGGTCGTAAGCTTCTCTGCAGCGCTGACAGATCACTCTGACAAGGCGCTGGGCGACGACCCCGATCAGTGAAGAGGAGACCAGGTACGGCTCGACCCCGAGGTCGATCATCCGGGTCACGGCTCCTGCCGAATCGTTGGTGTGCAGGGTTGAAAAGACCAGGTGTCCGGTGTTCGACGCCTGAACGGCGATCCCTGCGGTTTCCTGGTCGCGAATCTCTCCCACCATCATCACGTCCGGATCCTGACGCATCAGAGTACGCAGGCCGGAGGCGAAGGTGAGTCCCTTTTTGTTGGAGACCTGGATCTGACTGATCGAATCCAGGTTGTATTCGATCGGGTCTTCGATGGTGATGATGTTGGTCTCTGCCGAATCCATCTCGGCGAGACCTGCGTAGAGCGTGGTTGTTTTTCCCGAACCGGTAGGTCCGGTGACCAGTAGAATTCCATGGGACGAGGAGATGAGCCCGTCGAGTAGCTCGTGATTACGCTCGTCGAGACCAATCTCGCTGAGTTTGTAGAGTCGAGCGCTTTTGTCGAGAAGGCGCATCACGATGCGTTCTCCGTGACTGGTTGGCACCGAGGAGATCCTCACGTCCACATCGCCATCTCCGATTTTCAGAGAGGTTCTGCCATCCTGGGGGAGTCTGCGTTCGGCGATGTCCATCTTTCCCATCACCTTGACTCGCGAGATGAGTGCTTCCTGGATCTTCTTCGGTATCACCTTGGAATCGTAAAGAATTCCGTCGATGCGGTATCTGACCTGAAGTCTATCGACGAACGGATGCAGGTGGATATCGGACGCGCGGATCTTCAAAGCCTCGAACATGATGGTGTTCATCAATTTGATGATCGGTGCTTTGTTGGCGATATCGAGTACGTCCTCGGTTTCATCGATTTCTGCTGCGATCCCGATCAGGTCGTCCTCATCGAGTCCCTCGAGTAGCTCGTCGACATCAGCGCTAGATTTCTGGTAGGCGCGATTGATCAGGGCTGTGATCTCGGCACGAGGAGAGATGACCGGTTCGACGACCCTCGAGACCATCGCCGCGAGGTCGTCCATCGGTTGCACATCGAGAGGATCACAGGTGGCCACTTGAAGCACCCCGGCCACTTCACCCACTGCGATCAAATTGTAGGTACGTGCGAACTGGGCCGGGACAAGTTGAGTAAATTCATCAGGAACATCCGATTCCGCCAGATCTTCGACGAAGGGGATGTGTAATCGTTTGGACAGCACCTCGAGCAACACCTGTTCAGTAACGAAGCCCTTCTCACGAAGCACCTTATCGAGTGGCTTCCCGGTGGTCAGTTCCTCTTCCTGACATTCGACCAGTTGCTCCTCATTGAGAAGGCCTCGGTCGATCAGGTCGTTGAAGAGAGGGATTCTCATCTGGGCTACTCCGTATCAGTCTTGGTCCATCGGTTGAGTTAACGGAGACAGTTCCTGATCACGCTTGTTATCTGGATCAGTGAACTGTTGCAGACGGATTTCGTCTCCGAAGGAACGGACGCCGCGTATCGCATCGCGGGTGAAATCTCCCAGGTTATTGAAGCGGTCGTCATCCAGGATGTGTGCACTGAGGAATACGTAGAGATTGTCGCGTAGTTTGCTTCCCGATGAACCCTGGAACAGAGGACCAACGAAGGGCAGATCACCGAGGAACGGTACTTTGCTTTCTGTTGAAGTTTCCTGATTCTGAGCCAGGCCGCCGATGATGAACATTCCTCCATTGGGAATGGTTACCTTGGAGACGATGCTATTGGTGTTTCGTGGAGGTAGAGCCCCGGTAGCACTTGGTGCGCCGGCAAAGGAGGAAACCTCGAGCTCGAGTTCCAGAAGTACCACTTCACTCGAAATGGTCGGTATCAGCGAAAGAGTGATTCCGGCCTGTTCCGACTGCTGACTGGTAGTCGTGTTGACGTTGGTGGTATTCGAGGTGGTGTAGAAGATCTCGTTCTGAACCGAGATCGAGTTTTCCTGGTTGTCGTCGGCCAGGATGAAGGGTGTTGCGAGGATGTTGGTGTCCTGGTCCTGCTTGAGCGCATTCATCAGAATCGGGAACTGCCCGTCCTGTTGAATCGCGGCGTTGAAACCGGTCCCCACTCCAGGGGTTCGCGTCAAACCGGTGAGGATTCCATTTGGATCGAGGCTTGGAAGTACTTCACTGGCACCAAAAGCACTGAGCATGATGCCGGTCAGGGCCTGGTCATCGAGATTTCCTGCCAGGAATTCGAGGGTGTAGTTGAGGCTGGAGCTATCACTGACCTGGACCAGGGCGACCTCGAGGAACACCTGACGACGACGCTTGTCGATCTGCTTCAGGATGTTCTCCACCTCTTCATACTCTTCCGGCTCTGCCTGGATGATGAGGGAGTTGGTCTGCTCATGAGGAACGATCCGGGTGGGAGTGAACTGTTGCTGCTGCTGGACTCCGCCGGCGGCTCCGGTGGTTCCTCGACCGGTGGTTCGACTTCCAGTGCTGGATCGAGAGGTTCGTCGCAAGGAACCCTCCGATCCTTCGACCAGCTGGCGAATATTCTCGGCCAGTTCTTCTGCTTTGAGGTAGTTGACCTTGTAGATCCAGGTTGTGTTACGAACGTTTCGCACCTTGGTATCCAGTTCGTCGATCAACTGATGGACCAGATCGAGTTCATCGGGATCGGTCGACTGGATGATGATCTTCTGGGTCCTGTTGTCGGCGATCAGGCGGGTCGATTCACCGGCCATGGCGGTACTACGACTGATGCCGGAACGAGACGTTGCGGAGCCAGCTCGCCCTGCCTGGGTTGTACCGGTTGTGGTTCTCCGCCCGGTGTTACCAAACTGTCCGGTATCGCTGAGGGCCTCCTGGACGATACTGACGATGTCCTGGGCATCAGCGTAAAAAAGTTCACGGATTTGAAGTAACCGGTCGGGACCGCTGACCTCGATATCGATGTATTCGACGAGACGCTGAATGTGTTCGAGGATGCGAATCTTGGCCTTGATGATCAACGTTTCGTTGTTGCTCACGGTAACGATCTTGAGGCTTCCAGAACTACTGCCAGCACCCTGGATTCCGAGCAGTTCCTGCAGGGCCTGACGAACCACGCTGGTTTCGACGTACTTCATCTGCAGCACCAGGGTTGCCAGCTCTTCTCCGTCTTCCTGTTCGGTCTCATCACCGGCTTCGATGATGGGGCTGACCGGATCGGATTGAACCGGAACCCTGGCCGAGGTGGCACGGACGTTGATGACGATGGTGCCGTCATCCAGCGTGCTTTCCCACAGCTCGTAACCATTGGTCTCGAGGATTGCCTGAACGATGGGGTAGGTCAGAGGATCGACATCGCCGATCACGTCAACAAAGGTTTCTTCGGCGAATGCCTGGTCATTGGTCGAGGACGGGTAATTCACGAATTTCCCCGTGGTCCGCTGGATGAATCGCAGCAGGTTGAGAACCGGGAACTTGCCCTCGGTCATCCGGAATTGCTCCGCATCGGAAGAGTCGGCAGCACCGGAATCATCGTCATCCTCATCCTCATCCGGATCGTCTGGATCCGGAGGAGCTGGAGTATCGTCACCAGCAGGTGGATCCTGAGCCAGGAGAGGAGATTCTCCCGTCATCGGGGACAGGGACAGTAATAGTGCCAGAAGTGCTACCAGAGCACTTCTGATCAACAGTATCAGGGCCTCCTGGCTTGAGACCTTTGAGTTGCGGGCCATCGCTTCACACCCTTCCATCGTCGGGTTCATGGCTGCTCCTCTTCCATAGATCGGTCGGATCGAAGCCACCCTTGTGGGAACTTCTGGGTTTCTTTGTGCAGATCCTGGTGCAGGACCCTTCTCGCCGAGCGGTCTGGACGTTGGACCCCCGGACATCGACCGTCATTTCCCCCGGAGAGGAAGTCAGGTCAGGGTATCATTGCGCAAAAGAAATGCCCGTCCACGGCAACCGGCAAAGTTCCACAACTTTATTTGCCATATAGAGTTGCCGTAATTCCGGTAATCCTCTGGTGGGGTCCGAATAACTGATCTGGGGTGAAGTATGTTCAATTATTGAACACATTGGATGTGCCCCGATGAGCCAGAAGGTCAGCCGCTGGGGGCTGGATCGAGTTGCTCCAGCAATTGCTCCACCGTCGGCCAGATATGTTTGGGCAGGCGGATCATCAGAGAATTGGAAGGCAGGTGCTCGACCACGTGAAGCGGCACACCGCCGCGTCTTTTCCAGGCCCGATCGAGCTCGATCGCCAGCTCGTTGACGGTCCCGTGGCGCACTCTCCAGCTTCTGAGCACCGGCCTGTGGGTCCCCGCGACCGGTGGACGATCTGCTGCCGAGAGCAACTTCAGGTAGTGCTGGAGGCGGATTGCCGAGGTACAGGAGATCACCACCGATCCGGTGCGCGGGTCGGGGACGAAGCGGCTGTGTCGGTCGAGAGGGCCGAGGTCTGTTTCCCGTTTCCTTGCTTCTTCTCGGAGCAATTCGCAAATCGGTTCAGGATTGACGTGGAGCAGTCGGATCACCCGCACCTCGAAGCGGGCCAGTGGAGGTTTGGCATCGGGACGAGTGGTTGCCCAGTGCGGCCCCAGCACCAGTCCGCGGTGGATCGGTTGCAGCTCGATCCCTTCCGATCTCAACAATCCCCGGACCAGGATTTCCCCACCTCGCGTCAGGGAGAGAGGTTCCAGCAGGCGAAAGGAGCGGTGGCCGAGAGTTGAACTTTCAGAAATCAGTTGCTGTTCGGTGAGCAAGCCCCAGCCACTGAGCAGAACTCCGACCGGTAAATCTCCAGCGGGAAGCACCGACTCGGCAGACTGGGGGAGCGGCAGTAGCAGGCTGATCCAGGTGGTGAAGATGATGGCACTCATCGATCCACTCCTGGTGGCTCCAGGTTCAGATTTCGGATGCGGGCATAGAGGGTCGAACGTTCTATTCCGAGCAACTCAGCGGCTTTTTTCTTGTTCCAGTTCACGTGGTCGAGAATTTTTTCGATGTGGTGGGCTTCCAGCTGCTTCAGGGAGATGGGTTGCCAGGATGAATCTTCAGATTGCCGGGAAGCTGGCGTCGAGAACTGGCCCAGACGAAGTTCAGCGGGTCCGAGCACATCGGTGTCGGAAAGAATGATGGCGCTCTCGATGACGTTTTTGAGCTGGCGGACGTTTCCAGGCCATGGATGTCGATGCAAGGCGATACGACCCTCGGGTGAGACGATCTTTCGTCCGGTCCCACCTTCAGCACAGAGATCGAGGAAATGATCGATCAGCAGATCGATGTCATCCGTGCGGTCGCGTAACGGAGGGACCACCACCTCGAGGACTGCCAGTCGATAATAGAGGTCCTCCCGGAAACGTCGATTCGCTACATCCTCCTGAAGATCCCTGTGGGTTGCTGCGACGATTCTCACATCGACCTCGATCGATTCGTTACTGCCGACGCGTTCGAGTCGCTTCTCTTCCAGTAAGCGCAGCATCTTGGATTGAGCAGCGGCAGGCAGCTCGCCAATTTCATCGAGGAACACGGTGCCACCATCGGCTGCTTCAAATTTGCCTTCCTTGTTCTGGTCGGCGCCGGTAAAGGCACCCTTCTGGTGGCCAAACAGTTCACTTTCGACAAGTGTTGCGGGAATCGCCGCGCAGTTGATGGCAACGAAAGGCGCGGCAGCTCGACTTCCTTGATAGTGGATCGCTCGCGCTACCAGTTCCTTGCCGGTGCCTGTTTCTCCACGAATCAGCACCGTACTTCCAGTGGGAGCGGCTTTCCTGATGAAGTTTCGCATCTCCTCGATGGGACCTGAATTTCCAATGATGGGCATCGAATCGATCACCGTCCGAACCAGCTCGTCTCGATCCTGATGCAGTTCGTGAAGTTCTTCGCCAACCGACAGGCCCGCTCCGACGATCCCGGCCGCGACACCTGCTCCCCATAGCTCTTCATCTCCGAACGGGTGATCGATCCCATCGATCCGGTCGAGATAGAGGATTCCACGGATCCCTTCCTGTACCGGGATCGGTGCCGCGATGACGGAGCGAATCTCATCCCCGACGACACTTCTCCGGTCAGCGAAACGACTGTCCTGAGAGGTATCTCGAGACAGGACCGCACGACGGGTTTGCATCACTTCACTGTGAATGGTGCTGCTGAGCACGAAGCCGTGCATCGGTAGCCCCCGGGTGGACCAGGCACAGCGACAGATCCAGCCATCATCATCGACGGTCAGAATTGCACCTCGGTCCGCTTTCGTTCCCTCGACGATCTCCTTCAGGCCGAGCTCCATCCGCTCCGTTCCACCTTGGCCCGCTGCACCGAGCAGGGGGGCCGCCGAGTGAAGTGCAGCAAGAACCTCTGCGGCGCGCGGCCCATCGAGAGTCTCGGGGACCTCTCGGGTAGTTTTGACCACCTGGGTCACCGAAGCATCGGTCTGGATCGTCGTGATGGCGGCTTCCAGACGGATCTCGCTATCCCCGATGCTGAGGTGGTCACCCGGTGCGAATGGTGCTTCTCGTACTGGATCGCCGTTGAGAAAGGTGCCGTTCGAGGAATCCAGATCGACAATTTTCCACTGGTCAGTCTCCAGGGTCAGTCGAGCGTGAAAGCGGCTGGCGGCGTGGTCGTCGATGCATATGTCTGCTGCAGGATCGCGGCCGATGACGATGCCATCTGCAGCAGCTTGAGCCGGTGAGATCTCTTGACTGATGCAGCGCCCGTCACTGCAAAGAATATATAGTCGGGTACTCAGGGGCCTCCCTCCAGAATCCAGCTGCGCTGAATCCTGTGTCGATCGAGAAGCCCGACAATTTCAACCAGATTGAGCTGGGTGTTCCAGCCGGTCAGATCTCCCTCACAACGAATCGCAGGTGCTCCTGCGGGGACCGCTTCCGTCGGTAGAGAAAACACCAGTTGCACGATCTCGGTATCCGGATCGGTCTGTTGAGAGATCTTGAATCGAAATCTGGCCCGGGACTGATCTTCAGAAGGTAAGCGGGTCAGGGTGATCCGGTGCTCGATACCTTCCTTCACAATCCCCGAGATCTGTTCTTCCTCACGTTCTATTGCAACGGTTTCGCCGTGGAGAAGAGCTTCAATCCTCGGGGGAACTCGTCGTCCCACTGCGATTCCGATGCGTATGCGATCTCCCGGTCGTTCGAGATCCTGGGCGACACGAAGCTCCAGATCCATCGAACCGAGACACCTCAGACCGGACAGTGTCCATTCCCTCAGCTCTGTCAGATAGGGAAACGAGATGGCACGCGGATCATTCGACCAGCGCAATTGACCGTCCTGAACCTGTGGAGCAATTCGATGATGCCCCGGGGTTTCCAGCGGTAGCGCCGGGAACCGGAAGAACCGATCGAGCTGTTCTCCATTTCGGGTGAAATCGTACTCCAGTCGCTCGTAGGGTGTTGCGGATGATAGAACGCCCCGCAGTGTTCCGTCGACTTGCAGTCCTGTTTGGTTTTCTGAGCCCAGCCACCAGATGGTTGCTACCACGGTTGCGATGAGCAGGGTGGCGACCGTCAGTGCGGTGACCAGCAAGGGTGGGTTTTTTTTGATGGCGGCTGAGGGATCGACGATTTGCTGAATTGAGGTGAGCTGCGTCAGCAGTTCGCCATGATTTTGCGGTCGATCTTCAGGTCTTTTTTCGAGCATCTTCAGGACCAGACTGGCCAGATCCGGATGGATTCCATCCTTCAGAGTCGCCGGGTGTGGTGCCGGTTCGTTGACCTGCGCGACCAGGAGCTCGACGCGGGTTTCTCGTTCAAACGGTGGTTTTCCGGTCAGGAGATGGAAAAAGGTGGCCCCGAGACTGTAGATGTCCGAGCGTTCGTCTACCGCCCACCCCTGGACCTGTTCCGGTGATCCATACTGGGGTGTACAGAGGAACTCGGGATCTTCCTGCGGGTTTTCACCGAGATTTCCAGCCAGGCCGAAATCGACCAGTTTCACTTCACCCTGACCATCGCTGAGTAGGTTGGATGGTTTCACATCGCGATGGATGATGCCTCGCTGGACTGCGGCCTGGAGTGCTCGCGTTGCTGCCATCACAACCCGGATCGATTCTGCGGGAGAGAGTGCTCCCTCCTTATCGAGCCGATCACCGAAGCTGGGTCCCTCCAGGTATTCCATCACCAGGTATGGCGGATCCTCGTCTTCATGGATGGCATGGATTTGACCGATATTCGGATGGTTTACCGCAGCGATGGCACGGGCTTCGGTGAGGAACAGCTCACGAATATCGGTTCGATCGAGCAGACGCGGATGGACTCTCTTGATGGCGATGGTTCGCTGCAATCTCGGATCCCGGGCCCGGTAAACGATCCCCATGCCTCCTTCGCCGATTTTTTCCTCGACAAAAAAAGGACCGATTTTCTCCAGCCTCGGAGTCTGCATCGGTTGAGTTTCGTCAGGAGAACTTCCCATTCCGGTGGTTTCGCCGGGGGAATACCTGGCATCAGAAAGCAACGGAGTACCTTTCATGGTCGCGGTGACCTCTTGGCCCCCTCGCCTACTGCTTGACTCATGCTATCCTGCGGCGCCGGCAGGTCGATGGGGGTCGGCATGAAACACAGGGAAATAGTCTCACGATGACCGAGAAATTCGAAAAGAACCTGTTCGGCGGCGATGGAAAAGATCCACGCTTGCTCCTGGTGGCTGCAAAAAAGGCTGTAGAGGCAGCACAGGGGCAGCTGGAACTGATTCGACTGACCGGATCGGAACTCCAAATCTGCATCCGGGCAGATTCCTCTGAAGCGGGAGATCCGCTGATCGATTCGCTCGTAGCGCTCGGTTTCGATCTTCGAGAGCCGTTACCAGTCAACTGGAAGCCGGCTCCCGCCGATGGAGTCGCTCCGGATGATTTTTACAGTACTACTCATCATGACACGGAGATCCTGTTCGATGGACGTTGGCAGCAATTACGTTCGCCGCGCATGGACGCATGTATCACCCAGAGGGAATCGTTACCGACCTGCACCAAGCTGCGAGATCTGGTCGAAGGAGAGCCGGTCGTGGTAGGGATGGATGGGGTGCGTCTCATCTCCCAGGAACAACAGCAAGACGATCATTCCTTTGCTTTCATGATGAATGACGTTTCCTCCGAGAGAAGAGTCGAGATTCACACGAGGATGGTCGCGGATCTGATTCGTCAGGCGCGTCAGGATGGTCAGAAGGTGGTGTGGGTACCGGGTCCCGTGATCGTTCATACCGGTGCTTCCGCTGCGTTGTCGGAGCTGGTGGCGGATGGCTGGGTCGATGCGGTTCTCAGTGGCAATGCCCTGGCGGTTCACGATATCGAAGCAGAGCTACTGGGCACCAGTCTCGGAGTATCGGTGGCTGATGGTGCGGTGGTGGAACACGGACATTCCCATCACATGCGCGCGATCAATTGCATCCGGGCGCAAGGATCGATCAAGGCTGCGGTAGAATCCGGAGTGTTGAACGGTGGATTGATGCATTCGCTGGTAAAGCACCAGATCCCCTATGTGCTGGCCGGATCGATTCGCGATGATGGACCGTTACCAGAGACAGAGATGGATCTCATCGTGGCGCAAGAGCGTTACGCCGATCTTCTGGAAGATGCGGGACTGGTCATCGTGCTGGCGACGATGCTCCATGGCATCGGAGTCGGCAATATGTTGCCAGGTAGTGTTCCACTGGTGAGTGTGGATATTCACCCAGCGGTGGCCACCAAGTTGTCAGATCGAGGCTCGTCCCATGCCATGGGGATCGTCACCGATGTTGGATTATTTGTTCGTCGCCTGCGCGAGGAGCTCGCTTCCTAGAGCGAGGTTCCTGTTGCTGGTTTCGGCGATTTTTCCTTGTTCTTGATCGCCTTCAATTTCCTGGGGAGAGGGCTGTCGGTCGCTCGAACCGCGAGGATGGTCATGGCCGTTCCATAGGATGCACTGCGTGGGAAGACCCGGTCATTCCACATGCCATCTTCTCCTCGCACCTGCCACAACCGGGCCAGAATCCGATCCCTGAGCGCTTTACGTTCCTTCTTCGGGAGCGCGTTCAGAGCGCGGGCTGCGTGAGTATGAGCGTAAAAGAAGTAATAGGGGGCGATGTAATAGGGCGGATTGTGAGTTCCCGTCTGGGCCCGTCGTCGCTCTAACCATTCCCAGTGTTCGAGAAATGCTTCGATGGAAGAACGAACTCGATCGACATCGGCGCGCCCTGCCAGCCACAGTGCGGTTTCGCACACCGCCATCCGGGCACAGGCACCCTGGACCGCCTCGAATCCCTCTCCCGTGACGCGATCCGGATTGGTCGAGTACTGAAATGCTCCGGTTTCCAGTCGAGCAGCTTCCAGTGTGTCGAGTCCCCGGTCGATCACTGCCGTATCGAACTTGAAGCCGTGATCGCGGGCTCGCATCAGTGCCATCACTGCAGGAGCCGTCATGAAGGGGGAGGCAGCGCTCGCTCGGTTCGCTCGCCGTGAGCGGGAGTAATTCCAGCCTCCTTCTTTGATTTCGTTGGTGACCAGGGTGTCGATCAGTCTCTGACAGAATTTCTGCACGGTTGCCTTCGATGAACTGGGGATGGCATCCAGTTCCAACATACGAAGAGTGGTTTCGAGAGCCTCGATATGACCCCAATCGCGGACGTCATACCCACCACTGAAACCGACTCCCATCCTTGGCTCGAGCAGGGATTGGTCGAGTAAGAACTGGAATCCCCTGGCGATCGATTGCCGTCTCTTGTCATCCTTTTTCCAGCCGGGCTGTTCGATGAGAGATCGCAATACGATGGCGGTACCTCCGACCCGATAGCCGGGTGGGATTTGACCACGCTCTCGATAGACTCCTTCGTAGGGCCATTCACTGACCTCCACCTTTTTTTTGGTGGCGGGATCCATCGATTCCTGCTGGGTCACCAGGGTCGTGGTCGCCTGCGCCATCGCCTGCTCCCAGTCGGAATCGGTAGGAGTGTCATCGATCGCCGAGGCACAGGGGGTGAAGGTCATGATGATCGACAACAGGGCCAGGTCAGAAATTTTCATCGGGCCTCCTTGGAACTGGGAATTGGGCAGAATCCTCGCACATTCACCCCCTTCTGGGGAGGATGAACCGAATCCGTTGCGTGGAAAAAAGGTGAAAAAACTACACTTTTACCCCATATGAGACCTCATATGGGGTATTCTGGTACGAGAAGGCCAGCGGGATGATTTTTGAAGGTGTTCTTACATTATATTTTGCAGGGACTTAGGGAGATTCCTTGGTTCTGCAGCGGCTATCGAGATTGTTTTTGGGTAGGGGTACAGCGTTTGCATACGAATCGTGGCAATCGAACCGCTTTGGTCGGTTCTGAAGTTGATACGAGAGGATGTTTTCGGTGAACCGGGTCAATCGTTTCTGGAATCTGCGCGTCAAACTGGTGGCGCTGCTGGGCTGTCTACTGGCAGGCACTCTGGCAGCTCAGGCCTGGTTGCACGGCGCCAGCGAACGGAAATTGTTGACCGCCATCGAAGAAGTTGCCGGCGAGATTGCGACCGAAGCGGTCGAGATGATGATGAAAGCCACGGCACAGATTCCGACCCAGCCGACGAGGGTCTCCATCACATTCACCACCAACAATCTACTGGCAGGAAACAAGCAACTGGTACCAGACGAACAATCCGGAAAGATGTTGCGCAAGATGCAACAAGCACTGCATTACGGCTCGATTTCCGGATCCTCTGACCAGATCGATGACGCACTCCTGCAAAGCCCCTTGAATGACCTCGTTCGTGCCATGATCAGCAAAAACTTCCCGGATGTCGATGTGCAGGAAGCCCTGGCCTTTGCTCAGCAGGAGCAAAATCAAAGTGCCGATCCATCTTTTTACTCATTTCGTGACCAGGGAAAAACCGATGTACCGTTAGAGGATTCTTCTTTGAAGAGCGAGGTTCAAAACCCCTTGGGAAACACCCTGGCGCAGCTCGAAGAGCTCGCAGAATTACCCTTACCCGAAGCGGACGATGATGTAGTGGCTTCTGATTCAGTCGGTAGCTCCCTTGCCCTGATGGAGAAAACGAAACGAATCACCGCAAAAGAGAATGAGAGATCTCGCTCGCAACTGGGTGTGAGCACCTCCTCTGATAAATCCGCCGATGTTGCGAAATCCTCTCCTGCAGGGAAACGTAAAGTTCATGTCCATGTGCCGATTCCTCGATACGGGAATCGGCAGACCCGGAGCCAGGAGAAGAAGGTGGCTTCACCAGCGACTCAGATCTTTGGCACTACGGGAGCCGATCGCCAGGATGCGCTCGCCTCGGGAATCGACTTGCAGCCACATCTGGACCGATTGCAGCTGATCGGCAGAGAGGCACGGAAACGCGATCTGCAGGCCACCGTCGGAGTTTTTCTGCTCGGAGTGGTGCTGGCCTGGTTGCTCGGTACTCGCCTGGTTCGCCCGGTGACCGAGGTGGTCGATGGGATGAGAAGGGTCGCAAGTGGTGACCTTGCCATGCGGTTACCCGAGCGAGACGATCCTGAATTCGGTCTCGTCAGCCATCAGTTCAACGATATGGTCGAGCGGCTTGAAGATGCTCGACGTATCGAACGGGGTCTGGAACATCGAGAACGGGTGCAAACGATGGGAGATCTGGCAGCCGGCGTCGCCCATGACATCAGAAATCCGCTCAGCGCCATCTCGCTACATGTCGGCAGAATCAGACGCGAGTTCGAACCCGAGAGTCCTGAAGCACGCAAAAAGTTCCTCAACTACACCGGAGATGTGAAACAGGAGATCGAGCGTCTTAATGGTCTTGTTACCAATTTCTTGCAGCTGGCTCAGCCTTCCTCCCATGAAGTGGAATCGGTGGCTCCAGGAGGATTGCTGGAGGATGTTCACCGGTTGCTCGAGAAAGAAGCCGCAGCTCATCAGGTGAGCCTGGAAGTTGAAGTTCAGGACAACCTTTGTGAGGCACGGTGGAACCAGATCGAGGCAAAAAGTGCCTTTTTGAATGTGGCCATGAACGCAATCCAGGCGATGGATGGTATCGGAGGATCGCTACGCATGACCGCTCGGTCGGATCAACAGTGGGTAGTGATCTCCTTCATCGATGACGGCCCGGGGATCCCCGAGCAAGATCAGGAAAAAGTGTTACTTCCGTACGTCACCATGCGTCCCGGTGGAACCGGTCTGGGGCTGGCGATCGCTCGCCGTGTTGCAGAACGTCATGGTGGTCGACTCGAACTGGGATCAGCAGTGGGTGTCGGGACCGAGGTTCGGTTTGTGATGCCCATCGACGATGGAGAGGCTAGCTGATGACTCCTTCCGTTCGCATCCTGGTAGCTGACGACGAAAGAATCCAACGGGAGATCCTGGTCTCTTCTCTGCGAGACGAGGGATTTCGAGCTGAAGGTGTACCGGGCCTGGAACAGGCGTTCAGCGCACTCGAGAAAGCGACCAGGAACCAGGATCCTTTCGGTGTCGTGGTTACCGATCTGAGGATGCCGACCGGAACGGAAGGTCTTGAGTTACTGCAAAAAGCCCGTAATGACGATCCCCTCTGTGAAGTGGTGCTGGTGACCGCCTACGCTTCGAGCGAAGTGGCGTTCCGCTCCGGAGAAGCAAAGGCATTTGGATTTCTGGAGAAGCCACTCGATCTGGAAAAGACCTTGATCCTCATCGGGTCAGCCGCTGAGAAATCCCGTCTAGCTCGAGAGAATGCAACTCTACGGGAGATCATCGAAGGTGAAGATTCGTACTGCGGCATCGTGGGGAAGAGCCCCCGGATGCTGGAGCTATATCAATTGATCGATCGGGTGGCTGGTTCCGATGCGACCTGTCTGATTCGAGGTGAGAGTGGCACCGGTAAAGAGCTGGTGGCAAAGGCGATCCATCGAAAAAGTCCGCGATCTGATTCTCCCTTTCTCGCCATCAACTGCGCTGCGATTCCCGAAAATCTGATCGAGAGCGAACTCTTTGGCCACGAAAAGGGAGTTTTCACGGGAGCCTCTGCCCGCAGGGCGGGACGCTTCGAGGATGTGGCAAAGGGATCTCTGTTTCTCGATGAGATCGGGTCGATGCAGCTGGAGTTGCAACCGAAGTTGTTGAGGGCTGTGCAGGAGATGGAGTTTTCCCGTGTTGGTTCTTCCGAGACGATCCCGTTTCAGGGACGAATCGTGGCGGCGACCGCACGTGATCTGGAGGAGGCGGTTTCGCAGGGCGAGTTCCGTGAAGACCTGTTCTTCCGATTGAACGTGATCACGCTCGAGTTACCGCCCTTGCGTCACCGAAAAGATGATCTGCCGCTGCTGGTGGATTATTTCCTGGCTCGCGGCAGCCGACGTCATGGGCGCGAATTCCAGGGTGTTTCTCCCGCGGTCCTGCAAGCGTTCGAGGGTCATTCATGGCCCGGTAATGTCAGGGAGCTGGAAAATTCTCTGGAACGGATGATGGTGCTGGGTGATTCCGATTTGCTGGGAATCGACCTGCTGCCACCGACCATCTCGGGAATCAATGGAAAAGCCCAGATCGACGAAAGTGGAGTGTTTCAGCTGCCGAGCGATGGATTGGTTCTGGAGAACCTGGAACGAGATCTGATCCACCAGGCGCTGGAGAGAGTTGGAGGAAAGCTGGAACCGGCTGCCAAAATGCTGGGAATTTCCTATAAAACTCTCCAGTACAGAATTAAGAAATACGGTCTAAACAAGCATAAAGAAGTACAGGGGGAGCAAGAGATCCCCAAAAAGGTGCCCGATGATGCGCCCGAAGAGGGGCGTTTTCGATAGATCTGATTCGGAAGGTCCGTTTCAGAAGACTCCGTGAGGAGTCAGGAAACTGTAGTAGGCTCCGGGAAATAGAATCCCGGATATGAGACCATGGCAGTGAATCCATTCCCACTCGGAAGGCACTGCGAAGGAGAAGATTGATGAATGCGGCGATGAAGGCTGCCCTCCTGACTCTATTAATTGTCGGCATCGGGTTTGCGTTGATGACTTTTCTTGGTGATTCGGGTCCTCCGACGATAAGTGAGAAATCCCGTAGTGAGTCGTCCTCTCCCGTCAATACGGGGCCCACTCCCGGTGATGTCGGATTGCAAGAACGGACAGTCGAGAAGGTCAACGTTTTCGGTAGCGTTCGAGACGAAAACGGGACTCCACTTCCGGGAGCCGTGGTTACCCTGTCAGCTCTTGACGGCAGCAGGGGACTCAATCAGGCGACTCTGGTGACCGAGAAGAATGTCGATAACGATGGCAAGTTCCAGTTTGAGGATCTTGATCCAGGCCTTTATCGCTTCAAGGGGACTCTCAACGGATACCAGAGCCACCGTCTCGATGTTGCCGTGATTGAAGGATCAGGAACGCCCACGGTGGAATTGGTACTGTCCTCCGGGATGAGTATCAGCGGTACGATTTTTGACCCGCTCGGAAAACCGGTTGCCGGAGCACAGGTGGCGGCATTCAAGGAGCGTGTCGAGGCGGATGCGCCGCTCCAGAAGCGCCTCCAGGTGCTGCTCGATCTCCCTGAAATGCAGGAAGAGAACGGCATCGTGGCGACCTCCGATGAATCGGGGTTCTACCAGGTGGTCGGTCTTGAAGATCTCAGCTACCGGTTGCAGGTGGTTGCCTCCGGATTCGCTCCTGCAGAGAAGCGTTACATCGCGGCTGCCAGTAGTGAAGTTGATTTCATGCTCGAGCTGGGAGGAATGTTGACGGGGACGGTTCAGGATCCGGGAGGTATCGGGGTTGCCGACGCTCTGGTCGAAATCTACCGTCAAACCGGAACCCAGGACATCATCGAAATCATCCAGGAACGTGCAATGCCCCCCCTGGCATCCCGGCAAACGGATGGCAGCGGCTTTTTCGAGTTCAATGAACTCGGTGGCGGTAGCAACTTTCGACTGGTCGCCCGCGCGGAGCGATACCAACCTCGTCAGTTTGAAAACTTGCAGGTCGAGTCAGGTGGTACCGCATCCGTCGATGTCGTCCTGTCTCCTGGAGAGGTGATCCAGGGAACCGTTTATGATCCCGACGGCAATGTACTGGAAGGGGCGCTGTGCAAGGTTAATCAGATGGGAGCCAGGAGTGAGGGCCCGCCGATCGACCTGACCGACGATGGTATTGAGAGCAATGGCAGTGGTGAGTTTGTGTTCGATACCCTTGCCGAGGCCGATTACCGGTTGATCGTCAGTTTTCCCGATTTCGCCACCTATCAAGAACTTCGAATTCGTCCCGGGGACGATCCCTTGAACATCCAGCTCGGTGAGGGAGCCGCCATCAGCGGCAGCGTTCTCGATGTGGAAACGAATGGGCCGATCGCCGGAGCGGTGGTGACCGTCAACGATGTCGCGGACGTCAAGAAGACAGCAGTGACCGATGGAAACGGCGGATACTACGTTCGTGGAATCACCGAGCAGCGACGCCCAATCGCTTATGTCAGCGTTACCGCTACCGGCTATACCCGATCCGGAAATGAGCAGGTTGAGGTTGCCGATGGGGCCGAGACTCCGGGTGCGAACTTCTACCTGGAGCGTAACGGCGTGGTCAGTGGTGTCGTGGTCAGTGCCAACGGGATTCCAATTCCAGGAGTTTCTGTCAGCGCTCGCAAGATGCATTCGGAGCAAAATCCAGTGGTGGTCAATGCAGCACCACCGGTCACCAGTGGCTCCGACGGATCTTTTGAAGTGATCGAAGTCTCTCCAGGTACGGATTTGTTCCTGGAAGGTTCCCACGGTCAGTATCTGGTGAGCCAGTCCGAAGGCTTCGATCTGGTAGCCGGAGGATCGATGTCAGGGATATCGCTGGTGATGAAGATCGGTGGCGCATTGAGCGGTATCGTGATCGATGAAGCCGGCGCTCCCATCGAAGGCGCTGTCGTTGCGGTTCGTGACGAATGGCTCGGCGAAGTGAACCCCGAATCTCTACCGAACAAGTCCTATTCCGATGGTGCAGGTCAGTGGTACATCAGCAGTCTGCCGGATGGAGATCACACCATCATCTGCTCGGTTCCCGGCTACCTCATCATCGAGCGCAGTGGAATTGTTGTTGCGGAGGGACGTAACACCGCAAACATCGAACTGCAGATGGTCAAGGGAGCGGCCCTCTCCGGGCAAGTGACCTCTACCGATGGTCAGCCGATCGAAGGAGCCCGGGTTGTTGCCATCGATACCAGTGACGGTCTACGAAAGTTAAGCCGTTCCACTGATCTAACGGGCTACTTCCATTTTGATAATCTGGGGCGTTATCCGATCGATCTCGTCATCGAGAAGAGTGGATACGCTGAAGTTCGTCTGTTCGAGCAGCCAGTGGACCAGGAACAACTGGTCATCGTTCGCCTCGAAGGGCTCGGTGGCATTCGTGGCAGCGTTCGCGACGAGGCAGGAAAGCCTTTGAGAGCGTTCAGTGTTTCGCCGCGGATTATCGAAGGTGATCGGGAAGTTACGCGCGTTCCGTCACGTACATTCCAGTCGGAGGAGGGGCGTTACGACTTTGATGGATTACAGCCAGGGACCTACAACGTATTGATCGGTGCTCCGGGATTTGCCCAGGATGTCATCGAAAATGTTGTGGTTCGCTCCAACCAGTGGGTCGATCTTCCGACGGCAGTTCTCGGTCAAGGTGGCAGGGTTCTGGGTCAGATCGTCGATGCGAGCTCTGGCCAGCCGATCGCAGGCGCCAAGGTCACGGTGGTTGGTGGAAATCGTAATTTCCTGACCAGCACAACCTTCCGTCCAGGAGGAGGTGCTCGACGAGATCAGGTGATGACTGGCGCTGATGGGTATTTTGAGTTTATCGGTCTCGCTGTGCCGAGCGTCAAGCTGACGGTAGCCCATCGGGCGTACATCACAGAGTCCGTCGATGGAGTTCTGAGCGGCACTGCCGACCTGGTCATCGCAATCGGTGCCGGCGGTATCATCGAGGGTCGTGTTTCCGACCTGGATGGCAATTTCCTGGCGGGCACTCAGGTTCTGCTCTCGGGAGGGATCAAGGGAACCGATGCAAGATCCCAGACCGACCGGAAGGGCTTCTTCTCCTTCCCCGGTTTGCCCTCGGGGAACTACGTGGTCCGCGTGACCAACTTTGGTCGAGGCGATGGAACGCCGACCGATATCAAGAATGCTCCGACCTTCGAGGTGCAGGTGGATGCCGGAAGGACCGAGTTCCTGGAGGTGGAGATCGAGATCTGATGATCGGATGATCTGATACCTCATCCGGGGTATGAATCGGACGCAATCGAGGTGTAGGCTTCCTCGGTTTCCGATTCATACCCTGCTTTCAATTCTCCTGGTGTTCTTAAATTCAGTTCCTGCAATAAGTTGCGATGGCAGTAGAAAACCAGGCTCGGGCCATGGAAAATGGCCCAGGCTTTGCTGTATTCCTGAAGTGGAGGGGATCTCCTGTGGGTGATCCCCCGGACAAGAAATGGAGACACTTGTGATGAGACGGAATGAGAACCGGAGCCCCGGGAGCCTCCGAGCCCATCTCCCAAGCAGGATTGCCCAGCGGGCGGTCCTTCCTCTGTTGACATGGGGTGTCGCCCTCACCCTGATTGTCGTCCCCGGGGTTCCGGTAATTTCTGGCCCGGATGATGCGATCCAGGCCAGCGACGAGAAGCCGGCACAGGTCACTACCCAGGAGCAGGACGTGAAGGCCATCGAGGGCTGGATTCGCGATCTGTCCGATGACTCGTGGGCGATCCGGAGCGTTGCGCGCCAGAAGTTGATCGCCAGGGGGCAGCTTGCCGTTGCCAGTCTCGAGAAAGCTCTTGAGAGTTCCGATCCCGAAGTCCGGGAGCAGGCCCAGGCCATCATCGAACAGCTCAAGAACAGCAAGAAGCAGACTCAGCCGGTGATAGAGCGCAACGATGGTCCCGGAATCGTCGAAACCAGTGTCATCCGATTCGGCCCCGATCGATCGATTCAGATCAAAATCGGGTCGAACGGTCAGGTCGAGATCGACTCGGGTCGACAGTCCGGAGAGCAAGATCCGCTGGAGGCGATTCGAATCGCCGAGCAGCAGATGAAGGATCTGGAACAGCAGATGTTGCGCCGCTTTCCGGCTCCTTTCCGTCGGGGAGCCATCTTTGATCCCTTCGATCCATTCAGTCCCTTCGATCAATTGTGGCCCCAGGAAAACTGGATCGGTCCCGGCCGTGGTGGACCTCCCCCTGTGCGATTCTCTCGCGACGGCCAGATCGTGTTCGATTCCAGTAGTTCCAGTTCGGTGATGTCGCTGGAACCTGCTGGCCTTACCTTCGAGACGATCCCGCCTTCTCTGCGGGCCCATCTCCCGTCCCTACCGGAGGGTGGATTCTTGATCTCAAGAGTGCGCGATGGCAGTTTCGGAGCGTCGGTCGGATTGAAAAAGTGGGACATTCTTGTGTCACTGGGAGAGACTTCGATCACTTCGCTCGATCAGATCGAAAAGATGCTCAACAACTTCTCTGAAAATTCTCGCTGGGGAATTATCCGAGGTGGTCGAGTGACCACCCTGGAGTCCAATTCACAACCAAACCAACAGCCAAAACGTTTCTGATGAACAGGGGACCCGTCACAATGAATTTCTCACTTCGATGGCCATTACTATTGCTTGTTATGGGACTGGCATTTCCTGGATGTGTCCACCTTCATCCGAATTTTGGTGAACATGATGGCGATGGAGATTCCGAGTATTGCCCGTATCTCGAATCCGATGATCACGATGGTCGAAATGATCACGATGATGATGGTCACGATGATGATCGAGATGGACTCGAACGGCACATTCGCGATCTCGAGGAGACTCTGCAGCATCTAGAGCAAGAGCTGGAGCAAGTCCATCGCGAGCTGGATGAGGCTCACCGAGAGATGGGCCGTCGTCATGATGATGGCCGGGACCGTCACGATGGAGATCGGGATCGTCGCCACGATGATGACGGCGATCGTTACGACGATGACCGAGACCGTCGCCACGATGATGACCGAGACCGTCGTCATGATGATGACCGGGACCGTCACGATGGGAACCGGAATCCTTCGCGACATGATGAAAAAGACGGGGATTGGGGTCATGACCCCTCTCCGGGAGATCACTCGATTCATCTCATCTCCACCGAAGGCCCACTGCCGATGATGGGTAAGGGTCCAGCTGGGGAACCGAGAGCCCGTGGCGTATTTTTTCCGATGGCTGCAGAGGGACGACCAGGAACTCCGCCGATGATTTTTGGTCGGACTGCAGCAATGGGTCACTCGATGCCCGTTCTCACTGGTCGTGCAGGTGGTCGTGGCTTCCAGATCGGGAATTCAGAAAATCGTCAACCGGAAGGGCGACGCTTCGACCAGCGAGACCGTGGAGCTCGTGACGGGGATCGCTGGGGTGCAGGAAATAGAAATCGCAGAATCGATCGTGACCGTCCACGTGGGCGCCAGATGAGACCACAGCAGCGCGTCGGCGGTGATGTGCGCCATCGTGAAGGTCAACGTGAGGGTCGTGGCAGGGGGCAGGATCGCAAGCGCAGTGACCAAGATCAGCAGCAGATGCACTGGTCAGGGTCCCTCGAGGAGATGCCAGATCACGTCATCGAGATGCTCAAGAGTCTCGATGTCGATGTTCCGTTTGATCGAGCAGGAACTGGAGAGTCTCACGTCGAGATCGAGGTGATTCATTCCGAGCATTCGGATGCTCCCCAGGGAGAGAAGCAAATCAGCAGACGGTACGTCGAGGTCGATTCAGGCAAAGTCTTCGAGATTGATCTGGGTGAACTCGATGAAAGCCATCCGATGAACTCGCTTGAATCCATCGAGTGGATCGGGGAGCACTCCATGCCCCGCGAAGTTCACATCATGCGGGTCGGCTCCGACCGTGCGCCAGAGAGCAAGAAAGCCAGCAACAAGAAGAAAGCTGCAGCCAGAAAGAAGGCCAGCAACAAGAAGAAAGCTGCAGCCAGAAACAAGGCTGGGCGCAACCAGAAGGCCGACAACAAGAAATCGGATAAACAGCGAGCGAACAAGAAAAAGGCGAACAAGAAAAAGACCGACGGGAAAAAGACGGACAGGAAAAAAGCCGTCGAGATGGAAACAGAAGCGACCATCAAGATCGTGGTCGATGCAGAAGATGGAAAAGAACCACTGGTGCTGATCAAGTCCCTGCCCGGCGATGACATGCCAGAGAGTGGGCAGGTGATGCAATGGATCGGCGATCTCGATGGGCTGCCCGCTGGCATCAAACTCCAGCTGGAAGGACTTGAACTTCCTGTTGGGCCGCAGAAAAACGGCATCGAGAAGAAAGCAGCAGCAACCAAGAAGGCTGGCAAGAAAAAGGTCGAGAAGAAAGCAGCAGCAACCAAGAAGGCTGGCAAGAAAAAGGTCGAGAAGAATAAGAGTGACAAGAAAAAGAGTGACAAGAAAAAGAGTGAGAAGAAGTCCGATAAGAAAACTGACGACCTGACCCTGGAGGGCAGAATCGTCTTGTGATGGCTTTTTGGATCGATATCGGCGAATCGCCGCTATCAATCTGTAAAAGCTGAACGGTGTTCCCATTCAATGGGGTTGTCGCGCGATACGCGGGTCCCGCGCGAACGACCCTGGGGCACCGTAACAGGTGCCTCCCCCGGATGGTCTGGGGGAGGTTTCTTTTTTTTCGGCCCAATTCCTGGCCCTACAGCGGTTTCCGAAGCTCTGATTCCATGGTGGGTTGTAGAAATTCTCTGGTTGTGTCACGATTCGTGACGGTCGTTGGGAAGCGGCGATTCTGATTTTTTTCGGAATTCGCTAAAGTTTGGCGACCTGCCAGTCGATCTGAGGCGTAGACGGGGAGTTTTCTTACCCACTCGTCGACTGGCAGGGAGTTCGAGGCACCTTGTCGGGGTGAGTTTATTCGCCTCGGAGGGAAAGAGGGGTATCCGATGACGATCGAAGGAGTGGGCGGAGTTTCTGGGCCGAATGGTCCTGACGGATTGAACGGACCACAGCGTGCGGATGGTCCCAGGGGTCCAGAGGGCCCTGAAGGCCCTCAGGGTCCAGGGGGCCCTGAAGGTCCAGAGAGCCCGGGGCATTCCCCCGAGTTGGGAGGATCCGATCGAATCGAAAAGGTTCCAGAGATGGCGCCCCTGCTAGCAAAGATTCACGCACTTCCTCCCCAGGAGCCACCGTCGATCGGCGAGATCGCCGCTCTGAATCCAGATGAATGGGGGCCCGAGGACGAGCAACGAATCCATCAGATCATCGACCGGATCCTTGAGGAAGGAATCTGAGCAGCGCTCGTGGATCCTGAAGAAATCCTGATCCTGAAGAAATCCTGATCCTGAAGAAATCCTGGCAGCCCCCAGACTCCACCGGTCTGGGGGCTGCTTTGTTGCCGGTGATTGCGCAGCCGCAATCGCCCGATTAGAACGGTCCGATGGCAGGGGGATCGAAAGGGAGGACCCAGTTCATGACGGAAGAAGTTGATACAGCTGCTGAAGCTGAAGGCAGTGCAGAGAACCCGGTCATCTCCATCGATGACTTTGCCAAGGTCCAGTTACGGACGGCAAAAGTTCTGCAGGTAGAGCCGCATCCGAAGGCAGATAAGCTCTGGTTATTGACGGTTGACGGAGGTGGCGAGACGCGGCAAATCGTTGCCGGTGTCCGGGCTCATTACACCCAGGAAGAGCTCAAAGGTCGCTCCATTGTCGTGGTCTGGAACTTGCAGCCGGCCACCATCCGTGGCGTGGAATCACGTGGCATGCTCCTGGCAGTTGAAGATCAGGGAGTCGTGCGTTTATTAGGGCCTGACGGCAAGGTCGCTCCCGGTTGTCAGGTACGGTGAAGGTCGGAGGGCCGATTGCTTGTCCATCTCTCTGTTGACGATCTGGGACTCATCGAACATGCGGAACTGGAGATGGGAACAGGGCTGCAGGTTCTGACCGGAGAAACAGGAGTCGGTAAATCGATGCTTCTGGCATCGATGGCGATCTTGCGTGGAGAGAGAACTCGCTCGGATGTGGTTCGTACGGGGTGTGAGAAGGCCACCGTCCGTGGGATTTTCCATCTCTCCGCAGAAAATGCAGCGCGTATCTCGGAGTTGCTGGGCATTGCCGTTGAAGATGCAGAATTGATTATTGAACGGGAAATCCATCGTGAAGGTCGTAGTCGCTGCCGTATTGATGGCAGGGAGACCACCACCACATTACTGAAAAGAATCGCACCGCTGCTCATCGAAGTGATCGGTCAGGGGCATGCTCTTACCCTTTTGCAGCCCGGTGCTCAGCTGGATTTTCTCGATCGTTTTGGCGGGCTGCTGCAACTGCGTGAGGACCATGCGAACAACTGGAGAGAAGCACGCCAGCTGGAAGATCGGATTCGACAACTTGAAGAGGGAGTTCGTGGTCGTAGTGATAGACGCCTCCACCTGGAGCATCTGATCGAAGAACTGGATGCGGTGAATCTGGTCGAGGGGGAGCGAGGTAGTCTGGAAGCCGATCTGGAACTGCTGGAAGAAAGAGATAAGGTTCTCGCCAGCATCGAATCGGTCCGTCAGGGGTTTCTCGAGCAGGAGCAGAGTGTTCTTGATCGACTTGGCTCGACGGTGAGGGAATTACGAGATCTGGCGACGCTGCATCCTGGAATCGCTGCCCTGGTCGAGAGTTGCTCGACAGCGTCCGTTCTGGTTGAGGAAGCGGTACGAGGTCTGACGGAAGTGGAGTCAGATCTGGATCTGGATCCGGAGATCCTGGAACAGAAGCGGAATCGTTTCGATCAACTGGTCACCCTCGAGCAGCGATACCAGCGAGATGTGGAACAACTGATCGTTTATCTGCAGGAATGTCGCGATGAACTGGCGGTGATGGGGGGTACCGACGATGAACTTCCGGAGCTGAAGGAAGGCCTGGAACGGTGCATCTCCCGACTATCCGAGGGTGCTCTGCAACTACACAAGGCCCGGCTTGAAGTGGTTCAAAAGCTGGTCACGACGACGGAAAAAGAACTGAAAGATCTGGGTCTCCGCAAGGCTCGTCTTGAGGGGTCTCTCGAGGAAATCGATTCGGTGCACGCCTGGCACGGAATGGATGAAAAGGGCGGTGATCGATTCGAAATTCTCTTTTCTGCCAATCCAGGTGAGCCGCTCCAGTCGATAGGAGCGGTGGCGAGTGGTGGAGAGCTGTCCCGTTTGATGCTGGCTCTCCAGAGAACGCTTGCCGGTGCTTCCGGCACCGCAACGTTGATCTTTGATGAGATCGACTCGGGAGTTGGTGGCCGGATGGGTGCTGTGATCGGCGAAAAATTGAGCCAGATCGGTGCCGATCACCAGGTTCTATGCGTGACTCATTTACCGCAGGTGGCATGCCATGGCGTACGACATCATCGTGTGATCAAGGAGACGGAAGGAAAGGTTACCAGGACCCGGTTGGAGGAGGTCCACGGTGACGAAAGGGTCAGGGAAATCGCATTGATGTTACGTGGTGATCGAGCGACCGAGCGGTCCCTTGAGGAAGCCCGCGAGATGCTGGTGGAAGCCGGTCACTTTGGAGAGGAACTGACCCGGTGAGTGATCCCTCAGGGGTCCTGCAACTGCATCCGATCGGTGTTCGCCGTCCATGGGGAGGGCGTCGTCTTCTCGACTCTTTCCGTTCTCAGTTGACGACGCAGGCTCCCGTGGGAGAGACCTGGGAAGTTTCGGATGTCGGGGAAGAGGATGCCACCTTCCATTCCGTTGTTGCCGAGGGTCCCCTCGCGGGGAGAACCCTGAGAAGTTTGCTGGAAGAAGATCCTGAATCGATTCTGGGTCGCTCCTTCCGTGCTGGGGCCGCGCCACGACTTCCACTTCTCTACAAATTTATCGATGCTGCTGAAGATCTATCGATTCAGGTTCATCCGGATGATGCACTGGCGCAAAAACTGGGACTTGGAAACTGGGGGAAAAGTGAGGCGTGGGTCATTCTCGACGCATTGCCCGACTCTCGTCTCCAGGTTGGATTGAAGGAGGATTGGGACGTTGGTCGGCTTGTTGACTGTGTCAGAGGTGGTGGAGATGTGAGCGCAGCTCTCCATCAGATACCTGTTCAGAGAGGCGACCTCATCGAACTCCCCGCCGGAACCATCCACTCCATCGGTGCAGGAATTTTCCTGGCCGAGATTCAGCAGTCATCCGATGTGACCTGGCGAGTTCATGATGGAGGTCGATCTGGCCTGGATGGAAAAGAGAGAGAATTGCACCTCAACGAGGTGCTGCTTACATCTTCACCGGAGTCTCCACCTCCGGTTCCCCTGCCAGCAGCTGAACCAGGCCCGGGCTGGAAATGTAGAATCGATCATGGCCCTTTCCATCTTCAGGAACTCCATGGTGAGTTCCGTGGCCTATTGCCTGTCGAATCTGATTCGTTCTCGATCCTGTCGGTTCTGGCCGGGCGAGCTCGGTGGGGGGGGACGGATGATTGGCTCCAGGAAGGAGATGTGCGCCTTATTCTCCCCTCAAAAGGTCTCCTGGAGTTGGATTGCGACCCTCAGAGTTGGATTCTGCTCATGACAGCTACAGATGCGTAGGGTCTGCGTTGACGCTGTAGGGGGCTATGGCTACCATCTAAATTCGAAAGATGCATCGGGGACTTCCTTCGGGATGGATGCAGAGAATCTCGGGAGGAGATCTAGATGACCAGCGCTCGCAGACGCCCACCACGTTCCGGTTCCCGGCGGGCCCCACGCGGTTCCTCTGATGACGGAATCCAGAACCGGCAACCAGGTGAAAAGCCGATCTATCAGCCCCCTGCGAAGAAGACTGCCAGCCCGGTGGTTGTGATCATCACGCTGGTATTGTTCGTCGGCTCGGGAATCTTTTTTGCCTATGCGCTCATCAACAGGGATCAGAATCCAAAGATCGTGGTCGAAGAGACCACTACAGATAAAGAGTACAAACAGATACAGGTCAAGATCCAGAAGTCTGAGAAGTTGGTAAGAGAAGTCTATCAAATGAGGAACGATCCCGATTCGAGTCGCTTTGTCAGGAAGTGGAGCGAAGCAAATAAGTTTGCGGGAGATACTTTCGATCAGTTGAGGGCGATGGTAGCCGGTGTTCGTTTACCCAATGGCACCCTTCCCCCTGAATATTCGGGATACAACAGTGACTTCACCCGTTTGCAGTTCATCATGGGGGATCTCAGCAAGATGGCTCCGCTCGATTTCGACTGGGATAGTGAGGAGTAGGTCGTTGGCGAAGCGAAAACCACCACGCTCCCGTCCGGCGACCAGTCAGCCGCCTGATAATGACGAACTCGATTTCGGGGATCTCACCCTCGGTTTTGTCGCTGCCATCGTTCTGCCGGTAGCCGTCGCAATTGTCCTCGGTCTGATCGGTATGCCTGTAGGAGGTTCTGATCAGCTGAACGCAGAACAGGCCGAGCTGATGCGAAACACGGATCGGTTTGTTCCTCTGATGACTGACGAAGAGGCGAAAATCATCCTCGATCAAGTCCAGTACTCAGTCGACAACCGTGCGGCGGAATATATCCGTCGTTCCAGGGCAACCGATAACAACACGGAGAAAAATTTCTGGCAGGAGGTTTCCAAGGGCGTGCTCGGCCCTGTCGAAGCCGATCTGCAACGGGTTCTCGATGAAGCGGGCAGAAATCTCAAGATGTCGAGTCAGGTCAAGGACGCTGCACAGCAGTGGCTGACCAAGGTTGACACTCTTCGTTTTCAACTCGAACAGGAAGATCCTTTTCGCCACAGTCGATAGCCCCGAGGCTGGAACCTGAATTCGGGCAGTTCATTTCCCTTTCGAAACCAAACAGGTCATATCTCAGGCCCCCTCTCAGAGGCCTTTGGTGGCCGTATCCCGTCGTGTACCGGCCCATTTGGCGATTTCGTCGTATTCTTTATCGAGGAACGGTAGGTGTTTCGTGCACCCTGGAGCCCCGTTCCCTGGTCCATCATGGGGTCCTTTTCCGCGGGCGAATGCATCAACGGTCGATATCGGGTGATCCGGCAACTCGGTGCTGGTGCCATGGGTACCGTTTTTCTGTGCGAAGATATTCTTCAGGTGCGCCGCAAGGTCGCCCTGAAGGTATTACGTTCTGACCGCATCGATGATTCAGAGGAGTGGTCAAAGGTTGAATACGAAGCTTTAACTCGTCTTCGCCATCCCAATCTAGCTCGTGTGTTTGATTTTGGCCGTGTTGCCGATAGTCATGATTGGTTCATCGTAAGCGAGTTCATCCGAGGCGATGATTTGCTGGGAGCTTCCACTACCTTTGAAGAAGATGAACTTCTCGACGTAATAGTCCAGATCTGTCGAGCGCTCGAATACATCCACGTACAGGGATACGTCCACTTCGACATCAAGCCAGATAACATTCTGGTGACGAGAACCCGTCAAATTGGCGAAGACCAGACTTCGAAGGTGATCCAGATCGAGGAGCACCCTGGATCTACAGATCGATGTCTGGGACCACCTCGGGTCAAGCTGATTGATTTTGGTCTTGCCGAAAAGATCACAGGTACTTTCGATTTCGCCATCAAGGGAACTCTGTACTACGTCGCTCCGGAGATCATCGAGGGCGGAACTCCTGATCGCAGGGCTGATCTCTATTCCTTTGGAGTGACCCTGTTTCAAATCATGACCGGCAAACTTCCTTTCGTTGCTCCTGATGGAACTTCGACGAGCCGGGTTGAAGGATGCTGGCGTGATGAGGTTCGCGCTGATCTTCGTGGAGAACGAGAATACCTGGTCGAGATCATCCTGCGCTTGCTGGAGAAGGATCCGGAACGACGATTTTCGAGTGCCCGGGAGATCATCCATGCTCTCAGTGCGGGAGCCGGTCGCCACTGGCAAGTTGAAACTGCAGAAACACAGCTCTCCTACCTGCACAGCAGCAGGCTGGTCGGTAGACGCATGGAGCTGGAACATCTGAGTGAAGCCGCCGAGCGAAGCCTTGGAATTTCCCTGCGAGAGACCGGCAAGGAGAGAGAAGCAGACCTCTGTAAATCGCTGATGCTGGTTTCCGGAGAGATCGGTATCGGGAAATCACGTTTGATCGACGAGTTTGCGCACCTGCTCAAGTTGCGTGAGGTTTCCACCTTCACCGGAAATTGCCTGGAGGCGGTTCAGGATGCCTACCATCCATTCCGATGCATCGTTGAGCAGCAAGCGCTCTCCATCGGAATCGATTCAAAGCTATTCGCCAAGTACGAGGAGTCTCTACGTAAAATCTGTCCACGATTGAGAGATTCCGGTGTTGCAACATCCTCTACAGGGGATCGGCTGGATCGTGATCGTGTTCGCTTCATGGATAGTCTCGCGGCATTCATGGAGGAGGCATCCGCCGAAAACCCCTGCGTGATAGTCCTCAACAATCTGCACTGGGCTGATGACGCGAGTATTGCACTTCTTTCGCGACTCCGGCAAAGACTTCAACGAGAAGAGAGTCGGGGAAGAATTCTGATCATCCTTACCATTCGAGATGATGAGAGAAAATCCGCCGCCATAGTTGAGTTCCTCGAGGGAGAGCAGGCAAACCGGACGCTGGAGGAGCTAGCACTGAAGCGGTTCGGGCGGACACAGATCACCGAGCTGATCCACCATGTACTTCAGGTCGATGAGATTCAGTCGAATTTTCTAGACCGTCTGCAGGAGAAAACTGGCGGGAATCCGCTCTTCATCGTCGAGATGCTCAAGGTTCTTCAGGAAGAAGGCATCATCCAGAGAAATGGAGATGGCTGGAACATCCGTGGCGGTGGTGATCTGGCGAGAGTTGAGATGCCTGCAGGGATTCACCAGGCACTCCACCGGAGGGTGCGTACTCTGGGTGACCAGGCGCGGAGCATCCTGAGAGTGATCGCCATTCATGATCGGCCGGTCCCTTTCAAGTTGCTTGAAAGCATCGACGGGTTAGGTAGCGAGTTGCGGGGGCAGATCCGAGAACTGGAAGCTCGTGGCATGGTCAGCCGGTCTCTTGAACTGGGGAAGCCGGTCTACTCGATCCCGCAATCGAAGCTGAGGGAAATTGTCCATCGAGATATCCTGCCGGCAGAGGCGAGAAGGCTACACGGGATGCTTGCCGAGGCTATCGAGCAGTATCACGACGATGACCTCGCTCCGGTCCGGGAAGAGCTATCTCACCACTATCAGAAATCCGATCTTCCAGAGCGAGCTCTCGTGCACTTGCTGGCCGCCGGTGATGCGATGATTCAGGTTCACGCTCATGGCAAGGCGTTGGAGCATTACCAGCATGCTCTGGTGCAATTTGAAGAACAATCAGATCGAATTTCGGATTGGTTTGCGATCCATGAAAGGATCGGAGACTCGGCGATCGTTCTGGGAGATCTCGATCTGGCTCAGTCATCTTTCGAGATCATCGAGGAAGTCAGGGTGGAGCCGGAGCAAACCAGCTTCCAGCTGGATCTGTGTCGCGTTCGTGCTCTCAGAAAACTGGGAAAGATCGAAGAACTCAGAGGAGATTACCCCGGTGCTCTGAGATACGTGCGGGAAGCTTCCGAGGTAGTTTCCAGATTGACCGGTGCAGATCGAGATCAAGAGAAAGTCCGCGTTCTCAGCCAGCTTTCATGGCTTCATGTTTGCGCCGGTGATTATGATCGTGCGATGAAACTCAGCGGAGAAGGTCTGTCTCTCATCGGAGATGAAGAGAAGACTGCTGAGCATGCGATGTTTTTCAGTACCATCGGTAATGCCTCCCTGTGTCGAGGTGATGTGGAACAGTCGAAGGAGTTCCATCGCAGAGCGCTGGAGATCCGTGAGGATCTGGAAGATGTCCCTGCTGTCATCAACTCGCTCAGCTCTCTTTCGGAAAGCCACCTGGCTGCGGGACAGCCGGTGGAGGCTCTCGAACTGACACGCCAGGGAACCGAACTGGCCTGTGAACTGGGCGATCAACCAGGTCAAGCACTCTGCCTGCATCGGGAAGCTGCTGCATTACTGGTCTGTGGTGATCTGACCGGAGCGCTGCAGCGAGTTGAATCCTCGATGGAGATCAGCCAGCAACAACGGATGAAGTTTCTCGGAATTCGAAATCACCTCTTGCGTGGCCGAATCAGATGTCTTGAGGGTGACATTGCCGGTTCCGAGGGAGATCTCCTGCGGGCTCTCGGTGTGCACGCCAGGGCTGGAACCGGATTCGGATTGGTCGAATGCCTGCTCGATCTGGTCGATCTTCATCTGAAGGCGAAGGACCTGGATCGTGCAGGGGAAGAGCTGCAACGCGCTTCCCAGGTCGCGCAGGAACTGTCCCACCCCGATCTGGAAGGGCAGGTTGGCTTACGGTTTGCTCGACTGAAGAGGTGTCAAGAAGCCGAGCCTGCCGAGATTCTCAAGCTGCTAGAAGGTGTTGAACACACTGCGCGCGACTGTGGAGATCTGCTACTGCGAGCCGCCTCCCTGGTGGAGCAAGCGGAAATTCATATCGAACAGCGAAACCTGGACGAGGCTCGACAGAGTTATTCGGAAGCCGATGATCTGCATCAAGCATTTGCCGAACAACTTCCGCATGCTCTGCGAGAGCAGTATCTATCCCGGCATCGGGTTGGTGAAACGCGCAAGGGGCAAAAAGTGGTTCGAGAGATATCTTCTCAATTGCCAGAAACCCCGCTAGAGGATGTCAATCCCATCGAACCCGTGACTGAACAGGTTGCCGATGAAACAGCTCACTCCGAGGAGATGCTGAGGGTCGCATCGCTGCTAACCGAAGCTGCTTCCGCCTCGATGCCACGAGTTCTGATACCAAAAGCACTGGCATGTCTGGTTCGTTCGACCGGTTCGAAACAGGGCTGGGTATTGAGCCGCAACGGAGATGAAGTCCGGGTCGTGTGTGGAGCTCATCAAGATGGAACGCCTCTCAAGGGCTCCCTGGAGAGAATCGCTCTTGCCGCCGTTGAAGATGTCTGGGACACCGGGCGCTCAATTCTGGCTCCACGCGTAGTCGATGAACCAAGGGTTCAGGCGATGGAAGGACTCTATTCTTCCGGAGTACAGAGCCTGGCGGTGATTCCATTGCATCGTGACGGAACGATACGGGCAGTCGCTTATCTGGCGGATCCAGAACCTGCTCAACTGGTCAGTTCGTCGAGCAAGGCGCTGCTCGATGCACACTCGGGCTTGTTGGGGCTGTTGATGCCAAGAAATTCCACAGTTTCTACACATCCCTGACTCGTGCCTGCATTGCGGTTATCTTCGAGCCATGCGTATCGCCTCCCTGACCTGTTCCAATACGGAGATCGTCTGTGCTCTCGGTCTCGGTGATCAACTGGTGGCTCTCGATGATTATTCTGATCATCCAGCCTCCATCGTGGACAGCGTGCCGCGTCTCGGGCCAGATCTCTCCATCGATGTAAATGCCCTGGAAAAATTGAAACCAGATCTTGTGCTGGCCTCCTTGACCGTACCGGGTCATGAGAAGGTGGTGGAAGCTGTTGCCGATCGCGGATTGCCATACATCGCACCCGATCCGCAGTGTCTTTCTGACATCTTTCGGGACATCGCTGATATTTCTCGGCATCTGAATGTCGTCAGGCGAGGAGAGGCATTGATCGACTGGATGAAAAAAGGGCTTCAGGAGCGGGAAATCGATCATCAGAAGAAACCGATTCTCATCGAGTGGTGGCCCCGGCCAGTCTACGCGCCGGGGCAAAAATCGTGGGTCAATGAGATGCTGGAACTGGCCGGGGCGGTCAATCCATGGAATGAAATTCCGCAGCACAGTTTCGAGTTGAGCCGGGACCAGGCGGTCGAAAAAGACCCGGAAGCGATAGTGATCTCCTGGTGTGGGATCGATCCATCCCACTACCAGCCCGACAAGGTGCTGTCGAGATCGGGGTGGCAGGAGATCGCCGCGATTCGTCACAAGAGGGTGTTCACGATCCCCGAAGCCTATCTGGGGCGGCCCGGTCCCCGTGTGGTGGAGGGGGTGCAGCGGCTCAGAGCGGTAGTGGAGTCTCTGGTCCGCGAGTCGTGAATTGCCGGTATCCTTGGGTGGGCTGGCAGTCTCGGGTAAAAGAGGAGCATGATTTTGGCCAGGATCGGCCTCGGGAGAGAGCTACATGAAGAAGATTGACTGGTGGTATCACCGCAACGGCTGAACTTCCTGCAAGAGAGCCCAGGAGTTCCTGGGAGATGATCCTGTGGTGAAGGAACGGGTCGATGCCAAGAAGAATCGAATCGGCACCGATGAGGCACTGGCGCTGGCCCGTTCGGCGAAGCGGGTTCTGATCGCCAGGGGCAAGAAGTACGTTGATTACGACATGAAGAAGGGCGCCCCCGGAGATGAGGAACTGGTCAAAGGGATCATGGGGCCCAGTGGAAACCTGAGAGCTCCGACACTACGCATCGGACAAACCGTGGTCGTTGGTTATCACGATGAAGTTTATTCCGAAGTGATGGGCTGCTGAAGAAGGGGAAAAGTTGGGCATCTTCGATCGTGACTACATGCAGAGTTCCAGCGGGACCGGTCAAATGCTCCGGAGCATGAGCGCTGTAAAGTGGATCGTCACCATCAATATCGCGGTCTTCATCGCATGGCAGTTCTCATCCGGCAGTTTGTTCATGCCCTATAACTTCATGACCAGCTGGACCCATCTGGAGTCAGGGCGGATCTGGACTCCCATCACGGCCGCTTTTTCTCATATCCAGTTCTGGCACATCCTCATCAACATGCTGGTGTTCCTGTCCTTTGCTCCGGTTCTGGAGGCGCGTTGGGGAAAGAAGCGCTTCCTCGCTTTTTATCTGGCTTCGGCGATCTTCTCCTCGTTGCTTCATGCTTCGATGGTGCTGTTTGAATTTCGCGATGTTCCGGCTCTCGGTGCCTCCGGTGCCGTCTGTGCCGTCACCACCGCCTTCGCCTGCTACTACCCGAAAAATGTCATTTTGATCTGGGGCATCCTGCCGGCTCCCGCCTGGCTCATCGTCGCCGCGTTCGCCTTCTTTGACATCAAGGGACTGATCGACCAGGGGCAGGGGGCCACCACCGGTATTGGACACGCCGCCCACCTCGGCGGTGTGATCTTCGCTCTGTTTGTCCTGATGGTTCTGCCGAGATTGGGCATCACAGGCGGAAGTCAGCCCGGAAACCGCCAGCGTGTCAGTGCCAATCGAAATCCCGCCGACTACTATCCTACTCCTCCCTCCTCAACTGACCGGGATATCGCCGAAGAGGAGCGACTCGATGAGCTCCTCACCAAGGTGAGTCGCGAAGGGATCCACGCTCTCGATGATCAGGAGAGGGAGGATTTGCATCGAATCAGTCGCAAGCACAGAGATGCTCCTTGAGATTTTTTGATTCGATACAGCAGTGGTATCGGCGCTGGAAGCTGTTTCAGCGAGCCCGCTCGATCTTGCGTGGTATTTTTCAACAGCCGGAGCGATTGCAGGAGACATCCCTGAAGCCGTCTCACTTCGGGCGCTGTGATGTGGTCGATGTGGAGTCGGAAGATACGGAAATTCGGTCAATTACCTTTCAAATCCTGCGCCATCCCCGTCCTCATCCCTTTTCCAGGCAGTACCACCTGGTAGCAGAGAGGTGGAAGATTTCATTACCGGATGGCAGGCCTGAGCGTTGTGGTTCGGTCAATCTGAGCCGCTTGCGTGGAAGAGATGGCGAACCTCCCGGTTCGTTCCCTTGACGAGCCCCCGGTCTACCGGCGACGATCAGGGACCGTCATGATGATGGATGAGGAGGAATAGGATGAAACTTCTGAAGGAGCTGTGCGAGGCCTATGGTGCTCCGGGATTTGAGGATCGAATCCGGGCGATTTTTCGTCGAGAAATCGAACCACATGTCGACCGCATCGAGGTCGATGGTCTCGGCAACTGCATTGCGATCAAGGAAGGTAACCCCGGTTCTCCCAAGGTGATGCTGGCCGGTCATATGGACGAGATCGGATTTGTCGTCAAGCACATCGATGACAAGGGCTTCATCCGCCTGTCACCGCTGGGTGGGTTCGATCCGAAAACGCTGATTGCCAAGCGGGTCACCATCATCACGACATCGGGTGAAGAGGTCACGGGCATGATCGGATCGAAACCGATTCACATCATGACCCCGGAGGATCGAAAGAAGATGCCCACGGTCCCGGAGTTGTTCGTCGATGTGGGAATGTCTGCCGAGGATGCGAGATCAAAAATTGAAATCGGGGATCCGGTAACTCTCCAGCAGCCTTTCCAGGTTCACGGTGATCGCTGCACCGGAAAGAGTCTCGACAATCGAGTTTCGATCTACACATTGATTGAATCAGTCCGTCGTTATTCCAATGAAAATGTCAGTGTTTATGCAGTGGCGACCACTCAGGAGGAGATTGGTCTCCGCGGTGCGATGACGGCATCGCACAGGATCGAGCCCGATTGCGGGGTTGCCATCGATGTGACCCTTGCCTGTGACACTCCTGGTGCCAGCGATCACGAAAAGATATCGGCTCTCGGCGATGGAGTGGCGATCAAGGTGCACGATTCCTCCAGCATTTCCAATCCCAAGATGGTCAAAGCGATGCGTGAAATCGCCCGAGAAGAAAAGATCCCATTTCAGATGGAGATTCTGACGATGGGAGGGACCGATGCCGGCGGTATTCAGCGTGGCGGCAGTGCCGTTCCTGCAATTACCCTGTCAGTCCCATGTCGGTACGTACATACCGTGGTCGAGACCATCGATGCGAAGGATCTGGAGGCGACGGTCGAGTTGCTGGCCGGATTCCTCAATCGAGCACACCAGATCGATCTCAGTTACGACGGTTGATCGGCGCTCTCTTTTTCCCAGATGGTGAGGCGAGTTTCGCCATAGCGCTTCCCCTTCCAGGCTTTTAAACCCGGGGGGGCAGGCGCTGCGTCTTCCCGTACTGGATGTTCCATCGCGAGCAATCCGCCAGGCTTGAGCCACTGGCTTGCTGCTAGCTGCTGCGCCAGTTGCCACGGCGGCTGCCCTGGCTGGCTGTAATCAGGAAATGGTGGGTCGATCAGGATAATCTCGAATTCGCCACCGGGTGCCGGTTCCTCTGGCAGTCGGTAAGCATCTGCCTGGAGGATCTTGCACTGTGCCTGGATGCCGAGCACTTTCAGATTCTTCTCGAGAAGCTGGCCAACCGCGGGATCCTTCTCGACATGAACTGCTTGTCTGGCACCACGAGAGACCGCTTCGATACCGAGGGCGCCGGAACCGGCAAAAACATCGAGTACGCGTGCTGCCTCCAGATGATCCTGGATGCTGTTGAAGAGTGACTCCCGAACTCGCGATCTCATCGGTCGAACGGTAAGGCCCGCCGGAACCTCAATTTTGCGGCCTCTCAACTGACCGCTAGAGATCCTGAGCGAGCCATTACGAGTCATGACGACAACCCAGTCTCCTCAGGAGACCAGCCGGTTGTCCGAAGCCGCGAGTCGTTGAGCCAGAATGCGAGCCATGTTGAGGATCACCTTGTAGGCGACCAGATCCCCTTCTTCGAGCAGCTTCTGGAATGGCTCGGAAGGAATCTTCTTGAGGCGCCCATCCTCGACACACATGACAGTTGCGCTGCGCAAATCATTGCTGATCAGGGACATTTCACCGAAGAAGGACAGCTCTTCGAGTCTACCGAGAACCTCGTTACGATTGCCTGACTTCAGAACTTCGAAGGCACCGGCGCCGATGATGTAGAAACCATCCCCTGGAGTATCCTGCAGTACAACGGTATCACTCTTCCGGGCAGTGATATCTTCCGAGATGCGCAGTAGCTGCGAAATTTCTGACGGTTCGAGTCCCTCGAACAGAGGAACCTTCTGGAAACTCTCGACATATTCGTTCAACTCGACAACTCCCTCGTTGTGGGGCTGTTTCGACCACCGGATCAATCCGGTTCAGGCCCTTCAGTACCAACGAATACCTTAGCGTTTTCCCGCACATGCCGCAACGGCACCCGGAAGCCTCTTCAACCGGCAGAGATCGGGCTAGCGGCCTCCCACCAGGGTGCAAGATCACCGGGTAGGGGCGCTTCGAACTGCATCGGTTGCTGGCTGATAGGGTGGTGAAGGAACAGTCGCCAGGCATGGAGAGCATGACGTTCGAGAATTGCTGGAGGTGCGTCGGGGGAGAAGGAGGTCAGATCTGCCCGGGTTTCTCTCCCGTAGAGGAAATCGCACAGGATGGGGTGACCGATGGCGCGCAAATGGACACGGATCTGGTGAGTCCTGCCGGTTCGCGGAAAGCAATGAAACCAGCCACAGGAAGATGCCTTCTCACCAGCGAGAACACGATCGAGCTTCCACGCAGTGAAGGCACTCCGTGCTTCCTTGTCATGACGGACCACTCTCTTCTTCGGGTTCGTCAGTGACCGTCCCAGAGACAGGTCGATTTCGCCGGAGTGATTTGTTGGGACTCCATGGCACAGAGCCAGATATTCCTTGGAAACCTCTCGATCATGAAACTGACGGGCGAGCTCCCGGTGAGATTGGTCAGACCGTGCGATGATCATCAGGCCGGAAGTTTCGCGATCGAGTCTATGAACGATGCCAGGCCGATCCTGTCCAGCGCAGGTAGAGAGTTGCTCGCTATGTCCCAGCAGGGCGTTGACCAGGGTCTTCTCGGGAGGATGACCCGGAGCTGGATGGACGATCATGCCAGCTTCCTTCGAGATGACGAGGATATGCTCATCTTCATAGATCAGGTCCAGCGGATGGTCCTCGGCCAGCGGCATCGGCGAGGGCGGCGGTGGTGCCTGGAACTGAACGACGCTATCGGCAAGAATTCGTTGGGATGGCCGGCACGGTTTTCCATCGAAGGTGACCCGGCCTTCTTCGATAAATCGTTGAATCGCAGATCGGGAATATTCCGGAATCTGTTGAGAGAGCCACCGATCAATCCGTTCGCCAGCATCCTGCGACTCGACGCGACGCAACCATGCAGTCGGATCAGAGGGGCCGGAAGGCCCCTCAGTTACCGTCACCACCGGTAGTGGGGGGAGGGGGACCGAGGTCTTCCGGTTTCGCCTCCGGTTTTCCCTCCGGCTTCGGCTCGGCCTGCTCCGTCGGTGGGGGTGCTGGTTGCAGGGATGGCTTCTCAGCAGGGGTCAGTTGCGGCTTTTCGCCGGTCGTTGTGGGAGTCGGGGTCGTATCTGGCGTGGCATCGGTACTCAGGGTTGGACCATCTGTTGTCGTGGTGGAGTCGCTCTCTGCTGGAGGAGTCGTCGCATCCGTCGTGACCACTGGTTCCGGCTCCGGGGCGGGAGGCTCGGGCAGCACAAAGCCGGTGCTCGCCTCCTGTGAAGTACGGAATTCCTGCAGGTAGGAGTTGATGAGGAAATTTTCGGGGAATCGTTGCTGGCTATTCTGCAGCAATTCGATCGCCTCCTGTCGGCTGGCGTCGTCGCCTTGATCCCAGTACCAGCGAGCGATGCGTTCGATGGTGTAGGTTTCAATCGCCTGTCCCCGGAAGCTTTCCAGGAGACCGGGAATCCTGGCCCGGACCTCGTCGGCCTCACCGGCCAGCGAGGCATCGATTTCATTATTCGAGGCCTGGATTTCATGTTCTTTGAACTTGTCGATGACGGTAGGCAGCATGATCAAGCCAAGTATGACGACGACACCGATGACGATCGGAGTCGCATTGATCTTGGCCGCCTTGGCGACTTCAATCGTCAGATTTTCGATGGTTGTGTCTAGTTCACCAGGGTCCCCGTCGGGGTCATGATCTCTGTTCCCGGGTCTTGCCGGACCAGTTTTTGCCATCTTGGAATGGTCTCCCTATCTCTCTTCCGAGTTGCGTCGAGGCAACAGTTTGATCAGGAATCAACGCCGATACGTACAACCAGTTTGGTCACGTAATTTTTCCCTCTGCCATCCGGAATTCTCTGGATCAGGACCTCGGCGTATTCGCCTGGCTTACGGTAACGGATTTGTTGTTCGCTGGAATAATCTTCTGCTGAAACATACTCCCAGCCATGAATCGGCATCTGCTCCTTGTACCAGGAAGCGAGTTCAATAATCGGACGGTCTCCCCAGTAAATTACCTCGACAGTTCTCATCGGTTGCGGCGCATGCTGGAACTTGAGATAGGACCAGGAATCGTTGTCGAGTTCAAAACCGAAAGGTGCTGGGATATCGTCTGGTTGATATTGCTCGACCACCGCAATGGAATCCTCTACCGGAACCAGACCCTGGCAGCCGGTCAGGATGAGAGTGATCGAAGCGCAACAAAGCACCATGCATGTGATCGATTTCATTTTGCTGTCCTCACTCCGAGCCTCAGGCATGGACATAGCGGACCTCCTGCTCATTCCGGGGATTCTGTCCGAGAACGACTTATTGCCGCTGGTTGCCCCGGTCGGTTCGCGCAGCATAATCGCCACACGCTCCCGAGGCGAGTCCTCGACACCATCTCAGGAGTACTCGATCCGGGAGTCGGAGGGAACCCAATTGCCCCAGCTGGCCAGGCCAATCCGACGATCTCTCGCCTCGGCGGCGATGGAGCTGGCCCGCCATCCATGGCGTACTTTGTTGATTTGCCAGGGGATTTTATGGGCCGTGGCCCTGATGGTGGCTCCGGCGTCGATTCTCCAGGGTTCCCGGCAAGCGGCGGTCGATCAAGCCCGAGAGCTGAAAACCGATCTGGTCCAGGTCGAAGTCGAGCAGGGAGCCTCCTCTGCCCTGACGGTCGAGGATGTGACCCTGCTGGCTCGAAATCTCGAGCAGCAATTTCCCGGAACAAGGGTCAGCGGCCAGAAGGCGCGATCGGTGCAGATCGAAGTTGCCGGGGAGAGGGTGCGCGGCTGGATCGTGATTTCCGATGTGACAGAGATCGATGCCCGTTCGCTCAAGTTGAACTCTGGACGCTGGTACCGGACGGGGGTGGATCCGCCGGAAGTGGTGGTGGAAGAACCCCTGGCCAGACGGTTGGGGATCTCCATCGATGCCGCCGGGGAGGGGCATCCGCAGGAAATCTGGCTGGCTCCGGGTCCTGCGCAGCCACCATCCACTCAAGGGACCGATCCGTGGCCAGCAGGTATCGGCGGGGAAATCCCGCACGGTGCCAGATTGTGGAAAGTAGTGGGTGTCATCGAATCGCCGGGGGAGTCCGCCATCAATCCGCTGGGCTTCGGCGAGGATCATCAGTTTGCGGGCCTGGTGGAAGGCGTACTGCGGATGATCGGAGTTTCTCCCGATCCAGCGCCCTGGTTGCAGTCCGGGATGTCGATGCATCTGGATCGAGAGAACCTCGATGAGGAGTTTGTCGATTGGATCGTCGTTTCGACCGATCCGAATCGTGTGGCCGAAGTGAGTCGAGAAGTCGAGAACACCCTGATCTCGCGAGGGCGAACTCCGTTGATCTATGCCAACGCGGCGTGGGCGATTCTGGCGAGTCCTGAACTGGATGGGTATCTGGTGCTGCATGATGTGTTCTTTGCCATCACAGCGGTAATCGGCCTGCTGGTTCTCACCAATCTAATGCTGTTGACCGGTCGTCGAAGAAGAGCAGAAGTGGGATTGCGCCGCGCAGAGGGTGCTACCAGGGCCGACATCTTCTGGCAGTTCCTGGTCGAAGGAATCTGCATCTCCCTGGTCGGAGCGATCCTCGGATCGATGGTGGGAGTTGCTTTGGCGACGCTACGGGCAACGCTCGATCCGGCTGCGGTTCTCGCCGCGACCTGGCCCTGGAGCACCATCGTCGAGGCGATGGCCATCGTCATCGTGGGGGCGGCAGTCGCCTCGGCGGGACCCGCCTGGTCGGTGAGTGGTACCGATCCCGCCCTGTTACTCAGGGAGGGACGTGGATGATCAAGGTCAGGGTGCTGCTCCGGAATTCGATTCAGCGACTGGTGCGGCATCCGGTTCGATCGGTGCTGGTTGCCTTCACCTTTACCCTCGGACTGGCTTCGGTGGTCTCCATCGTCGGCACTGTCGAGGGGGGCAGGAAAGCGATCGGGCATGATCTGGAGGCTCTCGGAACCGATCTGATCGCGCTGGTGAACCCGTTGAGACTGGGCAGCGTGGCGATCGGAAAACCAACCTCAGGGAAGCCGATCGGCAACGATCATCTCGAGAAATTCGAGGAGAGGTTATCGGGAATCACCGATTCCGTTTCACCTCTGAGGGTCGATCTGGGGCTGACCACATTTGCCGGAATCTCCTGGCGACACACCATGGTCTCGACAACTCCAGGATTTCGTTCGGTGCTTCGTCCTGGGATGTTGGTGGGGAGATTTCTGGAGGATCAGGATCAGTGGCCTGCCGATGATACGGAAGAGGTGCCTGCGGCCATCGATGAGGCGCTGGCTGCCAAGTTTTTTGCTGATCCAGAGGATGCACTGGGAGTGAAGTTCCGGTCGATCAGAGAGGGTAAGGCGTTCGATTCGCGGATCGTCGGGGTTGTCAGTGATCCTCTTCTCCTGCGAAAACACCTGAGTTCTTTCGACGCGACTTCCAGAGCCAGATCGATCCCCGCTCGTCGACTCGAGTTCCTCAACCTCTACTTTCCATGGCGCAGCAGCGAGGATCTTCCGTCGGTTGTGTTGATCGACGCTCCCTCCATCGATGCAGTCGACTCGGTGCTGGAAGAAGTGAAAGAAATTGTCGATCAGGAGCAGCTAGGCGTGTACATCCACGTTCAAAAATGGTGGACCGCGGTCGTGCTGGAGATCCTTGATCGGTTCCGTGGTCTGGGTCACTTCGTCTGGATCTTGAATCTTGTTGTGGTGCTCATCCTGACGGGCACCATTTCCCTCCTTGCCATCGATGAAAGCATCGAAGAGGTGGCGATTCGTAGGGCAGAGGGGGCCACCATCATGGCGGTCATGATGCCGATATTTGTGGAGGGAAGCTTACTGGCAATGCTGGCGATGCCGCCGGGTATTTACCTCGGATCCTTGATTCTGGATTTTTCCATCCAGCCAGTTCTGGGCTGGCCTGCGCATCTACCCGTCGAAACGGTGGCTGGTACCTGCTTCGCCTTGCTACTGACCTCGATACTCGCATGCATCCTGCCAGCGATCCGGGTGGCGAATCTGGAACCCGCATCGGTGCTAGGTCGTCGCCGTGATCTCTGATCGGTTGCAGGTTGGCCCTCACTGTTGCAGCTTGGTTGTGTGAGAGGATTTGACTTCATGATGGTTCGGATGGAGAAAATCCGGAGAACTTTCGGAGAGGCGACCGCCGAGGTGGTCGCCCTCGATGGTGTTGATCTGTCCATCGAGTGCGGCGAGTTTGTCGCCATAGTCGGTGCCTCGGGTAGTGGGAAGAGTACCCTCCTGCAAATCCTTGGCTGCCTCGATCGCGCTGACGAAGGCTCCTACTTCCTCGATGGAAGTGATGTTCAGTCACTGACCGGTCGCGAGATGGCACGAGTTCGGAACGAAACCATCGGCTTCGTCTTTCAGTCTTTCCATCTGCTTGGAGATCGTGACGCTCTGGAAAATGTTGCTCTCCCTCTCGAGTATCGCCGTGGATCTATTTCAAAAACTCGACCCAGGGAAGTTCTGGAGAGGGTGGGGCTTCTCGAGAGGATCAAGCACCGCCCGTCACAGATGAGTGGTGGGGAAAGACAACGAGTTGCAATTGCCCGTGCTCTGGTCAAGGAACCCAGGTTGTTACTTTGCGATGAGCCGACGGGGAATCTCGATAGCGATAGCGGCGCTCAACTTCTCGAACTGCTGTCGGAGTTGCGAACCGAACTGAATACAACGTTGATTCTTGTCACCCATGATCAGGATGTTGCCCGGAGGGCGGATCGAGTTCTGACCCTCAAGGATGGTCGGTGGGACAGTTGAGCAGAACCGTACTCTTATTTCTGCTGGTGGTCGGCTGCGGCAGCGAAAACTCCCGTTCGGTCACCATATATTGTTCTCATGATCGCGCCCACTCGGAGAAGATTCTTGATCTCTTCGAGCAGGAGACCGGTATCGAGGTGAAAGCTGTTTATGACAGCGAGGCGACCAAGACGGTCGGCCTGGCACAGCGAGTGAGAAGTGAAAGAGCCAGGCCCCGCTGCGATGTTCACTGGTCCAATGAACCGTTGCATGCCGAGCGACTGGCAGCGGAAGGTCTTTACGATCTTCTGCCCGATGGTGCCGGAGAGGGCATCGCGCAGCGGTGGCGTGATCCGGATGGCAAGTGGTGTGGTTTTGCCGCCAGGGCCAGGGTGATCGCTCTGGCCGTGAACTCCCCGGTTTTTGATTCTCCTCCCTCCAGTATCGGTGACCTCGCCAGGGAAGAACTGCGCGGCCGTGTGGCCCTGGCAGATCCCAGGTTCGGAACCACCGGCAGTCATCTGGCGATCCTGCGCAGTCGTCTCGGCCCTGATCGATATCGTCAGTTGCTCAGGGATTTGCGCCTCAATGAGGTTCAAATTGTTTCCTCCAACTCCAGCAGCAGGGACCGTGTTCTGTCGGGAGAAGCCTGGGTTGGGTTGACCGATACCGATGACATCGAGGTGGTGCGGCGCAGGGGTGCTTCCATCGGTGAAGGTTTCCTTCGAAAAGATGGTGTTTTGTTACTGCCCAATGTGATCGCCATCGTGAAAAACTGTCCGAACCCGGAGGAAGCGCAGCAACTCCTGCTCTGGTTACTGGATCAGAAAGTGGAGCAAGCCCTGGCAGCTTCTTCCAGTCGTCAGGTGCCCTTGAGAGAGGGAGTGGCCGCGGTTCCCGGTGGTCTTGATCTCTCACAACTCGATCCAGTTGATGTCGACTGGAATGAGGCCGCTCTTCAGTTGCCTGATGCGATTCGCGAGGCGGAGAGGATATTGCTGGATCCTTGAAGAAGCTGAATGTCTCGGGCCTGTGGCCACTGATTCCAGTAATTGTCGGATTTTATCTCCCCATCGGATACGTCGCGATCCAGGATGGGATGCTGGAGTTTGGCGGCAACTCTTCGGATGCCCTGATCTCAAGTATCGCAGTGATCATCAGTACCCTGCGAGTTGCCTTGCTGGCGGCGTTGTTTGCTACCTTGCTGGGACTTGTCGATGCGGTATGTCTGGTCGGAACCAGGGGGCCGGCACGAGCCTTCATCGTGGTGATGTTGCTGGCCACCTTTCTGATTCCTCCTTCGGCTCTGGCCTCTGCAGTTCAGGGAGTCATCGGTTCCTCGACCCTGCGAGCCACGGTTCGAGATGAGCTGGGTGCTGTGGTGATGCTGGTCCTGCGCTGGGCCCCGGTGGCATGCGCCATGCTTCTGGGGGCGGCTGCGATGTGGCCTTCCGAGCAGGAGCGGGCTCTGCGAAGCCTGCCTCCGTGGCGGGCACTGTTCACGCGAGCACGGGGCCTTTCAAGGCAAGCTGCGCGCTGTGCGGGTTTGTTGCTGTTACTGCTGATTCCGGCATCGGAGTTGCCCTCCTACGCCGGTGTGGAGACGATTTCGCAGCGGGTACATGCTCGATTGACCGTTGGAGATGCTGGTGAAGGTTGGCAGCTAGCACTTGCGATGCTGATTCCGGTAGCCATCGCGCTGTTCTTTTTGTTGCCACGGCTACACGACTCCTCGCGATCTACCCGTGACAACAGCATCACCGGCTTACCCGGAGTCGGTCAGGTTGATCTTCTTCTGGCGATTCGCTCGATCCCTGCCATCGCATTGATTTGCATCCTGATCTTCACTGCATGGCCTCGTGCCAGCGAACTGTCGACCGCTGGATCGGAGATTCTGGGGGGTGTGATCGGGGTCCTCACCGAGTCCCCGCGGGCCATCCTTGTTGCGACCATCTCTGTGATCTGTGGCTGGCGATTGGCCGATGGTGGATGTCGTTGGGGATTGCTTCTGTTCGGATTGCCGACGGTATTGCCAGGTAGCCTGGGTGCTCTGGCGCTATTGCAATCGAGCAGGTCACTGGTCCCTCCGCTGCTGGATGAGTACCCCTTGCTGTTGAGCATGGCACAGTTCTGCAAACTGGGGGCGATCGGAGCCGCCGCAGGATTCGTGGCAAGCCGTGTCATGCCGCCTGCAGAGCACAACTCGTCGCTGTTTCTTGCCCCTGCTGCCGGACGCTGGAGAGTTCGGTTTCTCCGTTCATTACCTGTATTGATTCCCGCCATCGTGATCGGGGTTGCGGTGGTGATGGGGGAGGTGGAAGCGACCCTGATTCTGGCTCCTCCCGGACACCCGGCACCGGCCCTGGAATTGCACCAGTTATTGCACTTCCGTAATGACGAACAGGCGGCGAGGATTGCCCTGGTGCTTGCGACATTTGGTGCTCTGCTGGCGACGGCGGTGGTGGCCCCGGTGGCCAGGAGGAGAACGTGATGCAAGGTGGTGTGCTGGCTCTGGAACTGGTTGAATTGATCGTCACACGTGGCCGTCATTCCATCGGACCGGTATCACTGCAGCTTGCGGTCGGTGAACAGATCACGGTCGTCGGCAGGAATGGTGCCGGAAAGAGCAGCGTATTGCAGGCGATTGCCGGTTTGCTGGCGGTAACTTCCGGGACGATTTCCATCGCTGGCCGTCCGATGACCTCGTCATCGGAACCGGTCGAACCGTGGCAGAGAGGTATCGAATGGCTCGGGCAAGATCGTGGGCTCTGGCCCCATCTTTCCATCGAGGCGCAGTGTCACCTCTGTGCCCGTGATGGAGGGAAATCTCCCGATCAAATCAGAAAGATGGCCCGCTGGCTTCAGATCGAGGATCGCATTGATCGTCGCCCAGCTTTTCTGTCTGGAGGGGAAGCGCAGAGGGCTGAATTGCTTCGTGCTGTCTCAGGAGCAGGTGACCTGTTGCTTCTCGATGAGCCGTTCTCGGCTCAAAATCAGGAGGGGCGTCAGCGTATCGAGGATCTACTGGACAAGGAGTGCCAGCAGGGACGATCCGTTCTTCTGGCATTGCATCAGGATGATTCGCAGCGAGAGGTTGTGACTCTCGACCTCGATTGAGTCCCTCAGTTCTGTTCGAATTTCCCATCCACCATCGAGAGCAATCGATCTGCACGTTGAGCCAGATCAGGATCGTGCGTGACCACCAGGATCGACGTCCCCATCTCTTCATGTAGTTCACGTAACAGGGCGTGAATGCTGTTGCTGTTTCTTGAATCCAGATTTCCTGTTGGTTCATCACAGAGTAGCAGGCGGGGATCGTTGATCAGTGCTCGGGCGATGGCAACTCGCTGGCGCTCTCCGCCAGACAGGGTGCCGGGGGATTGATGCTCACGACCGGAGAGACCGACCCGTTCGAGTAGCATATGAGCTCGTTTTTCCACGTCACCACGCTTCTTCTTCCAGTCTCGCGGATGACAGCTAACGATCGGGGGAAGCATTACATTTTCGAGTACGTCCAGGTCATGGAGCAGATGGAAAAACTGAAACACGAAACCGATAAACCGATTTCGCAAGGCGCACTGTTGATCTTCCAGTAGCCCTGGTGATTGCCAGGTCGAGTCACCGTCATGATAAATCAGTTCTCCCGAGGTAGGAGTGTCGAGCAGTCCAAGACAGTGCAGCAGGGTGCTCTTGCCCACTCCACTGAGGCCCTGAACCGCTACCATTTCAGATTCGTGGATCTCGAGATTGACCCCCTGGAGTACCTTCAGGGTCTTGTCGCCGTTGAGCTTGAAATCCCTGTGGAGGTTGCGGGCGACCAGGACCGGTAGGGAAGGATCTTGATTATTCATGATGCAATGCCCTGATCGGATCGCGACGCCCTGCCCAGAGAGCAGGGAGGACACTTCCGAGAAAACCAAAGACCAGAGTCGGGATGCACACAAGAGTTATATCTTGCCAGCGTAGAAGGGCAGGAATTCTTTCCAGGTAATAGATGTCGGGTGGAAAAAGTCGAAGACCTGTCAGGTCGAAGATGGTGTCGTGGACGTAGTTGATGTTCTCGACCAGTAACCAACCCCCCAGCAGTCCGAGCACTGCTCCGGTAAAGCACAGGATCATTCCTTGACGGAGCACCAGCACGATCACTCCGGAGCGAGTGGCACCCAGAGCTCTGAGAACACCCAGGTCCCGGTGTTTTTCAATGACCAGCAACATCAAGATGAGGAAGATCATCGCTGCAGCAAAGGCGACGATGAGAAGCATCATCACCGAGATGATTCGTTTTTCGATCTCGACCGCTTGCAGTAAATTTTCGCGTTGGTTTTCCCAGGTCAAGACCTCCTTTGGTCGCCAGGGAATCGCAGCAGGATCGGTGGCAGGTAAATCCATCCTTCGTGAAAGTTCGGCAGCGATGGTTGATCTGGCATCGTCGGCTTTCGAATAATCATCGAGGCGGACCGCGATGCCGCTGATTCGCATGTCCTGGGCATCTTCATCCCACAGGTCGAGCATCTCTTGCAAGGCGCGCAGGTCGGTATAAGCCCACTGTTGGTCCTGTTCGTAGACTCCCGATTGAAAAGCACCCACCACGATGAATTTGCCATTGCAGGGTTCCAGTGTGATGGGTGAGTAGGATGAGAGCTGAACGATGTCTCCCAGTGCGAGTCTTCCACTTCGCAGAGCCTCGATCCCGACCACCAGTCCCTGTGGGGGTGCCTCCTCTGCAAACCCATCTCCTGGTTCTCCAGCCAGGCGCCAGCGAAGAATTTGGCGTCTTCTCTCCAGCGAGAATGTTTCTTTCACCTGCTCAGGAGGAGTGGCGGATCGGTTGTCCGGTAGCAATTTATAGGGGTCTGCCAGGAGTTGCCGGATTTCCTCATCCGAGAGCAGGTAGAGATCGAAATCGCTAACGGCAGATTCCTGAATCGGTTCAATTCCCCGTACCAGACAATGATCGAGTCGGGTGACTTTATAGAGCGCAAGGGTTTCAACGTAGGGACTGGCCGCCGCGACTCCGGGCTGTGATTTTATCGTCTGGAGAATCTGGTCTTCACCGACCAGACCATGCATCGGTCCGCCTTTGACAACCAGATGAGCAAGGCTGCCGCGGATCCGCTCGCGCATCTCCAGCTTGAAACCTTCCATCACGGCGAGCACCGAGATCAGCGAGAAGACTCCGAGTGCTACTGCCAGTGTTGCTGCCCAGGGAGCCCAGCGGCGGCGCAGGTATCGTCTTGTCAGAAAAGTGTGGTATTGCATGCAGCTCCATGATCCGGGACCCCTTCGATCTACCCGCCCGGGCAACAATATGCAAGAGAGCTTATTTTCCAGTGCAACTTCACAAGACCTTTTATAGTCATGACTTGTCCCAATATCGGGGGGGGACGCCCAGGGCCAAGAATTGCTACTTGGGGTGTCGCCTTGCGGGTAAAATGCAACCGGTCTGTAGGGGGGAATTGGAGCTAACAGCTTACCATTCCGTTTGTTCCGCGGATGGTCAGTACTTTCTCCAGGTAATTGCTGGCGGCCGTCTCGTGACTGAGTCGGTGTCATTGCCCTCTACGGTGAGATCCGGAAGCTCTGACCTGCCTTCCCTCCGGTAGGCGGATCTGCGGAGAGAAGAGAATTCCGGAGTCCTTGGTCCCATTGAGAATTTGAGGTGATTTGTGAAAATTCGCCAAGTCCCTGTGGACGGGTACGAGCATGTAGCTGTTGCTGAGGATGAAGCCTCGGGCCTCCATGCCATCGTGGCCATTCACGACACTAGCCTGGGTCCAGCTCTGGGTGGGCTCCGAATGTGGGACTACGAATCGGAGCAGGTGGCCCTGACCGATGTACTCCGTCTGGCCAAGGGAATGACCTACAAGAGCGCTTGCGCCAACACCGGACTTGGTGGGGGCAAGGCCGTGATCATCGGCGATCAAGAAACCGATAAAACGGAACAACGATTCCGTGCCATGGGTCGTTTTATCGAGACGATCGGTGGACGCTACATCACCGCTGAAGACGTGGGAATCGGGATCCGTGAACTGGAATGGCTTGGCGAAGAAACCAAGTACGTGACCGGGCTGTCGCGTCAGGCGGGGTCGAGTGGAAACCCTTCTCCCTTCACCGCTCGTGGTGTGATTCGTGGATTGTTCGCCTGTACCGAGGAAAAGTACGGGACCAGTCATCTGGATCGACTTCATTACTCGGTTCAGGGTCTCGGCCAGGTTGGTGGCGAGGTGGTGCGCTGTCTCTCGATGCTGGGGGCGACCGTTACTGTTTCTGATATCAGCGATGAGCGCTGTCATGAGTTCGTGGCTCTACCTGGTGTAGAAGTGGTTTCCAGTGATGACATCTATGAGGTGGATTGTGATGTGTTCATGCCCTGCGCAATGGGTGGGGTTCTCAATGAGGACACCATTCCAAGACTCAGGGCCCAGGTGGTTGCTGGTTGCGCAAACAACCAGTTGCTGCGTGACGAGCATGGCAAAGAGCTTCATGATCGTGGAATCCTGTACGCCCCAGATTTCATCATCAATGCCGGTGGCATCATCAACGTCTCTGTAGAGGTTCGACCCGAGGGTTATAACGAACGGTTTGCCGTTCTCAAGATCGAGAATATCTACAACGGACTTCGGGAAGTTTTTGACACGGCCCGCCGGGAGAATCTGACACCTGCTGAAGCTGCGGATCAGGTGGCAGAAAATCGTTTGAGAGAAGCCCGGAAGCGAAACGGGAATCCTCTCATGGATGCAGCTTCTAATCCCTGATGGCGTTTCCTCCTCCTGTTGGTTATCGATTACCGCCTCGAGCCAGGATCCGTCATCGTTCTGATTTCCAGTTGATATTTGCGCGGGGAATTCGACGCAGCACGTCGCATCTGCGTGCTGTGATTCTACCGCGCCAGGCTGATTGGTCCCGAATCGGAATGGCGGTCAGTCGCAAGGTCGGAAATGCGGTCGTTCGTAATCGCCTGAAGCGTCGACTGCGTGAGATTTTTCGGCAGTACAGAGACCGGGCACCGGAGGCGAGAGATTTCATCTTCATCCCGAGGCCAGGATGCTCGAATCTGTCCTTTGAAGAGTTGCGGGAAGAGGTTGTGACCTTGATCTCACTGGAGCTCGAGAGTTGTCGTTCCTGATGATGCATGGGTGGTAACCATGAATTCCCGGCCGAGTCCGATCGCGAGTTTTCTGCTGGCTCTGGTAGGTTTCTACCGCAAGGCGATCTCTCCCCTGCTGCCCCCACTGTGCCGATTTGAACCGAGTTGTAGTCGCTATTCGTCGCAGGCGATTCGCCAGCATGGAACCTGGCGAGGACTTCTCCTGTCGGTCGGCCGGTTGCTACGTTGCCAGCCATTCTCCACCGGTGGATACGATCCAGTGCCCCCGAGGCAGGATTCTGAAGGATCTTGACCACCACCGCCAAACGGGTTTGCCCCTGCGACTGCTCTTGCAGGATGTTTTATAAAGTGTAAAGTGCAATTCAGATGAGGGAACGGGTCTCTCTCAGGGGCGATGCGGGGAAATCGGACTCGGTTGGGAGCGTGCCATAGTGCCGGATCGGTTGGTGGGGAAAGTACCGCCCAAGCTGTTCAAGATCGGCGAGGTGATGGCAGCGACGGGAATTTCCCGCCAGACGATCCACGATTACACCGTAGGCGGCTTTATCGACGAGGAAGAGCGCACTCCGGCAGGGCATCGTCTGTACGCGGAGTGGGTATTCGAACGACTGGCTCGTATTCGTTCTCTCCAGGCAAGTGGCCATTCCCTGAAACAGATCAAGCAGATGATCGATGAGGAGAAGATCTAGATGTCATGGACTGAACCACCATTTCTCACCGCTGCTCTTGCCCTGGCTCTTGCTGTCCAGCTGGTTCCCATTCGAACTCGGCCCCGTTTGCCAGTAAGGTGGTTTTTCCGGAGGGGCAGGGACAGCAAGAAACAGCGGTGAACCATGACCGATTCGACAACCCAGAAAGCAGATGCGAACCGGCTTCTTCAGGCTTTTGGCCAGCAGGCTCAGTTGTATGAGCAGTTGCTGGCAGAGAGCGAGGCCACCGATCTGGATGCCCGTACTCTTGCTGAAGGTGCCGCAAAAGCCCTGGAGCAGGCCCGAACGATTCAGAACTCGGTACGAGACGTCCAGGAAGCCTGGGGAGAGCTCTCCATGACTCTCGATCCGCAACTGAGACTCGAGGTCGATCAGCAGAGAAAGCGATTGGAAGAAATGGTCCTGGCTGTGATTTCCCGCCATGAATTGTTGCTGGAGGACCAGGATCAGGAATTGTCCCGGAGCAATGAAGACGATTCACAATTGCGTCTTCTGGCCGAATGAGCCCGGAGAATGAGCCTCCACAGACAGAACCAAATGCCTCCCGGCCACCTCTATGGTAAGATTCCCACCAATTTGGCAGTGTCGAAAATTACGACGTGTGGTCCTGTTTCCCGCGGCATGAAGAATCATTTGCGGGGAGTTTGACCGGGTCGGGAGCCCGATGACCGAGAAAAATCAGGATTCTCTCTGGGATTCGATGGGCAAGGTGGGCTTTCGCAGTGGCCCCACCGATGCCACCGACGGAGCGGATCTCTCTCAGATTCCAGATCGGGGAGATTTTCAAAAGCACCCCTATCTCCAGTTCCTTCATCGACTGGAAAAGCCAGGTCGCTATACAGGGGGAGAGCTTCACTCGATTCGCAAAGACGATGCGGATCTGAGTTTCTTACTCGCGTTTCCGGATGTCTACGAGATTGGCATGAGTCATCTCGGATTCAAGATTCTGTATTCGCATCTCAATGGGCTTGAGGGAGTTCGTGCGGAGCGGGTGTATGCTCCGTGGGTAGACTGCGAAACAGAGTTACGCCAGCGAGATCTTCCGCTGGTGAGCCTCGAATCCTGGCAGCCAATGAGTTCTTTTGATGTCGTTGGCTTTTCGCTGCAGTACGAGCTCACCTTTACCAATGTCCTGACGATGCTGGAACTCGGAGGGATTGAGATCCGTTCCGAGAATCGAGATGATGAATGCCCACTGGTGATGGCCGGTGGGCCGGTAGCGTTCCAGCCAGAGCCGATGAGCGCCTTCATCGATGCATTTCTGATCGGTGATGGAGAGGGCTTCTTCCACGCAGTGGTGAAACGCTGGCGCGAATTGAAAGATCAGGGTGTCGGTCGTCACGAGCGTTTGATCGAGATCAGTCAACTGGATGGCGTCTACGTGCCGTCGCTATACAGCACCAAGGTGGAACCTTTAACGGAGGTGACGGTTGTTGATCGCCCGCTCGATGATCGGGTGCCAGAGCGGATCCAGAGATCTCATGTCCCTGACCTCGGAGAGTATCCCTTCCCGTCACGTTCACCGGTCGCCAATACCGAGGTGGTTTTTGATCGCACGAGTATCGAGGTGGCCCGTGGCTGTACAGAGGGATGCAGGTTTTGCCAGGCAGGGATGATCTATCGTCCCGTCAGGGAACGGGCTCCCGAGGAGATCCAGGAAACCGTCAGGGATGCGGTTCGCTGCGGTGGTTTTGATGAGGTTTCACTGACGAGCCTGTCGACTGCGGATTACAGCGCCATAGAGCCGCTGGTGAAGAAGGTGATGCCTGAGTTGCGAGAAAAGAACATCTCGCTGTCGGTATCGTCATTGAGGGCGTACGGGCTCACCGATGCGATGCTCGATGAGATGGCCAGTGTCCGGAATACCTCACTGACCTTTGCGCCGGAGGCTGGAACCCAGCGAATGCGCGATGTGGTCAATAAAAATATCTCCGAGGATGATGTTGCCAAGAGTGCACACAGGATCTTTTCCCGGGGTTGGCGCAAGATGAAGCTTTACTTCATGATCGGGCTGCCGACAGAGGAAGAGGAGGATGTACGGGGTATCGCAGATACCGGTAAGAGGATGCTCGGTATCGCGATGGATTACCTGCCAAAGGGCCGTGCAAATGTAACCGTTTCTGTATCCAGTCATGTGCCGAAGCCTTTTACTCCCTTCCAGTGGGCTGCGATGGATGACATTCCCGAAATCGAGAAGAAGCATCAGGCTCTCCGTCGCTGGACACGAGTGCCTGGTCTTACATTCCGCTGGCACGATCCAACGACAAGTCATATCGAAGGAATCCTCAGTCGCGGTGATCGGACTCTTTGCGATGTAGTTGAGACTGCATGGCGCAACGGTGCCCGATTTGATGGGTGGTCCGATCGTCTGCGATTCGACCTCTGGATGGAAGCGATCGAGGAGCACCAGATCGATCGTTATCGATTCCTCCGGACGATTCCCATCGAGGCTCGATTGCCCTGGGACCACATCGACTGTGGTGTCGAGAGCAAGTTTCTGGTGAGGGAATACCAGCGGGCACTCAAAGATCGAACTTCTCATCCGTGCGGCAAACCGGGCCGTAGATTGACACATTACAATAATCTGGAGGATGCCGGTGCGGATCAGAGACGGCTTGTCTGTTATGACTGCGGAATCGAATGCGATCTTTCACGGATGAAGGAAGAGCGGATAGAGCACCTGGAATTTCTAGATGCGCACAAGGACGAGACGCAACCGGTCTCTCAGACAGAAGAAGCGGTAGAGGTGGTAAAGGAACAGTCCCGGGCTCGTCATTTGGCCAGGGGAAACCGTAAACTTCCACCGGAGAGGAAAGAGCTCGATCGTCCCAGCTTTGCCTATCGAGTTCGTTACGCGAAGGTCGGGGCAGCCCGCTTCATGGGACATCTCGATCTGAACCGCATGTTCCCCAGGGCGAGTCGCCGCGCCGGACTGTCACCGTCTTATTCCCAGGGATTTCATCCAATTCCTCAGCTCAGCTTCGGTCCACCGCTTCGCCTCGGGATGGCAGGACTGTCGGAAGTGATGGATCTCCGCCTGCAGCAACAGCTCGATCCCGCGATGTTAAAAACAGCGCTCTCTGAGCAGTGCCCCGAGGGCATCGTGATTCGTTCGGTACACGTCATCGGCAAGGAAGCTCCCAAGCTGTCTGCTGTGAGTAGCTGGGCCGATGTCTTTGTCCTGATTCCAGGGGATTCTGCAGCAGGTGTTGCTTCCGATGCGATATCGCAATTGCTGGGAGAAGAGGAAATCCTGGTCGAGCGAACGACCAAGAAAGGCAAGCGCAAGACCATCAATATCAGACCTGGCATCAACAGTATTGAATGGGTCGATGATATTCCCGCCGATGCGAATGAATTGATGACGCTTCGAGAAGATGAACGGATGCTGCAGATGAGAATCTGTTTGCAAGGCGATCATCCGGCGAAACCAGAAGAGATCCTGGTCAGGATCTTCGATGGAGTGATTCCTGCGGGAACCCAGGTAATTCGAAGACGATTGTTGCCTTGCCCGACTCCTGTACAGACGATTTCTATCTGAGGAGAGGGAGCATCAATGCCATCTTCACAGCAGCAGAGATTCGTCGAGCTGGAACTTCTCTTCGAAGTGGCTCTCGATGCGGTTCGGGCTGCCGGTGAGGTCTCCCGAAAGCACTTCCAGGATCACAACCTATCCGTCGATTCGAAACAGGATGGCACTCCTGTGACCCGAGCTGATCGGGAGGCGGAAGAGGTGATGCGGACAACTCTGCGCAAAGGTACTCCAGAACTGGGGATCTTTGGCGAGGAGCATGGGCATGAGGGGGATTCAAGAGATCGATGGATCATCGATCCCATCGATGGAACCCAGAACTATATCGATGGCATTCCGCACTTTGCGGTACTGGTCGGGCTTCAGCTGGAGGGCTTGCCGGTTCTTGGGCTGGTTCATGCTCCGATGCTGGGTTCGGTGGCCGGTCCACCAGAAAGCTGTGGCCACAGCTGGTGGGGAGGTCCCGGCCTGGGAGCCTGGAAGGGCGTCGGAACCACACCCGAATCGGTTCGGGCACAACAGATTCACTGTCGTAGCTGTCCCAGACTCGAAGATGCGTTCCTCGCACACGGGGGGTTGAAACACATCCAGAACGCAGGGATGTGGCCGCCGTTCACCGAGTTGATTTCAACGTCGAGACGGAACCGTGGCTATGGGGATTGGCTGGGTCACATGTTGGTGGCTGAAGGTGTTTGCGACGGCATGGTCGATCCGCGGGTTGCACTCTACGATCTGGCAGCCGTCGAACCCATCCTGACCGCTGCCGGGGCGGTTCTCATCGCCAGCGAATCGCTTCCCCTTGAGGATGAATTCCTGGGGCAAGCGGTTTCGGGTACAGAGCCCATCGCACAGGAACTGGCGAAGAGACTGGAGCTCTGATTCAGATGGTAGCTGGTGTCAAATCGACCGGGGAGAGCGGTCGGAGCGTGACCACCTAGGCTCCATCTTCACCGATGGCTTCGACAGGACATTCTTCTTTTGCCTGTTCACAGAGTTCCGCTTCCTCGGGAGAAGCCGGTTGTTTGAAGACGTAGGAGTAGCCTTCGTCTTCATTAGCACGAAAGTTGTCCGGTGCCGTGGTTCGACACAGGTCGCAATCGATGCATTCTTCGTCAACGTACCAGTTTCCAGCAACATTGCTTTCGACCTTGTTCGCAGGATCAGCCATTTCAATTCTCCAGTAATACCGATGATCGCAATGCTACGGATTCGGACACTCGTACGCACCCGTAGTGCCCTGATGATAGATTTTTCGGCCATCCTTCGCAAGTAAACTGGATTCCGGGTCTGCTGGCCCCGGGGGATTTGAGCGGATATTCTCGGTTCCCGTGGCGTTTGATCAAAGCCCGTAAAGAGCCTTGTGGCTGCAGCCATTTCGGGAATGGGATCAGTATTGCGCCGAAAGGAGCCCCTTGAAGGTAGTTATCGCTCATAGCCCTGACTCGGATGACGCATTCATGCATTTTGCCATCGGAGAGGGGAAAGTGGACACGGGGGACTATGAATTCGATCACATGATGGCGGATATCGAAACTCTCAATCGCCATGCGGTCGATGGCCTCCACGAAGTGACCGCCATCTCGATTCACGCCTATGCCCATCTGGCGGATCGATATGCGCTATTGAACCACGGTGCCAGCATGGGTGAGGGATACGGTCCGGTGTTGATCTCGAAGGAACCTTGTTCGCGCGAAGAGCTTCAATCCTGTCCGATAGCAGTGCCGGGCAATTGGACCAGTGCTGCTCTGGCGTTGAAGCTCTGGATGCCGGAAGCGATCACCGAAGTGGTGCCGTTTGATGAGATCATGGAGAACATCGATGTGGGTGAATTCAAGGCCGGAGTGATTATTCATGAGGGCCAGGTCACCTATGAAGAACAGGGGTACTTCCCGGTGGTCGATCTTGGCCAGTGGTGGGCAGAGAGTCAGAACGGCTTGCCGCTGCCGCTCGGGGGGAATGCCATCCGTAGAGACCTGGGAGAGCACCATATCAGCGAGATTTCCAGAATCTTGCGGGAGAGCATCGCATATGCCCTGGAGCATCGGGAAGAAGCTCTCCAGTATGCTGAAAAATACAACCGTGGATTGACGCGTGAACAGACCGATCGCTTTGTCGGGATGTACGTCAATCAGAGGACTCTCGACTACGGAGAAGATGGTCGTGAAGCGGTATGCCGATTTCTCCGAATGGGTGCTGGAGCCGGTGCAGTTCCTGAAGTTTCAGAACCGGATTTCATCGTCTGAGCGAGCTCGTTTCCACGGATTGTCGCTTCCGATTCAAGAAGGGAGGCCAGCCTGTCGACCGTTCATGAGGAACATCGACCAGATTGGAGTTCCGTCTCCGGCTGGGCTGGAACCTGCCACGCAACATCCCGTGTGATTCGCTGTGCCAATCAGGACGAGGCGATGCTTCGAGCGCGGCAATCGAATCCCTGGCTGCCGCGAGGGGCGGGTTGCTCCTATGGCGATGCTGCCCTGCTGGATCAGGGAAACCTGTTGCTCATGGATCACCCACTCGATGACGAGGCGATTTCAGAAATTGCCGGGTCTGTCATCGTTTCCGGTTCCCTGACCTTGCGACAGCTGCTGTCCTCGCTTGCTGCTGAGGGACTCACCTTGCCGGTGGTTCCCGGCGTTCTCGATGCGACAGTGGGTGGGGTGATCGCGGCGGATGCTCACGGTAAGAATCATCTGAATCGTGGATCGCTTCGAGATGTTACCGATTCCTTGCAAATCCTGCTTCCGGATGGGGAACTGGTCGACTGTGATCATCAGAACCATCGAGATCTATTCGAAGGGACCATCGGGGGGATGGGCCTGACCGGGATGATCCTTTCGGCGCGGCTCCAGGTGATTCCCTTTGCTGGTCCCCGGGCACTGGTAGAAGTTACCAGGACCCGGGACCTGGAAGCTTCGCTGGAGCAGCTTCAGATCCAGGCTCAACGCCAGGAGCATGTGGCAGTCTGGATCGATCCCACCCCGAGTGGAGCCGCCTTTGGTCGTGGAATCGTGGCTGCAGGTACCACGGAGTCAGATCAGGGGGACGGGAAGACGGACTGGAGACTTCCTCGCGGCTGTCCGTTTCCTCCGGGCCTGGGTAGGCTCCTCAATCGAAGGACTCTCTGCTGGCACAACCAGTTTCGTTATGGTGTCACCAGGGTAGGTGCCGTACCTCGTCGCTGGAAGCTTGAACAACTGCTGTTCCCCCTGGAACGATGGTCGAACTGGAAACGCATCTACCAGCCGGGTGGTTTTCACCAGCACCAGTCGTTGCTTCCCCCAGGCAGTAGCTTCGATGCGGTACGAGACCTGCTAGAGCACGCCTGTTCTGGCCCCTTGGTTCCCACCCTCGTGGTGGCCAAGTGTATGCGCCGCGGTGGAGGTTGGTTGTCCTTTCCCGACGAGGGGATCACCTTGACCATCGATATCCGGGCTGACGGTGGTTCTGTTGATCTCCTGAGAAAGCTCGATGAAATAGTTGCTGGTCATGGAGGCAAGGTATATCTGGCAAAGGACACGACCCTCACGCCACAATTGCTGGAGCGGATGTATCCCGATCATTCTCGCTTCATGGAGCTGAGGGAACGGATCGATCCTGATCGTAGAATCGAATCGGAGCTGTCCCGGAGACTGGGTCTGTAGCGCTTCAGCTGTGAGCGGCGCTGTGGATCTTCTCGCTGGGAATGAGCGGGATCTGCATCCTGAAGACGCTCCCTGATCCCTCTTCACTCTCGACCAGGACATCTCCGCCGTGGTTCATGCATACATGTTTGACGATGGAGAGCCCCAGACCGGTTCCGCCGATCTCTCGCGAGCGAGCTTTATCAACCCGGTAAAATCTCTCGAAAATTCTTTCCTGATGATCGCCTGCGATCCCGATCCCAGAGTCTCGTACTTCGATGTTCACCATTCCGTCAGACTTGGTTGCAGAGATTTGAACCATGCCATCAGCAGGTGTGTATTTGAGAGCATTGTCGATCAGGTTGCCGATCGCCTGACGTAGTTCCTCCTCCTCGCCGAGTACCAGTAACGGCTGGATTCCCAGATCGGAAGAGACCTCCGCCTGGTTCTTGTTGTTATCCAGTCTGGAGAAGGAGGTGATCCGTTCCTGGACCACGGATCTGAGGTCCAGCTGAGCAAATCCATCGGACTCCGATTGTTCCTCGAGTCGAGCCAGAGCCAACAAATCAGACACCAGCAGGGATAGGCGATGGGATTGTTTGGTAATTTTCCTGGTGAATCGGGCTCTCGTATCGGAGGACATCGACGGATCCTCTTCCAGAGTTTCGGCCAGTCCGCGGATTGCAGTGATGGGAGTCTTCAGTTCATGGGAGACATTCGCGACGAAATCCTGACGAACCATCTCCAGTCGCCTAACTTCGGTCACATCGTGAAACACGGCGAGGGCACCTGTGACTTCCTGTGAGGCATCCATCAGGGGGCTGGTGTAGGCAACGATGGACTTTTCGCCAGATGGAGTGATCATCTGGAATTCAGATTCCGTAGGTCGTTGGGTACCAAGAGTTCCCAGCAACAACTCATTAACCTGGTTAATTCGGATTTCACTCAGCGTCTTCTTCTCACGTGTATTGCGATGATCGAAATTCAACAGGCGAGAGGCGATCGGGTTTATGAGTACTATTTTTTTACTGTTGTCGATGGCGACAATGCCATCTTTCATCGCTCCCAGGATTACCCGGAGTCGATTGTGTTCGACTCTCAGCGAATCGATCTGCTCTTGCAGATCATCGGCAAGACTGTTCAGGGCACGAGAGAGCCGATCGGTTTCAGGGTCGCGAAACAACGGTGCTCGTTGCGAGAAATCGCCCCGGGAGTAGGCTTCTGCCACGCGGGTCAGAGGTTCGAGCCGTCCAGTAGCATTCTGTTGCAGCAGGTATCCCAGGATCAGGGCAATTATCGATCCGATGAGGCAACTCAGCAGAATGATCTGGCCAGCAGCGTCAGGATTATCGCTGAAGTGATCTCGAGCGAGAAAGCCAAAGGAACAACCCATGACGACGATGAGGACAGCGTAGCTGCCATAGAGGCGCCAGAGTACGCGCGACGATTTACTGGTCTTTGAATCGATATCCGACACCACGAACCGTTTCGATGAGGTCTCTCAGCTTACCCAATTTTTTTCGAATCGAGCGAACGTGGACATCGATGTTGCGATCGATAACCACCGTCTCATCGCCGATGACTCGACTCAACAGGTGGTCCCGACTGAAGACTCTGCCTGGTTGGGTCGCAAAAAAATGAAGAAGACGGAATTCAGTCGCAGTGAGAATGATCGGTTCGCCAGAAATCGTCACCTCGTGGCGAGAGCAATCGATCGAAAGTCCATGCAGACGAATCCTGGTTTTTTCCTCAGCAACTTCTTTGAGGGGAGCCCTTCTTAAAACAGATTTTACTCGAGCCATCAGCTCCTGTGGGCTGAAGGGTTTGTTGACATAGTCATCAGCGCCGATGCCGAGACCGAGCACCACGTCACTTTCTTCAGTTTTCGCGGTGATCATGATGATCGGAATGTCTCGGGTAGCTGGATTCCCCTTGAGTTGCCTGCAAATTTCCAGGCCATCGATTCCAGGCAGCATCAAGTCGAGCAGAACAAGATCAGGAGTTTCGTTACGAATCGCCTCGAGGCCCGCTTCGCCATTATCGAATGCCAGGGTCTGGTATCCCTCACGTTCGAGGTTGTATTCGATCACGTCACGGATATCTCCCTCGTCTTCGACGAGCAATACCCGCTCTTTCTCGTTGACCATTTCACTGGCTTCCATTGAGTGTTGCCCCGCGGGGGCCGTGGTTTTCGTGTTCATCATGTAACTGATAAAACAATCATGACTGGACCGCGATCAAAAACTGTATGAAACACCGATCTCGACGAGATCCAGCTCCAGATCGATTTCAGTTGGCCTTCCTGCTTGTTCGCCAATCAGTTCCACGGAGTGATTTCTTGCACCAAGAAACAGGTTCCAATCTGCTGAGGGGCTCCAGCCGATCCGGATTAGATTATCGACACATTCTGCATCGTAGTCGGTAATTTCAGAAAGAGGTAAGAGCGTGAAGATTGCATCGAGATTCCAGGAAGGACTGATGGCGTAGTTGGCATGGACTCCGACGATCGGAGCCGGGGCGAGTTCGTCGATCTCGGAAAACGTTGTAGGTGTCGCGATCGATTGAAGCGCTACTCGTAGTTCCGTCAAGTTCAACCCCGCAACGATGCGAAGATCGAGAGGAGATTCAGCGTCAGATTCGATGCCGGGCACTGGAAATTCCATCAAGACTCGCGAAGTCGATAGATCAGTTTCGAGTCTGTAGGAATCAAGAGGTAGGTCTGCTCCGCCGAGCGGACCCTCGTAAGTGCCATTGCCGATATTCGAAGTACCGATGTGATCGATAAAAAATCTCAGCGGGCCATGCTCAATGGTGGCAGAGGCTGCTAGCCTGAGCGAAGAATCGGAAGCTCCAAACGAGTCGAGATCAAGGGTGGAAGAAGCTCCTGCCGATTCGGTGACAACACTGCCCACGGGTGCGATACGAGCACCGGATAGGGAAGTCTTTATCTTCAGTTGCTGTTGAATCTGGGAGGAAATGGAACAGCCGCTAGCGGTCAGGATGCAGATCAGTGGCAATACCAACCAGAAGCCGATTTGCCTGGCACCGCGATGATATTGATCCCTGGTGGTTTTTAAAGACGAACGATTCACCGGCGACTCCTTGATGCTTCTGATTGTCCCCTTTCCTGAGGCTTCCGCAACAGTTGCTCCCTTGCTGGTTCCGACCCCCAGGAAAGGCTAGGATGGAGGCAGAATTGTCTCACCTGAATGGGGAGGTTTGCCAGATGCCGCCTTGGCTTTCCAGCTTACTGAAATCTGGACCCAGAATACTGCTGGGGACGATATTACTCCCTTCCATGGTGCTGGCCGGTGGTGGTGAAGAGATCCCTCCCGGAGCACTCGAGCACTTTGAGCGCGAGATCAGGCCGTTGCTGGTGCAGCGCTGCTATTCCTGTCACAGCGGCGCGGCGGAGAAGATCGAGAGTGAGCTAAGACTCGATTTCCGTGACGGGATTCTTACCGGTGGCACACGCGGTCCTGCAGTGGTGCCTGGTGATCCCGAGGCAAGCTTGCTGCTGAAGGCAGTCAACGGTACCGAGTCAGACCTGGCGATGCCTCCGGGAGAAACTCTGTCCACAGGTGAGATCCAGTCACTGGCACAATGGATTCGAACGGGAGCTCATGATCCGCGTGACGAGCCACCGACAGTAGCCCTGCAACCGGCAGAATCGGAAAACGAAATCAACCTGGAGGCTTCGAGAAATCGCTGGGCATTCAGGCCGGTGGCAGATCCCGTTGCTCCAGAGGTGCAGGCGCACCATCGAGTTCGAGATTCCATCGATGCATTTGTCCTGGCAAGGCTGGAACAGAACGGTCTGACTCTGGCTCCGGAAGCCAATCTTTCAGTGCTGGCTCAGCGGGCCCATCAGTTGCTCACGGGTTTGCCGCTGTCATGGGACCGACTGCAGCAATTGCTCGCATCGGATGACCCTGATTCGTTCAATCTATTCATCGAAGAGTTGCTCGATTCTCCCGCATTCGGAGAGAGATGGGCACGTTCATGGCTCGATCTGGCTCGTTACGCCGATTCGAATGGACTCGATGAAAACCTCGCTTTTGGCGAGGCCTGGCGCTATCGCGATTATGTCATTCGCTCCTTTAATGAGGACAAGCCATACGATCAATTTCTGATCGAGCAGGTCGCAGGTGATCTGCTGCCGGAACCGGAACAGGAGGATGCCTGGCGAGATCAGAGGATCGCCACCGGATTCCTGACGCTGGGTCCGAAGATGCTTGCCGAACAGGATGAGGCAAAGCTGGCCATCGATGTGGTGGACGAGCAACTCGATGTCGCTTCCCGTGCTTTTCTTGCCATGACGGTCGGCTGTGCACGCTGTCACGATCACAAGTTCGATCCGATTTCAGCCAGAGACTACTACGCCATGGCAGGGATCTTTCGTTCGACCAGTACCATGGAGAATTTGAAGACCGTTGCAAAGTGGCGAGAGATCTCTCTCGAAACCAAGAAACAGCAACAAGTACGAAAAGAGTGGGAAAAGCACCGCGCTGAGCTGTCGAAGCAACTGGATCTGGAGAAGAAAAAGGTCCGGGCGGATCTCGAACAGTTGTTGCCGACCAGCGTTGCGAAAAATCTCCAGTCTGCCAGGACAGCTATCGATCAGATTGCCATCTCTGGAGTTACCCAGACCGTTTCCACATCTCTGGGGGAAAACCGATCGAACTACGGTACCGATCAGATCCCCGTGTTGCATTCGGTCAAGGGTGGGGTTCAACAGGCCACCTGGAAATTACATGTTCCTGACGCGGGGAAGTGGTCTCTCGATGTTCGATATGCGGCGATGGAGAAGCGACCGATGCGGTTACTCGTCAATGGCGAGGTGATCTCGGAAGATGCTCTCAAGACGGTCACCGGGGGCTGGACCACCACACATCAGTTCTGGGAAACGCAGGCGCAGCTACAGCTCGAAGCGGGAGAGGTCGAGATCCGTCTTGAGCGTCAGGGGGTGGTGCCGCACCTCGATCGGATCCGTCTGGTTCCGGCAGCTGGCTGGCCCGATACCGAAGACCCACTGCTGGTCAGCGGCTGGGTCGATTTCCTGACGCGCCCAACCCATCAAGAAGATCCGTTGTGGAGGCTGTGGCTGCAGTTCTGTCAGCAACAACTGGAAGGTCCCGAGGCGGTGACCAGCTGGTGGCAAGCGACGGTGACCACGGAAAATCTGACTACTCTGGCGGAACCAGCCCGGGCCATGTTGCTCGAATCTACCCCCACAAATCAGGGTGAAGTTGCTGAGATTTTTGAGCAACTGGTCGTTGCCGCGGAGCACAAGGGTGAGTCGAAGAGCGAGTTGTTGCAGCCGATTTCGCAGCAACTTCGGTCAACTGCAGGGCCCTGGTTTGAAGCCCTGATTCTGGCCGAAAAGGCCGCTCCACCGCAGCTCAGAGAATCCATCGTGAAGCTGGATGAGAATCTTGCCGCCCATGATGGTCAAAAACCTCCTCCCGCACAGATGGCCCTGGGGGTTCAGGATGGAACCGTTGCCGATCTTCCCGTGCATATCCGCGGCAGTCATCTGAGACTCGCCAAGGAGCCGGTTCCCCGTGGCGCACTTCAGGTCACCGAGCATCTGGTGCCCGCAATAACGATGTCAGAAGGCCACAGCGGTCGTCTCGAACTGGCACGTTGGATGGCCCACCCGGACCATCCACTGACTTCCAGAGTCGCCGTGAATCGAATCTGGATGGAGCTGTTTGGTAGCGCCCTGGTAGCGACTCCTTCCAACTTCGGGCTCCGGGGTGATCGACCTAGCCATCCGGAATTGCTGGACCATCTGGCTGGCGATTTTGTTTCCGGAGGGTGGTCGATCAAGAAGTTGATTCGCAGAATCCTGGGCACTTCTACCTGGAGGCAACAGGTTATCGAAGATGCAGTTGCTTTCGAAATCGATCCCGAGAATCGCCTCCTGTGGCGACAAAATCGTCATCGGTTACGAGCGGAAGCGGTGCGCGATTCGGTCCTGGCGGTGAGCGGGACTCTTGATCGCGAGATGGGTGGCACCCTGCTGAAGACAGGAAACCGGGGATACGTCACCAATGATCAGTCGAACAACCAGGCTCGTTACGATTCGCTGCGCCGCTCCATCTACTTGCCGGTGGTTCGCAATGCCATGTATGAGCTGTTCAGTGCCTTTGATTACAACGATCCATCCGCTCCCATATCACGGAGATATTCCACGGTGGTGCCACACCAGGCACTTTTCTTTCTCAATTCGCCGATGATTCTTGAGGCTGCCCTGGTGATTACTCGTGAAGTGGTTCTCGAAATCGAGGAAGAGCAAGAAAGGGTGCAAGCGGTACATCGACGGATTTTGTGCCGTGAAGCCAGTGAGTTGGAGGTGGAGAGAGCACTCCAATTCGTCAACAATGTCCAGGCGCACTCGGAGCAAAATCAGGTCGAGTCTTCCGACCAGGTGGAAGACTCAGTGGTGTCCGCCTGGCAGGCGTATGTCCAGGCTCTGATTTCATCGAGTGAGTTTCTTTATCTGGATTGAATGGCAGAGATGATGAATTTGTTGAAATGGTTGGGGTGCTGAAGTGGTGTTTGATCCGATGACTGGCATTTCGCGTCGCAAGATGCTCAAGGGTTGCTGCGCTGGATTTGGCGCGCTGGCACTTGAGGGACTCATCGGCAAGATTCCTGCCTTCGCGGGAATGCCCGGAAAACCACATTTCGCACCGCATGCCAAGAGAGTCATCTTTCTGTTCATGCATGGTGGGCCGTCACAGGTCGATACCTTCGATTACAAACCGCGCCTGATCCAGGATGACGGCAAACCGTTGCCCTATCCTCTGCCGAGGGTCACCTTCGCATCGCCGAATCAGTATGGAGGCGTGATGCGCTCCCCCTGGGAATTCCGCCGCCATGGCGAATCCGGTCAGTGGGTGAGCGAGTTATTTCCACACGTTGCCGGGCAGGTCGACGATATCTGCTTCGTCAAGAGTCTTCATGGAACCAACGATGCGCATGGAGGCGCGTTGCTGGCCCTGCACACCGGTAGCGACACCTTTGTACGTCCGAGCATGGGTTCCTGGATGCTCTACGGTCTGGGTGAAGAGAATTCAAATCTGCCGGGATTCATCACGATCTGTCCCACTCTCGGACATGGTGGAGTCAATAACTGGTCGAGTGCATTCTTGCCGGCGAGATATCAGGGAACTCCGATTGGTCATGCAGGACTGAAGGCAAGGGACGCGACGATACATCACCTTGAAAACAATCACTGGAACGCTGGCATCCAGAAACTTCAGCTTGATTTGCTCGAGGACATCAATCTAGAGCATCTCGGTAAACGAAGTACTGACGATGCACTGGAAGCCAGAATCAAGTCGTTTGAGGTTGCCTTCCAGATGCAGACGGAAGCTCCTCAGGTGATGGACTTCTCCGATGAAACTGCGATGACAAAAGAACTATATGGAATCGACGAACCCCAGACTGACAACTTTGGCAGGCAATGCTTGATGGCGAGACGTTTTGCTGAAGCGGGAGTACGATTCATTCAATGCACTCATTCCTACAAGTGGGATCAGCACAGTAATCTCAAGAGTGGTCATTCAAAGAATGCGCGCGAAGTCGACAAGCCCATCGCGGGCTTGTTGCAGGATCTCAAGTCCCGTGGGTTGCTGGAGGACACTCTGGTGTTATGGGGCGGTGAGTTCGGGCGGACACCCACTGCCCAGGATGGTAACGGGCGTGATCACAACCCTCATGGATTCACGATGTGGATGGCCGGGGGGGGTGTTCGGGGGGGGATGTCCTACGGCCAGACCGATGATTTTGGATACCACGCTGTCGTCGACAAGGTGCACGTTCATGATCTGCATGCGACGATCTTGCACCTTCTGGGGATCGACCACGAGCGCCTCACGTTCCGCCATGCAGGACGTGATTTCCGCCTGACAGACGTGTCGGGGCGGGTGGTGAAAGAAATCATCGCCTGAGACCGCGAACCGATCTCAGGCGATGATATAGATACTGCTTGCTGCTCCCTGGAACCGATTTACCAGTTGACGCCAGCCATGATGCTCAACAGAGAGCGATCCGTGACATCATCGTAAGTGGAGATCTTGTAGTCGATCCCCAGATGAGCGTTGTCTCCGAGGTGAAGTAGCGCTCCACCATGGAAGTAAGGACCCGAGGCGCTGGAAGGTAGATCGAGGCCGTGTTCGTCAATTTTGATCGAACTGAATCCAGCCCCACCAATCAGTGAGAATGGTGTGAATGGTAGCTCGGCGACAACTCTAGCTCCCAAAAACAACTCTGCATCGTTAACATCTCCAGCAGCGCCGTCGTCTTCAGTCGCAGAGAGATAGCCGATTTCTGGCGCGATGTACCAATCGCTTTTTCTGGCACTGATCCAGATTCCAAATCCGTCGACATCGTTCAGCGGATTTTCGAGATCCGGATTTACATCATAATCATAGGTGCCATAGATCACGCTCACCTGGCCTGTGTATGGTTTGGCATGAGGTTGCTCAACTCCCGAGAATGGCGAGGTTGCATCCGGACGCATCCGGACCCAGTCCTCATTCCCGGCACAGCCTGCGAGCATCGAGAAACACAAAAAGATCAATCCGAAGGTTCTGAGACTCCACACGGTCAGTCTCCAATTCTTTGGGCTTCGTAGCGTCACTTTTCTTTCCGGTACCCGGACCCACCGGGCGGCCTTTCCCTTCCGGCCACATGAGACCCGGTGATCTTGAAATCGACACCGGACCCGATACGACCGAGATGGGAGAGGCGGGATTCTAGACCGCTGACGAGGCAGCGGCAAGCTCAACCGGTGGCCGGGTCGCGAACAGGCGAACGGCCGATCCTTGACTCTGAACGGGCATCTCGTAGGATTCAGGCTTCCGGGTTCCTATTCCGGTCGATCTTGGCCATTGCGTTGCATTGGTCGTGATCTTGAGCGGGTGACAAATCGGTATTCATCGCGAAAGATGAGCGAATTGGACCATCATGTATCCTGGGAACCGGGAGCGAGTGGGTGCTGTCGTGCGGGGTTTGCCCGGTAATGGGCGACGCGGCAGTGGACCTCTGGGTGCGTATAGAAGAGTGGAAGATCACTGCTCTGGAAGCAGCAGGACCCGATCCTGAAGATCCATCACTCTTAGCGGGTCGTTCCCTTGCCGCAAAAGGTGAGGTGATGATTGATCCGTTCTGGAGATCGGCTGGCCGATTTTCCGTAGGAAAGGTGGAGCATGAAGAAGAAGGTCGGAGAAATCCTTCGAGAGAAGGGTTGGGTTACCGACGAGCAAGTTCAAAAGGCTCTCGCATACAGTAAGTCAGAAAATTGCAAAATAGGTGAAGCGCTGGTCAATCTTGAGTTGTGCACTCAGGAGCAGGTGACCAGAGCACTCGCCATCCACTTCCAGCTACCCTTTGCCAACCTGGGTAAGCACATCATCGCCCAGGATATTATCGATGCGATTCCCAAAGAGGTTGCCATCGAACACCGGATCGTTCCGGTGGCACGCAAGGGGCGTACTCTCATCATCGCGATGGCAGATCCTCTCGATTTCTTCACCATAGATAATCTGCGATTCATCCTTTCCACCGAGGTGGACTGTGCGCTTGCCACTCCTGAAGCGGTGGATGAGGCGCTTGATGACTACTATCGATTGGCTGGCGGATACGACTCCGTTCTCGGTGAGCACGCTGGATCTGACGAGGACGTGGAATTTGGCCGTGGCGACTACGCTGGCGATGATAGCGATGCCAATGAGGCACCCGTGATCAAGCTGGTGCACATGCTGATCGCCAATGCCCTCAAGGCCGGTGCATCCGATATTCACATCGAGCCGATGGAGCATGACCTGCGTGTCAGGTACCGGGTCGATGGGGTTTGCGAGGTGATGGATTCACCTCCCAAGAAGCTGCAAGGTCCCGTGATTTCCCGTCTCAAGATCATGGCGCGCATGGATATGGCGGAAAAAAGACGTCCGCAGGACGGCCGTATCAAGATCAAGATCGGCGGAAAGGAAATCGACCTCAGGGTTTCCATCATTCCCACCGTTCATGGTGAGAGCGTGGTGATGAGGATTCTCGACAAGGATGCTGGCCTGGTCGATCTGGAGAAGCTCGGTTTTCATGAGTCAGATCTTGGACGCTTTAATCGTATCATCAAAAGACCGAACGGCATTTTCCTGGTCACCGGTCCCACCGGATCGGGAAAGACGACAACCCTGTACTCGGCATTGATGGATTTGAATCGTCCAGACGTGAAAATCATCACGGCTGAGCATCCGATTGAATACAACCTTGCTGGTATCAATCAGTCCGAGGTGAAGCACGAGATCGGCCTCGATTTCTCGAGGATTCTTCGCGCCATGATGCGCCAGGCTCCGAACATCATCCTGGTGGGTGAGATTCGTGACCGTGAAACAGCTGATACCGCCATCCAGGCGGCACTGACCGGTCACCTCGTTTTCTCAACTCTCCACACCAATGACGCACCATCTGCTCTGACCCGTCTCATCGATATGGGTGTGAAACCATTCCTGGTGGCTTCAGCTGTTCTTGCCATCATGGGTCAAAGATTGATTCGTTTGCTTTGCAAGGAGTGTAAAGAAGTCTATGAACCCGCGGAGACCGAGCTTCGGATGATCGGGCTTAGCAGTTCAGACATCATGGGTCAATCCCTCTACCGAGCTGTTGGCTGTGCCAAGTGTTCAGGGGGTTACAAGGGCCGTTGCGGAATCTACGAATTGCTGGAGATGTCTTCAGATATTCGGGATATGACCTTTGATAAGTCGCCGACAAAAGATCTGCGCAATAAGGCACGTAGCGAGGGGATGGTGTCTCTCCAGGAAGACGCAGTGAGAAAGTTGCTTTCGGGGATGACATCCATCGAGGAGATCTTACGAGTTACCCACTCCTCGGAGTTTACGAGTTAATCAGTTCATTCAATCCGGTGCCGTCCCGGAGAAGTGACGGTGAGGTGAGAAATGGCGCTTGCCGCGAAGCCGATCGGTCAAATCCTCAAAGATATGGAATTGATCGCGGAGCTTGACATCCAGGAGGCCCTGCAAGATCAGAAGTCAAAGGGCGGTGCACTCGGCAGAATCCTGGTCGATAAGGGTTTGATTACTGAATCTGATCTACGGGTGGCGATCGCCAAGCAGGCGGGTATGGAGCCGGTAGATCTCGACGAGGTGGTGGTGACCGCCGATCTGCTTGAGATGGTCCCTTCTCATGTTGCTGAGACCTATCAGGTGATCCCCGTCGAGTTCGATGGTGCTGTTCTCACCCTTGCGGTGGCAGACCCACAAAATATGAGTGCCCTTGATGACATGAAGTTCATGTTGAATGTCGAGGTGAAGGGCGCACTCAGCGATCCCGAATCAATTGAACGTGCGATGGAGAAGTATTACGCAGATCGTTCCGAATCGATGGAGAGCTTGCTTGGCTCGATTGACAAGGACGACATCGAGGTCATGGACGACAATCGTCACGAGATGATGGATATGGATCAGCTGGAAAAAGATGTGAATGCTGCACCGGTGGTGAAGCTTCTCAACATGGTCCTTCTGTCTGCGATCAAGGACCGAGCGTCCGATATTCACCTCGAACCATTTGAAAAAGAATTCAAGATTCGATACCGGGTCGACGGAGTCCTCTACGAGATGATGCCTCCTCCGATCCAGCTGGCACGCGCGGTGATCTCCAGGGTAAAGGTGATGTCGAACCTCGACATCGCTGAAACACGCCTGCCGCAGGATGGCCGTATCGAGCTCAATATCGCTGGTCGTCCCGTTGACCTGAGGGTTTCGACTCTGCCGACGATGTACGGAGAGTCAGTGGTGATGAGGGTTCTGGACCGGGGTCAGGTTTCGCTTGATCTCGAGAACATCGGATTGCGAGCCAAGGATCTCGACCGGCTTCAGAAGCTGATCATGAAACCCAATGGCATCATCCTGGTGACAGGTCCGACCGGATCAGGCAAGACGACAACTCTTTACTCATGCCTCAATGAGGCCAATGACCCGGCGACAAAGATCATCACCACCGAGGATCCGGTGGAATACAATATCGATGGCATCGTCCAGATCCCCATCAACGAAGATATCAACGTGACCTATGCCGCCTGTCTCAGGGCGATTTTGCGTCAGGACCCGGACAAGATTCTGGTCGGTGAAATTCGTGACCTCGAGACGGCCCAGATCGCCGTCGAGGCGAGCCTGACCGGTCACGTGGTGTTTTCAACACTTCATACCAACGACGCTCCATCTTCGGTGATTCGATTGATCGATCTGGGTGTAGAGGCCTTCCTGTTGACAGCAACTGTTGAAGCGGTGGTTGCTCAGAGGCTGGTCAGAAGAGTCTGCTCCGCCTGCAAGGTGGAGTACGAGCCGACCGATGAGATGCTGATGGAGCTTGAGCTGACGCCGTCTGATGTTCAGGATAGAACCTTCTTCTACGGCAAAGGCTGCAAGGAATGTAATGGTTCCGGATACAAGGGCAGAATCGCTCTTTTCGAAATCATGGTGATGTCGGATCGTTTGCGCGATCGCATCATGGATGGAGCGAGTACGCAGGAACTGCAGTCGGTCGCGCGAGAAGAGGGGATGACGACCCTACGCGATGCGGGCCTCTTGCATATTTACGATGGAATTACCACCATCGAGGAAGTCGTCAAGGAGACCTTTGTCTCCTAGGTAGACATCCCCTAGGGTGTAACGGTAGATCTTGTCGATGGTTTTCTGACCAGAAGGAGCAGCGAAGATGGCTGTATTCGAATATGAAGCGATTGGTCCTGGTGGGCAGAAGAAGCGTAGTACCATCGAAGCTGGTAGCCAGCAGGAGGCGATCAAGCAACTCCGGTCCCGCGGGCTCAAGCCGACCAAGATTCGCGAGAGCAAGAAAGCTCAGGCCGCAGCCGGCGGAGGCAGGAAGAAAAAGAAAGGCCTCAATATTTTTGGTGGCCGGGTCACTCAGGCGGAGATGGTCCAATTTACCCAGCAGCTGGCGACCTTGCAGGACGCCGGGCTGCCCATCGTACGATCACTCAAGATTCTTGCCGATCAGATGAAGCCCGGGACCTTTCAGGACCAGCTCACCAAGGTGACCGAAGATGTCGAAGGTGGATCGACGCTATCCGAGGCGCTGGAAAAGTTTCCAAAAACTTTCGATACACTGTTTGTCGCGATGGTCAAGGCGGGAGAGGCGGGTGGTGTTCTCGATACCATTCTTCAACGCCTGTCCGACTTCCAGGAGAAGTCGATGAAGTTGCGCAAGAAGGTGCAGGGGGCGATGGTTTACCCCATCGCTGTCATCTGTGTCGCCGCATTGATTCTCGGTTTCATCATGACCAAGGTGATTCCTCAGTTCCAGAAGATGTTCGCTGACATGAACACGGCTCTTCCTGGGCCTACCCAGGCACTGCTCGGTTTCGCAGAAGCTGTGCAGAGTTACTGGTGGGCCGCGCCTATTGTAATCTTCCTAATGATGGCGGCGATCAAGGGAATCGGCCGTACATCCGCCGGAGAGCTGATGATTGACCGGTCCAAGTTGAGAGCGCCGATCTTTGGTCAGATTGTCAAAAAATCGACGGTGTCACGATTCTGCCGTACTCTCGGCACCTTGATCCAGTCAGGGGTTCCGATTCTGGAGGCTCTGGAGATTGTGCGAGCCGCGGTCGGGAATCGAGTGATCTCCGATGCGATCCATGAAGTTTGCGGATCGATTCGAGAAGGTGAGACGATTGCAGAGCCGCTGGGCCAGTCAGGTGTTTTCGATCCACTGCTGGTGAACATGATCGATATCGGAGAAGAAACTGGTGAGCTAGACAAGATGCTCAACAAGATCTCTGATAACTATGACCTTGATGTGGACGTGCTGGTGGATTCACTGTCAAGCTTGCTCGAGCCGGTTTTGATCGTCGGCATGGGTGGCGCAGTGGGATTCATCGTCGTCGCATTGTTCATGCCGTTGCTCTCGATCATCCAGCAGGTTGGATAGCGGGTTTCGAGACTCGGTCAGGTTGAGATGAAATTCCGGGCCGTGACGGGGTAGCCTCCCTGTCACGGCCTTTTCTCCTACCAGGGGGAGGCTAACTTGCGATCTGATCGCACTTCAGAGTTGCTGCGTACATTCCGTGTCTGGAGTCATGGGCCTGACTATCGCCATGGCGTGCTCTCTGAAATCGCTGCCTCCATCGGTGCTTCTGAAAAGGAGCATCCGCAGGTCGAGGAGCTTCTTGAGCAGCTGGAAGAAAAGGGAGAGACAGTCCGCCTTCTGGCGCGAGGATGGTTTGTTCCACACCGAGAAGGATGGCTGGTCGGGACGCTGACGTTGGTCCGGAAGGGCTTTGGTTTTGTCCGGCCACTGGTCGAAGATCCTCGTGGTGACGTTTTCATTCCAGCTCGAAGGCTGCGCGATGCCCATCACGGAGATCGAGTGCTCGCCGGGATTCAGAAACCTCGCCGCGGGCAACCAGCCAGTACCAGGGACGGCAGGAGCGGCAAGATCCTTGAGGTGATCGAGCGCAGTCCTCGTGCCATTCCTGGCATCTTCCGGGAATCGATGGGGGGCATCGGGGTGGTCGAGCCACTCCGTCACGAGAGTGTCCGGGAAATCTGGATCGACCCGGGTTATCGGGCTGGAGTCCAGGATGGTGATCGGGTGCTGGCGCGGTTACGACAGGGGCCAGCCATCGATGGATTGCCCCCCGGTCAGGTGATCTGTGCGCTGGCAGCGGAAGGAACCTGGAAGGCAGACCTGCAGCTCGTTTGCGCAGAACACCAGTTGCGTGACGAGTTCCCGGTCGAGGTGGAACAGGCAGCTGCTGCAATTCCGGAACAGATTTCAGAACAGGAGATCCAGCTTCGATCCGATCATCGGGGAGTTCCCTTCGTCACCATCGACCCGGAAGATGCCAAGGATTTCGATGATGCGATTGCTGTCGTCGACAGCCCTTCCGGTAACTTTCGTCTGGGAGTGGCCATCGCTGACGTGAGCCACTTCGTCGAGCAAGGGGATGTCATCGACAGTGAAGCATTACTGAGGAGTACCAGTGTCTATATTCCGGGAAAGACCATCCCGATGTTGCCCGAGCGGCTCAGTAACGATTTGTGTTCTTTACGACCAGGAATTGATCGGCTTGCCAAGGTGGTGTGGATCGACATCGATGCTTCCGGTGCTCTTGAGGATTACTTTGTAGAACGCGCGGTGATTCGGAGCGCCCGTCGATTCACCTATCAGCAGGTTCAGGAAATCCTCGACCGGGAAGATCAAGATCCAGCCGAATCGATCAGCGCTATCGATCAAATGATCCTGGAACTCGAAAAAGTTCGTTGCCTGCTCCATGATCGAAGGATTGAGGGAGGATCTCTGGAACTGGAGATCGATGAGATGAAGCTGGTTCTCGATGACGATGGGGAGGTCATCGACGTCTGTGCCAGGGAGCGGCTCAAGGCGCACAATCTGGTGGAAGAGTGCATGCTGGTGGCCAACGAGGCGGTCGCATCGATCGCCACGGCCAGGAGCATTCCGATCCTGCGGAGAATCCACTCGCCTCCTGAACCGGAACGATTCGAAAATTTCGCCCGTCTGTGTCGGGTTCTGGCTCCCGAGGCCCCGGTCAGGGAACTGACGGATCTTCCTGCAGTGGTTGAGGTGGTACGTGGCTCGGTCGCTGCGCCGGTCGTCTTCTTCGCACTGCTGAGAACCTTGACCCGGGCTGAATACAGTCCCGAGAGGCAGATTCACTACGCCCTGCAAAAGGAGGAATACTGTCATTTCACCTCGCCGATCCGCAGATATCCGGATCTCCAGGTTCATCAGGCTCTTGATCGCTATCTGTTTGACGGGGTCGATCCAGTGATCGATGCCGCGGCGAGTTCTTTGCTCGAGCTGAGTGAGAGCTGCAGCACCCGGGAACGGGCCGCCGAGAGTGCAGAAAGGGATATGACTCGCTCGAGGGCGATCTCCTGGTTGCGCCACCGGGTCGGAGAGCGGTTTACCGGCATCGTGACTGCGGTACGAGATCAGGGTTTTCATGTTCGACTCGATGAGGCTCTGATTGAGGGATTTGTTCATGTTTCAGGTCTCAAGGATGACATCTATGTATTCAGTGATACCCAGTTCGCCCTGCGAGGAGTCAATGCTGGAAACATGATACGACTGGGAGATCCTGTGGAAGTCGAGCTGGATTCCGTGGATCTCCTCCATCGAGACATCGATCTGAGGTACCTTCATACCCGTACCGGCGGAGGCGGTGGATACGATTCCACGGCAGTTCCGGAACAAGGAGTAGCGCAACCCAGGTCGCGCCAGCGACAGGGTGAGAAGAGCTCCTCTCAACTTTCCCGAGGCGGGAAAAAAAAGGGACGGGAACGTGGCCGTGGCGGTTCCCGTAGAAAAGGTGCGGGGCGCGGCCATCGAGGGAAACGAGGCTGATGACCATGAAATACTGCATCTGGACCGATGGCGCCTGTAGGGGAAATCCTGGTCATGGTGGTTGGGCTTACATCGTTCGAGCAGACGACGGTACCGAGGAGGTCTGTTACGATTACGACCCTTCGACCACCAACAACCGGATGGAGTTGACCGCGGTACTGGAAGCATTGCGTTCGATTCCCGAAGGATCTTCGGTACAGCTGTTCAGTGACTCGCAATATGTTGTCAAGGGTATGAGCGAGTGGGTTACCGGATGGCAGAAACGAAACTGGCGTAAATCGGACGGGAAGCCGGTTCTGAATGATGATATCTGGAAGCGGCTGGTCGAAGTTGCTTCGAGTCGTGAAGTGGAATGGAGCTGGGTCGAAGGACATGCTGGTCAAGATGAGAATGAGAGATGCGATGCCCTCGCGAATCGTGCGATAGACGAAGCGTCTTGAATGCTCTGGAAGGGATTGTGATGAACGGAAAACAGTGGTTGGTTGTCGCTGCGGTGATAATCCTTGGTGGAGTGGGAACAGCAGCGATGGTTGCAGATTATTCAACGATACCGCCGGCGGCGAAGGATCTACACGTGAGGCTTGATGGGTCCGAGACGAAGCTGCTGAAAGCGGTGCAACTGGCCGAAGAGTTGACCGGTGGAATCGCCCAGAATGCCAAGGCCAGGATCGGCAGTGCTGAAATCAATTTTGAGGTCGAGACGGTTACCGCCGAAAAGGTCGAGCGGGTGATCGTGATGGAAAATGGCACCGTCAGTAGTAGAACCGTGGTGCCTCGTTTCCCCGGATCGGTCGTCTCTCCCGATACTGAAATGCAAAGAACTGACTCGGGACTGGCATACTTCGATCTGGTAGTGGGTGGCGGGGAGACTCCTCCTGCGGCAACCAGCACCGTCAAGGTTCATTACAGTGGCTATCTGGTCGATGGGACCAAATTCGATAGTAGTTTGGATCGCGGCCAGCCGGCCTCATTCCCCTTGAATCGGGTGATCCGGGGCTGGACAGAGGGTGTCGGATCGATGCAGGTTGGTGGCAAGCGGAAGCTGATCATTCCTTCCAGTCTTGCCTACGGCCCCCAGGGCAGACCTCCGACCATTCCGGGTGGTGCGACCCTGATTTTTGATGTCGAATTGCTCGAGATCGTCGAATAGAACCCGGAATCCGGGGCGAGTGGATTCGGGCGATTTCTGCGATTTCAGGGTATTCTGTTGCAGGAGAAGAGAGTTCCGTACTCCGGTCTCGTTGCGGTGCCCGGTCTTGCCGCCTAGAATCCCGGGTTCTGTAATGACGATGGTTTACAATCTCCTTGGTAACTTTACTTAGCTGCTGAGAGGTAGGTCTGAGACATGTCGACCGGTTTCTTCAAACGTAACGAGAAGGTCGTGATGACCCTCCTGTTACTGTTTATTGCTCCCACCTTCGCTGCTACCGGCCTGGTCGGTTGGTGGGCAAGAAATGCTACGACGAATGCCTCCTACGAGATCAACGGTCAGACGGTCTCTGCACAGGATTTCATCGAAAAGCGTATGGAGCTTTCGGAATCTCTCTGGCTCTCAAACGTACGTCGTTATGGCCCCTACGCGGCCAGGACTGATCGTTTTCGTCAAGCTACCGTCGATGATGTGCTCAAGCAGTTTGTTTTTGAACATGAGATTGATCGGGTAGGACTTGAGCCCAGTGATACTGTCAAGGATGCGAGTGTCAGAGAAGCAGCTCTCGATGTCTGTTCCTGGTATCGCGTCATGGAACGGTCAGGTTGGATTGGTACCTACCAGGAACGATTCCCTGACTATTCCTCGGAGAGAGCCACGGCCCGCTTCGACCTGGATACATACGGAGAGGCTCTTTCTGATTCCCGCTTCGGGATCAGCATGTCGAAGAAAGATTTTGAAAACACGGTGATTCGTAGCTTGCGAATTCAATCACTCCTCGAATCGGTGGCCGGTGCAGCGGTGGTGACGGAAAAGGAAACTTTTGATGAGTTCTCCACGGTTCACGAAAAGCGTGTATTCGAACTGATTCAGATCTCGATTGATAATTACATGGAGCAGGCGAGCGAGTTGACGACTCCGGACGAGGTTGAGGAGCTTTTCAATTCAAATCCGGAGCAGTTTGTACTCGCCAATCGCCTTTCCGTTGAAGTGGCTCGTGTTGATCGTGGCAAATTACGGAATTCGATCTCATATGAGCCGACCGCTGAGGAGATCGAAGCTCGATACGCGATAGATAAGGACTCCGTTTATCGGATCCGTCGTCCGGTGAACTATGTTCCTCCTGAGGGCGCAACTCCTGAGGACGATGTCCGTCCGCTCGCCGATGTTCTCGAGAATGTGATCTCCACTCTGGTCCAGGATCAGGTCGTGAAGGTCGAGGCGGAGCTCCTCAAGAATGCTCTCGACTCTCTCAGCTCGATGAGCGATGCCGGAGAAACGGTCCCGATGGACCAGGCTTTCCCGGAGGGGCTTGATTATGTCGAGGTGCGCCAGATTGATCCTTTTGTTCAGAGGGATGTCAATCAGCTTGAGGCCGAGGTGAAAAACCCGGCAGCATACGCGACCTTTTTTACCGAGGAACGCAGATCGCCAGGTTCCGTGAAGCCGGGAGATCTCTACGACTCAATCGTTACGAATGGTCGAGGGAACTTCATCATCCGGGTCAACGAAATGCTCCCTGAGAGGACGATGACCTTCGATGAAGCGCTTGAGCCAGCTCTTCTGGCGGCTCAAGAAGGCAAGGCGAAGGAGATCGTCGAGGAACTTGCCAATTCCTGGATCACTCGTATCGAATCGGGTGAAGATGGGGCGACGCTGGAGGCCTTTGCAGAGGATGGCAACTTCACCATTCATGAAATGGATCCGATTTCACGCAGCCAGTCCTTCAATCTCAAGATCGACAACCGTATTTTGCCCGCCCGAGCCGAAGTCACCGAGACAGGCTTTGCGATTGAGTCAGTCGGAGGGATTGGTGGGCCAGTGACCGCTTCCACCGACAAGTCCCTGTACGTGATTCGTCTCAATACGATCGCTGAACCAGACATGACACTCTACGGCTCTCTGAAGCTAGGGATCGAAAACCGTCTTCGCTCTGATAAGCAAAGGGCTTTGATCGATGCCTTCCAGGTGAATCTGATGGCTAATGCCGATATCAGGGTTTATCAGGGCGAGGGAGACGCGGTTTCCCGTGAGCAACTGATCGAGAACGCCGAAACCGATCCAGAAGGGGAGCAAGGGTAAGCCTCCGACACCAGGGATTGAGATGCCGAAAAGAACAGGGGCCGTGATTTTTCGCCGATGCAGGCGAACAGGTCACGGCCCCTTGTATTGCTCGATGTGAAAGATGAGTTCCTGATCGACTACCTGGAATCGATCTGTCCCATCATGCTTCCTTGATGATGTTATCGATTTTCCCCACTCGACCTTCATGGCGACCGCCTTCGAATGGCGTATCGAGGAAAGTCTGCAGATGAGCCGCGATTTGTTCCTGGCCGATGACGCGCTCGCCGAAACAGGCGATGTTCGCATCGTTGTGGGCACGAGACATTTCGGCGGTGAATGCATCTGTGATCACCGCGGCTCTGGCTCCTGCGTAGCGATTCGCGGTCATCGCCATTCCCTGTCCAGTTCCACAAACCAGGACTCCCAGCTGAGCTTCTCCCGTCGTGACGGCAGTGGCAATCAGGTGGGCAACGTCGGGATAGTCCGCACTCTCTTCGGCGGTTTCAGGGCCCTTCTCCTCGATGTCCCACCCTCTGGAGCGTAGAACTTCAACGGCTTCCTTGCGGCCATTAATCCCTGCGTGGTCTGATCCGATGATGGCTTTCATCAAGATATGATCCTTTCCAACCAGCGGTTTTCCAGAGCTCGTTCGATCTCCTCTGCGCAGCGACGGTAAATCTCTTCATTCCCGCCGATCGGATCGGTCACTCCGGTATCGTTGATCATCTGTAGCTTATCTGCTGCTTCCGGGAAACTGTTCTCGATGACATTCCTGTGAGAGTGGTCAAGAGCAATGATGAGGTCTGATTCCTCGACCAGGCTCGCTGTCAATTGTCTTGAATGATGTTCTTCGATGGACAGATTCATGTCTTTCATGATCTGGCATGCGGTGCTGGTTGCCCTACCGCCTCCTGAAGCGATACCGGCGCTGGATACGTGATATCCGGCTTCCGGCAGCCTGTCCTGGGGGCAATCGAGATGCTGTGCCAGTAGCTTCTTCAAGAGCGCTTCTGCCATCGGACTGCGACAGGTGTTGCCGGTGCAGACCAGAACTACATTCAGCCCGCGAAGTATCCTACGCAATTGTGATTCGCCGATCAGGCCCTCGCGGAGTAACTGATAGTCGCCATTTTCATGCAGCTTGACGATGGTGGAGGCTTCACCGAGTGTTGCCGGGCCTCCATCGAGTGCCAGGGAAACCTGATCTCCGAGAGCTGAAACCGCATCCTCGACATTCCTGGCCGGTGTTTCTCCACCTCGATTGGCACTGGATGCAAACAAGGGCCCACTGCTGCGGATCAATGTTCTCGCCACTTGATTGGCAGGAAGCCTGACGCCAACCCCGCTTTCTCCCACGGGAAAGATGATGGTCAGAGGGCCAGGCCAGAACGAATTCATCAACTTCTTGCCATCTGGTCCGGGATCAGAAACCCAGGAAGTCAGCTGATCGGGGTCCGCGATATGAAGGGTAAAGGGCTTGTTCTCATCACGACCCTTGGCATCGCGCAGTCTGTCGAGTGCGATGCTCGAATCGGCTCGGGCGCCGACTCCGTAAATCGTTTCAGTCGGGAAGATCACCAGCTCATTACGAGCGAGAGCGTCCACTGCCTGTTGTATCGCGCCCGGGTCTGGCTGATTTTCATCGACGGAGATGACACGACTCGACAAGTGGTTCTCCATCCGGATGGTTTGGAAAGTACTTGGGGCTCAGGTCGACGACTTTCGCAACAGGGTCATGGTGCCACTCAAGATGGGCGGGGTCAAACGCTGGCGTGATAGGAAGATCGAACCAGGGGAGCGGATTCTACCTTTTCAAATCCAAGTTCTCGTGCGAACAGACCGAGAGCGGAGAATTCTTCGGGAGTCCAGTATCGTTTGACCGGGATATGGCGGTCGGACGGTGCAAGATATTGACCCAGATTGATGCGTCTGGCGCCTGCAGCGTAGAGGTCGCCGATGGTATCGCGAACTTCATCCTCGGTTTCGCCGAGCCCCAGGATCAGGCTCGATTTAACCCGAGAGCCTCCGATTCTGCTGGCAGCGTCGCTCAGTAGTTTGACCGAATGATCGTAGTCAGAGCCGGGACGTGCTGCTGGATATAGCCTTCTCACTGTCTCGACATTGTGAGAAAAGATGGTCGGATCTGCATTCAGAACGATGTCGAGTCCAAGCACCGGATCGGGGCGAAAGTCAGGCACGAGCACCTCGGTGGTGGTCTCCGGCAAGACTCTCCGTAGTGCTTCGATGGTACGGGCGAACTGGGCCGCTCCGCCGTCAGGTAGATCGTCTCTGTCGACACTGGTGATGACCACGTGCTTCAGTTGAAGCTGGGCGGCGGCTTTTGCCAGTTCCTCCGGCTCTCCCTGATCAACGGGTGCGGGGATCCCCTTGCTGACGGCACAGAAGCCACACTTTCGAGTACAGACCTCACCAAGGATCAAGAAAGTGGCGGTTCCCATCTGCCAGCACTCGAAGATGTTCGGGCAGTGAGCTTCCTGACAGACGGTGTGTAGTGCCCCCTGGTCCATCAGCTTTCCCACTCGCTCGAGCGAGTCGTCATTGGGAACGTTGACGCGGATCCAGGGCGGTCTCGGTAGGGGGGCTTTCTTCTGTGGTCGGGTGCCGGAGGTCATCGTGGGATGGTCCTTCCGAACTGGTTGAGGATCTGCTGCGTCAGAATCGTTTCGACCTGTCGCGAATCGGGTGGAGACCCCAGTTCCTTCTCCATCGATGTGACAGGGCAGTCTTGAATCCCGCAGGGGATGATCCACTGGAATGGGGAGAGATCGCCCGAGATCGATAGCGAAAGCCCATGACCTGTCACCCAGCGTCGAACGCTGAGGCCGATCGAGGCAATCTTGTGTTTCGCGACCCACACTCCCGTGTGATCGGGATCCCTCTGGCCTTCGATGCCCCAGTGGTCGAGGGTCTCGATCACGGCATTCTCGAGGCATCGGAGCAAGCTGTGCAGATCTCTCTGTTGCGCTCCGAGAGTGAATACCGGATAGGCCAGCAGCTGCCCCGGGCCGTGATAGGTGGCTTCTCCACCCCGGTCAACTTTCACAATCTCGATCCCCTGCTCCTGGAGAAAGCTGTTTTCAGCCAGGACATCGCAACTACTGGCAGAGCTGCCCAGGGTGATGACCGGGGATGGTTCAAACAGAATCAGAGTATCCCGGCATTGTGCGGTGGCCGCCACTGCGGGAGATCCGAGTTCGCGCTGAAGCTCCAGCATCTGCTGGTGGATGGTGGAGAAGGAACTCGGGCCCAGATGCCTCACCAGAACATCGGTACCAGTCTGGGTTGCGGCTGCCGATTTTTGCATCACTCACACCAGGGCTGATTCTTCGAAGTCCTCAAGGTTTTGTTTCACCTGGGCCATGAACTGGTCGGCAAGAGCTCCATCGACCAGTCGATGGTCGTAGGAGAGGCACATGTAGAGCATGTCTCGGATGGCGATCTTGTCACCGTCAACCACCACGGGTCGCTTCTGAATCCCACCGATACCGAGGATGGCGACCTGAGGTTGATTGATGATCGGGATGCCAAACAGGCCGCCAAACTGTCCTGGATTGGTGATGGTAAAGGTTCCACCAGCAACTTCATCGGGAAGCAGTTGTTTACCCCGGGCTCTTTGTGCCAGATCGGTGACAGACTTCTGGATTCCTGGGACGCTCAGATCCTGAACATTCTTGATGACAGGGACGATCAAGCCATTTTCCAGAGCCACGGCGACTCCGATATTGATGGAATGGTGAATCACGATGTCATCGCCATCGAGGGATGCATTGACATAGGGATAGACCCGCAGGGCATCGCTACAGGCTTTGAGGAAGAACGGCATGAAGGTGAGCTTGGTGCCGTTTCGCGCCATGAAGTCTTCTTTTTGCCGGGCTCTCATCTGAGAGATCGCGGTCATATCCGCTTCAAAAACCGAGTGGACATGGGCGGATGTCCGGCGCGAGTCGATCATGTGCTCGGCAATTTTGCGTCGCATTACCGACATCTTCTCGACGGTGGTACCGGACTTTGAAATCTGAGCTGGAGCCGGAGCCGGAGTCGGTGCCGGGGCAGTACTTGCAACATCTGTTGAGGGAGTCGCTGCAGGAGCTGCTGAGGCACCTTTACCAGCGGTTTCGAGGAACCCCAGGATGTCACCCTTGGTAACCCTGCCGCCGGCGCCGGTGGCTGCGATCACCGAGAGATCCGAGATTCCGTGTTCGCGCGCAATGCGCCGGACCAGGGGAGAGGAACGAACCTTGTGCCCGGAGCCATTCGAGGTGACCTCGGAAGCGCTCGGTATCGATTCCTTGAAGCTCTCAGGAGCGGGTTTCTCGGTCACCGTTTCGACCGTTGATGATGCGGCTACTGGTTTGGCTTCTGCAACTGCGACGGAGGCCTCTGGAGTCGCAACTGCCACCACGCTCGATCCGATTCGAGCCACCACGGTGTTGACCTCGACGGTGGTTCCCGCTTCGACCAGGATTTCTGCCAGGATTCCGCTGGCAGGGGCCGGAACCTCAGCATCTACCTTGTCGGTGGAGATTTCGAAGAGAGGTTCGTCCCGTTCGATGGAATCCCCGGTTTTCTTGAACCAGCGAGTCAAGGTTCCTTCGGCGATCGATTCACCCATTTGCGGCATCGGAACGTCGGTGAGATCGGTTGCGGAACTGGCCGCGGGAGGATCTGCCGCGGGCACTTCAGCAGGGACCGCTTGCGCCTCGACCGGTTCCGCCTCGGGCGCAGTTTCTTGCTCCACCTTTGCAGGTTCACTGACGGTGGTATCGGTGGACGTACCATCTCCGAGCATCGCCACCACCGTGTTCACCTCAACAGTGGTTCCTTCCTCGATGAGGACCTTTTCCAGGACGCCATCGGCAGGGGAGGGGACCTCCGCATCGACCTTATCGGTCGAGATCTCGAACAGAGGTTCATCCCGCTTGACCTGGTCGCCCGGCTGTTTGAACCAGCGGGTCAGTGTGCCTTCGGCGATCGATTCACCCATCTGAGGCATCTTGACTTCGGTAGCCATGACGGTAACTCCTGCGATTGAGGTATATGTGATCAGTACTCATCCATCGTGGCCCTGCGCCACGGAATTGAGAAGTCTACCCGGAGAGGGGAAGAGTTACCATCCTTCCTGGTGACGAGCAGCGGTGGAAACGAGACCGTTCAGCACCGTTTGGCCGCTTCTCTCGCCTCCCGGAGAGAGGCTACTGCAGATCGATCCGTGCCGGTGCGGGCTGTTTGTGACAGGGATTCTTTACCAGCTAGCCAGGGAGCGGATCGCTTCCAGGATGTCGTCTTCACCTGGCAGTGATTCGTTCTCGAGGATTGCGGCATAGGGAATGGGAACATCAAGTGCAGCGATGCGTTTCACCGGTGCATCGAGATCTTCAAAACAGTGCTCAGAAATTCTAGCAGAAATTTCTGCCCCGGCACCGCCAGTGAGATTGTCCTCGTGAATCACCAGAACCTTGCCGGTGCTGGAGGCGGTCTGGTAAACCGCATCGAGATCGAGTGGGCACAATGAGCGCAAATCCAGGATGGCGCACTCGATCCCCTCGCTAGCGGCGCGTTCTGCTGCGGAATTGCAACGATGCAGCATCGCACCCCATGTGATGATGGAGAGCGCGTCACCCTCTCGGCGAAGAGCAGCAGTACCCGGTGCTACCGGTTTCGAGTTCTCGTCGAGCTCTCCCTTGAGGGTCCGGTAGAGGGATTTTTGCTCGAGAAAGATCACCGGATTCGGATCCTCTATGGCACCCAGTAACAGGGTGTAAGCATCGGAGACCGTTGCTGGAACTACCACCTTGAGACCCGGGGTGTTGAGGAAGTAAGACTCGACCATCTGGCTGTGAAAGGGGCCGGCGTGAACTCCGCCGCCGGAAGGTCCCCGAACGACGATGGGGACCTCCTGACCCCAGCGAAAATGACAGGTCGCTGCGAAATTGGTCAGCTGGTTGAACGCGCAGGAGATGAAATCGATGAACTGTATCTCGACGATGGGCCGCATTCCGGCCATCGCAGATCCTATCGAGGCTCCCACGAGGCCGGTTTCGACGATGGGTGTGTCGATGATTCGATCTGGCCCCCATCTTTCGAGGAACCCCTGGGTCACCTTGAACGCACCACCATAGGTGGCGATGTCTTCGCCGATCAGGAACGTTCGAGGATCCTGTTCCAGTGCTCTGCTGAGAGCTCTCCGTAGCGCTTCGAGATAAGTGATCTGCTCGGCCAAGAGAACCCTTTCTACATGTGAATCGCGCCGCCGACGAGGCCGTGCGCTGCTTCCATCATTCCTTCACCGAGAGTTGGGTGAGGGTGAATCACATGAGCAAGATCTGCAGCGGTACCTTCCAGTCCCAGTATTGCACAGCCCTCACTGATGAGATCTGTAGCATGAGGTCCGATGATGTGAACTCCGAGGATTTCTCCATACTGCGCATCGGCAATGATCTTGAAGAAGCCGGGGATCGCCTTTCCAACAATTCCTGCCTTGCCCAGGGCAGAGAGTGGAAATTTGGATACCTTCAGTTCGTGACCCGCTTCCCGGGCAGCGTTCTCTGTCAGGCCAACGCTGGCGACTTCCGGGTGGCAGTATGTCGCATTGGGAACCCGATCATTACGAATCGGGTGAGTGTCGATTCCGGCGATGCTCTCGACCGCGATGATTCCCTCGGCGCTGGCAACGTGTGCCAGTTGAGCGGTACCGGCGACGATGTCGCCGATGGCGAAGATATGACGGCGGGTGGTGCTCTGGTCCGGTTGAACCGGAATGTACCCGTGATCGACCTTGATGCCGACCTGGTCCAGTTTCAGCGAATCGGTAACCGGCTTCCTGCCGATGGCGCAGAGCAGAATGTCCGCTTGCAGGGTCTCTGGCTCGTTGCCTTCCGAGGTCAGTACAACTTCGATGCCAGATTCGGTGTCGCTGGCACTTTCGAGTCGGGTAGAAACGCGGCTCTTGATTCCCCTCTTCTTGAATGACCTCAGTAGCTCTGCAGAGCACTCGTGATCCTCTACCGGTAACAATCGGTCGAGAAGTTCGACCAGGACGACCTCGCTGCCGAAGGACCTCAAGATGGAAGCAAATTCACAACCGACAGCACCTGCTCCGAGAACAATCACCTTGCCTGGAATTTTATCGAGTGTGAGGGCTTCATCGCTGGTGATGATTTTCGGGTTTTTGAAGTCGAGGAAGCCCGGTCGTGCCGGTACTGATCCGGTTGCCAGGATGATATTTTTGGCTTCGACAATTTTTTCGTTCGAGTTTTCGTCTACCACGCGGATGCTATTCAATCCATCCAGTCGCCCGTGTCCTCGCACGGTTGTGATCCCGTTCTTTTTCAGCAAGAACTCTACGCCCTTGGCATTTTTCTGTACTACCTTTTTTTGAAACGAGAGTACTGCAGGGATGTCCACTTTTGCATCGGGGATGGTGATGCCAAAATAGGAACTTTCTCGGGCAACGTCGATGACGTGAGCACTTTGAAGTAAAGCCTTGGTAGGGATGCAACCGCGATGGAGGCAAGTGCCTCCCGGTTGGGGATCTTTTTCAATCAGCACGGTTGAAAGCCCCAGCTGTCCGGCTCGGATTGCCGCAACGTATCCACCGGGGCCTCCCCCGATGATCGCCACGTCGAAGTTGCCGATCTTCTCGACCATCTCTCAGTTGTCCTTCCCGCCCTGTATCACACGACAGGGTCAGCCTCCACTGCAGCAGCAGGATTGGAGGAATAGTATCTGAAACGACCCCTCCGGCTGCGATCCTCAGGGTAGAAAGGTGGACGATACCCTGTTTCCCCCGTTGCCATCCACCAAAGCTAGACCTGTTCGGTCGCGTTGAATGAGATCGATATCCCCTCTAGAATGGCGGAAATCGGTGCTTTCAACCTTCGAGAGGTCTTGCTCGCCTGCCAGGCTAGGGGCCTCACCACCGGTCAGGACAAGAATGTCGACCCAGAGCCCACAGTCTTCTCGTAAACGAGGTAGACCCCGTAAGTCCGAGAGGGAAATGATCAACATCCACGGTTTGGATGCTTCGGCATTGCTCGCCATCTATCGGAACATGTACCTCAGCCGAGAAATCGATGATGAAGAGATCCGCCTCAAGGGGAAAGGCCAGATCTTCTTCCAGATCAACGGTTGCGGACATGAGGCCATCAACACGGCTCTTGGAATGGTGTTAGAGCCCGGTAGAGATTGGTTCTTCCCCTACTACAGGGATCGCGCCCTGATGTTGCAACTGGGTTTGACCCCGCTCGAGATGTTGAAGATGGCGACCGCTTCCCGGGATGAACCGGCGGGTGAAGGGCGGCAGATGCCTTCCCACTGGGGAAGCGAACGTTTGCATGTGGTGAACCAATCGTCTTGCACCGGGAGTCAGTGCCTTCACGCGGTTGGCTGTGCGGAAGCCTGGTCGAAAGGCGTCGAGAATGAATCGTTACAGGAGCGAATCCGGAACTGGTCCGAAGGAGAAATCGCATTTGTATCGATCGGTGACGGAACGACCAGTGAGGGAGAATTCTGGGAGTCGCTGAGTACCGCCTGCAATTTGAATCTCCCCGTATTGTTTGTCGTCGAGGACAACGGTTACGCCATCAGCGTTCCGGTCGAAGTGAATACGCCTGGCGGTTCCATCTCGAAATTGGTGCTCGGTTTTCCGGGGCTCGATGTGCATGAAGTCGATGGGTGTGATCCGCTGGCTTGCTATTCGTTGCTCAAGGGTGTTGTCGAGGATATGCGTACTGCCAATGGCCCGGCTCTGGTGCACGCCCACGTGGTACGGCCCTACAGCCACAGCCTTTCCGATGACGAGAGCTCCTACCGCCCCGCTTCCGAACTGGAGGCAGATGCGTTACGCGATCCACTGCACTCCTTCCCGGAGTTCCTCAAGGAGAAGGGGGTTGCCGACGAGGAGACTCTCGAGGATCTGCGCCAGCAGGTGAAGCAGGAGGTGCGTCAGGCCTCCGATGAGGCGGTGGCGGTTCCTCAGGCCGATTCAGATACCGTGCTTCATCACGTCTATTCGATGGATGTGGATCCTACCAGTTCCGATTTCGAAACCGCCCCGGCAACCGTTGAGGGAGCTCAACCCACCACGATGGTCGATCTGATCAATGCTGCGCTGAAAGATGAAATGCACCGTGATCCGACGGTACACATCTTCGGAGAGGACGTCGCCGATGCCAGTCGGTCCGAGGTTCTCGAAGAAGTGAAGGGTAAGGGCGGAGTATTCAAGGCGACCGCTGGGTTGCAGCGAGAATTTGGATCGCAAAGAGTTTACAATTCTCCGCTGGCAGAAGCCAATATCGTCGGACGAGCCATCGGTATGGCTCTTCGGGGATTGAAGCCGGTCGTTGAAATTCAATTCCTCGATTACATCTGGCCGGCTTTTCACCAGATCCGATCCGAGTTGGCCCTTCTGCGCTGGCGATCGGCGGGGGCGGATAAATGTCCCGTCGTGATCCGGGTAGCCAGTGGTGGTTATCTGCGCGGAGGAGCGGTCTACCATAGCCAGTCAGCAGAAACGATGTTCACGCATATCCCTGGACTTCGAGTCGTGATGCCCAGCAATGCAATTGATGCCAACGGGATGTTACGTACGGCGATTCGCTGCGACGATCCAGTTATCTTTCTGGAACACAAACATCTGTACCGTCAGACCCATAACAAGGGTGTCAATCCCGGTCCCGATTTCATGATTCCATTTGGTAAGGCGGCACATGTTCGCAAGGGTGACGACCTCACGATCATCACCTACGGGGCACTCGTCCATCGGTGCGGAATCGCGGCCAAGGAACTGGAGCAGGAGGGGATCGAGACCGATATCCTCGATTTGCGTTCCCTGGCCCCCTATGACTGGAATTCGATCAAAGAATCGGTGATGCGGACCAATCGAGTGCTCATCGTGCACGAGGAATCGTTATCCTGGGGGTATGGAGCAGAGATTGCCGCAAGGATTCAGGACGAGCTATTTGACCACCTGGACGCGCCTGTGCGCCGGATAGGGGCTCTGGACTGCTTTGTGGCCTACGCTCCAGAACTGGAAGAAAAGATCCTGCCACAGCCAGAGAAGGTGGTGCAAGCGGCCCGGAATCTGGCAAGGTATTGATCAGGAGAATCCGGTAGTCGCGCCGCATTGACTGCTGGTGTAACGGATGGCTTGCCGCCATCTAAGGAGACGTTTTGAGCGAACAGAATCTTCGTGACCAGAGATCTGATCTGGAAGATCCCGACGAACCTGAAAAAGCGCGCTGGACCCAGCGTCCCTGGTTCTGGTTCTTTCTGATGCTGCTGATGGTTGTCACCACGATGAACCTCTTTAACGGGGGCATCGATGGGTCTGCAGAGGAGGTCTCCTCTTCTCGACTCTTCGAGGAAGCTCGTAAGGGCAACATCGAACGCCTGGAAGAGCCTGAGCTCGATATTTTTATTGCGCAATTGAGAGTCCCGATACAGGTCACCGTAACCGATCTCGGTGGTGATCAGTTTGTCGAAACCACCCGTCTGCGCTGCACCATCCCCCCTGCTCTCAAGCAAGAGTTGTTCGAGGTTGCTTCGGCCCGGGGCGAGGTCTTGTTCAAGCCAACAACGACACCTGCCTGGCAGGTGATCGTGGGTGGATTCTTACCGATATTGCTCCTCGTCGCATTTTTCTGGTTCATCAGCAGTCGCGTTCGTCGCCAGATGGGTGGACCTGGCATCTTCGGGAAGTTCTCTGGAAATCAGGCCAAGCGATTTGAGCGAGGTGAAGAATCGATCTCCTTTGAAAACGTAGCTGGTTTGAAGAATGTGAAGACGGAATTGCAGGAGATCGTCGATTTCCTGAAGGAGCCAGAGCGTTTCACCCAGCTGGGGGCGAAGATCCCCAAGGGTGTGTTGCTGGTGGGTCCTCCCGGAACCGGAAAAACTCTGCTGGCACGTGCCGTGGCAGGCGAGGCTGACGTTCCCTTCTATTCCATCTCGGGTTCAGAGTTCATCGAGTTGTTCGTCGGTGTCGGTGCATCACGTGTCCGTGAGTTGTTTGAGGATGCGAAGAAAAATGCACCCTGCATCGTGTTCATCGATGAAATCGATGCGGTGGGAAGATCTCGAGGTGCTGGTCTTGGCGGAGGCCACGATGAGCGCGAGCAGACTCTCAACCAGATCCTGTCGGAGATGGATGGTTTCGAGTCGAATCAGGCGGTGATCGTACTGGCAGCGACAAACCGTCCCGACGTCCTGGATGCAGCACTGGTTCGACCCGGTCGATTTGATCGTCAGGTGGTGGTTGAGCGGCCGCAAAAAGATGGTCGTTGTGCCATCCTGGAGGTGCATACCCGTCAGATGCCATTGAGCAGTGACGTGGATCTGGATGCTCTGGCTCGCGGAACCATAGGATTTTCCGGCGCGGATCTAGAAAATCTTGCCAATGAGGCAGCGCTGATGGCGGCCCGTCGTGGTCACAAGCGGATCACTCAGGGAGATTTCGAGAGGGCAAAGGACAAGATCCAGCTCGGCACCCTGAGGGATGAAGCGATGAGCGAGAGAGAAAAAGAGCTGACCGCTTATCACGAGTCGGGTCACGCTCTGATCGCCTTGCTGTTGCCAGAGACCGATCCGGTTCATTCGGTGACCATCGTACCGAGGGGGCGTGCGCTGGGAGTGACGCAGCAGTTGCCGGTTGAAGAGACTCACAATTACTCTCGAACCTATTTGCTGAATCGAATTGTGATTTTGCTGGGGGGTAGAGCTGCCGAGGATCTGGTCTTCAAGGAGTTCACCACCGGTGCCCAGAATGACCTGGAGCAGGCGACCAACCTTGCCGAGCGAATGGTCTGTCTCTGGGGAATGAGCGAGAAAATCGGTCCGGTATCGTTCAAGCGGGGAGAGGAGCACGTGTTTCTCGGCAGGGAGCTTGGCGAACCGAGTAACTTCAGTGAACACACTGCCATGCTCATCGATGATGAGATCCGATCGATGCTCGACGATGCCTATCAACGTGCTCTGAGAATTCTCGGTGAATCGCGCGAAAAGCTCGAATTGCTGACCAAGGAACTGATCGAGAAGGAAGTCCTCACGGACCGGGAGATCTACGAATTGATGGACATTCCGGTTCCTGATGCGCTGCTCGACACTCTGGATAACTCCGGGAAATCCGACGATTCGCAGGCTTCGACAGAATCGGAGGAAAAACCTGCAGTTCCTCCTGACGTGGATCCAGGGCTGCTGGGTCTGGAAGGTGCCTGAGGGCCCCGATCTGGAACCGCTCATCAGTTGCCAGTTGCAACGGGCTCGGCGGGCGGGCAGCATCGACTCCAGGGGATCGAATCGTGTTCAGCGATCAGTTTGACCAGGATCAGGCCGGAGCCACAGATTTTCCGTGGTTACGGAGCTCAGCTCAGGAATCGCTCCACGGTCAGCGAGACCGTCTACAACATCTGAGTAGTCAATTCGCAGACGATCCCCGCTTCCCGTCGACTCATCTACTGCCGCCAGAAGTCGATGACGGCTTCGACTTTTTTGAAGAGGGGATGACTCTCGATCGGTGTATCGCCCGTACCAGTCCCGATCCCGAACGGAACTGGGAAGTTCTGGTGGTGGGAGGTCTGAGAACTCTGGTCGGGCATTTCGCCAACCTGGCTCGCTTGCTGGCGGTCCTCAATGAAGAGGGATTTCCGGTACTGGCACTGACACCGCAGGCGGTAGTTCTGGCCAGTGATGGAGGTCTGCTGCTTCGATCAGACCATCTGTTTCCCGACCTGACCGAAAATATCGATGATCTCGCCAGCCGAATTGCACCTGAGATTCTCCTGGCAAGGCAAACTCCGACCTTTGATGAGTGCCAAATTGTCTATGCTCTGGCGGCCTTGATTCACGAGTGTGCACTGGGGAGGCCACCCTGGGTCGGTCGAGGAGCGGCCGAAGTCGCCGACAGGATTCTATCCGGAGTCCCGATGGTGGATCGCATCGATGTGATTCCCGATCCACCCGGCTTGATCGGTTTGTTACGTGATTCGCTCTCCCTCGATCCACAGCGAAGACCCGCAAAATTGCGTGGATTCGCCAGCATGCTCGATGCGGTTCGAGACGGGGCCAGGCCGAGGGCACAGCGGAGAACTCCAAACCCGGGGTCGGTGAAGAGAACCAGAAGATGGCAACCGCTGGTCGCCTGGATCTGTTTGCTTCTGATGGCCGGCTTGATCGGCCGTTTCAGTGTCAGTGAACCGATTCCGGAAGATCTGGTGTCCGATCTTTCTCCGGCGATGCTAATTCGTCCGCTACCGGTTCATGCCGAGGACACTCCTGCCGATCCCCTCGGCAAGACCCTGATCGAGTTGTACGGAGAATCGGCGGGGGACCTCCATGCCATCATGGAGGTACAGAGAGAGCTGGCATGGGTTTCGCTGCGCGCTGGCCAGTTTCAGGGTGCCCGCCAGGCTGCACGGTATGCCGTGCAGGCCGGTCCAGATCGTCCTGGTCCATGGATTATTCTCGGAATCGCGGCTCTGGAACTGGGGGATCTCGCCGGTCAACTCGAACTGGAGCGAGGGTTGGAACTGCAACCGGTCGATCTGTTCGACTCCTGGAGTATCGCTGCAGGGCACTTCTATCTGCTTCACTTTGAAGATGCCGCGACCACTCTGAGCCAGATCATCGAGCAGACTCCCGAAGATGCAGACGCCTGGTTTCACCATGCTCTGGCGCTGCTCCGTGCGAAGGATCACACCGGTGCCTCCCGTTCCCTATCACGGTCGCGTCAGATACGCCCGCTCGATGGATGGATCGATTGGCTTTCGGCGGAAATCGCTCTTTCCGAGGGACGAGAAGGAGAAGTACGGAGAATTCTGGAGGAAGCCAGCGCCCGTTTTTCTGCTTCCAAGGCGCTGTCTCTTCGCGCCGGAGCACTGTGGGATCGACTCGGAGATGGTCCCCGTTCTCGCGAGTGGATTCGTCGGGCCGATTCCGACCGGCTCGATTCACCCCATCGAGAATGGCGCCAGGGCGGCAGAATCGTTGAGGAGGGGCGTGCCCATCTGATGCTGGGTCCTCCATTTCCGCCAGAATAGTGGTGAATAGATCTACAGCGACCGCGTCATCCCTTTCGAGAGCAAGCAGGGAGCAATTCAGCGACCTCGTGGCTTTCAAGAAAGGGGTCGATCATGTCGATGCGAACCTTGCTCGGGCTGTTGCTTGTTTTTTCCACCTCGCTGCTGGCCGCTCCTTCGTTGGTCGAGGCGTCCGATTCCAAGCGGTCCGTTGCCTCGAAACGGAGCTCCTCGGCGAACCGGTTCAGCACCTCGAAGAGATTCTCTTCCTCTGGCAGGTGTGAGCCGCGGACAGTTCGCAACTGTTCCCTTCACCGTCATGAGCATGTCATCACCGCCGGTATGACCTACTTCAACCGGGGCAGGGCCTGTCTCCGCCGGTTACCCTGCGGAACCGTCCAGCGTTGGATACCACCCTCCAGCAAGGTGGTTCGTTGCAAGGTACCGGGAGTTCCGACCTTTCGGACGGTGACGCGTTACCGGACCATCTGGACCTGTGGTATCGCGAGGCGCGTTCCCTACCGCGAAACGATCAAGATCCCTGGTAGGGACCGGATCATCCATGAACGGGTCAAGGTCCCTGGAAAGTGGGTTCCTTACAAGTTCAGCCGTCGCTACGGCTCACAGCTGAGCTTTTTACGGTACCCACCAGCATAGATCCCACCCCCTGTACCCACCCGGGGCCGACCACGCGGGTTGTCGGCTCCGGGTCTTTCATCACTTGTCGCCCCTTGACCCGAATCATTCTGTTGGCCATATTTCGGCGTGCCCGAAATCTGGATATTTGTATCCGGCTTTGGGCTACCAGAATCCGGTCGTGCCAGCAGGCTCGTGCCGAGTGTCTGGAGAGTGCTCGCCGCCTACCTGGAGTCGTGACCCGCTCCGAGAGTGCCTTCATATCCTCTGGCTGATATCCGGAACACTGGATGAGATCGTCTCATGACAGACGATCTCTGTGGGGGAAAGCCGGGCTCCACTGCTGCAGGCAGCAGCGGGACGGGGGAATTCAGCGCGGGGCCCGCCTCTGGGGGGAAATTTCATCTGAAACGTGGCTGCAGAGCGGTCGAAATTCTGGACCGGTTTGGGCCTCGGATCTGGCAGGTGTGACAGCCTGTTTGCACCCACCCCTGACGATTTGCATCAATGTCCTGCACACACAGGCCTGCTCGTCCCTACACATTTCATGAGCAGGTTCCGCATCATCCTCGTTCATTCAGACCCAAGCTTCTCCTCGTCGAGTAGGGACGGCGAGGAGCTTTCTGGGCCAGATTCTGGCTTCTACCGTCGATCCCCAACAATTCACCGTTCAAATTCTTTACGGCAGAGGCTCCGGTCGCTAGCCTATCCGTCAGGATTCATTACGGCCCCTGGATGGTAGGGACCTCGGATCAGGAGGAGACACGATGGATGGTGAAGCTCCGGTTGTCGATTCGGAAAGTGTGAGTCGTCGCGACGATCCCCGTCAGCAGGCCCTGCAAAGGCTGCGCGATTGGATTCATGGCGGTCTCGATCCCCAGGCCACAGCGGCCAGGAAATCCAGCACGCCCTGTTCGATGGTGCTGGTTCGCGGCCCCAGTGGCATCGGAAAAACTCATCTCATCGAGGAAGCTCTGCGCCCGGTGGAAGAAGGGTCCGATCACGCCTCCATCCTCAGTCGCCAGGTTCATTGCCATGAACGGCAAGGGATCCCCTTCCTACCGGTACTTCGCCTGGTCAAGGATCTCATCGGGGAACATGGGGCCAGTAACGGTCTGTGGCAGCGCTACGCTCACGTCATGTGTCGGGTGTTTCCCGAACTGCAGGGGGAAGTCCCCGGTCTTCAGCAGTTTGAGCCGCTGCAAGGCAAGAGTGGCCGGATTCAGTTCCATCAGGCCTTGACCGGGATTCTCGGTGAACTGGCTCAAGATCGGACCCTGGTGCTGGTGCTGCATGATCTGCATCGAAGTGATCCCGGAACCATCGAATTTCTGGAATACCTGGCACGAAATGTCGCACTTTCGAGTGAATCGGGGCAATACCAGCAGGAGGGTACTGGATCGATCGGGACCCGGGACTGGAAACACATCCGGGCTCGCGAGGGGCGCTCGGGAGAATTCGCCAGTTCCATCATCGATGAGGATCTGGGTAGTGGAGCGATGGCGGAGGCTCAGGGGCGCTTGCTGATCATCGCCGATCATGGTTTTGATGCGGTTCAGATCCAGGATACGGAACTGGGCCAGCTCTCACATCAGCCGTTTTCTTGCACCATCGAACTCTCTTCTCTCAGTACCTCTGAGGTGAAAGAACTGGTCCAGCAACAACTAGGAGCTGAACCTCCCGATCCATTGATCGACATGATTGCCGAGGCATGTGGAGGGAATGCGTTGCTGGTGGTGGAGATGTGTCGATTGCTGCAGGAGGGCGGCGTCGCGACTCCACTGGAGAGTGCCAGCGTGAAGGCGCTGCTCGACAGCGCTCCCGATGGCTCTCTTTCACAGCTGCTGATCGATCGGCGACTGGCAGCGGTTCCACCGCTGGAGCGACGGATCCTGGAGCACCTGGCGATGCTGCGCAGGCCGGTGCAATTGTCGCTGCTGGTCTCGTCCAGTGGAGTTTCCAGGGAGCGCCTGGAGGAAGCGCTGGAGAGTCTGGATGAGAGGGGGTTCATCAAGAAGCATCTCTCGCGTGGAACCGTCAGGTACTACATCACCCACGAGATTCATATGCAGGGGCTACGCTGCTCCATCCGGCCAGAAGCTGCCAGAAGTTTGCAACAGGAGCTGGGTCGGATTCTGGCCCAGGACTCGCGCAGTCAGGACCCGGTGAGGGCCTTCGAAGTCCATGAGTTACTTGCCGCTGGAGGTCAACTGGAACAGGCCATCGGCTACGGCGTAATCGCCATGCGTTACTTTGCCGGCGCTTATGCCGAACCCCTTGCGATTCGCATCGGTCGTCGGATGCTCGATAGTCTTGGCGTTTCCGAGGAGCCTGTCATTCGTCGAGAGATTCTCAGTTTGCTGGCGAAACTGGAGATGGAAACGGGACAGCCGGAATCGGGAAAACTCCACATCAAGATGTTGCTGGAGGATTCTGATCTGGAGGTCCAGCAACGAATCGAGGCACGCTGTTTTCTCGCAGAGATCTACCTCAGCTTGCATGAGCCACTGAAGGGCATCAGAACCCTGAATCGAGTCAGCTCCTCCGACCTCGAGGCGATCGGGAAACTGGGCGTGGTTCGAATCACGATCCTGAGGGCTCGCTTACGATTGCAGCGGCGAGATATCAAGAGAGCGATGAGCCTCTGCCTCAAGGCTCAGAAGGAGATCGAGGGAAGCAGCGATCAGCCGGGAGCCCAGGAGTTGCATTGCCAGGTGCTCGAGATCCTGGCCGAGACGCATCTGGCCAGGGGGGATTCAGCAGCTGCTCTCAACTGTTACCAGACACTGCTGGACATGGTGGAGCGATCCAATGACGTGGTGGCTCTTGGATCAGTCTTGCGCACGATCGGGCGGGTTTACTACGAGCGTGGAAAGCATTTCCGTGCCGCTCGTTATCTATTCCGGGCCCTTGAAGTGGTGGAATCCTCGCAAGACGTCAGAGCGCTCGCTGCCACCTACGAGTTGCTGGGGAAGGTGTACCGAAATAGCGGGGACTTCTCCCGGAGTCTCGATCACTTCCGGCGCTGCTTGACCCTGCGCGAGCGGATCGGTGATTCCCATGACATCTCTCCCACCCTCAACTCCATCGGCAGCCTGCATGCTCATTCCGGGGACTATGCGAGGGCGGTCCGGTTCTTCAAGAGAAGCGTGACCAATAGCGAGAAATTTGGAAGTACCGGGGGAATTGTCCGGTCCTTCCTTCATCTGGGTTGGACCTGGTTTGCTCTCGGTGAAAGAAAACAGGTAGAGAATCTGTCGCGGCAGATTCTGATTCTGACTCAGGAGTTCGAACTCCCTGAGTACCAGTCCGAGGGGCATCGGATGCAGGGCAATCTGGCCTTGCTGCGTCGAGACTGGAAGGTGGCTGACCGTGAGCTGCGTAAAGCTCTCGAGCTGGCCCAGAAGCAGGGCCTGGATCGGGTCGTGTCGGCCTGTCTGTTTGATCGTGCCCAGCTGGCCCTGGAGCGCGAGCAATTCGAGGAATCTCTCAAATTCGTGAGCCGGGGATTGTTGACGGCGGAGTCGTTGCAGTCAGTTCCCCTGATTGTGCAGGGTCTTCTGCTCAAGGGGGCCATCAGTCGGCAGCGTAGTGAGGGCGGCCTCGATAAGGCTCTCGACTATTACGAGAAAGCCCTTCAGATGATCACCGGTGATTCGCTGTTGCCACTTCAATGGCAGATCAACTACGCCATCGCCCGGGTTCACCAGGGATATCACGATTCGCAAGCCGCACGGATTCACTATGATCGTGCCGCAGCGATCATCGAGAGGATTTCCGCCAGGCTTCCGGAGGATATGCGAGTCGTCTATCTGGATGACCGCAGGCAAAAGAACTTCTTTGCTGACCTGCAGAGATTTCGGCGTGAATCTGATTCTCCCCTGCCAGCGGTGGCTGGACCCGCTCCGATGGCGACCGTCTCTACCGAGCTCTCGCCCTCTCCCTATTCCGGTACTGCACCCGAAGCCGATCGGTTGAATCAACTGGTGGAGGCACTGGAAGAACTGGGTAACCGAATTGACCTCCGATCGTTCCTCGAAGGAGTTCTGGAACAAGCCAGGCGTCTGGTTCCGAGCCCTCGCGGTTTTATTGCGGCACGCCGGAAGCGGCGCTGGCAGAGTCTCGCTGACATTGACATGGGGCCTGCTGAAGATTGGCTCGACCCAGACCAGTTACTGGGGGCGCTGGCTCAGGAGTGCATCGAGCGTGGAGAACCGATTCGCAGTGGCCAGGAGGACTGGGACCAGTGGGTCGATTCTCATCCTCAGGGGGCGACCGGCAGGGGCAGGAGCCTGCTGGCGATTCCCTTCCAGTTTCCAGGAAAGCTGTCTGCAGCGATGATCCTGGAGAGGCCGACAGCGGGAAATCCTTTCCAGCAGGGAGATGTCGAGGACATCCTGAGACTGCTCAATCTGGCTCGTGGGCAGCTGAAAGCCCTGACCCTCAATGCTTTTCTGCTGGAGCATGAGGAGTCCGAGATCAGTTCCCTGGCGGCTTTTGAGGCAGACCTCGACGAGTTGCTCGACCGTCATCATAGAGACAAGGAGCCGCTCGGTTTCCTGGAGGTGAGCCTGCCGGGTCTCGACATCCTGTTACGAGAACGTGAGGACGATCAGTTTGTGGCCCAGTTGCTCCAGCTGATGGAACCCAACTTCGGGGTGTATCACACTGGCGGGGATCATCTGGTTTGCGCGCTGGTCGGTCCAGGGGAAGAGGACTTGAGAAAAAGAGGGCGTGATCTTCAACACACTCTTCAAGATCTACGCGATGGATTTGGATTGCCCGTCGATGTCCCGGTAAACGTATTGCCCCACTGGTTCCCCGTCGGGTCGGCAGAAGTATCGGAACTCTCCTCCGGACGGACCGATCTCTTCCGTTGTTCAGACAAACCTGATCTCGACCAGGAAGTTGCCCGATTGACCTCGGGACAGCTCTCGCTCAAAGAGGCCAAGGCTGCCCTCGAGCGTCGCTACATCATCGCCGAGTTGTATCGCAGTGGGGGAAACATCACCCGCGCTGCAGAAGCTCTGGGAATCCACAGGCCACAGCTTTCCAATCTGCTGAAACGCCATGAGATTCATAAGGAAGATTTTGAAGGAGAATCGGGCAAGAGCACCGTTTCTCTCTGAGCCTGACAGGGAATGCAGATGTTGCCGGGAAATAAAAGCGGGTCTCAACGTGTTTCACGTCGAGACCCGCTGTCGTCTGTCAGGTGAAGGCTGACCTCTAGCAAACGAAATCGTGAGAGCGAACAGTCTTACGACCATTCTGACTGGCACGCTTCGCAGCTTCTTCGATGGCACGGTGGAGAATTTCGTTGAGCCCGTCGAGCGCATCTCCGCCTACGTTGACGTCATGTACCTTTAGTGCCGCTTTTGCTTTGCTTCCTACGAGCAGCATTTCGCGATCTCCCATGGAATCTCCTTCCTGACCCTTGCCGGACTCTTCTGGAATCCGGTTTGTGAGGACCATTTCTTGTTGTTGAGCACCCTAATGCCGGTTTACTGGATTGCCGCGTAATCCGACCAGCGCCTGCGATTCAGCACTCTCGGCATGTGCCCACCGCGGTGTGGGCGAGAGTCCTGCCTCTGATAGGTCGAAGGATAGCCATGAATTGGATGGCTTTGAAAGTAGGAATTTGCTCGATTTTGCCCGAATTTAACAGGTATCTGGCTTTTCACACGGTTCGAGAGATCTCTCCCGACATCACGAGAAGGCCAGTTCGATCCGTCTGGAACTCCATAAGATCCTTTTTGAAAATGAGTTACGTCAAGCGTTGACAAATTTTGCAGGAGTTCGAGGTCCATTTTCCAGGAAATTCGTGACGCCGATCCTCATATCCTGAATTGCGCAAACTTCGCCAAAACATCGCGCTTCCACTGCAATTCCCTCGATCAGAGGTAGCGCGCAACCCTCGACGATGGCGGTTATGAGGATCTGGTCGACCGCCTGGCTGAGGTGACCCAGATCGACCGCCGGCAGCGATTCAGGAGTCTCGATGGGACCCGCCTCGATCTGAGGCAAGGGAACTTCTCCGGATTCCACTGAGTGAATCCATTCCCGGGCTCGTTGGCGCAGAGCTCGTGGATCGCCTTCCACCTGTTCCTGGATCAGGCCGATGGAGACCGCTTCCGAGGAAGAGATGGGGCGACCGGTGCGTAATAACTCGGAAGCTTTTTCGACGCCTACCCAGCGCGGAAGTCGCTGTGTACCCCCGGCTCCCGGAATGATGCCGAGATTTACCTCGGGCTGGCCGATCAACACCTTCTGCCCTGATCGTGCGATGCGGGCATTGCAAGCCAGGGCAATCTCATTGCCTCCGCCAAATGCCAGGCCGTTGAGGGCACAGATTACTGGTTTCGGACAATCTTCGATCACCTGAACGGAACTCTGGGATCTTTTCGAGGTTTCTTCCCCCATCGCTGCCGAATCGATCTTGGCGAGAAATGCCACATCGGCTCCAGAAACAAATGCTTTGATCCCGAATCCCGTCAACACCACCCCGACGACCTGGTCGTCCTGTGCGATATCACGGAAATGCTGTTCGATCTGGTCGAAGGCAGTTTGATTCAGTGCGTTGAGTTGCTTGGGTCTTCGGATGGTCACGGTAGCGATTCCATCTCGATCCTCGCGGAGTACCAGAGGGATCTGGAAGCTGGTTCCCTGGTGCGCCTGGTCCTGAATGCATGTGGGAACCGGGAATCCGGGATGGTTCGAGGAATACTGCTCGACCAGTTGCAGCGACTCCTGCACTCCGAGGGAGTTCATCAGGCGGAATGGAGCCTTCATGTCGAGCGCCATCTCGACCGCCATGTCCATATCTGCGATGTTTGAAATGTGGCTATCGACTATTTCTCCGACGATTCCGAAAAACGCACCGAGCAGTGAATCCCTGACAGCGGTGTAGGTTTCTTCGCTGACATCGACCTTTTCGCCCCTTGCGGGAACATCCCAGGCTGCTTCATCGGCGACCGCGCGACGCAGGATTTCCGGTGTCCGATACCAGGAGTGGATCTTTTCCCGATAGTTGTCGAGACCGACAGCTGTGATCGGATTCCCACCCGTCAGATTCATCGCGGTGAAGGGACCGACGGTGTAGCCGAGAACGTCACAGGCGACCTGGTCCACCTCCTTGCTGGAGGCAACACCATCTTCTACCAGTAATGCCGAAGCGAGGAACATGCCCTCAAAGACCGGATCAAGGGCGTAGCCGTAACGACTTCCGACCTGGATCGGGATCTTGCCGATGGCCTCGTAGAATCCAGCCATTTCCCTGGCGATCTCTGGTGCCGTGTCAGCCCCCGCGACAATCTCGACGATGGGATTTCGTTCTGCAGGAAAGAAGTAGTGGACAACCAGGCAACGACCTCGATGGGAAAGGCCTTCAAAGATCACCTCCGGTTCGAGGTGGGAAGAATTGGAGCAGAGAATCGCTTCCGGGGTGACCAGATCCTCGATCTGACGGAAGATCTTGCCCTTCAATTCGCGATCCTCGGTAGCGGCCTCGACCACCAGATCACAACCCTTCAGCTGACTGTAGTCAGAGGTGAAGCGGACATTTTTCTTCATCACCTCACCCTGCTCAGGTCGAAATGCTCTCGTTTCGACCCCTTTATCGATTTTCCGCTGCAGCTTGCTTTCGCCGTTGCGAAGGGCTTCCTCGCTGATGTCGACCACAACGATGGGAGTGCCCAACGGTGAGAAGACCTTGGAAAAGTGAAGTGCGATGTCAGGGCCAATCTGTCCCGAGCCGATGACACCTATCCGGTTCACCGGACGTCCGAGGATTTCGATGCTCGCTGGGCGGTTCATCAGGAAACTCCTTTGTGAAGTAGCTCGATCAAGTCACTGGAATGTTTGCGATTGTAAAGGAGCGATCAGATACAGGCACCCCCGCCCGTCGATTTCTGACCAGCTGGAAACCGAGTGATGACCCCGTACTTGAGGGGTAATTCGTTTCCGGCAGCTTTGACACCACGGATTCAGGAGGGGGTTGTCGCCAGTACCTTTTGTAACCAGCAGCCGATTTCCTCGACCTCCTCGGGGTGGAGAGCATGGGGTGCCGGATAGGTTTTCCATTCCAGGGGCCAGCCTGCTTCCCGAACGAGAGCGGCTGAATTTTCACCCAGCGTTACAGGCACCACGGGATCCCACACCCCGTGACAGCAGAGCAGTGGAGTCTTGAAGGAGTCCTTATCTGGCGGCGAAGAGAGTGACTCGGGGATCGGTAGGTAGGCCGAGAGCACCAGGATCCCGGCCAGCGGATCCTGCTGGCTCAGCCCGACGTGGTAGGCGATGGCACCACCCTGCGAAAAACCAGCCAGGACTACCCGTCGGGGAGAGATTCCAGATTCGATCTGCTCCGCCAGCAGTTCCTCCACCAGCTGGGCGCTCTCGTCGATTCCCTGGTGATCGATTTTACGGTCGATGGAGATCTCGAGGATGTCATACCAGGCGCGCATCACCATGCCATGATTGATGGTCACGGGACGCATCGGGGCATGGGGGAACACGAAGCGGATCGGTTCAAGCCCTTCCAGATCCAGTTCGGGAATGATCGGTTCGAAATCGTGACCATCTGCCCCGAGACCATGGAGCCAGACGACTGCAGCTGTTGGATCCGGCCCGGTTTCGATGACCACCCTCTCCAGGGGGGAATTGTTCATCAGGTTACTTTCTCTCTATTGAGTCGAGTAAGGGGATCAGTTCTGTCAGAGATTTCACGGTGTAATCTCCCTGAGGGATGAACCTTTCACGCCAGTGTTGTTCGCTCCCGTTGTTGACCCACACGGTGGTCATGCCAAATTCTTTTGCGCCAAGGAGTTCTTTCGAATTTCCATCACCGACATAGATGCAGTCTTCTCCCGAAACTTTCAGCAGATCGAGCACGTGACGGTACATGAGTGGATGAGGTTTTCGGACTCCGAGGAAGGCGGAGACGGAACGAGCTTCGAAGAACGGTCCCAGTGGAGTCTGGTCAAAGACATCGGGTGCTGCGCTGGAGCAATCAGTGACCAGACCCAGATGCAATCCTCGATTTCTGAGGGCGGAAAGTACCTGATGTGATTCCGGTTTTGGAACCAGCGCATTCTTGAGAAGCTCGACATGTAGTTGCGCTGCCAGCACACGATTTTCCGCAGGGGTTTCGATGCCGGCCTTCGCCAGGATCTCATCGAATTGATTTTCTCCGTCCGGGATTTCACCGGTCATCCGTTCCTTGAAGCGGGGCTCCCAGAGGTTGCGATAGATGGTGGGTTCGACACCGAGAACTTCAGCGATGGCATCGGTCGAATCTTCCCACTGGGAGCAGGGCAGATTGGGGACCAGGGTGCCGAAGAGATCGAAAAGTATCGCCTGCACCGGTCCTCCTAGGGAGAGGAGGATGAGGCACTCTAATCCCCTGAGCAAGATGGCCATCGAATGGCGGGGTGATCGCACCAAAAAAAACTGGCCCCGCGACGATCTGAAATCGAAGCGGGGCCGGTTAAATCTGCAGGATTCAAGCTATCCAGGCTCTGTCGTCAGCCCAGGAGTCGCTCACCACACTGCCCGCGAACTCCCTTGCGCCGTTCACCTGAGGCCAGGGTTTCCGGAGGGGGAAACCCACGGAGGCCTTCGGTGGCTCGGACTTCTGACGCTGGAGGAGCAGCCACAGGTGGCATCACGTCCCAGGCCGTTCAAAGAATCCTAGCAATTAGTGTCGTCACTATCACAAACGGGCAAAGTATCATCTTGGGTCGGATCTGGTCCGTCATCAAACGGCCCTGGGTCTGGTGGAACGTCACCAAACTTGAAGAGCCATAACAGCAAGAAGACAGAATCCGCCATGTTCAGCGTTCCGTCGTCATTTGCATCGCATGCATCCGGACACAGAATCGTATGACCATTGAACTGATTGGCAAGCATCGCGGCAGTATCGGCAAGATCGACCTTGTCGTCACTGTTGCAATCGCCACGCTGGAAGATCTCTTCAGGCACCACGTGCACCAAGGTGTCGTTGCGCTCGTAGACTTGAATCGATTCGAAATCAATGACCACGTTGTTGTAGAGATTGACGTCGCCGTTACCGTCGATGTCGTTGCACCACTCGATAAGCTGATCTTCATTACATTCGGCGTCGTCGTCGACGGTGACTTTCATCTTTCCTATCAGCAGGCGACCTTCGTTCTGGCCTGCAGTCTGCGGAAGGGTCTGACCTTCGAATGGAGGCAGAGCATCCATCAGCAACGCGACGATCAATTCACATCCATCGCCATCATCCGGGTCGTCATCGACCTGGACTGCGAGATATTCGACC
>JAYZTT010000028.1:0-46391 GCA_036125855.1 Planctomycetota bacterium
TGAACAGCAAGCGGGCCGTGTCGAGAGCCTGACCCGGTGCTTCCGGGTGGCGCATGACGATGCCATCCATCAGGGTCAGGATTGCATCCTGAACCGCCATGCCAGGATCGCCGGGTCCCTGGACCCTTCGACGGCACTGATCGAGCTGGTCGATCAGCACGATGCCCTTCTGCGCGCGGCCAAAATCTCCGCCCGCACGCTGGATCAGCGCTCCGGTGATCCTCTGCAGTGCTTCTCCCGTCATCGCAGGCTGCACCAGCGAAGAAGCATCGGCGTGAATCCACGGCACGCCGAGCATCTCGGCGGCCTTCTGCACCAGGAAGGTCTTGCCCACCCCTTCCGGTCCCAGTAGCAGCAGGTGCTGTGGACTTTTCCTGGAATCGGCGGGCAGGTGCTGAGAGATGTAGTGGTTGTAGATCGCCACCGACAGGTAGCGCTTGGCGTGCACCTGGCCACGAACGTGATCGTCGAGGTGTGCCTGGATCTCCAGCGGATCGGGGAATGTGCTGCGATCGGTGGTCATCTTCGAGTTCCTTCCACGGTACGATCTGACATCCTATCGGAGTGAGGAGAAAATGTCAGGCTCTCCTGAAGGGCTCTTACCGCCACAGACAGCCACAAACAGGCTCTGATCATGCGGTGCATCCGGCGACAAGATCGTGTCTCATCTGCGAACAGATCGAAATTGAAGAAGAGACGGGAAGAGGACAGCGTGACAGACCAGGCGGACCAGCTGCACTGGGATCCAGAAGAGATGCGCCGGCGCGGCCACCAGGCGATCGACTGGGTCGTCGACTACCTCGCCAGCATCGAAGAGCGACCGGTGCAGTCGAGGGCACAACCTGGCGATGTCGCCGCATCGCTACCGCTGCACCCGCCGTCGACCGGAGAATCGTTCGACGATGTGATGGCCGATCTCGATCAGGTGGTGCTGCCCGGCATCACCCACTGGCAACACCCTTCCTGGTTTGCCTTCTTCAACTCCAATACATCGGGCCCGTCGATGGTCGCAGACATCATCTCATCGGGTCTGGCGGTGCAGGGGATGCTGTGGCAGACCAGCCCCGCCTGCACCGAGGTGGAAACCCGCATGATGGACTGGCTCGTCGAGATGCTGGGATTGCCCGACAGTTTCCTGTCGACCGGCGACGGCGGCGGAGTGATCCAGGACACCGCTTCCAGTGCCACGCTGTGCGCGCTGATCGCCGCCCGCGAACAGGTCAGCGATTTTGCCGTCGACCGCGATGGGGTGCAGGGCAAGATGACGGTCTATGCATCAGCCGAGGCGCATTCGTCGGTGGAGAAGGCGGTACGCATCGCCGGTCTCGGCAGCGATCAGTTTCGCCATGTCGATGTCGATGAACACCTCGGCATCGATCCAGCCGCCCTCGATCAGGCCATCGAAGCCGACAAATCCGCCGGCTGCATCCCGACGATGGTGATCGCCACCATCGGCACCACTGCCACCACCGCGGTCGATCCGGTCGCCGCCATCGCCCGGGTGTGTCAGAAGCACGGTGTCTGGCTTCACGTCGATGCGGCCCACTCCGGCACCGCCGCACTGGTCCCCGAGATGCGCTGGATGCAGGAGGGACTCGAAGATGCCGATTCCTACTGCTTCAACCCGCACAAGTGGATGTTCGTCGGCTTCGATTGCGATGCCTTCTGGGTGCGTGATCGCAAGGCGCTGATCAAGGCGCTCAGTGTCCTGCCCGAATACCTGCGCAACGAGGCGAGCGAATCGGGCCAGGTGATCGACTACCGCGACTGGCACATCCCGCTCGGCCGGCGCTTTCGTGCCCTCAAGTTGTGGTTCGTCATCCGCAACTACGGGGTCGATGGCCTGCGGGATCTGATCGCCGAGCACCTGCAGTGGGCCGAGTGGTTCGAGCAGCAGGTCGAGGCCGATGCCCGCTGGCAACTCACCCACAAGCGCACCGTCAATCTGATCTGCATGGCGCACGTCGATGGCGACGAGGCCACCGATCGGGTGGCGCAGCAACTCAATGAGGATGGCCAGATGTCAGTGACCGTCACCACCGTCGAGGGAAAACGCATCCTGCGAGTCTGCATCGGCGGCACCCAGACCCGAAAGACTCACGTCGAGGCCGCCTGGCAACGGATCTCAGATGCGGGCACCGCAGCAACAAGCTGAACTCCCTCACATTAAAAAACAGCGGCCGCCCCCGGCAAGGGGCGACCGCTGTAGGCGGACAGGAGGTGTTTCTGGTTCAGTGCATCATGGGCACGGTGGGAAGGACAGGCAGTCGAGGTTGTCGGGTGTTGGATCGATTCCGCACTGTGGCCATGGCGACGGAGGAGGGGGTCCACCGATAAACAGAAAGCTCAATTTAAAGATGACATCGCCGAGATCGATCACGCCGTCATCGTTGCAATCACAGGCATCCAGACAGGAACAGGGTGCTCCATTGAGGAAAAGGAATGTCAGTAGAAAGATTGCATCTCCGATGTCGCAGCCTCCATCCCTGTTATTGTCGCAGCGAATGAATTCCTGCTCACAAGGTGGCACTTCGATGATGATCTCATCGCTACAGCATTCCACGACGCTGCCGTCGTCGTTCTTGTGCATCAGGGCAAAGGGTAAGGTTAGCAAGTCTCCACCCATGGCACCGCTGATCGGCACAGAAATGTTCACAAGATCACCATTCGCAATTCCGGGGACGAACACGATCACGTTATCTGAGACCGTTGCTGTGCCGGAAGTGGTGGCGATCTCACCAGGGATGACGACCTTGTGAACAGTCAACCCAGATAGGTTGATGAATTGAAAGGTGAGAATGTGACCTTCCCCATCAGGGTCGCACTCGATGGAGTAGTCCTCCTCAAATTCGAGGCAGGGTCCAGCAGGTACACAACAACAGGGTTCGCTCTCGACGGTGATTCCGCACACGGTTCCTACCACGGTGCAGCATACGGTCGAGTCCGGATCGCAGAAGTGGGTGTATGACGTATCGCTACCCGGTAAAGAGGCCACCACCACGCCATCGCAGACGATCTCGAAAGAGTCGAACACCCCACTGTTAGTCCAGTCGAGTTGCATCTGGCCCGGAGCCGGATAGCTGCACTCCACGGGGATCTCGTCGCTGATGAATTCAGACTGAGGTGTGTATTGGTTCCCTCCGAGAATCACAACGGTATTCATTGGTGGGCTTCCCAGAGTATTGCATGTCGAGATGACAGAACCGTCGATGGGAGCATCGATCAGACAGGAATATTCAGCGGTGGCAATGTGATGACAGCCAACCGGTAGGGTGCAGCCACCGGTAAAAGAAAAAACGGTACCGATGGTATAGCCCGCTGACTCCGTGGCTCCTCCCAGCACAGCAGTCTGAAGGAAATCAGGAGCTATGCACGGCACAAGGCTGGTGATCCAGCTCCCCATCACCAGAGGAGAAGGGATGCCAGTGGATAGGCCCAGTATGGCGGTATTGTGGCAGATCCCCACGGAGAATCCCTCAAGTGGAGTCGCAATCGGGGCCGAGGGCAAAATTTGCAAGTACAGGTCGATGGTGACTTCATCCCCTGCTGTGCAATTGGGGACGCTGGGAACGAGAAAAAATGCGTAATCTGAGGTAGGTGTTTGCGCTTCGACTGCATCGCCAACGAGCCATGACAGCAGCAGTAGTAGCAGAAGCAGCAAGTTCGTCCCAGGTAGTTTCATGGGATTGTCTCCTATTTCTTCTAATGATGCTGATCTAATCGCCATCGAGACCGCTGTCGGTGCCTTCGCAGGCGGGGAAGTACTCACAGCCGAGATTGCCGGAGGTTTCTTCGACCCCACACTGCTGAGACGGCGGCCGCGGCGATGGTCCGCCGCCAAAGAGGCCGTAGCAGGCACCGCATCGGTTCGATCTGAACCGATGCGGCGCCTGTTGAACTGGAAACCGCTATCTCCCCTGTGGGCCACTGTCGTTGTCAATCGTCACATGCAGGGAAGCTGTTACACCCGAGGATTCCAGAGGTCTCGTCGGTGCCGCACTGCTGATGAGGTGGCAGAGGGAAAGGTCCATTTCCAAATAGTGCCTGCAGGCTGAAAATAGAATCTGCAATATCGATGGTTTCGTCATCGTTGCTATCGAGGGCCACCAAGCAAGGAACAGATTGGCCCTGGAATAGATGTCCGAGACTTTTTACGACATCTGCAATGTCGAAGGTGCCATCAGAATTTGCATCGCCTCGAAGGAATTCAACCGGAGGAGATGTGAAAGGAATGCAGGTCACGTCGCAACATGCCTGGACGGTTTGATTGCCGATTGCATCGCTACATACCAAGCAATAAGTTCCGTCTATACAGTCGACAATTGCAGTGCCAGCAAATGGATTCACGGAGGTGATTACTGCTCCGTTTACCTCAACTACCATGTCACCCATGCAGCATTCATCATTACTAGGTACTGGCCAGGATAAAATGACATCTGATACGCCATCTCCATTTACATCGCCGACAGGTTCACAGATGAGTTCAGGAATACAGGGAGGCACTTGATCCCCTGGAATGGTGTGACAGATCACTATACCGCAACACTCGTTGAGTGTGGCGTCATGGATCGTGATCTGGAAACAAACCTCATCGCCAGGTTGAGCTCCGATGATTGTATTTGTAAGAGAGATAGGAGGATCACCATCCGCCAGACCATTGAGAGCAAACCACTCAGTAGCGAGAGTCACGTTTGCGGGACTCAAGACATTGATGAATAGATGCTCCGCTACTACAGGAGCTTCTCCACTTTCATTGGTGATGTTGAAGTTGTAGGTAATATTTCCATCTGCATCCACAGTGAATCCATCGCCAGTTATGGTCAGGCAACAATCTGGCAATACGATGCAAACTTCGGTACCACAACACTCAAACAACTCACCATCAGCGTCCTTGGCCATCAGGCCGATAGGAATGCAGACGTTGTCACCAGAAGCTCCTCCAGTGAGAGTAATTTGAACTCCGGACAAGGTGCCCCCAACAGGTATGGGGGGGGACACATCGATGACATTCGGAGATACTGCAATTCCTCCTACCAGTCCCGGGATGACCAGTTTGTTGACCTCGAATGCAGAATTATTGACCACATCAAAAGTCAATGTGAAATCTGCGTTGGTTATTTCAGAGCCACATTCGATGATGGGGTTTTCGACAGTGCAAGTGGTAGAGCACGAGGTACTGATACGACGACACACTTCGACGTCAAACGGGAAAAACTTTTCCTGTCCACCATCGTTGCTACAGTCATCGTCAACTAGATATGAGTCGATCATGAAGGGACAGGTGGTCGCTGAGCCTGTCGAGGGGATGATTGCAAAGCCATAAACTGACTGACCGGGAGTAGGACACGAACCTAATGGGTACTGAATCGCATCACCGGTGGCAGCGACATTGCCATCTTCGTCAAAATCGACACCTCCTGCAGAATTCGCACCCACAGAATAGTTTCCTACGTTGAACTTATCGAGAGCGCTGATCGACCAGGCAAGGGTGCCACCATTGAACTCCAGAACTCGTGTCTGGTGTCCACTCCAGTTCCAGTTAGTGCCATTGAAAAAGGCACCACGCTGAGCGACAACCATTCTGGTTCCACATTCAAATGCGATGTCCGAAACGGGATTTTCGAACAACTGAGGGTCTGGCCCGCCGAAATCGAGTGGAATCGAAGGAATGGTAGCTTCTAGCGTTGCCGATCCACTGATGAACTGTCCTGTTGCGGGATCCACCTTGACAGACCAGATTTCATTATCGTTGACAGGATCTGGCTCGTTCGGAGGGGAAGTGGTGACGATAGTTGTGTTCCAGGCTGCGTAATAGAGCCTGCTCTCAGGTTCATTCACCCGGAGCCCCCAGATTCTCCTCCCGGTCGGCGTGACCACAGTTTGTTCTGGTGAGTCAGGGATCGTGGGATAGCCAAGAGCACCGAGGCCATCGATACCATGATCAAACGTATCAATGACTGTCCCGGACGGAACCGAGAGTGCTGAAATTAAACCGTCGTCGAGATTGCTGACGTAAATTACTTCGGTGCCTGAAGGAAGAGTTACATGGTCAAGTTGTCCAAGGCTTGCAGAGGGATCAGAGGCGAGAGAAGCAAATCCAGAAATCTGACCTGTTACACCGTCAAGTTTGTAAATTCCACCTGGTCCCTGCGGACCCCACAGTGTGGTCTGACATCCGGGATAGATGCCCGGCATTGCAGTGGCACTTACATAGATGCTGGGGGGGACTGCATCGTCAAGAGTGACTCCGAAAACCTGGCCTAGATTGTTTGCAGTCCAGGCATTTGGGTCAAAAGGATCGACTCCAGTACCAGGTCCCACATATCGGGTGGCTGACCACATGGTATCTGTTCCGGGAGCATTGATGACGGGATCCCTGGTGTCGTAAACGGCAACTACATACTGATCGGGATCGAGACAGCCGTAAAATGTCGAAACAGTCATTCCCGGTTCAATATCGAGATGTCCAGGGGGAGTAGGACACTGGCCAGGAAGAGGTGTTAACAGTAATGCTTGTAGAATAAACAGCAGGAAATAACTTTTTAGAAGTGAGAAACGGATTTGCATCGTTGATACCTTTCACACGAAAATTGTTTGTTGAAACAGAAAGCCACGCTCATCGGAGCTCCAATTATTTCTAAAATTAGCGGATGGATTCCCATCAGAAGTAGTAACGAGTTCTGGTAGGACGGCACTTGAATCAGGCCGTTTTCAGTAACGGAATCCAGTACCGTTTTCGGCCACGCCCTTTGATTATTGGAGCTATTCAGAAGAACAATTCTGAGCCTCCTCGGTAACGGATCCTTCATTCTTTCCATTCTTGGTGGGCAATATATTGCTGAGTTCATCCCCGTAATTCCCCGTGAACCCATAAATTCTATTCAGCTATTGGCAATATCTAGCATCCAATCATTACGGGCACGGTGGGAAGGACAGGCAGCCGAGTGTGTCGGATGTTGGGTCGATGCCACAAGCCGGGAAAGGCGCCGGCGGGGGCGGACCTGGCGGCGGGAAGAGGTAACCCAGCAAGTAGATGGCGTCGGCGATATCGGGATGGACTCCGTCGTCATTGACATCGGATGCGTCATCACAAGGACTGATCCCTCCAGGAATACCGAAGGCATAAAACAAGGAGTTGATGACATCGGCTATGTCGGGAGATCCGCCGCTGGCATTGGTATCTCCACGGACAAACTCGGAAACGCTACTGATGGTGGCCCCGACAGCAGACGGGGCAAAAACAATCGAGCAGTCGGTCATCGAACCAAGATCCACTGCCGTCAAGGCAACTGGCACCGGCATCGTGCCGGTCATGCTACAGAAATTGATGGCTGCGCTTCCCGAAGTGAGAATCTGGTACTGAGACAGGGCGATCACGTGAACACCTGGCATGTATACAGTTCCCGGCATGACAAAAGTGGGGATCACATTGCAATTGAACCCGGTGGAATGGCTCTGGACTTGAAAGTAATTCGGAGTCAGGGGTCCGTTCAGCAAACTTCCGGATATGAGCTGGAGCTCCGCAGGATCATGACAAACACCAAACGAAATTCCGGTGACTGCAAAACCGGGAGGAACGGTCAATTGAATCTGGGACGTGAAGATGGTGCCAACGCCGCCACTGCCGACGCCGACGGGGACCACTTCCAACTGGAAAGAGAGATTGGCGGCGTAACCGGTAAAGACTGGAGTGGGAACGGCGCAGCCCAGAGCATCGGCAGTAGGATCGACTCCACTGCCGGGGAATGGGAGCGGAAGAGGAAGTCCTGATTGCCGCTGAGCCAGAATGTTGACGGCATCTGCGATATCCAGACTGCCATCGTCATTGGAGTCAGCCGCATCATGGCAGGCAATTGACCAGCAGCCGGTAAAGAGCTGGGTGAAGATCTCCACCGCATCCGCCACGTAAAAATCGATGTCGCCATCGCCGTTGGCATCGCCACGGATGAAGTTTGGTTGCGCAGATACTGAAGAGGTGATCAGGACCAGTAGTAGAGGAAGTATGAAGAGGTAGCCCTTGCCGCTGGCCACTCTCGTGCTGAAGGAAGGATGCACCCTGGAAGCGGTCGCGATTCGAACCATGTGAATTCCGTTTCCGGCGAGCTGTGTTCTGTGGGTTTCACCGAGCTATTTCTCCGTGAAGTCACCTCACACAAAGCGGAGATTCGAAAACCTCCAATCGTCGATCCGGAATCAAACGACAATCGGACACGGTATCCTGGACATCCAATTTTCGCGGATGGAACCTGCAAGATAATAAGGCTACCGCGACTAAGGACAGCCCTGAAATGACACGCAGTCGAGGTTGTCGGGGGTCGGGTCAGGACCGCAAATCAGGGTGGGCGGTGCTGGTTCTGCGCCGCCGGTGAAGAGTGCCGCCAGGCTGAAGACGGCATCGGCGATGTCTACCTGTTCATCGTCATTGCTGTCGAGAGCCACCAGACATGGCACGGGTTCTCCGAGGAAGATGAAATCGAGGGTGTCGATCACATCGGCGAGATCAAAACTGGCATCGGCGTTGGCATCGCCACGCAGGAACTCTGCCGGCGGCGGGTTCAGCAGTGGTGGCAAGGTGAAACAGTGCTGGATACCACAACAGTCCGCCAGGGTCGCATCGTGGAGAGTGATGAGGAAACAGACCTCCTGACCGGGAGATGCACCAGAGATGGTCGTGGAGAGGTTGATGGCGCCTCCGTCGATCATCCCACCGAGGAAGATCCCGTTGTCGGTAACCGTGATTCCCGGAGTGGTCGGCACCAGATAGGCAAACTCGGCAACCAACGGAAGATCACCGGGTTGGTTGTGCAAAAGGAAATCATATTGGCACAAGACAGGATTTACCCAGGTACCGTGCTCGTCGGTGACATCCAGGCAGACGACGCAGTCGGGCAGCACCGTGCAGATATCGAAGACACAGCACTCGAACAAATCACCGGTGGCATCATCGATCGACATCAAACTGACGGGGAAGCAGATGGGAAGTTGATCGATGCCTCCGCCGGAGATTTCGAGACTTACGCTGGTACTGCCCCCGCCAGGGGACAGTGGCGGAGAAAAGCTGGTGACTGTTGGCGTCAGGGTGACACCGCCACTGACGATGGGCCCCACCGGTAAGAACAGATGATGGACTTCGTAAGGGGTGTGGTTGACCAGATCGAAGACCATGGTGTAGTTACCAACCCCCGCGACGGTGTTACACGTGACTTCCAGATTGCTAACACCGACGCAATCAGGATCATCGCAGTCGATCAGTAGATCACCATCGTCGTCGATACCGTTGGTGCAGTCTTCGAAGGGAAGTGAGCAAGAGTGATTGAGCCACACGGTATTAACATCAAAGGAGGCGACAAAAGCATCGAAATCGCCATCGTTGTCGACATCCCCTAACGCCACACTTGAGCTAAATGAACTCCCCAGTTCCTGGCCGCTGTCGAGGTACTGACCAGAAGTGCCGCCCTGAGCCCCACCCTGATTGATCCACACCTTGTCCGCGGCGCCGCCGAGGTTTCCGAAAAACGCGTCGAGATCGCCATCTCCATCGACATCGCCGAGCGCCAGACCAATGCTTTCCGAGTTGCCCAGAGCTTGCCCACTGTCGATGAAGGTTCCAATGCCGGTATTGAGCCAGATCACGTTTGGCCCACCGAAAGTAGCGATGAAGACATCTAGATCCCCATCACCGTCGACATCAGCCAGTGATCCATCCCAGCTGGAAGAGACCAAACCTGTCAATTCCTGGCCGCTGTCGCTGTAAATACCTCCGCCGTCGTTGAGATAGATGCGATCCGGTTGACCGGCATTGGCTACGAGTGCGTCGAGATCGCCATCGCCGTCGACATCTCCCAGTGATACGGCGATGCTAGAAGATGACCCCAGCGCCTGGCCACTGTCGAGGAACTGGCCGACAACCCCTGCCTGCACTCCTCCTTGATTGATCCATACCGTGTTGCCTGATGTATCATTTGCCACAAAGGCATCGAGGTCGCCATCGCTGTCGAGATCCCCTAACGCCACATCCGAGCTCCATGAACTGCCCAGCTGCTGGCCGCTGTCCAGGAACTCGCTGGGTATTCCGCTCTGTTGGCCCCCCTGGTTGATCCAAATCCTGTTTGGTTCACCGGCTCCAGACCCCATTGAACCGATAGCTGCGACGAAAGCATCCAGGTCGCCATCGCCGTCAACATCCCCAAGCGCCACACGGAAACCCAATAGCCCAAGATTCTGGCCGCTGTCGAGATACTCACCAGGTGTTCCCCCCTGCAGTCCCCCCTGGTTGATCCACACCTTGTCGGGTAGTTCCTCATTCACCACAAAGGCATCGAGATCGCCATCGCCATCGAGATCACCCAGTGCCGTGTCCCAGCTAAGAGAATTTCCCAGAGTTTGGGCACTATCGACGAAGCCGGAAAAATTAAAACATTCGGAATCTTCGCAGTCGATGAAACCGTCGTTGTCGTCATCGATGCCGTTGTCGCAGATTTCAATCGCCAGTACCGTTTGGCAAGGTGCTAAAACTAGAGAAATCAGAAGTACAGGAAGCCAGAAATCACGGATGATCGAACCAGAATTGAAGTTGTACGATTTCTCTAGCAGCTGCGAAAACATCAATACACTCCCACCTCGACTGGATATTGATGAGCCCGATCCACAACAGAGAGTTGCATGATCACTCATCAGCAGGATAGCAGGATTATCGGCAGATGGAGCCGACGAGTTGCAAGGTTGCTGGCCCTTTACTGGCAGGGAGGGAATGCCAGACAGTCGAGATTGTCGAATGTTAGATCGGATCCACACTCAGGATAGGGAGCCGGTGGCGGCGAGCCACCGCTGAAGAGGAAAGTCAATTTGCAGATGGCATCGGCGATATTGACCTGGCCGTCGTCGTTACAGTCGCAAGCGTCCATACAAGAGCAGGCTCCACCTACAAACAAATAGGAGAGAACATTGACGGCGTCCCCGATGTCGCAGCCACCATCGCGGTTCGAATCTCCCCTGACAAAAAGAACGCCACAAGAAGGTAACTCTAAACAGATTTCAGTACCGCAACACTCAAACTCTTCACCGTCGCCATCTTTGGAAATCAACCCAATAGGAATACAGACACCAGCACCGGGAGCCCCACCGGTCAGATAGATTTCGACACCGGTCGCGCTGCTTCCGGACAAGACCGGAGGAGTGAGATCTATGATATTAGGGCTGATTCCCAACCCACCGACATCGCCAGGTATCAAAAGTTTGTGGACAACGAAGTTGGTGTTATTGATGACGTCGAAAGTCACCGTGTAATCGGCATTATTAACTTCCGATCCACATTCGATGGCGAGGTTTTGGATCGAACAGAGGTCGTCGTTACCTCCCTGTGAGTATCCGGGACTCACAAGTAAGCCAAACAACAAGAAAATCGTTATCGACGAAGTGAAACGTTTCATGGATCTTTGCTCGGGGGCTATCTCCATCAAAAAGGGGATCGCGAGCTGCATCGGTCTGATTTCAGATCGACGCAGCTCGCCCAGATGTTTCTCGAATCATCAGTCGTTGCTGTTGATGCATGCCGGGAATGTCTCGCAATTGAGATCACCCGGTGTTTCATCGACTCCGCAATTCTGATACGGAGGCCATGGAGTAGGACCACCACTGAACAGTGCTTCCAGGCTGAAAATGGCATCAGCGATGTCGATCGAATTGTCGTCATTCGCATCGAGAGCGACCAGGCAAGGAATCACTTCGGCATGGAACAAGAAGTTCAATGTCTGGACCACGTCGGCAATATCGAATGATCCATCCGAGTTACTATCGGCACGCAAGAACTCGACCGGCGGTGGCAGGAATGGCTGACATACAACGTCGCAACAAGCCTGTATCTCGAGAGTCCCATCTGCATTGTTGCATGCGATACAAATTTGACCATCGATGCAATCGATGGTGACTGAACCTGCAAATGGATTTGCTGATCCAACAACGACATCGTTGGCGAGAATGATCATGTCGCCTGGACAGCAATCATCGGTTGCGGGGACTGTCCATTGTAGAACAACTTCCAGTATATCGTCGCCGTCGATATCTCCGACCGGCTTGCAAACCAGATCCGGAATGCAAGGACCAGGTCCAGGTTCACCACCAGGCATGGTGATGCAGTGAACGATACCGCAGCATTCATTCAGGGTTGCGTCATGAATCGTGATCTGGAAGCAAATCTCCTGGCCAGGCTGTGCTCCGATGATGACGGTAGATAGCTGTGTCGAAGATCCGTCGGCAAGGCTGGGTAGAGCCTGCCACTCATCAGTGATGGTAACACCCGCCGGGCTGACGACATCCATGAAGAGATGGTCTGCTACGTTTGGAGCTTCTCCAGCCAGGTTTGTCACGGTGAAGGTATAAACGGAGTTGCCATCGGCATCCAAGGCGATCGATTCACCGGTGATCGACAGGCAGCAGGGAGGAATCTCTATGCATACCTCGGTGCCGCAGCATTCGAAGAGTTCACCTGCATCGTCCTTTGACATCAGGCTCATTGGAATACAAACAATATCGCCAGCATTTCCGCCAGTGAGCGTCAGTTGAATACCAATAGCTGTATCACCATTGGCCAGCGGGGGAACCATGTCGATGATGTTTGGTGAAACTGCGATGCCACCGACAAGACCCGGAATCAGTAACTTGTGAACCTCGAAGCCAGAGTTATTGACAACATCAAAGGTGAGAGTGAAGTCTCCAGTATTGTCTTCTGATCCGCATAGAACGGTGGCGTTATCTGTTCGACAGCCAGTTCCGCAGTTGTTACTGACGGGGCGATAGCATTCGACATCAAAAATCTTAGTTTTGTCGAGGCCTCCGGTAGAGATGTCGCAATCGACGTCGACAAGATAACTATCTTGCATATGTGTTTGTCCCGCTGGCAGTGGGATGACATTTGATCCGGTACTGGGAATGATGGCAAAGCCATATATCGCACTTCCGGTTGTCAGATGTAGTGCGTTACCGGTTGCGATGACATTTCCATCTGCATCAAAATCAATTCCACCGCAAGCGTTGGTTCCATCGAAAACATTTCCAACATGGAATTTGTCGGTATCACTGGCGACCCAAGCCAGATGAGATCCGGTGTATTCCAGGGTCAGGCCTTCGTGAGGCTGAGAGTCTCCGAGGATTGTGTTGACTCCACGCTGAGAAAAAACCATTCGGTTTCCGCACTCAAATGCAATGTCTGCTACTGGAAATTCAAATCCATTTAGCTCTGGAATTGTGATCTCTCTTCTTGCGCTGTTGGGTACGAAATCTCCGTCCAATGGATTAATTTCGACCGACCAGATCTCATTGTCGGCATTTGGATCGATACCGGTTACCGTTGTATTCCATACTGCATAGTAAAGACGGCTTTCTGGTTCGTTGATTCGCAAACCCCAGATTCTACGTCCGTGTGGTGTTAAAACAGTTTCTGGAGTATCGACGATGGGCGTTAGCGGATTCCCTTGTCCATCCAACTCTTGAACGCGACCTTCGATGCCATGATCGAAAGTGGGTAGCGTGTTGTTGTCTACTGGCGTAACGCAATTTTGTGGGAGAGGGATCATATAGATCAATCCGTCTTCAAAGCTGCTCACGTAAAGTCTTTCTTTGCCGTCAGGCAAGGTGTAGTGATCAACTTGTCCAAGACTGGCAACAGCTCCAGATCCCGTAAAACTTGTTGGTAATGCAGCGATAGGGCAAATGGTTCCGTCAAGTCCATCGAGTTTATACACCCCTCCAGGGCCCATATCTCCGAACGGTACCGAGGGACATGCACTCACTGGAAATCTGATCGGTGTTGCAGTGACGTAGATGCTGGGAGAAGGTTCATCACTGAGTGCGATACCAAAAATAGGTCCCAGGTTTGCTGCTGTCCATGCATCGGTATTGGCTGGATCGGTTGGATCTCCAGGCCCTGAATATCTAAATGGTGCCCAGTTAACATCGGTACCAGGAGCAGTCGAGACATCGCTGGTGTCGTAAACAGCAACCACGTACTGGCAAACATCGAGACAATCACTAAATGTGCTGACCGTCATGCCCTCTGTGATCGGCATATGTATCGGAAGTCCACTACCATCGACGTTAGTCTGGCAGATAGTAAACGGCGAGGTGCAGGGCCCTTGTGCTACCAAGGCGGTAGGTATCAAGATAACGGCGAGTAGCAACAACACCTGACAGTATTTCTTGGAGAAGTTTTCAACCATGGAACAGGGATGGATGGGTCGAAAATTCATGGACTCTTCCTCACTAATATTTTGCAAACAAGTGCATGCTGAAAACAGTCTTGGAGAACTGCCAGCAGGGATGGAATTTAGAAAATCGGGCTTAGTGACCGATCGGAGATTGTGAGGACATTTACATCCCTAAACAGGGATGTAGATGCACCTCTATTCAATAGTACGGGCATAGATATAGATCCTGGCGCGGAAAAGATGCCGACTCTGCGATGTTGATCATCCCCTTACGACCAACCATGACTGTCGAGCAAGAATATCTCAGTTACACCCCGGGAAAGTCTGACAATCGAGGTTGTCAATTGTCGGATCGATGCCACAGCTAGGATAGGGAGCAGGTGGCAATGGGGGAGAGCCAGGACAGAACAGCAAGCAGAGTACGTTCACGGCATCGGTGATGCTGACGGTGCCACTGTCATTGACGTCATTGGCATCGACGCACAGGGTTCCGGCATTATTGAACAGATAATCGAGGACGCCGATGGCATCGGCGATGTTGATGTCGGCATCTTGATTGGTATCGCCACGAACAAATCGGATGCCGTCACATCCATCGGGAATGTTGATAACCAGGATGCTACTACAGCATTCCTGCAGATTTCCATCATCGTCCTTGTACATCAAGGCGAAGGGAATCTCGATCTGAGTACCGGCTGCGGCTCCCTCGATGAGAAACTCGACGGTAGCGCTGGAACTGCCATCTCCGGGGAGCGCAGGGGTGAAGATGATGACAGTTGGCGAGATGATCGCGGTTCCTCCCGGGAAATCAACCTGACCCGGCAAGATCAGCTTGTGGGCATCGAGTCCCGAGATGTTGGTGATTTCGAAGGAGACCAGAACGTTTCCTTCATCGGTACAGAGCTCTGAAATAACACCGAGCTCCAGGCAGATTTCACATTCGTCCGGAACCAGGTTGCCGTCGAGATCCTGTGAAAAGCCGCTCTCGATGTCGCAGTCGTCGGGGATGCGGTTGCCGTTGCAATCCTCTTCACATTCATCGGGGATTCCATTGAAGTTGCAATCTCGGGCGTAGCAGGGGACATCGCACTCATCGGGACGGCCGTTGCCGTTGCAATCGTTGCTGAAGCCGCTGGCGATGTCGGTGGAGTCTTCGATGCCGTTGCCATTGCAGTCGCGCATGATTCCGGCGGCACGGAAGATGGTAGCCGCTCCGGCATTGGATCCCTGCTCGTCGTCGTCGGGAGCCCCCACCACGATGGTTCGGCCGGAGATTCCGATGGAGGTTCCGAAGCCCACTGCGGAGTTGCCAGCTGACGATGTCAATTGCTGTGCTTCCAGCCACTGACAGCTCTCCGGATCCTTGCGGTAGATGGTCACGCTATCGGTGTCAGTACTGCCGATGGCCAGGATGTCCTGTTCGACGGCGATGGCCTGGTAGGTGGGGCCGCCGCAACCGTTGGGGCAGTCCAGTTGCTGGGTTTCGTGCCACAGGTCGGTGTCCGGATTGCGTTCGAAGATGCGGGTACTGGCAGGGGGTACCGTCGGTCCGACGTAGGGAGCAAACGCGGAGATGACGAGAACCCCGTCATCGATGGCGACGGAACCGCCGAAGCCCTCGTACTCCTGGGCGGTGGAGGAGAAGAGGTGTTGTTCGAGGATCCAACTGCCGTCGGCGGGATCGCGCTGATAGACGTAAGCACTGCCAACTCCGAAACCGATCCCGGCCGAATGTTCGGGGCGACCGATGAGGATGGAGTCATCGTGGATGGCGATGCTGCGCCCGAACGACTGCTGATTGCCGCGGGTGTCGGGGGGGATCAGGTGCTGTATCTGCGACCATTGCCCTGTCTGTGCATCACGCTGATAGAGAAAGACGCTGCCGCTGAAGATGGTCGAGCCGGTCGGATCGCCGATGGCCAGCAGATCTCCCTGCGCCACCACCGTCTCACCGAAAGAGTTGGAGGAATTGACGACGTTGGCGACGAGGATCTGAATTTCCTGCCAAGTGCCCTGGGTATCGCGCTCGAAGACGTAGACGGCACCGTTACTGGAAGTGGAGCCGTCGGCTCCGATGGCGCCGACGAAGATGTGGTTGCCGGCGATGGCCACCGAATGGCCGAAGAAGTCCATCGAAGAAGCGTTGGAGGCGAGCAACAGCTGCCCCTCTTGCCAGGTTCCACTGTTGATGTCTCGTTCGTAAACGGTGGCGCTGCCGCTGAAGTTGCCGAGGTCGTCATCGTAGTGACTGCCGATCACCATCCGATTGCCATCGACCGCCACCACGCGGCCGAACTTGTCCTCGGGCTGGCCGGTCGACGGTAGCAACCGCTGGGTTTCTTCCCAATTGTCGCCCTGGGCATCGACCGGAGCGATCGGGATCCACACAATCCCGAGCAAGAGCAGGATCGATGGCCACCAGCGGCAGAGGATCCTGGAATCCTCACCACGGCTATCGCTGACTCGATCGTGTTTCCGGTCGGTGATCATCGGTGTTGTTTTCCCTAGGGATTGCTGCCGTCGGAGTTACAGGCGGAGAAGCTCTGACACGAGAGAGGCCCTGTGGTGACATCGACCCCGCAGGTAGCCCCCGGTGGGGATGGCTCCGGCCCGCCGGCAAAGAGCGCCGCGAGACTGAACACTGCATCGGCGATATCGACCGACTCATCGTCATTGCTGTCGAGGGCCTGGACACAGGAAACGTTGAGACTGTGGAACAGGAAATCGAGAGACGTGATGACATCGGCGATATTGAAGGAGCCATCCGCATTGGCATCTCCGCGCAGGAACGGAACTGCAGGCGGCAACAAGAACGGTGGCAGCGTGAAGCAATGAACAAATCCACAGCATTCTCCGAGAGTCGCATCGTGAATCGTGACGAGGAAACAGACTTCCTGATTCTGTGAACCGCCGGAGATGTTGGTGCTGAGACCTGCCGATAGTCCATCGGCGAGACCGCCGAGGGGGAACCAGTCGTTATCGAGAGTGATTCCGGGGGTGATGGGAACCAGGTAGGCGTACTCGGCAACAACCGGAGGCGTGCCCGCCAGGTTGGTCACGGTGAATGCGTAGTTGAAGGTTGCTGCACCCCAGGTGCCGCCTTCATTGGTGATCTGCAGGCAGGATTCACAGGGCGGGAGCTCGACACAGACATCTACAGAGCAGCATTCAAACAGTTCCCCGGTTTCTCCATCGATGGCCATCAGGCCGGCAGGGAAGCACAGATTCTGGAACGGAACGCCACCGGCCAGAGACAGAACCACCGTGCCGGAACCCAGCGGCGGCAGTGGCGGAATGAAACTGGTGACGGTCGGCGACAGGATGGTTGTAGTGGTGCCGGGGATGACTCCCGGGACAAAGATGTGCGTGACATCAAAGGGAGTATCGTTGATGACGTCGAAAGAGATGGTGTAGCTGTCGGGCCCACCGGTGGCATCGCAGCCGGCGGCAATATTCAGGACGCTGCAGGTTCCCTGCTGGCACAGCGGGTCATTGAAGCAATCAGGATCATCGCAATCGACGAGCATGTCGCCGTCATCGTCGATGCCGTTATTGCACAGTTCGCTGGAACCACAGCCAGCGATCGGTGTATAGACGCACGTTCCGCCGATGCATTCGTCGGCGGTGCAGGGATCCCCATCATCACAGTCGATGTGGCTGGTGCAGGGGCCCCCTCCGGTGCAGGCGAGATCCATCGCACAATCTGGATCGGAGCAGTCGATACCTCCGTCGCAATCGTTGTCTTTGTTGTCATTGCAGATCTCTACAGCTCCAGGGTACATCGCTCCATTATTGTCGTTGCAATCCCCACACGCTGGAGAAACTCCATCGCCGTCCACATCGATGAATTCGCCGGTGCAACCGCCCATTCCATCGCAGACATCATTGATGGTGCAGGGATCGCCGTCGTCGCATGGCGAGCCGGCAGGGGCACCGCTGCAGGGTCCGGTACTGCAGGCGAGATCCATCGCACAATCTGGATCGGAGCAGTCGATGGGTCCATCGCAATCGTTGTCTACCAGGTCATTGCAGATCTCTGGAGCGCCAGGGTGGATAGCCGGATCACCATCATCGCAGTCGCCACACGCTGGAGAATATCCATCGGCGTCTGCATCGATGAGTTCGCCGGCGCAACCGCCCATTCCATCGCAGATATCATTGATGGTGCAGGGATCGCCGTCGTCGCATGGCGAGCCGGCGGGGGCACCGCCGCAGGAGCTAGTACTGCAGGCGGGATCGGTTGCACAATCGGGATCACCGCAATCGGCAAGAGTATCGCAATCGTCGTCGATCCCATTTCCACAAATTTCAGTGGCACCCGGAAATACGGTTCCATCCAGAGGATCACAATCGCAAAAATCGGGAACCCCATCCATATCGCTATCCAGTGAGTCGTCTCCCCCGGGACAGATGTCGAAAGCGTCACAGACCCCATCGGAATCTGTATCGAGGAAAGTCCCGTTACAGCCGCCCATTCCATCGCAGACATCATTGATGGTGCAGGGATCGCCGTCGTCGCATGGCAATCCGGCAGGGGCACCGCCGCAGGGGCCAGCAGGAGGAATGGTGACAGTGCAACAGACCATCAGACCACAGCTCCATGGACCCTGGACTGGAGTTTCGAGACAGATGTTATGCACTCCGGGGTCAAGGCCAGAGATCTGATGTACAGGACTTCCCGGGGTCGTATTTGAATGGGTGACGCCATCAACAGTGACGAACATCCCGTCGTAGTAGGTGGGTAGGGAGGATGGGAGCGCCCAGGTCATATCGACCAATCCGCTGGGGCCGACATTGCAGTTGAGGGTGGTGATCAAACCGGCAGGGTTGCAGTTGATGGAACCGTTGCAAAGTGCAATGTCACTACCACCACCGGTGCAGCGAGCAGTCAATTCAAAGGCATGCGCACCGGGAGCGAGGGGACCGACAAACATGGCTCCCGAGGGTGCGCCGGAAGATCCCATAAAGATTCCGTCCACCCGCACTTCGATGTTTGAAAAGCTTTCAAATGGGCCGCACGTGTCAGCGACATCCCAGACGACCTGCATCATGTCGGCCCCGGCTTGATTGTTACATTGAAAAACATTGATGGTGGGGCTCTGTGCGCTTACTTCTGTACTTGCCAGAAATATTACCGCTACCAGACTCAACATCGAAAGCACGGAATGAATTCGTGCTGGAAGTGCCAATCTCCTGGCGGTGCGCTGGAAGGGGGATGTTTTTCTCATGGAAACTCTCCTCTGTGGGACGGTTTTTGTGCGAAACAAAAGAGCCCGGTTATCTGGTCGTATCAGGGGAACGACCATCCTCGATTATACTAGCGAAACGCCAAAAGGAACCCCTGCAGCCACTAACAGGGGACTCCTTCACCGTCACATTTCGTAGCAGTTTTGAGCCGATGGGCCAGAAGATCGTCTGAGCTGCAAGATTCCGGTTCAGGGACAGTTCGGGTATTCCAGGCAGTCGAGCTGATCCGGTGTCGGGTCGGTTCCGCAGTCGGGAAAGGGTGCTGGGATCGGGTTGGATGGAATGATGAAGAGCTGCGTCAACAGCTCGATGGGATCTGCGATGTCGACGACTCCATCATCGTTGATATCGGCCGAGTCATCGCACTGGAGAATGCCTCCGCTGAAAAGATAGAGAAGGACCTGGATGGGATCTCCGATGTCGACCACTCCGTCGGTGTTTGCATCGCCCCGGATGAAGAGAATCGGGTCGGGACCCCCAGAAGGGCCATTGAAGATCCAGCTACTGCCGAAGGCCATCGTGGGATTGGTGTCTCCCCTGGAGCAGATGACGACAGTATCGCCAGTGATATCGCATGAGCTACCGAACCGGTAGCTCTCGCTCACAGTCGAGCCGCAGAATCTTTCCGCTTCGACCCACTGCTGTCCGGGCGCCAGAGAGCTGTCTTTTCTGTAGAGCAGAGCACTGCCACTTTGCCAACCCTGCGTTCCATCATAGGGTGCACAGGCCACGACAATTTCCCCGTCGATACTGACTTCGCTTCCGAAGGAGAAGATGGAGCCGTTCGTGATCATCTGGGTTTCCTCTGCTGGCCACTGTCCGGTGACAGAATCTCGTTCAAATAGATACAGGCTGCCGTTGGAAGAGCCGATCACGACGGAATCACCTGAGATGGAAACAGAGCCAGCGAAATAGTCCAGCCAGGCCAGTTGCTGCGGTAGCAGATTGGCGCTGAGCTCCCAGTCGTCGGTTCCATTTTTTTCGTAAACGAATGCCTTGCCGGTGATGTTTGCGAAATCTGTATTGAAGCGATAAGCACCGACGACGATGACATCGCCGGAGATCGCGAGAGATCTTCCAAACTGATCGGTGTATTGATCGCCCTGGTCCCATTGAGAATGTTCGTAGATATCCTGGTGAAGTTTCCAGGGTTGAGGATCTGAGGGAAGGCTCGGATCGGGTGCATACTGATAGATGAACGCCATGCCATTGTCACTGTTACCCATGTCAGGAGCTCCGATGACGATGGTATTGTTCTCGACGGCTACATCGGTGCCGAAGTGGCCCCATTCTTCGGGAGTGGGTGCGGCCAGCTCCTGCTCTTCGATCCAGATTTCTTGAGCTGGATCCCAGCGAAAGACAAAAGCAGCGCCAGCTTCGAGTTCATCATTGGGTCGACGGTTTCTGACACCGACAACGATCACGTTCTGGTCAACGGCAACGGACCACCCGAAGGCATCGTGAATCACTCCATCTGAGGCAAAGATGACCTGTTGAGAATCTGGGCCGAAGCTACCTGTAGCTGGATCCCGGTGATAAATCACCGCTGTTCCCGACCGGACGGTAGCGCCATCACCATGGATCACACCGGCAACCATCACATCTTCAGATACTGCGACAGAATGAACAGAGGCGGGCCAGTTGGGGCCAACGCCACCCATCGGTGCCAACAGGTGTTCCGATTCCTGGAGACAACCGCAGTTGGGATCAACAAAACAATCGGGATCGAGACAGTCGACCAGGCCATCGGTGTCATTGTCGAGGTTGTCGGTACAGAGCACTTCCTGACCGTAAGCAACGGAGCTTGAAGGCAGTACTGAGGAAATCAGTAACAGAGAGACTACGAGCAATGTGCTGAAAAAAAGACCGGGTTCAAATACAGGCATTTTTGTAAATAGCATCAGCACCCCTTTTCGTAATTCGATAAGAAGAAACTGTTCAGATCGTTAATCTGGTTTCACTTTCTCTTCATCACGCATGCGAATCGCCGGAGTTAATTATCCGATTCTGTCAGTCTTCAGGACAGCATGATAGGGGAATTGGAGTAAGTGCAGTGAGTACCTTGTTTTCTGTGTTCTTGTCGGGCCCGATGTCATAGGTAGGATGGAGGAAGGTAGTTTGTTTGCTTTGCAGCAGAATGGAACAGCTATGAAATTTTCTCCGGTCTTGTTTCTGTTGATTTCATTTTGTTGCGTCGATTCTGTTCCCGCACAGCAGACCAATGGTGAATTTCGACGTGGCGATTGCCTGGTCGATGGCCACATCGACATGGCCGATGCGGTGCATCTCATCGATTTTCTATTCAACAGCACCGGGCCTCTCGACTGCCAGGATTCCTGCGACGCCAACGATGACGGGCTTCATGATGTGGGAGACCTGATCGTCATCGTAAATTCGGTGACCGGTTTTGCGACGCTTCCGGCTCCAGGAACGACCTGTGGATTTGATCCCACCGACGATACGTTCTTCTGCGATGTCAACTGTGATACACCGATTGATCCGGTGACCTCTCCCGATCATTTCATCGAAGTGAGTCTTGAGAATGCTCAGGGAACCGGCATGACGATGGCCGTGACGATGGATACGCCGGATCCCCTGCTGGCGTTTACCTTCGGCATATGCCATGACTCCAATCAGCTGACAGTTCTTTCTGTAACCGAGGCAGGCGATTTCAGTCAGAATCCGCCTGATTTTTCCGAAGTCACTCTTTTATCCGATGGAGTTACCGTTTCCGTTTTGATGAGCGCGTTGAATTCACTGCTGTTTCCAGCAGGTACAGGGCTGCAGTTGTTTGATATCGAATACCAGACCGATCCGTTGAATCCGGGGACCAGCTCCATCTGTCCCTGTGATACTCTTGGGCCAGTGGTTCCGCTGCCACTACAACTGGTTTCTCAAACGGGAACGTCCATCCTGCCCAGCGCCATCTGTTTTGACCCGATAATTGTCGATCCAACCTTCTTCACCCGGGGGGATTGCAATGGCGATGCGGGTTTCAATGTTGCGGATGCCGTTTACCTTCTTGGATATTTGTTTGTCAGTCCCACGTTGTTACCTTGTGAAGATGCGTGTGACATCAATGACGATGGCGGCCTGGATATTTCCGATCCGGTGAACTTTTTGGCACATCTGTTTGCGGGAGGCGCACCCCCAGCGGTCCCCAACCAGATTTCTGGTTGTGGCGCCGATCCAACTCCTGGCGATCCGCTGGAATGCGACGGCGGAACCTGTCCCTGAGTCGCTTTAGATTACAGCTCTACTGACATTCAGTGCCCTCGACGCAGTCGAGAGGATCAGCTGTCTGATCGTTACCACAAAATGGATAAGGCTCAGGAATCGTTTCGCCATTACCAAAGAGCCACTCGAGCAGGAATACCGGATCCGCGATGTCGATGGCTGCATCGTCATTGACATCACACGCATCGGCACATGGAGGGTCCCCGGAGCCGAGAAACAGCAGTGATAGAACAGCGATGGCATCGGCGATGTTCAGCTGGCCATCGCCATTGCAATCGCCTCGACGCATCAGTGGAGAGGGTGGTGCTCCTGGAATTACCGAATCAGATACCATTTCTCCCGGAACATCCTGGCCGGTGACGAGCAATGTTCCATCGGTTGGAGCCGTGTTGCTGGTAAATCCAAAGTTGTACAGATAACCCCAGCGTAGCGGGTTTTGTGCCGGTGCGCTCCAGCGGATCCCATCGGATTCGATGTTGATTTGCCAGGGGAGATCCGCGTAACCGACACTTTCGATCTGCGGAGCCTGGAAGTAGGGATCGGTGATCTCGACACCGGCGGCCAGCGGGATCTCTAACACGGCGACATGCCTGGATAAATTGTGATTCCAGATGGCGTACTCGTAACGCCATGTCGTTTCGGAAGCATCGAGCGGAAATGCTTTTGCTGCGATGATCGCCTTCCCATCGGAGCCGTCGCTGGGTGTGACCTGTGTGATGGTCGCGCCAGGCCAGGCGTGGATGGCCGGTCCAAGTTGACTCGGTTGAGACAGTGAGAATTGCCAGAAATTTCCAGGGGATCCGGAAGTGATCCCGACCGGCTCATGGATCATGTTGTCATCCGGGTTTGGGTCGTCGTGTGCGATGTAAAGTGCCTCGACAAACAGGTCTGAGTTCGGATGATTGCCGGAATCCAGGTCGGAATCATGAATCCGTAAGCGTCGATCCACCGGAGTGACCGTTCCCATGGGTCCGTTCAAGATGGATGAACTGTAGTCATAGCTACCGGTCCAGGGATTGATTTCGCTACGTGGTCCCAGGATGGACTGTGTACCGTTGAAGCCAGCGCTGTAGATATCGGAGCAGCCGATACCGAGAGTGTACGGATCGGTCGGTACCGTGCAGCCGAACCCGCAGGCATTGGCAGTAGTTGCTGGGCCCGGAGCGTGTTTTGCCCATGAGCTTCCAACCTGAATGATGCGATCGGTCGAGACGCGGTACAGATTGAAGACCATGAACGGATGACGTGGATCTGGATTGCCATGCCAGTCGAGCGGTTCGTCCCCCTGGTTACAACAAACCGACTGCAACATCAGGCCGACCTCATCCCCCTCTCTTCCCAGTTGACTCATCTGTTGATGCTCTCCAGCGATCAGGTCGGGTGCCGGTAGGTATGCAGGAGGGACGTCAAAGAACTGCAGAGACCAGGAGATGAGTGTGCCTGATTCGCCGGTGACCTGGTCTTCGATTTCCAGGGTCCATTCTCCTGCTGGAACCGAGCTACAGAGGTCGAGCAATGATCCGGGCCCACTGGGACGCATCGATGCACCAATATTATAGGGAGCCTGCGATGGCGGTGCCGGTTGCCAGTAGATGGCATGTAGACCGCTACCGATGCCGCTGTTGAATAGCATCACCTGCTCTCCTTCAGCGGAAAGGAGAATCATCTGAAGATCGGAGATGCGAGGGTGATCGATTTCGACAGCGACTCGAAGGTCGGCTGCCAGTTCTGTACCCGTGACAAGGGCGGTAGCGATGGTGATGTCGTTATCGTTGAGAGATCCGGTTGAACCGGCAATCACCTCGACAGGAGACGCGATCACGTCAACTCGGTGACAGATGGGAATGGTGGATCCAGCTGCTGAAGTGGCGATCAGGCACACCTCGACGGGAGCCGGCCACAGGAATCCAGAGACCTGTTCCTGATACAGGGTTCCCGCCGTGACGGACCCGGTTGTGGAATATGCCACTCCATCGACGAGCAATGTCGAAGAAGTCAGGTCCGCTGTTGCTTGCCAGCTGACATCGAGGATTCCACTCCCCTCGGTCGAACTCACCGAAAAATTTTCGACCAATGCCGGCGAAAACTGAACTTCCAGAGTGCCGCTTCCGGCATCTCCGATTTGCCAGCCACCGACCCGGATGAGCAGTTGCTGTCCAGTGGTGACCATGACATCGGTAATCAAAGATGTGAAATTGCTGCAGCCGGTTGAGTCGCCATTGCAGTCGAGAGGGATGGGCCCGCTACAATCGCCGGAGTAGACCGCCAGCGTGGTATCAAAGGTGGCCATCGAGCAGGTCGATATCTGAACCGATCCATTTCCCGGAGATGTCCATCGATACCAGAGATCCTGTACCAGGTCGCCAGGCAATGATTCGGCACAGAGCGATGGATCAAAAGGTTCATTTCCATCGGTTGCACCGCTTGTATCGAAATCGACCGTGTCACCAGTGATGTCGAGAGCACCACTGCAGGTGTCATTGATCGGTCCACCCAGAACGGTACAGCAGGTCTCGGCGCTCTGGCCACCGGAGATGGCAGCGACACAGATGTCGATCTGTTCACCAATTCCGGGTGCCTGGCCACCGTTCCAGCCAGTGGCAGAGGAATCGAGAGTATCGGTCAGGACTCCATCCAGATAGATCTGCCAGGCGTCGACAGGAAGAGGAGCTTCCCAGCTGGCGGAGAGCTCGGTACCGGCTGTTGCACATTGCAAGTTCAACGGCGGGATGGGTCCCTGTACATCGATGACAAGATCACCACTGCCGATGGAGCTGGTATTCCACCCTCCGACACGGATCAACAGTTCGGTGCCGGCAGCAACCGGTACGTCTGCGACATGAGAAGTGAAGAGAGAACAACCACCTGCGTCGCCGTTACAACCGATTAGCTGCAGGTCAGAGCAGTTACCGCTATAGACAGCGATGTCGCTATCGAAATTGGCGCTGTTACAGGTACTAACTGTCAGTAAACCTGAAACGGAAGGCACGAAACGCCACCAGACATCTCGATGCAATTGCCCCAGCAGTTCGCCAGTACAGGCCGAATCATCGGCGGGTATGGCTGAGTCTGTTGCGTTCGTGATGTCAAAGGAATTGGTACCCAGCGCCGCGTCGATGGCTTCACTGCATTCGTCGTTGACCGGTTGTGCAGGGAGAGTGCTAGAGAAGAGAAAAAATGCCATCAAGAAAATGAACACGCGGTGCTTCATCGGGGACCACCTCTCAAGAGTCCATTGTCCGATGTAAGAGATGGCCGCGCAATGTCGAGTAATCCGAGTTGAGCACCCTGGAAAAAAAGTAGAGCCGGCGAGCAGATACTCGCCGGCTCTGTACTGATCAGCTCGAGAAGCTAATCAGGGACAGCCAGATTCGGTGCAGTCCAAGGGCCCCGGTGTTGGGTCATTGCCGCATTGCGGATATGGCGCCGGCGGACTTGCCCCACCACTGAAGAGGTTACCCAGCAAGTTGATCGCGTCGGCAACATTGACAACTTCGTCATCGTTTACATCCATAGCCACCATGCAATCTGCTTGCTCTGCCAGGAACAAGTATTCAAGAATCTTGATCGCGTCGGCGATATCAACGCTGCCATCGCTGTTGGCATCAGCGCGCAAGAACTCGTCGGTAGAAACGGTGGTTTCAGTGACGATCTGATCCAGCATCTTCGGGTTGGAAGTACTCACAACCGTGAGCTGCAACGTGTCGACAATTGATGGACTCGGAGTGGCAGTACTGTTAACCGAGACAGTGAATGTAGACTGCTCATCAGGGAACAGAGCCAGTACAGCTGGAATCGATCCGGTGATATGAGTCACGTTGATATCGGTGCTCTCGACGCTTATCGAGTAAGAGTCAGACGCTTCGCCGATATTTGAGATGGTATAGGTGTAAAGCTGCGTACTGTCGGGTGCCATTTGCACAACACCAGGTCCAGTGATGCACACCTTGAAATCGATCAAGATCTGGGAGTCCTTTTCGAAATCGATTTCATCCGCTTCTGTTTCCAGCGGAAGAGTCACCTCTTCTCCGAGGGAGCCAACAGCTCCTCCATTAAAGACAATTTCATCCCAGTTATCACTGTTGCCCAGTACTGACAAGATCGGATTCCCGAGGTTGTCGGTATTGTTGTTCAAGTTTGCCACGACAGGATCATCGACGTCATCGCCATCTCCGTTCCAGTCGATCGCTACATTTACATCATTGATCACGCTAAATGTTCCGACAGCGTCCCAGAATTTCGTGCCGTAATCGACGGCTTCTGCGACTCCTGAGATGCCAACATTTTCATCGAGATCGTTTTCATCAAGGTCGGGAAGTGCAAATCTTGAATAATCAAAATTGCCGTCATTGCCGCCGATTCTCAGACCATTGGTCTGGAACATGTAGTTCATCACGCTGAGATAGTTCGGTTTCCAATTTTCGTGATTATTTCCGCCGTGTTTCAGGCCGAGATTGTGTCCGAGCTCATGGATGAAGGTACCAGCTTGTTGATTCACGGTTCCTGGATTCGACGACCAGCGGCCGAGAGATACAATCAAATCACTGGCAGGGAGGCCTCTTGAGATTCCACTTGAAGTTTGCGATGCAAGCGCACCGATTCCGTGCGCAAAGATGCAATAGTGGAAGACATCGCCCCTGAGAATCGAAAATTTATCCTCCTTTATGGCGTCAAAATCACTCCAGTCATATCCGGAAGCACCGAAGGTGCCGAGGCCACCGACATGAGCCAGTGCGTCGGAGTCACTGAGAGTACCCCAGGTGTCTCCCGTATCCGGGTTCATGATGGAGGTGGAACCTGCGTCGATATGGATTGTGATCCCATCGACCCCATCTGGATTGGACACCGGTGCATTGGCAAAAGTGTCGATGATGATATCCAGCACTGCCGCGGGGGGCTTGTGGCTGTGCCCTCCGACTCCTCCATCAACCATGTAATCGATTTCGACGAAGATGTCCTTATGGTTCTTGTCAGCACCCATCGCAGGGAGATCGAGATCGATGATCCCGTCGCCGTCGTAATCGATTCCGTTTTCTTCCCAATCATCCAGAAGTGCATCTCCATCAGAATCGACATTGGCCCCGGGTTCGCAATCGATGGTGAGCCAGCGGAAATTGTCGATGAAAACCGTGGAATCGTAAATTGAATCGCCAAGATCCATGATCGAAAGAGTGATCGTAATCGGATTGGTGTTGTCCAGCGGAGTTCTGGCAGTGAGTAGAGGGGTTCCTCCATCATAAGTAGTGCCCTGTGCGTTGCCTTCAGATAATCCAAAAGCAGTATTGATGGATACTAAATTACCCTCGGTGTCATAAGCGAAGTTGTATGGTGCAACTACCTGAGAATTGACCTCGTCAAAATCGCTCTGGCCATACTCAGCAATGAACACATCATTGAACTGGGTCCCGACATATTCGGGATATTCCTCGGAATAGAATGCAAAATCAAAAGCAAGACAGGTTGCCCACGCAGGAGGATCAAGAACCAGTGTCAGCTGAACCATATCTTGTGGATTGTTGAAGGGGGTGTCGAGGCCGGACAAAATGGTGGAAGTGCTGGGCGAATCGTTGGGTAGCTGGACCGAGCTTGCGGCACCGGTGCTGAGCACCAGGTAATCGGCTCCATCCGTTGGAAATGAGCCGATGGATACGCCAAAGATGTCAATTCCTGCGTCGTCTGAAGTACCAAAATCTACTGAATCAACCTGGCCAGGAGGAAGATCGATGGCGGCCGTTACCTGGGCAGCTGTTGGCGGTAATAGATTTGGATTCGGTATTACGATGTCCCCGGTTCTTTTGGGGATTCCGCCCGGATTTTGTTGTGCGGGTAGTTCGATGGTTATCGCAATCGACAAACAAAGAGATGCGAGAAAATACAGCGATTTATTGCTGTAGAAGATTCGTAACATGGGTGCTCCGTAACTATGCCCGTTGCATTGCTCTGGACATGGGGTTCTTTGGATCAATCAGTAGTTTGGGACTAGCTGAACTTGATCAAACTCTGGGAGCGGGCTCATATATCTATCGATGAACTTCAGAACTTCTGGGTCCTGGAGTTCCTCTGCTATCAACGGCCGCGACGGCATAGGTGCCGTTTGCAGCAATATCTTTCGAGAATCGATATTCCATTCGATTTCTCGAGTCCTCCTTTCGTAGTGCCATGAAACCGATAAGGTTCCACTTTTTCGGTGAGTCAAGTTTGTAAATGTTGTATCCACTTATGGTGTCATCCCTGGTTCCATGCCAGGCCAGCTGGCATGCAAGATTGGAGTCGCTAGCCGGGACAACAAGGCGAAGATCAGAAGGTGGGCCAGGTAATATCAGTTGGTCCTGTTGCTCGGTGATCCCCGCTACTGCGCCTGTGGGATTCTGTGAAGCTGAAGTACCGGGTTGTTTTTGTTCCTGCTGAGAGAGGCAACCAGCCAGCAAGAAGATGCAGCAGGCCGATGGAATTGCTCCCTTATATGAGGAAAGATAACCACGGATCTCGTCCAATATGGACTCCTTGAAGAGCTAGGCGGATGATTGATGTCAAGGCAGGTTGTTAGAATCCGACTCCGGGTTGCTTTCGGACAGACAAAATTACCGCTGCATTTTGAATCACACCAGTTCGATTGTGACAAATGTGACAGCTGAAAACCGATTTACTCGAAGACGGGAAATGATGACTATTGAAGATTCGGTTCTCGATCAGCTACGGAGAAAAATTCCTGCCAGTCGAATCCTCACCGATGAAGACGAGTGTCGCCTTTATGATTGCGATGGTTTGACGCTCCATAGAGGTGTCACCCCAGGAGTCCTGCTACTTGAAAACGAGCAGGAAGTCGTGAGCGCCGTGACGATTTTATCTGCGGCCGGCTGTCCCTTTGTTGCACGTGGGGCAGGGACAGGATTGAGTGGTGGAGCGGTACCTCTCGATCGAGCGTGGGTACTCGATGTGCACCGGATGAGGAACATCGTCGATATCGATCCTTTGCAGAGAACTGCGGTGATTGAGCCAGGAGTCATCAATCTCGATCTGGATCGCGCAGCTGCAGCACACGGTCTGCGCTTTGCCCCGGATCCTTCCAGCCAGCGGGCTTGTACCGTGGGTGGAAATATTGCAGAAAATTCTGGCGGCCCACACTGTTTTCTACATGGCATGACAACCCGTCACATTCTATCCGTGCGTACAGTTCTTTCGGATGGAACTGTTCTCGATCTACCAAGGGATGGTGGTGGAATCGATTGGCGTGGAGCATTCATCGGTTCAGAGGGCACCTTTGGAATTACCGTGCAAGCTACCGTTCGGTTGATTCCCCGTCCGACAAGTGTCCGTACTTTTCTCGTTTCCTACACATCACTGGAGGCTAGTTGTGATGCTGTGGCACAGATCATCGCCAGAGGGTTGAAACCTGCAGCACTGGAGATCCTGGATCGCCTGACGATTCAAGCGGTCGAGGCTTCGGTGTTTCGCGCCGGATATCCAGAAGATGCAGGGGCTGTACTGTTGATCGAGCTGGAAGGCCTTCCCGGAGAACTGGAAGAAGCTACGGAAGAAGTACGAGAGGCGTGCTCATCTGATGCGGCGCTTCATTTCGAAGAGGCCGATGATGAGAGTTCAAGAGAGCGATTGTGGCGAGGCCGCAAGGGGGCTTTTGGTGCCATGGGAAGGATCGCCAGCGATCTCTACGTTCTCGATGCTGTGGTTCCTCGCACTCGGATGGCCGAGGCGATCAGTGGAATCCAGGCGATCGGCACCAAATATGAGGTGGTACTGAGCAATGTGTTCCATGCCGGTGATGGCAACTTGCATCCGAACATTTCCTTCGACGCGGCTGATCCAGAGCAGCGTGAACGGGTACTTGCTGCAGGCGATGAAATTCTGCAGCTGTGCGTCAGTCTTGGGGGAACCTTGTCGGGCGAACACGGCATCGGTATCGAGAAGCGAGATCACATGCCTCTCATCTTCTCTGCAGAACAGCTGGAGACCCAGAACTTGCTCAGGAAAGCGGTCGATCCTCAAGGTCTGGCCAATCCGGGCAAAGTGATACCGACCGGACGGAGCTGTGTTGAGGCGGGATTTCGAGGTGCCGGTCACCTGGAACGGACCCGGCGAGTTCTCGGTCTTCCGGAAAAAAACGAAGGGGTGCCTCCTGTTGGAGGCACCCCTTGACACACACCTCCTCAGCTAGGCCGAGGAGTTCCGCATCATGGACAAGAAGGAAAACTGTCGCACTCGAGAGAATCGGCTGTCGGATCCTCTCCGCAGTCATCTGGTCCCGGAGCCGGTGGGTTTGGTGCACCACTGAAGAGTGTTGCCAGAGCAGAGATGGCGTCGGCGATGTTAATCCCGCCGTCATCGTTGGCATCACACGCATCCTCACAAATTCCGGGAGGACCACCAGAGAACAGGGAGGCGAGCAGGTAGATGGCATCGGCAATGTTGAAACCACCATCAGCATTACAGTCGCCACGCTTAAAGATGGGACCGCCTGTAGGCGCACCACCGAGGCCACCGAGATAGCGAATGAGAAGATCGTCCTGATCTCCGCCGAATCCACCGAATTCCCAGGACTGACAAAGGACCTTGCCACCGCTATCGGTGTCGTAGTAGACGCCTGTTCCGTAGAGGACAGGATCTTGCTGCCACACAAGAGCGGCATTGGGACCCAGAGCATCAGTTGTTGAAGCCGTTATCTGGTCAGTCCAGTCATTGCCAGCGGCGGCATCCTGGATGTAGGCGACATCTTGCAGGGCGCTGAGGTCGAAACCGAATCCGGAGTCGAGACCATCCATCAACAGGAAGTCGTCGCCACCGTCGGTTGCACCATCAGCAACACCATCGATATTGTTGAACTCAGTAGGAGCATCGAATCCCCAGGCGTCTCCAGACTCGACGTAAATGTGCTTGCCAGCCTGCTGTGCTGTGGCCAGAGCAATACCGTCGGCGTCATTGAGGGGACGATTTTCGGGGAAGGTGCCACCCAGGTACCAGATGCGTTCCAGAGAATCATCGGTAAGACATGGGATATCACCAGGTCCGCCAGGCAGGACATCAACAAACATGCCTGCATTGGTCATGGCGGCCTGCAATGCCAGTGCGCTGTCGATGGCACCACCGGCACTTTCGCCGATGACGATCAGATCACTGAATCCGCCGGCTCCCTGAACGTTTACCGAGACTTCTGTGTTGACAGAAGTACCCTGCGCGGTGCAGTTACCAACGATTCCGTATGTGTGAGGTCCAGGTGAAACAGACACGTCGTCATAGGAAGTGGTTCCAAACGGCAACCCGGTCGCGACGGCAACGCCGTCCCGAAGGATGTCGTAACTGGTGAAGCCTGCAGGGTTCCAGGACAGTGACACGTCACCATTGGAACAATCGACGACACCAATCAGTCCCGAGAGTCCGAAGTCGCACAGCTCTTCGATGATCAGATCACCGGTTCCGAAGTTCGTCGCGCTCCAACCGCCCATGCGGATGATGTAGGTGGTTCCAGCAATGCACTGGAAAGTGAGATCAGAGGAGACCCCACAAGGTCCACCGATGTCATCGCCGTTGCATGCTATCTGGGTCTTGGTTCCACAGTTTGCGCCTTCTTCATAGACTGCAAGATCTGTATCCATAGTGTTGCAGGTTGAGACGTGAAGGAATGCATCGGTACTTGCAGTGTAGGTCCACCAACCATCCTGATAGAAACCTCCGAGGAAGGTGCCGGGGCACTGTGTGCCGTCGGTCGGGTCGGGGCTGTCAGTGTAAAGAGTGGTGTCGAAGGGGTTCGCTCCCGATACGGCAGGTTGCGCATCACAGCACTCATCACCAACGGCAACCGGCGGTGGGTCACAAGAACCGGTACAGGCGACTTCGGCGATCGCTGTCGTGGTTTCGCCACCACCACAGTCACCAATCAGGCTGTACTGGAGAAGCCCTAATGGAGCTCCCACGTCAGTGAAGGTATCCGCGTCACCAGCAAGGGTAGCGATGGACACGCCGTTACGAAGAATCTCGATACCGTTTGCGTATCCACCTGGGACACTCAGGAAACTGCTCCAGCTCAGAGCGACATCGTTCGTCAGGCAGTCGATATCGGCAGAGAATGCATCGAAAGGTAGACAACCACAGGCACCGATGCAGTTAATTTCGACATCGTCGTAATAGAAGATGCCAGGATTGCCGGTGTTGTACAAATCGAGACATTGCATCGCCTGCTGACCGGTCGTCGTCCACTCACCATCGGTGATGATTTGCACATCATTGTAAAAGGCCTGGACCGTGCCAGATCCGGTGCCTCCGGGAGCTTGGTTATCGAGGTCTACATCGAACCGAACCTCTATCCACGCGTCGTATACGAGACCCGTGACGCCATAGGTACCGACGCCCCCGGCCACGTTATCGGAGTTCACCTGTTGTGTGGCATCAGACATGTGCATCTGACCGGACCAGTTGTATCCCGATCCACTGCCATCGTAGGTGTTGAGCAAGATGAAGTAGTAATCACCCGCCTGGCCCGCTGGGATGTAGGTTTTGGATGTGAATGAGAAAGCACCGCTGGTCAATCCTCCAAATGTACGAACGATGTCGTCATTTGGCGTCAGCTCGAGAACGTTCCCCTGGGCCCCGGTTGAGGCCTGCGTGGTATTCAGGAAAGTACTTTCGACAGTGGAATCGACATTGGGGTCGAAGTCCCAGGTTTCCCAGGATCCCTGTCCAGCAATGGTAGAACCCACAACATAGGATTCGAAGTCATCAAAATCCAGGAGCTGAGCTTGCAGACCTGGGGTAAAGAGAAGTGCCGCAAACAGGCCAAAGACCTGCAGGGCCATCACGTCACGCTTCCTCATTGTGAATCTCCTTTCGGGAGATTAGGGGGTAAGTCCCCACGAAATATCAAAAATCGTCGAACAAGATCCACCGTCAGCCCGGGACCCGGTCGCAAGGACCGAGACGCGAGTTCACATGAACTGTCGACTAAACCAAACCCAAATTAATGAACACAAAGCCCAAACCATCGAGACGCCGAATCTCTGGAAATCGAGCCCCAGAAAGACGGGGACTGTGAGATCCCAGCGCTAAAACCGATAGTATCCCCATCTTAGAGGATCAAATGGCGTGAGACAACCAGCAGGTGAATTCGGCTATTCCATCTATCTTCTTGATTCAAGGGAAGTTACATACAGCAGGTGTGATGGTACCGGGCAAAATTTGCCGGTCTGCATTGTGCGATGAGTCTGGTTTGGCAAGTACGATGGAGTCCCGAAGTGGGGAGGCTCTGGTGGATGATCCCGCCACATCCAACAACGAAGGAATGACGCCGACAGGATCCAGCGGCATCGGTAGTGGTAGTCGGCGTCTTCTTCCTCCGGAAATCAAACATCGGTTTGCCGTGGAGGTGCCCGACAGAGTTGAAGATTTCAATCCGGCAGAGTTGGTGATTTCGGTTGGTGCAGCGACTCCCATTACCCGCTTATTGAAGAGTGTCCAGGAGCATCAGCTCGTACCTTGCGGAGTTCAGCCCGATGAGCTGGGAACCGTTGGCGGTTTGTTTTCAGACCCGCGAGAAGGCCCTTGCGATCCGTTTACTGGCAGATTCAGGGATCACGTGCTGGGTATCGAAGGATTCAGAGGAGACGGTTCCGCTCTTCTATCCGGAGGCAAGGTCGTCAAAAATGTCACCGGCTACGACCTGATTCGACTACTGGGTGGAGCCATGGGAGCCCTTGGAGTGGTGACTCGTTTACACCTCAGGCTGGAACGAGTCAGTCCTGGCTGGGCACTGGTATCGCTACCTTTTGATCACAGCTCAAGGACCTGGGAGCAACTCGATCAGGTTCGACTGTTACCCATTGAGCCCTATCTGTTGTGCATCGAACCGGAAAAACAGCGGATCCGGGTTGTACTTGCGGGAACAAAAAATAGCATTTCTGAATCTCATCAACTCCTCGGCGAAGTGATTTCTGGATCACATGCGGAGACCATCGACCAGCAGGAGGTGACCAGGTTTCATCGTCTTCATCGCGCCGATCCGGGAGTAGCCCTGCGAATTCGGCTACCCTGGACAGGCTGGAAGAAGATCGCTGCGAGTGCTCCGGGTACCTGGCGCGCCATCTTTCCATCTGCTGGTTTCGGGATCCTGGAACATGTTGCCAGCGGAAATTCTCTACGACAGCTGGTTCAGGATGTTTCACAACTGGGCGGATCTGTTTGTGCAGAAGATGCGATGGCAGAGGATCGATACCAGATTCCCATCGTCCATCCATTTCCTTTCGACAAGCTGACGAAACAGCTTCGAAGGGAATGGGATCCGCAAGGATTGTTAGCCTGGAGGGGAGAGCGCCGATGAAAATCGATGCCACGAAAATCCCGGCCCTGAAAGATTGTGTTCACTGTGGTCTTTGTCTCCCCGAATGTCCCACCTATCACGTGACCGGCCGAGAAGCGGAATCTCCTCGGGGCAGAATTGCAGCGCTGCGCGGGGTGATGGAATCACGCTCAGAGATCAGCGATGCAATTCACGATGGTCTGGAAAGCTGCCTGGTCTGTCGTGCCTGCGAGAGTGCATGCCCATCCGGTATTTCGATGGAAAACTTGATGGCCCATTACCGTAACCAGACCAGAGCTACACGGGGAGATGTCAGCTCTTCTGTCGAAGCCTGGTTATTGAGTCACCTCATTTCCCATCCCGAGAGATTGGAAGCGAGTATTGATCTGTTGCGATTTCTGGCTCCTGTAATGCGCTGGTTTCCCGGGTCTCGAGACTTGCCATCGCAGCGCAGATTACGATTTAGAAAGCCTCTACCGTCCCAGCTGAAAGCTTCAGGAGAGGCAAGGGGTACTGTCAGCATTCTCCGTGGTTGTGTGGCTGATCGATTGTTCCGTGAAGAAACTCATCTATCAGCGCATTTACTGTCAGTAGCAGGATGGAATGTGCTGATTCCTGCCGCAGGGTGCTGTGGCGCTCTGCATCATCACGCAGGCCTCCTCGAAGACGGCCAGGGGAATGCGAGAAAACGGTGGACGGACCTCTCTCGTGGTGGAGTTGACCATGTCGTGATTGATTCGGCAGGGTGCGGTTCTCATATGCTGGGTGAAAGGGAAATCGATTCACCTCCCATCACTGACACGGCAACGCTGCTGGCCCTGGAAGGAGGCTTTGTTGCACGAGGAAAGCTGCCCGGTAGCTGGGCGATTTCCGTTCCCTGTCACCAGCAACATTCGCCGCTCGATTCAGGCGCCAGCCTTTCATTGATCGAGTCCTGTGTAGAAGAAAGAGTGGAGCTTCCAGCACCTGAACATTGTTGTGGAGCTGCCGGGATGTACATGCTTCGTCGCCGCAAGCTATCCCGGCAGATTGGCGATCTGGCTCATGACAGATTCCAGAAGTCAGGGGCTGATGCCATCGTCAGCGGCAACCCCGGTTGCTTGCTTCGCTGGGAGAGTCTACTGGGATCTTCAAGAGCTCAACATCCCGTGCGAATTCTCGCTCAGGCCGCAGGTATCCACTCAAATTCCTCCGTTTAAGAAGCGCAAATTTATTATCAATATGAGATGATCGTGACCGTACACCATTGCCGGAAATTATGAGTCTGAACCGATGTATGGCAGTGATCAGAGATCAAGAACCGGACCGGGAAAAGAGTACCAGAGGAATCATGAAGTTGTTTTCGATGAAGAATCCAATACGGGTTGCTTATCTGCAGGCAATGGTTGGCAGTCTCATCATCTGGGTCAATCTCGCTGAATCATCTACTGGAAATCCCGTTTTGAACCTGAAGAATCTGGCAGAAGCTTTCATCATGTTCTTTTTGCTTCTGTCTATTGCGAATTCTCCCATGATTACAAATAGCAGTGTCACTAAAAGCGATGAGGATGATTCGGAAATCGATCCGGTCGATAAGACAAAGAAGTTTGCTTTCGGCGCACTGTTGTTTTCGCTCGCAAGTTTCGTATTGGGTATTTTCGCCTTGAGGATGGGTTGGCAGAGTTATTCCGACACTGCGATGGATCCCACAACTCAATCTCTCCATATTTTCCTGGCACTGCTTATTGGGGGGTTGAATATATACTTCTCCTGGACTGTGTTGTTAAGAAATCGATTGATCCTGGGTGACGTCGGTCAACGATTACTGGCGGATGCTGCTCCGGATTCAGCTCAAGACTCTGATTTCCAAGCAATGGATTCACAGAGAGGAGTCGATGCGATGAATGACGAACCCCAGCAAGGTGCTCAAACGTACATCTATGGTGTGAGTATTCCGGAGGCTGTGATTCGTCAAGTGAGCGAGTCTGACCCCCACGATAGCGCGCTGATCCAGCTGGCGAATAACCTCGATGATCGAAACCTCTGCCTTGCAGCATTATTTGTCCTTGGAACGAAAGAGCGGGGCGCTAAAGAATTGCCGGGGTTGAAAATTACTCCAGAAACCCCAACGGAATGGGATCGCCTGGCCGCCAGAGCTTTTGTGCAGCGAGATCCTCGTTTCACTCTGGCCGAAGCATTGATCAAACTGCCATGGTGGCCCGATGAAGAGATGCGCTCGGTCATTTCCGATCATCTACCGACCATCCTTGAGCGGAGTCACTGGGGAACCGAAGCAATAAGAGTCGCCGAATGGATGACTACCTGGAATGACATCGATGGCGGTATCAATGGGATGCGTACCTTTTTGCCCGCGGAGTTCATCGATGAGGTTCTCAAGCACTTCAAAATCGAGCAACTCAATAACTTTGCCCAGGTCTGGAGCCCGGAGGATGAGTTACTCAACTACAAATCCTCCGTCGAGCTTTCCGATACACAGCATTACGAATCGATGATTCTGGAGAGACTGGAAGCTGATCCTGCACGGTCGATGTTGCTGGTCGGCGGTGCCGGGGTGGGCAAGAAAACAAGCCTTCGCAGATGTCTGTCAAAACTCGGGGGGAACGGCTGGCTAATCGTCGAAGCTGCTCCGCAAGATCTTGTCGCCGGGATGATGTTCGTCGGTCAGATGGAGGAGCGGTGGAAAGAGCTGATGGGATTGCTCTCAGCTCCAAGGACGATTCTGTTCATCTCTGACTTTGCCGAGATGGAGTCCGCAGGGCGCCATATGAATAATCCCGTGAGTCTACTGGATCGACTCGTCAGTGAGATTGGACGCGGAAAGATTCTGACCGTAGGGACACTGGATAGTGACGAGATGGAGAGATTGCTCAGGAAGAATCGGTCGGTCCGCCGGAGCTTCGATTTCGTGGAAAAAAAATCTCCCGATGAAAACGAAATTGTCGATGGTCTGGCACGCTGGATCGATCATGAAAATCAAAATGCGGATCACGAGCTACAAATTGAGATATCCGATGATGTTCTGAAAAAAGTAGTTCGCCTGTCGCAGCAATTCCTGACGGTGCAGGAGCCATTCGGGTCATCCTTTGACCTGATGCGCTCCATCGTTGACAAAAAACGCAAGGCACAGGAGCCGCGCATTGAACATGCAGACGCGATCAGTGCGATTTCAGATCGTTCCGGAATGCCTCACGTACTTGTCGATGATGAAGAATCTCTCGACCCCGATGAAGTGCAAGGATTTTTCGAAGAGCGCATCATCGGGCAGGAAGAGGCTGTCCGCTGCATGGTCGACAGGATTACCCTGCTCAAAGCTGGCTTGACCGATATCGGTCGACCTCTGGGGGTCTTCTTCTTTGCTGGTCCTACCGGAACAGGAAAGACAGAAAGTGCCAAAATTCTTGCCGAGTATCTGTTCGGTTCTCAGGACCGACTTGAGCGACTTGACATGAGCGAACTGCAAACACCAGGGGATCTGTCGCGGTTGGTCGGCCAGATGGATTACGGAGGTGGGGGTGATCATCGAAGCTTGCTCGATGCAGTGCGTCGGCAACCCTTCAGTGTTGTACTTCTCGATGAGTTTGAAAAAGCACATCCTCATGTATGGGATCTCTTCTTGCAGGCATTCGATGACGCGCGGATGACCGATGTCCAGGGCAATACTGTCAACCTGAAGCACGTGGTTTTCATTTTGACGAGTAATGTGGGTGCACGAGAGGCGGCCCAGGGTTCATTCGGTTTCAATCCGATGGCGGGCAAGCAAAACATCTACGAGAAGGCGCTCAAGGAAACCTTCCGTCCAGAGTTTTTGAACCGAATTGACCAGGTTGTCACATTCCGTCCTTTCTCGAGAAAAGAACAGCGAGCCCTCCTCGAGATGGAGTTGCAGCGAGTTCTTTCTCGACGGGGATTGCGGGATCGTCCCTGGGCGGTTGAGTGGGAAGAATCTGCCATCAATTTTCTTCTGTCTCGCGGTTTGACAGCAGAACTGGGTGCCAGGCCATTGAGACGAGCTGTCGAACGGTATGCATTGACTCCGATCGCCAAGGAGATGGTGGCACACGACATTCCGAAGGAAGACCAGTTTTTGTTCGTTCGTAGTGATGGACAGAACATCATCGTGGATTTTGTCGATCCAGATGTCTACGAAAAAGAAGAGCAGGAAGCGGCTCTACCACCGATTGAAATCTCGGGGGAGGATCATCGTGGAGATGAAAAGGACGCAGTAGCGCGCATCGCATTGCGCGGTGTCGGGCGTCTGGAAGAAGTCCTTACCCTTGCCGAGAGTGTAGAAGCGCTGGAAGCGAGAATTGAATCGGATGAGTGGGATACTGGGCGCAGTCTTGATCTTGAAAAGATGCTAGAGCCCGGCTTCTGGGATGATTCTTCCGCACGGCTGCCGATTCTCGCGTCTGCAGAGCTAAGGGATCGCATCGATTCCGGCACCGTAACAGCCCGGTCTTTACTGGAACGATTAGGAAGCGATGCGGAAAATTCTCGTGATCGGTATCCGGCAGATTTGATCCGTCGCCTGGCCTTGCAGGTGCATCTGCTGGACAACGCGGTAGAGGTTCTGGACCGCAAGCTTCCACAGGATGCGTTCATCCGGATTGCTCCCGTTCAAAGGGACCGCGAATCGAGAGCAGATGGAATTGCCTGGGCTGAGCAGGTCCGGGAGATGGTCAAGTCATGGGCCAGGAAAAGAAACATGCACCTCGAAGAGTTTGCCGAAATTGACGATCACGAGGGTGGTTTCGGTGGCTGGATTGCTGCGATCAATGGTTTCGCAGCATGGGCGTTCCTCGAACCACTCAAGGGGATTCACGAGCTAGAACGTCCCGATGCATCCAGGAATGATCGAAGACTCCACGTCCGGATCGATGTTTCTCCGCGGCCTCTTGGCAATGTTCCTGGTGGAGACAAGGCTGTTCCGATGCATGCGATACAGACTCTGGATGATGCCAAAACTGTCGATGAAGTGGTACGTCGCTATCGAATTGGCGAAAATCCAAAGCTCGTCGATTTACGCCAGGGATGGCGTTGCACATACCCAGGGGATGCCCTCGACGGAGATTTTGATCTTGTCGGGAGCCTTGCCACAGTCTCGCGTTAGTGGCTCAGGCTCTATCGCGATTCACTCCGGATGGAGTTTGCTCCTTCTGTGATCCTCTTCGGTATTACGGAACCAGATACCGATTTCTTGTCGGTAAGATAATTTTCCCGTAATCGTAGAAGAGCTTGGTCTCTGCCGAAATTGTTTTGTAACTCTGGTTCGTCCATGTTGAAAACCCTGCGTAGAAGTACCGCTTCTGCAACGGGAAGTGGACTGACCATCGAGACCTCTTCGTGCACTCGATAGGCTCCGAGATGTATCCCGATAGATTTTCGAGCCCATTCAAAGTCGCCCCCTTCCAGTGGGGCAGTGATGGCAAACTCGATCGTTGCATCCACACGGGAGATCGCTTCCTCAAGATCCTTTGGTTGAAAAGGTTCCTTGCCAAAAACTTCCTGTTTTATCAGGACTACCTCCGGATTCAGGAAGGGATCCCAGCTGCAGTCGCCGTGACCCTGTTGCAAGGATCGCTGTACTCTGGGAACGAACAGGCCGAGAGCCAGAGCCTCGACGGTACCTGGAGCAGGAACGCGCCAGCCTTTCATGATCAGGCCCCTGGATGGATCAGTGCTCGAGAAAGGTTTTACAACACCGTGTATCGGTACCGGGACAGGAGGGCGTGTCAGTTTTTTGCCTCCGGCAATGGGACCCAGCTTTACTTGTATCGCTTCGAGGATCGGCCTCGGATCAAAGGGCCCGACGATTGCGATACGGGCATTGACGGGCTGGAAAGAGTTCGCCAAGAATTTACGTATCTCTTCGAGATCGAAGGTATTCCAGTCGTCTCTATCGCGCGGACCGGATGCGAGAGGATCGAGACGGTCTAGAACTTTATTTGCCAGCTGGTCGGAATCTCCCCACTTACCAGTCCGTTTATTTTTTCGGAGATACTTTCGTGTTCGATCCAGGTCATCTGTGGTGACCTCTAGTTTTGCGAAACGATTACGGAGCTCTTCGATGGTGTCGAGCAGCTGTCCAGGAGGTACTGATTCGATGATCCATGTGTGTTGACTACCAGCTCGCAATTGAGCCTGACCTTCATGATAGTCTTGCCATTGTTGATAGCTTCTCGAAGAGCGGTCGCCTGCTCTGGAAAGCGCAAACAGATGTGCGGCCAGTTTGGTACGTCCCGACTTTCCGCCAGGATCATTATGTGCGCCTGCATTGAAGAAAGTGATGACGGTTACTTTTTGTTGCGATGGAGGAAGCATCGAAACGATGGGAAGCAGTGCGAACTCCAGACCATTATCAAGAACCGTCCAGACTTTTCGTTTTGTTTCGGAATCCGTTGAAGGAATTTCAACGGGTTGGTTTTCGAGTACGGCGCAATAGCTAGTTGCTACAAGAACCGCGCTGAGCAACATCGAAGTCATGAGGAATCCCCTTCCCGGAGCCATCTCACGAAAGAGTGGCCGATGAATCAACCGTTCCAGCAGAAACGAATCGGTCATGGCCATTCTTCATATTGCAGAACCGTGACCATGGCAGGCCTACGGGCGTTCCGAGACAGAACGGAATCTGCAGGCGATTCGTTCCTGCGGAGCAGCTGAAGCGCTAATCGGGCACTCTGGATGGGCTCATCGGGCCGGAAATTCGCCTGAAAATCGATCCGGCGGGCCCTTCGTTTCGCCTTCAGGCGGAGCAAGCCTCGCTGAACCGGTTCATCGGGGCTCAAGATTTCATCCCAGAGTTCTACTCGAGGTTCGAGCAGAGGAACCGTTTCCGGCGGACTCGCCTGATCAACAATCCAGCCAGCGACCACTCTTCGAGGTTGATCGCCTTCGATGACAGGCGGGGAGATGATGGTCCTGGCAGGCTCCAGGTAATTCTTTACAGGTAAATTTTCGATGGGATCAGCAGAGAGCGGTCCAGGGTTTGATGGGAGCTTGCCTCGCACCTGCTGAACGACATGCTGGCGCACTTTCAAGTTTCGAAGATCCAGCGACGTCTCAATTGCCAGTGCCACACTGCCGTGCCGAAAATATTTCCTTCTCCAGCGATCAACATCAGGAGCCCTCAATGTTTTTATTCGCCGGGAACAACCGCTTCGCCTCGCTCCTTCTGGAAGCGGATCGAGGGCTTCGACCAACCGCTGTCGAATACGATGACGTGGACTGCACATGCATGCTGAGATACAGGAGCAAGGATCGGTGTGGGGGCGTTGAGATTGCAGGAGTTGTTGAAGTGCCCATGCCGATTCTACCGGCGCCGGTTCACCGGAAAGCACCGTACCCAGACGCCGCAGAACTCGAAGTAGATCTTGTGGCCGATGGTGAATCCAGATGATTGCTTCCTGTGCACCGATCTCGCAGTGAGTGAAGATGGTGCCATCTGGAAATTGCTGATCTGAAAGTATCCGGCAATTCGCCAGTAATGCTGCTCGTGCGGCGGAGCCGCCAAACTCTGCATCAAATCGAGCACCGCTTGTGGCGGTCAGTACGGTCGTACAAAGATCGACCGTTGGCCGCTGCACCAGCCAGATCGGTAGATCGGCGATGAAGTACGAGTAAGCGCCGGTCATGCTGTCATGACGAGTTTGATCGGAAGCGTGGCTCGTCTGCGGCTCGGTGGCAACGTGCGGTGAAGATCCGAGCAAGGTGGTCCAGATGACGGTGTTGTGGATCCATGACAGACAGGTGATGAGGGCCTCATTTCACAGGGGATCGATACCCTCGACCGTTTCATCGATTTGTCGCTTCAGGAACCAGGCAATTGTTGTACCAGACCGGCTTCGGACCTCGTTGACTCTCCCCCTGCTCTCACCGACGATTCAGGCACGGTCCTATCGATTTCTGTGAGGAGTTCAACGTGACCATCAGCCCGACCCGTCTCCTGCTGCTGATCCTGGTACTTTTGTTCTTCGCTGTGGCTCCGGCTTCTGGCACCGAACAGGACTCTCACGATCCCTATCGTGCGGTTCGGGATGGTGCCTGTCTGCTGTGCCACCCTGCTTCCGGTGAATGGGCGCAATGGCTACGTCCCGTTGCTCCTCCTCTGCTCGATGGGGCCGGATTGCGATTACGTCCCGATTGGCTGATCGACTGGATTGCCGATCCGGCTGCTGACCAGCCAGGTACCCGGATGCCTCACGCTCTGGCAGGAGTTGCCGAAGATCGACGTCGTGAAGTTGCAGCGGACATCACGCACTTTCTCATCGCCAGGGATCGTGGTCCGGGGAACTGGGATCCAGTTCAGTTCAATGGTGCTGCCGTTGACCAGGGACAGAGGCTGTTTTCAACCATCGGTTGTGCCGCTTGTCATGATGGCGAGCAGCTTTCTGAACGGATGACTCGCCGGACGACACTGACTTCCTTGACGGAAGAACTGATGCAATCGCATGCCATCCATCGCTCCGGTCGAATGCCCCAGATCATCATGGATTTGACGGAAGCCGAGGTGATCGCCACCTGGTTGGTACGCCAACAGGCGAAAGGGCCCGATGGCGAGCAGATCATCGATGTCGTTCCAGGATTGCGCTATGACACTTATCTGGGACGTTTCAATAACTGTGAGCAGATGGTGCTGGGACAGCTGGCCAGCAGTGGTTATTCCGACCGGATTTCCATCGATCCAAAGCCCAGATCTGACAATTTCGGGATTCGGTACAGCGGCGAGTTCTTCGTTGCCCAGGATGGAGCTTACGAGTTTGCCCTGAAGAGTGACGATGGTTCCAAATTGTGGATCGATAAGGAACTGGTGGTCGATAATGACGGAGTTCACGGGCCGACCACCAAAAAGGGCAACAAGGAGCTGACCAGCGGCTGGCATGCAATTGATGTGAGGGTCTGGGAGCACGGCGGTGGAGAGGTCATCGAGCTACTCTGGAGTGGCCCCGGCGTTTCTCAGGCTCGACAGTTCTCGCCAGCCGAGTTACGAACTCGTTCCAGTGTAGCGGTACCCGATGAACCTCTATTCCGGCTCCAGCCCGATCGCATCATCCGTGGTGGACAGGCTTACGATGCCCATGGCTGTAACGCCTGTCACGAGTCCGCGGCTCGTCCGGGCCGTACCCCCTGGGCGGATCTGACTCCTGCTGCCGCTGGCTGTCTGTCAGAAAATCCGCCGCCTGGAAGTCCGGGATATGATTTCGAGAAAGGCGTCGTCGACCAGATTATCGAGTTGATCGATTCGGTGGATCTGGAGATGGCCTATGAACCAGGGATCGCGGCGGATCATCTGATCGATGATGCCGGCTGCACCAGCTGTCACCAGCGCAATGGTCGAGGAGGTCCCGATGCAGAACGTAACAAACTGTTCACCGGTACCGCCGAGCTGGGCGATGAAGGTCGTATGCCACCACTGCTCGATGGCATCGGAGCAAAGCTTCAGTTCGATGTATTGCACGACACCATTGCAGATGGTCTCAAGGTTCGCCCTTACGTCGTGACCCGTATGCCTTCCTATCCCGAGGATGTGGCGAAACAGTTGGTTGATGCCATCTACGCCGGGGACAATGAACCCCCTTCGACCACAGAGGTTCCCGCCTTCAGCATCGAATCACGCAAAGCAGGGCATCTGTTGACCGGCACCGATGGTTTTCGTTGCATCGATTGCCACAAGTTCGCCGGTCATGATTCCCTGGGAGAGCCCGCCTACGATCTTGCCCTGATGTCGGCACGACTGCAGCCGCAGTGGTTCATCGAGTACATGAAAGATCCCCAATCGAAGCGACCCGCGACTCGAATGCCGACCTACTGGTTCGAAGATGTGACACTGTTTCCTGACCTGCTCGGTGGCGAGACCGATGCGCAGATCGGAGCGTTGTGGACCTATCTCTCGGCGGGCTCGGCGGCGCCATTCCCGAAGGGATTGATCATCAACCGGAGCGATTTCGATCTGTTGCCCACCGCAGAAGAACCGACGATGGTCGGAGTCTTCATGAATGGCCTCAGTGGTCGAGTCGTGGCGGTCGGGTATCCGGAACGGATCAGTGTTGCCTACGATATGGAAAATGTCCGACTCGGCCTTGCCTGGCGAGGTGACTTCATCAACGTCAAGGGGACCTGGGTCGGTCGTGCCGGCTCGCTGGAATCTCCGGCAGGCACTGACGTCATCGATTTTGCCTCCGGACTTCCGGTCGCCATCATCGATCAAAGAGATGCGATCTGGCCCGATGATCCGGTTCGCGATCAGGGGTGGCGTTTCCGTGGATATCGGCGCGATGAAGGACGTCGTCCCGTGTTCCGCATCGCCGGTCCTGGTGGAGTCGAGATGACGGAATCGGTGGTGCCTTTGGTGGCTGCCGATGGAGTGCAGCTGGTTCGCACCTTCCGCTTCGAAGGTGATTCCCTGCCGAAAAACCTTTCGATGCGTTTTGCCAGGTCGTCGCGGATCTATCCGACCGGCGATGATGCCTGGCGCACCGAGGAGGGGGTGGTGCTGGCGGTGAGAGGCCTATCTGCTGCGGTGGTGGAGGTGGATGGGGCGATGGAACTGAGAGCACCGGTCACCCGAGCCGGGACTGAAGTGGAAGTGGAGGTGCGCTGGTGATGTTACTGACACTACTCCTGACTCTCTCGGGAACGACACTTTCAAATCCCATCGCCGCAGAGAAAGCGCCGAAGGAATCTGACTACTACGAGGTGACGACCCTTGCGGTGCCCGGTGACATCATCCTGGAAGTCGGCGGCATCGAAGTGGGGCCGGAAGCAGGTGTGATCTATGCCAGCACCCGTCGCGGTGACATCTGGAAGATCGAAGATGCTTACGGCAGTGAGCCGCGCTTCACCCTTTTCACCGATGGATTGCAGGAACCACTCGGTTTGTTGTGGAAGGACGATTGGCTTCATACGGTCCAGCGTGGTGAGCTCAGTCGCTTGCGTGATGAAGATGGCGATGGCCGTGCCGATGTCATCGAAACCCTCTGTGATGACTGGACCATCAGCGGCAACTATCACGAGTATGCCTTCGGTCCCCGAATCGATCCGGAAGGAAACTTCTGGCTGACCCTGAACCGTCCGTTCGGTGGTGAACCGTTCGGCAAGATGCACTGGCGTGGTTGGGCGATGCGCATCGGTCCCGATGGCAAGATGGTGCCGATGGCCGGTGGTCTTCGTTCGCCGGCGGGTCTTGAGATCGCGCCGTGGGGTGATGTCTTCTACACCGACAATCAGGGTGAATGGTGTGGCACCAACAAGCTGTGTCACATCGAGGAAGGCGATTACTTCGGCCACATCTGGGGAGTGGAATCGGCGAAGTTGCCGATCAGTCGCATGAAATACCCCGGTCAGACTCCCGATGGTCTGACCTATGTCGAAGCTCGAAAGCAGATTCCCGATCTGAAACTCCCGGCGGT
>JAYZTT010000029.1:0-16228 GCA_036125855.1 Planctomycetota bacterium
CTGGGGGCACTGGATTTCGGGCTCTTCATTGTTGCTCTATCTGACCATTCAATGGTGGCTACCGATGCTTCGCTGGACCCAATCAACAAGATCGGTTCCCACCGTGCTTCGCTGGCATCGACGTGTCGGTGCTTTTTCACCGCTGTTGTTAATTCTTCACGGAAATTCCATCGGGATCGGAACTCTGGGACTGCTCTTCTGGCTCTTCATCAGTAACACACTGCTTGGAGTTGCCGACCGATCGATCGTGCGAGATCCACAGTTTCAAATTCGTTACTTCAATGGGTGGCTGTTTGCCCACATCACCGTCTCGATCCTGCTCACCGCCCTGGCCAGCTACCACGTATGGACCATTATCAGTCATGGAGGGCCGTAACATGGCTCAGTTCAAAATCCTGATATCACGCCCCATCGCAATCGCTTTCGCGGTCCTGGTTTCGGGAATGTTGATTCTGGCTTTGGAATCGCCGGAGCACGAAAAATGGAACAGTCCAGGTAGTCAACGCGACATGCATGAAAAGCATGCCTGTGAACTGTGCCATCAACCAGCGGTCGGTACGATTCGCCAGCAAGTGCAGGCCAACCTGAAGTACTGGCTCGGCTTCAGGGAACACGGTGCAGATTTTGTGACGGTACCGATTCAATCTTCAGACTGTCTCGATTGCCACCGCAATGAAGATGATCCCCATGCTGGGCATCTATTTCTCGAACCGCGGTACGCGGAGACTCGTGATCTGATCAAGCCACAGGATTGCTCCGGATGTCACTCCCATCACAGTGGCAAGGTTTCTGTCAGGGGTGGGAATTTCTGCTTTCATTGCCATCAGGATCTGTCCATCACCGGAGATCAAACCGTCCCCACTCACAAAGAACTTGTCGCAGATGAACAGTGGCAATCATGTTTGCAATGCCACGATTACCACGGCAATCATGATGGCGAGGTCCCTCTGAACCTCGAACAGGCAAGGTCACTGGAAAAAATTCGAAACTATCTCGAAGGATATGCGACCGATTCTCCCCATGGAGATCTCAAGACGCCTTACCTGAAAGAAAGGGGTTTGCCCCGATGAAGATCACCTCCGGCCACCTGATGGCATTGGTCCTGGTCCTGCTGATTGTCTGGGCATTTGTTTCCTCTCCAGCTCCGCTTCCAGACAGCGAAACCACCTCTGCCGATGCTTCGATCCCGATCCGGCAGGTCCTGGAAACCATCGCCGCTGAAAATGACATCGTTCGAACTCTCTACACAAAATCGATTGTGGGAACTGGCAAGAAGGTGGGACTTCGTTTTGACGAGGATTGGAAAGATGAAAATGTCCAGGCGGGCCCGTTGCCTGCATTGTTTCTCCGGGAGGCGGCAAACAGCATCGAAATTGATCCCATTCCTCTGGGACTATTTCTCGGATCTCATCAGCCCATCGCCAGGTCGAACCAGTTCTCAGGATCTCAGGCGCCGATCTTTGCAAAGGTCCTGGAGAATCGTTCGGCGGAACATTTTTATGACGGGACCACCGGCCGCTGGACCGCCATGTTTCCTGATTTCGCATCGGTGATGGCCTGCGTGAACTGCCACAATGACCATCCAGATTCCCCGAAAAAGGACTGGGCCCTGAACGACGTGATGGGAGCCACCACCTGGAGTTATCCCAGGGAACACGTCAGCAGCACCGAATATCTCGACATCATTCGAGCGGTACGAGCCGGTTTTCGGGATGCATACCTCGGGTATCTCACCGAGGTGCAATCCTTCGATGAAAAACCGGAAGTCGGTCAACGCTGGCCCAGCGACGGTTTTGCCATTCCGGACGAGGCCACCTTCATGACCGAGTTCAAGCGCCTCGCTTCCGCCGCAACCATTGACCGACTGATCGAACAACCCTGATCAAACGGCGCAGAAACAAAGCGTTTCAGCGCCCGGTCCATCGGCCCCGCGGGCCTCGACTCTGTCTCGCTCTTGCTTCATCCTGGAAGTGTTGGTTCCTGGGAGAGAGTTGTATGAAATCGATGTGGATTGTCACTGGTCTTCTGGTGCTGCTTCTGGATCCGGGAGCCGTTGCGATGGTTTCGTCACAGCCGCTGGAAGCGGATGTGGTGATCTATGATGCGACGCCGGCCGGGATCTCGGCGGCGATTGCCGCGCGGCGGGCGGGGGTCAGTGTGCTACTCATCTCCCCGCACCAGCATATCGGTGGGCTGACCACCAGTGGACTCGGGGCCACCGATGTCGGAGCTGGCAATTCCATCGGAGGGATCGGGCGCGAGTTCTACCAGGCACTTCGTGAGTACTACGATGACGATGGCTCGTGGCAACGGGGAAGTCGTGAATCGTTCAAGGGTCGAGGACATCGCAGCAGCGATGACGTGGCCTGGACCTTTGAACCTCATGTCGCCGAAGCGATCCTCGAACAGATGCTGTTTGACAGTGGCGTTCAGCTGCTCCGTTCTGCCCCCATCGATCGCTCCTCAGCCTTCAAGACCCGCTCGATTCCGTGGCGATTGATCGGTCTGAAGCTGAAGGATGGTCGCTCGGTCCAGGGGCGCATCTTCATCGATGCTTCCTACGAAGGAGATCTGCTGCCGATGGCGGGAGTTCCTTTTACCAGCGGTCGCGAGGCCAATGAAGACCATCAGGAAACCCTCAACGGCGTGCAACTGGGGCGGGCCATTCACCATCAATTCAAAAACCCCGTCAGCGCCTGGATCGATCCCGCTGATCCATCGTCTGGTTTGCTGCCAGGGATCCTGCCGGAGCCTCACCCTGTCGATGGCAGCGGTGACCGCGGATTGCAAGCCTACTGCTTTCGGATGTGCCTGACCGATGATCGAACCAATCAACTGCCGTGGACCGCTCCCGATGGATATGACCCCGGTCGTTACGAGCTACTACTTCGTACCTTCGATGCAGGCTCCAGAAAGATGCCGTGGCATGTCGTTCATGTGCCCAACCGAAAATCAGACGTCAACAACAATGGTGCGGTCTCGACCGATTACATCGGTGGCAATCACAATTACATCGAAGCCACGGATGAGGAGCGGCGACAAATCATCGCCGATCATCGAAACTGGCAGCAGGGTTTGATCTGGACCCTGGCAACTCATCCGAGAGTTCCGAAATCGCTCCAGAACACGGCGAAGCAGTGGTGTCGAGCCGCCGACGAATTCACCGATAACGACGGCTGGCCCTGGCGGATCTATGTCCGGGAAGGTCGCCGGATGGTTTCGAAGATGGTGATGAATGAGAACCACGTCCGGGGAACACGGAAGGTGCTGGATCCGGTGGGACTGGCTTCCTATGGCATGGACAGTCATCACGTCCACCGCCGTGCCATCGATGGTTTCGTTCGCAATGAAGGCGATGTGCAGGTCGGTGTCAACGCACCGTGGCCCATCTCGTATCGTTCCATCACACCCCCACCGCGTAGTTGCTCCAATCTGCTGGTTCCGGTGGCGATCTCCGCCACCCACATCGCCTACGGATCGGCCCGGATGGAACCGGTGTTCTTCGTTCTGGGACAATCAGCAGGAATAGCCGCCGCTCTGGCCGTCCAGAATGAAACCACGGTCCAGAAGGTGCCCTATCAGCACCTGAAGAAACGCCTGCTCGAGGCGGGACAGATCCTGTCGCGCCGAAGCGGTGCCGATCGAATCGGCGAAGATGAAGGAATCGACCCCACGACCCTGGAGGGAACCATCATCGACGAGTTGGATGATGGAGTTCGGCTGGGAAACCACTGGCAGATCTCCACCTCGGTGAAGGGGTTCGTCGGCCTCTGCTATCACGTCTCCGACAAGCGAGTGAACGCGAAGTATCTGCTCGGTGAATTGGCGCCCGGGAAATGGAAAATCAGACTGAGAAGTTCTCCTCATGAGAACCGCTGTCCTCGTGTCGCCGTCCAGGTATCCGTGGTCAGCAGACAGAATCTCCTCACCTGGAAGATCATCGATCAGCGAACAATAGGCGACGGAGATGGCTGGCACGATGTTTCCGAGTTCACCCTCCATGAGCCAGCAGAACCCCTTTTATCTCTGTTCCGAATTTCGCCGCAGGGATTCATGGTTTCCGATGCCGTACAGATACTGCCGATGGATGATTGACGGTATCGATACAGCCACGGCTATGGCCCTTGCGGAGCACACAGCTACAATCAAACTCATGGATTCAACGGACTCCCTAGCTCCTCAACAACCATCGAAAGCTCTCCTCTGGTCAGCCGGTAGCTCCTCACCAGGAATGCGAGTCCCCCTGCTACTGCTGGCGATCATCGCCCTGAGCTCCTGTCAGTCAGGAACCGATCAGCCGCCCGTATCCGAACCGCCGTGGCTCGTCGATGTCACCTCCACCACCGGCATCGACTTTGCCTATCACTCGTACGAATCGGGCTCCCGGCTGCTACCGGCCCACCTGGGCGCAGGGCTGGCACTCTTCGATGCCGACCGGGATGGAGATCTCGACATCTACCTGGTGCAGGGGAACGATCGATTGCCTGCCACCGACAAGCAAACCAGGGACTCCAATCGCTACTTCCGTCAGGACGCCCCGTGGCAATTTGTCGATGCCACCAGCGAAAGTGGTCTCGCGGATGGCGGGTTCGGAATCGGAGCCACAACGGGCGATTTCGACAACGATGGCTGGACCGACATCTACGTCGCCAACTACGGGCCCGATGTTCTTTACAGGAATCGAGGAGATGGCTCCTTCGAGGATGTCACCGAGAAGGCTGGCATCACCGTTGCAGGACTGACCGCATCCTGTGCCTTCGCTGACATCGATCGAGATGGAGACCTCGATCTGTTCATCACCCAGTACGTCGAATTCGATCCGAAGATCCGATGCACCGATTCGGTGGGACAGGTTGAATACTGCGGACCCAGGTCCTATCCCCCCGCTCGAAACATCCTGTTACGTAACGATGGAACTGGAACCTTCTCGGACATCTCGACCCCATCAGGGATCGCCTCCAGCCCGGCAGCGAGTCTTGGAATCTGTTGTGAGGATTTCAACGGAGATGGCTGGATCGATTTCTACGTCGCCAACGATGCCTACGAAAACAATCTCTGGATCAACCAGAAGGATGGCACCTTCGTCGATGAGGCGGGGATTCTCGGAGTTGCGTTGAATCTGAACGGTCAGACGGAGGCGGGAATGGGAGTGGTCGCTGCTGATCTCGATGGCAACGCTTCCACCGATCTGTTCGTCACCCATCTCGATATGGAAAGTAACACCCTCTACCGCAATCTGGGCGAGCAGATGGGATTCACCGATGACTCGGGAGGCAGTGGACTGGGCACCACCAGCATCAACTACACCGGATTTGGTGTGGTCGCGCTCGATCTGGAACTCGATGGAGATCTCGATCTGCTGATCGCCAATGGCAGAGTTCGTTCCGGACCGAAAAGAAGCGGCACTCAATCACCGCCACCCTGGGATCGCTATTCGGAACCAAACCTCTGTTACATCAACTCCGGTGAGGCACGATTCATCGATGGAGAAGATATCGTCGGTGATTTTTGCCAGGTGATCGAATCGAGCCGAGGACTCGCAGCAGGAGACATCGACGGCGACGGAGATCTCGATGTCGTGATTTCCAATATCGAAGGACCGGCTCGCCTCTACCGCAACAATGCTCCTCGTATCGGTTCGTGGCTCAAAGTTCGTGCCTCGGAAGAAAAGGGCGGACCGCCGCTCCTGGGCACCACGATCCACGTCCAGGACGGAGATCAGATCATCACGCGTACCATCTCCTCGGCTTCCAGCTACGCCACGGCGATCCCTGCAGTGGCTCATTTCGGTGCCCGGGATCCCGGCTCCCGGGTGATCATTCGCTGGCCTGATGGAGATCGGGAAGAATTCAACAACGTGGATTGGAATCAAACCATCGACCTCTATCGTGGTGAGGGAAAGAAGGTCGAATGAGTCGCGGTTGCCGTTTCGCCTGCTTCCTTTGCGGAGTCCTGTTGCTCGGGATGGTCGGGCCATTCCCATTCAACATCGCCAGCTCGCAACAGAGTGACGAAACAACCATCGACGTCACGGGACTGGAACCTCTGGTCAGAAGAGCGATCACGGGGGGGCTCCGTCGCATCGAGAAGAACCCGCAATCTCACCAGCGCCATTACGAACTGGCCGCCATCCTCGACGCTCACGAGATCCAGGAGCTGGCGATCACCTACTACCAGAAGGCTCTCACCCTGAAGCCAGATCATCTCCCATCGCTATACAACTGCGGACTGAACTACGAGTTCCTCGGCCGTAACGAGGACGCCAGGAATGCCTGGGATCGCATCCTCGGTGACCAGCCGGATCACCCGACGACCAACTTTCGCCTCGGCGAATACTACCTCCGCACCGGTCAATTCGAGGAGGCCCTGACATGCTTCAAGAGATTTGGCTCCAGTCGTCCCGGTAGCGCCATGGCACACTCTCGAATCGGCAGGGCTCTCCTGCAATTGAATCGAGTCACCGAGAGCCTGGCCGAGTTGCAGAAGGTCATGGAAATCGCACCTCGCGACCGGCCAACCCTGATCACAATTTCGCAGGCATATTTGCGCACCGGAAACCGTGAAAAAGCGCAGGAAATCCAGCAAAGGCTCGAAGAGGATGATTCTCTTCACGACTCTCTGGTCCTGCTCGACCCACTACGCGCCGAGGTTCTCGGTCGCGCCATCAACTCCAACTCCTGCATAGCCCGGGCCGAAAATTACGACCGCCAGGGACTGTACGCCTGTGCGCTGACGGAGTATCTGCTGGCTGCCCGGGGACGACCGGATCACGCACGACTGGCGCAGAGGATCGGTGTGACTCTGGTGAAACTGGCAGCATACGCCAGGGCCATCGAACATCTTGATCGAGCCATCGTGCTCGATGCCAGCAGCGCCGACTCCCATCACTATCGGGGGTTGGCCAGGTTGCAGATGGGTGCAAGAGAGTCAGCGATCGCAGATTTCCGCAAATCTCTCCAGCTTCAACCGGGACATCCACTCTCCACCGAACAGCTCGAGAAACTGGGTGAGCTTTGATGGCGCCAGTCTTCCCGCTCAGAAACCTGGCCTCATGGCTGCTGTCAGGCTTCCTGCTCCTGACGGTGATCAGTTGCCAGAAAGTGGTGACGATCCCCCCCCTGGTGACACTGCAAAACCTCGCCGTCGATCAGCTCCAGGACCAGGTTCTCACCGACCAGCGACGGATCACCGCAACCGACATCGGGGATCCCCAGAAGCGTGGATCGATGGCGATGGCCCTGGAGGCCAACGGTCTCCACCGGCTCGCCATCAGCGAATATCAAGCTGCCCAACGACTCGATCCAGCCGATGCCCTGTGGCCCTATCGAGCGGCAATCGCTCGACTCGCCATCGGCGAAACGGAGCGCGCCATCGAGGATCTGAACAAGGTCACCGATCGGTTTCCTGATTTCTCTCCTGCCTGGCATCGATTGGCGATGGCCAGACTGGAGATCGCCGATGACGTCGGTGCAGAACACGCCATCGGGCAGCTCCTCGATCTGGTTCCCGAATCGATCCGAGGTAGAGCCGGTTACGCCGAGATCTTGCTGAACACCGGTGATGCTCCCGGCGCGCTCGAGATTCTGAAGACCGTGACCCAGCAGGATCGTCGAAATGAATGGGCATTCCGGTTGCTCGGGCAGACCTATCTACGCCTCGGTCAATCTGGAACGGTCGTCGAAGGGATGCTGAGAAACACACTCGATGCCGAACGCCTGTACCAACAGGATCCGAGAGAAGATCAACTGACCCGATTCAGAACCGGAAGAGATCACGAGAACAAATTCTGCGCGAAACTCATCCGCCAATCGCGATTCGATATCGCCCGAGAACGGCTCCTGAGAACCCTTCAAACCCATCCGGAAGATGTCGAGTTCCGTTCGCTACTGGCCCAGGCCCACCAGGGGGAGGGGAACACCAGCGCAGCGCTGAAAGAACTGGACACGATCATCCGCCTCGATGCAGAGTTGATCGGCGCCTACATCTTGAAGGTCAATTTTTCGATCCAGGAGGGGGATCGTCTGGCCAGAAGCGGCAAGAGTTCCACCGATGAGATCCTCTCGCATTATCAACGGGCTGCCGCCTCAGGAACCGCAGCGATCACTCAGGCTCCCGACAACTGGCAGGCCCATTTCGCCAGGGCACGCGCCGAGGTCAAGCTGAGCAATGACGCCGCAGCACGGCTCCATCTGGCAAAAGCTCGACAGCTGGAACCGAACTCGAGCGAGGTCTGCCTGGTGCTATTCGATGTGTGTTTACGCCTCGCTGACCGGGATCTGGCCGCGACAACCATCCAGGCCGTGACCGAAATGGATCCGGGCAATCTCGATGCCTGGGTCAAGCTGGGTTTGTTTCATGTTAGCGAAGGAAATCTCGAACAAGCTCACAAGGCCCTGCAGAAGTCGGCTCAGATCAACCCGATCCATCCGGCTGTGCAAACATTGAGAAGTCGAGTGAGCAGCCTGCAGTCGAAGAACAAGGACAGCTGACCGCCAGGTCCAGCGCCGTGACGGACACGGATCTCACGATAACTGCAACGCCCCTCGCATCACCCCGAACAGATCGCTGTTACGAATCCAGGGCTTCAGCACCTGGCTACCAGGCCCCCAGGCAGAGAGCTCGACGAACTCCCCGGTGTGATTCTGGCTGGTCCAGTTGACACCGGTACGTGCCTTGGATCCGTGCCAGTTTCTCAGCAGGTTGGCAACAGCATAGCCACCGGCTTTTGCCGCCACTTCCAGCTCCTCGTGCCGAGCGTCATCGATCGTGACCTGCAGGGATTTTTCGACCAGCTGGGCAAAACTCTCCACTTCGAGATTCTTCCTGACTCTCTGGAGATGCTCGTAACTGGCACCGATCGCATCGACCCCGGGAAAGAAGGTCTTGTCGGTATCGGCGTATCCACCACCGACACCATTGAGCTGGCAACCCCCGCAACCGTGATCGGTGGTGACAACCACCAGGGTATCCGGATTTTGCTGGGTGTAGGCGCGGGCGATGGCGATGCAATCATCGAAGGCGAGCTGATCGTGAACAATGGCGCCGACATCGTTGCCGTGCCCGGCGTGATCGACCCTGCCACCTTCCACCTGAAGCAGAAAACCGGATGGATTCTGCTCCAGAATGGCCAGCGCGGCACGCATCATTTCGCCGAGAGTCGGCACCCTGGCAGCAATTTCAGCATCGTGATTCCAATCGATACTGTAAGGAAGATGGCTCGGCCAGAATGTACCCAGCAACCTGTTCGGAATTGCTTCCACCCCCTTGAGTAGCTGATCTCGTGAATTGATAACGGTATATCCGCCGGCTCGATAGCGACCTGCCAGATCGATTCCATCCTTTCTGACGGCCCCATCAAAATGAACGGAACCACCACCAAGGATGACATCGACTCCTCGATCCAGATATTGCAGAGCAATCGCATCTTCTTGCCCGCGACTGGCAACCGAAGAAGCAAATGCCGCCGGCGTCGCATGAGTTACCCGAGTTGTGGTCACGAGACCGGAACTGCGCTGGCTCTTCTTCACCAGGTCATGAATGGGGGTTAACTGGGTTCCATCGGGAGTGACGTTGATGGCGCCATTCTTGATTCGTTGACCACTCGACCAGGCCGAAGATGCCGCCGCGGAATCTGTTACATGTGAGTTCGCCGAACAGGTCTCCATCAAGGCGCGGGCGACCTCTTCTTCTTGATATAGCTTGACCCATTCCGTACGTCGTTGGGTTTGATGTTGCTGGTAGTAATCTGCGACGGTCCAGGTTCCGGTGTTCATTCCATCGGCAACCAGCAGGATGATGTTCCTGGCCTCGGGATCACCATTTCTTGCGATCGGTAACTGTGCACTCGCCCCAACCCCTGAACTCCACAGTAATCCCGCCGCAGCACCGCTCTGGAGAAATCCTCTTCGAGTGAAAGTTTTCGACGGCATGGTGAATTGCTCCTCTGATTCAAACGCTTTCGGGCACCCGGCACGACTCCTGGCAACCGCCAGGCCACACCCAGAATGCCCGGAAAATCACCGTCAGAACAGTCTATCGCTCCCAGTTGAACCTTTCAGGTACTCAAATCAATTGTCGTAGGATGTTGTCAAATCAATAGTTACAACCCGACTGGACAGATATATATCTATGTGATATCATATTGGTATATCCCGTCACGACGAAGGAAAAGGAGCGCTTCGATGACAACCACCACCGGGGAAAAAACCATCCAGGTTGCTAGCGGCTGGGTTCGACTGTTTCTTCACCTGATCCTGTTGCTGGCTGCGGTAGGAACGCTCGTGTTCGTACCGTCCATTACCGCCAAAATTACCGCAGGGGTCGCGATTCCCATCACTCTGATCTTGCTGGCCGGACATTTCACACTGCAACCCAACGAAGCGATGGTCTTGCTGCTGTTTGGTGATTATCGCGGCACCGAGGTCCGCAGCGGCTTCTTCTGGGGCAATCCGTTCTTCACCAAGAACCGCATCTCGAAACGTGCCCGAAACTTCGATGGAGAGAAGTTGAAGGTCAATGACAAGCGAGGAAACCCCATCGAAATCTCAGCAGTGGTCGTCTGGCGTGTCAACGACACCGCCAAGGCTGCGTTCGATGTCGATGACTACTCTCACTTCGTCAGAGTTCAGAGTGAATCCGCACTGAGACATCTGGCCAACGATTACGCCTATGACCACAATCAGCAATCTGACGATGAAGACGGGGAGCTCACCCTCCGCAGTTCGACCGAAGAAGTCAGCGAAGCGCTGAAATCAGAACTGGCCAATCGTCTGGCAAAGGCGGGAGTCGAGGTGGAAGAAGCACGCCTCAATCACCTTGCCTACGCACCCGAAATCGCCAGCGCGATGCTGAGACGGCAACAGGCAGAAGCGATCATCTCGGCGCGAGAAAAGATTGTCCATGGAGCGGTCAGCATGGTCGAGATGGCCATCGATGGACTGGAATCAAACCAGGTGGTGAATCTCGACGAAGAGAGAAAGGCGACGATGGTCAGCAACTTGCTCGTGGTCCTGTGTAGTGACAACGATGCGCAACCAGTGGTCAACACCGGTTCCCTGTACACATGATGAAAAGGGCCCAGGAGGCTAGCAGCACCAACCGCCAGCCTCCTGGGACAGATAACGATGGCTCGTAAATCACTCTTACTACGGATCGATGATCGAATTCATCAGCAACTGCGTCGCTGGGCTGATGACGAGCTCCGCAGCGTCAATGCCCAGATCGAGTACCTGCTGCGTCAGGCCGTGATGCGACGACACGGCAACGATCCCCTTTCAACGGATCCCCCACCGGCAGAAGACCCCCAGGATTGAACCCGCACTGCTGGTAACACGCTCTCCGTCAGGGCCGCTGACTTTTTCGGTTCTCATTCTCCTGAAGATCGCTCAGCAGATTCCTTCGATGGAATTGCTGTCGAACACATCTCCCGGAAGGCCATCACACTGGCTGAGATAATGGTGTCGGTACCAGCTCAGAGCCTTCCCCGAGTGCAGGTCAGTGGTAGCCTTCTCGAGGAGATCTGACATCGCCGTGAAGTAAACTGCAGCCAGCCGTCGCGATCACCGCCTCTGTCAGCCCACTGCCGATGGATCGGATGCAGCGTTGCGCTCACATGCTCTGGTTATCACTGGAAGAGAGTCCCGGATGAAAACTCCGGGGAGTAGAGGAAGGATATGGAGGGGGCCGACCCGACCTTTCCCCTGGGATGGGAACGCTTCGCGCTTTCGCTAACGTTCTTACCTCCCCTGGCCAGACGTCACTCCTGAAACACCTTGGTCTCTGGGAAGACTCGGCCCCCTCGATCCTGATGCACAATTATGTTGAATGCTTTCAAAACGAACTGCAAGCATCACATCTTTACACCAACACGATGAGCAAGGCACAGGAACAAACATCTGGAACCGTTTCGCTCTCGCATCTTGTGTAGCAAATCGTCGCGAATTGCGCAGATCCGGACACAATGTTCAACGAGTTGTTTACGCTCCATTTGCCAGATAACCGTCGAATTCCCCCGTTTATCCCCATCAAACAGGTGACGGGAACAAACCAAAAAAATCACGCATCAAAAATCGTATCCACATCGAATTTTTCATAAAATTCACCTCGTAATTCAGCACAAAAAAAAATTCAATTTTAATGTCAAAACGACACGATCAAGCGCACTCAAGTGGCATAACGCGCAAACAGAAAGATGCATCGAATCAGAGCGATGTTATCTTTCATTGGTGATCGAGACACATTCACCAGAATTTTTTCTGCGAATTGGAAGTCATCATGCATCGATTTTTTCTGATCCCCATCAGTTTCTTCGTTCTTGTTCATTGCTTCGGAACGACCAGCATCGCCGCGCAATCTGAAACAGATGACCTGTCAAAAAATTCACCCAAGGTAAAAGTCTTCATCCTGGCGGGCCAATCCAACATGGAAGGACATGGCCAGCTTCGTAGTCTCGACATGCTCGGAAATGATCCCGACCACGGCCATTTGCTCTCGTTGCTCAAGAACAAGGATGGCTCCTGGGCAACCCGCAGCGACGTCACCATCTCCTGGCAGGCCAAGAGGCAAAAGAGTGGCCCACTGACTGTCGGCTGGGGCTATAACGACAACGAGATCGGTCCCGAGCTGCTCTTTGGTGCCATCGTGGGCGAGCATTTCGAAGAACCGGTACTGCTGATCAAGACCGCCTGGGGCGGTAAGGATGTGTACTGTGATTTCCGTTCCCCCGGTGCCGGCAAACCTGTCGGGGCAGACGCGGCTCTGCTAGAACATCAGAGCTCCGATGGACACAAGCGTGAGGTAGGCCACTTCTACCGGAAGATGATCTCGGAGATTCAGCAGTGCCTTGAAGATATCGACAAGGTGGTTCCCGGTTACCAGGGACAGGGCTACGAGCTGGCCGGAATGGCCTGGTTTCAGGGCTGGAATGACTTCTGTCAGTGGCATGTTCGTATCGATGACGAACGGATCGGCGAGCAACTGATCGAGAACTATCCCAAAAACCTGGCCGCGATGTTCCGGGATGTGCGAACCGACTTGAAGGCTCCTGATATGCCGATCGCCATCGGCGAGATGGGAGTCGGGGGACACGAAATGACAGCCCGTGCCAGGAAAAACCCCGATGATGGTGAAGCAACTGCGATGATGAATTTCCGCCGCGCCCAGCAACTGGTTGCCAACGATCCAGCTCTTGAGCGGGTGTACTTTGTCCCGACCGTCGATTTCTGGGACACCCGATTGCAGGAGCTACGGCGAATTAGCGACGATTGGTGGAATGAAAAACAGGAAAAAGGGATTGCCGATACCGAGGAGAATCACCTGCCGACCACCGAACTCAATGAGGAATTCAAGAGCCGTGGTGGTCACTGGTATTGCCACTACAATGGATCTGCATCGAATTATTCCCTGGTTGGATATGCCCTGGCTGAAATGTTATTGAACGAAAAACCTCAACAATGAACCTCAGGTTGTTATCTATCGTCCTCGTCGCGTTATTTCTCTGTGGGTGTGCACACACCATCGGAGTCCATGTCGATGGTGAATCGGCCCTGAAAATGCAAGCGGGAGAAACCTATTCATTCGTTGTCGGAGGTCCTCAGGCAGTCGAAGGAAGTGAACGGTGGAAGGTGACAACAACCACCCTGACGAAAATCCTCCAGGAGCAGGGCCTGCAACGAGCCAACTCGACAGAAACAGCCGACTGGCAACTGTTCATCGACTACGGTGTCGGAGAACCGCAAATCAACGATCGTTATTACGTGTCTCCGATGGCATATGGTCGAATCTCCTCCGGTGGTAGATACCGATTGGGTCTGGGAGCTGGAGCCCAATTCCGAACTCGAACAGAAACACGAATCCCTCTGTACCTGCGTATCGAAGGGGTCCACAGCGGCACCACGGATTCCACGAGAAGCTGGCGTAGTTCCGCTGTCCGCATCAGCACCCGCGGTGATCTCGATCAGATCTTGCCCGCATTGGCGTGGGCGCTGCGAGATGTCATCGGCAATTCGACGGAGGGAAATCGATCCGTCTCGGTTCCGATCGATCCCGAGAAGTTCGAGTAGTGGATCATGTTGCATCGATGAAACGGTGAGTGATCCTGAAAATTTCATCACCAACGAATCATGGTCACAGAAAGTTCCCCGGCTCACTGCTGCGATTACATCGCCCTTCGAGAGCCGTGTTGCACTTCTGACACACTTCTGTCGAGAGTGTAAATTCCTGTACGGGATTCTTCACAACAACATGCAGCAATTCAGGAATTAACCGCAGATCTGCCCCGATTTTATTTTCGGATCGATGTTTGCTCTCTCCACGTCATTAAATCACAGCCCGCCAAAAAACTCTCTTGAAAGGAGATCCGATGCTACAGACCAAGGATGGACCAGGGATGGTTCCCCACCCGGTGTTCGCCATCATTCTCGGATTGCTTTTCCTTGCGGGTGGATTTGGCACCAACGGTACCGTATCCGCACAGGAATCTCCCGACGACGGCACTTCTTCTGAACGTAGTACCATCTATGACCTGCCCTCCGGTGGCGGCAAGAATCCTTCCGAAGATGATGATTACACCGATGTGATTCAGGTCTTTGGAGCAGAAATTTTCGCCGACAGTTACTACCTGTGTGTCGAACATACCGAATGGATGAAGGGCGAACGAGCATCGGTCATCTCTGCCGAGTTCGGCAATCTGGTTTCATCGCTTTCAGGCCGATCCCGATTCGGAGCTGTTATCTTCAATGAGACCTTGCATCTGTTTCGCAACAGACCGGTTTCAGCATCTCCTACTAACAAGACCCTGATGAAAAACTGGGAAGCATCGAAAGAACACTCCGGTGCAAGCAGCATGGCATTGGCTCTCGAGGAGACTCTCAAAATTGCCCATCTGGACCGCACGAAACACCGTGCGGTGATCTTGATCATCGATGATCGGTACAGCTTTGGTGAAATCCAGCTGGATGCATTAACCATTGCCATCGAGCAGAACAGGGACGACTTGCCGATTCACGTCTTCTTCATCACGAGTGAGGTTTCCGACGAGTTTCTGGAAACAACGTGTCGGTTTATTTCTTCCGTTAGCGGCGGCCAGTTCAGGAGAATCCCGATCACTCCGGATCCTGGTCAGCCTCTGCTACCACCGCCTCCCACGTCGCCGACCTGATAAGACCGGTCCTTGCTCTCCCGGTTCGGGAGAGGGTACTCCCTGAAAGCCCCGTGCGACGACGATCCGTCATCGTACGGGGCACTTTTCTCTACTTCATGAGAATGGGGTAGCCAGTTGCACTGATCCCATCGAATCCGATGCATCAGCGCTTTGCGGCAGCAATCTCTGCACGGTGTGCATCGAGGCGCTGGCGCAATGGTGGAATCTGATCCGCTGCCCAGTCCAGATCAATCTTGCCGCGGATCTTCAGCTCCGGAACGACGCCACTGATGGTACCGCGCCAGACGAGGCCGACCTGTCCGGGTCCGAGCTTTTTCAGCACTTTCTTGTTGTCAGTTTCCAGCTTCGGACGACCGTTGAGTAGTGTGCGGAAATTGCCGTCTTTAAGTTCAAAACCAAACTTGTGGTGATCTTCGTAGACGATATCGGGAGCCTTACCGAGTCCCCCCGTTGCCTTGGTTCCGGTGATCTTCAACAGCTGTGTCCCAAGATTACTACCGACCCTTTGACGCAATTTCTTCGACCAGGCGTAGACCGCGGCAACCATTCCACCGCGCCGACCCCCGACGAAGGAGACGTAGGTCAACTCCATCTGAACATCCGGCTGCCAGACGGCACGGTGAAACCACTGGCCGGTATCCGCGATGATGATGCCACCGGAAACTCCTTCACAGAGTCCTTCCCAGTCGCGGCTCCAGCGTACTTTCTGGCCACGATCTGCTGGCAGTGGAAAGAAGTCATCGCCCAGGCTCTTCTCTTCCGACTCGAAATCGTAGGTCAACTGCAGGTGTCCATCGCTGGTAATGATTTCATCCGTCGCCTGGAAAAGGTCGAGGACTCGCTCCTGTTCCTCTTCTGTCAGTTGAAATGCTGCCGAACTGGTCCTGTCGACCGCCCCGGCCATCACCGGAGCCTGAAAGGCACACAAAAGCACCATGGTGGTTAATTTGATCAGTTTCGTCATTGCGATTCTCACTCTCTGCTCGCTGGGTCTATCTCTGAATCCGATTTTTTTCAGCAACCGGACTAATGCGGGCTGAGATCATCGAGATCCCCAATGCGTCATTT